>NZ_CP123622.1:2145000-3345000 GCF_029873255.1 Pigmentibacter sp. JX0631 | reverse complement strand
TAAAGAAAGCTCTTATAGTTACTGTTAAAGCTAAACCTGGAAAAGGGAAACAAGCTTTAGATTATTTGGCAAGTGCAAATCCATTGAAAGTTGTTGAGAATGAAAAAGAAACAAAAACTTGGTACTTCGTTAAATTAAATGAAGAAACATTCTATGTTTTTGACACTTTTACAACTGAAGAAGGCAGAAATGCGCATATTGCTGGGGACATTCCAAAAGCAGTAAATGCAAAACCTGATCTTTTCTTCCCATTAGAAGTGAAAAAAGTTGATGTTGTTATGTCAGCTCAACCGAAATAATTAGCAAAAAGGTGGGATAAAATATTTTCCCACCTTTTTTATTTCACCCTTTTTGGTTTTTCTTCTCATTATATATATCAATTGCATTTTTAATTCTGATATTTTTTAAGTCTTCTAATTCTTTTGCACATTGATTATTTTTTTCTAGTATATTCATGCAGAAAAATTCTAGTAATTTTCTTCTGTATTGATCTTCTTTCATTATAAAAGCAGCACAATGTTCTTTTCCAGAGAGAGTATTCATTTCTTTTTGAGACGGAATTGCTTCATATAAGGCTTTCCCCAACTCATAAGATACCACGGGATCATTTTCACTATGAAAATTTAAGATAGGAACTGTTATTTTATTAGCAAAATCAATTGGGCTATATTCATCAGAAACAAGAAAACTTAAAGGCCATTGAAGAGGCCAAGTCAACCAAACTGAACTTAATTTATCGCGTGTAATACTGCGATAAGAAGAAAATGTACTATCTAAAACAATGCCCCGAATTTTTTCATTTGGATTTTCACCAATAACTGGGATTAAAATCGCCCCTCCTAAACTTTGTCCCACTAAAAAAATATTTTTATAAGTATAATTACTAAAAATCCAATTTAAAACTTGAATAGAATCTTTAAAAATCATTTCTCTTTCTGGATTTCCATTTGAAAGTCCATAACCCCGATAATCAAAGATAAATACATCATAACCATATTCAGTTAACCATGACAAATATAAAAAATGAGTAGAAATATTTTCAGCATTTCCATGAAATTGAACAACTAAACCAAGATTCTCTTTTCTTTTTGACTTTATTAACCATCCATTTAGTTTAGTAGAACTATCAACATTTATGTAAATATTTTCGAAGGGTAATTCTAATTTACTTGGTTCAAATCTGATAGTTTTATCAGGATAATAAAAAAGATGATTACAACCAAAAAATTGAGAAATAGTGATTAAAAGTAACAATTTAAAAAAACGATGTTTTGTTAATTTCAAAATTATTCCTCCACAATTTTAAAATTCTCTTGTCAAACTTATACCATTATACAAATTTTGCTTGCAAGTATCACTATGATGATATAGAAGTAGTTGTTTTCTATTTGCTTATTTTTTAGGATAAAAATGAAATCTCCTTTAACACGACGACATAACTAATAATCTCTTATTTAAATCTATTTATTAAAATTCAATAATATTTATAAGGACTTATCATGTCTAATAACGTGTTAAAAGTATCGTATTTATTTGTTTATTTCTTAGTTTTGTATGAATTTAGTGTTTATATCTCGAATGATATGATTATGCCCGCAATGATTCATGTCACCAAAGATTTTAATGTTGATAATAGTTATATTCCCAGTGCATTAAGCCTATATATTTTTGGAGGTTCTTGCTTTCAATTATTTGTTGGATATTTCGCTGAAAAATATGGGAAACGTAAACTCCTATTACAAGGAATTGCTGTTTTTATTCTTGGATGCATAATTAATTCTATAGCACTAAATATTTACCAATTTTTATTTGCTCGAATAATTCAAGGTCTTGGCATAGCTTTTATAAGCGCTATTGGTTATGCCACAGTGCAAGAATCATTCCCAGAAAAAAAAGCTGTCAAAATTATAGCTTTTATGACTTCAGTTAGCATTCTTGCACCTTTAATTGGTCCTTTACTTGGAAGTATACATCTGCAATTTTTCCATTGGCGAGGTATAAATATATTTATTACTTTTCTAGCAGCAATCTCATTTATAGGGTTATATTTTTCATTTCCAAAAGATAATAAATTAAATAAAAACATAAATTTTATAGAAGATGGAATAAAATTATATTTTAAATTAATTCAGCAAAACAAATATATTTTTGGGGTTTTAACTTTTACATTTGCGCAATTTCCATTAATTTTATGGATTTCCGTTTCACCTATTTTGTTAATTCAAAATGCAAAAATGACTTTTATAGAATATGGATTTTCTCAATTCCCTATTTTTGGAGGATTTATTGCAGGAACAATTTTATTACAATTTTTGTTGAAAAAATTTGAATTGCATCAAATTATTGTTATATCTTCTTTCTTTATTTTTTCTGGATTATTTTTACTATTTATGACTTCATTTTATGGAATGAGTAATGTATTTTTTGCTATTTTATTCTTAAGTATTTATACAATTGGTTTAGGTTGTATAAGTTCTCCACTATTTAGAACTATTTTATATTCATTTGAATATCCCAAAACAACAATGACAGCATTATTTAGTTTTATAAACATGATCATTTTAAGTATTAGTGTAGAATTTTTCTCAAAATATATTAAAAATTTAACAGTTTTTTCATATATTTTAGTTATTTCTTTAATTTGTTTTATAGTAACAAATTTGCTTTTTTTAACTCTTATAAAAGAAAGAAAAAAAGTCGTTTAGGTTGTAATTTACTATACAAATTATATTCCGAAAATATATTAGTAATTAGTATTCAATTTTATTAAAAATTTCGGAATGTAATCTTTCCTTCGGATAAATTAATTAATTAATTTATTTTTATAAAGTAATGCTAAAAATCAAAATAATAAAATGTTTTTCATTTTTTAATAAAAAACATGAAGCTTAAGATTTTCCAAAGAAAAAATATCAATAATAAAATTAATATGTTAATGTACTATTTAATTTCAAAGGAGCAGCAAATGAAAAAAATTCTACTGATAAGTATAATTTCATTACATTTATTAGTTTCGTGTAAAAATAATGAAACAATTCTAAAAAAAGATATAAACTCTGAAAAATCAGATAACATTATTAAAAAAAATTCCGTTATTGATGAAACGATATATGGATTTCTACCCGATGATTCTGTTAATAATACAACTGAAGACAGTATTACAACAAAAAAATCCTATAAAAATGGTGAAATTAAATTAAATTATTTAACTACAGTTGGTCATTTGGTTACGTTAGATCCCAATAACTCAAAACCAAATGCAAAAATGTTTTATGTGGCCTTTACTGCAGAAAAAAAGCCCTCTCAAAAAAGACCAGTTACATTTATTTATGATGGTGGACCAGGAACAACTTCTATGTATCAATTACTGGGGGGATTTTCACCAAAGGTTATAAAATCATCTTACCCAAATTTTACTCCGCCAGGAGGATATTCATTAGAAGATAATCCAGATAGCTTGTTAGAAAAAACTGATTTAATTTATATTAACGCAATAGGAACAGCATATTCAACAGCTATAGCACCATTTAAAAATAGAAACTTTTGGGGTGCAGATGAAGATGCACAATCATTTGTAAATTTTATAAAAAGATATTTAACAAAAAATAAGCGCTGGGATTCTCCAAAATTTTTGATGGGATTGTCATATGGAACTGTAAGAAGTCCGATTTTAGTTTACTTTCTTCATAAAAATGGAATAGATTTTAATGGAATAACTTCTATTTCCACAATTTTAGACTATCGTAATTGGATGAATCCGATAGGACAACTTCCTTCTTTTTCAGCTGCAGCATTAAATTATCAAAAAATTCAAATAAATGATACAAATAATGTTTTTGATCACTTAAAAAAAGTTGAAGATTTTTCTTCAAATGAATATGCTTCTTTTATGGATGGATGGAATGATAATTATAAAAATTTAAATAACTTAATTTATCATAATACAGATACTATATTGCAAAGTTTACTTAATGAAAAAATAAAAATTGCAAAAAACTATCATAATTTAATTGAATTATTAAAACTATCCTCACCTGCAGAAATTGAATTAGCAAATAAAATTGAAACTGCCCTATCAAAAATGTCAGAAATGCCAGATAGAATTGCGAATAAAGTTGAGAAATATATTGGAATTAATTCACTAGATATAAAAAAACAAACTAAATTTGATTTAAATATTCTTCCACTAAATTTATTTAATTTTCTTCCAAGTCATCTTTTAGAAAATGAAAATAAATTTATTAGTTTTTATGATGCTAGAAATTCGCGTTTTTCAAACCCTATAGTTGATAATATAGATTACTTATTTCAGGATCCATTAATGAATAATACCAATTCTGTATTTAATGCCGCCTGGTTTCTTTATATTCAAAAAGAATTAAAATATTCAACAAATTCTAATTTCATTCCACAAAATATGTATTTAATTGATCTTTGGAATTATTCACATACTTATCCAAGTGGAAAAGAAACTAAACTGCAAGGAGATTTATATGTAGGTGAAGATCTAGCTGCCGCATTAAATCTAAACCCAAATTTAAAATTTTTTCAAGCTGGAGGTATTTATGATTTTATAACTCCTTACTATCAAGCAACTTTGGATTTAAAAAATTTACCTTTAGTAAACGAAGTTAAAGCAAATATTGAAATTCATAATTATTCATCTGGACATTTGATGTTTCTCGATTTAAATACAAGAGCAAAAATGAAAAAAGATCTAGAAAAATTCTATGAAAAAGCCATTTACCGTTAGCTGTAATTTACTAATATTTAATCCTAATATTTGCAAAAAGTAGCAAACACTTTTTCACTTGGGATGCCGTAACATGGAGTAATGATTTGTATCTGAATTAGGTAATTTTGTTATGCTCATTATTTTAAAACCATTTTTTTCGTAAAAAGGAATATTTTTTTGGTTATGGGTTTCTAAATAGCAACTTTGTTTAGTCATATCAAAAAACTCAAGCATTGGTTTCAGCATTTTTGTTCCAAGACTTTTCCCTTGCTGGATGGGTTGCACACTTAATGAAAGCAAGTACCAATGGGGAGATTTTACAACACTATTATGAATTTTTTTTGCATGCAGATCATAAGTGTTCATTTTTAATATATGCTTTAAAGGAATTTTTAAGCCTCCAAATTTAATAAAATCAAACCAAGAAAGTTTTATACTTTCTGGAGGAAGCCAAACTGCAACACCTTCTACATTTTCACTAGTTGTATATACTTTTCCTTTTTCAAGACCAGTTTTGAGGACAAAGTTATGAATAAATTTTGCTTCGCGCTCAGGATATGAATTATTTAGTAAATATCTTAAACAAGGATCATGTTCAAAAGCTAAAAGTAAAGTTCGAGTTGCTTTTTCTAAGTCTGAATTTTGAACTATTTTTAAATCTGGAAAAATTAAATTTTGCATGCTAAACTTTCAATTATTGAATAATGTGTAATTTTATTTTATTTTTAGCTGTTTGTTCGAGATCTTTAAATTGTAATCCAAAACCATTGTTTGACAAACGCACAACCAGACCTTTGCACCGCACTTCTTCTAATATTTTTGGAATTGTAAATTTTAATTCAATCTCTTCACCAACACTAGGATTTATAATCTTATCATTATCTAATAAATGAGTTCCATCTACTGATATATCTGTTGCAAAAGTATTGTAATTATTTCCAGCTTTTTGAACATCAAAAGCTATATAACATTTTACACGTTCAGATTTTCTATATTCTTGTTTTGCAATTTTCTTAATTTCAGAAGAAAGATCTTGAATTGATACAGGTTTAAGAATAAATAAATCGCACTGATGGTTAAGTGCGTTTTCTTTTATTTCATGACGAGAATCAGGACTTGTAACGATAAATTTAATTTTTGCATTTTTACTTTTTAGCTTTGCATATTTTATTTCTTCAAGACCCTGAGTATTCTTGTAAGCATATTCCATTATTACAACATCAACTTTCTCCAAGTTAACTATTTTTTTCATTTCATCAATTTTATCTGTTACTTTTACATTAAATCCATTATGTAACAAAGCGGTTGCTAATGAATTTGCTACCATAGATTGATCGTCTACTAGTAACACATTTAATTTTCCATAACGATTTTCTTCAAAGACTACATCTGAATTGTACATAAAATACGTTTCCAATTGTTTGCTATTTTTGTTATATAACAAAACATTTTAAAAATTACGATTCTTATTTCAAGTTAGCATATCACGGGAAGATATAAATTTAAAAGACAATTTTAAATTTATATCAATTTTTTGAATATGACTTGAGCAATTCGTTTACAACAGTCGTATCATTCGCAACAGAACTAACGGTTTTCCAAAATTTTTCCCGAAATTCCTTGGGAAGTTTTGAGTTTTTAGCCAATGGAATATAATATGATCTCATAGTAATATATTTTGTATGAATTTTTAATTGATCCGAAATTTCATAAAACTTTTCAATATTTACCGGAAATGTGAAATTTGCAACTACTGAACCATTTTTTGTTTCCAACATTTGTTTAATATTATTAAAATTGCTGACACCAACATATAAATCTTCTTTGTAAATTGGATTTATTTCTTTCTCAATTGAATATCCTCTGACAACGCGGACAGGTTTCGGGAATGTTTTTTTATCCCCTTCAAAATTATACGGATTCGATTTTAAAGTGATTAAAACATAGCCTGAACACGCAACTTTATAGACTGATGTACAAATACCCCATTCTTCAGGTCCAGAACCTGGAGGATATTCTAAAAACTTAGCGCGTTCATCATTGTATGATAAATTTAGTGCTCCATCCATTTTACCTTTTTTTAACAAATCAAGACATCTAGGAAGAGGTAAGAATTCTAATACAAGTACAACGCTTGTTTCCTTATTTAGTTCAAGTATTCCTTTTTTTAATATATCAATACTTATATTTTCTACATTTTTTTTAAGGCGCAATTCTCCTCGAAAATCATCAGCACAAATTTTTATTTGTAGACCTTTGGCTGAAGAAATAAAAAAAACAAAAAGTAAAGCAAATAGGAATCTTAAATTTGACATACTTTATTCCTGAAGTTAGTTTATAATACATCTGAAGAAAGTTTAGCATGCTTAATTCAATTATAAAATAGACACTAATTTAAGGTTTAAAATGACTTGGAAGGTTTATATTATTGAAACAATTTCAGGCAAGCTTTATACTGGAATTACCACAGATCTTGAAAGAAGATTCAAAGAACATTCTTCCTCTAATAAAAAAAGAGCAAAATTTTTTTCTTTTAATCCTCCCAAAAGAGTAGTCTACCAAGAAAATGTAAAAGATAGATCAAGTGCAACAAAAAAAGAAATAGAAATTAAAAAATTGACTAAAAAAGAAAAATTAAATCTTATTGCACTATCATCTAATGAATAATTCTTTCTAGTTTATTTTCGGACTCTCTTTTATTTATAGCATTTAAAAGTAGGAAATTGATTTGCTTAGTATATTCATAAAACCATTTACCCTCTAAATATTTTTTGTCAAAAAACTTTTCTATTTTAAAGCTTTTTGAATGAATTCCATATGAACCAGTAATCATATATTTACTTTTTAATCTTAAAACTGTATAAAAACCGTTTGACATACAGTACTTATTACTTGCTTTGTGGGCATTTATTATTTTACCAGGATTGTATATTTTACCATTTTCATTAACTAATTCTTTATAATTTAATTCTTCGAAACAAATTACATCCCTGTTTGTATGAAATATTAAATCCATGACAGGATCAATTAAAATAAATCTTTCATTTCGATAAAAATCAAGATACTTGTTTAAATCAATATGCAAAAAATTTAATTCTTTCGTTTCAATATTTAAAAAGCTAGTATTGATATAGCTAAAATAATTCAATGCCTTAAAACTATAACATATTTCATAAAATTTACTTTTAAGATTATCATCTATAATATCATTTAATGTTACATCATTTTGCATATTATCTCACCAATTGAACAATAGTAATTTTATACTATTTGATTAGTATTTACCCAATTTTTAAAAAATAAGAAAGATGATACAATACTTTTTTTTCTTGCTCATAAAACAAAATAAATTTAATTTTAATATGTACTTAATGTGATACCGCTCGAAACTTGAATCCAATTTACATAATTTCCGATAGTTGTATAGACCCCATATCCATCCTGACACGTGGCATAGTTATTTGTATCAAACTGATAAGGTGGTGAGGAATTCAATGGATGAGGAGACAATAAGTTATTACTTCCTTGGGTTATCGCTGCTAATACATAATTATTGTTTCTTAACACATAAACAGGACCTCCTGAATCCCCCTCGCATGTTCCTTTTCCAACATTTGGACCTATGACAGTCAAATAAGATTGATACGCATTTGCAAAAGTATATGAGTTAAATTGTTGGATTGCTCCGCTAGGAGGTGAATCTGGGTTAGAAATTGTTGGAATAGAAGCAACAACATTTTTTAAAGAATTATTAGATCCTGAATCATTCTGATTTCCAAAACCAGCCATCCATTTTGTCTCTGTGTTTGAAATGCTCAATGGATCTTTTAATACTTGAACAATATTGTAATTTGGCAATAAGGAACCGTTGAATTTAACCCATGCAATATCATTTAAAATACAGTTGTAAGAATTATCTGAACTACAAGGTCTATAATTTGTAGGTCTTTGCCAACAACTAATCCTTAATGATTGTGATGCCGTATAATTTACAAAAGAATCTGCAAACACAACTATTCCAGGTGATGTTGAATTTTGATTTACATCATCAAAGCAGTGCCCAGCTGTTAATATTAGATTGCTTTGCACAATAGTTCCTGAACATATTATTTTTTTAGTAGAGCTATTAGATTCATTCAAAATTAAGGCTACTGTATTTGAACCTGTAATTATACTTGAATCTGTGGCGGGGTTCCCTCCAACTATTTGAGGCTTTATACTCAATTTTTTATTCATTATATTGCATGAACTGGGTCCAGAATAGTTTACAATATTCGCAGGAGTGTCTTGTGAACTTTTTTTACAAGACACTTCTAGTAAAAGAAGAAAAATAAAAGACAATATTCTCACCTTAACTCCTTTCTAATTTTTCTATGCAAATTACAAAGTGTTTTTTCAGCTGTTGAAAATAAATCTCAATATTGTTTTATTAATCTAATATTACTATATATTTTAAAATTATTCAAAATACTTTATCCAGTAAAATAATTATTTATTTCTTTTTAAAAATTAGGTATAAAAATTTGGCTATTTGTAGTTAATAAGGAGTTAGGATATGCTACCAAATGAAGAACTTTTTTTTAAATATGACCTTCCTGTTCCTCGGTATACAAGTTATCCTCCATATCCTTATTGGAAAAAAATTTTTACGCAAGAAGAATTTCTTAATACTTATAATGCAAATTTTTTAACCAAAAATGAAATTGAAATATCACTTTATATTCACCTTCCTTTTTGTGAATCCCTCTGTTACTTTTGTGGTTGTAATAAAGTAATAACTAAAAATCATGAATTAGAAATTCCATATATAAATAAACTACTAATAGAAATTGATAATTATCTTAATATTTTCAAAAGACCAATCAAATTAAAAGAACTACATTTAGGTGGAGGAACCCCTACTTTCTTCTCCCCTTCTAATTTAAAATTACTATTTTCAGAAATTTTCAAACGAATAGAAATATCTAACAATCGAGATTTTAGTGTTGAAGTTCATCCAAAAGTCACAAATAAAGAGCACTTTGATGTTTTAAAAGAATATTCTTTTGAAAGATTAAGTATAGGGGTGCAAGATTTTAATCCTGATGTTCAAAAAATAATTGGGCGAGAACAAACATATAATGACATTGAATTTTGTACTCAATATGCTAGAAAAATAGGGTTTAAGTCTGTAAATTTTGATTTGATTTATGGATTACCTGAGCAAAATCCTGAATCAATTTTAGCAACTCTCAGCACAGTTTATAAATTAAAACCCGATAGAATTGCCTTTTATAGCTATGCGCATGTTCCTCAACTAAAACCTAGTCAAAGTAAATTAAGTAAAACCTCTTTGCCTTCTGGAAAAGAAAAGCATTTAATTTATAAAACTGCTTTTGATTCTTTGACTAATAATAGCTACTTTAGTTTAGGCTTTGATCATTTCGCCCTAAATACAGACTCACTATATCAAAGTGCACTGCAAGGAAAATTGCATCGAAATTTCATGGGGTTTACAACACAAAATAGTTCTATCCTTCTTGGAATAGGCGTTTCAGCAATCAGTGATTTTGGCCTATTTTATGTCCAAAATAAAAAGTCATTTTCTGAATATATGGAACTAACAAGAAACGAAAGTTTTAATTTTGAGTCTGGCTATATTATGAATGAAACTGATTTAGTTATTAAGCAACACATTCTAAATTTAGCTTGTTACCATAAAACATCATTTCAACATTTTCCATTAGATGTTAATTTGAAAGAAAAAATTATAGAAAATTTAATTCCTTATAAAATTGATAAACTAATTGAATTAGATAATGAAACAATTCAAGTAACTCCATTAGGTTTAGTTTTCTTACGAAATATTTGTTCAACATTTGATCAATTTACGGAACTCAAAAAAAATACCTCTTATAGTCAAAGCATCTAATCTTTAAACACTGATAATAAAATATAAATTTTA
This sequence comes from Pigmentibacter sp. JX0631, assembly GCF_029873255.1. Classification (NCBI taxonomy): domain Bacteria; kingdom Pseudomonadati; phylum Bdellovibrionota; class Oligoflexia; order Silvanigrellales; family Silvanigrellaceae; genus Pigmentibacter; species Pigmentibacter sp. JX0631. The sequence continues at coordinate 3,334,321 of NZ_CP123622.1, read as the reverse complement.
TAATTTTTTCTTATTTTTAAATAAATTTTTTTTTAAAAAATTAATTATATATTTTACTCTGACAAAAAATATTTTAAAGTTTATTCCAAAAAATAAAATATTAGATTTTCCAATTTACTTTTCAACTTAGATAATATAAATTCTGACTAGTACATCAAAAAAAATAATAAATAAAAAAAGGAAATTATAATGTTTTTAAATAATCCAAAAACAATTTGTATAATCTTTGGAATGAATTTAAGTTACTTTTCATACAATGCTCATTCTCTTGAAACAAATCCTTCCTGTAACCTAAATGAGATTAATTTAATTAAAGATTATGCAAGTAAAATTAACAAAGTTGACATTATTGATTATTCTTGCAAAGAAAATAGCAATTCTATTATAAATAATCCATTATACTATAAATACACATTTACAACTAAAACAAATAAATTTGTCTGCTACTTATATGGAAAATCAAGTATTGTATCAAGTAATAATGCAACAAACATTCCCCAGTTAAAATGTGATATGGAAAATAAAACCAGTGAAAGTAGCTGGGTCGAATATTTTGTTTGGTATGATAAGTATATGCAGGCAACGAAACGAGTTCTTGACAATTGGAATTTATTACCCGCAATTAAACTTTCACCTCTTCCAGTAAAAAATGAAATGGATTTCTATGAAATTGCAGTTTTTACTAATTACCCTTACAAAAAAGGCACTAATGGATCACTTCCCAAAGGAATACAAGTTTGGTTTACAAATGCTGCTGATATGAAAGAAACATGTAAAAATGTTATCAAAAAAGAACGCATAGATAAGAAAAATTTAGGATTAAGATACAGCCAACTTTTAGGTATCCCTCCTCAATCTCCTAATGAAACACCAAGATATTTTGCATTTATGAAAGTTCCTGCTGTTTTAGCAAAACTTGATCTTGATTATCAAAATAATACTTTTACAAGTTTTAAAGGTCCTGGAATATTTCGTCCCTGTGCCTCTACTTTTATGAATCCAACGGCAGCAAATTGTAATACAATCGATAAAATGCCTGCAAATGAAGTTTTACTAAGAAAAGAAATAGGTAAAGACGACAAAGTAAACAGTAATTTATTGCTAAGTCCTACTTTGACAAAATGGACTGCATATCAATTTTTAAAAAGATACTATGCACATGATGGATATACCGAATGTCCTTGGACGGGTCGTGGTTATACATATGATTGGGGAACTGAAAAAAGATTTCATTATGGAATGTCCGAATACATATTAGAACAAAAATCAAACTATTCTGTTTATAATACTAAATCAGTTGAGGAATTTTCTGCAGATTGTTCAGATTTATAATTAATCTGAACTTAATTAAACTGCAGATATTTTTTCTTGAATATATTCTTTTTGTCTATCATTAGTTAACTTAGATTTCCTAAAATACTCGTCTTGTATTTCTTTCGTTGTTTTAGATGATCCATCATGACTCCAGCCCGGAGGATTTAGAAGATAAAGAAATTTATTTACAATACCTTTTGCTTTGAAAGAAGCTTTAAACATATCTCTAAAAGTTATAAAATTTAAAGCAAATACATTATCAGTATTTAAATCATGTAATACTCCATATTCAACAGTTTCTTCTTCTCTAGCAAAAGTTTTAAACATTTTATCCCAAATAATTAAAATTCCTCCATAATTTTTATCTAAGTAACTAATATTTTTTGCATGATGCACTCGATGATGACTTGGTGTATTAAAAATTTCATCAAAATACTTAATTTTTCCTGTATATTTTGTATGTATCCAAAATTGATACGTGAAATTTATTGCCATTTGAAAGAAAATATCTTCGAGTTTAAATCCAATAATAAATAAAGGAATATAAAACAAACCTTGAGGAACATAATCAATAAATGAGGCTCTTAAAAAAACTGTTAAGTTAAATTTTTTTGATGAGTGATGGACTTCATGAATGCACCATAAAAATCGACAAACATGGGAAATTCTATGGAACCAGTAATAAGAAAAATCATCCATTAGAAATAATAGTAAAAATGCCCATAGATATAAATTCTCACCTTTTATTAAGGCACTCCAAACACCGGGCATTTCAAATAATGCAAATCTAGAAAAAAAGTCATATAAAAAAATAGTCAATGCAGCATTTAATGCTAAAGGAATTGTAAGATAAAAAAGACCTGTGCCAATGTTAAATACAGTGTCTTTTAATTCATAGTCATTTCTACTTCTATATTTAGAAACAACAAATTCTAATAAAATTAATGAAAAAAACAAGACATAAGAAACAACAGAAAACATGTGTAAATATTTTTCTACCATAAATTAACCTGCTTATTAAATTTTAGTGGGACATAAGTTGAATTTATTTTATAATAATTTGTTTTATTTTTGTCAAATATATTAGTTTTTTAGGGGAATTCCTATTGAATAATTTTTCAATCCTAATGGAATGCTATTTCACTAGTTTCTCTTCCGTAGCTGGATGGCTGTCATAACATTTTTCAACATCATCTTTAGAAAAATGTTTTGCTTTGCATTTTGTGCAAACATATTTTGCACCATCACGTTTATATTTTTCACTTTTAATTTTTTCATCTTTTGGATTAAAGCTCATTCCTAAGTCCCTCCATTTATCTAAATATCGGTCTAAAGTTAACTTTCTTTAAAAAAATTGTTACTTTTCAATATTTTATTTTTTATTTTTCTTAAGTAATATCAAATATTTATGTTATTCATTTGCAAAAATTAAGGGAACAATTCTTTTTTCAGAAAAATCGTAATTCTTGAGCCGTGAATTATAAACTTTTGACAATTTTTTGAAGTCTATTTTTTTCCAATTTTTTCTATTATTAAAAAAATTTAAGTACTTATCAGAATTATTCTTTCTTATTAGGGACATCCATGAATTTAAAAAGTTCTTATTTTCATCAAAAATATCTATCCCATGAAAGTAATCGTGTAATAGAACAGAAATCCAAGCGCCATCCATAAAATGACCACCAACTGTGGCAAATAACTTATTTTCTGAAACAGCTTTTACTCCTTCAAAACTCCAATCTATTCCTCCAACTAATATTTTACTATTTTGTTTAGAAATACTCTCGACAGCACCAAGTGCCAATGAATCACTGGCAGCCCATATGGCAGAAAGATTATTCATTATTGAGACTTCATTTTTCATAACTTTAGTAGCTTCTTCTTTTCGCCAATTTATATAAAATATTTTATCAATTATTATTTTTTTCTTTGATTGTTTAATGAATTTGTTTAAACCAGCTATTCTTTTGATAGAAGCTTCATCAGCAACACCACCTGCAAGCGAAATTAAATGAAATTCGCCTTTGCTATTTGGCAGACTATTTTCTATTAAAGTCTTTCCTAAAGAATAACCAGCATATTCATCAGTAGGTAACATTTCTCCTAAAAAATATTTATATTTATTTTTTATATCTGTTTTATTAGAAGAACTAAAACCAGAATTATAAACAAAAAAAGGAACTCTATTTGCTTCTAATTTTTCTGCTATTTCATCAATTTTATCTTGATAATTCAAAATAATCATAGCATCTATTTTATTCTTATCTAAAATAGAATGTAAATTTTCGGTTATATAAGAAATGCTATCATTCCCATAAATTGCATATAAATCCATATCTAAATTTTCACAAGCAGCTCTTGTAAAGTCTACCAATAGTGAGAAGAAAGCATCATCTTGTTGACGAAGTGTCATGAGTCCTAATTTAATTTTATGTCCTGCAAAACAAATATTTTGCCAAGATAAAACTATAGCTAAAGTTATAAAAAACAATTTTAGCTTCTTATACAAAACGAACTTTTTTTGTTTTCTCCAAAAAATCATAATTTAAACTTATATTCAAATTTCTCAAAATATTGTTTTATATTAGCAGTAAAATTATTAGTATTTAAGTGTCAATTTTTATACCTATTCGCGTAAAATAGTCAAAAATTTCACCACCTATTCAAATACATATCTGATTCCTATATAATAAAAATATTCTTAAGAATGGTGAAATTATGCAAAAAGTCGTTATTATTCTTGATGATACAGAAGAAATACATTTGATAACAAAAAAAATACTTGAATCTATGGATTTGAAAGTCGTTTGTTGCTACAATGCAGAAGACTTAATCTCACAAATACTTGCACATATTCATGATGTAGCACTTGTCTTGCTAGATATTTATATGCCAGATAAAAATGGTTTTATGGTTATGCATAGTTTAAAAGATAGATTTCAAAAGCGACGTTTTAAAATTGTTTTTTTTACTTCAATAAAAGAAAAGAAATATATCTTACAAGGTATGAGTTTAAAAGCTGACGGCTATATCATTAAACCATTTAAAAACGATGAATTTAAAGAAAAAATTTTAAAACTAATCAATGAACCATTTCAACAATTATGAACTTAATCTAAGTTAACACCTTTTTCTATTCTTGGCTCTGAACCATCATAATGCACAATTTTATTTTCAGATTCTATTATCGTTGCAATATTAACAGGTCTGTTCCAAATTTTAAAAATATTTTTTAAAGTTTCTACAGCCCAATCAATTTTTAAATCTTTACCTTGATGCTTGTGTCTTAGTAATAATTCACCACGATTTCTAAAATTTCCGTCTGCAACATCAATAATAGGTTGACCAAAATTAGTCATTGCATCGAGCAAGTCTCTTTTAATTGTTTTAAAATCTCTATCATGAATAATGGCCTGTCCAGATCGTCTATCCTGAACCCAAGTAAACAATCTCGCTTCTTCACAAAAATCCTCGTCAAGAAATTCGTCAAGGAAAGTGATATCATTATGAAATTTTCTAACTTCAAATAGTTTTTCTATTCCTTTATTCGTATTTTTATTCCAATTTTTTCTAATTTGCGGATCATCGCAGAGAATATAATCTAGTCCATATTGCCCATTGTTCCAACGCTTTTCAATATGTCGCATCAACTCTACACCCAATTTGTAAGGGTTTAATCTTTGCCCAGACATTTGCACCACACCAGCATAATGATCACAATAATCAATCACTTCAGAATCTTTTAAAACAAGTTGAGTTAAAATTTTTGAGTGCCAGTAGACCGCCCAACCCTCATTCATAATTTTAGTTTGACCTTGTGGAGCAAAATAATAAGCTTCTTCTCTTACAATGGATAGAACATCGCGTTGCCAAGAATTTAAAGGCGCAAAATCCAATAAAAATTTTAGTACATCGCGTATTGGACTTTCTGGAAATTTTTTTTCTTTTTCTTTTTCTTGGATAACTTTTGCTTGCTGCTCCTTAACGTAACTATCAGGATTAATATAACCTTCCATGTATCCACGTAACGAAGGAAGTTTAGGGACTGGCAACTTATCAGGAGAAATTAAACTTTCATCATAATTATCTTTCTCTTTCGGTTTATTTTCTCTTCGAATATGTGGTCCATGTTGATCAATTAAATTTTCTAGTGACAAACAAATATCTATGAAATTTTCAACCTCATCATGCCCAACTTCTTCGATATAACGCCTTACTCTACTTCCATGATTTGCCATTTCATCTAACATTTTTCTGTTAGTATGAGAAAAACAATAATTGTTTTTAAAAAAATCACAGTGCCCATAGACATGGGCGATAACGGTTTTTTGATCTACTAATGAATTACTTCTTAATAAATATGCATAACAAGGGTCATTATTTATCACCATCTCATATATTAATGAAAGCCCATATTCATAACTTTTCGCAATTCTTTCGTATTCCATTCCAAATCGCCAATGCGGATATCTGGTAGGAAAACCGCCATATGCAGCTATTTCACTCATTTGTTGATAATCAACCATTTCAAAAATAGTTGGAAAAAAATCCAAACCTAAATTTCTTGCATGGCTTTCAATTTCATTTACAATATCTTTTAATTCAGGAGTGAGTTCACTTGTGAGACGTGGATCCATTACCATAATTACTTACCCTTTCCTAAAAAAGCACGTAACGCGTTCATAATCCCATCTCTATCCTTGATCTGATGCATTATGACCTTTTCATTTTGTTCGCCATAATGTTTTTCTAAATCTTTTAAGAATTGTCCGCTTCCATAGCGACTTTCCACTTGTCCATAAGCAAATAAGTTACTAGAAGGTAACAAAGTACCATCTAAAAGATTCATACATTCATTTGTATCATTACCACTCCAGTTATCTCCATCTGAAAAATGAAATAAATAAATATTCCATTCAGAAGCTGGGTAATTATCAGTAATTATTTTTTCACAAAGTTTATAAGCGCTACTAATTAAAGTACCACCTGATTCTTTGGTGTGATAAAATGTATGTTCATCAACTTCTCTTGCTATCGCATCATGAATAATAAAGCGAGTATCTAAATTATCATAATTATGTTTAAGCCAAGCATTTAGCCAAAATGAGGTTAAACGAACAATTTCTTTTTGTTCATCTCCCATAGAACCAGAAACATCCATCATATAAATTATTGCTGCACTGGCTTCCGGCTTTTCTTCAATTCTAAAACTTCTGTATCTTTTATCTTCTTTGATAGGAATAACGACTGGTCTGTCGTTAGTATAATCACCGATACTGATTTGTCTTTTTAAAGCTTCTTTATAAGTGCGCTTAAAATTTCTTAAGCTTTCTGGTCCATTTCTTAAGACACCTTGATACTTATATTTTTTCTGAGAAATATTTTTTTTCCCTTTATCTTCAATCCTAGGGAGGCCCAATTCTTCCCCTAAAATTCCTGCAAGTTCATCAAGGCTTACATCTACTTCCATGCTATGTTCACCTGGATTCTGACCCGCTTCACCTTCACCAGGTTGTTGCTGCCCCTGCCCTACAGGATCTCCAGGCTCACCATCACCTTGTCCAACACCTCTTTGTTGATTCCCACCGAATTCAAACCTTGGTAAATCTATTCGAGGTAATGGAATTGAAACCTGTTTATTTCCTTGGCGCCCAATTAATTCACCAGAAGAGATAAACCGTTTTAAGTTATCCTTAATTTTTCCTCTTACAATTTTTCTAAAACGGTTAACATCGGTTTCCATTTTCATTTGAATGCCCTCCCCCTTTCGATAAGAAAAAAGAAAAATGATGGTGAAAAGAATTTGTTAATTTAAATTTCTTTTCACATCACCACGGGCAAAAATACTTGCAACAAAATGAAGCGCATCTGTTGAGCAAATATCACAATATCCGTAATTTTTAATTAATCTATTTTTGACAACGTCAATTTTTGCTTGTGTTTCTTTGTCAACTACATTGCTTACTAAACTTGTTAACTTAATTGTATCTTTTTGATCTTCAAATAATTTTAATTCAAGTGCTTTATGTAAACGCTCATTAGTTTTGTAATCAAATATTTTTCCTTCTAAAGCCAAAGCACCAATGTAATTCATTATTTCTCTTCTGAAATCATCTTTCCGGCTTTCAGGTATATCAATTTTTTCTTCAATACTTCGCATTAGTCTTTCATCAGGTTCTTCACTCATACCTGTATATTTATTCCGTACTCTTTCTTTTTGAGTATAAGCTTTTACATTGTCTATATAATTCCCACAGAGTTTAGCTATTGCTTCTTCATCTGCTGAAATAGCCCTTTGAACTTCATTTTTAACAATATCTTCATACTCTTGTTTAACTACCGCAAGAAGCTCTCGATATCTTTTTTTAGTTTCTTCATCTCGTATTAAGCTATGATTCTTTAATCCTCCTTCTAATTCATTCAAGACAATAAATGGATTAATACAACCATTACCTCTATCTTCAACCAAAGAATTAGAAAGTTTGTCTTGAATATAGCGAGGAGAAATACCGTCTAAACCCTCTCTTAAAGCATCTTTTCTTAATTCTTTTATATTATCTTCAGTATAACCAGAAAGGGTTTTACCATCATACAATTTCATTTTTTGCATAACTGTTAAGTTAGCTTTTTTCGGTTCTTCAAGGCGAGTTAAAATTCCCCACATTGCTGCTGTTTCAATAGTATGTGGCGCAATATGTATATGTGGAACTGTTTCTGGATTAAAATCTTTTTTATAGATTTTAACTTCTTCTTTTAATTTTGTAATATAAGGAACATCAATTTTTACCGTACGATCTCGTAGTGCTTCCATAAATTCATTATTTTGCAATTTACGATATTCAGGTTCATTTGTATGTCCAATAATTACTTCATCGATATCAGTTTGCGCAAACTTTTTTGGTTTAATTTTATGTTCTTGTGAAGCACCCAATAAATCATAAAGAAATGCAACATCAAGTTTTAACATTTCTACAAACTCAACTATTCCTCTGTTTGCAATATTAAATTCACCATCAAAATTAAATGCACGTGGATCTGAGTCTGATCCATATTCAGCAATTTTTCGATAATTTAAATCGCCTGTTAATTCAGTTGAGTCTTGATTTTTCTCATCTTTCGGCTGAAAAGTACCAATTCCAATTCTATCTTTTTCTGATAATAACAAACGTTTCACATTGATATGATTTTTTGCTATTTTTTCCCAGTCGCCATTATATTGTCTCATTAAATCATTGTAAACGTAACGACAAGCTGGGCATAAACTACCTTCTATATGAATTCTTTCTTGAAAATGTTTTCCTTTATTTAATAAACTTAATACTTTTAAGCGAGCTTCTTCAGGAATTAAATGTAAGGGTTCCTCATGAATGGGACATGGCATAACATCTTCCATTTTTAATTTGTCATGAAGATTTATCCATTCATAAGAATACAAAGAACCATCAGTTTGATGCGAATACCATTCAACACCTTTTTTTAATAATCTTGCTATAGTTGATTTAGCACTTCCAACAGGTCCATGCAAAAGTAATACTCTCTTTTCTGGTCCATAACGTAACGATGCAGCTTTGAAAAAATTTACTAGTTTAGCTATATGTACATCAAGACCAAAAACAGCGTCTTTCCCATTATTCAAAGGATCATCAAAAAACTTATAATGAATTAGTTTCTTTTTATGTTCAACATACTCATATGAACCAAAATGCATGATTAAATCGTAAATTCGCTGAAATGCTGTTCTGCAGAGTTTAGGATTCTTCTCTACCATCGCAACATAATCAGAATAACTGCCAGTCCAATTTAACTCATTAAATAGAGAAGGACTATAAACTTCCTTAACAAGCTCGAACACTTTTTCAGTATGCAGTTGCATGAGACCTCCGATGCATGAGGGAACTAATTAAAAGTAGATTATCTCAAAAAAAAGTCGGTCGCAAACTTAACTAGTAGTGAATTATTGATACAAAGATTTAATTAAAGTAGCTCTGGTTTCCTGTATTTTTAGACGGTTTATTTCTCCATTTGTTAATTTTTCACCACTAGCTTCAGTAAAAGGTTTTTCTAAAATATAAAACTTTTTTAACGTTACATTTCTAGGCAAAGATTCATTAACTTTATTTACAATTGATTGTACATGATCTTTTATTTTCTCTGGAGTCGCTCGATAATCAGCCAGAGCGTTGTGATTCAAAACAATCAATGCAGATAGGTATGGCATTTTGTCACCAATAACACAAGCATCAGAAATTATATCATCTTCTTTTAATAATTGTTCTAACCTAACAGGAGAAACAACTGTTCCTCCTAAAGTTACAAACAAATGCTTTTTTCTACCAGTGATAATAAATCCAAATGGAGTCATTTGGGCAACATCACCAGTTTCTTCCCACTTACCTGCATTTTCAAAAACAGAACTTGAAAGTCTATATTCTAAAGTAGAATGCGCTGCTAAGCGGAAATTTACATGTGGTAAAGGTGTGCCAATGACTTTATAATGTGCTGCATGATAAAGATTGCTTGATAACATACCGGCTGCGTGAGTTGTTCCGTATGATTCAATAACAGGTATTCCCAATTTTTCGAGCGTCTTTACATATGTTTCTTGTGCAGATGCTAAACCGTGCACCACAAATCGTAAATCTTCAACCGCCTCTTTCAAAAAAGAATGTCCAGAAATAATTCTGGAGGTTTTACGCAAAGAAGATTTTAACAAATCAAAAATTCCTTCAGGAATTTTCATAGCTTTATTAGATGACAGTAAATTTTGAATTTTATCTATTTTTTCGCTTACCTGAAATCTTGGAAGATGATTAGATCTTTTTGTTACAATATCAATAAAGGAACAGAGCTGTTCTAATTCATTTGAACTACCAAAAAGATAACTTGGTCTTAAAATTCTTAAATTAGTTTCCCAATCAGTACTTGGATTAGGAAAGCCAATAATTCCATTTTTCAACATTGCACAAAAACGACTTAAATGCGCAAAAGGATTACTAGGCATCATCAATTCCATACTTTTCCAAAATATTTGTTTTGGAAATTCAGCATGAATTATAAAATTTTGTGCCGTGGTTACTAATGCATCAGGTAATAGAGTTTCTGGTTTTTGAAACCCATCATGACCAAAGGAAACAAAAGAAAAACGTCCTGGTTTGACATTTCTCCAAGGCGAATCTTCAGGAACAACTGAATGAGGTGTTTTTTGAATTTTTAGATCACCTTCTCCTTGCAAGTAATCCTGATTATTTTCCGGTTTCTTTATTTTATATTCTCTATATATTGAAAGAATTTTTGGTTCTGGATGTTTATCCTGCGGCATCCATGCAGCAGATGAAATATTTAAAACAGGAACAGAAAAACCATTTAATTGCGGAGTTAATTCATCAATATCAGATGCAATTACAATTCCTTTAAAATAATTTAAGCACCATTTTAAATCGCTTTTCGACATCTGCGAGGGAGCACACATAACATCAAGACCTGCTAAAATCGCTCCAAACATTGCTACAAAAGAATTATAAGTATTTCGACCTATTAAAATAACACTTTGTCCGTATTCTCTACTTTCTATAGGTAACAAATTGGTCCAATATTCAACAGCTCTTCCAACGTGCGAACAGAAATCTTTTCCTGAAAGTTGATGCCAAGCACCATTGCAATATGTTCTAATAGTAACATAATTTATTTTTACAGATTGTTTTAATAATAAATCTAGAAAAAGTTCACTTCCTAGATAAATATTTGGGACATCACTTGTTACATTATTTTTCGTTTCAGAAACAACATTATTCATAAAGAATCCATTCTATTTCAATTCAAACCGTAACTAATTTTGTTTGATGAGGTTTGAGTAGAATAATATTTTTTTTAATATCAAAATATTTCCTTTGAGCCCGAACCTGAACAGCAAGATCAATTTCTGGAAAATAACCAGTCAAACTGTTACCATAAGTACAACCTGTATCAATTCCAACACAGATTGGTCTTCCAGAAGGTAATGTCTTTCGAAAAAGACCTTGTTTGGCATCATGGCCAAAGACAATTAATGCTGGCCCTTGATGAAGTTCATGCCAACGAAAACGCTCTTTTTCTTTGTCGATACTTATTGCTGATTTTTGATTCTGAGTATTTTGGCTTGCCTGATTTAGTACTTCAGAACGATAACCTGCAGGAACCACAGTTAGTTTTTTTTCATTTCCTTTAGTATCCCATTTAACATAACGGGCAGTTAACAACATTCTTTCAGAAGAACCTAATAATCCTTTAGTTGCATCAAGACCTGCATGTACTATAATTAATGGATATTCTCTTTCCCATTCGTTGCGCTTCAATTGCGAAACCACTGTTGAAACATAAGCATGTGGTAATGAACATAATAAATCAAAAATTGCTCTTTTATGGTAGCGAATTAAATGTAAGGTCTGTTTCGTATGTTCTGCTAAGGTGTGAAAACTTCTTTTTTGAGCTTGCTGGATAGTTGACCATAATGCCCAATCGTGATTCCCTTTTATACAAAGAGCCCCATATTCTTGAATAATTTCATAAATTCCAACTGGATCTGGGCCTTTTGTAAACAAATCACCAACAAGAATAAGCTGAAATTTAGAAATATGCTTTTTGGCGGCTTCGATAAGTTCAAAAAGCTCGCGAGCGCAACCATGCACATCGCCTACGATAAAAAGTGGAAGCCTATCCGATGAAGGGGCTAAACTTTTTATAATTAAGTTATTTGAACTATCCTGCAAATCATATACTCCCAAATTAAATGAACTCAACATTCATTTTAATCTACTCCGATTAGTAGATTGTAGGCATTTGCAAAAAAACTTTCAACACTAGATCGAATTTAAAAAATGCTTATTTGCCACTTTTACGAACAAATTCTTTAACAATAATGTTTCGCAAAATTTCGCTAGTTCCTCCACCAATTTCTAACAACTTCGCATCTCGCATAAGTCTCTCAACAGGAAATTCACGAATATAACCATAGCCACCTAAAACTTGAATAGCATCTAAAGCAACTTTTGTAGCCATTTCTGAGGCAAATACTTTTGCAGCAGCAGCTTCCTGATTTGCTCTCCGACCTTCTTCTATCACCTGAGCTGCCTCATACATAAATGCTCTTGCCGCCCGATAGCCGATATACATATTTGCTATTTTCTCACTAATTGCTTGAAAGTTAATAATATTTTCCGAAAATTGTTGACGCTCTTGCGCGTACTTCAAGGAATGATCTAAGCAGGCTCTGGCTATACCTAGAGACATAGCTCCTAATCCAACCCTCTCTATGTCTAAGTTCTTCATCATATGTTTAACAGACGAACCTTCTTCACCAATAAGGTTTTCAACTGGAACTATACAATCTTTGAAAACCAATTCTCCAGTTGGACTTGCCCTCATTCCCATTTTTGAAAGTTTTTTACCAACAGAAAAACCAGGAAATCCTCGTTCTACTATGAAGGTTGAAAGCCCCATTCTATCTTCACTAGTTCTTGCATAAACAAGAAAAACATCTGCTATAGGGCCATTAGTAATAAACATTTTAGAACCATTCAAAACATAGTGATCTTCTTTTTTTACTGCCCTAGTTTGTAATCCTATTGCATCGGAGCCTGCTCCTGGCTCAGTCATTGCCATTCCGCCAATCATTTCCCCAGAAATACAGTTAGGTAGATAGCGAACGAGCTGTTCGGGAGAACCATTTTGCGAGAGATTATGCACAAATAAAAGAGAATGCGCTAAATAACTTAGACATGTACCTGGACAAGCATAACTAAGTTCTTCCATAACAGCGACTACTGATACAGCTCCAAGTTTAGCTCCCCCAAATTCTTCGGGACAAGTAAGCCCTAAAATTCCCAATTCTCCTAATCGCCTAAAAATCCCAGGCGCGAGTCTTTCTTCTCTATCCAGTTCATCTGCATAAGGAGCCAGCTCTTTTGCGGCAAAAGCTCTAACAGTTTGTATAACTTCTCGAATCTCTTGTGCATTGTTATGATAGGTTGTCATAATTTTGGTTTCCTTCAACTAAAATTGGATTTCATTCAAAAATGGTCTTTTGATGTTTTCATGATAATAAATGAAAATTCAAAAATGAAACAGCTTATAGTTAGTCTAATGCTATCATAGCCATAATATCTGTTCCTGATAAAATTTTCCCCTGTTCAACTAAAACATTTGTTACTTTACCATTTCCTGATGCCTTTACTTCCAATTGCATCTTCATTGACTCAACAATAAAAAGAACTTGACCAGCTTCAACCAGTTGTCCTTCTTTGATAAGAACCTCAATTACTTTACCTGCCATAGGAGCACAAATTTCGCCACTACCAGTATGATTTTTATTAACGATACTAAGTTCATAAAAAGGACATTTTATATTTAAATATTCACCAAAAAAATTAATTTGGATTACTTCAGAATTAAGTCTTTTTGCATAAAATGGTATTCTATTTTGTTTAGTATAATTTGAATTAAAAATAAGTTTTTTTAAATTGAAGGAATAGGAGTTTTTAACTTCTTTTATTGAAGAAAGCAAAGAATCAATAGAATTTCCAAGAAGATAAAATTTATTATTTTCAGGTTCTCTTATAATTTTGAAATCACTAAATTCTTTTTCGGCAGATAAACCTTTTAAATTTGGTAAGCATTTTGCCTGATTACTAAATGCATTGTTTATTTTTGATTGCTTGATTTCTCCGTTTAAAATATTAACTAATAATTCTCTAAATTTTTTTGAAGTTACGAGTTCAATTAAACAATTTGGTATTATTTTTTGATTTAATAGATCTAGCTCTTTAGCTATCCAATGCGTGGATTCATTCCCTACCAAAAAATCGGGATGCCGAACTATATTTTGGAGGAAAGGTAAATTAGTTGTGCAGCCTAAGATAACATAATTTTCTAAAGCAGCAGACATTTTTTCTATTGCTAAAGCTCGATTTGGAGCAGTAACAATTAATTTAGAAATCATGGAATCATAATTTGAATTTATTCTAGCACCTTCAATGATTCCAGAATCTACTCTCACTCCAGAAGATTCTGGTTCAATATAGAGTTTAATTCTACCAGGAGTTGGTAAAAATTGATTTCTGGGATCTTCAGCTAAAATGCGCGCTTCAATTGAAACTTGCTTTGGATCTAGTAAATGAAATTCATTTGGATTAGGAAATTGCTCAGGCCAAACACCCTCTGCTAAATCGAATTGTGCATGCACGAGATCTATTTGATAAGCATTTTCTGTCACAGGATGTTCAACTTGCAAACGAGTATTCATCTCTAAAAAATAAAAATTAGAATTTTCATCTAATAAAAATTCTAAAGTACCTGCACCACGATATTTAGTTTCCTTAACTAACGATAATGATGCTCTTCCCATTTTTTCTCTTAATTCTTTATTAACATGGGTAGAAGGCGCTTCTTCCATTACTTTTTGATGTCTTCTCTGTAAAGAACATTCTCTTTCACCAAAAAAAACGCCACCACCTTTTCCATCTCCAAACACTTGAATTTCAATATGTCTCGGAGCAGTTAGGTAACGTTCTATAAAGACTGTTCCATCATTAAATGCTGCTTTTGCTTCTTCAGAAGCTCTTTTGATAGCATTTGGCAATTCGAGAACATCATCAACAATTCGCATGCCTCGACCGCCACCACCTCCACTTGCTTTAACTAAAAATGGAGAAAAAATATTTCTGTGTTTTAATTCATTTTGCCACTCAGATGGAGATAATTTACTTAAATCTTCTGACAACAAAGCATTTAATGTCGGGACACCACATTTTTTTGCCATATTTTTTGCTGATTCTTTACTTCCCATAGCATACATATTTTGCGGAGTCGGTCCAACAAAAGCAATTCCAGCAAGTTCAACTTGTTCAGCAAACTTAGAATTTTCAGAGAGAAAACCATAGCCAGGGTGTAATAAATCTGCTCCCCATTTTTTAGCAGCATTTACAATTTCAGTTGCATTCAAAAAACTTGATACAAAAAGAATACAGTCAGCTTCTTTACAAACTAATGAATCAGAATCTTCTTCAGTACTAATGACTGCCACGGAATAATTTCTTTGCTTTGCTGCTCTAAAAATTCTTCTAGCAATTTCGCCTCTATTTGCAATAACCAGTTTTTTCATTTTTGCATCCCATCGCACCAAGAAGGATTTTTTTTCTCAAAAAAAGCCGTTAATCCTGCTTTTCCTTCAGAACTAGACCTAGCAACAGCAATTTTTTCAATTGTAAAATCAATTTGTACTTGATTAGGTAACGGATAACTATTTTTGATTAATTCTTTGGTAATTCTGGCTGCACTAGGAGCTGCTTGAAGAAAATGCTGAAGTATTTCCTGTTTTTCGTTTTCTATATTTTCTTTTTTTGTTACTTTATGAATTAAACCAATTTTTAAACATTCATCCGCTGATTGTTTTTTTCCTGAGAGTAGAATAGGTGAAGCAAAGGCAACACCTATCTTTCTTATAATGTAAGGACTAATAACTCCTGGGACAATCCCAAGCAAGACTTCTGATGTAGCTAAAACTGTTTCTTCAGTAGTTAGGACGTAATCTGAGCAAGCAACGAGTCCAAACCCTCCACCAATAGCTGCGCCATGTACAAAACTGATAACTGGTGTAGGAAAATTTACTATTTCATAAAACATTTTTGCAAGATTTTTTGCATCTAAAAGATTTTCTTCATGACTTTTGTCCGCCAAAGATCGCATATAATTTAAGTCAGCTCCAGCACAAAATACTTTTCCTGTACCTTCGATAGTAAGTAAACGCATTTCATAAATATTTTTAATATCTTTTAATTCTTTTAGAACATAAATTATTTCATTTATCATTTCTTCATTAAAAGCATTTCTAATATCAGGTCTATTCAGTATTAATTTTTTCACACCAAATTCGGCATTTATTACTTTAATTGAATTTCCAGCATAAAAAATATCTTCCATTATGCATTCCTTCTTACAAGTTCACCTGCACAAGATCTGTTTTCAGGTTGAATAGTTGCAAGTAAGGATTCAGGAATATCGACTTCACATCTTAATAAAGCTTGACTAAAAGTTTTACCCTGAGCATCGATTTGTAAACTTTTTGTTCCGCCACCACCCAATGATTGTTCTAGTAAAAAATTTAGAGCCCAAAGATTGGGAACTAAATATCTTGTTACGTTTCCTTTACATAAACTATGAAACCAATCATTCACTTTTTCAGCTGTTATATTTTCTCTTAACCATACATAACACTCAGGACTTCTTCCTATTAATCCAATATTTACGGTATCACCTTTATCACCACTTCTAGCATGCGCAATTTCCATTAAACATACTTTTATTGGACGAGAAGTTGCCATAATACTAACTAAACTTGGGCTCCAAGGATCATGGGGAGGATTTTCTATTTCGGCTGTACCTTTTGTAATAGGCCATTCCAGTTGCAGAACTTCTTGGATTTGAATTGATTTTTCATCATTTTTCTTTTGTTCAAAGGTCCTAATATTTGGCAATGCACATTCTTGGGGAATTAACGCTGGCCAATAACTTACAATATCAGAGATTGTGGGAGCACCTCCAGTTACAGCAACTCCAGCTGGACCACTTAATATCAAACTTGGTAACAATTTTCTGAAAACATTTAATTTATCTTTATTGTGATCTCTGACAGTTAGTCTTAATAAAATTTCTATTGCATCATGCTTTTTTAACATCCCTTTATGTGTACTATCATCTCCAACATATTCAGTATTTTTAAAATCAACTGTTGATTGAAAACCTGCTTTTTTTAATTCACTTTCTAATCTTAGCCAAAATACTCGTGCAAACATTTCTGCTTTTGCTCTTACATCAGGACCGGAAATAATTATTGAACCGGAGCATTTATAACCTTCTTCATAAGCAATACTTACCTTTAACAAATCGGTAGGTTTTCTGCCTTTAATTCCTGTTACTTTAACTCTTTCAGGAGAATTTGTAGCAATTTGAATAGATGAAAAATCAGCTATAACATCGGGTGTAATATAACTTTGGGGAGAACCCATTTCATACAAAAGTTGTTCACGGATTGTTTGACAACTAATATAACCACCAGTATTGGGATGTTTAGTTACATAAAAGGAACCATCTTCGTAACATTCAACAATTGGAAATCCAATATCAATAAAACTTGGAACCTTCTGCCAATCTGTAAAGTTTCCTCCTGAAGCTTGAGCACCACATTCAATAATATGGCCAGCAACAATGCCATGCGCGAGCTTATCATAATCTGAAACTTTCCATTTAAACTCATGCATCATAGCGCCTAAAGTAATGCCAGTATCGGTTACTCTTCCGCAAAGAACAATATCTGGATCGCTTTTTAGGGCTTCAGCAACTGGTAAAGCTCCAAAGTAAACATTTGCACACAAAACTTTATCAGCATAATTGTTAAATAGTTCTGCTGTTTCCATGTTTTTAAACTCAACTCCCGATTTTCTTAAACTGGGAATTGCGCTTAAAATGTCATCACCATCAATTACTGAAACTTTTAAATTAACATTCTTTTTTCGGGCTAAAGTAAAAAGTGCTTCAGCACATGCTTTTGGATTCACACCTCCAGCATTCGTAATAATTTTTATTTTCCTATTTAAACATTCTTCTAACAAAGGCTCTAAAGCTACAATGAAATCTCTCGCATATCCAGCTTGTGGATCTTTAGATCTTTGTTTTTGCAAAATACTCATTGTAATTTCAGCAAGAAAATCTATTGAAATATAATCTAATTTTAATTCACCAAAAACTTGCCTACGTAAAGCATAAGGATCATCTCCCCAATATCCACCGGCGTTAGCAATTCTTATAAATTCTTTTTTTGACATAATTCAAACTCCAAAGAAATAATTTAAATAATTACATTCTAAATACGCCAGTTTGAGTATCTTCAATAGGTGCATTTAATGTGGTAGCTAAACTTGCAGCTAAAACGGATCGTGTTAAACGTAAATCAACGACACCATCATCCCATAAGCGAGCTGATGCAAAATAGGGGTGTCCTTCTTTTTCATATTTTGATCGAATAGGTTGAGAAATTTCTTCAACTTGTTCTGATGAAAATGCTTTATTTTCTCGAGCAAGTTGTTCTCTTTTCACTGTTACCATAACTTGAGCGGCTTGTTCTCCACCCATTACCGAAATTCGACTTGTTGGCCATGTCCATAAAAATCTTGGTGAATAGGCTCTGCCACACATTCCATAATTTCCAGCTCCGTATGATCCACCCAATAAAAAAGTAATTTTTGGAACTTTAGCTGTTGCAACTGCGTGCACCATTTTAGCTCCATCTTTTGCAATTCCAGATCTTTCATATTGGGAACCTACCATAAAGCCAGTAATATTTTGTAAAAACACTATCGGAATTTTATCCTTGGTACACAATTCAATAAAGTGTGTTACTTTTAAAGCACTTTCACTGAATAATACTCCATTATTTGCAATAATCCCACAAGGAATTCCTTCAATATGCGCAAAACCTGTAACTATTGTTGTGGCATACTTTTCTTTAAACTCAAAAAAACGACTGCCATCGACAATTCTTGCAATAATTTCTTTAATATTTATTTGGCGCCTTAAATCTTTTGGCCATATTCCTAATATTTCAGTTGGATCATAAAAAGGTTCTTCTCCAGTTTTTAATGAAATATTAGCTTGTTTTTTATTATTTAAATGAGAAATAATATTTTTAATTAACGAAATAGCGTGTTCATCATTTTCTGCAAAGTGATCTGCTACTCCACTCATTTCTGTATGAACTTTTGCACCACCTAAAAATTCAGCTGTTACATCTTCTCCTGTGGCAGCTTTAACTAATGGAGGTCCTCCAAGAAAAATTGTTCCAGTTTTATTTACAATAATTGTTTGATCGCTCATTGCAGGAACATATGCTCCACCTGCTGTACACGATCCCATAACAGCAGCAATTTGTGGTATCCCTTGCGAACTCATTAATGCTTGATTATAAAATATTCTTCCAAAATGTTCTTTGTCTGGAAAAACTTCAGCTTGTAATGGTAAAAAGGCTCCTCCACTATCAACTAAATAAACACATGGTAATTTATTTTCTAATGCTATTTCTTGTGCTCTGAGATGTTTCTTTACTGTTAGAGGATAATATGTTCCACCTTTTACTGTTGCATCATTTGCTATAATCATACACATTTTGCCAGAGATTTTTCCTATTCCTGTTACCACTCCTGCACCAGGAACAGAATCCTCGTAGACTTCATGGGCTGCTAGAAGTCCAGTTTCTAAAAAGGGTGAGCCCGGATCACAAATTGTCGATACTCTATCTCTAACAAACATTTTTTCTTGACTTTGATGTCGTTCTCTTGCTTTTTCTCCACCACCCATTTTTATTTTATTTTGCAGCTCTGACAATTGCTCACATATCAACAAATTTTGTTTATAATTTTGTTTATAATCTTCTGAAACAACCGATATTTGGCTTTTTATAAAAGTCATTTTTATTCCTATTTAATTAAGAAGATCCTATTTATATTATGATATTAATTTCTTCATTTCTCGAACAGCTTTTTCAAGACCTACAAATAAAGCATAGGAAACAATACTGTGGCCAATATTTAAATCAGAAATACCTTTAATTTTTGCAATTTTTTGTGCATTTTGATAATTCAGCCCATGTCCTGCATGAACTTGAATTTTATTTTCTAAAGCAAATTCAGTAGCTGCAACAATTTTTTCATATTCTCTCTGAGCTTCAAGTCCTTCACTATCAGCGTACTTCCCTGTGTGTAGTTCAATCATTTTCGCACCTAAATTTTTTGTTAAAGTAATATCTTTTAAACTAGGTTCAATAAATAAACTAACAGGAATGGAATTCATCTGTAACAAATTAATAGATTCTTTTAATTGATCAAAATATTCCTCTAAATTAAGACCACCTTCAGTTGTTTTTTCTTCCCTTTTTTCCGGTACTAATGTTACCATAAAAGGTTTAATGAAACAGGCGAAATCTATCATTTCATGTGTATTTCCAATTTCTAAGTTTAGCGGAATTTGAAGGATCTCTTTCAATAGTTTTATGTCTCGCTCTTGGATATGCCTCCTATCTTCACGCAAATGAACAGTAAGCTGATCAGCTCCTGCATTTTGGACTATGAAAGCTGCCTCAACAGGATCTGGATATTTTGTGCCTCTTTGTTGGCGCAGAGTAGCGACGTGATCTATATTAACTCCTAGAGTTGCCATTGAAAGATTCCCCTTCCCTATTAGAAACATTTTAATAATCAGACTTAAATTTATTACACTTAAAATAGATGTTGATGCAAATTTACAAGTGTGTTTTTTAAAATTTTAGTAAATAATATCAAATGTATATTAAATTATTGTCTTATAAATAAACAAATTACTAGACTATCCATTCATTCCACTCTTTATTCTTCCTCTCCAAAATCAAAAATAAGTCCAAATTTCAAACATTTGTAAATCAAGGCAGATGTTGTAAGTTAGAGATAGTGAAATTAGTTTGTAAAATTTGAATTTTAGATTATCAATAGCTGATCTTTCTTGATCAAAGGTTGCGAATCTATCTATTTTATAGACTGATTTGTGTTTTTTTGCTGTTTTTTTAGTCAAAAAATTTAACTATTGTAGATCATTAATATCTATAAGGATAATATGAAACTAAAATCGATACATATATCTGGCTTTAAAAGTTTTGCTGATAGAGTTAACATTCAATATCATGATGGAATTACAGGTGTTATTGGACCAAATGGCTCTGGTAAATCGAATATCATCGATGCTGTGCGTTGGGTAATGGGAGAACAAACCGCTAAAAGTTTACGCGCTGATGATCCAACTGATATTATATTTTCAGGTTCGCAAGATCGAAAACCATTAAGTTTAGCAGAAGTTACCTTAATTTTTGCAAATGATGGATTGCATTGTCCAGCTGAATATATGCACTTACCTGAAATTTCTATTGGTAGAAGAATTAATCGAAGTGGTGAACGAGAATATTTCATGAATCGTGAGCCATGTCGATTAAAAGATATAGTTGATTTTTTACTTTCCATAGGTCTAGGTTCTAAAAGTTATGCTATAATCCAACAAGATAAACGTGATAGAATAATTCAAGCATCACCAGAAGATCTTAGAGAAATATTAGAGGAAACTGCTGGAATTACAATGTTTAAAGTGAGAAGAAAAGAAGCCGAAAAAAGGCTGCTTTCTACTCAAGATAGAATGAAAAATTTAGCTGAAATTGAAGGTGAATTAATTAGACAAAAAGAATCTCTATCAGAACAAGTAGAAAAAGCTTCACTTAAATTAAATCTTTCATCTGAATTAAAAGACAAAGAAATTGAACTTATTAAAAATCATATTGGTTTTTATCGCAGTATTGCTAATAAAGTTAAAAAAGAAGTTGATAGCAGATCGACTGAAATACAACAAGCTACTATCGAAGCTAGTGAATGGGAAGTTGCAGCTAATGATCTTAAATCAAATCAATTGGAACTAACTCAACAAATAAAATCTACTGAAAACACATTAGATGATCAAAAAATTGCATTGACAAAGTATGAAGAAAGAAGAGAAAATTACAAAAAAAGGCATGACGAAAGAATTTTACAAAAAGAAAAAGTAAAAAAAGAATTAATTGACGAGCAGAATAATTTAAAATTAGAAGAAGCAAAACAATCTTCAATAATGCTTGAAATAGAAGCACTAAGTACGCAATTGCGAAAAATTGATCTTGAAAAAGAAAATTTAGAAGAAAAGTTAGAAGAGATTGACGAAACAATTCAAGTAGAGAGAATGCGTGGTGATGAGTATCGATCAGAAATACGCGCTATTGAATCAAGCAAAAATTCTTTAAGAGCTCGAAATGAAAGTTTGCTTGACACTATTAGTAAATATAATAGTCAGATTCAAAAAGTAACAGAAAATCATTTAATTGCTTTAGAATCCAAGGGTCAAATAGCGGCAGATAGAAAAACAATTGCTGAAAATTTAAGTAAACTATCATTAGGGTTAGATGAAGTCGTCTCAAATAGAAATTCATTAGAAACGGAATTAGAAAAAGTTAAATTAAAATATGATCAAGCAAACAAAGACCGTGAAATAATAAAACAAAATCATTTAGAAGTGACAAGTAAAGTAAACATTTTAAAAGATTTAGTTGAGTCTGATAGCGGTTTATCTGATGGAATACTATCACTTAAAGAAAAACTAAGTACAAAAATTTCTGGATATTTATTTGATTCAGTTTCTCTGCATAAGGAAGACGAATCTATTTTAGAAAACCATATGCCATTTCTTTTTCAATCAGCTATTCTTGAAAACACAGATGATTTAATAGAAATTATAGATAAAGTAGAAGAGTACTCAATTTCAAAAGTAAATTTACTTGTTAAAGATCTAATTTTACCTTTAAGCCAAAGTGAAGAAAATGATAAGCAAAATATTTTAAGCATTAATGGTATTAGATGTGTTGGTGATAGGTTGGAAAACTATAAAATACCGGCAACAAAAAGAATTTTTGAAAGAATATTCATATGCCAAGATGAATGGCTTTTATTAAAAGCTAAAAAAATTGCAAATAATAATCAACATTTCATTTTCATTACTGAAAGAGGAGCAATATCAAATGGAGTGCAAGGCTTTTCTTGTGGAATTATAAAAGAAGGAGCTTCACAAGGAATTCTGCAACGGAGAAGGGATCACTCTGAATCATTAATTTTAAAAGAAAAAATTCAGGAACAGCTTGCATCAGCAGAAGGTACTTTATATTCATTGAATGAAAGTAAGAAAAAAATCGAATTTAAATTTAATGAACTTGCGAGTGTTTTGGAAAAAGAAAAGGTAGAATCTTTAAAGTTATCTAGTCAATTAGATAATTTTGATCTTCAGTTAAGACATATTGATGAAAATATTTCAAGATTTTCAGAGGAAAAACAACGATTAAACTTAGAAATTTCAGAAGCAAAAGAATCATTTGCAAAAAATCAGAATCAATTAGATAGACTTGATGATGAATTAAAATTATTGCAACAAAATTTAAATGATTTTGAATTAGAGTTTTCTGAAAAAAAAGAAATAAAAGATGAAATAACTACTCAATTGCAGAATAAAAAATCTGAAAGAGCAGTTATTACTGAGAGACAAGCAAATAATCGAAAATACTATGATGAAATGGTTTATCAGTTAAAAAGAATGCAGCAGAAAGTTGATTCCTTTATTCGTCAAATAGATGAATTAGAATCTGCTATTTCTGATGCAGAAGATGAATTTGAAAATCTTAATATTGAAATAGTAAATTATCAAAAACAAGTAAAAATTTTAGAAGATAAGTTGGAATATTTAGTTCAAGAAGAAAGTGAAATATCAGAAGAACTGAGAGTTTATGAAAGCAAATTAAAGTCGCAAAAAGATAATGCAGCATCTAAACAAAAATTTATTAACGAAAAAATGTTGGAATTAGCAAGATATGAAACAATAATTGACACTGCTGTTCGTGAAGCAAATGAAAAATTTTCTTTGTCAATAAAAGATCTACCTTCAGAAACGAATAGCGATCAAAATTCAAGAAATATTCTTGAAAGTAGAATCAAAGAACTTCAACAAGCAATTCTTGATCTCGGACCTGTTAATGAAAGAGCATTAGAAGAATTTAAGGATGTTTCTGAGAGGTTAAATTTTCTTGTTACTCAAAAAGAAGATATTGAAAGATCAATGCAAGAACTTTATTTGTCCATTACTGAAATTGAAGAAAATACAAAAAATAGATTTAAAGAAATTTTTGATAAAGTGAATGTCGAGTTCCAAAAAATCTTCCCAGTACTATTCCCTAACGGTTATGGTGAGCTTCATATGTTAAAAGAAGATGATTTACTAAATACAGGAGTTGAAATTTTAGTTCGTCTTCCCGGAAAGAAAATGCAAAATATGAGTTTGTTTAGTGGTGGGGAAAAGGCTTTAACTGCTATTTCTTTGATTTTTAGTTTATTAAAAACAACACCCGCACCGTTCTGTTTCCTTGATGAAGTCGATGCTCCTTTGGATGAAGCCAACGTTGGTAGATTCAATGCTGTTCTAGAAGCTTTAAGTGATGAATTTCAGTTCGTTGTCATTACACATAACCGGAGAACAATGGAAGTTTTAGATACAATTTATGGTATATCCATGAGTGAACCAGGAGTTTCTAAATTAGTATCTGTTGATTTAAGTGATGTTCCTCCTCATTTACGGAAAAAACAAAAAACCGCTGTCCGTTCAGGGGCATCTATAACAATTGGCGAGACAGAAATACAATCCTTAAATCCCTGATTTTTACTAGATTTCTAAATTCCCTTAATAAAATTCTTTAAAAAAGTTGAAAACAATTTTAATTTAGAATAAGTTTAATTTTATATTTTAGAATTTTATTTAGCAAATAATTGTTAATAAGCAAATTAAAATTTAAAAACGCAGGAATAAAATGCATCCAAAACTAATTGCTACTTTTATTTTTATTTATTCGTTATTTATATTTAGTAAAGCTTTCTCACATAATAATTACTACATTTATTGTGCAAATAGTAAGAAAGATTGGAAATGGCTAAAAGACTCATCACAAAATTATATCCCTATATCTGGGGTCTATAAAGAAACAAAATATAAAATTCATAAAGGATTAGGAAGATATCATACATGGATTATTCGATATTTAGAAGTAACAGAATTAAATGCTGACCAAAAAATTCAAAATTTTCAAGAAATGTGTGTTAACAATTTTGGAAGTGATTACCATTTTTTGCAAGCAGCAAAAGATAAATTTTCTCCCTGGATACCTTTAGTAGTAAATAAAAAAGATCTTGCTCGGGGTTATTATGAATTAGATATTTTCAGAGATGAAGCTATCTATGAGCCTAGTTTAATGTTACGAGTTGTTCCTGTTAAAGAAACTATTCTTAAAGAAAATTTAAATAATAACTTTGACTTGAATATTTTATTATATATTAATTCCTATTTGCATTAAAATAATTACTATGTATATATTTTTATTAACAATAACAAAATGTTAAATCATTTCTCTAAAAATCTTAATTATCTTGAGACTTAGCTATCAAGTATAAAACCGAACTTTTAACCATCAATAACTATTTAATTTTATTAATATAAATTTAATTTTTATATATTGATAAAAACAATATAATATGCTATTTTATTAAAAGATTTTTGCTTTATTTTTAACTTATTTTTATTTGTTTTTGAGAATAAGTTTGGGTTAAATTATGGTAGATAAAATTTCTAAGTTTATTTGTTTTGTTATTATTTCTTTTCTGACAATTTCTTGTGGGAAATCTGAGAATAAAGATGAGAATCAAGGTAAAAACCTTTTCAGTATTTGGGATACTTCATTTAACAAAGATACTGGAAAAAAAATTAACACGGGCGTAATTGAATTAAATCTTTCAAAAAATGATTTTAATTACAGCGAAACCTTTGCCATTATTGCATCTGTTACAAGTTATGACAGAACTGTGTGCGCAATTTCTGCAGATATTGTAGGAAATCAAGGATCTGGAAGTATAAAAAACATCTCGAAAAGCATTCTTTCAGTTGAAGACTTTGTTAATATCTTTCGTACCTTTTATTTTGAAGATCCAGTTGCAGCAACAAAAGTTCTGAAAAGTGCAAAATCGGTGGCAATTTGCCATGCCGTTCTCTTTAAAAGTAATTACAACTATACAAAATCAAATGATGTTTTAACACTATGCCCTGTAACTAGCACATCACCGGCAGATTGTTATTATTTTAAGTAATTTTATACTTAATGAAAAACACACTTGCAAATTTTAAAAATCTCACATATTGAATAAATATTCATTTTTTGAATATTTATTCAATTTAAGGGATATAAAAATGCAGCAAAAAATTATACTTGGTTATTCAGGAGGTTTAGATACCTCAATTATGATTCATTGGTTGTTAGAAAATTATAATTGTGAAGTAATTACAGTTACATGTAATTTAGGACAAGGTCTTGATGAAATACAGGGAATAAAACAAAAAGCGATAACATCAGGAGCTTCAAAAGCTTATATTCTAGATGTGCAAAATGAGTTTATTACTGAATATTTATGGAAACTTGTAAAATCAGGAGCTAAATATGAAAACCATTACTTGCTTGGAACGATTTCAAGACCCTTAATTGCAAAAAAACTAGTTGAAATTGCTAAACTTGAAAATGGAACTGCCATATGTCACGGAGCTACAGGTAAAGGCAACGACCAAGTCAGGTTTGAACTTGCAATCAAAGCTTTTGACTCAAAAATAAATATAATTGCTCCATGGAGAAAATGGGCTATTTCTTCAAGAAGTGAAGCAATAGAATTTGCAAAACAAAGATCAATTCCCATTACTGCTACAAAAGAAGTGCCATATTCGATAGATAAAAATATCTGGTATGTTTCTCATGAGGGAGGTGATCTGGAAGAAATACAAAGTGAACATAATGCAAATTTTTATGAAATGTGTTCTAAATTAGAAGAAACTGAAAATTTTCCTGAATTCATTGATATTGAATTTCATCAAGGAATTCCTGTAGCTTTAAATGGTATAAATTTATCCCCAATTCTAATTCTAGAAGAATTAAATAAACTAGGAAGTAAACATGGGATAGGTGTGATAGATCTTATAGAAAATAGATTAATTGGAATGAAATCACGTGGTGTTTATGAAACTCCTGGAGGAACTATTCTGTACTCGGCTCATGAAAAGCTTGAAAGTATTTGTTTAGATAAAATGCTAATTCAAATGAAACACAAACTATCAATGGATTATGCTAAAATTATATATGATGGTTTTTGGTTCACACCAATAAGAGAAGCATTAGATTCTTTTTTTGATTATACACAACAGAATGTGTCAGGAATTATAAAACTTAAATTATATAAAGGGCATTGCATTTTTGCAGGCTGTGAATCTAATAAAAGTTTATTTAATAAGAATTTTGCTACTTTTGAAAAAGATGAATGCTACAATCAAAGTGAAGCTGAAGGATTTATTAATCTTCTGGGTCTTCCTATAAAAATCCAAACGATGTTAAATGAAAATAATTTTTCAATTAATAAAACTATGCTTCGTGAACAATTTAAAGCTTAATTATTGTAAAATTTCCACTTTTCTAATATAAATTGAAATAAAGTTTTTATTCTTAAATTTTCATACCGGCTATTTGTCGTTAGTAGCCAAATATTTCCATAATCTTCTAAAAAATCATCAAATTTAATTTCAATTAGTTTTCTTTGTGAAAGATAATCTTTTATATCCCAAAAAGATCGCACGATTATTCCACCTCCATTTACCCCATATTGATTAATTACATTTGAATAATTCGTTTTTAAATCACGTTTACATTTTAAACTAGTTAATTTGATTTTAGATTTAACAAATTGTAATTTTTCATGAATATCTAAATAAGCTATTTTATGTTTATTTAACCCATCTAAACTGGTAGGTAAAGAATTAACTGACAAGTATTCAGGAGAACATGCAAAAATTAATTTATTTGTTCCCATTTTTTTTCCAACCAATGAAGATGAAGGTAAATTTCCTATTCGGATAGCCAGATCAATATTATTTTCAAGTAAATCTAAATAACTATCTGTAACTGTTAGTTCAATACTTATATCTTTATACAATTGCATAAACTCAGGAATAACTTTCCCTAAAAAACTAACTGCAATTGAGTTTGAACATGTTAAGTGTATTTTACCTTCCATTTTTTTTATATCTGAATACGATAACTCCAGCTCTTTTACATAATCCAATATTTTTAAAGCATGGGAATAAAAATTTTCTGCTTCTTGAGTTGCAGTAACAATTCTTGTACTGCGGTGAAATAATGAAAAATGAATATTTTCCTCTAATGTTTTTATTTTATTAGATAAAGCAGCCTTAGATATTTTTAATTTAGCAGCAACTTTTGTATAACTTTTTTCTTGGTAAAGGAGCACAAAAGCTCTTATCTCATCTAAATTATTGATTTTCATAGATTTTTCCTATTGTTAATAAAATATAAACAATATGTTAATAAACTACTTTATTGATAACTAAATTACAAGTGTTACATTCAGAGAGATGAAAATAGATTAAATTTTTAAGGAGAAATCTATGTTTGCTTTTAGACCTTTCTATAATCCCTCAACAGAAAAGATCCAATTTTCAAAAGTAGAATTGCCAATGCCTGATTTAAAAGACCAAGATATTCTTGTAAAAGTAGCAGCAATTTCTGTTAATCCAGCTGACTACAAAATAGCACTTTGGAAAAAAGATATGCCCGAACAAAATATTATTGGCTGGGATGTTGCTGGGGTTGTTGAAAATGTTGGAAAGAATGTTAAAAATTTTAAAGTTGGCGATAAAGTTTTTTATGCAGGAGCATTGAATCGTCAAGGTGCAAATGCTGAATATCATGTTGTTGATGAAAGAATTGTTGGATATATGCCACAAAGTCTTTCTTTCAAGGAGGCTGCGGCTGTTCCTTTAACTTCTTTAACTGCCTTTGAAGCATTATTTGAACAATTAAAAATATCTGAAGATAAAAGCACTAAACCTAAGAAAATTTTATTAATTGGTGCTGCTGGTGGTGTCGGTTCAATGGCCATTCAGCTTCTAAAGAAACTGACAAATTGTATTGTAATAGCAACGGCTTCAAGATCTGAATCAATAGCCTGGGTAAAATCACTAGGAGCAGATTTTACTATTGATCACACAAAAAACTTTTTGCCGCAATTAACAGCACTAGGCATTAATGAAGTTGATTATTCTTTTTTTATTAATGGAACAGAACAATATTTTGATCAAATTTCGGATAATATGAAACCATTTGGAAAAATCGTTGCAATTGATGATCCAGAAAATAAGTTTGATTTGATGAAATTAAAAGGAAAATCATTAACATTTTCTTGGGAATTAATGTTCACTCACTCTCTTTATGAAACTGAAGATATGATTAAGCAGCACCATATTTTAAATAAAATATCACAACTTATAGATACAAAGACAATAAAAACAACAATTGCAAATGATTTAGGAACTATTTCAGAAGAAACATTAGAACAATCGCACGATCTGTTAAAAACAGGAAAAACAATTGGAAAAATAGTATTAACTTTTTAAAGAAAATAAACTAGTTATTGTAAATCAAAAATTAAAAAATGATTATCCAATTCATTTCCCTTAAAATTTAAAATATCACCTTCTGTTATAGCGAGTCCATCACCCATGTTTAAAGTTACAGTATCATTAATTAGCAATTCGCCAGAAATCAATTGAATCCAAGCATGCCTATCTTTCTTTAATTTATATGATACATTTTCTTCTTTAAAAAGGATTGAACGATATAACTTTACATCTTGTTTTACTATCAAAGAATTTCTTTCTCCATTAGGTGAAGCCAGTAAAAGAAACTTATCTTTCGTATTACTAAAATTTTTTTGCTGATAAAAAGGAGTTTGATCAAACTCATTAGGTTCTATCCAAATTTGGAGGAGATGCACATCATCAGATTTTGAATGATTAAATTCACTATGTTTAATTCCTGTACCAGCACTCATTAATTGCACTTCACCTGAAGATATAGTGGCACTATTTCCTAAAGTATCTTTATGTTCTAATATACCCTTAACTAAATATGTAATAATTTCCATATTTTTATGCTCATGAAAAGGAAATCCTCCTGCACCTTTAATAAAATCTTCATTTATTACTTTTAAAGAACGGAAACCCAAGAATTTTGGATCATAATAACCATTAAAAGAAAAAGTAAATTTTGTATTTAGCCAATCATAATTTGCAGAACCTCTATCTTTACTTTTTCTAATTTCAAACATAATTATTCCTTATAATTCATTTTTATTAAATTATACTTTCTTTTTCTATAATATACAAAAATTAATATAAGTAAAAAAGATATCATACAAATTCCAACAACTCGCATAAAACCCATAGCAAACCCGGTGTATGCGCCTGCATTAGGATCATAGTAACAACAAAATAAAAGAAATCTGTCAGTAGTTGAGCCAATTTTTCCTTGCGACGCATCCATTAAAGAAAACTTCACATCATTTACTTTATAAGAAATTCCATAAACGTAACGAGTAATTGTTCCATCTGGCGCTATAAAAAAAATTGCTGCAGTATGTGAATACTCATTATTTTCAGGAATGAACTTATAATAAAATCCTACATCTTTAGTAATCGTCTCAATACTTTTACTATCGCCAACAAAAAAATTCCATTCAGCATGATCTTGACCTAATTTATCTAGATATTCAATTTGTTTCTTTTTTGCATCATGATAAGTATCTTTAGGATCAAAACTTACTGTTAAAACTGTAAAGTCTTTCCCTACTGGCCAATTTAATTCCTTTAATGTTTTTGCCAAATTTAATAGCTGTACGCTACATAAACTAACGCATCTATAGTAGTTTAGAGTTAATAAAATTGGTTTGCCTTTCTCGGTCAAATTTTTTAGTGTTCTAGGATTTCCATTTTGATCAATAAATTTTATATTTAAATCAATTTTTTTCCCAAGTTGTTCTTTTATTGTTACTCCTTTATTTGCTTCAGGAACAAGATCAACCGGCGGTAAACTTCTATTTTTATCAGGATTTTGAAATATACTTTGCGAATAACTTTTAAATTCTACTGCACTTAATAAAGAAATAATTCCTAGAAGATAAATTTTTTTATCCATACGATCCTCGATATGACAAATAATACAATTCTGTGATTATTTAATATGTCAAATTATTGCAAGTTTATTCTTCTTTATTTCTGATAAAATCTCTTTATTTAAAATTACTTAAAAGGATAAAAAATGCAAAATGAAAACACTCCTTGTTTATTTATAGCGCATGGAAGCCCTATGAATGCAATTGAAAAAAGTGATTTTTCTATTAAATTAAATGAAATTGGAAATTCATTAAAAAATAACATAAGTTCTATTGTTTGTTTTTCTGCGCATTGGAGAACTGAAGGTTTATTTATTTCTCATTCACATAAATTAAAAACTATCTATGATTTTTCAGGCTTCCCTAGTGAGCTTTCCAATGTTGTTTACTCTCCACCAGGAAATCCTGATTTAGCAGAGCGATTAAAAAATGAATTAAAAGATTTTGCTCCCATATTAGATGAAAAAAGAGGAATAGATCATGGCGCATGGAGTATTTTAATTCATTTATTTCCATCAGCTGATATTCCTGTAGTTCTTATTAGCCAAAATTTAGATTTGAAACTAAATCAGCATTATGAAATTGGAAAAATTTTAAGACCTTTCAGAAATGAAAAAATTTTATTTATAGGCAGTGGGAACATCGTCCATTCATTTTTCTCATTTTCTCAAGACATTTCGGCACCTAGTCCTGAATGGGCAACTTCTTTTGATGAAAAAATTAAAAGTGCGTTAGAAAATAAAGACCATAATACTATCATAAAATATAGAAGAATATTTGGCAAAAATGCTAAACTTTCCGTTCCAACAGAAGAACATTTCATCCCACTTTTATACATTATAGGTTTAGAATCTGATACAGACCAGATTGAATTTTTATATGAAAAATTCCAGAATAGTTCTATGTCCATGCGGAGCTTTATGTTAAGGCAACTTGCTCAAAGGATTTAATTTTGTTAATCCATGATTTTGTGTTAATTAGGAGCTCACAGCATGCAACAACCATATTATATGCAATTAAATTTAGAGGCTAACGAAGCGAATAGACTTTACTGGAATGAACAATATTTTTCGGTTGAATCTGTCTTAATGCTTCAAAAACAGGTTGAAACTAAAGATGATGCCTATAATGCAGCAAAAGAATGCACTTTGGTTGTAAAACTGACCCCATTTAGAAATCAGTTCAGAGCAAAGCTTTTAGCAAGTTTAAAGGGAGATGAGTCTAACGAAAATGCAAAAATACTTGGTTTGACTTTAAAATTTGACATTTTTAACCTTAATTTAACTGAAATTCTCGATTGCCGCTCATTACAAACGACCTTAGATGCTAAGGGCAATGGAAATATAAATGTTTCTGATAGTGAAATAGTAAAGTTAACAGAAAAAGAAAAAGCAGAATTTAAATCCACTTTTGAAAAATTAGCACATGGGAACCTTAATCCACATTTGAAACAGCCTTTTATCAGTTTTATCCCAAACTTAGCTGATTCAAACTGGGAAGAAAAAATTCCACCTAAACAAAAGAAAGCATCATTAGTTCCTTTCCAAGCAATTTTTCCATACGCAGGCGCTATTGAGCGTTTTCATGAAAAACAAGTTTTTGCTTTAGATGATTTATATTGCGTAAATCCAGATTGTGATTGTAATGAAGTTACTTGTGTTGTTCTAACATTTGATCAAAAATCTGGAAAAGAAATTACACATGGTGGCTTTAAATATCATTTTGAGAAAAAATCTTTTAAAAACATCCCAAACTTTCCTGCTCAATTTAATGCACAAGAATGGTTTAAACAATTTAATAAACTAAGTCCATTTCAATTAAGTAATCTTTTTGAATCACGTTACCAATTCTTAAGAAAAAAACAATTTTCTTAATTAAGTTACTTTTTTGTTTTTCTCTTCGTTACTTTTTTCTTTGTAACTTTTTTCTTCGTAGATTTTGCAGGGCTTTTTTTGCTAGAAGTTTTCTTTTTCTTAGCTGTCGTCGCTTTTTTCTTTTTTGCTTTAGCTTTTGGCTTCTTTATTTCTTTAGCAAATGACCATGAATATCCATCTAAATCAATTACAGTACACATTCTGTCTCCCCAGTAAAAATCTTCTGGTGAAACAGTACTTCTGCAACCACTAGCAACTGCTTTTTCGTATATTTTGTCTACATTATCAACAAAAACATAAAACGATTGCGAAGCTGTAATATTTAAAGATGCAGGCGCTCTTGCAGGACTTCCCATCGCATTTTCTGGATGCAACATACAAATGACTGTATTCTTGTGAAAAACATTTATATGGTTAATATTCCCATGTTGGTCCTTCATTCCTTTTACTTTAAAACCAAACGCTTTTGTATAAAAATCAGCCGTTCTTTCTAGATTTCTTACTGCAAGATAAGGAGAAAGCCATGGCATACGAGCAGGGCGAGGATCCATAATCAATTTTCCTTTAAAAAAAAGTATTTAAGTAAGTAACCTAAGTTTTATTCTGGCAAAGACATATTGAATATTCAAGATCTATTGGGAAAAGATTTAACCAAATGAAAAATATTTGACAAATATGTAGGGCACAAAAAAGTTGAACTGGAAAACTGAGATGTTTTATATTTTATTTAATTTTGAAAAAATTTTTATTCCTGTTTCATTTCTAAAATTTCTTAATACAAATAAAAATATTTTTTTAATACATTCTTATTAAACAAAAAGAAATTATATTTTTTTAAATAACTTTAAAAATATTCAATTACAAAAAAAATTAAAAGGAGCAAAAATAAAAATAAGCAAAGTTTTATTGAAATAACAGGAAATCTATCTGAGCTTGAAAAAAACAAAAAATATTAATTTTCCATTCTTGAAACACAAAAATATTCAAGATACTGTAATGATACAATTTTTTCACAATAATGACTAAAACTCTCCTTGCAAAGAGGATTCATTTTAGAGGGAAGCTATATGGAACGTTTTTTTGTCTATTTACTGCTTTTATCTTTTTTTATCCAAAACAAATGTTTTGCAAAAAATCATCTACCCGTAGTTTTTGTTCATGGTCTAACAGGTTGGGGTCGACAAGAAATGAAAGGATTCTACTATTGGGGTGGATTAAATGATTTGCAAGAAGATTTAAAAACAAAAGATTTTCATGTAGTAAGTGCTTCTGTTGGGCCATTAAGTTCTAATTATGATAGAGCCATTGAATTATATGCTCAACTTAAAGGAACATGTGCTGATTATGGAGAGTATCATTCTAAAAAATTTGGACATGCTAGATATGGGAAATGTTATCAAACCCCACTTTTGGCAAATTGGGATGAGACTCATAAAATACATTTGTTAGGGCATAGTCAAGGTGGGCAAACCATTCGAGTTTTTCTTAAACTATTGAAAGAAGGTTCACCTGAGGAAGTAAGTACTTTTCAAGCTAATAGAAATGAACTTTTTTCTGGAAACAAAGATTGGGTATTTAGTTTAACAACAATTTCAACCCCTAATAATGGAACTTCTCTAACAAATATCTTAGATGTCTTTGTCCCAACTCTCCAAACTCTTTTTTCTTTTTTTAGCGCAGCAGTTGGAATTACCCAAAATTCTTTTTATGACTTTAAACTCGATCATTGGGGATTATCTAGAGATAGGCATGAATCTTTTTCCAATTATTTTAATAAAGTTCTTAATTCAAAAGCATTTAGTACAAAAGATATTAGTAAATGGGATTTAAGTCCTGAAGGTGCTTTAGAATTTAATGAAACAGAAAAAATATATTCTAATGTTTATTATTTTGCTTTAGGTACTAAATCAACACATATTACTAATCCTTTTAACAATTGCAAATATTCATTTTTTAATATTTTAGATTTACCAACAGCAGCAATTGGTTGTTTTACTCAAAATATTGCCGGTAAAATTAATATAGATGAAAATTGGTTAGATAATGATGGAATGGTAAATACTATAAGTATGCAAGGCCCATTTCAGCAAAAACAAATTTATTTTTCTGACAAAGAAGGAGTTACTTCAGGTATTTGGAACTATCTGGGTGTTAAAGACACATGGAATCACATAGATATTATAGGTACTTTCCCTACTTTTAGAAAAACTTATCAATCAGTAAAAGACATTTACGAAAATCATCTTAACTTGCTATATAATTTATAAATTATTTATTTGCTTGATTACTTAACTTCACTAGTTCGGTCGGGTCGTGCAGAATTTTTAAATTCACGTTACGTTGTGGATAAGGAATTGAAATTCCCTGCTCTTCAAAATTAGTCTTGATTGTTTTATATAAGTAATAATTTACATCCCAATAATTATCAATTAAGACCCAGCATCTTAACATAACATTTACTGCACTTTCATTCAAAGCAGTAATAACTATAATAGGTGATGGTTCTTTTAGAATCCTGCCATCTAATCTAGTTAAATTAAGAATAATTTCTCTTGCTTTTTCGGCATCGCTTTCATACGAAATACTAACATTGATATCCAAACGTCTTGTACCATTTCTGGTAAAGTTCTTTATCGAAGAATTCCATAAAAGACTATTTGGAACAAAGAGAAATAGTCCATCTGGAGTTTTTAATGTAGTAGTAAATAAATTTATTTCTTGGACTGTTCCAATATTTGTGTTTGATTCTATATAATCGTTAACTTGAAAAGGTCTTAAAAAAATTAACATAATTCCAGAAGCAATATTTTGTAAAGTTTCTTTCAATGCCAAAGCGACACCAACGCCTGCTGCACCCAAAAAAGCAATGATCCCATTCGTATTTGCCCCAAAAATATTTAAAATGACAAGAACGCAAACTACAAAAGAGGCATACTTTATTACAGTGAGAGTAATAGGGAGTAATGTAGGATCTATTTTCTGTACTTTTTCGTTTGTTTTTTTAACAAAATAAATGAACCATTTTGTTAAAAAATAAATAACTACAATAGAAATTACTGAGAAAAAAACATTAATTGCGAATGCCCAAAATAATTCGAGATGAATTTTATTAAATTGCATATTATAATAAACCTTTAAAAGTTCGTACATTTTTTAGTCCATCAAAAAATTACAAAACAAATTCATCTTATTATAAAATTTTTTTTATTACAAATGAATTATAGTTAGCAACTATAACGCAATACAAGCATCTAATTTTTGTATCATTTCTTTATGATCTAAATTTTGTCCTATAAATACAATTTCTTGGTACCTTTCTAGCTCATCAGCAGGATATTCTTCAATAGAACATGAAGCTCCAGCTTGAGACCAAAAATGGATCGATTCATGTGTATCATTAAACCAAACAAATCCTTTTGAACGTAAAATTGAATCAGTTTCTTTTTCAATAAATTGCCAAAATTTTTCTTTTGCAAAAGGTTTAGCATTTTTATAAACAAAACTTGAAATTCCATATTCTAAAGTTTCAGGATTATGGCTACCTCTATCTTCTAACAACCAATTTTCATTTTCTTCTGCTTCAGAAATATTAAATAAATTTGTTTGCAATATTTTATCTAATGATATTTCACAATTAGTTGTAGAATATAACTTTGCTTTAGTATTCATTTGCTTTAAGATTGAGATCAGTTCTTTTTCTTCATCATCAGACACCAAATCTACCTTATTAACTAAAATTATATTGGAAAACTCTACTTGATCTGCTAATAAATTTGAAATATTTCTTTCATCTTCAACTTCAGTTAATTGTCTAGAAAAAAGGCTTTGTGAGCGGCAATATTCTTCTAGAAAATTTTTTGCATCTACAACTGTAATACAGGCATCTAAATATGCAAAATCAGATAATGATACTCCATTTTCATCTTTAAATGTAAATGTTTCTGCCACAGGCAAAGGTTCTGATATTCCAGTAGACTCAATAATAATTTGATCATATTTATCTTCTTTAGCCAGTTTCATGATTTCAATAAGCAAGTCTTCACGCAAAGTGCAGCAGATACAACCGTTGCTCATTTCAACTAAAGTTT
This sequence comes from Pigmentibacter sp. JX0631, assembly GCF_029873255.1. Classification (NCBI taxonomy): domain Bacteria; kingdom Pseudomonadati; phylum Bdellovibrionota; class Oligoflexia; order Silvanigrellales; family Silvanigrellaceae; genus Pigmentibacter; species Pigmentibacter sp. JX0631. The sequence continues at coordinate 3,297,328 of NZ_CP123622.1, read as the reverse complement.
CTTCTTTTCTAAGCAATTTTGTTTCACCAGTATGAATCAGCATGGCATCAATGTTCGATTCAGCCATATCATTTACAATTACTGCAACTTTTAAATTATTTTTATTTGTAAGAATTTGCTTTAGTAAGGTTGTTTTTCCTGAACCTAAAAAGCCAGACAAAAGTGTCACAGGAATTTTTTTAATAGTATTTTCCATAAGATGCTCCGAGAAGTCATTAATGCAATTTATTTGCATTAATGACTTCTCGCATAGTTAAAAAAGAAAAACAAGATATTTTCAACTAGTTATTAACTTACTATAATTACTCATGTTTTTTATCTGATTTTTGGATGACCTGTTTTTTATCCGCTTCTTCGATATCATCATCAAGTAAAATTTTATGTGCAGGAGACTCTAAATCATCAAATTGACCATTTTTTACGGCAAATAAAAAAATAACCAGAAAAAATGCACCAACAAATATCATAAAAATTGCTAAATAAATGACAACGCTCATGCTATATGGGCCTTTCTAAAATAAACAATTAAAAACACAGAAAGTGATGATATAGGCATGAATAAAGCCGCAAAAAGAGGATCAACAAAGCCAAAAACTGCAAACAATATTGCAACAAAATTATAAACTAAGCTAACCAAAATTAAAATTTTTAACGTCCTTTTTGTGCTTTTGCTTATTTCAAATATATTTTTTACTAAAAACAAATTCGGTTTACGAAGAAAAATATCTGCACAGTGCAATGCAACATCTGTTCCACCATGCGAAGCAATTCCAACATGCGCTTTTGCTAACATTGCAGCATCATTGACCCCATCCCCAAGAGCTAAAACTTTTTTTCCAGAATACTGAAAACCTTCTAAAATTTTTAATTTTTCGTCTGGCAATTGCTCTGAATAACAATGTGAGTGATTAATTCCTAATCCATCTGCAATTTTTTGTACTGATGAGGCTTTATCACCTGATAAGATGTAACAAGATATTTTATTCAAAAACAAATAATCTATTAATTCTTTAGCGCCATTTTTAATTTGCTCTGAAATTAAAAATTTCACATAAACATTTTCATATTTACCATAAACACAAAATCTTTTTTCTGTATCTTGCACTTCTGGTTTTACAAATTTTAAATTTCCAATCTTAATTTCAATTCCATTGTTTAAATTCCCAACTATTCCTCGCCCAGCTAGTTCATTTACATTTTTTAAGTCAACAGACAGGAATTTTTCCATTTGGAAATAATTAACTATTGCTTTTGATACTAAATGGACAGATTGCTTTGCTAGTGAATAAAATGCTGAAAGAACTTCAGTTCTTATTTCATCACTAACCTTTAAATTTAAAAATTCTATTTCAAGAACTTTTAATTCGCCACTTGTTAAAGTTCCAGTCTTATCAAAGATAACGGTATCTATTTCTGGCAAAGTTTCAATTGCATTTTGCGTCTTAACAATTGCCCCAATTTTCCAAAATACTTTTAGAGTTGAAGACATTAGCAATGGGGTTGCCAGAGCTAATGCACAAGGACAAGAAATTACTAGTATAGCAACCAATACATCTAAAGCTTTTTCAAAAGAAATAAATATCCAATACAAAAAAGATAGTACAGAAATAAAGATAATTGATAAAGTAAAAATAGGTAATATTTTTTCTATTAATGTTTCGACATTTGATTTATTATTTTTTGCTTGACAAATTAATGTTTCTAAACTTGAAATCCATGTTTCATTACCTGTTTTTTGCGCCAATATTTTAACAGGATTTAGAATATTTTGTGAACCAGCTATTACAAAATCATTTTCCTTTTTAACCACTGGCATTTCTTCACCTGTTAATGAAGATTGATTAACTTCAGTTTCTCCTTCTAATATAATGCCATCTGCTAAAAATATTGATCCTTTAGGAATTAAAACTTGATCCCCTTTATTTATAGAGAATGCTTCAATTGGTAATATATTTTTCATTGATTCACCAAGCTCTTTGGCTTTATGGATTGCTTTTTCATGAAAATATCTACCTACTAAAAGGAGAAAAACTAAGCCAGTTATAGTATCAAAATACACTCTAGTTGTATTTAAAAAAGTTTCATAGACACTAATTCCTAAAGTTATAATTAATGCAAATGAAATTGTTGTGTCTATATGTATTTTTTTATTTTTTAATGCCTGAAAGGAATTTAGAAAAAAACTTCTTCCTGCGTAAAAAGTTGCAGGTAAAGAGATAATCATACTAATTAATATAAATACCGTATTAATTTTCTCATCAATACCAAAAAATTTTCCAAAATAAGAACTTGCTGCAAAAATCATTACATTTCCAAATGCAAATCCAGAAATTCCTATATCTTTTAATCTTTCCTTTTCATATTTTGATCTAAATTGTTTTGAAGATAAAAAAGGAAGAGGGAGAGGATTATAGCCAATTTTAGTCAATAACATTGCCGCATTTTTAAGATTACTTGCTGAATTCTTTATATTTACAAAAGTAACTGTTTTTTCAAGCAAATTAATATTAATATTTTCTATTTCTTCAATCTTTCCAAGTGATTTTTCTATTAACCAAATGCATGCAGCGCACTTTATTTCTGGTACAAAAAATCCCCAAGTATTTTTATCAAATTTAAATATCGTATTTATATTTTCGTCTTCATAAATATTGTAGTGAGATAATGAATACTCTTCAGCGGAAGATGGACTTTCTCCAACTTTTTTCATTATTTCATAATATTTTTGCAAATCATTTGAAATTAAAAATTGATAAACTCCTGCACAACCTTTGCAACAAAATATTTGATTTAATTTTATTTTTATGAATTTTTTTTTACAGTGCATACATTTATCTTCAAACTCATTCAAACATAAGACTTCCTTTGCAGATAAATTTTGTGTTACAATATTCTTGTTCTCGTTATTACTGGAGTCTTTTTTTATGAATAATTTTGTAAACATTTTTGTCCCTATGATATCAATTGCAGCTTTTGGTTTTTCAGGATCTCTTCATTGTTTAGGCATGTGTTCTCCATTAGTTGCATCATGCCAAAAAAAAACTTGGCAATACTTTGTCAGCAGAGGAATAAGTTATACCATAATTGGACTTATTTCTGGATATTTAGGAACTTTTTTATTGAAAGATTTTTTTAATCTTTCTGCAAAAAAAATTGCTCTTATTGTTGTAACCATTTGCTTTATCCAAATTTTTTTTCTTCTTAAACCTATAAATATTTTTACAAATAAAGCACAAAAAATTGTAATTTTCATAAACAGATATTCTCCACTGTCCCAAGCTGCTACTTTAGGTATTATAACAGCTTTACTCCCTTGTGGATTTTTATATAGCGCCATATTGATGAGCGCTACTTTTGCAAATCCATGGTTAAGTGCTGCTGGGATGCTGGCTTTTGCCTGCGCAACTTCACCCATTTTAATTGGAAGCAAAGGATTAATTCTTTTATTTTCAAAAAGAAATCCAAATTTTTACAAATATTTTACTGTATTTATTTTATGCATCATTGCTTTCATTGCATTATTAAGAGGAGGATACTTCCACTCAAGTGAAAATAAAATTCAGAACACTAATGGAACAGAAGTGGAATGCCATTAATGTAACTTACCTTCTTTTCCTTCAGGTTTTTTTGGATTTGGGGGATTAGTTCCTTGAATACTTGCTATGTAGATCACTAAAGCTTTAACTTTTTTATCACCAAGTATTGTTTTCCAACCTGGCATTCCCTTTTCAGGAACTCCAATATCTATGACTTTCTCAACTGCTGAATATGTATTATCTACTATCCAATAATTGTCTGTTAAGTTAGGACCAACTCCACCTTCACCTTTTAAACCATGACATGATGCACAATTTGTAGCATAAGCTTGTTTTCCAAGCTCTATCATTTCTTTATTTGTTATATTTTGGGCATAATTAAAATCTCCACTTCCATTGTTTGCATTGGTATTATTTTGCCCAACAGAAGCAAGATATTCATCTTTTAACGGATGTCCGTTTTTATAAATGTGATAGTAAAATAAATAAATTGCTGAAAATATGATCGTTCCATAAAATAATATTTGAAACCAAATTGGCGTTGGATTGTCATATTCTTTAATCCCATCAAAATCATGATCTAAAAGCTTATTATTTTTCTCATTTTCGTTTTTATTATTATCATTCGTCATTTTTTGTCATATCCTCACAATGCTTAATATAACTTTTACTAACTACATTTGACCAAATTAACCAAAAAATAAATAATATAAAGGTTACAAAAAAGACTCCAATCGTAACAATAATTTCACCATGATCTGAAGCTAATTCACTCAGCATTATTTCCCCTCAGTTTTTTTAGTCGAAGGTTCTAATGCTTCGCGTCCATCAATTCCTAATCTTTGCAAGTAAGCAATTAAGGCAATTATTTCAGCATTTTTATTAGCGTTGATTCCTTGCTCTTGAAGACCAGTAGCTATTTTTTCAGCTTGCTTCTTTAAGTTTGATTCAGCATTATTAATATCTTCTTGAGTATATGGTACTCCCAATTTTGCCATAACTTTTAATTTATCAATCGTGTATGATGTATCTAAACGATCTTTTAGTAGCCAATCATATTTTGGCATAGTACTATTTGGAGTCATACTAGTTGGATCATCCATATGTTTATAGTGCCAAATATCTCCGTATTTTTTTCCTAACTTTTGTAGATCTGGTCCAGTTGTCTTTGATCCCCAAAGATGTGGAAAGTCATACTCAAATTCACCTGCACGGGAATATGGTCCATAGCGCATTTCTTCTTCTTTAAAAGTTCTGATCATTTGTGAATGACAATTATTACATCCTTCTCGAATATAAATATCACGGCCTTCAATTTCTAAAGGAGTATATGGTTTTAAAGTTACAATTTTTTCTTCTGTAGAATGATTAATTAGTAAGGGAAGAATTTGCACAATACCACCAATGGAAACAGCAATAAGAGTAAGCATTCCCATGACAAGCCCTAAATTTTCGGCTGCTTTTTGCACCGTTCCATATACAGTTTTTTTATGTTCAATCGTTGAGAAACTATGCGCTTCTGCTAAAGTATCTGGAACTTTTCCAGCTTTTCTTATTGTTTTATAAATTACATATGTACCAATTATAATTCCAACTAAATACAGAGTTCCACCAATGGCTCTTATTTGATAATATGGTAGAATTTTGTTTACCATTTCCATGAAATTTGGATAAGTTAACACATTATCGGTAACACTTTCCCGCATAAAACCAAGCATTGCCCCAGCGATATACATAGGAATACAATAAATAAGAATTCCTATAAAAGAGATCCAAAAGTGAGCGTTCGCCAATTTTTTATATTGCAATTCAGTTTTATAAATAGATGGAACTAGCCAGTAAAGCATAGCAAATAGAATATAACCATTCCATCCTAAAGCACCCACATGCACATGTCCTATAATCCAATCCGTATAGTGCATAACTCTGTTTACAGATTTAAATGAAAGTATAGGTCCTTCTAAAGTTGCACATAGATAAAAAATAGCGCCAGCCAATAAAAATTTAGTGGATGGATGTGATTTAATTTCTTTCCACGCAGATTTTATTGTTAAAATAAAATTAATTGCGCCACCCCAAGAAGGAGCTATTAACATTACAGAAAAAACTACTCCAAGGGATTGAATCCATTCAGGAAGTGCAGTGTACTGTAAGTGGTGTGGGCCTGCCCACATATAGATAAAAATAAGCGACCAAAAATGAATAATAGATAAACGATAAGAATATATAGGTCTATTTACTAATTTGGGTACATAGTAATAACCTAGCCCCAAAAATGGGGTTGTAAGGACAAACGCAACAGCATTGTGCCCATACCACCACTGAACTAACGCATCTCTAACTCCAGAAAAAGCACTATAACTTTTTAAGAAAGTTACAGGTAAAGAAATATGATTTACTATATGAAGTAGAGCAACTGTAATTATTGTTGCAATATAAAACCAAATTGAAACATAAAGAATTTTTTCTCTTCTAATCGCTATTGTGAGAAAGAAATTAATTGCAAAAATGACCCAAATTAACGCAATCAAAATTGCAATAGGCCATTCCAACTCAGCGTACTCCTTGGATGTAGATAATCCCAAAGGAAGAGTAATAGCAGCAAGAACAATAATTAATTGCCAACCCCAAAAATGAATATTTGACAGAATATCACTAAACATTCTTGTTTTTAAAAGACGTTGAGAAGAATGATAAATTCCAGCAAAGACACCATTTAAACAGAATGCAAAAATAACAGCGTTGGTATGCAATGGCCGTAAGCGTCCAAAAGTTAACCAAGGCAAATCAAAGTTAAAAGGTCTATAAAATAATTGGATGGCAATTATGACTCCAACCAACATCCCAACAATACCCCAAATTAGCATTGCTGCTATGAATTTTTTTACTATGCCATCATCATAGCGAAACTTTTCCAAACTCATTCATCACTCCGTGTGCAATTTTAAGAAAAAACAATAAAGCACAAATCAAGCATAAATATTTCATAAAATGGTATGCATTTACAAGAATAAATGCTGTATTTTTTTGCTAAATTATAATCATAAATGGCGGTTTTTTGACATTAATATTGAAAATTATTCTCATTCAAAAATTTAATTAGTTACATTTTTTTAATTTTTTTATAAAATGAAAAATTTTCCCACAAATACATTTTACTAAAATTGACAAAATAGTGTTTTTAATCCTAAAATACAAAATAATCTTTGCAGGTAAAAAATGTCTCCTATTAAATCCATATCTTTATCAATTGGTATAATAATTAATACAGTTATTTTTTATAATTTTTATTTAAAATATATCCGTTCTGAAGAGCTAATAGTTAAAGAATTAACAAAAGATATATCTGAATCGATAACTATGACGTTATCTAAGTATAATATTAATTTAAAAAATATTCAAGGAATATATAGTATTAAAAACAATATAAGTAATGAAGATTTTGAACTTTATACTAATACAATAGATTTTAAAAAAAATTTTAAAGGTTCACTGGGCATAGGTTTTATCAGGCTTATATATGATAAAGACTTACAAAGTTACATCAAAGAAAATAAAATTTCAGAAATTTATCCAAAAGTAAAAACAGATGAACACATGATTATAGAATTGGTAGAACCACCTGATGCAAATCTTGATTTAAAATGGCTAGATATTTCTTATGACAATTTTCGCAAAGAAGCTGCGTTGACAGCCGCGTTAAAAAATGAGTTTACGTTAACAAGACCAGTTAATCTATCCCAACAATATGAAAAAAGCTTAGGTTTTTACGCTTTACTACCAATTTTTGATCCAAAAGGGAAAAATCCAAGATATTTTTTAAAAGGATGGGCTTTTACTACGATTGTATTGGATAAGTTTCTTCAAGAATTAGACAATAAATTACCAAACAATGTAAAAATACAGATTGAATTTGATAAATCAGATCTTATTTATACTGGTGGATTTTCTAAATATATATCTGAAAGCATATTATATAAAAATAGTTACCAAGTAACAAAAAAAATAGGTGGTTATAATTGGAAAATAATACTCACCGCAAATACCAGTAAAGTAATGAGTTACATATATCTTTTAGTTCTTTTATATATAATAATTAATATTATTATTATATATTCCACTAATAAATTTATTAATCTAATTGTTTTAAAAAACAAAATGCTTTATCAAAAGGAATCTTGGTTTAAAGGAGTCATTAACTCTTCCAACTATTTAATTATTTCAACTGACAATGCAGGTAAAATATTATCTTTTAATAAATCTGCTGAAAATTCTCTTCAATATAAGTCAACAGATGTTATTGGAAAAGAATCTCCATTAATTTTTTATGATAAAGATGAATTAGAGAAAATAGCAAATCAATATCATGGAAAAAATTCTGAAATTCTACTATCTTCAGATAAAAAAAATGATCAGACAAACCTTGCTATTGTTTCAGATAAAAAACTAAATTCTTTTGAGTATTTTATTTTAAATGTAAAAAAACAAAACATTTCTCAATCTACTTTTGTTAGAAAAGATGGAGAAAAATTCTTTGTAAAAGTTCTTGTATCTTCAATTTACGACCAGTTTGAAAATATAATTGGCTATTTATTTACAGCAGAAGATTTAACCCATGAAATTGAAATTCAAAAAATAATAAATGAGCAAAAAGAACAGATGCTGTATACATCAAAATTTTCACAATTAGGAGAAATGGCTGCAAATATAGCTCACGAAATAAATACTCCTTTATCTGTTATAATCATGAAATCTTATTCAATTAAAAATAAACTTACTGAAAATAATTTAGAAATTGATAAATTAGTAAGTGATATCACAAAAATTGAAGCAACAACCCAAAAAATTGCACGCATAGTAAAAAGCTTAAAAATGTATACAAGAAATTCAGAGAAAGATAACTATGACAAAATTTCTTTAAATAATATTCTTCAATCTTCTTTAGATTTATGTCAAGAAAAAATTACAAACAACGGTATACAATTAAGCATTCAAACCAGTGAGAATTTATTTACTTTTGGCAAAGAAGCTGAATTATGCCAAGTTTTTCTTAACTTAATTAATAATTCAATAGATGCTATTAATAATTATGCAGAAAAATGGATAAATATAACTGTTACAAAAAAAGAAAATACTTTAATTCTTCAATTTACAGATAGTGGAAACGGTATTCCAGAAAATATAATAGACAAACTTATGAACCCTTTTTTCACTACAAAACAAGTCGGTAAGGGAACTGGCTTAGGCTTAAGTATTTCAAAAAGAATAATAGAAATGCACAATGGAAAACTATATTATGACCGTTCCAACAAAAATACGACATTTATAATTGAATTACCCAGTGTATATTAGCAATGAAAAGGAGTTACTTTGTTAAATTTAAATCACATTAATATTTTGATAGTTGACGATGATGAATTGATGAGAGAAGTATTAAGCGAATTGATTACTTTAAAAACAAAAGCGAAAATCTTTGAAGCAGATAATGGGAAAGACGCATTTAAAATTGTCCAAAATGAAAAAATTCATTGTGTAATTTCCGATGTAAAAATGCCCAAAGGGGATGGCATATCCCTTGCAAAAGATCTATTAACACTAAAAAAAGAAAAGCCCATTTTATTTATTTGTTCAGGTCAAAATGAATTAGATTCTAGTAAAGAAAAAGAACTAAACATCAAAAAAATATTTGAAAAGCCTTTTGAAATGGAAGATATTTTAAAAGAATTAGTGAAATACTTTAATTAAGAATATTTTAATAAACTTTGAATGTTTGAACTACTTGGTAAAATTAAATTTTTTCCATTTAAAAATAATAACTCAATCAGGAAAGAAAAACCGCAAACTTCAGCTCCACCTTTTTTAATTATTTCAGCTGTAGCTTTTGCAGTACCCCCAGTAGCAATTACGTCATCCACAATGAGATATTTTTCATTTATGAGAATAGAATTTTTTTGAATTTCTATACAATCAGTTCCATATTCTAATAAATATTCTTGAGAAATAACGTCCCCTGGAAGTTTACCTTTTTTTCTGGCAGCAACAAAAGGGATATTTAATTCTAGCGCCAAAGGAATACCAAAAAAGAACCCTCGACTTTCAATTCCAACGATATGTTGTGCTTTCACTTCCTTTGCATAAATAGCCATTTCTTGAATAACTTTTTTCATCACAACAGGATTTTTAAATAAAGGATTGATATCTTTGAAGCTGACTCCTTTTTTTGGGAAATCAGGTACTGTTAAAATGACTTCTTCTAATTCTTGTTGCAACGACATATAAACCTCAAATATTAAATTGAATCTGAATCATCAGATCCACCTTTACCTTTAAACTGACCAGCAGCATTTTGCCTTAAATACTCTAAACAAAACTCTTCAATATCACCATCAAGAACTGTATTAGGATCACTACTTTGAGCCAGAGTTCTTACATCTTTTACTAATTTATAAGGATGTAATACATAAGATCGAATTTGTGAGCCAAAAGCATTATCCATTTTTGCTTCTTCAATAGCTTTTGATTCCGCTTGTCTTTTTGATATTTCAACTTCATACAGTTTTGCTTTTAAAAGTTTTAAACATGTTTCACGATTTTGAATTTGGCTTCTTTGTTGCTGGCTTTGCACAACAATTCCAGTGGGTAAGTGCGTCATACGCACAGCAGAATCCGTTCTGTTGACATGCTGACCTCCAGCACCACCTGCTCGATAAGTATCAACTTTCAAATCACTTTCTTTGATATCTATTTGAATATCATCATCAATAATGGGACTGACATATACGGAACAAAAAGATGTGTGCCTGCGTGCATTGGAATCGAAGGGAGAAATACGCACCAGACGATGCACACCGTTTTCCGACTTTAGAATGCCATAAGCAAAATCACCTTCTATAGTAACAGTTGCATTTTTTATTCCTGCCCCATCACCTTCTAGTTCATCAACAACTTCAGCTTTAAATCTTTTTCTATCACAAAACCTTAGCATCATCCGCAGGATCATCTGCGCCCAATCGCACGCTTCAGTTCCACCAGCTCCAGCATTAATTGTTAAAATGGCGCTATTGCGATCAGTTTCGCCTGACAATAAACGTTTTGTTTCTAGCTCATTTACTTCTGAAGTAAGATCTTGCAAAGATTCATCGGCTTCTTTAATGGATTGCTCGTCACCCTCTTCTCCAAATTCAATAGCAACCAATGTATCAGCAAATTTTTTAATTAAAGTTTCGCATGATGTGATGGCATCTTCTAAATTTTTCTTTTCTTTTAAGAGGGTAGAAGATTTTCTTCTATCATTCCAAAAATTAGGATCACTATTACTTTCAGCTTCAATTTCTAAAATTCGTTTTCTTTTTAATGGAGTGTCAAAGATACCTCCGAATAGGTTCAAACTTTTCTTGGATTTGTCCAAGCAATGTGCGTTGAATTTCGCTCATTTACATATCTCCATAAAAAAAATTAATTCCAAAAAAGAACCCGTCAAATTTAAATTAAAAGACGGGCTTAATTAAAATATACTGACCACTTTGTGGCCTTCAAGGAACGATATGGTATCTATTTCTATTGTGCAACTTTTTCTAAAGGAGAATTATTATGGCACTTGCATGCCCTATTCCAGTGCATGGACATCTGATAGATTGTGGATTTGTTGATTTGGGATATTTTAAAATAATTATTCTAGGAATAGTACAAGGTATAACAGAATTACTACCGATAAGTAGTACAGCGCATTTGCGAATAGTACCGGCTTTTCTAGGTTGGCAAGATCCAGGAACACCTTTTACAGGAGCTGTGCAATTAGCAAGTTTTTTTGCTGTTATGATTTATTTCAGAACAGAAATTTGGAATATCTTTTCGGGGACATTAAAAAGTATTAAAACACGAAATTTTTCTTCTACTGAATTTAGACTTGGGATTGGAATTATTATAGGAACCATTCCTGTAGGTGTGATGGGATTGCTTTTAAAATCTATTTTAAATTCTCCTAATTCACCTTTAAGATCTTTGTATGTTATTGGAGCTGCATGTATTTTTATGGGAGCTTTATTTATTATAGCAGAAAAAGTTTGTAAACATGAAAGAGATTTTAAACGTCTAACATTTAAAGACTGCATAATTGTTGGACTAGCACAAGTAGCTGCTTTGATTCCAGGAGTTTCACGTTCTGGAGCAACCATTACGGCCGGATTATTTTTAGGTCTAAAAAGAGAAACAGCTGCTGCTTTTTCTTTTATTTTAGGAGTCCCAGTTATTGTTGCTGCAGGATTAAAACAAATTCATGAAATGCACAATGCAGGACTTTCAACCTATGGCTGGAGTGTTCTCACTGTTGGCATTATTACAGCTTCTATCGCGGCATTTTTGGCTGTTTTTGGACTTATGAAATATTTAGAAAAGAGATCTACTCTAATTTTTGCTTGGTATAGATTAATTTTGGGATTTATTTTAATCTTAGGTGCTGGATTCAATTTTATACAATAAGTTTCTTTAATCAAAAGGTAATTCATGACTTCGATCAATAATGAAAATTTTTATTTTCCTAACTGGCATCCTGAGAGTTGGAAACTTTGTTTTCAAAAACAAATTCCTTATTACAAGAATGAATTATCTTTAAAAGAATCAATGAATTATTTAAAGAACTCTGAAAAAATAGTCTTTGATGAAGATATTATGTATTTAAAAAATCTTTATTCAGAAGCAGAAAAAGGTAACATATTTATTTTGCAGGCAGGAGATTGTGCAGAGACTTTTGAAAGTTGTAATTTAGATGATGTTAAAAATAGAATTTCTCATTTAGAATATCTTTGCAATATACTTGAAGAAAATTTAAAAAAGAAAGTAGTTTTAATTGGTAGAATTGCAGGACAATACGCCAAACCACGAACTGAACAATTTGAATTTAAAAATAATTCTAAGATATTATCCTATCGTGGTGATATTATAAATTCTATTCATTATTCAGAAATTGAACGTTCTCCAGATCCTAAAAGATTAATTATTGCATATGAAAAGGCGAAACAAACTGCTGAATGGATTAATAGAATTAAAAAGTGTAATATATTTTATTCCCATGAAGCCCTTTTGTTACATTATGAATCATCACTAACACACTATTCAAATTTTGCTAACGAATGGTTTAATTATTCTGCTCATACTCTTTGGTTGGGGGAAAGAACTCGCGAAATAAATGGTGCTCATGTTGAATTTCTTAAAGGAATCGGAAATCATATAGGAATTAAAATTGGACCTAATGCGAAAGCAACTGAAGTAGTTGAACTTCTTCGGATTTTGAACCCTAGAAATTGCCCTGGGAAAATAAGTTTAATAACAAGATTTGGTGATTCACCTGCTTTAGAAAATTTACTCGAAATTATTTTTGCTATTAAAAAACAACAATTAAATGTTACTTGGATTAGTGACCCAATGCATGGAAATTCGTATAAATCTGAATCAGGATATAAAACAAGAAATTTTAATAACATATTAAATGAATTAAAAAATACTATTGAAATACATAAAAAGATAAACTCTAATTTAGCAGGAATTCATTTAGAACTAACTTATAAAGATGTAACTGAATGCACAGGCGGGGAATGTAACTTACAAGAACAAGATTTACATTTAAATTATGAAACTTATTGTGATCCTCGTCTAAATAGAGCTCAAAGCATTCAACTTATTAAAGAATTTTGCTCAATATTTTATTCTAATTAAAGTTCTTTTCTAAATAATATTATTTTCTGGGATGTAATGGTGCAAAGCACATCTAGGTTCATAATAATCAGTCGCTCCAACTAACACCAATTGTTTAGTATCATTTAAACGTTGACTATAAAAAGCATCGTTACCACACTGTGCACAAATCGCAGTTAATTTAGTAATTTTATTAGCCATAGCTAAAAGTTGTGGCATATAACCAAAAGGTTTTTTTCGATAGTCTAAATCCAAGCCAGCTACTACGACTCTTATTTTTTTTGCTAATAATTTTTCAATATCTTCAATAACATTTGCATTAAAAAACTGAACTTCATCAATACCGACAACATCAATATCAGACAGATCAAATTTAAAAATCTCACTTGTGTTTTCAATAAGATGCGCTGAAATTTTTTGTCCATTATGACTACAAATTTCTTGGGTTGAATATCTAATATCTGAAGCATGCTTAAAAACTAAAATTTTTTGCTTTGAGATGAGCGATCTTTTAAGAACTCTAAGCAATTCTTCAGTTTTGCCGCTAAACATGCATCCGCAAATCACTTCTAAAAATCCAACTTCATTTTTCAAAGTCATTTTTACCTCAGATAATATAAAAACCAAATCTGGACTAATATAAAATTATAGTGAAAGCAAACTGAAGTAAAACAGCTTGCCAGTTAAATCTTATTCTGCACAAAAAAGGAACAAAAAATGAAAAATAAAAGCACTTCTGCTCACATAGTCATTGTTGGTGCTGGTTTTGCAGGAATTAATACAGCAAAAAAATTAGGAAATTTAGCAGGAATTCGGATCACAATTTTAGATAAAAACAATTATCATCTATTTCAACCACTTTTATATCAAGTTGCCATGGCAGGATTGAGCCCTGCCGAAATTGCTTCACCAATTAGATCAATTCTTGCAAAGTACGATAATATTGAAATCAATCTTGGTGAAGTCATTGCTATTAATCCTGAAGAAAAATTTATTGAAACTGAATTTAAAAAAATATCATTTGATTATTTAGTTCTAGCTTGTGGTGCCAGTCATAGTTATTTTGGGAGAAATGAATGGGAACAATTTGCTCCTGGTATGAAAACTATTGAACAAGCAACTGAAATTAGACGTCGTGTATTAACAGCATTTGAAATTGCTGAGCAATTGGATAGTGAAAAGGATCAAGAGAAATATCTTACCTTTATTGTTGTTGGAGGAGGACCAACTGGTGTCGAATTAAGTGGATCTTTGTGTGAAATTGCTTACCATACCCTAAATAATGAATTCAAAAAAATAGACCCTAAAAAAACGAAAGTTATTTTAATAGAAGCAGGTCAAAGAATACTAGCATCATTTTCTGAAACACTATCAAATAAAGCCAAAGAAGACTTAGAACAAATTGGGGCTACTATCATATTAAATAAAAGAGTGGATAAAATTTCTGCAGATGGCGTTTGGTTAGGTGAAACATTAATTCCTGCTAAAACAGTCATCTGGGCTGCCGGTGTTCAACCTTCAAAAACTGGAAAATATTTAAATACTCCCCTAGATTCAGTAGGTAGAGTTATTGTTGAAGACTCTTTAAATATTAAAAAATACCCATATATTTTTGTGATAGGAGATCAAAGCCATTGCAAAGATAAATTTAATAAACCTTTGCCCGGTTTAGCTCCAGTTGCTATTCAGCAAGGAATCCATACAGCAAAAAATATTTGCAGAGCGCTTAATAAAAAAGATCTCTTACCTTTTATTTATTTTGATAAAGGAACTATGGCAACTATTGGAAAAGGAAGGGCTATATCAGAATATTCAGGAATAAAAATGCGTGGAAAAATTGCATGGCTCGCCTGGCTTTTTGTTCATATCCTATACTTAATTGGTTTTCGAAATAAATTTTTTGTATTGTGTCAATGGATATGGTCTTATCTCACATTTGGAAGAGGTGCAAGATTAATAACTAAACAAGATTGGCGTAGCAATTCAGATTAAAAAACAAACAAGATTAGCAAAATTTAGCTAATTTATAGCTTTTCATACATGGAATTACCCAATGATTTTAAATTAAATGCTTTAGGATCAACGCTATCACTATGACCAATGATTAAAACACCACCTTTCACAATTCGCATTACTAATTTACCAATTATTTCTTTTACTTTATCAGGTGTAAAATAAATTAAAACATTTCGACAAACAATCACTTCAAAACATGGTTGCATAGTTTGTAACTTTACTAAATTATCAGTAAAAAAGTTACAACGAGCTTTGATGTTTTGATCTGGAACAAATGTATCTTCTTTATCTATTTTTTTTAAATGACTTTGATAATTTGGAGCTATTTTCACAAAATCTTTCATTGGATATATTGCTTTTTTTGCCATTTCAACTGAAACAGGATCGATATCAAAAGCTTTGAAATCATAATCAAATCCTGGATGAGCATTGCGAAAAGCTTCTAATACTAAGCAAAAAGAATAAACTTCTTCTCCTGTAGAACAACCACCTGATTGCATCCGAAATTTTTTTATTCCTTTAAAACGATCAGCTAATAAAGCTTCAAATTTTTTATAATGCGGCATTTCGCGGAACCACTCAGTAGTGTGAATAGTAAATGCACTTAGTAATTGAGCAAATTCTTGATCGTTTGAAATTGCTTCTTGTAGATATTTATCAAGACTTTCTGCTTTTTTTACTTGAACACGCCGCAGAACATTTGAAATAATGATTTCTCTACGATAACTTCCTTGCTGACAATTTCCAGTAACATTTTCAGCCATAGCATATATTTTTTCTCTTTCTTCAGGCTTAAAATTCTCAATTGGCATTGATGTTTCCTTTACCCCTTAGGAAGGCTGAATAGCTGATTCCGTTTCTAGTGCATTTTTTACAACTTCCTTGACAGTATCGGGAGTTAGTTCCATTCTCTTTAGCATTGACATTTCAATTTTAGTGTCTCTTTTATAATCTTTAAATCCAAAACCATAGCTGTGCGCTAAGACATCTGACAAAATTAAAATATCTATTAATTTATTAGTTTCAACTGGCAATTCTTTTCTTAATTCCATATTTCTAGTATCATGATATGAAATTAAAATTTTAACTTTTTCTGGAATTTCCCAACTATCTAAAGCTCTAAAACCCAGTTTAGAGTGAGGCTCTAATCCCATTTGACTTTCTGTTGCGGCAAAATCTATTTGATTTTCAAGACAATGCTTAGCCATTTGAGTAAAATTTTCGTTAAATAAACTAGCTGTTAAAGCTAATCCAACATCATGCATTAATCCAGCCATCTGCACTTCTGAGACAAAATCGGGGGCTATTTTCTTTGCAAAATTTGAACAAAGTAAACTTACAAAAGAACAATGTCGTATAAAACTATTAAATTCAAAAGAAAGTGAGTCTTTAAAAACAAATGTACTTTCTAAAGCTTGAAGAACCATAATTTGCCTTAAATTATCATGTCCAATTCTAGAAATAGCAGTTTTTAAATCGCTAGTAGGAGAACCTCTACCAAGTAAGAATAAACTTGAGTTTGCAAGTTTTAAAATGCTAGCAGAAATAGCTATATCCCTAGATAGAGATTTAGCAAGTACTCCCGTATCCGCATTAGGATTATATAAGTAAACTAAACATTCTCGAGCTACTTGTGGCATTGCAGGCAATTTAAAATCTGCTGGCAAAAACATCTTCATAGTAAATCTCACTCACTATTATTGTGTTGGATTTTAATCGTCTGAATATTTTAGTTTCTAATACTGCAAAAATGTTTGATTAATAGAAATTGATTAGGAAAACTTTACTAATTAGGAAAGGAAAGAAGAAAATAAAATTTAATGATGATTTGAACCTTCTTCTTTTAAATCTTGAAGGAGTTGGACAAATATTAATATGGTAACAAGTAACATACAAACAGCTGCAATCCAAGAACCTAAATAAGCAGCGGCAATAATTGTTGGAATAGATAATACTAAACCGTAGCCATTAGGAGCCACTGATTTAGCCTGCTCATTGGCTCCAGCTATGGCATAAACAAAAACCATTAAGGGAAATGCAAAGGTAACAAAAACAACCCAAGTATGGTCAAGTTCATTGTTTTTATTAAAATGAGGAAGTAACTTAATTAAACCAATAACTACACAAACAAAACTTAAAAAAGCAGCAAGAAGAGAACTTACATTTTTTCTCATAATTTTCCCCATGCAAAAAGTTCAACATTTTTCATAGGGTATTGTACTACAGAGAAAGTCACTTAGGTAGGTCAAAGAAAAGAATTGCTTCTTCAATGATATATTTACATCACTTCATTGTTTCTAACTATAATTTCAGCAATATTTTTAGTGTTATAATTAGGAATTTGGTAAGCTAAACAGGTTTTCTTGAATTTATTGTAAGTAACCCATGCGGTCAAACCTTGTGTTTTATATATTTTCAAAGCACATCTAGCATTTTTTAATGGATTATATAAATCAGTTTCATTTAAATTACAGTCTTTCATCCAGATGTCGTTTATTTGTAACAAACCGTGATCTTTAGTATTATTTGTGTTGTGACGATTTACAGCCGTTGGCTTAAAATTCGACTCATATTCTGCTAAACAAGTAACAACTGGAACTATTTCTCTTGGAAATCCTGCTTTTTCAAGAGTATAAGCAACTTGCTCTTTGGATAATTGACGGCTTTTATTTGATTTAAGTGATTTAGCAGGCTCTGCGGCTAAAACATTTAAACTTAAGATAAAAGTGATTAATGCAAGAAATAATTTCATTTAAAACCTCTAAACAAACGTTTGGAGTCATTTCAAGTAATTAAGAAAACATACTCCTACGCTTTAAAATAAAGCATATTTAACCATGAGCAAAAGTCATGCCATGCATAACAGCTTGAAATCATATAACGTTACAAATAGATTAAAATTTGAGCTGATAAAAATTTAAACAATAAAAAAATATATGGTAATTATTTAGACACTTGTTACCTAATCTATGGTCTTGGCAATTCTTTCATTGGTATGTTAGCGTTCTATGTCCGTTCCATAATATACCTAACTAGTGAGAATGATAATGAGTTTTGTCGAGTCTGGCCGAAAGAAACAAGAATATAATCAGAACTATGAGAGTGGCAAAAAATTAGCCATTTTTTATGACAACAGATTGAAATCTTTAGATAATAAAGTGGCTATTTTTCGTTTGATCAGTACTATAGCATTTTTAGCTATTATAGTTGGGATTTTTGATAAAGATAAAGTTGTATTTAATATTTTTCTTATACTTTCTTTTTTAATTTTTTGTATTGTTACTTCATGGATTCATAAAAAAATACAATCCAACCAAAAAAAATGGAATGCTATTCAAATAAGTTATTTATTATCACAGGCTAGAAAAGAAAGAAATTTTAAAGTTATAGATAATTATGTCTCTCCATGGCACAAAGAGGTTATAAAAGTACCAAATGGACACATTTATGCGCATGATTTGGATATTCATACTCAGTTATTTAAATTACTGGATACATGCACTACTAAGGAAGGTTCTACTAATTTATTTAATTTATTAATGCTAGCAGGAATAGCACCTGAAGCCATCGAAAAAATAAATGAAAGAACTATTAAAGCAACTGCACTTGTAAATGATCCTACCCTAATTCGTAGATTAGAAGTAATTAAATTAAGCATTAGTAGTATTCCAAAAAGTGAAGATTTAGATAATAAAAAAATACCAGAAATATCAAAAAATAAATCCTTATTTTATTCTATTTTTACAATAATTAGTATACTAATGTGGGCTGCAATTTTAATCCCATCTTTAATGAAATATTTAAATTCTGGTAATTCTGATCCACTAATACAAGGATTACTTACTTACGGACTTTTCCTAGGAATAAGTATTTATTTATTTCAGCCGGTAACCGAAATTGCAAATAAAATATTAATTTCTTCAAAGAAAATTGAAGTTATAACAGAAAATCTTAAAAATAAAAATCAGCTTTTTAAAACTCTTGAATTTTCATTTTTATCTACTATCTCATTAAAAAAAATCAAACATTTAAATTTTCTATTAAGTTTATTAGATTTAAGAGGTAACGTTATCTTCTGGATTACAATCCATCTTCTTTTACCTTTTGATGCTTTATTATGTTTTTTTCTTGAAAAAAGAATTAGAAATATGCAAGCTGAAATTGAAAAATGGGAAAAAGAATTACACCTTTTTGATTTACTATGTGCATTTGCAAGATTCAAAATTGAGAACTCTGAAAGCAAATTTATTACTTTAGCTGAAAGGCTCTCTATCGAAAAAAATAGCGTCATAATAGAAGATATTGGTCATCCTTTTATCCCAGAAATAAATAGAATAACTAATACGATTACCATTTCCGAACAATCGCCATTAATTCTTTTAACTGGAAGTAACATGGCAGGAAAAAGTACTTTTTTACGTACTTTAGGTGTTAATATTTTACTATCAAATATGGGGGCTCCAGTATTTGCTAAAAAATTAGGCATTAAGCCTTCGAGAATATTATGTGCAATTCGTATTGATGACTCCTTAATAGAAGGGACAAGCTATTTCTATGCAGAAGTTAAACGTTTAAAATTTATACTTGATTCACTGGCAGAAAATAATGCGGTACCCGGTTTCTTTTTAATTGATGAAATATTTAGGGGAACAAATAACAAGGAAAGATATATTGGAAGCTTAAATATAATTTTAAATCTGTTTAACAAGCAATCTTTTGGCTTAATATCAACGCATGATCTAGCTTTAGCTGAAATACAAAAAACAGATCAACGCTTAGTTAACATGCACTTTAAAGAGCATATAGAAAATAATAAATTGGCTTTTGATTATAAACTAAAACAAGGACCTTGCCCTACTACCAACGCATTATTTATTATGCAGCAAGAAGGACTTCCTATAGATTTGAATAATTAATTTAGCTTTAAAATTTATTTACTAGAAGAGGAAGAATTTAAATATCTTACATTTTTATTTAGTTGCTCAAATTTACAAACTTTATCAAGCCAGTTAAGTTGTTTCACTGAATTTTTGTCATCTATTGTACTATATTTCAAGCATGTATCCTTAATAAAAGGATTGCCTTGTGGTAGAATAATTGTATTTGCTTGAAAACTATACAACGGCGCTGGATTTAATATAAAATTATTTTTTATAGATAAGACCTTTATCTTCTTTAAAGTCGCTAACTCTTCTACTCCTCTTATTTTATTTGCACTTAAGAACAGCCATTGCAATTCTTTTAAATTACTAATGTTATTTATATTTTCAATGGAATTATTAGACAAACTTAAAACTATTAAATTTCTTAGTGAAGAGATAGGATCTATTTTGGAAATTTTATTGTCATCAAGCCATAATGCCCTTAAATTTATTAACCCACTTAATGGAGATAAATCAACGATTTTTTTTCCAGTCAAATTTAACATTTTAGCATTAAAAAGAGTTTGTTTTAAAGCAAAGTCATTGCATTCTTTAACTTGGACAGTATTTAATACTGCGTCAATTGTTAATTTTATATCGTCAGAAGTTCGTTCCTTTAATAAACACCATGAAGTAAAAGTTCTATTTAATTTAAAAGTAACTTCATCACTAATTTTATTTTTTTTGTTTATTAAAGAGACTTTACATTCAGTATAAGTTGTTAATTTTAGGCCAGGATCTTTGATACTGATATAATCATTTGAAAAGGATAAAATTTCATCACAAACTTTATCTTGACCAGCTAATATCATACTATCATAACTACTACCAAGCTTTATTCTGCTAGGAATAATTTCAAGCTTGTTATCTTTCTCGTTTAATAAATGATTTATAGAAAAAAATAAATAAAACTCTTTGCTACTTGCATAAGAATAAATAGGGAAGAATAAAAATACAAAACTAACTGCTTTTAGTAAGCATACTTTTTTCTTAGTTTTTAAAACATTGTTTCTTCCCATTGAAGAGACCTCATAAAGACAATTCCTCCTCAATGTATTTTAAACACTTTTTTCATTCAAACTGGAATTTTTTTGTCTTCAAAATAGACATAAGTTAAAATTAATAAGAATATTCATTTATGATAATTTATCACTAGTATTTATTGTTTTTTTATTTACAAAAAATTTTAATAATTATTTTAATTTTATATATATTTAACAGTGTTTTATTATATTTTTAACCAGAAGAAATATTATTCCAAGAAAAATTAGAATATTTTTGGATTTTTGTTTACTTAATCAAAAAAACCAATTTTTCTTGTCGCCGCAGCTGATAACTCATTGGATTTCTTAATATAAATTGAAGTTGTTGCGGTTAATTTATGGTTCAATAAGTTTTGAATTTGGATTATAGGCACACCCTCTGAATGCAACAATGTAGCTAAGGTAGTCCTAAAACTATGAGGACTAACGTCTCTAAATATCCCTGATTCTTTAACGGCAACTTTCACCATGTCAAAAATAGAAGCCCGATTCAATTTTGTTGTATTTTTAGACAACTGGGACCTTGTAAAAAAGAAATCGTCTGGGTGAGCATCTTGGCGAAACTCATTTTTGTATTCTATCAAAACTTGTGCTGTATTTTGATGGATAAATGGTGAATGCGGAAGATCTCCTTTGGTAGTTAAATGGAGCTTCCAATTTTGACCTATTTTTTCTAAATGCTTAATTTTTAATTCACACAATTCTTCCACTCTCATACCAACTGTAAATAAAGTGTACATTACTGTATATCTGAGTCTCCAAACACAATATGTTCTACTTTTTTTACACTTTGATATTTGATATTGCTTCTTACAATATTCTAAAAGTTTTAAGACTTCTTCTTGTTTTAAAATATTTGTTTTGCCTTTTTTATCAAGCTTAGGTTTTTTTATTAATTCTAAAATATTATATTCAATAAGACCTTTTTTCCTAGCATATGTTAATAAGGAAGAAAGTGAGGAAAGCTTTCTTGCAATTGAAGCTATAGAAAACTCCGTTAAACTTTCTTTCCATAACAAAACAAGTCTTTCAGTAATTTGTTTCAATGAAGTGATTTTAATTTTAAGCGTTTTGAACGCAAACAAGAAAAACTCTTCTAAATCTCTCGAATATGATTGCTGAGTATTATCACTTTTAAAAGACATAATAAACCAATTTAAAAGATCAATTATTTCTTTACCAATATATTCTTCTCTTATAAGAAGATTAGTTTTATTCTGAATAAATCTAGATTGACTAGTACTATGCATCCTTGCAACTTCCATATTTAAATTTTACTAAATATAAATTACTAAAATATATCAGTTATATTTCCATCTCTGACAAATATTTCTGAAGGTAATTCTCGTAAATTATATTGACTTGCCATTGATCGACAGTACGCCCCTGCTTCAAAGAATGCTATTACATCTCCTTTATGTATCTGAGGTAACAAAGCATTTTTAGCTAAAAAATCACCACTTTCACATACAGGACCAACAATATTCCATGAAAAAATGTTCAAATCGTTTTTACTCAAATTCATATTATCGTAATTTACTAACTCCGCATGATGAACGGCTCCATAAATACTTGGCCTTGGAAAATCATTCATTGCTCCATCTACGTAACAAAATATATTTTCAACAGAATTTCTTTTTTCATAAAGAACTTTTGTCAAAAAAATTGTAGAGCTAGCAACTATGCTTCTACCTGGTTCCATACAAACAAATAAATTAGAGAAATCATCGTTCCAAATCGATAGCAATTTAGGATATTTTTTACTCTCTTGTTTAAAAGCATTACATACAAAATGGACATGAGAGAAAATATCCTCCCCATTTTCTGGCACGCCATTTTGTCCAACACCTAGTCCTCCTCCAAAATCTATATGTTGAACAAATATTTTATTTTCAAACATAAATTGTGCACAATCTAACACTTTCCTTGCTACTAAAGGAAAAATTGAATTCTCAGTTAATTGTGAGCCTATATGAACATGAATTCCTTTTAGTGGATTTATCCAGTTAAGAAACAACTCCTCATTTTTAAATTGCATTTTTTTCGCATTTAACCAATTACAAAAATGCTCAAATAATACACCAAATTTTGAATTTAACGCTCCAGTTTTTAAGTGTGGATGAGTATCTACCTCAACTGCTGGATTTAGGCGTAAAGAAACAACAAGTTTTTTTTGGGCAATAGAATTTAATTTTTTTTCTTCTGAAAGAAAGTCTAGTATCTCAGTTAATTCCGTTAAATGCTCAACACTTAAATTACCAAGACCTCCTAATATTGCCTCTTTCCATTCTGATTCTTTTTTTCCAACTCCAGCAAAGCAAACTTTATTTGGATGAATTCCAGAAGCTAAAGCTTTTCGCCATTCTCCGATGGAAACAATATCGATTCCAAAATTTTCTTTACTGACAGTATTTAGGATTGGAGCTGCAAAATTAGCTTTCATTGCATAAAATATTTCGTTTTGCTTAAAATGAATGCTAAGTGCTTCTTTGTATTTATTTAATCTTTGAGATACTGCATTTAAGCTTGTAACATAAACAGGGGTTTTATCTAAATCAAGGATCTGCGCTAAAGGAACGGCATCAATCTCGAGCCCTTTTCCGTTTATTCTTTCTTCAATCGATTTCAAAGAGATAAATGGTCGCATTTTAGTACCTTATAAAAACTTATTTCAGTCAAAACCCAAAACTAATGGGCTTCTTACTGTTTATTTGTATCAGCTCATGTGAATATTAGTCCAGCCTAATGTTACAATTCTGTAATTTTTAAATTCTAGCAATTTTTTTGCAATAGTTAGGAAACAAAAAAAAGTTTTATAAAATATAGTTTATACTAATAAATTTGAGCTTCTTTTTTTAAGGTGGGATTTAACTGAAAAATAAAGGAATAATTATTTAATAGAAATGTAACGGTAGGATAAAAGGAGAAAAAGAAGCTCATTTAATTACAAATATTATTACTTGCTAACTAATAAGCGACAATCTTACAAAATTTTGTCTAATATTAAGACAATTTTATAAATTACAAAAAATCATATTTTTATATCAAAAGATAACTAACAGAGAAATGACAAATTGTTATTAAACTTTGAATTATAGTAAAAAATAAAACTTTTAGCTTTCCTATTTTTGTCTTAAAATATGACATTCATTATTTTACCAATTTAAATATAATTTAAATTTTAAAAAAAATAATAAATTATTTTTTAAAAGTTAAATATTTATTAAGCGACTTCTGCTATCACTTTTGTATCCGATGATTTTAAAAACCGAATTGCTAATAAAGCGATATCATCTTTTTGCGGAATACCATCAAAATATTTGAACGCATCATTGGTTACGTTCTTTATAAATTCAATTGGGTCTAACTGTCCATGAGATTCCATAGATTTTTTAAAGTTTTTAAGCCCATACTCTTTTGCTTGGGGTGACTCTCCTTCGACAATTCCATCAGTATAAAATACTATTTTTTGTCCGGGTAAAAAATCAAATTCCTTTGTTTCATATTCACTACCTTTAGTAAATCCGAGTCTTGAGCCCATTGCAGGATAAATATATTTTACATCAGATTTTTCCTTATTTGTATCTACAATAGCCGGTGGAGTATGGCCAGCGGAAGAGGCATAAATTTTATTTTCTTTGAAATCTATTAATGCTGCTACCATGGTCATTAAATAGGTTTGTCTTCCTGTATCAACAATACATTCATTGATAAATTTTAAAACTTGGGAGGGGAAGTCATTATTAATTCTATTATTCCCCATTTTTATAAATTGAAATAGCATGTCGGCAGATCCTCTTGTTACTGCAGTAATTAAAGCCGCAGGAGTTCCATGCCCAGTAACATCTCCAAATAAAACTAAAATTCTATTTTCATCAATTTCATAAATACCAAACCAGTCACCACCACATTGGCTGGCTGTTTTAAAGAAAATAGAACAATCAAAATTTTTTGAATTAGGATAATTTTTTGAGATAATTGAATCTTGAACCGCACTTGCTAATTCAATATCTCTCTCTAAATTAGCTCTGTTTTTTTCTCTTATAACATGCCACTCATTTTCCACTGCAGTAATTAGTGAAGTACTAAGTGTACTTAATATTCCAAGACTTTCTTGAGATAATCCTGTAATATTTTTAGGAAAGAAAATTTCAACAACACCTACTAAAATATTTTTTGTATTTAACAATGGAAATAAGAGAATTGAATTATTTATATAATCTCCAGAAATAAATAATTGAGAACTTTCAATAATTAAATCTTTACTAGAAAGTACTTTTTGTAAAATTGGAGTTAAATTTTCTTTTTGTAGTTTATCTGAGATTCTAATAATCCCTTTTGGATTATTCATTGCTTCATTTTCAATATTCAACCAAACTTCAACTTTATTTAACTTAATAAGTTCTCTCAAATATTTTTCATAAATCTTCACAGACTCTTCTATATTCATACATTTAACTATCGCTTGAGCTGCTTCGGATAACCCTTTTATCATTAACAAACTATGCTCTATTTTATCAACCATGAAATTAAAGTTAGTAGTTAACTTATCAATTTCATCTTCTTCATTTCCAATATTATATCTAAATTTGTTTTTAATTTTAGTAAATTTCCCATTTGCTATGTCTAGACTCGCTTGCATAAGTAATTGAATAGGATTTATTATCTGTTTTTTTAAAAAAGCATAAGTCAATAGTAGAATAGTACAACTCAAAGCAATTGTAAAAAGAATAAAACTTATTTTTTGTTCAAAGAGTCGTTTTTGTATATATTCTGTAGAAAAATTTAGTACAACGTAACCGAGAAATTTTGGCTCTGATAAATCTGTTTCTTTCCACCATAAAGAGCCTATTAATCTATGCGAACCATCGACTAGATTTTGCATCTGAGAAACCATTTTAGATGGTACTGAATCATAATTACGTTTCACTTTTTGTAAATCATTAGGTTTAAAATCTTTTTCATTTCCTTTGTCTTCTGCTTCAATTAATTCTTTTTTATTATCTGCTCCAATTTTGTACTGATAACCTGAAAAAAAATGCCCTTCTGCATCAAATATTTGGATATTTATTACTGTTTCAGCTTCAAATAAAGGTTTCATTCCACGTGCAGCAATATCTTTATCAAGCTCCCAAAGAGATTTTGACAAAAAACCAAGGGAATTAGATAGTAATAGAACATGATTTGATTCTGCATCCGCATTAAATGATTTTTCTGCCTTTTTTACTTGAAAAAAACTATAAATAGACATAACTCCAAAAGTAACTACCAATAACAAAATAATGATTTTAGGAGCTAACTTCATACTATCTCCAAAATTGTATGAATCAAAAAAGAAAAAAACATACAATTTACTTCATTCCGATATTCGTTTAAGTATCGGAACAAGCTATATGAACTTAAATTTTATCAAAAAATTGTTAGTTAGTTAGGAATACACATTAATAAAATACACTTTTCATTTGAGGCTTGTAAAGAAAATTCTAAATTAGCTGGGATAAAAATACATTCGCCAGGAGCTATTTCATGCCGAATTTTCTCACCATTTAGTTTACTTACATTAATTATCAACTTACCAGATAAGTGAAATAATATTTTATAGAATTCTATTGTAGGTAAATTTACATTTTTATTCGCTTCCAATGTTATTCTACTTGCTCGAAATTCATTAAAATGACAAACAACTTCTTCAGTATAAACCTCATCTTTGCTAAGAATTTTTAAATTTGTTTTTTGAGGAGTAGCTAGTTGCATTATATCTACAGCTTTATCTGTATCCCAGTTTTCTTGCGTTAAGACTTTTTGGGCAAAACTTAAAATGAGCCGCTCATAGGTAGGAGTTTGAAACTCAACAACAGTTACACCATGTTGTAAGGCATGCGGTACTAAAATGGGTACTTGAATTACGTCTGCTAAATCTAAATCAAGATAGCCCGCAAAAGAATCCATTTTTTTTCTTTTTTCTTCTTCTTCATTCACATCTTCCAATGGAATTTTCTTTTGCCATTCTTTTATTTTATTAGGTAAAATAGGTTCATTTAAAGAAATTCCTTCTGCAATTCGAAAATTATCAAAATATGCGTCAATTTTTTTCCTGATATTTTCATATTCCTTAATCACAGTAAGTAATTCTTTTTTAAATACACTTTTACTAGTATATGTTTTTAACTTCTCTGGATTCACTCCATATTTTATTTTCCCTGATGGAGAATTAATTTTAGTAACAACATAAACTTCGTTTTTTTCAGTATGTAGTTCATAATATAAATCTCCATAAACTTTCTCTGAAATAGGTTCTAATATTTTAACAAGAATAAGTTGTCTTTCTTCAAATTGTTTTCCTAACAAAGTACTTGGAAGAGCTTGAAAGATCCATGGGATAGGAATTGAAATGTCACCATCTACAGGTATTACTTTTGCAACTCCCCTTTTTTCCACTCCAGTGAACCAAATCTCTTGTCCCCAAGGTTTTAAGATATTGATAGGAATAAATTTAAATAAATTATCAGGTTGGAAACAATTATTCTTATTTTTGATGAAAATATTTTGCTTCAATTCTTTGAATAATTTTTTTTCTTCAAATTCGGTTATGGTAACTTTACAGATTTGAAGTAGCTTACCTTTTTTAGAACTTTCAACAGAACCCTCATTAAATGTATAAAATACATTTGAAGGATAAATTGAACTGACATAATAACTGCTATTTTCCCTTTCCCTCTCAAATAAGTAATAGATACAAATTTTTTCTTCTTCTTGTCTCCAAGGGGCGTAAAAGTTATGTTGCAAAATCAAAATAAACTCGTCTAAATATGAGTTTTGCTTTGCTAAAAATAGTTTTACTTCAGAAATGAATTCTTCAGGTTTGATAATATTTTCTTTAACATAAAAAATAGAGCTTTTTGTTTCCCCATTCTTGCCTAACGTTTCTATTATTGTACTCATACCTAACCCTCAAATTACTTTTGGCAGATTGGGCAAAACCAAGAGCTTCTTCCGCCCTGCGGAAGCCTTTCTATTAACCCATTACACTTCAATCTTAAGCATTTTTGTCCGTCTCGACCATAAACTTGATGCAACTCTTGGAAACTGCCTTTATTGCCTGAAAAGCTGCGATAAGAAGCTATACTTGATCCTCCAAGTACAATAGCTTTTTCTAGCATTACTGGTATTTGATTAGCTAGAATTTTCCACTCTTTAGGTTCTATTGTCGAACAGGCACGAAAAGGAGATATTCTTGCTAAAAAGAGAGCTTCTAAAGCATAAATATTCCCAATACCCCCAATTATTTTTTGATCCATTAGCATTTCTTTTATACTTCTATTTTTTAACACAATACCTTTGTTCTTAAAAACTTCGTTTAATGCTAATTGATCAAGCGGATCACAAATAGTAGTTGATTCCTCTAATTTTGCGTCACGGATTTTCCAAAATCCAAATCTTCTTGGATCAATATAAGCAAGACCTGAACCATTCCGAAAATAAATTGAGACATGCTGATGCTTTTCAATTTGATTATTTTCTATTGCTTTAAATGCACCCGACATTCCCAAACTGATATTTACTGCACCTTGAGTTGTTTCTATCACAAGTTGTTTGCCTTCTCGAAATACCTTTTGGAAGGATGCTCCCTGGGCAAAAATATTATTTAATTCTTCAATATCAAATGGATACCTTAAGTTATGCCTGTGAAATTTAATCTCACTAATGGACAACCCTAAAAAATTTTTATTAATTGAGTTTACAAAATTCTGTACTTCAGCAAGTTCTGGCATTTTCTCTCCTTGAAAAAATTAACAGGTATATTTTTCTTAGTTAATTAAAAATTTGGCAACTCTTTTACCTCAAAAAATCGCTATAATACTCTTTAGAACTCTTGTATAATCAAAGGAAAACTTATGAGTCAAATTTTCAGAATTGCAACTACACAGGCCATTAGAGAAATAATCCAGGAAAGTGCTGTAGAAGGCCGTTTTGGATTACTATTGACAGATGAAAGTATTGAAAAAATTTCTGAAAGAGTAGTTGATTTATTTGAAATGACTTTAAAACTAAGAGCAAAAACTCAAGAATTATTTGGTCAAGTAAATAGCAAAACAGAACCTGCAAGTATTTCATCCAAGCAGCAAAAAAATGCTTTAAATGTTGATGAAAAAAGCCCTTTTCCAAGATCCAAAAATGCTGCTGAAGTATATGATTTTGGAAAAAGAACAAAATCAGACTTTGAATCAATTCCTTTATCAACTATTCAAGATGTGAAGCTTCCTCGTACAAGATTTCAACTTAGCCTAGAAGAAAAGGAAAAATTAAGAAGATAGTAAATGTTACTTTTTTTCTTGCAACCATCTAGTGATATTTGTGACTAGACTTCGAGGCAAAAATTTTACAGAACAAACACCTATTTTATTAACAACACCTGGAATAATTAAAACTTCATTATTCATCAGACCACTAAAACCTGCTTGTGCAACACTTTGTGAATCAGCAGCTAACTTAGAATTAAATATTTTTGAAGAATCATCTATTTTAGCAGTTGCTTGAAAACCTGTTAAAGTTGGACCAGGGCAAAGAACAGAAACTTGAATATTTGTATCTTTTAATTCGTTTGCTAAAGCTTCACTAAACGATAGTACAAAAGCTTTTGTTGCATAATAAACAGACATAAAAGGTCCGGGTTGAAAAGCTGCAGTCGATGCAACATTCAAAATTTTTCCACTCCCTGTTAACAGCATTTCATTTAAATAACAATGAGTTAATTCAGTTAGAGCTGTAATATTCACTTGAATCATTTCTGCTTGTATTTTGGAATTGATTTCATGAAAATTACCCAACACACCAAAACCAGCATTATTGATTAATATATCAACAATTTTCCCTAAGGATTTAGTTTTATTAAGAACTTCTTTTGCAGCATTTGGCTTTGCAAGATCGCAAGCAATAACTTTACAATCAACGGAATAATTTTTAATAATTTCTTGTGCTAAACGTTCAAGCTTATCAGCACTTCTTGCAACCAAAATAAGGCTATATCCTTCTTTTGCAAAGATATGTGCGAAATCAAGTCCTATACCACTAGACGCACCTGTAATTAAAACAGTCTGATTATGTTTGGAAAGTTGATTCATATTTAGATTTAACTCCACCTTTTTTTAATAAGGATACCATTTTTAAAAAAGCAGCAAGATCTCCAGCAATAGTTACTTTACCAGTTATAAAAGCTTTATGAGCTTTTAAATTTCCTGTTAATATTTTATATAAAGTAACAGAATCTGTTAAAATTGTGGTCCGAGAAGAACCTTCAATAACATTCATTAAATTTTCATCAGTTACATTCCAAGGACAACCGAAATCAGTAACAAATTTAAATTCTGTATTTCTGTTGCTAAGTTCAATACTAACTGACCAAGAAGCCTCTTCATCAACCATTACTATAAATCTAGGTAGTGAATCAATTTTAAATAAGTAATCACCCTTCAATGAAATTCTTTCATAAGGTTCCAAATTTCTTAATTCATTGCATACTAAATCACGAAAAATATCAGCAATTTCCCATAATTTATTCGAATTTTTATCTGTATTAATTTCTACTTCATTTTTTTGAGATGCTTCCAAAATATTACCTTTCAAAACAAATTAAGACACTCTAGTTATTCCATGAAAACTTTATTTGAGCTTCCGCAGAATGCATAGATAATGTTATTTTGTTTTCTTCATTACTAGATAATTCCTTACTTTCTTTCTTCTCATTTAGAAATAAGTCTTTTACTTCCAAACCTTTCAACGCTTCAGAAGGTAATTTAAATAACACAATGTAATGCTTACTCCAATATGAACTCAAAGGAAAAAATGGCTTGAGTCCTTCTTTTCTTCGATATGGATGAATTTCATGGGAAGGAACAATGATATCATTTATTTTTAATGAAATTTTCCATAATCCTTCATCACTCAATTCAAAAAAAGTGTCTGGTTTTGAAAAAAAATCAAGAACAACTGCGATAGTATCTTTTTTTAGAAGTATTTTTTCATCGATTTTTGCTTTTGGACCATAGATATATTCTATCCTATTTTTATAAGCTTCTTCCATTTCAGGAGATATTAGTACGGCGGTTATCTTAAATTTCAATTCTAAATCTTTATAAATATTTGTACTTTTACTCCATTTTGTCAAAACAGGTTGATAATTTTCATCCTCATACATATTACTTGGTTTTAATACTTCTGCTTGATTATGCACACATCCAGTATACAAAAATATAAATATAATATAGTAAAAAAAACTTGTTCCTGTTTTTTTAAGTTTTAGTCTAGAAAAAAGAAATTTCACAAAAGACACCCTTATTAAAATAGTGGCCACACATACGTTAAATATAATGCGACTGGCACGACATTGAAGTCAAGATTAGAAGGAAATAAAGATGAAAGCACTAAGGCCTTTTTTTATGGAAGACTGGTTAGAGTCTTTTCGAAATAAAGCCGTTTTCAATATGGGAGAATCTGGAGGAAGACCTCGAACCGTAAAAGAGCTTCTAGAGGAAAGCGGATATTCAGAAAATAGTTCTTTTACTGAAATTATGAATTTACCTTTATTCGACAGCCCAAATAGAGGTCGAGAAGATTTAAGAAAATTGGTTGCAGATATGCATTCATCCACTTCCACAGAAAATGTTTTAATCACAACAGGAACAAGTGAAGCACTGTTTCTTTTGTTTCGCTATTTAAAACCTAAGAAAGTGGCTATTCCAATTCCTGCTTTTCAACTTTTATATGAAATACCTGCTGCTATGGGAGCTCTTATTATTCCCTTACCTATTCGCTATAATCTAGATGGTGTTCCATTTTTAGATATTAATGAATGGATGACAATATTGGATAATGAAAATCCTGATTGTATTATTATAAATAACCCACATAACCCTACTGGATTAGTATTTTCTGAAGAAATTTTAGAAAAAATTGTACATTACTCTAATAAAAATAATTGTTACTTAATTGGCGATGAACATTATAGATTTTTATCTTCAGAACAAAATATCCTTGGTAATAGTCTTTATTGTAATAAGCAAAATATATTTATCACAGGATCTTTTATTAAATGTTTTGGATGTCCTGGCTTACGTATTGGATGGTGCATAGGAAATAAACAAGCATTAGATTCAATTCAAAATGAGAAGAATTATACTACACATACAGTAAATCCTTTTTCTGAATGGCTATCTTATAAAGTATTGCTTCAACAAGACAGTAATTTATTTAAAAAGATAAAAAATGAATGGCTTATAAACAGAGAAACTTTAAAACAATTCCTGGTGCATTCAAAAACTTTATATGGAATAACTCCTGAAGGAGGTTTAGTAACAGTCTTAGGTTTAAAAAATATTGACGATGAAAATGCTTTAAATAACAAAATGGAATTGCTATTAAGCAACGGAATTTTCGTTCTACCTTTATCTTCAATGGAATTTGGCAAATTTAATTTCCAAAATAATATTTTTTATAAAGAAATAAAACTTTCTTTAATTAATAAAGGATTTGGATTTCGTTTAGGGTTAGGTATCGATCCTAATAAATTTAAAGTAGCTTTAGATAGAATGGAACAAATATTAAATTGATAAAAACTTAGTTATCAATTACTTAAATAATTTTTAATTATTGAAAGTGTTTTTTCTATTTCTTCTTTTGTGTTAGAATATGCTAAAGATAATCTAATTGTATTTTTTGCTTGAGATGTTTCTTTCCCTAAAGCTAAAATTACTTTTGAAGGTAAATTTGCTCCACTACTGCATGCAGATCCAGAACTAGCACATATTCCTTGGAGATCTAATTCAACCAACAAATCTTCACCCTTTAATTTTTTCCCTTGCACAGAAAAATTTACTGTATTAGGCAATATATTATTAATTGGTGTGTTTAGTTCAATATTAGGAAGTTTTGAAAGTTCTGTTAAAAGAGTGTCCCGCAAATTTGTTATATAACTTTTTTCATTTCTCCAATGCTCACTATATAAGTCTTTTGCGATTAAACCAAAGCTAATAATTCCGGGCAAATTTTCTGTTCCTGCTCGTCTATTTTTTTCTTGCGCTCCACCTAAAATTAATGGCAAATATTTTCTTCCACGGCGTAAAAAAAGTGCTCCAATTCCTTGCAGACTTCCAACTTTATGTCCTGAAATAGAAACTGAATCATGACCAAAAGAAAACCAGTTTTCTAATTCAATTTTTCCATAAGCTTGAACAGCATCAACGTGGAAATGAATTTTTTGGAGATGTTCTTTAGTTATTTCAGAATTTAAATAATTTGTAGTTAATAAATCAAAAGTCTCTTTATCCGTTTGTGAGGTTACAATTCCCCAACGCATATAATGTAAATAATCTCCAATAAATTTAACTGGCTGAATGGTACCAATTTCATTATTAGCTGCCATAATTGTTAAAAGCGTTGTTTCTGGTTTAATATTTTTTATAATATCTTCAATTTGAATAAATCCATCAAACGAAACATTTAATTCAGTTACTTGCAAATTTTGCGAGTTTTTTAAAAAAAGTATTGGTTCTTTAATAGCTGGATGTTCAATTGAGGAAGTAATTACATGCTGCGAGTGCATAGGAGTTTTAGTATAATTTAATACACCAATAGTAGCTATATTATTAGCTTCTGTTGCCCCAGATAAAAAAATTATTTCTCCAACATCAACGCTTAAGGAATTAGCTATCGCTTTTCTTGCTTCAGTAAGACAAACTGAAGCGTTTCTTCCTTTAGAATGTGGGCTTGATGGATTTCCAATGGAATCTTTTAATTTCAAAAATAGGCTTGACAAGTGTTCATCAGATGATGGACTTGTCGCATTATGATCTAAATAAATGTGCTTCACTGAATTTAACCTTGCTTTATTATCTTTGATTATTTTTGTTCCGTCTTTTACTTGTAACCTTATTTTTATTATTAGGTTTTCTTTTATTAATTTGTACTTTTTTATGGTCAAAAGCAATCTTTAATACTTCATCTAAATTACCGACAGTTTGAATGTTTAATTCGTTTAAAATATTTATCGGAATTTCTTCAAGATCATGCTGATTATCAACGGGAATTAATACTTTTTTTATTCCATAGCGATGTGCGGCTAATACTTTTTCCTTGATTCCACCGACGGGCAAAACATCTCCACGCAGTGAAATTTCTCCAGTCATAGCTAAATCAGAAGCTACTGGTTTTCCTTTAAACAAGCTAACCATAGCAAGAAAAGTTGCAACACCAGCACTTGGACCATCTTTTTTTACTGCCCCTTCAGGAAAATGGACATGTAGATCTTGTTTAGTTAAATTTTTTGCTGAAATTCCACACATTTTTGCATTAGAGCGAATAAATGCAAATGCAGTATGAACAGACTCTTTCATAACATCACCAAGTTGACCAGTTAAACCAAATTTTCCAGTTCCAGGCTGACTTGTTGCTGTTTCAATATACAACACATCTCCCCCATTTGGCGTCCAAGCTAATCCTGTTGCAACACCAACTGGTAAAATATGCGGTTTCTTTTTATCATTAAAAGGAGTAGGCCCTACTAATTTCCGAATAAAATCGGAAGTTATAGTTTTCTGAAAAGGTTCTTTGCTTTTATTATACCCATTTTCGACACATTCTTTTGCTAATCCTCTGATAATTGCTGCAAGCTCACGCTTTAATTGCCTAACTCCCGCTTCTCGAGTATAACCTTGAATAAAAGAGCGCATATTTTCAGAAGAAAAATTTAATTTTAACCAATCACTCATTCCATGCTCAGAAATAACCTGTGGCAATAAGTGATCGAAAGCAATATGTTCTTTTTCATCTAAAGTATAGCTGCTTAAATCGACAATTTCCATTCTGTCTCTTAATGGTGCTGGAATAGAACCTAATTGATTAGCAGTTGCAATAAAGAAAACTTTACTTAAATCTAAAGGAACATTTAAATAGTGATCCATAAACACATTATTTTGTTCAGGATCCAGAACCTCAAGCAATGCGCTGGAAGGATCTCCTCTTCCATCAGCTGCAAGTTTATCAATTTCATCAAATAAAATAACTGGATTCATCGTTCCCGATTTTTTCAAAGCATCAGCTATTTTACCAGGCATGCTACCAATATAAGTTCTACGATGGCCTCTTATTTCAGCTTCATCTCTTACGCCACCTAAAGCAATTCTAATAAATTTTCTATTTAATGCTTTTGCAATTGATTTTCCTAAGCTTGTTTTACCCACTCCAGGAGGCCCAACAAATAACAAAATTGGTCCTTTTAAAGAGTCTTTCAAAGCACAAACTGCAAGAAATTCTAAGATACGTTTTTTTACTTTTTCTAATCCATAATGATCTTTATCTAAAACTTGTTTTGCATTTTGGATATTTATTTCATCTTCCGAAAAAGTTTGCCAAGGAATATCTAACAGCCATGATACATAAGTATGGCTTACCATATATTCTGGTGAACCTGGCTGCATCATATTCATTCTTTCTACTTCACGAAGAGCAATATCTTTTGTTTCATCAGGCATTTTACTTTTGTTAATTTTTTCAACTAAATCTGCAGGATCATTAGAATTTAATCCGCCAGTCTTGCCATCCATTTCACCTAATTCTTTTTGTAACAGCTTCATTTGTTCTTTTAAAAAATACTTTCTTTGCTGTTTTCCCATTTCAGATTTAACTTCTGAATTAATTTTTTGGGAGATCTCTAAAACTTCAATTTCTCTAATAAGAAGCGCATGAATTTGTCTGAGACGAGTCTCTAAATTTTCTGTTTCTAGTAATTCTTGTTTACTTTTAAAATCCATACTTAAATATGGAATAATTAAATTAGCAAGATAGGCCGCATCCTGAACATTTTCTATAAATAAATTAGCTTCATTTGGAATATTCGGAGAAAGACTGATAGCTTTTTGCACAAGTTGTTTCATAGCTTTTCCAAGAGCTATCACCTCTATGTTTGCCTCTTCATCAGTATTAGGCTGATCTACATCGAGATATTCAATTTCTGCTGCTAAATGTTCCGCTTCTGAATTAACGTAATTTACTATTTTGAAACGCTTTACTCCTTGGACAACGGCACCATAGGAGTTATCTGGAAATTTCATTACTTTCAATATCTTAGCTTCAGTGCCAACTTCATATAAATCTTCTGGTACTA
Source organism: Pigmentibacter sp. JX0631 (assembly GCF_029873255.1). NCBI lineage: Bacteria > Pseudomonadati > Bdellovibrionota > Oligoflexia > Silvanigrellales > Silvanigrellaceae > Pigmentibacter > Pigmentibacter sp. JX0631. Next base: position 3,260,964 of record NZ_CP123622.1, on the reverse strand, counting down.
TGGATTCAGAATCTAAATTTTTTTGCGCAAGAATACCAATTCTTCCACCTATTCTGATAGCTCTATCAACTGATTCGCTTGTCCATTCTTTTCCAGCTGTAAAAGGAAGAACATTATGTGGAAAGAGAACAGTATTTCTAACAGGAACAATTTTTAAGGTTTTTAAGCCTTCCTTTGAGTCTGCCTGTTTTTCCTCAGTTTCCTTTGGTTTTTTTGCCAATACTTTGATTTTTTTATTAATAACTACAGGGAGTTGAGCTGAGTCCTCACTAAGAGAGTCATTTTGTTCTTCAACTTTAACATCACTGGTTTTAGAAATTTTGCTATTTTTTTTGTCTTCCATGATACCCTCTTAACGCCCTCGACAAATATGGCCAAAGGAATTTATGTTCATTCTCTTTGCGAATATGGCCAGCAAATCGAATATGTCAATATCTAAAAGATTCTTAATTGCAAAGACTCTTATTTCTTGCATCTTAGGCAAAATACTGCTATGGCCTTTAAACTTACGGCAACTGGCAGACTCTTTAAAGCTGAAGCAATTGCTGTTCATTTTTGAATATGATTTGGAGGAATTAAAATTATGTCACGAGTATGTGAATTATCTGGTAAAAGTGGACTAGTTGGAAATCGCGTTTCTCACGCTAAAAACAGAACTAAAGTTCGCCTTCTTCCTAATTTACAAGAAAAAAGTATTTTTGCCCCAAGTTTAGGCAAATTTGTTAAAGTTCGTTTAAGCACTAGTGCTCTTCGCACAGTTAATAAAATTGGAATTGAAGCATACTGTGCAAAAAAAGGAATCGTTATCCGCTAATTATTAGCTATTTATATGAAAGAGTTGGAGAAGAATCTTCAACTCTTTTTTTTGTCTAAATAATCAACAGAATGCCAAAAATTTAGACATTCTTACACTCCTAAAGACTATAAATAATTAAAATCAATGAAAAAAATATTGGTACGTTAATTGCTTATAAAAAAGTATAATTACTTGGAGAATTGAATGGAAAGTAATGGAAAAATATTTGCAATTATCTTTGCTTTGATTATCTTAGTTCAATCTTGCACTTATAAACCAGTCGTATTTTCAAATATTAATAATAGGCTAGAAATCTGCGATGCTAAATATCAAAATCAAAAAACAAAACAGATGGTTTGCAATCCTATAGGATATGAAGAACTTCCGGAATCTGATTTTTCTTTGCTACTTAAAATTTTCTTTTAATAAATTTCCAGGAATTGACTCCAACTGAATATTTTTTATTTCATTATCAAGTTGTTCAATTTTTTCTTTCATTAATTGATATGCTTTTTGAATAAATATTTCCACATCATCGATAGAATAACCTTTAGTTTCTATAGGATCCATAATTTCAGCCAGAACAGTACCTGCTTTCCATCTTTTATAATCCAAAGAAAATTTTAAATTGCTGACAGCAACAATTTGTACTGGAACCTGATTTTGAATAGCAGCATAAAAGGCTCCTTTTTTAAAAGGTTTTAATCCCAAACTATGTCCCCTTGTTCCTTCTGGAAAAATCCACAAGGAAGAACCAGTTTGTAAAGCTTCATCAACATTTTTCATAGTATTCATGGCTTTTTGATGATTCGTTCTATTCAGAAATAAATTTCCTGCTAAATAAAAAACCCAACCAAAAATTGGGATCCAAACTAAGGATTTTTTTCCAATAATCAGAGTGTTATTGGAAATAATACGACCAAAGATAATAGCATCAAAGTAAGATTGGTGGTTCGCAATAATAACCTTTGGACTTTCATCAGTCATTTTATATTTTTCTTTGACAATTATTTTTATTTGCAAAAGGTTTGCAGATAAATAGGAAAATATTTTTCCAAAAATGACATTATTATTTTTGTTTCTAAATCTAATGATAAAAACAAATAATAATAGAAAACTTAAGATAAAAAATAAAAGAAATAACAGAATAAATCTAATACCACGTAATAAATAGCCAGCCATAAAATTTCCAATACGCAGAAGTCAACTTAATAAAACTAATAACCTTAATTTTATTTGCTCCATAGAAGCAAATAAAATTGGCTTTGACAATTCTTTTTTTTATAACATAATGAAATTAGTAAAAAAAGACTTAAGGTAGCTTATTTATGCTAACACAATATCTAGAGACATTTGAAAAATTAGAAAAACGATCCAAAGGCATTATAAATGATTGTATACATTTAGACTTTAAATCACATAATGGCCATATCGTGATTGGTAGCATCGTTCATGGAAATGAAACGGGCTCATTACCAGGGGTTTTGCAAGTAATTCAAAATTTAATCGATAAAAAAATAAAATATGGTGGTAAAATTTCCTTTTTCTTAGGAAACAAAAAAGCATCCTTAGAAAATAAAAGATTTATAGAAGATGATTTAAATAGATCTTTTTCTCCTCTAGAAAATAATAAAAAATCTTCTGAAAAAAACCGAGCTGAGGAAATAAAAAAATTATTGAACACTTGTGATTTATTTCTTGATTTTCATCAAACAAATAAACCTTGTTTGGAACCTTTCTATATTTTTACTATGCACAGTATAAGTTATTCTTGGGCAAGAGCAATTGGCTGTTGTAATATTTTTGTGACTCGCAGATCAAATACTCCCTATTCTGCAGAAGGAATGTGTTCGGATGAATATGTTAGATTATTAAATAAACCTGGCTTAACATTAGAATTAGGTCAGCAAGGAATTTCAGAAAAAGCAACAAATACTTGTAAATTAGCAATAATTAATAGTATGCAATTAATGGATTTAATACAATTGAAAAAAAGATGCATTCATAATTTAGCTAGAAAAAAAAATGAGTTAAATATTCTGCAAATAATATATTCAGAAAAGTTCAAAACTCAGCAGACTAAATTAGTAAAGGAATTTATTAATTTAGAAAAGGTAACAAAAGGACAACTCCTTGGTGCATTTTTGCCGGGACAAGATTTTTATGCCCCACAAGACGGTTATATATTGTTCCCGCAATATCCAATGCGCGATGAAAAAGGAATTGTTATTGAAACTTTACCATCACATATATATACTTTAACAAAACAAGCAAATCGATTGCTTAAATAATGTCACTTAGTGTCTTGCATTACTATATCTCATTATGCTTTACAGTTGGAGTTACTAAAAAATGAGATTATGATCTCATTCCAGTCAAGAGGTGAGCATGACACAATTTGCCAAAGTGCAAGCAACCCGAGGTGCTTTTTTAAGAGCGGATATTGCAGTTATCCTTATTGTCATCGTTCTGGGCATGGGCTTTGCCGACTTTTTTAGCTCAGGAAATTCGCCCTACTTAGAAAAAGTTGATATAAACACATCAATCTCATCACTACCAAGTTATTCCCTCCTGTCCTTTGTACGCAGCTTGATAGCACTAATTTTAAGTTATATTTTTGCTATTATATATGGAACTATAGCTGCAAATAATAAATCTCTTGAAAAATTAATGATCCCAATTCTTGATGTTCTCCAAAGTCTTCCCGTTGTGGCTTTTTTACCTGGTTTTGTTCTAGCATTAATATCAATTTTCCAAGGAAGTCGTTGGGGTTTAGAATTCGCTTGTATTTTAACTATTTTTACAGGACAAGTTTGGAATCTAGCATTTGCTTATTATGAATCACAAAGATCTTTACAACCAGAATTTAAAGAAGTTGCAAAAATCTATCAACTTACAAAATTACAAAAATTTTTCTTTGTAGATTTTCCTAATGGATATCGACCATTAATTTATAATGGAATGATGTCAATGGCAGGAGGCTGGTTTTTTTTAACAACATGTGAGGCTTTTACATTAGGTAACAAAGATTTTCGTTTACCTGGGTTAGGAAGTTATATTGCTGAAACTTTTGCAACAGGCAACTATATCAATTTTTCTATTGCTTTAGTTACTTTACTTATCATTATAGTGAGCACAGATATTTTTCTCTGGAAACCTTTAATAGCCTGGGTTTCTCGTTATCGAGATAGCGATGATGGAAAAGGAGTTCAAGATGACAATTGGTTTCTTAATTTAATAAGACAAACAAGTATTCCTGAAATAATTTCAAACTTTTTTAAAAAAAGTATTTTGTTTTTGTTTCCTAAATCTAAAATCAATGAATCAGGTGCAACAAGAAAATATTTGATTGACAATATTGATAAATGGGGAACTGTAATCAGTCCAAAAAATTGGTTTTCTGATGAAAATGTAAATAAAATTCGTCGTTCATCTATTTTATCACTACTTATCACCTTTGCTATTGGTGGTCTTGTCTTTACTTTATTACCTAAATTACCTTCTTTCGGCCAGACTCTTGCCTCTCTTTCGAGTAAAGATTGGTTTAATTTAATGAATGCGGTTTTATTTACAGGAATAAAAGTCCTTCTTGTGTTAATTATTAGTTCATTTTGGACAATACCCGTTGGTCTATGGCTCGGTTTAAATCCTAGATTAGAAAATTTTTTTCAGCCTATTATTCAAAATTTAGCAGCATTTCCCGCTCCTGTTTTATTTCCATTAATAACTTTAGGTTTAAGTTTTGTTAATGTTCCTCCCTTTATCAATGCAACATTATTAATGTGTGTAGGATGCCAATGGTACATTTTATTTAATGTCATTGGCGGAGCTTCGCGAATTTCGGCTGATTTAAAATTTGTTACACAAATCTATAAATTTTCTTTATGGCATCGCTTTAGTAAATTATATTTTCCAGCTATTTTACCTTCTTTAGCGACAGGCTGGATTACTGCAGCTGGAGGAGCTTGGAATGCCAGTATGGTTGCAGAAGTAGTTGAGTTTCCTGGTGGATCAATGCATTCCTTTGGTATAGGAGCAGAACTCGCTAGCGCATCGGCGCAAGGTAATTATCAAAAATTGATCGCTGCAATCATTTGTATTGTTGTAACTTTAATCATTTTAAATCGCACCTTATGGCGAACTCTGCAAATATTTGCTGAAAGAGTTAAGGATTAGGCTATGTCTAAAAAGAAAGTTGTGCTCTCTGTTAGATCTTTATGCAAAGATTACAGACGTCCTAGTGGAAATATGTTTACTGTTTTGGAAGGAATTCATCTCGATATTTATGATGGTGAATTTCTGGCTTTAGTTGGTTTATCAGGATCAGGTAAATCAACGCTTTTGCGTTGTATGGCTGGTCTCATCAATCCTGATAGAGGAACTGTTACTTATGCGAATCCATCACCTGAAAACATGCAATTAAGTGCCTTTGTTTTTCAAAATTTTGCCTTGTTTCCTTGGATGACCATTCGGGAAAATATAGCCGTTTCAATGCCAAAATTAACAAAATCGGAACAAAATATACGTGTAGATAGAATTATTCAATTAGTAGGATTAAAAGGTTTTGAAGATGCTTTTCCTCGCGAATTAAGTGGAGGAATGCGGCAAAGAGTAAGCTTGGCACGCGCCATGGTCTCTGACCCCATGATCATGTTCATGGATGAGCCTTTTTCAGCTTTAGACCCATTAACTAGCGAATCTTTGCGAGCTGAACTCGTAAGAATTTGGGGACAAACAGAAAGAAAAATTCGTGCTTGCGTTCTTGTAACGCACCGCTTTGAAGAAGCATTACAACTTGCTGATAGAATTCTAATCCTTTCATCTAATCCAGGGACTATTTTTCGTTCAATAGAAATTAATTTACCTCGTCCTAGAATGCCGAATTCTCCTGAATATAAAGAATTAGAAGAACTTCTTGAAAAAGCATTTGGTCAACTTCACCTTGATAAAGTAACAGAAGATGTTGATTTTGACACTTCAACTCCAGAATTGATTCTACAACAAAGAAATTCTGATCAAATAACAAGAAATAAATCTATTAATTTACCAAATGATAAAACCTCTGAAGAGATAAGAACCAAAGATACTTCTTTAAATAAAGCAAAGAGAGTTAAACCCTTAATTAATACAAATCTAACTTTGGTTGAAGGTCTCGTCAGCAGATTAAGCACAGAAGTTGAAACCACCGATCTTTATGATTTGTGCGAAGATATGGGACAAAGCGTCGATCAAGTTCTACCTGCTGTAGCCGCAGCTGAAACTTTAGGTTTTATAACAACTCCAGGAATTCGCGTCATTTTAACCGATGAAGGCAGAAAATTTGCTGCGGAACATGATGCCGAAGCTCGTGGCAAAATTATGCGGACTGCAATCTTAAAATTGCCGGTAGTTTATTCTATATATGAGTTAGTTAAAAATAGTGGCGATGAAGGATTAGAAGCAGATATTGCAATCGAGCAGATTGTCATGATGCTCCCTTTTGAAGATCATGATGTTCAATTTCAGACCCTTTTAAAATGGTGTCGTTACGCTAACTTGATCATCTACGATTCTGATGAAGAAAAATTGTTTATACCCGATTAATTTTGATAGTCTCTGCAACAAAATCCGAAGTTGTGATAACACAATTTTAGATGTGGTGCGTCTGTCTGCATTTCGATTTACTTCCTGATAAGGACTTGTGGCAAATATGAGTGGTAATTTTAATTCTGTTTTTCAAAATAATGCTGGTTATGTAGAGGAAATGTTTTCGCGATATTCTTCCGACCCCAATTCAGTTGGAATTGAATGGCGAGCATACTTTGAAGGATTTCACGAAGGCTTTGGCACAGCCACTGCTCTAGCAAATGATGTTCCACACTTTAATGAATTATTAACTGATTTAAGTCATCAACAAAGAAATGAAAATTCAAATTCATTAAACATGAGCCAAGATGCAATACAGTTTGAATTTAAAGTAGCAGCTTTTGTTCAAGCTTGGAAAAGCTTTGGTCATTTAAAAGCAAAAGTTAACCCACTACAAAATACAAGCCCTGAAGTTCCATCTCTAAAAACTGAAAATTATGGAATTTCTGAATCAGATTTATCAAAAACAACTATGGCTGGCTTGCTAATTGGTTTAGATAAAATGACTTTCGCAGAATTACAGAAAGTTTTAGAAGCGAGATATGCTGGAACGGTTGGAGCAGAAATAGAGCACATAGAAAGTACAGAAGAAAGATTCTGGTTACAAGAACAATTTGCTCTAATTTATAAACCTGTTGCAAAAGATACACAAACAGCAATTTACCATGAATTGGCAAAATCTGATTCCCTTGAAAAAACAATAGCGACTAAATACATAGGGAAAAAACGTTTTTCTATCGAAGGAGCTGATTCTCAATTTCCCGCTGTTGAAAGCTTTATTGATGAAGCAGGTAAACTAGGGGCACAAGAATGCACTATTGCTATTGCGCATCGCGGACGTTTAAATTTCCTTGTGAATGTGATTGGAAAACCGCTTGAAAGATTATTCAGTGAATTTGAAGGATATCCTAATCCTGAATTACACGGTGATTGTGATGTAAAATACCATTATGGATATGAATCTGAACGTACTACAAGAAGTGGAAATAAACTTTTAGTCTCCATGCCATTTAATCCAAGTCATTTAGAATATGTTGGCAGTATAGCTATGGGAGATACAAGAGCTCGTCAAGCAATGTATCACAATGGAGACACAAACAAAGTTACAAGTATAGTTTTACATGGTGATGCTGCATTTTCTGGACAAGGCATTGTTTTTGAAAATATTCAAATGATGACATTACAAGGTTACAGTATTGGTGGAACAGTTCATATAGTAGCAAATAATCAGGTTGGATTTACAACAGATCCTTCAGATTCACGCTCATCAACTTATTGTACAGATATTGCTAAAGTAACAGGATCACCTGTATTCCACGTTAATGCCGATAATTTAGATGCTCTACATAATGTTATGGTACTTGCTGCAAACTACAGATTCAAATTTAAAAAGGATTTTTATATTGATTTAGTTTGTTTTAGAAGACATGGACATAACGAAACAGATGAACCTTCTTTTACCCAACCTTTAATGTATAAAATTATTAAAGACAAACCTGCTCCATATGAAGAATATGCTCAATATCTTGTCAATAAACATAGTTTTAATTCAGAAGAATTAAAAGAAATTTATAATAAATACCGTTCAGATATGAATAACGTTTATGATAAAGTAAAAAATGAACATTTACCAATTTTACAATTTACGCCTCTAAGAGAAGCAGGAGAATTAAAGCTCGTTGATGAAAAAGAAATGCTAAAACCTGCAAAAACACAAATATCCTTAAATAAATTAAAAGAATTAGCTTTAAAAATTTGTCAAACACCTGAAAGCTTCAAGCCCAATCCAAAGCTCGCAAGAATCATCGTTTCTGAACGAAAAGAAATGGCTGAAGGAAATAAAAAGCTAGATTGGGGAATGGCTGAATTACTTGCTTATGCTTCTTTGTTAAACGAAGGATTTAGCATTCGACTTGCTGGAGAAGATGCACAAAGAGGTACATTTTCACATCGCCATGTGACTTTAGTCGATTTTGAAACTGGGGCTCGTTATACAAGTATTAAAGAGTGTATTGAACAAAACGCAAAAGTTGAAGTTATAAATACTCTTTTATCTGAAGAAGCAGCTATGGGATATGAATACGGCTATGCTGTTAGACAAGCAAAAGGATTGGTTTTATGGGAAGCACAATTTGGTGATTTTGCCAATGGTGCGCAAGTTATTATTGATCAATTTATTGCTGCCGGTGAAACAAAATGGGCTCAATCACAGGGCTTAGTTTTGTTACTGCCACATGGAATGGAAGGACAAGGAGCTGAGCACTCCAGTGCTCGGTTAGAAAGGTTTTTACAGCTGAGCGCAAATGCTAATATGCAAGTTTGTTACCTTACTAACGCTGCTCAAATTTACCATGCCCTCAGAAGACAATTGCATCGCAATTTCAGAAAACCTTTAGTCATTATGACACCTAAAAGCTTTTTGCGTAGTCCAAGAGCATCTACAACTTTAGAAGAACTTGCTACAGGATCTTTTGAAGAAATTTTAGATGATTCACGTATTTCTAAAGCTCAGAAAATAGAAAAAGTTTTATTCTGTACTGGTAAAATTTCCCTTGATTTATTTGATGCTCTAGAAAAAGAAGAGTTTAAAAATAAAGCAGAGTCTATTGCAGTCGTAAGAATAGAACAACTTTATCCATTCCACATTGAAAAAGTAACAAGTATTCTTTCTCATTATAAGAATGTAAAACATGTTGCATGGGTCCAAGAAGAGCCTGCAAATATGGGAGCTTGGACTTATATCAGATTTGAATTGGAAAAAGTTTTAGATAAAATTGGAATGCAGACTAAATTAATGTATTTTGGCAGAAGCAGAAGGGCAACTCCCGCTGTAGGTTTAGAAAAACAACATTTTATCGAACAAGATAAATTAATTCATGCAGCACTATTGAGTAACGAGTCTACTGAAATATAGCAGTTACTTTATTGGCGATTTGTTTTGTTACTTTTCATTTTAATAAAAAAACATTTTAAAATATACAAAAATAACCTCTTAGAATATCTCTTCTTTCTTTATAAAATTAAAAAATGAAAAATCCTTCTTGATGTACTATTGAACGAAATGAAAAATAAAGTTATGAATTAAATCTAGTCCTTTAAGTATAAAAGAGGAATTTTATGTCAAAACGGATGAGTATAACAATAATTGCATTAGTTATCGTTTTTGGATGTGTTTTTGGTTGGTACGGTTTACGGCAATATTTTATCAAAAGCTTTTTTGCTAAATTTGAACCACCACCACAAGTCGTTAGTGTGGTAAAAGCAAAATTAGATAATTGGCAGCCATATCTTTATTCAGTAGGCTCTTTAAGTTCAATAAATGGAGTGGATATAAGTGCTGAAACCGCAGGCCAAGTTAAAGCAATTTACTTTGATTCTGGGAAATTTGTTAAACAAGGAGAACCTCTTATCCAACTAGATGATTCTTCTGAGCAAGCCCAATTAAAAGATATAGTTGCTCAATTACAACTTGCACAAGTTAATGATAAAAGAATAAAACAATTGTTTACTCAAGGAGCAGCATCGTTGTCTGCAGTCGATGATTCTTCTTCTAAAGTAAAGCAATTATCTGCTAATTATGAAAATGCAAAATCATTAATTGCTAAAAAATTAATTAGAGCACCTTTTAGCGGGAAAATTGGAATTAAACAAGTAAATATTGGGCAATTTATTCAAGCAGGTTTTGCTTGCGCAAGTTTACAAACTTCAAATGCTTTATACGCACAAATTACCTTACCACAGCAGGATACCAACAAGGTATTTATCAATCAAGAAGTCTTAGTTAACGTTGATGCATATCCAAATTTTAATTTTAAAGGTAAAATAAACGCTGTAGATTCAAAAGTAGATGAAGCCACAAGAACAATTCATGTTCAAGCAACAATTGATAATTCCGAAAATAAATTATTGCCCGGAATGTTCATTAGTGTGAAGGTAGCCTTACCAATTGTTCCTAATTCAATTATTTTACCACAAACCGCTATAACCTATACTCTTTACGGTGATTCTGCTTTTGTTGTTACTTTATTGAATCAAAAGTCTGATAAAGGCGATGAATTAGCTACAGTAAAAAGAGTTTTTGTAAAAACTGGAGAAAAGAGAGACAATTTAGTAACAATTATAGAAGGAATAAAAGAAGGCGATCTTGTTGTCAGTAGTGGACAATTAAAATTAAATGATGGAGCAAAAATAGCCATAAACAATTCTATCAATCTTTAACAGATTGAGTGAGCTGAGGAAGAAAATGAAATTTACCGACATATTCATTCAAAGGCCAGTGTTGGCAACGGTCGTTAGTATTTTAATTTTCATGGTTGGTTTAAAATCAATATTTAATCTTGATCTTAGACAATATCCTAAAGTTGAAAATACCGTTGTTACCGTTTTAACAACTTATCCAGGTGCAAGCGCACAATTAATGCAAGGTTTTATCACCCAACCAATTCAAACTTCAGTTTCATCAGCGGAAGGAATTGATTATATAAATTCTTCAAGTTCCCAAGGTGTAAGTAAAATAGAAATCCATTTAAAATTGAATTTTAATTCTACGACTGCCTTTGGTGATATTTCAGCTAAAGTAAACGCTGTTCGCGCTCAACTTCCCAAAGATGCGAATGACCCTGTTATTACTAAGACAACCGGAAGTACATTAGCTGCTCTATATATAAGTTACTCTAGTGAAAAAATGTCAGGGCCTCAAATTTATGATTTACTTGCAAGAGTAGTTCAACCCAAAATGCAATCGGTATCTGGCGTTGCAAGTGCAGATATCTTAGGTGGCAACCCTTTTGCCATGCGAATTTGGTTAAATCCTGAAAAAATGGCAGCACTTGGAGTAACAGCTGATGAAGTTGGTTCCGCATTGCGGGCAAATAGTTATTTATCTGCAGCAGGACAATTAAAGGGTCAATACACCATTACCAATATCAGTGCGGCAACTGATCTGCATAGTGAGCAAGAATTTAAAGATTTGGTAGTAAAACAAATTAAAGGAAAACTCATTCGCATGCGCGATGTTTCGGAGGTAGAATTAGGATCGCAAAGTTATTCTTCTTCTGTTACTTTTAACGGTAATAAAGGGGTTTTCATAGGAATTCAACCTGTACCTTCAGCCAATCCACTTACTGTTGTAAAAAATATTCGTGAAGTTATTCCACAAATAGAAAAAGACTTACCTCCTTCATTAAAACAACTCATAGTTTATGACTCAACCGAATTTATTTCTGCTTCTATTAATGATGTTATAAAAACTTTAGTAGAAGCTACTATAATAGTTATAGTTGTTATCTTTTTATTTTTAGGATCTCTTCGTTCAGTTAGTATACCTATCGTAACAATACCTTTATCGTTAGTCGGCGTATGTTCCCTTATGATGGCTTTGGGTTATTCTATTAATCTACTAACCTTACTTGCCATGGTATTAGCGATTGGACTTGTGGTTGATGATGCTATTGTTGTTGTTGAAAATATTCAACGTCATATTGAGGAAGGAAAATCTCCTTTAGATTCTGCTCTAATTGGAGCTAGAGAAATTGCAATGCCCGTAATTACTATGACAATCACTTTGGGGGCTGTGTATGCTCCAATTGGTTTAATGGGAGGATTAACAGGAGCTTTATTTAAGGAATTTGCATTAACTCTAGCAGCCTCAGTTGTGGTCTCTGGAGTAGTGGCTTTAACTTTATCTCCTATGATGTGTTCAAAAATTTTAATTCATGAAGCTAATGATAAAGGTTTTGCAAAATGGATAGATAAAAAATTTAGCCAATTGCAAAAAAAATATGAATCCCTTTTGCATTCTGTATTACAAACGAAACCTGTAGTAGTTCTATTTGGATCTGTTGTTTTAGTCAGCGTTTTTTTCTTATTTTTATTGACTCCGAAAGAACTAGCACCAAAAGAAGACCAAGGATTTTTAGCAATATTTTCTACTGCACCGCAATATGCGAATGTTCGGTATTTGGAGCGTTATACTAAAGAAATTGATAATATTCTGCAAAAATACAATGAACGTGCTGCTAATTTTAACGTTAACGGGATGGGTAGTGAAAATGCTGCTTTCTCTGGCCTTATTTTTAAACCTTGGGGCGATAGAAAACGCACTGCTATGAAATTGCAAGAAATTATTCAAAAAGATCTCAACCAAATTGCAGGAGTAAAATCCTTCATATTTTCAATGCCAGATCTTCCTACTGGTGCAAGTGGTATGCCAGTCCAATTTGTGTTAAAAACTACCGATGATTATAGATTTCTTTATTCTGTAATGGAAGATCTAAAAGCGAAAGCAAGAAAAAGTGGTTTATTTATAGTTGTTGATAGCGATTTAAGCTTTGAATCTCCACAACTAAATATTAAGATTGATAAAAATAAAGCTACAGAAATGGGTATTACCATGCAAGCAATTGGAAATTCTCTTGCTACTATGCTAAGTGGTGCCTACACAAATTTATACAATATGAATGGAAGAAGTTATCAAGTCATTCCTCAATTAAAAGATGTTAACAGGAGTAATCCAGAAGAATTAAATAAAACCTATATACGAAATAGTTCGGGAAATTTAGTTCCATTATCAAACTTTGTTACGTATCAAGTAACTTCTGAACCAAGTTCATTAAATCAATTTCAGCAATTAAATTCAGCAACGCTATCTGCTGTCATGATGCCAACTCAAACAACAACAACAGGTCTTAATTATTTAAAAGCGGAAGCTGAAAAACTTATGCCGAGGGGAATGTCTTACGATTTTTCTGGCGATTCTAGAACAGAACAGCAAGAAGGTAACGCATTATTAGGTACTTTTGCCTTTGCATTGATTGTTATCTTTCTTGTTCTTGCAGCTCAATTTGAAAGTTTTAGAGACCCATTAGTAATTATGTTTAGCGTTCCTATGGCAATTTGTGGCGCACTGATTCCTTTAAATATTGGTCTTGCAACTATTAATATTTATACCGAAATTGGTTTAATTACGTTAATAGGATTAATTACTAAACATGGGATATTAATGGTTGAGTTTGCTAATGAATTGCAACATAAAGACAAGTTAGATCTCGAAACAGCTATTCAAAAAGCTGCTTCAGTTAGATTAAGACCTATTTTAATGACAACTGCAGCAATGGTGTTAGGAGTTATTCCTTTGATTATCGCCAGTGGAGCAGGCGCTTCTAGTAGGTATAATATAGGAATTGTAATTGCTTCAGGTTTAACTATTGGTACCTTATTTACTTTATTTGTAGTTCCTACCATGTATACTTTGTTAAGTAAGAAAAAATCTTGACCAATTAGTAGACAAGCAATTAGTAGTTTTTATAATTATTAATTGCTGCTGATAATTTATTATAAATCACTCTTAGTCCATTATCACCTTCTAAAAAAATAGACTTCCCATTTGGATTAGAAATCATTGTATTAATATTATTAATGGCATCAAGAATTGTTTGATTCACATAATTTAAATCATTTCTAATTTGCTGCTTTCGCATATTTAAAATTCTAATGTCAGGATTATAAATATGTGAGTCATAAATTATAGTATTTAATAATACTGGAATTCCAGAATTGGATGTATAAACATAGTTATTATTTGTATCACTAACTAACTTTGCCATTTTATCAACGCCATCACTAGTAAGCGATGCAGTTATATTTTGTACTGAGTTCATTTCACTATTACTAAATCTGCAAGTACTTAACATGTAATTATTGTCATTTACGTTATTACTTAAAGTGCGTAATGAAACATATACAGACTTGGAGCTGCTATATAAGTCATAAGTAGGGGCATATAGTTTTTTAACATCTGCTGAATCGACATAGGGGGCTGTAGAATCTTTAGAACCAAGATCATTTGAAGGACCACAAGTTACATTTAATAGTATACAGGTTAGTAAAATAAAAATTTCTTTTAACTTAAAATTCCCCATACATCCTCGCTAAAGATCTATGGGGTTATCGGTTGATGTTTTGTTAATTTTTAGTTGATTTTCTATTTTTTTTAAATAGTTAAAATATCAGTATTTACAATTACCTGGCGTTCTTGGGAATGGGATAACATCCCGAATATTGTTCATTCCTGTTACCCACATAATTAAACGCTCAAGTCCTAACCCAAAACCAGCATGCGGAACTGATCCAAAACGTCTTAATGAAACATAAAAATCCATATGTTCAGTGTTTATGCCTTTTGCTTTCATTCTTTCTATTAAAATAGCTTCTCTATCTTCTCGCTGACTTCCACCAACGACTTCACCAATACCAGGCATTAAGACGTCCATCGCCCGAACTGTTTTTCCATCTTCATTTAAATACATATAGAAGGCTTTTAGCTCTTCAGGGTAATTAAAGACTATTGTTGGAGATTTAAAATGCTCTTCACATAAATAACGTTCATGCTCACTTTTTAAATCACAACCCCAATAAACAGGGTGTTCAAAATTTTTCCCACAATTTTTCAAAATTTCTACTGCTTCAGTATAGGAAACACGAATAAATGGTTTTTCTAAAGCTAAACGCAAATATTCTCTTGTGTCCAATTGTGTTTTTTGAATACAAACATCAAGATCATCATGACAATTTTCTAATACATCTGCCACAACGAAGCGAATCATATCTTGGGCAAGTTGCATATTATCTTCTAAATCAGCAAATGCAAATTCAGGCTCAACCATCCAAAACTCTGCTAAATGCCTTGAAGTATTTGAATTTTCAGCGCGAAAAGTGGGTCCAAAAGTATATATTCGATTCAGCCCCATAGCCAGTAATTCACCTTCTAATTGCCCTGTAACACAAAGCATAGTGGGTTCTTCAAAAAAATCTTGCGTAAAATCTACTTTTCCTTCTTTAGTTTTAGGCACTTGTTCCAAATCAAAATTTGTTACTTTAAAAGATTCGCCTGCACCCTCCCCATCTGCTGTGGTCAACAAAGGAGTATGCACATAACAAAATCCTCGTTGGGTAAAGAATTGGTGAATGGCAAAACTGATTCTACTTCTGATGCGAAAAACACTTGAATACGTAGATGTTCTGACCCGCATATGGGCATTTTCCCGGAGATATTCATATGTCATTTCTTTTTTCTGGAGGGGATAAGTTTCGGGATCTGCGGCTCCATATACTGAAACAGCCGTTGCCTGCATTTCGTATTTTTGCCCCTTACCAGGACTCAATACCAAATTACCAGTAATTTTTACTGAGCACCCTGTGGTTAATTTTTCAACTTCAGAATAATTAGATATATTTGCATCGACAATAACCTGCAAAGACTTGGCACAGGTACCATCATTGATTTCTAAAAAGGAAAATTTTTTAGAACCTCTTTTAGTTCTTAACCACCCTGCAATTGAAATTTGTGCGGGAGAGATATTATCTGCATGAATATCAGATATCTGAGTCAGCCCAGAAAGTAATGTCGACATTGTTACACCTATGAAAATATAAAAAACAAATTGGGATTACACCGTTATGATAAAATAAAATGGTCAATATCACCCTTATACCCAAAGCTCAGAGTATGTCATAAGCTTTGATTTTGTGCAATGAATTGCTATTTTTTAATAGGAAGGTTTCAAACATATTAAAGGAGAATTGCTTTGAAAAAATATGGCTTTCAAAAAAGCAACTTGAGCTTGTTTTGTTTGTTCCTTGGAAGTGTGTTTCTTTCTAACAGATGTTTTGCGCAAAAATATTGGATGCGACAAAATGAACGGGATAATGAACGTTGGTCAATGAGTACTTATTTTACTGAGAAAAATAAACTAAAATACTCGGATTTTTTATTAAGATTTTACAGCGATGGCAGCGGCAAGAACTCTCCCCGTTTAGAGCCTTTTATTTATGGTCTTTGGTACAATGGACTTACTAGTGACGGAACTCAATGGGAAGGAGTTGGGTATGGGGGAAGTATCTACTTTAATAATTTTATTTCAGGGATATTTAAAATCCCTGCACCCAACATAGTACCAGGTGTATTTGGTGAACATCGTGAAGAAGTTGCTAGAGGCATTAGTAAAATTGATACGTATGGACCATCTTTACGATTTTTTGGACGCAACCAGCAAGACTCTGCTTTGTATTTAAATCTAAAAAAGACCGAACGAGACTTGCTATCTCAATACTATGAAGAATGGAATTGGGAAGCCGCTGCGGTTATTTATCTTGCTCAAAGTCTTAGAGTAGAAGGTTCATGGCTATTTAGCAATGATGACTGGCTTGCTTTTCCGTCTTCCTATGCAAAACAAGCAGGGTTTAAGGTTGGTGGTGGTTTAGAAATTGGATTTTTTAGAGTAAGTGCATTTTTTGAAAAAACTTCATATACAATGAAAAACCCATCTCCCAATTCTCTTCGATCGCTTGATGAAATACGCAGAGTTATTCAAATTGGTATTTCTATTTAAGAGACTAATTTCTGTGTTACATCAGAGCATTCTAAAATAATTCTCTCAGCAATTGTATGTAAAGGTAACACTAAATCAACAGCTCCTTTAGTAATTGCTTTTTTGGGCATCCCAAAGACAACAGAAGTTTCTTCATCTTGTGCAATTGTCAAACTCCCTGCTTTTTTCAATTCGAGTAAACCATCAGAGCCGTCAGCCCCCATGCCTGTGAGAATAATTCCAAGTGCATATTTCCCAACATTTCGAGCAACTGAAGAAAATAAAGGATTTGCTGATGGTCTAACACCTTGAATAAGCGCTCCTTCTTTTAAACGGACAACGTAACTGTGTTGTTGACGTAAAATTTCCATATGGAGATCTCCAGGAGCTAAATATGCTTTTCCTGGTTCAATTGTTTCATTTTGTTCTGCTAATTTTACTTTAAATTGACAAACATTATTTAAATTATTTGCAAAACCTTGTAAAAATTCTTTCGCCATATGCTGCACGATTAAAATACTTGGAATATTTTCTGGGAGTTGAGACAATATTTTTCTGAGAGCATCGGTTCCACCAGTTGAGGCCGCAATTGCGATAAGCTTTATTCCTTGTTTATTTACTGAATTAATTGGCAATGGATTAATATGTTCTTTTTTTGCAACAATTGTTTCAACTTTTAATACTGGTTTAAGGGCAATTCTTGCAGCTAATTTGACTTTATGAATCAATCCTTTTGCTATGAGCTCTACATTAGAACCTGGTTGAATAACTTGTTTAGGAAAAATATCTATGGCTCCATAGGTAAGAGCTTTCAAAGCATTTTCTGAATTTTCTTTCGCAAAACTACTTATTATAATTGTAGGAGTTGGGTGTGACTGCATTATTTTTTGTAAAAAAGTAAAACCATCCATCTTCGGCATGTGCAAATCTAACGTTATTACATCTGGTTTTTTTTGTTCGATTATTTTAAAAGCCTCATAGGGATCCTGAGCTGTGGCAATAACTTCTATATGATGATCATAGCTAAGAAGTGTAGAAAAGAATTTTCGCATAGAGATCGAGTCATCTATGATTAAAACTTTTATTTTCTTTTTATGAATACTTCTATGGGTCAATTTAACCTCGTTAAACTTTTATATATTTTAGCGAAGTTAGAAAAGAGAGAATAGGAAACAAAGTACTAACAAAGAAATTGCCTTTAGCAAGGAGCTGGGAAGAATGTAGGCAACTGTAAAGCTTTCTCGAGTTCTTTTTTGCTGTAGAATACTTGCATTAAGGTTAAACCCCACGCTGGTGCACAAACTCCTGTTAAATTTCTGTTTTTATGCAAATACCCTTCGGTTATGGTATTCTTTGATAACTTATTGCTTGCAATATCAACGGCGGTTCCCACCATGTTGCGGATCATATTTTTCAAAAACCCTTCACCCCAAATATCAATAACAATACATTCAGAATAAACAGGATGAAATTGCGCATGAATTTGGTAGATTTTTTTTATCGTATTTTTAGCTCCACAATCTATAGCTCGAAATGCAGAAAAATCGTGCTCACCGACAAAATTTTGCAATTGCAAAAACAGTTCAGAAACATCTAATTTCGTTCTAACATGCCAACATCTTCGAGTTAAAAATGCATGTTCTGAAAAACCATACCAAATTAAATATCGATAATGCTTTCCTTGTGAAGAAAACCGTGCATGAAAATCACTTGCGACATGTTCTACCGAATACAAAGAAATATCCAAATGCAATTGCGAATGAAAAATTCCATTTAATCCTTTTTGTATTCTTTCCAAAGAATAATTAGTTTGAGATTGTAAATTTAAAACAAAGCTATTTGCATGTACACCAGCATCTAATCGACTGCAACCTGTTAAAGTTACAGTTTCTTTAGTCAAAATAAACCATGCTTTTGTTATAGCTTCTTGGACTGTAAAAACATTAGGTTGTTGCTGATAACCATGAAATTTTTCACCATTCCAAGAAAATATTAATTTAAAATTCTGATACTCTTTTTCTTCCATCTATGATTCACCTGTTAGTAAAAGAATTTGTTCTTTTAATAGAAAGATTTTATCGCGTAATTGAGCCGCTAATTCAAAATCCATTTTTTGCGAAGCTTTTATCATTTCTTTTTGCATTTTTTGCACATATTTTTCCAGTTTTTTAGCATCTTTTAAAATATTTTCATCATCTAAATTAGCGATAGCTTGAATTAATTTTTCTTGAAATTCATCACCATAGTCAAGATTATATATTTTCTTTAGATCATCAGGAATTTTTTTGTATACAGTTTGAGGTGTAATATTATTTTCGGTATTATATTTTTCTTGTTTCTCTCTTCTTCTAGAAGTTTCTTCAATACAAAATTTAATACTTTCTGTTTCCTTATCAGCATACAAAATAACTCTTCCATTAGCATTTCTAGCCGCCCTACCAACAGTTTGGATTAAGCTTGTTTTACTTCTTAAAAAACCTTCTTTATCTGCATCTAAAATAGCTACCAATGATACTTCAGGTAAATCGAGTCCTTCTCTTAGCAAATTGATACCAACAAGAACATCAAAAATACCTAAGCGCAGATCTCGTAATATTTCTACTCGCTCTATACTTTGAATTTCAGAATGCAAATATTTTATTTTTATGCCAAATTCGGCATAATAAGCAGTTATATTTTCCGCCATTTTTTTAGTCAGAGTTGTAATTAAAATTCTTTCTTTTTTTGCTACAACATTTTGGATTTCAAATAAAAGATCATCAATTTGACCTTTTGCTGGTTTAACGAGAATTTGAGGATCGATTAAGCCAGTAGGACGAATAATCTGTTCAACAATTTCAGTTCCTGCATGTTCTAATTCATATTTAGCAGGAGTTGCTGAAACATAAATAGTCTGACCCATTCGATCTTTAAATTCATCAAAATTTAACGGACGATTATCTAATGCAGCTGGTAAGCGAAATCCATATTGCACTAAGGTTTCTTTTCTTGCTCTATCGCCACGATACATACCGCCAATTTGTGGAACTGTGACATGACTTTCATCAATAACTAATAAATAATCTTTTGGAAAATAATCAAGTAAAGTAGCAGGAGGTTTACCAGGAGACCGTCCATCTAAGTAACGAGAATAATTTTCTATGCCTTGACAGTATCCAATTTCACGGATCATTTCTAAGTCGTGTAACGTTCTTTGCTCAATTCGTTGAGCTTCAATATGTTTTCCATTATTTTTAAATTCAGAAACTTTTTCAATTAAATCATGGGAAATTTGGGAAATAACTTCGTCAATTTTTTCATTCTCTAAGACATAATGCGAGGCAGGATAGATATTTATTTTTTGAATTTTTTCTATTACTGTTCCTTTAAGTGCGTCAATTGTAGATAATTTTTCAATTTTATCTCCCCAAAATTGAATTCGCACTGCTCTTTCATTTTCTGATGAAGGAACGACTTCAATTATATCACCACGCACCCGAAATTTTCCTCTTTCTAAGGATATATCATTTCGAGTATATTGAATGGAAATAAGTTGGCGAATAAAATCATCTCTGGAAAATTCTGCATTTAAATTTAAAACTATTCTTGAATTTAAATAAGTATCGGGAGCTCCTAAACCATAAATACAACTTACAGAACTGACAATAATAACGTCTCGCCGTTCAAATAAGGCTTTTGTCGCACTATGCCGCATTTTGTCGATATTATCGTTAATAGATGCAGATTTATCGATAAAAGTATCCGTACTTGGCAAGTAGGCTTCTGGCTGATAGTAGTCATAGTAACTGATAAAATATTCAACCGCATTATTTGGAAAAAGTTCTTTAAATTCTTGAAATAATTGCGCAGCTAATGTTTTATTATGTGCAATGACTAAAGTGGGTCTTTGGGTTTTTGCGACAACATTAGCAATGGTAAATGTCTTCCCAGAACCAGTCACACCAAGCAATATTTGTTCTGAAAGTCCTGCAGATAAACCTGAAACTAATTTTTCTATAGCCTGCGGCTGATCGCCTGTTGGTGTCACAGGCCAAGAAATTTCAAAAGGTTTTTCCGACATAATTATTTCCTAAAAAAATTAAGCATATTTTTGGATCATTTTTACCACTGATTGGGCCCAATTGGAATCAGCATTTAAAGAAGGAATAAGACGTAAATCTTCTCCCCCAATTTCTAACCATTGTTCCCTTGCACGCATTTGAATTTCTTCTAAAGTTTCTAAACAATCTGCGACAAAAGCAGGGCAAAATACCGCTATTTTTTTATAACCTTTATCTGCTAATTCTTGCAATAAAAGATCAGTATAAGGTTTAATCCAAGGATCTTTTCCAAGTCTTGATTGAAATGAAGTAGTATAATTTTGCGGTGAAAGATTTAATTTTTTTGCTAACAGTCTTGTGGTTGCAAAACATTGCGCTCGGTAACAAAATTGATTTTCTTTTTCTATTTTTTCACAGCAGTTATCTTTTGTTAAACAGAATTTTCCTTTTGTTAAATCTGATTTTTTTACATGTCTTTCAGGTAATCCATGATAACTGAACAAGACAAAATCAGCAGAATAATTTGCTAAAAAATTCTTTGCTATTGCTGAAAAACTTTCAATAAACAAAGGATCATCATAAAAAGGAGGAACATAAACAACTTGTGGTATATTCCACATCTTATGAATTAATTTGCTTACTTTTTCAAAAACTGTACCAGTTGCTGCAGAAGAATATTGCGGAAATAAAGGAAAAACAATAATTTTACCAACCCCTGCCTGATTTAATTTCGCTAGAGCTTCATCAATAGATGGATTTTGATACCGCATAGATACTTCCACTAGATAATCATCACCTAATAATTTTCCAACTTCGGTTCCTAGTTGCTTAGAATACATTAACAAGGGTGAGCCATGCTCTTTCGACCATATACTTTTATAAGCATGCGCAGATTTCGGGCTACGGAATGGCAGAATAATACAACGCAATAAAAAAAATCGAATAACCGCCGGTATATCAATAACCCTTGGATCGGAAAGAAATTCCTTTAAATAACGTCTTACTGCTTTTGTTTCCGGGGCATCGGGGGTGCCCACATTGACTAGCAATACCCCAGTTTTTACCTTCATTTCCATAGATTATACCCCTCAATAAAATACTAAAATTCTCTGTTGAGGTTTTTTTCATCCAAATAGGAAAAGAAGCCCCAGCAGCATTCCAACGCATTGAATTAACATGAATGTTATTAAGATACCATAAGGGATTAGGAAAAAATGTTTAGTATCCGAAACCGCTTTTTATTTCTAATGTGTGGATTAACAGCACTAGTATCCACAGTTTGTTTAGCATTTGGTGCTTGGTTATTATTTTTACAATTAAAAAATTCTTCTTTCAAAATTTTAAACTCAGCAAAAGAAACATTAAATACATCGCTAGATTTTCAATTTTTAAAATTAGATGGCGATAGTCGAATTATTGCAAATTTTTCTCAATTTATAAAAGAAATAGAGTCAAGACAAAGTTTAGCTGTACTTAAAATAGCAAAGAAATTTCAAGAAGAGTTAGAGTTATCAGATGTTCATAGTTATGACAATGATGGGAATCCCATTTCTTTAGGAGAAAGTGGAAATCAGTCTTTTATAAATTTTTTTTCAGAAAATAAAAATAAAATTTTATTCGATAGTTTTAGGCAAGCATTGGATGGAAAAAACTCCTCAAAATTTATGTCAAGCAATAACTTAAAAATTATTCATTTATCACCAGTGATCTCAGACAATAAAAAAGTCTGCGGAATACTTTCTACTACCTTTAATATCGATAGAAAATATTTAGAAAAAATTGCAAAAATAACAGGGGTTGATATTTCTTTTTTTAATCAAACTCAACTATTAAGCAGCTCAATTGAAGACAAAAATGAAATTGAAGTTATTAACAAGGAGTTTAATCATTTAAAGCAAGAAAAAACTTCCATAAATAATGACAATGATAGAACGTGGACATCAAAAAATGGTTATTATTATTCTTTTAAGTTTAAACCTAATTTAGTAAACGAAAATGTAACAGCTTTACTTTCAATATCCAATAAAGAAAATGAATATGTATTTAACACTTCAAAAATATTTATTTTAATTCTTGGCCTTGGAATATTTTTATTTTCAGTTATTTTGTCCTCTTTTGCCGCAGCTGGAATTACTAAAGGTTTAAAAAAACTAGAAAAAAATGCTGCCACTTTGTCTGCAGGAAACTTAGACATTCCAATTGTTACTTATGGAAAGGATGAAGTAGCAAAATTAGCAAAAAGCTTTGAAACAATGCGAAACTCAATTAAAAACTTAATCCAAAATCTAAAAGAAACAAATCTATCTTACCAAAGGTTTGTTCCAAAAGAATTTATTGATATTTTAAATAAAGATGATATTAGAAAAATTCTCTTAGGAGATTATTTTGAACAAGAAATGACTATCTTATTTTCAGATATTCGTGGTTATACAAAACTTTCGGAAAGTTTAACCCCGAAAGAAAATTTTGAATTTATCAATGATTACTTAAAATTAGTCGCACCCATTATTAAAGAACACGGAGGATTCATTGATAAATATATTGGTGATGGATTAATGGCTTTGTTTCCTAACCAAGCTATTCAAGCATTTAAAGCTTCACAAGAAATACTTTCTGCAATTAAAAATCAAAATTCAGAAAATCAATATTCTATATTTGGTGAAGTAAAAATAGGAATTGGATTAAATACTGGCAAAGTTGTCATTGGCATAGTGGGTGAAGAAAAAAGATTGAATGCTACAGTAATTGGAGACTCTGTAAATACTGCTTCAAGAATTGAAAGTATGACCAAAGAAATAAAAACAGAATTATTAATTTCTGAAAGCACATATAATTCTTTTAATGAGGATGAAAAAAAACAAGTAGAATTTGTGGGCGAATTTAGCGTTAAAGGAAAAGATGAAAAGTTAAAACTCTATAAACTTTCCTTTAACTAATAATTTAATTTACCTTATATATTTATACCAAATACAACATTAAAAGATTGTTCAGTTCCCGTATATGTTTTATCGCTAATATGATCAGCTTTTCTGACAAAAACTCTTTTTCCTAAGAAATACCCAAAGCCAATACTATAATTTTCATCAATATTATAAGTTGGAATGATACTAATACCAAAAGATCCTGCACTATAAATTTTTACTGTTCCAAAATATACATTGTTATTACTATAATAATAACCACTATACTCATTTTGTTTTGAAATAGCTGCAAAGTTTAAATTAACAAGAGTATAAAGATCAAACTTATCTGTCAAATTAAATTTTACACCAGCTGCTCCAGCAAGATCCAGCGAAGACAAGGTTAAATCATACTAAGAAAAGGCATCGTTTTTATGACCAGTCGTGTAGTTATAAGAAAGTCCGCCCCCTAAAATGGGATGAATGCTACTGTTGTCGATAAAAGAAGCCATATACATAGCTCCCATATTCCACCCTGATAATTGAGGAAAATTAGGGTTATCTGTAGTATCATCTGAATTTTTATAATTATCAATTGTAGTATAGCCACCTTGAAACATTAAAGTGGAAGGATTTTCTTTGGCATATACGGCTGTAAGCATTGAAGATGCTGCTAAGGAAAGTAATATTTTTTTATTTTAAATTCTCTATAAAAAAAGCTAGGCTATTTAGGAAAATAGCCTAGCAAAATTGAGATTGATCTCACAAATTAAAAATTGAAACCTACAATTACATTTGCTGAATGTTCATTGTATTGAAAATCTTTATTATAATTTGTGTCTTGTACTTTTAAATTTCTACGGTTATATGTGTAACCCAAACCAACATTTAAAGATTCAGATAGGTCGTAAGTTGCTATCAGAGAAGCTCCAAAACTATATGTATTTTGCACTTTAAAGTCACCTTTGTTAAAAGATGTATTAATATAGTTATAAAAAGAGTAACCAGCATTTACTAATGCAAACATATTAACTTTTTCAACAAGTTCAAATTTTGCACCAGCTTTAATAACTCCTTCATAGGAATTTAAAGTTAAGGTCTCACCATTTGAATATGAATATCTCATTAATTGCGTATTTAAGCCACCACCAACTACAGGAGCAATTTTATCATTATAAATACTGTAAAGGTATGTTACTCCTAAATTTCCACCATTAAAATTATTATCAAATGCACCATCAGAAAAACCACTATAATTTGTATAACCGGCATTGATTTGAACATCAGACGATTTTTTTGCAGCAAATGCAGATGTTGTAAGAACCAAAGAAGCTAAAGTATAGCCCATTTTTTTAGCAAACATTAAATAACTCCATTTATTTAAGCAAATAGTAAAAATGCTTAATTTTGGTAATTAAGCAAAACTCTATATATTCGTAATTTTAATTTATTTCAACAATTGGTAAAAATTATTTCTTGTTATATTTATAAATTATAAAATACTACAATTTTTATTAGCTTTAATACCTCAAATTTTATTTTTTTAGATAACCCTTTTAACAAGAGCTATAGTATTATGCGAAATTTTTGCTAGTGAGATTAATTCACTGCACTAGAATAAAAAATAATTTTTGTTGATTTAATTTTAAGCAAAAATTTATTAATTATGATTCAGTTTCAACTGAAACTGAATTCGAAGAAATTTAATTAGAATTATCATTTATATTCTATCTAATAAACACAGATAGAATTTGCAAAATTTTTTATCCTAGTTAGTTTTTATCTCACATATTTTATAGATAATATTTAAAATATATCTATAAAATATGTTTAAATAATAATTTGATTTTTTTGTTTTTTATAAATATATAAAATTAAATGAGATTTTTATATATTTATGAAAATTTCTATTTTGTTAGTTCGTTTAGAATACTAACGGAAAATTCTGGATGATATTGTTTTGAAATTTAATTTAGAAAAGGAATATTTTAATGAAAAATTTGTTTTTAGTTGCTTTGAGCTCTTGCCTAATACTAGCTTCTTGCGGAAAGAATAATGAAAGCAGTAATAATAAAAAAGCTGCGAAATCATTTTCAACACTTCCTGAAAAAGACACTGCCATTGAAGATCTAAGAGAAACACGTTGGATTTCAAAAAACCAACAAATTATAGTAAATATTTCTAAAGCGGGAGATTCCCTAAGTTTTGAAAAAGCAAATGGATTATCAAGAATTTCAGGTTGTACTGAAGGTAAATTTCTTTTGGAAAAAGAGACAGACAGAATTCATCTAAGTCCTACAAACTGTAATATGATTGTTGGAAATAAAAAAATAAAATATCAAATGGGATTGCTAAAATTAGTTGATAACAAATTAAAACTTTATATCCCATCTTCATATTCTACTAATTCAATTGAATCAGAAATAACTTACATAGAATTTAATAGAGATTAATAGTTAAAAATTTCTAATTATAGCAAGGAACTTAATTTTAATTTCCTTGCTTTTTATTGCAACTTTTTGAAAAATAAAACCAGTTTTAATTAAAAATTAGAATAATATTTTTGTCTAATAGCGGGAATTTTTCATTCAAGTAATTAAAGTATAGGAGGTTTAATGAAGTTCGCTTTTAAAGTTTCTTTAGCATTAGCAGCATTAACTACTATAGGTTGTAAAGATGGTAATAAATCAAATAATACAAACTCTAGCAGTGGCAAAAGCTCTAAAGAAACAACATATACATTTAAATTTTCAGATAAAATTCCTATAAAAAATTATAGCTTAGCCATCAGTGGCAATTTTTCAAAAGAATGTGAAGAAGATGAAGAAATAAAATGGCAAGCAGGAAGCCAATATAATAAATTTTCTTTTAATGAAAATGGTAATAATGCTTGTAATATTAATATTACAAGCATGGAATTTAGCAATCAAGATAATAAAAATGAAGTTTATAAACTTGAAAAAGGATTTAATTTAGATACAGATTCAAAAAGCAAAGATATATATTTTCTTAAAGATGAAAATCATAATAAAAAGTATAAAATTTCTTCAGAAATAATCTCTGGAAAAAATAGAGAATTTAGAATAGATGTTTATAATCCACAAGAAAATGTAGTAGTCAATGACGTATTTAAGTCAAAAGAAAATACAATCTATTTCGGAGATAATAAAGTTAAGAAAATAGATAATAAAGGCTTCTTTTTTAATGCAATAAATCGACTTAAAATATCAACCTCAGACTTAGTCCAAATCATTAGTTACAAAGGTGAATTAGAGTTTAATATAGAAAATAATTATCTCATAAAAAGTTATTCAATTTTTGATTCATCAAGTAATATAAATAACGGTCTTAATAAAATAGTAAATTCTTCTAATATTAAAATATCAGCAAACGATCTTCAATTTCTTGGAAATTTGCCATTATCTTATAACAAAAATGAAGACCCTTCTAAAATATTAACAGATCATCTAAAATTATTAACAATTGTTCTTTATGTAGATAACAAAGAAGGTATAGAAATTCCAACTGAGTTTCATTTAACTTATTAGACTAATTAGTTTAGTTTTTTAACTTTAATTTCATAATATGCTCTTAAAAGAAATACAATAAGATTTTATTAAAGGAAGTTATTTAAATAGCGGTTAGAAAATTAACTTTTCATTTCAATACTTTTGTCAGATCAAGTTAAAACTATTTCAAATTAAAATAGGTAAATAAATTTTATTTACCTATTTCTTCAAAGAATATATAAGTATTACTTTGAACCAAACATCTCTAAATATTCTTTTCTGGAAATTTCATCTTCCACTTTTTCTTTCTCCGTCCTACTATCAAACAAACAATCTAAAAACTCATCGAAACTATTGGCTATAAAATAAACTTCTAAACCTTCTTCCAAGCATCCAGCTTCTTCATGAAACCAAAACACTACTTTAGGATTATCCGTTTTTGGATCATGTCGGTAATCAAAACAAACATAATTACCTCCGCCATCATAAATAATGGGTAATATAAATTCTGGTATTGGATAATTTTCATCACGATTATTATTATCATTACACCAATCTATTAGATTAGTAATATGAGAAATACTTTCTTCTCCAAAAGCCAAAAACTGTCCAATTCCAAAGGTATTAGGATACATTTTACCACTTTTATAATAAACTTTAAAGCTAGTTATGTAATTAAGTATAGTTGCTCCATTATATTTTATCATTAAATCTATATAACTCTTAGGAAATTTATAACCAGACTTAATTTCAAATTCTTTTATCTGATCTATATTTGTAGGTTGTTCTGAGGCTATCCATTCAATTTCATTTCTCATTTTTAGTTTCTCCTTGCATTCCTTCCCAACCTATATGACTAACTTTTTCATGAATATTCCGAGGAACAGATTGCATTCTACCAGTTTCTTGGTGATGATGCCATGTATATCCATCAAAGTTTGGTAATTCCTTATTTATTTGTTCTAATTGTTTCGCTGTGAATGAAGTTTTTGGAATTATGTTTTCCTGAATTAACCTCTTTAACTCTTTTGTTGCAGCTTTCAATTGTTGTCTATACTCCATTTCCCGATATTCTTTCACAGGAATTCTCACTTCCACCTTCATAACATCATCAAATATTGGATATCCTTTCTTGTCAAATACTATTTTTACGTCTTGCTTTTCTGTCACCGTTTTAAATTGTTTTTTATCTACATCCCATTCTTGTTTTTGAACATCTAATTGTATTACTTTTTCTTTCCCTGCCATTTTTACATTCGGTTTATTCAAAGGAGGTACTGTCGTTGAAGTCACATTGTCTTTACCATGCCTATCCTTCATATCTTCTGCTATTTCTCTTGATGAATATGGCGCTTTGTTACCTAATATACTTGGCTTGTCTTTTAATTTTGGATCATTTTCTACCAAGTAATTTTTTCCTTCATCCCATTTCTTTAATATTGTATTTTCTTTATCTCCGTTTATACTTGTATTTGGATTTATTAATTCATTATTCCATATTCCTTCTGCTTCTTTGCTCTTGACTAACCTTTCTACATAATCTTTGCCTTTTTTATTTGCCAACTCTTCCCAAGTTGTTTTCCCTTCAATTATGTCTTTTAAATTTTTGCTTTCACTTGTACTTTGATAACCCTCTTGAACACCATTCACAAGATTTATATTGAGGGCTTTTTCCTTTTGTGTCTTACTATCTATTCTTACTAATTGCCAATCTGTTCCACCTTTCTTATCTAAGTGAATTCCTTTTTTATTTAGTTCGCTACCTACTTCTAATAAATATCCTATTCCTTTTGTGCGTTCCAACTCTTTTAAACTTGTTTTTCCACTCAAAAGTTTATAGGTATCTTCATATTTTTCTGTTAATTTAATTTGCTCTTGTTTCGATAACCCTTCATTTAATAACCAATCTTCACCTTTCTTTTGAACATTTAGTAAGGCTGGTTGTAAAATACTTTTTAATTCTGGTTTTAATTCTGTTAACCTTGATAAGCTTTTGTTTAATATAATTTCTAAAACTGCACTTTTTCCATACGCATCTAAAAACTCAGCAAAGGTTTTCTTACCCTCACTCAACATTAAAAGCTCTGATTCAAATGTATGACTATTAAAAACGTAATCGCCTACTGTTGCATATTCACCAATATGTTTCTCTAATTCTTGTTTTAAATTATCTGACTGCATTTTTATCATTTTTAAACGAGCAGCATCTACTAAAGAAACACCAAGACTAATATGATCTAATTTCTTTAAACTATTATTCTCACTCTCTATCTGCGCTCCACTTGTTACCGCTGCTACATTCTTTTCCCCTAACGCATTCGCTAAGCTTCCTATCAACCCTGTTGTTATATTTAATTTCTTTTCTTTTTCTTCCGCTGTTAACTTTTTATCTTCTTTTAGTAATTCGTTTACTACTACTCCTGCAGCTGCTCCTACTGCCGTTTGTTCACATGTTCCTTTTATACTTCCTGCTACACAACCTAATACCGCATGTAAGGCCACATGCGCTGGACTTCCTTCTCCACCTAAATGCTGTGCTAACTCTTTTACCTTTTCTGCTCCCAAACTTTGGAGGTAATTTGCTGCAAACCCTTTTATTAAATCAATATTACTTCCACCTACATTCCCTGATATCGCTAGCGATAACGCCTGCGCTATTTGTCTGTAGCTTCCTCCTGGTCCCCACTTCTCTGCTGATTCTAAATTTGATTGCGCTTCTTTTACTTCGGATGAATTGGGATCTGCACCACTGTCCAATAATCCTTCTAATTCTTTCTTATAATTATCCTGTTTATTTGCTTGATTATTTATAAACGTATTTAATTCATTATTAAATGTTGTTACTATTTGAAACTCTGTTGTTATTTTTTGCTCATCAAATATCACCGCCAATTTCTCATGCGTATTTGATGTGTCTCGATTTGTCTCGGCTATCGTCCGCTCTGCACTCTTACCTGTTAACTCTCTTTGTTTTGCATCATCTCTTATTACAAAACTTCCTCCCGATACACCACTATATGTCGTGTTGGATTTGGAATCTGATGAATACAATGGTACTGTCGGTGCTACGCTATTATTTAACGTTCCTACTGAACCAGCAACTGTAAATTGACTTGCTTCATACCACGCTTTATTTACTATATCTTCACTACTAAATGTTCCCGTTTCAAATGTATTTCTCTTGTTTTTTATTGCTTCGTCGTTTGAAGATATCACTGCACCTTTTAGGTGCGTATTTCCACCAACTTTTAATTGAAACCCTTGTGACCCAGCAAATATTCCCGATTGCTCACCAACACTTTGATAATAGCTGTCCATATCTGTCTGCGTATAGCTAAAACTTGCGCCAGAATTTCCAGCGCAAATTGGCGGAACACAAGCTGTTCCTGTAAGTGAACCTGATTTTGCATCACTTGAAAATTTACTTAAATCTTGCAAACTTTCAATATACAAATTACCCTTAATATCCCCTGTTACTTTATCACCTCGAATGGTACCACCAATTAAATTGGTATTTCCACCAGAAACAATTTCAACTTGTTTTGAACCTTCTAAATGGCTATTTCTATGCGCAACTTCATACTTATTAGTTCCACTTTGCCCAAGTGTTCCTGTTACCTCACCAGCAACACCAACTCCTTCAGTGCTAACATTGAAGGCTACCCCAGCTTGCCAACTATAAGAAAGCGCATCGGAACTTGATTTCGACATTGCTTTAGCAGCATTTGCAATAATATCGCCTTCAGCATTTAGGGTTAATTTATTATTTGCTTTAACATCAGAACCATAAATTTCAATTTTGCTATCTGCGCCCGCCCCTCTTGCCTTTAAAGAAACATTATTGCCGGCATTAATTGATGAAGCATTTATTTCTTCATTATAATAACTCATAGAGTTTTTTTGCGAACTACCGCCAATTCCTGTTGAAACCTTCAACTTAGCTAGTTCTTTTGGATCATTTTTATCTAAAGCGGGACTTAGGGTATTATAAACTGACAATCCTGAAGCAGCTGCTAAAATTGCTTGCATTCGCGGATCAGTTGTATTTTGAGAAGTATTATAATTATTGTATAAGTTTTGTCCTAAAGAAAATGCTTCATTTCTTGCACCAACATTTAAACCATTGACAGAGACTTCTCTCTCTTGTGCTCCAACATAAATATTTTTTGTATGTTCTATTTTTATAGATTCTGCTTCTACATCTACAGATCCATTTACTGACAATAAATTTGAACCTTTTTGGTAATATTTTCCACCTGCATTTATACTAATGTTACCATCTTTTGTTGCCACAGTGGATCCAATATTTTGTGTAACTTTACTTGTTCCTTTTTGTTTTTCGTCTTTTTGCCCAACAGTAAAGCTTGAAACACTAGTTCCCATTAGACCACTTGTTGAACTTTCCGAATGGGAATGGCTTTCACTCTTTAATTCTTGTGAAATAATATTAATTTCATTGCCTGCATTTAGTTGAATATCTTTAGAAGCCACTAGTTGCCCTGATTGAATATTAATATTTCCTTGCTTTTTATTTTGATCGCCAGCATTAATTAAAATATTATTTGCACTTAAAACTGATTGAGTTATACCCTGGCTATTTTGCCCAGAGTTTGCTGAAGTCGTAGTTGAATTTACAGCCCCCTCACTTGTTTGAACAGACCAAGAGGCAAATTTATTATTCAATACCTGAGAAATTACATTCACATCATTATTTGCATTAATAATGATATTTGCATTTTTAGATTTTATTTCAGTACCTGTTAAATTAACATTTCCTGTACCATTTTTGGAAACAGCTTCTCCATTTGCATCTTTTTCTCCTGTTTTTTCACCTGTGGCAATAATTAAAATGTTATTATTGGCATTAAGTTTTCCGCCTACGGATTTTTCAGTTGTCGCTGAATTATAAATCTGACTATTTCTTACTGAACTATAATATTCATCATGATTAGATTCTACTTCGGCTTTAAATGTTACATTTTCTCCAGAAACACTTAGTTTCCCCTTCGATTCAATATCCACGCCTTTATAATTAATATCTTTTTCAGCAATTAAAATATTGTCACTTCCAGATTTTTCATTGCCAATAAAGTGGGTAGTAGATTTTTCTTTTAAATATCCGCCATTCATTGTGTTTGAATGAATGGCTTTTTCAAGTACAGTACTTTTAGCGTCGATATTTCCTTTTGCATATTGCTGCAATTTTCCAGTTGCATCAATTTGAGTTCCAATTTTTTCAATATTTCCCTCAGAATATAACGAAATATTATGACCAGAAACGCTTGCTACAGCTCCAACTTCAGTTAACTTTTGTTTTACTCCATCAATTGTATAATCAATATCAACTGCTTTTGTTTCCATAAATATTTTATTGCCAGCTTTAATAAAAAGATTTCCTTTTTGTTTATCGCTTAAAAGCATGCCTTCAATATTTTTAAAATCTTTCTTCGCTTCTAGTTGCGTATTATTACCAATAATTTTACCACCATCATTTATTATATTTTGAGCTTCAAGTTTTCCGTCCGCATTGAAAAAAGTACCTTCATTTTTAAAATCTCCTGAAATTTTCAAATCCATTTCACCGAAAGCTATAAAACCTCCATGTTTTTTTAAATCTTGGTTTGCTAAATTTCTTAATCCTTTTTCAACTTTATTTGTTTTTTCATCTACATTTGCAATAATAATACTTGTCAATTGTTTCATCGATTCCGCAGATAAATTTGTACCCGGTGAAATTTGATAGCTTTGGGTAAACTGTTTTCCTGCATTAACAATTTGCACAAATTGTTTTTCTGTTGCTTGATAGTTAGTAAGAAAAGTTTGGCCTGTTAAACCCAAATTATCATCAGCATCTGCAAGGCGTCCATTTTGATTGTCACCATATTTTTTAAGCTGTCTGTCAGGCTGAAGTTTTAATTGGTTAAAATAATAATCACTTGCATAAAAATTATTATAGTCAGTATATTTAGAATCTGTTTCTTTTCTGAAGTTAACTCCTTTTTGCTCCAAATTACTTAAACTATATTTTTCTAATTCAGTGAAACTTAGTTGATAATTTTGTTTTATACTTTGTTTATTTGCTGCAAAATAGTCAAACATATTTAAAGCATAATTTTGGTTAAATGCAGCTGGATCAAAATATTGAAAAACATTGCTTTGTTTTAATAATCCGTTATCAAGCGGAACTGAAAAAGGCTCTGTTTCTTGACTATTTAAAATATTATTTGCATTTTCAAAAGTATTTATTTCAATATTTTCATTATTTTTGTTATCAATAGAAATATTTCCAAAATTAAAATTTTCTTTATCAGTTAAACTTAATTCTGCAGGAATAACTTCACTAGTATTACTATAATTTAATAAAGAACCCTGATCTGCATTATACTGAGTCATTCCGCTGAAAGAAAATTGCGTATTTCTGTTTGCAAATAAAGGAATATTAGGATTTTCAATACTTCCATTTCTAAAAGAAATATTATCCGTTAATACTTTACCATAAGTTTGAAGTTGAGCAGTTTGAATATTTTCTTTTTGCACAGCTTGCAAACTTAATTTATTTCCAACAAATGATTGATTATTTGTAGCAGCAGTTTGTAAAACTTGTTCGTCTGGATTAAAAGAACTTTGGATTGAGCCTTGATAATTACTTTCCTTATTTAATTTTACTAAAGAAACGCCTGGATTTTGCGCTGGAGAGGAAAAGCTCAAAGAAGGTACAATATTTTGTGTTGCAGAAAGATTAATATTTTGCGCTTGAGTCAAGGTACCAACAGCTTTATTCCCAACCATAATTGCTTCGGTGAGAGTATGTTTTTCCATAGCGTTATCAGATCTAGTAATATTAAATAATACTTTGTCATCTGTACGAATTTCGTGTTTTGTTTGAAAACCTCCAAACATACTATCTGAAAATGAAATTTCATATCTATGTACATCAAAGAAATTCCCATTTTCCCAATATTGTCTTTCAATAATATATGAAGCATTATTGGTACTAGCTTGGTTAAAAATCATAGTACCGGCAGATATAATTACACTTTTATCATTTAAGACATTTCCTGCAAAGTGCATATTGCCACCCGCTTTAATTTCTCCAACAGCACTATCTTCTTTAATTTCTTCACCATAAGTTGTTTTACGGTGGGTTATTTTTTCTCTTCTTTTATGTCCTAATATATCACCTTTTTCAAATTGTAATTCATTTTTATGTGGTGAATAATTGTAAACAATTTCTCGAATTTCAGTTACATAATTTTCTTTTTTATTTGTTACATCAGTTGAATTAAAATTTATGTTTCCTGATGCATATATTTTGGTAGAAATATTTGTTAATTTATCTAAGCTAAATGAAATATTACCAGCTGATAAAATTTCTCCACCCTTTTCATTTGTTAAATTTCCACCTGCAAAATTAATTGAACCATTAGCAGATGCTCCAACAAATTTTCCTTGCTCATGATTTAGAATTTCATTGGCTTTTATGTCTAAATTATTTCCTGATATTTGAGCCTTATTTTCTATACTAGCAGCATTTATTTTTACATTTTCACCATCAAATTTTCCTAAATTTGTAAACTTACCTTGTACATTTAATTCTGCTGATTTTGCAGCAATTGTAGCACCTTTATTATTAGTAGCATCTCCACTTGTGTTTATTTTTAAATTTCCATTAGCTTGAATTTTATTACTATTCGTCAAACCAGCTGTTGATAAATTTAAATTTCCACCTGCTGCTAAATCTGTAGTATTTGTATAGTTAGAAGAAATATTTAAATTCATATTTCCTTGGCTAATAATTTTTCCACCTAAAGAATTACTACTAGAGTTTATTTCTAAATTTTGAGTTGTTCCAATATTTCCATTTTCATTTTGTAATGTTGAACTATTTAAAACCAATGATCCGTTTGAATATATGTGACCACTATTGTTATTTGTTGAGCTTGCTTCAATTTTACTTGCACCATTTCCATGAATAGTACCTGAAGAATTATTAATTTGGTTTGCATTTAAAATTAAATTACTTAAACTTGCGATTTGTCCACTACTATTATTAAAATTTTGCGTTTTTAAATTTAAATTGCCAGTTGCGTTTATCTGCCCCTGCTGATTTT
This sequence comes from Pigmentibacter sp. JX0631, assembly GCF_029873255.1. NCBI lineage: Bacteria > Pseudomonadati > Bdellovibrionota > Oligoflexia > Silvanigrellales > Silvanigrellaceae > Pigmentibacter > Pigmentibacter sp. JX0631. The sequence continues at coordinate 3,225,616 of NZ_CP123622.1, read as the reverse complement.
GAATAACATTACTTATGTTTGCAGTTAAAGTATTACTAGAAATAATTCGCCCATTTTGATTACTTAATTCATTTGCGTCAATTTTGAGATGATTACTAGTAAAAACAATTCCATGATTATTTTGTAGATGATCTATTTTAATAGTTAGATCTTTCGCAAATAAATAACCGTTATTGTTTTTAATATTACTAGTATTTAATATTTTTGTTAAAACATTTGCAAATATTTTTCCGCCTACGTTTGAAAATTCATTTCCATTTGTATCTAATATAAACTCATTAGAGTTATTATTATTTATACTATGAACTACAATTATTCCATTATTATTATTAAATAATTCACTATTTACATTTAATTTATTTCCTACATTTATAACGCCATTTTGATTATCAAAATTTCCGCTCTGGATGGTTGCTATTTCAGCTTGTAGTTTACCATTTAAATTATCTAAATTATGTTTGTTTGTATTAATGTCTAATTTGTTGTTAGAACCAAGAGTTCCATATTTATTTGAAATAAAACCACTATTAATATTTAATTTTTCTTCAGCAATCAATTTACCGTGATCATTTTCTAGTTTTCCATTATTTAAGTTTACATCAACATTTTCAGCACTAACGACACCTTTATTAGAAATAAGTTCACTCGCATTAAGAGCAAGATTTCCACTGGCTGAAATTTTACCTTCATTATTTGATAATTTTTGCTTATTTGTTTCAATATTAATATTTGAGCTTCCGGTAGTAAATAATTTTCCTTTATCATTATCTAAAATTTTACTATTAATTTTTAATTGATCTACAGAAGCAATTACCCCTTGATTGTTATTTAAATTTTCTGTTTTCAATGTAAGCTGTTTATTAGCTTGAATTACACCTTGGGAATTATTTACCGTTTGACCATCAGAATTAATATTTGAATTACCATGTGAGGCAATTAAACCAAATTTATTTGAATTTAAACCACCAGTAATATTTAAATCACTTTTAGAAATAATACTTCCATTATCATTACTTAAATTTGTCCCTTTCACTAACTTAATATCAATGCTTTGTCCAAATAATTTTCCATTTTCATTCTTTATGTCACCAGATTGAATAGATAAATCATTGCTACTTACAATTGTTCCAAGTTTATTTATTATTTCTTTATTATTTGTATTCATTCCTAAACTAGCTGCAATTTTTTTTGTCAGAATTAAACCGCTTGTATTGTCTATTTTTTGACTGTTACTATTAATACCTGATTGACCCGCAAGATAACCATAATTATTAAAAATACTTGCAGTAGTTAAATTTAATCTATTTCCAGCAAGAATACTTCCATGCTCATTATGCAAATCATTAGATTGGATGTTAATATCATTTTTAGAATGTATAGTACCTTTTTGATTTTCTATCTTATGGTTATTTGTATTTATTTCAATTTCTTTAGCAACAATAAAACCTTCTTTATTAGATATTAAATTACTATCAACATCAATTTTTTCCTGAGAAAATATTTTTCCTTTATCATTTATAAGGTCACTACTTTTGAATTTTGAGTTTCTTTCACTTTGTATTGAACCCTGCCTATTCGTCAAAAGACCTGATTGAATATCAATATTTTGGTTAGAATGAATTGAACCTTGATCATTATTTATTAGAAGACCATGTGAATTAAAATTTAAATCATAGTTTGCTAAAATTTCACCTTTAACATTTGTTAAAAGTCCACCTTTTAGATCAAAACTTTTCTCGGCAATTATTTTTCCATCATTATTACTTATACTAGAAGAACCTGCAAGAAGCATATTTAGATCTTGCCCGTTTATTTTTCCATTTGTGTTATCAATATTACTACTATTGATATTGAGGTTTTCTTTAGAAAAAATATGCCCAAAAATATTACTAATATCAAAAGAGTTAATTTCAGCATTCATTTGAGTAGAAATATTTCCTTGCTTGTTTATCAATTGAGCTGAATTTATTGCAAGATTCTGTTGAGCCTGAATACGCCCCTTCTCATTATTTAATTTTTCCCCTTGGGTATTTATTACGGCACTTTCTTTGGCAGATATCAACCCTTGATCATTTGCCGCAACACCACCTTGCAAGCTTAAGCTTTTTTCTGCAAGCAATTCACCACTGCTGTTACTTATAGAACTGCCTTGCGTTAACGTGACTGCTACCGCCTGACCATGAATTTTTCCTTGCTTGTTTTCTATATTTCCTGCATTTACGGAATTGTTTCCGCTTGCAAGAATTTTGCCTTCTTCGTTATTTACTTTTTGTCCTTGCGTTTGAATTACAATATGTCCAGCAAGCGGTGCTCCTGTATTTTGAACTATAATTTCACCTTGCTTGTTATTTAATTCTTTACTTTTAATTGCTATTTCTTTGCTGCTAAGCACTTTTCCTGTTTCGTTACTGAACGCTGTGCTTTCAATCTGCAATTTGTCTGTACTGACTATTTCGCCTTGCTTGTTGCTTATGTCTGAGGAATTGATTGTTAATGTTCCAACAGCTTGGACTTTCCCACTATTGTTATTTAATTTTTCCCCTTGGGTATTTATTACGGCACTTTCTTTGGCAGATATCAACCCTTGATCATTTGCCGCAACACCACCTTGCAAGCTTAAGCTTTTTTCTGCAAGCAATTCACCACTGCTGTTACTTATAGAACTACCTTGCGTCAACGTGACTGCTACCGCTTGACCATGAATTTTTCCTTGCTTATTTTCTAGATTTCCTGCTTCTAGCATATTGTTTCCGCTTGCAAGAATTTTACCTTGTTCGTTATTTACTTTTTGTCCTTGCGTTTGAATTACAATATGCCCAGCAAGCGGTGCTCCTGTATTTTGAACTACTATTTCACCTTGCTTGTTATTTAATTCTTTACTTTTAATTGCTATTTCTTTGCTGCTAAGCACTTTTCCTGTTTCGTTATTGAACGCTGTGCTTTCTATCTGCAATTTGTCTGTACTGACTATTTCGCCTTGCTTGTTGCTTATGTCTGAGGAATTGATTGTTAACGTACCAACAGCTTGGACTTTACCATTATTATTATTTAATTTTTCCCCTTGGGTATTTATCACAGCACTTTCTTTGGCAGATATCAATCCTTGATCATTTGCCGCGACACCGCCTTGCAAATTTAAGCTTTTTTCTGCAAGCAGTTCACCACTTCTGTTACTTATAGAACTACCTTGCGTTAACGTGACCGCTACCACTTGACCATGAATTTTACCTTGCTTATTTTCTATATTTCCTGCATTTACGGAATTGTTTCCGCTTGCAAGAATTTTACCTTCTTCATTATTTATTTTTTGCCCTTGGGTTTGAATGGCAATATGTCCTGAAAGCGGAGTTCCTGTATTTTGAACTACAATTTCACCTTGCTTGTTATTTAATTCTTTACTTTTAATTGCTATTTCTTTGCTACTAAGCACTTTTCCTGTTTCGTTATTGAACGCTGTGCTTTCTATCTGCATTTTGTCTGTACTGACTATTTCGCCTTGCTTGTTGCTTATGTCTGAGGAATTGATTGTTAATGTTCCAACAGCTTGGACTTTACCACTATTGTTATTTAATTTTTCCCCTTGGGTATTGATAACAGCACTTTCTTTGGCAGATATTAATCCTTGATCATTTGCCGCGACACCACCTTGCAAGCTTAAGCTTTTTTCTGCAAGCAATTCGCCACTGCTGTTACTTATAGAACTGCCTTGCGTTAACGTGACTGCTACCGCTTGACCATGAATTTTTCCTTGCTTATTTTCTATATTTCCTGCATTTACGGAATTGTTCCCGCTTGCAAGAATTTTACCTTCTTCGTTATTTATTTTTTGCCCTTGGGTTTGAATTACAATATGTCCAGCAAGCGGTGCTCCAGTATTTTGTACTACTATTTCACCTTGCTTGTTATTTAATTCTTTACTTTTAATTGCTATTTCTTTGCTGCTAAGGACTTTTCCTGTTTCGTTATTGAACGCTGTGCTTTCAATCTGCAATTTGTCTGTACTGACTATTTCGCCTTGCTTGTTGCTTATGTCTGCAGAATTGATTGTTAACGTACCAACAGCTTGGACTTTACCACTATTGTTATTTAATTTTTCCCCTTGGGTATTTATTACGGCACTTTCTTTGGCAGATATCAATCCTTGATCATTTGCCGCGACACCACCTTGCAAGTTTATGCTTTTTTCTGCAAGCAATTCACCACTGCTGTTACTTATAGAACTACCTTGCGTTAACGTGACTGCTACCGCCTGACCATGAATTTTACCTTGCTTATTTTCTATATTTCCTGCATTTACGGAATTGTTTCCGCTTGCAAGAATTTTACCTTCTTCGTTATTTATTTTTTGCCCTTGGGTTTGAATTACAATATGTCCAGCAAGCGGTGCTCCAGTATTTTGTACTACAATTTCACCTTGCTTGTTATTTAATTCTTTACTTTTAATTGCTATTTCTTTGCTGCTAAGCACTTTTCCTGTTTCGTTATTGAACGCTGCGCTTTCTATTTGCAATTTGTCTGTACTGACTATTTCGCCTTGCTTGTTGCTTATGTCTGCAGAATTGATTGTTAACGTACCAATAGCTTGGACTTTACCACTATTGTTATTTAATATTTCCCCTTGGGTATTGATAACAGCACTTTCTTTAGCAGATATCAACCCTTGATCATTTGCCGCAACACCACCTTGCAAGTTTAAGCTTTTTTCTGCAAGCAATTCACCACTGCTGTTACTTATTGAACTACCTTGTACTAACGTAACTGCTACCTCTTGACCATGAATTTTACCTTGCTTGTTTTCTATATTTCCTGCATTTACAGAATTGTTTCCGCTTGCAAGAATTTTACCTTCTTCATTATTTATTTTTTGCCCTTGGGTTTGAATTACAATATGTCCAGCAAGCGGTGCTCCAGAATTTTGAACTACAATTTCGCCTTGCTTGTTATATAATTCTTTACTTTTAATTGCTATTTCTTTGCTGCTGAGCACTTTTCCTGTTTCATTATTGAACGCCATGCTTTCTATCTGCAATTTGTCTGTACTGACTATTTCGCCTTGCTTGTTGCTTATGTCTGCAGAATTGATTGTTAATGTTCCAACAGCTTGGACTTTACCACTATTGTTATTTAATATTTCCCCTTGGGTATTGATAACAGCACTTTCTTTGGCAGATATCAAACCTTGATCATTTGCCGCAACACCACCTTGCAAGCTTAAGCTTTTTTCTGCAAGCAATTCACCACTGCTGTTACTTATTGAACTACCTTGTACTAACGTAACTGCTACCGCTTGACCATGAATTTTACCTTGCTTGTTTTCTATATTTCCTGCATTTACAGAATTGTTTCCGCTTGCAAGAATTTTACCTTCTTCATTATTTATTTTTTGCCCTTGGGTTTGAATTACAATATGCCCAGCAATAGGTGTTCCTGTATTTTGAACTACAATTTCACCTTGCTTATTATTTAATTCTTTACTTTTAATTGCTATTTCTTTGCTGCTAAGCACTTTTCCTGTTTCGTTATTGAACGCCGTGCTTTCTATCTGCAATTTGTCTGTACTGACTATTTCGCCTTGCTTGTTGCTTATGTCTGCGGAGTTGATTGTTAATGTTCCAACAGCTTGGACTTTACCACTATTGTTATTTAATTCTTCCCCTTGGGTATTTATTACGGAACTTTCTTTGGCAGATATCAAGCCTTGATCATTTGCCGCGACACCGCCTTGCAAGCTTAAGCTTTTTTCTGCAAGCAATTCGCCACTGCTGTTACTTATTGAACTACCTTGCGTTAACGTAACTGCTACCACTTGACCATGAATTTTACCTTGCTTGTTTTCTATATTTCCTGCATTTACGGAATTGTTTCCGCTTGCAAGAATTTTGCCTTCTTCATTGTTTAATTCGCCAGTTTTTACAAATAAATTATTAGCACTTATATTTCCAAAATTATTTTCTAAAGTATTTGAAGAAATATTAATTTCATTATTTGATGAAATTATTCCTAATTTATTTTCAACAGTTAAACCTGAATTTATGACAACATTTTCATTAGCAATAATTTTCCCTGAATTATTATTTAATTCACTAGACTGAATTGAAAGATTTTTTTCAGAAAATAATTCTCCATTTTCATTATTTAGTATGCCATTTTCACCTAAATTTAAATCTTGATTTTTTGCAAAAAATTTACCTAGAATATTTAAAACAGAATTTGCTTTTAATTTTAAATTTTCTTTAGCATTAATTTCACCTTCTTTATTTAATAAATTAGTTATTTGCAAATCTATATTTGTTCCACTTTTTAATTTTCCTTTTGAATTATCAATTTCTTTTGCAAATATTTGCATCGATTTTCCAGATTCAATTGTTCCGCCAGCATTATTAAAATTAGTTCCTTCAAAATCCAATACCATATTACCATTTGAACGAATTTTTCCACCATCATTTGATGATAATTCCGCTTTAATTTTTAAATATTCTTCAGCAAATATTTCTCCATTTTTATTAATTAAATTTCCATTATTCAATAAGTTAATAGTTGTACTTCTTGCTTTAATTTGACCATCAGTATTATCCATAGATTTTGCATCTATAGTAACATTATCTCCTGAATTTATTTTACCTTTCATATTTTCTACAATATTTGACTTAATATTAAGGTTATTTCCAGCAATTATATTTCCATTATAATTTTTAAGGTCAGCACTATTGACATCTAAATTTCCTAATGATTGTATCTGACCAGAATTTGTAATTTCAGTTGATTTTATATTTAAATTAATTTTTGATATTATTTCACCATTTATATTTTCAATCTTATTAGTTTCAATACTTCCTTTATTTCCTGATGAAATATTTCCATTTGAATTTTGCAAATTATTAGATAATAATTGTAAATCATTTTTTGCAGATATTTTTCCATAATTATTTAATACATCATAATTACTAGAATTTACTTTTAAAATATTTTCTGAATTAATAGATCCATAACTATTATCAATATTTTTACTGGTAATATCAATTTTATTCTTTCCTAAAATCTCACCATTTCTGTTATCAATATCATTCGTAAAAATATCAAGATTACTTCCGACAATTGTACCCTTTGAATTATTTATATTTTCAGAATTTATTTTAATACTATCTCTTGCATTTACAATTCCAAAATTATTATTTAACTCACCTTTAGTTATACTTATATCACCACTAGCAGATAATATTCGTCCTTCATTATTAGAAATATAATTACTCGCTACAATTATTTCTTTATAGCCACTAATAAACCCAGAATTATTATCAATACTATTCGAATTCAGTGAAATTTTTCCATTTGATAAAATATTTCCATAGTTATTATTTATATTTTTCTGGTTTGAATCAATTATGACATTTTTTTCTGCTAGAATTTTACCTTCATTATTTAATACTAAATCCCCTTTTAATTCAATACTATTTGTTGAATTAACAATCCCATAAGAATTACTAAGAGAAGAATTTATTTCCACATTACCTGAATTTATTTCAGCATAATTATTATTTATAAATAGTGAATTTAAAGTGATTTTTTCATTTGAAATAATCTTACCACTTGTATTATTTATTTCACTATTTATTGCATTAACATCTATAAAACCTTCAGCCTTCAAAACTCCATTAGAATTATTTAAATTATTACTATTTGTATTAATTTTAACATTTTTTCCTGACACTATCATTCCATTGGAATTATTTAAGTAACTAGAATTTAAATCAATATCGTTTTCAACAATTATTTTTCCAGATTGATTATTTACTTCATTTCCATTGAAATTTAAGCTTGCAGAATTTGCAGAAATATATCCGTTATTATTTTCTAAACCATTTGAATTTATATTTAAAACATTTTCACTGATGATTTTAGAATTATTATTGACTAGCGGAGACATTAAATTAATATTAATTTCTTTGTTAGAAGTAATTTCACTTAATTCACTTTTTAATGCACTGCTATCTATTTTAACTTTATTTCCTGCAATTATTTTTGAATTATTACCTAATATCAAATTATCTGAAATTACATTTACAGAATCTGATGTAGCTATATTAGTTTTGATAATTTCTATAGAATCTGATTTTACTTCAATATTCTGTGAAACCAAACTCATACCATCGGTTTTAAAATCTTTGGAAGCTAAATTAATTGTTGATAAAGATTCATATTTCCCATTTTTATCTTCTATTTTCTCTGCCGTAATTTTTATTTCACCTTTACCAGAAATTATTCCAGAGTTTTCAGACTTATTTTTAATTTCTAATATAATGCTATTGTTACTATTTTGAATTAATTCACCTTTATTATTTAAATTTAATGAATTAATATTTAATATTCCATTTGACGAAACAACTCCTAAATTTTCAATATCTCTTTCAGATTTTAATTTAACTGAATTTTCTGAAATTACCTTACCAGTTAAAAATATGTTTTCAGATCCACTAATTTCCAAATTATTTTTGGCAAAAATATCTTTTAATTTTATATCACCATTTGCATTTAAAACCAAATCACTTTCTAAAGATGATAGACGCCCTTGACTATTAACTCCTAAGCCTTTATCAGTCGCTACAATAAATAATTGTTTGGCGTGCATACCACCCATTGCTTTTATATCAAGTGCAAAACCATTTGCTCTGCCAGTACTATTTTCATTCTTATTTGCATTTAAATTTTTATAATTTACTTTACTTGAACTAAGAACTGCATTTAATTTATTTGCCCAAACTTCACCACTAACTGTCATAGATTTTGCTATTAAATCTAATTGAAGAATATTAGTTACATTGAGGCCTTTTCCGCCAATAATAAGTTGTCCATTTAAGTTTTGAAAAGAATCAACCAACCCATCATGACTAAACTCGGGTCTTCCTACAACTAAACTCGCCCTACCTGTATTTATAAATCCACAACCGTCACAAGTTATCCCATTTGGATTAGCAATAATAACATCAGCAAATTTTCCAGCTACTTCAATTGCACCACTTAAATATGATGGATTTGTAGACATCACCTCATTCACAATGACACTAGCTGAATTTTGCCCAAATTGAGGATTTGCTGCGATCCAACCTGCAAGCTGTGTTTGAACATCCTGATTACTATTATTTAAAATTGCCCCGTTACCATTGACATTAAAATTTTCAAATTGATTGTGCGAAACCCCAGCATTATTTGGTGGAGCGATATGAACAACAGGGACTCCATTATGCGCTGCATCCATTATTGGTTTATGCCCAGAAGGAGCATTTTGAAAAGCTTCTATTTGCGCATATACAATTGAAGAATGGCATGCATAATAAGCAGCAACTAAAACTGATGAAAAAATACGCTTTAAATTGAACAGTGGAATACTTGTATGACATTTTTTACATTGAATACCAAAATTAATTTTATTAAAATTATTGTTATTTAAATTTTTTAATTTCTTTAAGTTTTTCTTACACATAACAAATTCCTTTTGTTATAAATTATTTATTTTAAAAATTGCTTGATAATGTTAAATATAAATTCCAAATAGACGATTTAAATTTTTCTGGTTTATATATTGGTGCAGCTAGTGCAACGTCATAATGAAATTTAGTAATCTTTCCTTGAATACCCATTACAGTACCTGAAAGAATTTTTCCAGGTAAATATATGTCACTTTTTCCCCAAACTTGACCAAAATCAGCGCCAAAATAAGCAATTGAAGACATAAATTCTGGCAAAAATTTTAAAGGAAAATAAATATCATTTTTAATTGAATAACCACTTTCAGCTATTAACGAATTTTCACCATCAAAACCTCTAACTGAATAACGATTTCCAATTGCAAATTGATCCGCTGTACCTGTTTTATTTTGCGTGTATTGAAACCTTGTTACAGATGAAAATTGAATTGGATAATCCCAAGGTAAAACAAGCTGCTGATAGCTTAGTGATGATAACCAAATTTTTGGTCTAATTGTCATCCCATCATTGTTGTATTGCATTTCATCTGGTTGTGCATTAAACCAACTTGTCCCTTCTCTGTAACTTAAGCTATAATCTATACTGGCTCTACCTATTAGTTTTTTATAGGTAAAACCTACTTCTGAATTTGTTATTCTTCTACTTTGTTTTATTATTTCAACATCACCAATATAACTCTTAGCAACTTTGTAAGAAACATTAAAATATACTCCTAATTTGTAGGAAGCACCTCTTAAAACGTTATAATCCCATTTAAAATCAGTTTTGTTACTATATCCTTTTGCTAAAATTTTTGCCGTTGTTAAAGTTATAGTTTGGGCATACCTACTATATGTATTACTTATCGAAAAATTGCTAAATTTAAATGGAAATAAATAGTTGCCTGTAAAACTTTGTGAATGATTTTCTTCATAAATATTTTCTGCATTACTTATAGCACTTAGACTAAATATATCATTTATTCCTAAAAGATTATCAAATGCTAAAAAAGAAGCTATTTGAGATTTTCCCATAGCTTTAGTACCAGAGTTATCTAAGGTAACTCCTAATCTTATTCTACTTAGAATTGTAATTTCTTCTCTTAAAATATATACTATACTTGTATTAATTTCATTTCCTGGTTCTATTTGAGTAGTTATTTTCTGGCTAGGTAATTTACGCATTTGTTCAATACCTTGCTCTAAATTTCTAATGTTTAAAACATCACCTACTTTTATAGGAAAAGCATTTTTCCAAGTTCCCCAATTTTCATCTTCAATTTTTTCTAAGTTATGCTTTTTAATCATTTTAATTTCTGATATTTTTCCAACATGAACTAAAAATTTGATTTTTCCTAAACTTATATTTTGCTCTGATATTGAAACTCTGCTTGTTACATATCCTTCTTTGATTAATTCCGAATTTAAAATATTTAATACTTTTTGTAGACCATTCAATCCAACACACTTGTTTAATATAAATTTGACTTCATCATCTAACCAAGGAAAATATTCTAAATGTTCGCCTAGAAAATGAATTTTATTAATAGTAAAACAATTATCTTCTATGGGAATTTCTTTTGATAAATCAACTTCTTTTTCTGGTGCTAAAACATCATCTGTTTTTTTAATTTTATCAGAATATTCTTTCGCTTTTTCTTCCTGCCTTCTGATTCCTTCATCAATCACTTGCTCTGGTGTATTAGGTAAATCTTGAGCTATTGCCTGCAAAGAAAAGAAAACACTTTTTGTAGCACAAGTTATTAGAAAGTTTTTTTTGAACTTAAATATAGCAAAATTTTTTTTCATCAAATATTTCATCCGCCTAAAGGAAAATCATAAATATAAAAATTGTTTTTCTTATTTATAAAAATCTATAAAATTGTAAAGTAAATTTTAATTTTTTATTTTTTTTAAATATTTATAGATATTTCTGCATAAAAACATATTTTATAGATTTTTCACTTAATTATGTTTTTGATTTAAATTACTTAAATATTAATCATTTTATTATTTTTTGGTAATCTTTTTGAAATTATTTTCGTACTTTTATAATTACAACAATAATTTAAAAATGAATTTACTTTAATTGTTTATAAACATCTACCCATTCGCCTCAGTAATAGAATCATCTCCTATTGAAATATTTCTATCTGCACGAGACTGTGGCGATTTATCTTCAAACGAATTTGTTTCTTTAAAGTTTCCAAAATTTTCCAAACATTCTTTTAAGACATCTTCTAATTTATTTACAAAACGAACATCAATTTTCCTGCGAATTGTTAATGGAAGTTCAGAAAATGAACCTTTATTTTTCTCGGGTAAGCAAACGACTTTTATTCCCGACCTTAATGCGGCTAATAGTTTTTCTCTTACACCACCAATTGGCAAAACACGACCATGCAACGTAATTTCTCCCGTCACAGCTATATCTTGCCTAACAAATTGATTTGTCAATGTAGAAACTAAAGCAACAGCAATAGCAATACCAGCACTAGGTCCATCTTTTGGAATTGCGCCAGCTGGAACATGCAAATGAATATCATATTTTGTAAATTTTTCGGTTTCAATTTTTAATTGTTCTGCTAAACCACGCACACAGCTTAATGCTGTTTGTGCTGATTCTTTCATTACATCACCTAATTGACCTGTTAAAATTAGTTTTCCACTTCCATTCATTAATGTAACTTCTAATTCTAAAATTTCACCACCTGCTTGTGTGTAAGCAAGACCAACACCTACTCCAATCCTTTTTTTATAAATATCATGCTCATCATTAAAGTAACGTTCTTCACCAAGTAATTCCTTCGCCATTTTTGCAGTTACTTTTACTGATTTTCTATCCTTCCCTTTTTCATCATTTTCAGCTATATAGCGAGCTAACTTTCTAGTTATAGTTGCTATGTTTTTTTCTAAACTACGTAGTCCAGATTCTCTGGTATAGGAATTAATTACTAATGTAACGGCATTATCTTGAAATTGAATTAATTCAGGATTCAAACCATTTTGTCCAATTACCTTTGGAATAATATATTGTTTAGTAATTTCTGCTTTTTCTTCTTCACTATAGCCACTAACTTCAATAATTTCTAAACGATCTCTTAAAGCTGCAGGAATAGTGTCTAACCTATTTGCATTTGCAAGAAAAATAATTTGACTTAAATCAAATGGAACTGAGATATAATGATCAGAAAAGGAATGATTTTGTTCAGGATCTAGCACTTCAAGCAAAGCACTAGCTGGGTCACCTTTATAATCTGCACCAAGTTTGTCAATTTCATCTAACATCATTACCGGATTTCTAGTACCGACAGATTTAAGAGTTTGAATTATCCTTCCAGGCATAGCTCCAACATATGTTCTTCTATGTCCTCTTATTTCAGCCTCGTCTCTAACGCCACCTAAACTAATACGGACAAATTTTCGCCCTAAAGCTCTTGCTATACTCCGACCAAGACTTGTTTTACCTACTCCAGGTGGACCAACAAAACACAAAATAGGTCCTTTTAATTCAGGATTTAATTTTTTTACCGCAATATATTCAAGAATTCTGTCTTTTATTTTTTCTAGCCCATAGTGATCTTCATCTAAAATTTGTTTACAATGCGACATTTCAATTTTAGAATCGCTCATTTTTGTCCAAGGAAGATCGATCATCCATTCAAGATATGTTCTAGTTAATGTTGCTTCACTTGAGTCCTGATTCATTCTTTCTAAGCGACGTGCTTGTTTTAAGCATTCATTTTGGGCATCGTTAGTCATCCCACTTTTAATAATTTTTTCACGGAAATCTTCTATTTCTTCTTTCCCATCTAATTCACCTAATTCATGCTTTAATGCTTTTAATTGTTCTCTTAAATATTGTTCTCTTTGATTTTTAACTGTTTCTTCTTTTTGATTATGTGAATAACCTCTACTGCTATTATTTGAATAAGATTCTAATTCTTTCAATAATAATGAATATACTTTTCTAAGTCTTTCAAAAGGATCTGATGTCGCTAAAACTTTTTGGGCTTCTACAATTTTTAAGCCTAAGTTACTCGCTATTAAATTTGCTAGTCGACCGACATCATTAACATCTTCAATTAGCATTAAGAGATCAGGAGAAATTGAGCGCCCAAAAGGTACTAATTTTTCTAGTAATTCTTTCACAGCACGGCATAAAGCTTCACCTTCTTGATTAGTTTCTTTATCCAAGAGTAATTTCATACTAACAATGGGGTATGGTTCTGATTGTTTTAAACTTAATATGTATGCCCTTGAAACACCTTGAATAAGAACTTTTGTTCGTCCATCAGGTAATTTTCTAGTTCGCATGACAGTAGCGACTGTTCCGACATCATAAACATCAAAGGGAGGCGGAGTTGTAACTTTAAGTTCAATAAAAGCTTCATGTTCACGATTCACTTCGGAACGAAAAGCTGACAAAAAAATAAATCTATCTTTAGCACAAGCTGCTTCAACTGCTCGCATACAAATATCTTCAGAAACAAATACCGGAAGAATCATTTGTGGAAAAACAACAATATCCTTTAAAGGTAACAAAGGAAGGCAGTCTGCAACTTTATCAATTCCTTGCGACATGAAGTAAGAACCTCTTCTACAACAACATCCTTTTTAATTTTTTATGCTCATTATTTATTTTTACAGAATTAAACAAACTATGTGAGTCGCAAAAATGGCAGGAATTTAAAAAATTTCAGAGGGAAAAAAATACGTACTGCAAAAAAATGTTCAATTATTTTTTTGCAGTTGATTTTGCTTTTGCTGCAGTAGTAGACGCTGGTTGAGTAACTGTTGACTGCGAACGAGATCTTTGTTCTTGCCGCTGTTGAATTTCTTCTTCAGAAAGAAAAACTCTATCAGGAGCTTTTCCATCTTTAATACATTCTGGAGTAACAATTACTTGCTTAACATTCCTTTGCCCTGGTATATCAAACATTGTTTCAAGCATAACATCTTCTAAAATAGCTCGAAGTCCACGAGCTCCTGTTTTTCTTTTGATAGCTTCTTGAGCTACTGCAGTTAAAGCTTCTGGAGTAAAATCAAGCTGAACTCTTTCATAACTAAACAATTTTTGAAACTGTTTAATAATTGAATTTTTAGGTTGTGTTAAAACCTGAACAAGAGCGGCTTCATCTAGCTCTGCTAAAGTAACTATTACCGGCAATCTTCCCATAAATTCGGGAATCATACCAAACTTTAGGAGATCCTCCACTCGCACCTTTGCAAAAAGATCCGTAACAGTCATTTTAGCTTTGTTTTTGATATCTGCACCAAACCCCATCGCTGTTTGTTCCATGCGATTGCGGATGATTTCCTCTAATCCAGCAAAAGCTCCACCGCAAATAAACAGAATATTAGTTGTATCAACTTGTAAAAATTCTTGTTGCGGATGCTTTCTTCCACCACGTGGCGGAACGTTAGCAACTGTTCCTTCAAGTAACTTAAGTAATGCCTGCTGAACGCCTTCTCCAGAAACATCTCTAGTTATGGAAGTATTTTCACCTTTGCGGGCTATTTTATCAATTTCGTCTACGTATGCTATCCCTTTTTGCGCTTGCTCAACATCAAATTCTGCTGCTTGAAGCAGATTTAATATAATATTTTCAACATCTTCACCAACATATCCAGCTTCTGTTAAATTGGTTGCGTCAGCAATAGTAAAAGGGACTTGCAAAATTCTAGCCATACTTTGCGCTAATAATGTTTTCCCAGAACCAGTGGGTCCAATTAACAAGATATTGCTCTTTGCAAGTTCAACATCTTCTTTATTTGCACTCGTTCCGTGTTCAATTCTTTTATAGTGATTATGAACTGCAACTGAAAGAACTTTTTTTGCTCTTTCCTGTCCTATAACATACTCGTCAAGAACCTTTTTAATTTCATTCGGACTAGGTACACCTTCGGCGATTTGTGTAGCATCATCTTTTTCCATTTCTTCAGCAATGATTTCATTACAGAGTTCAATACATTCATCACAGATATATACGTTAGGACCTGCTATTAGTTTTTTAACTTCTCTCTGGCTTTTGCCACAAAAACTACAATGCAACCCATGCGCTCCACCTGAGCCGCCACGTCCTGAAGAAAATTTCATTCCATTCTTAATCATATAAATTAACTACCTTTATTAAAGGCCTGTAAAAGCAATCCTGTCAGATCTAGGCAATAAAATATCGTCAACTAAACCATATTCCTTAGCTTCACTGGCAGACATAAAAAAATCTCTATCCGCATCGGCTTCAATTTCAGATACCTTTTTTCCAGTATGAGCTGCTAAAATTTGATTTAAGCGTTTTTTTAACGATATAATTTCTTTAGCTTGAATTTCAATATCTGTTGCCTGACCACCAGCCCCGCCGTGTGGTTGATGGATCATTACTCTACTATTAGGTAAAGCATATCTCTTTCCTTTAGCCCCAGCAGCTAATAACAACGCTCCCATACTAGCGCATTGTCCTACACAAAAAGTTCTTACTTGAGGTCTTATAACTTGCATAGCATCATAAATCGCTAGACCAGCAGTTACACTGCCACCAGGACTATTGATATAAAAACTGATATCCTTTTCAGGATCCTGTGATTCTAAAAAAAGGAGCTGAGCTACAATTAAATTAGCAACTTCATCATAAACAGGAGTACCTAAAAAAACAATACGGTCTTTTAATAAACGGGACCATACATCATAGGAGCGTTCTCCACGATTGGTTTGTTCAACAACGATAGGGACAAGTGGCATACATCTTCTCCAAAGGACTTTCAGTGATCAATCAAATGTTAAATCTCACTAAGCAATTGTAAATATAACCTAGAGAATCTTTTACTGCAAAGTTGATAGAAAAAAAACTTACGCATAGAAGCCTAAAAGACTTGCTTCATAAACTTGTAATGAACATACTTAGCTTGCTTCCCCGAATTCAGCAATGGTGAAGCAATCTTTGACATCAAATGCAATCAATTGGAGCAAAAATGTCTAACTATCAAAATATAAAAGACTTACAAATTGGAAATGCACACATTCGCCCTCGGAGACTAAGATTAAATCAACAAATAAGAGAACTTGTTGAAGAAAATACTTTAAATAAAAAAGATTTAATTTATCCTATTTTTGTGTCTGAACTTGGTACTACAAGATTTGAAATTCCCAGTTTGCCAGGAATTAACAGAATACCTTTTCAAGAAATTCTTTCAGAAGTTGAAGAAATAAATCAGCTTGGAATAAAAGGAATTATGTTATTTCCAGTCATAGATAAAAGTAAAAAAGATCTTAGTGGTAAAGAATCATTTAATAGCAATGGACTCATGCAAAATACTATCCGAAAAATAAAGGAACAATTTCCAAATATAGTAATTTTTGCGGATATTGCTTTAGATCCTTTTACGATACATGGACATGATGGAATTATTGATCAAAATAATTATGTTTTAAATGATGAAACTGTCGAAGTATTATGTAAACAAGCTTTATCTTACGCTGCAGCAGGTGTCGATTTTGTTTGCCCAAGCGACATGATGGATGGACGTATAGCAGCTATTCGTTGGGCTTTAGACAAAGAAGGATATATAAATACAAATATTCTAGCATATAGTGCGAAGTATGCTTCTGCATTTTACGGTCCATTTAGAGAAGCAGTAGCTTCTGGGGCTAGAGGTTTAGATAAAAAAACTTATCAATTAAATCCAGCAAATTGTCTTGAAGCAGTTAAAGAAGCAAAATTAGATGTTAAAGAAGGTGCAGATATTATAATGGTGAAACCTGGTTTGCCTTATTTAGATATTCTAGCAAAAATAAAACAAGAAGTCGATGTTCCTGTCGCTATTTATCAAGTAAGTGGAGAATATTCTCTGTTAAAACTTGCAGCTTCGCATAATTTAGTAGATGAAAAATCAGCTGTCTATGAATCAATGATAGCCATGAAACGAGCAGGTGCAAATCTAATTGTTACTTATTATGCTAAATGGATTTGTCAAAATATACTTTAGTATATTTGAATTTTATAAAAGGAATATCTATGTCTTCTTCAAAAAAAGATAATATAAAATTAAAAATTGAAACTACTTTAGAATACATCATTTTTGCAAGCCGTTGGTTGCAAGCCCCTCTTTATTTTGGTTTAATTATTGCACAAATTGCATATACAATTAAATTTATTCAAGAACTAGTTCATATAATTGGTTCAGCTACTGTTTCTACAGAGCTTCAACTCTTGCTAGGAATTCTTTCTTTGGTAGATTTCACAATGGTGGCAAATTTACTTGCAATGGTTATTATTGGTGGATATGCGACATTTGTTAGCAAATTAAATGTTGAAAATCATGATGATAAACCAGATTGGCTAGATCACATAGATCCAGGAACTATAAAAGTAAAACTTGCAAGTTCATTAATAGGAATTTCAAGTATACATTTATTGCGTTCATTTATTGATATTTCTGTTGCAGATATTGAAAAAATTAAATGGCAAATCATTATCCATTTAACATTCATTGCATCCACAGTATTCTTAGCAATTAGTGAATACATTATGTCAAAAAAACATTCGCATCAAACTCATTAGTTTTGTCCTCTTGTCTGTGTTATCTTAACTTAATGTTATTTGGTTTTACGAATAAAAAAGAGAGAATCTTATGAAAAAACTTATTTTATTTGCAATAATCTTTAATTTTATTGGTTTCAACAGTATTTATGGACAAGAATTAATTGGATTTACAGAAGAACTCCCAGGACTTATTGAACTTGATGGAGACCAACTAAAAGGTCCGATTGTAGATAAAGTTCGGAAAATTTTTAAAAAAGCAAATTTAAAAGAAAATCTTAAAGTTTATCCTTGGGCAAGAAGCTATGAAATGGCAAAACGAGAAAAAAATTATTTTGTTTTTCCTATGGCTAAAAATGCGGAACGAGAAAAATATTTTAATTTCGTTGGGGTTTTATTTCATATAAATACTTACTTGTATCAAAAAACGGAAAGCATAATTAAAATTAAAACCCTGGAAGAAGCAAAAAAATATTCAATTTGTGTTGTAAGAAATGATGTTAGAGATCAATATCTAACTGAAAAAAACTTTCCAAATATAGTTAGATTTTCTGATCAAAGCGAAGCGATTCATGGATTGATAGCAAAAAAATGTGACTTTGCAATTTGTGCTGAAAATATTGAGTATATTTGGAAGAAAAATGTCAAAGAAAATTTAAATTATTTAGTAAAAAAATCTTTTCATGTAAAAGAAATTAATGGCGAAAGATATCTTTCAATAAGTAAACAAACTGATGCTGAAATAATAAACAAATTAGTTTTAGCAATGAAAGAAATAAATAAATAAATAATTTTATATCCCCCAAAAATGAGCTTAAAAAAAGGAATAAAGATTGCAATTTGATATTATAAAAAAGCTTCCTGAGCATTTAATAAACCAAATTAAAGCAGGCGAAGTTGTTGAACGACCTTATAATGTTGTGAAAGAACTTGTAGAAAATTCCATTGATGCTTGCGCTAAAAACATTTTTATTGAGTTACTTGATGGGGGAAAACAACTCATTAAAATAACAGATGACGGGAAAGGTATTCCTGCATCGCAATTATCTATTGCTGTTGAAAGACATGCCACTAGTAAAATAAATAAGTTCACAGATTTAGAAAATCTTACTAGCTTTGGTTTTCGCGGCGAAGCTCTACCAAGTATAGCTTCGGTATCTAATTTCACTCTGCGTTCAAGAATTCAAGAAGAAGATTATGGCTCTGAATTAATAATAAACTATGGAGAAAAAAATTCCATAAAAAATGTTTCTATGCCGAAAGGAACTGTTGTCCAAGTAAAAGAAATATTCAAAAATGTTCCAGTGCGGTTAAAATTTTTAAAATCAACTGCGACAGAATTTGCGCATATTCATGATTTCATTACTGCAATGGCATTTTGCAATCCAAATATTGCATTTAAACTTATGCATAATGGAAGAGAAGTATCAAATTTTGTGCAAAAAAAGACCTTTCTAGAAAGATTTTCTGATATTATTGGGGTCGAAAAAAGTAATTTTATCCAACTTGATTTTAAAAGAGGTTCTTTTGAGTTAACTGGATTTGTTGGAAAACCAGAACTTGGTAAAAGCGTCCCGAGCCATTTTATAACTTTTGTCAATGGTCGTTATGTAAAAGATAAAGTTATTCGTTCTGGAATATTACAAGGATATCAGGGTTTATTGTTAAAAGGTCTCGTCGCACCTGCAATCATTTTTGTTACAGTGGATCCTAGTTGGATTGATGTTAATGTTCATCCTTCTAAAACAGAAATTCGTTTTTATGATACTTTAGCAGTACAAGAATTCATTTCTATTGCGGTGCAAGATCAAATTAAAAATGGAATCAAAGAAAAAAAAGCTCCAGACATATTAGAAAAATCTATAAAATTAGAAGAAAAATATATTAAATCAGATGATTATTCTTCGATATTTAAAATTTCTAAATCAGAAGAAAATCCTAAATTTAATCAAGAAAAATATTTCCAAAAACCAAATTATCAATCACACATTAAAGGCAGTGAAGTGGCAAAATTAAAAATGCCAGTTTCTGAAAGTAAGCCTAAAATTATTGAAAATAGTAGCAATATTTCTCAACCAGATAAAAGCCTAAATCTTTCTAGTAAAGACGAAAAATTTATTCCCTTTATTTCTAGTAGTAGAGAAAAATTTAATCCGTTTGCTAATGCAAAATATTTGGGGCAATTTGATAATTGTTATATATTATTAGAATTCGAAAAAGAATTATGGTTTCTAGATCAGCATGCATTTCATGAAAGAATATTATATGAAGAAATTTTATCTAGTCATAAAGCAAGCAAAACTCCTAGACAAGAATTACTAGCACCCATTATAATTCCTTCACAAGAAATTTTATCTGACATTATAATGGAAAATAAAGGAAAAATTTTATCATTAGGATTTGAAATAGAAAAGTTGAAAAACAGCCATATCGCAATTCATTCATTTCCCAGTTTTTTAAATGTACAAAAAATTCCTGATATATTTGATGAAATTATAACTAGAATTGTTGCAGTAAATGGACTACCTCAAGGTGAAATTTATCCAATATTTGAAAAAATATCGAAATTTACTGCAGGTATTCAAGAAGAACTTAACAGAATACCTTCGCAACTGAATGACGAAGACTTGTTTCATCTTCTATTTGCAACGATGGCTTGTCACAGTGCAATCCGAGCTGGAGATCCCCTAAATTTTGAGTTAGTACAAAGACTTTTGCAAAGGGCGAGTGATGTTGACTTCTATTCACATTGCCCACATGGAAGACCTGTAATTCGAAAATTTACTAGTAAGGATGTATCTTCGTGGTTTCTCAGGACTTAAGTTCACAAATAAATTTCAAAGCTGTTATCATTATTGGACCTACAGCAAGTGGAAAAAGTGCATTAGCTCATCAAATTTATGATTATTTTAAAGAAAAACATGTAAAGTTTGCTATAGTAAACCTAGATGCCTTTCAAATATATAAACACGTAACAGCTGGTACAGCAAAACCATCTTTCGCAGAACAAAATAAATATAATTATTATTGCATAGATTTACTCCCACCCGATGCAGCAATGGATGCCAATTTATATGCAAAATTAATTCATACTCAATGCCAAGAATTATATAACAAAGGAGTCATTCCACTTTGCGTAGGAGGAAGCGGACTCTATTTAAGAGCATTTTTACATGGGTTAGATTCTCTCCCAGGAAGGGATGAAGCTATCAGAACAAAAATTCGGCAGATGGCTGCAAGCTATGGCTGGCCCCATTGTCACTCTGAACTAGCGAAGGTCGATCCTATCCGTGCAAGTGAGCTGCATCCCAATGACAAAACGCGAATTGAACGTGCTTTAGAATTATACTATCTTCTGGGCAAACCCATGTCATCTCTAAGAAGTAAAACTAGTAATTTAGGAGAGCAAAGCACTTTATTTCCATCATTTCTCATTCATTTAGAACCTAATGAATCTGCATTAAAAGAAAAAATTAAAACGAGAGTTCCCCTTCTTTTTGCCCAAAATTGGATATCTGAAGTAACCAATTTATTAGATAACTATGGAGAACAACTATTAAATTTTAACTCAATGAAAGCAATTGGATATCAAGAAATAATTAATTTTATTCTTGAGGAAAAAAAATGCAATGAAAAATTAGACTCACTCTCAGCACCGCCTGAATTGCTTGAACGCATTTCAACTCTTACATGGCAATACGCAAAAAGACAGCTAACCTGGAATGCAAAAGAAAAAAAAGATGTCATAGTGACATTAAATTCAAAAAATGAATTTGAAAATATAAATCTACTTATCCAACAGTGGCTTAAAGAAAACAAACTTCTAAAGCGGTAATAATACCTATTGACTTATATTTTTAAATAGAGTTATAAGGTACCATATAAAAGTATGGTACCTTTTTCTTTTGAGGCTTCCTATGGTTGAGTTAACAAGTGCACAATTTAAAGTAATGGATTTTATTTTTAACCATATGGATGCTACTGGAACTCCGCCTACCATTAGAGAAATAGCAAGTTACTTTAATTGGAAATCAATTGGTAGTGCGCAAGATGTCATTGCAGCCCTAAGAAAAAAAGGGTTATTATTAAGCAATGTACCTGGTAAATCCAGACAAATTGTTCCTACAAAAGAAGTTAGCGAATATTTTTACCAATACTATTCTCAGAGCCACCTTGTCCCGACAAAAAAAAACGGGTCCAGTTCACAAACGCAAAATTTCATGACTAATACTGATCATGTTTTACCAGGGTTCGAGAATTCCGTTCGGGTTCCATTGATAGGTCGAGTAGCAGCTGGTTCTCCACATGAAGCAATTGAGTCCTCTGGTGATTATATTTCTTTTCCAAACATAGCAAAAAATAAAGCTAGTAAACTATTTGCTCTTGAAATTGAAGGACTTAGCATGCTACACGCCGGCCTTTTACCAAAGGATATTGTGCTAGTAGAGCTTTGTTCAGAAGCAAAAGACAATGACATTGTTGTTGCTGCATTAGGTTATTCAGAAACGACAATCAAAAGATTTGCAAAAAAAGGCTCTTTTCAATATGAAAAAAATATCTCTTTTTTAATCAATTCGCTTGAAGCTGATCTGCAATTACCTAATGCTATTCTAATTCCAGAAAACCCTGATTATTTACCAATTCCTTTTGGTAATCATTCTGATGACAAAATTATTGGAGTAGTAAGATCTCTTTACCGAAAAAATATTTTTTAACTTTAGCGCTCGCAATATTGATTTTGGGTTGCACTTAAAGCCTTTTAGTTATATCCTCATCTTGCATTCGTAAAAAACTTTTTTGGGTTTTTTATTTTTTCTTCTAAACAAAATTAACAAGTTACTTTGTTTAGATATTTTTCGGAGTTTGTTATGCTAGTAAAATTATTTCGAGATATTGTTCATAAACTCAAACAAAATAAAATAGCAAAAACTACTCCAAAATCTTATTATTCTTATTATCTAGCCTATTGATTCTTAAACTTTTCTCATTGCTTAAAATTTAATATTAATCTAAAATTCTGAATGAAATTTTCATTTAAAATTTAAATTGGAGTACAAATGAATAAAAAAAGTATTTTATTAATTAGTTCATTAATAATCATTTTATTAGCTGTTGTCTTAATGAATAGAATGAAACAAAATCCCGATGAAATAACCATTGGAATTTTACAGTTTGCATCTTTTCCTGCATTAGATGAAGCTCGAATAGGTTTTATGGAACAAACAAAAAAAGAACTTGGTAATAATATTAAATTCATTGAACAAAATGCACAAGGCTCAGTAGTGCAAGCACAAGCAATAGCTTCAAGTTTCAAAGCAAACCAAAATATAAAAGCTTTTTATGCTATTGCCACACCATCGGTTATGGCTTTAAAAGCAGAAATAAAAGACAGACCTATTATTTTTGCTGCTGTCACCGATCCTGTTGGTTTAAATTTAAATTCCCCTGAAACAAACATCACGGGCGCAACAGATATGGCAGATATCGCTGAACAAATTGAAATATTAAGGTCGTTACTTCCTAACATAAATAAAATAGCAATATTATATAATCCAGCTGAATCAAATTCTACAATTCAAGTAAAAAAAATGAAGGAAGAATTATTTAAATATAATATAAAAGCTCTTGATGTCGGCGCAAATAGTCAAGCAGATGTTGCTGCAGCAGTTCAAAATGCAACTCAGAATGCGCAAGCTGTTTTAGTGCCAACAGACAATACAATTTCATCAGCTTTTCCTATTGTAAGACAAATTGCTGATAAAGCTAAAATTCCTTTAATTACAACTGGTACAAACGAAAAAGACCCTCCTCTTATGCAATTTGGCGTCGACTATACTCAATCAGGCATTCAAGCAGCTAACTTATTAAGATCAATACTTTTAGAAGGAAAAAAACCAGCAGAATTAGAGTTTATTTCCCCAAGTAGTAAAATATATATTAACTCCCTAGAATTAAAAAAATACAATGTCATTTTACCAGAAAATATTAAAAACTCTGTTACTTTATTGTAATTTCCATATTTAACTCTTGCATTAAGAAGAGATATTAGTTAAACTAGCTCCGTCTGGTCTGTAGTTAATATCTCTACTAAGCCTAGATCTTGCAAATATGGAGCGTATCATGGAAACGTTATTAAAAGTACTTCTTAAAAATCGACAACAACGAAACACTTTATTTTTAACGTCATCCACATTTTTTAGCTTCTATTTTGCCTATCGATTTTATTTTTAAAATATTCCCCTTTTCAAAAATTGAATATTAATTATATTAATCTTATAATTTAAATTAGAATAAATTATTTGGAGAAATTGAAAAATGAGTAAAAAAATTATTTTATTATTTACGATTCTTATAGCAATTTTAGCAGGAGTTGTTTTATTAAAACGTAAAAAAGTTGATTCTAGTCAAATTTCTATTGGAATTTTACAATTTGCATCTTTCCCTCCTTTAGACGAAGCAAAAGAAGGATTTATATCAGAATTAAAGAAAGAATACGGAGATAAATTAGTCATAATTGAGCAAAATGCGCAAGGATCTATAGTACAAGCACAAGCCATTGCATCTAGCTTTAAAGCAAATGAAAACATAAAAGCATTTTATGCAATAGCTACCCCTGCCGTTCAAGCTCTAAAAGCAGTTATAAAGGACAGACCTATTCTTTTTGCGGCAGTGACAGATCCTGATGGGCAACATTTACGATTTCCTGGCTCAAATATTACGGGCGCAACAGATATGGCAGACGTAGAAAAACAAGTAACAATTATTAAACAATTGATTCCTAATTTGCGTAAAATTTCATTACTTTATAATCCAGGAGAAACCAACTCGGTGCTCTTAGTAAAGAAAATGAAGGAAGAACTAACAAAAATAGGTATTGAATTTCAGGAAAATGGAGTAAATAGTCAAGCAGATGTTGCAGCCGCTACACAAAATGCTGTTTTAAACTCTCAAGCAGTTCTTGTTCCAACAGATAATACAATTGCTTCCGCTTTCCCTATAGTTAAACAAATAGCTGATAAAGCAAAAATTCCGCTAATTACAACTTGGACAGGCGAAAAAGATGCCCCATTTATGCAATTTGGAGTTGATTATGTTCAATCTGGAGTGCAAGCAGCTGATTTACTAAAAAGCATTTTAAACAAAGGAATACCACCAATGGAGTTACAAGTCATTTCACCTAGCAGCAAAGTATTTATCAACTCGTACGAACTTAAACGTTTAAATATAGTACTACCCAATTCTTTGAAAAATGAATTGATTGTTTTATAAGGCCACTGCTCAGTTTTGTAATTTCCTTATAGGAAAGTTTTTTTAGGAATTTTATAATGTCTTCTTCTATTTTACCCGTAGTTATTGGAATTTTAGAGCGTGGTTTTATTGGTTCATTTGTAGTTATGGCAATTTACTTAGCTTCAAGAGTAATGAAATTTGATGACTTTAGTATTGAAGGAACTTTTGGTTTGGGTGGGGCTGTAGTTGCTTGGGCAATTCTCCATAACTTTGATCCCTGGCTTGCATTGATCATTGCTGTTATAAGTGGCGGATTTTCTGGTTGCATAACTGGTTTACTGCACACGAAATTAGGATTAAATAAGTTAATTGCAGGTATCGTTGTCACAACAATGCTTTTTTCCATAAGCATAAATATAGGTACAGCAAATGTTGCTTTAGGAAATGCGCATACAATATTTTCTTCTCTGCATTTTTTCTCCTATGGCTCTGTTGTCTTGTTAGCTTCTCTTTCTTTAATAACAGCATTTATCTTTATTTGGTACATGAAAACTGAAAATGGTTTTATACTGCGTTCAACTGGTGTAAATGAACAATTTGTTACTTCATTAGGTAAAAGTGTTCCCTTTTATATCACTTTATCATTAGTTTTAGCCAATGCATTAAGTGCTTTTGCAGGTGGAATATTTGTACAATATAGCGGCTTTTATTCTGCTTTTGGAAATGTTGGTACTTTAATTGCTGCTTTAGCAGGCTGTATGATTGCAGAAATGATTGCTGCAAATATGTTCTTAATGGCAATTATGGGTTCAATAATATATCAATTACTAATTGCAATAACTATAGAATTACAAGTTGAACCTTCTTGGCAAAAATTAATTACCGGCCTCCTTATTGTTTTAATTCTTGTCATTAAAAAAATGGAAAGCATTAAAGGAGTTAAAGCTAAATGATTCGGATAGAAAATGTTCATGTTAATTTTGGTGAGTTTAAAGCTCTAAGTAACATCAATTGTACAATTCAAGAAAAAGATTTTATTTTAATTTTAGGACATAATGGAGCAGGTAAAACAACTCTTTTAGATACTATTTCTGGCAGAATAAAACCATCTTCAGGTAAAATATTTCGCAATAGTTCTGATATTACACAGCTTTCAGAAACAAAAAGAGCACAATTTATCAGTCGTGTATTTCAAAATACACACATGGGCTCAGTAGCAACAATGACTGTGGCCGAAAATTTAGCGATGGCTATGCTAAAATCAAAAACTGCGGGTTTTAAGAGTGCTATTAAAAATTTTCCAGAAAATATTGTTGAAGAAACATTAAAACCATTAGGCTTAAGATTAGAAGAACTTTTACAGACTCCTATTGGAAAATTATCCGGCGGACAAAGACAGATTATTACAATTGTTATGTCCACACTTTGCGAACCTGATCTGTTGTTACTTGATGAACCCACAGCCGCACTTGATCCTGTATCAACTGAAAACTTACTACAGTTCGTTCATAATTTCACAAAGCAAAGAAAAATAGCAACAATGATGATAACGCATGATGAACAACGCGCTAAATTTTTAGCTAATCGGACTTGGGTTTTGCAAAAAGGTGAACTAAGTATTGAAAATTAAATAAAAGAAATTTATTTAAAATAAATTTTTGTCCCATAGTCTGTTGCAAAACAATCTGAATTATTAAGTTTCCAGTCTGTTCTGTCCATTTGCCCAGGACCATAAGGCGCTACAACAAATAAGCAAGCTGTTTTTTTGTTTGGAACAATTTTAATAGCATCATCATTTCTTACTCCAATGAATGAGTAAATTGATTGAAATGATTTTTCTTCAAGCACAACCATACCAATTTTCTTTAAAGCATTAACTGGAATTTCAATTTTTTGTTTTGGATCTATAAAATGACAATTTTCATCAACAAATCCAATATTATTTTCATAAATGTTTGCTACTTGCATGAACCAAGCATACTTCGCATCTAAATTTGAAAACGTATACCAAACATGCACTCTTTTTAGTTCTCCATTTACATTTATCTGGCATGAAGGATTTCCCTGCGCAAAAGTCTGGCAAAAAAAGAATAAACCAAAGCTTACAGCTAACGCGCTAAAATTAAGTTTTCTTGACATATAACCTCCTAAAATTGTTTATATCTTTAATGATAATAATTATTAATATCAATTTAAAAACTTGTCAAGCTCACCATTTTTTTTGTGTCTAAAAATTTTGTGTTGACAAACTGAAAAAGTATCTGTTACAAAATAAATTGCGCTATTACACTATTACGCTATTACTTCTAAACAGGAGCTTATTCTATGCTGTTTTTTGATTCTATTTTTCAAGATAATACTAAAAACTCAATAAATTCAGATTATTCTTGCAAAAATTGGAATATAGAAACATGGAAAAAGTTTCCAATTTTACAACAAGCAAATTTCGATAAAACAAATGAATATTACAAAATATTAAATGAAATAGCTCAAGTAAAAAATTTCATAGAGTTTGATAGTTTAGAAAGAATCAAACAAAAACTCAGTGCAGCAAGTCTAGGTCATTGCTTTGTTCTTCAAACCGGTGATTGTGCTGAACAATTTAGTGACTGTACAAAAGAAACAGTTACTAAAAAACTAGCTGAGTACAAAGCACAAAAAGAATTTTTACAAAAAGTTATTTTGAAAGAAGTTTTACTTATTGGAAGAATTGCTGGACAATTTGCAAAACCTAGAAGCGAAGAATTAGAAAAACTCAATAGTGAACTTTTACCAGTATATCGGGGAGACATAGTAAATCGTCCAGATAAGAACTTAATTGCTAGGCAACACAACTTCAAAAATTTAAAAACAGCTCAAAAGTGTGCGCAAAAAGTGCATAAATTAATCCAAAATTACAATAAATGTGATGAAATTTTTACTTCACATGAAGCACTTCTTTTGGAATATGAAAATTGTTATACTAAATATCATGCTGGATTTCATAAATATTATAATAGCAGTACTCACTTTTTCTGGATTGGTGAAAGAACTCGCCAATTAAATAATGCACATATTGAATATGCTAAAAACTTATTCAATCCTATCGGAATTAAAATAAGTGAAAATATTAACTCTGAAGAATTAATTTCTTTAATAAACAAAATTAATCCACTTAATGAATCTGGAAAAATTTCACTTATAACTAGATTTGGATCTAATAAAGTACAAAAATACTTACCACCATTAATTCAAGCAGTAAAGAAGAATTTTTTTAATGTTACCTGGATTTGTGACCCTATGCATGGAAATACTGAGCAAACTATTGAGAAAATTAAAACACGTAATTTGAATAATATTCAAAAAGAAATTTCATTAAATATGGAGATACATGGAAATGAAAACTCAATTTTAGCAGGTGTTCATTTAGAAACTAGTGAACAATTTGTAACAGAATGTTATAGTGAAAATTCAAACATCACAATTTCTGATGTGCCAAAAAACTATAAATCTGCTTGCGATCCTCGATTGAATCCGGATCAAACTCGAGAAATTTTAAAAATATTTAGCCGTTTGAATTAGGAGATACCATGAGTCAATTTATTTCTTATCCAGAAACAACATATGAAATTAGAAAAAACTGTATAAGCGGTACCGTCTATAAAGAAAAAATTATTTTAAATATTACAGATAATAAGTTTAAAGAAATCGCTAACAGTTTAAAAAATAATTTCAACAATATTTTAGAAATCATTAATACCAACAAGCCTGAAGATGGAAAATTTTCAAACATTAAGAAATTTAAACAATTATGTCTTTTACAGGATTTAGAAGATATATGCTATACACATAATATGCATTGTATAACTGCTCTTACATTTGAAGCAGCACACCTTCCTGAAAATCTGTCTACTATTCCAAATGACTTTATTATTTTTGAATTTAAGTTGTGTTACTGCAATGAAATTGATACAAATAATTATATAAATAATTTTTCTCAAAATTCTAATTTACCAGAAATCTTGCTAACAGAAAATAATAGTGACAAATATTTTGAAAGATATAATAAAGTTCTTGAACATTTAAAAAGTGGTGATGTATACGAATTTGTTTTATCAAGAAAATTAAAATTTAAAACGAATGAATCAGAAATTTTTAATTACTTAAAGTATCCAATTTTAACACAACAAGCAAATTACCGATTTGCCATTGAATTTCAAGAGACAAAAATCTGTGGAGCAAGTCCTGAAATTTTATTAGACATATCAGGAAATTTAGCCACAATGCGGCCTATTAGTGGTTCGGCTCGGAGAACTTCCAATTCGAAAGAATTGACAAAAGAAGATATTATAGAACTAAATGTATTAATGAGTTCTGAAAAAGAAAAATCAGAACTAGATATGCTAATTGATCTTGCAAGAAATGATTTAAATAAATTTTGCACTCAAGTTGAAGTTTCAAAATACAGAGAACCTTTAATTCTTGAGCATATTATTCATACTCAAGCGAGTGTTACAGGAATTTTAAATGGTAATATAAATTCTATATTTGCCGTACTGAATTGCATTAATGCAGGTACTTTGGTCGGCGTTCCTAAAAGAAAAGCAATGGAAATTATATTTGATATTGAGGAAGAAAAAAGAAATTTTTATGGTGGAAATTTAATACACATTCAACCAAATAGAAGTTTAAAAACTATTATATTAATAAGAAGTGCGTTTATCCATAATGAACATATCACTTTCCAAGCAGGTTCTTCTATAATTTTAGAAGCAGACCCTCAATATGAATTTTGGGAATGTGGTTCAAAATTAAAAAATTTAGTTTCGTTAATTAAAAAAGATAATCTATGCTTTAATTTAAATGAAAAACCTAAAATTGTTTTAAATAATAACAATATTATTCAAGATAAAATTGAAAAAAATAATCATTACTTAATGATCGAAAACTTTGATAGTTTTAGTAATAATTTAGTTGCTTTATTTGAAAAATGTGGCGTAAAAGTTGATATTATTAGTAATAATGTCGAAAGTATAGATTTTTCTAAGTATGCGGGAATTATTCTTTCTCCAGGACCTTCTCATCCAAAAGAAGCTGGTTTTTTAATCCAGCATATTAAATATTTAATAAATAAAAAACCCATATTTGGAGTATGTTTAGGATTTCAAGCAATAGTAGAAGCTTTTGGTGGCGAAGTTAAAAAACTTCCTAATCCAGTTCATGGTAAAGCTAAAAAATGTTTAATAAGTAACAGTGAAATTCTTTTTAAAAATTTACCAACAAATTTTTTAGTAGGTCGTTATCACTCCCTTTATGGAAATAAAATTCCTGAAGAAATAAAAATTGTTGCTGTTGATGAATTAAATACACCAATGGCATTAGAAGTAACAGATCTTGAAAACAATATTTGTGCTGTTCAATTTCATCCTGAAAGCTTTTTGACTGGGTATATTGGCGAAACAATAATTAAAAATTGGATAGAATCTATCGCTTAAAACTTTAATAAATATTGGGTGGTAACAGTAGTATGAAAAATAATTTAAATAATGAAGAATATATATTAAGTAATTTGCTATCAGAAAATATAACTAAAGAATTTTTAAATGAATTAGGTACAAATATCAGCAGTAATTGTTTAGCAAAACTTGTAATCGAATTTAAAAAAATAAGTAATAGTCCTAAACAACTAAATCAAATTATTTCTCAAGCTGATTTTCCTGTATTCGATGTTGTAGGAACTGGTGGAATAGGTAGAGACAAATTAAATACATCAACACTAACGGGATTATTTGCTAGTTGTTTAGGCTTTCAAATTGTTAAGCATGGAGGTCGTTCGTCAAGCGGAAAAATAGGTGCGGTAGATTTTCTTGAAAAAAATGAATTTCCTCTCGAAAAAATGTTTGAAAATGCTGAAGAATATTTTCGTGCAACAAATTTCTTATTTTTACCTGCTGCATATACTTATCCCATATTTGCTAAAAGTTCTCCTATCAGGAAAGAAATAAAAGGACCAACAGTTTTTAATTTACTTGGTCCACTTTTAAATCCAATTAATGTAAAAGGAAAATTAATCGGAGCATTCAATTTCGATATTGCTTTAAAACTAGCTGATACTTGCTCAATTTTAAATGAAACTGCTTTCATAGTTTCGTCTTTTGATCAATTTGGATATTTAGATGAAGCTTCGCCTTATGCTAAAACTGCTATTTATTTTTGCAAGGACAAAAAATATACTAAAATAGAAATTGATCCAATTGAATTATGTGATTCAAATAGAATAGAAATTTTTTCTAATAGCTCAAAAGTAACAGAAGAATTACTAAGTAGTATTGAAAATGTTTCTACAAATTACGCAAAAAATTTACTGTCCTATAATTTGTCTATATTACATGTATTAAATGAATTTAGTTTTGGAAATTCTAAAATAAACCTTGATGAAAATCAAATAAAAAATAAAATAATTTTAAATTATAAGTTGATAAAAAATAAATTTTCTTCTTTATCAAAACTTGTTACAAAAAAAATAGAACAAATAAAGAATTTATCACCGCTACATCCAAGAAGTCCTATTTTAGTAAATCATTCATTTGATTTACCAAAATTGAAAATAATAGAAAAGAAGGTTCAATCATTCAAGAATAAAGAAAAATTACTTCTAGCTGAAATAAAATTAAATAATCCCAAATCAACTATCACCGATAAACTTTCTTTAGAAGATAGATTAGAAGCATATAAAATGGCTGATGGTATAAGTTTTATCACCCATCCCTCTTTTTCAGGTTCCTTAGAAATTCTAAGAAAAATTAGAGAATTAACAGATAAACCTATTTTAGCGAAAGATTTTATTACTGAAAAATATCAAATAAAAAATTTAGTACTTGCTGGTGCTAATGGAATTTTACTACTACAAGATTTTATTTCAGAAAGTAAATTAATAGAACTTGTAAATTATTGTAACGAATTAAATGTTAGCGCATTTGTTGAAAGTTCATTTTTTTTACCAAAAATTGGTGATTTTTATATTTTAAATTCTCGCAGTCTTTTCTCTTTAGAAGAAAACAAACATTTTAGAAATTTTTTACTTAATTTCAATAATGAAAATTTTGATACCAACAAAATAATAATTGCAAGCAATATCGATGAAATACATGAAGCACAAACAACATTAAAAATATTTAAAGGCTGTATTATTGGAACAGCCTTGATGAACATGAATAACCCAGTTAAAATTAAAAATTTCATTTCAGAAATTAAAAATTCTAATTACTCTACCAAATTTTGTGGTGCAAAAACTTTATTCGATTTACAAAATGCTTTAACAACTTCCTCGGAATTAATAGGAATAAATTTAATACCTGAATCAAAAAAATTTGTTGGTCCTAACAATTTAAAAGAAATGCTCCCTCTTATTCAAATGAATCAAGAAAAAATTTGTTTTATTACAAGAAATGATGTTGATTTAGAATGTTTAAAGATTATAGATGAATTATCTTGTAATGAACATGCTTATTCTTTTCCAATATTAGATAAAAGCAAATATTTAATTAGTTCAAGCACAGCAAAATATTTAAATACAGCAGCATTTTTACTTGATGGATCTTCTCCTGGTAAAGGTATTGTTGAAAATTATCTTGTTAATATAAAAAATAATAAAGTTCCAACATTTGTAAGTAATGGACTAAATTTAAAAAATTATAAAGAAAGATTTCAAGAAGCCTTAGAAAAAAATTGGAAAATCATTGGAATTGATTGTTCAAGTGCAATTTGTAATGAAGAATCAACAAATACCAAAAGTATATTTTCAATTGAAAAAATGTTTGAAATGGAAAAATTAGTAAAAGGAATACAACATGGGTGATTTAGCATTAGAAATGGAAAAAAGTGTTACATATCTAACACCATTATTAGAAATTGCCTTAAAAAAATTAACAGATGAATTTAATCAATTTATCGCAGATCCTATTGAAGTTGAAAAACTTTCTCTTTTATTAAATGATTTTGCAGGAAGAGAGACTGCTTTATATGAAGCTAAAAACTTAAGCAAATTATATAATGGAAAAATTTATCTAAAACGTGAAGATTTAGTACACGGTGGCGCTCATAAGTTGAATAATGCAATTGCCCAATGTTCATTAGCTAAATACATGGGAATTAAAAATGTAATTGCTGAAACAGGCGCGGGACAACACGGCGTTGCTACTGCCATGGCATGCGCAAATTTAAAATTGTCTTTGCAAGTATTTCAAGGCGAAATAGATGTTCAAAGACAACAATTAAATGCTACAAGAATGAAATTATTTGGAGCACAATTAATTCCTGTTACTGATGGTTCTAAGAAATTAAAAGAAGCAGTTAATGCAGCAATGCGTTACTGGGTTGCAAATTATCAAGACCATTTTTATTGTCTTGGATCTATTGTAGGTCCTCACCCTTATCCTTTTATAGTTCGTTATTTTCAAAAAATAATAGGAATCGAAACAAAAAAACAAATTCTTGAAAAAACTTCTTTGTTACCTTCAGCAATTTTTGCCTGCGTTGGAGGGGGTAGCAATGCCGCTGGTATTTTTTCTCCATTTATTAACGAACAATCAGTACAACTCATTGGCTGTGAAGCCGCAGGTGCTGCAAGTTTAACCCAAGGAACGATGGGAGTATTGCATGGAATGGAAACGTTCATTCTACAGACAGAGGAAAGACAAATTGCAGAAACTCATTCCATCAGCGCAGGTCTAGATTATCCGGCTGTTGGTCCTTGGTTAGCCGGTTTGAAACAAGAAAATAGACTTCAAACCCTAGCCATTTCAGATGAAGAATGTATTCAAAGTGTAAAGGAACTAGCTTTAGAAGAAGGTATTTTATGCGCACTAGAATCAGCGCATGCTGTAGCTGGAGCAAAAAAATATTTAGCGAAAAATCCTGGAAAAACAATTGTTATTTGTTTGAGTGGAAGAGGTGACAAAGACTTAGATACAATTTCAAACTTTAGAAAAAAAAGTGAGTGCATATGAAGATTGGTATTTATCATACTCTCGGAGATTTTGGTTTAAAAAATAGTTTTTTAATATTGAAGCATTTATTAAATGCTAAGGTAGATTTATTAGAAATTGGATTACCTTTTAGTGATCCTCTCTTAGATGGTACAATTATTCAAGACAGTCATAAACGAGCTTTAAATTCAATGCTATCTTGGTCAGAAACTTGTAATACTCTTAGTGAGCTAAAAAATTATTGCAATAGTGAACAGCAAATTTCCATAATGACAACTACTCAATTATTATATACTGAAGAACGAAGAGCTTCATTTCCAAAATTTTCAGGTTTATTGTTTTCAGATTTAAATTACAATAAAAAAATTCCTTTTCTAATTTCAACACCCAGAGTTTGGTTTTTAACTCCTGAAATAGTATTGAACGAAGAAAATCTTGTTCCACCTGAAAATTTTAGCATGATATACTTAACAAGAGTTCACGGAATTACTGGAAATAAAAATGAATTAAATTTATCAACAGAAAAAGCAATTTCTAAATTAAAGCAAAAATTTAATTCTGACATATGGCTAGGGTTTGGAATATCTCATAGAGATCATATTCTTGAAGCTAAAGAAATTGGAGCTACTGGAGTAATTATAGGAAGTGCTTTTGTTGATTACATGAATAAAACATTTTCTGAAAGTAAAATATCAGAAAGTGTAATTCAATCTGCCATAGAGAAATTTCTACTTTTATTAAATATTTCTTAAAACAAAATAAAAATATTGTTTCCAAAATTTAATTGACTTTTTTCTTTTATTATGTTTCATTATTAGAAATCAATCCAAATAAACAATTAAATAAAGGAAATAAATATGAATTATTTTATTCTTTTCCTCACTGTATTTTTCTTTTCAAATAACATTTATGCTCAATCTATTATACGTGATACCTTTCAATATCCAATTAAATATTGTCAAGACTATGTTCTTGCAATCCCAAATTTTACAGACCAACAAAAATCAAATGGGATTATTATAAGAAACGAATCATTTTTATCTAATTCTCCATATTTAAAAATCACACCGTATCTTTCAAAAGTTAATTTAGGTTTTTTCAATCTTGAACCTATCAATCAAAATCTTTGTAAAGGAGAAGTTCATGAAAATGAACCTTTCCTAATTAAATTTATAAATACAAATAATTCAGAAAAGAATTATTTAACATTCCAAAATAATTCTTTTCAATTTGCACAAAAAAATACTCAAAATTTACAAAACTTTATTTTTAAATTTAAAGAACTAACTAATAATAACTCTGATAATTATTATTCACTTTATTTTAATGGTGAAATCGGAAGAAAAAATTTTTTATATTGTGATATTATTCAGGGATGTTATGGAAAAATGGAAGAAAGTTTTCCTATAAAATTATTACCAGTTGTCTATGCTACTTACGAAAAAGCATATTATGAATTTGAAGATTTTTTATAAATATGGAAAATTCTCTTGGATATATGATTTTGCATGATTTATAGCTTGCATAACTTCTGAAGTACCAGGTCCTATTAATTTCATTTTTCCAGGATAAGTAACGATATCGCCAGCAGCATAAATACCTGGTATAGAAGTTTGTCTATTATGATCAACAACAATAGAATTTCCTTCCATTTGAATTCCCCATTGCTGGATAACATCCAAATTAAATAAAAGACCAATCGCAATTATAATTTCATCAATTTCTAATTTTTCAGACTCACCAGTTTTTGTATTTCGCATAGTAACAGCTTTTACGTGATTTTCATCACCATGAATTTCAACTAATTCACTGAAAGTTCTTATCTCCGCATCTGAAGAATATAATTTTTTTGTTGTTTCTTCATGCGCATTAAATCGATCGGAACGATGTAAAACATACAAATCTTTACATTCATTTACTATCGTTAATGCTAGATCTAGAGCACTATCTCCGCCACCAACCACTAAAACTCTTTTATTTTTAAACGTGTCTAGGGACTGGACTCCGTAGTAAACTCCCTTGCCTTCAAATTCTCGTAAATTTTTTATATCCAAACGACGGGGAATATGTGCACCCATTCCCAAACATAACATTGCAGTTTTAGTGTGCATTACTGTTCCGTTACGAGTTTCAACGCAAAGAATATTGTTTCTATTCTTACGAATCAGAACCACTTCTTCATTCAAACTGCTTGGAATATTATATGGAGCACTCTGCGCAAATAAATTTTTGTATAAATCTTTTCCTCTAATAGCAGGTATTCCTGTGATATCATATACCCATTTCTCAGGATAAATAGCTGTGAGCTGACCTCCTAATTCATGCCTTCTATCCACAAGTCTGACGGTCATATCACGCAATCCCGCATAATATGCTCCAAACAAACCTACAGGACCTCCACCAATAATAATGGTGTCATAACACTCTAGTAAACCTCCGCTCACAACGCATCCTCCTCAAAACCAATCAAACTAACTACCATTTCAATGCCGCCTTCTTGGCTTAAAACCAGCTTCTTCAAGCTTTTCTAATAATAAATATTGATGTTCTGAATTTCGGGTTTCCAAAGACAATTCCACATCAACATCACCTACACTTACTTCGCTGTAAGTGCGATCGTGAATAAGATCAAGCACATTTCCTTCTAAGGCTGCAACACATTCCAGTAATTTTTTTAAACCTCCAGGACGATCACTAACACAAACACTTACCCGTAAAACTCTGTCGGTTATATTTAATCCTCTTGTAAGAACTCTTGTTAAAAGCTGAGGATCAATATTTCCACCACTTATACAAGCAATTACTTTTTTTCCAGCATAAAAATCAGGACGTTTAAGCAAATCTGCTATTGCCGCAGCTCCAGCTCCTTCAGCTAAAAGACGTTCT
Source organism: Pigmentibacter sp. JX0631 (assembly GCF_029873255.1). Classification (NCBI taxonomy): domain Bacteria; kingdom Pseudomonadati; phylum Bdellovibrionota; class Oligoflexia; order Silvanigrellales; family Silvanigrellaceae; genus Pigmentibacter; species Pigmentibacter sp. JX0631. Next base: position 3,188,533 of record NZ_CP123622.1, on the reverse strand, counting down.
TGTTCACATAATCCTAAAATTGCTTGCACAATATAGTCATCGGAAACGACAGAAAAATTTTGAACGAAGCGTGTCATATAATTATAGTTTAAATTTCCAATTAGCCCCACAGCAATACCATCAGCAATAGTTGCATGCGCTGGTTTATCAATTGGAGTTTGTATTTTATTTTGTACACTTTTTACAGCAGAGTTATAGAATTCTTGCTCAACACCAACTACATTTCCTTTTGTACCCGCCTTTAAAACTATCGAAGCTCCTGCTGCTAACCCACCGCCTCCAACGCTACAAACAAAGTAATCTATGTCGCCGTAAGTTGAGTTGGTCAATTCAGAGTATTGTTCTAATGCTTCCAAAGCACAAGTAGCTTGTCCAAGTATAATATCGTAGTTATTATACGCATGAATAAAATGGGCTTGCTCTTTTTTTGAAAACTCTAAAGCAGCTTCTGTTGCTTCTTCCAAATTTATTCCTTCTAAATAAATTATAGCGCCTAATTTCTCGGTTGCATCGCGTTTAACAAGGGGAGCTGTTTTTGGCAAAAAAATATGCGCCTCACAACCTAAATTTTTTGCTGCGAATGCAATTCCTTGCGCATGATTTCCTGCAGATGCGGCACATACTTTTAATTTTCCTTGAACTTTGTTACTTGCTTTCAATTTACTTATAGCATTTAAAGCGCCTCTAACTTTAAAAGAACCATTTGGATTTAAAGATTCTAATTTCAACCAAATATCACCTCCAGTAAGCTGACTGAGCCATTGAGAACGGCGCAGAGGACTGGGTAACATGAAATTTCTAATGATATTTTGGTATGCTTGTCTTATTTCTCCCATAAGCTCAGCAGGATTTTCAAAAGTTTTTGCTTCAACCAAATTTAACAGCTTTAAAAATTCAGGAGACATAAGTGGTTACCTTTCGAATTTGTTATGAACAAAATTTTTTTTGGAACCTTTTTCATAAATTTGTCCTAACTTGACAATCTCTGTTAACATATTTCTAGCAAGAGGGATAACATATTTATCAATCGGCTTCCAAAAAAAGGCGAAACGAAAATGAACTTTGAACAAATTGCAAGTGTTTTTCCAAAAGAAGAAAAATATTGGCCATGTTTAAATCCTGCAAAAGCATTACCTCTTGCAATAAGATCCTATATAAAAGAGAAATTTGGAGGTATTTTTTCAGCAAATGACTTATTTAAAAAAAACTCACCCTCTCGCTTAGGTGTCACAACAAGACCATTTGAAATTGGAGATCCTATAGCTACTATTTCAAAACCACATTTTATAAAAACAAATGAATTATTAACTAAGATCGATTTTTCTCCAGGAAGACAAAAAGTTATCGTAATTTTTCATAATTACATTAATATGACTTATTCATCTGAAAAATCAAAAATTAATAAAGGCCAACTAGCAAATGGCATTTTAGCAATAATAGAAGAATCTCATAAAGGATTATCTCATTTCATCAAAGTTTTGCCTGTTAATAGTGTTGATTTATTTAATGGTTGTAAACAATATCAAAGAGAATTACAAAATGCTGAATATGTTTATTTTATCACAGATCTTCTTTATATTTATGATAATCATTTAGCTGCAGCTAAAAATGTAATTGAATTATTAAATAATTTAAAAGTCAAAAAAGGAATTTTTCTTTTATCTAGAGACCCTTTAGAAACAAATAATATAAATATTAATATCGAAGAACTTATACCCTGGAAAAAAGATATTAATTTTAAAAACAATATCCATTTTAGTGGGGATGAATATTTTAAAAATATAGATAATCAAATTATGTTCCTTAGAAACGAAATCAAACAAAATAAACATTTAGTCAAAGTTCTGACCTCAGAAGATAATATTGAAATATTTATTAACTTTTTAATCCATGAAGTATTTGGGAAAAAATAAATATGTTTTTATTTATTATTTCAAGTTTAGTATCTTTACTTACAATTTTGGTTTTATTTTTACAAATAAAAAAAATCAAGTCACGAGAAATACCCTCATGGTTCTTTGGGAAAACCAAAAAAAATCCATTTAAAAATAAAATTAAATTAAATAAGCCGCCAATTCTCCCAATTATACTTCTTCTTATAATTACTATTTGCTATTGTTTTGCATATTTTCAACAAAAAAATTCCTTTAATAAAGAATTTACTAGTAAATCTGCTTTAATTTGGCTAGATCCTACGATATCAGCTAAATTAACAAGACTAGAAAACAAATTTAATCCCGAATTAGAAAGCGAAAAAATTTTAGAGTTTGGATATAAAAATTTTGGATTAGAGAATTCTTCTATTTTTGAAAATGGTCAAATAAAAATAGAATTTAAAATAAAAGAATTAAAATCAAAAAATGAACTTATTGAATTTTTAGTTAATCAAAATAATATTGTTTCTCCTTTCACCCAACCTATAGTTATTGATGAAGTTATTAAATCTTTAAATGGAAATGAAAATTTTTTTGAAAAAAAGAGTGTCTTAATTGCTATATCTGACGGAAATTACGATTCAATGCAGGGGTTATTTAATCTAAAAAAATATTTTACTCAAGGAATATTAATAAAATCTAAAGAATTAAATAATTTAGGAAAAACACAGAAAGAAATTATTCCGACAAATTTATTTTCTTTATGGAATGAAAAAAATAAAATTAAAGAAGATTTTAGCATTTTCAATAAATTTAAATCAATAATTCCACAAGAAGCACGTCCTCAATTTATTATTAATAACTACAATAACTCCATAGATAGTTTTAATATTTTAACTGAAAAAGATAACAAAAAAACATTACCTTTATTCATAGCATGTACTAATAAATATCCAAGCCCGATTGAATTAGATTCTTTTGCAAGTCTTAGAACATTAGTCAATTTTTTTGGCAGTAACTTTATTGAAAAACAATGTGAAAAAGAAAATTATGAAAATCTTGATCCAAATAAAAATATTTGGAAATATAGAAATGCTGCAGTTTGGGTTGTACAATTAAATGATCAAGTTATTTCAACAATGAATGATGATCTTTCTTTTTGGATTCCAGAAGGTTTCGATCCTAATTTTGATTCTTTAGTTTATACTGCTGGAAATATTCCACATTCCGATTATATTGAAGAAACACAAGCAGAATTAAAAACAATTCAAATGGATCCTGGTAATTTTCCAATTCAAATTCCTATTATACCTCCACCACCAGGAGCTGAATTAGGAGTTAGATTTCCAGATGATACAAGGGTATATAAAGGAGTATTTAAACCTTTTTACAATTCTGCTGATGGCACAAGTATTGCTTGGAAAGCAACCTCTTTGCCCTTTTTTTACTTAAGAACAACAACAACAACTCCAAATGGCGAGTTGGGTAGATCAAGAACATGGACTCATTTTTGGTTTGAGGTCGCTAATACTTTAAAACAATCTAATCTTTCGTACATTAAATTAGTTCTTGATGATGCTTCACGTCTAAGAGAAAAATTGGATGAAATTGAAGTTTATTCTTCTGACAAATTTTCTGAAATACTTGATTTAGAGAATTTAAAATTTAATAAACTAAATAACTTTACATTTGGACTTTATAAACTTGAAAATAAAAACAAGTTTTTACTAATTGCTCCAAAAAATGATTTTAAATTTAACAAGACAATAACTGTTGAAGATTTTAGTAATAATTTTAGAAATCCAGTATCTGAAACCAATGCACAAAATAAACAAAAAAGTATTAGCAATTCACTATTTCATATATTAGCTGCAATTTTAGGAACAATTTCTTTAATTGGACTTTGGTGGCATCAAAAAGTAAGTATTATAAATATTTTATTATTTTTGTGTCTTTTTTTCTATGAAAAACATTCTTTTGCGTCAGAAAGTTTTTCCTTTCCATTTTTCCCTAATAATAGAGAATATAACAAAATTGAACATGAAAATGTTCCTTTTAGAATTGCTTGGTGTGGGAAGAATTATACACTTGAGCATGAAAAAAAATACAACGATCTTCGTTCAACGATTATGAAACGAGGTACCATAACTTTTCCTTTAAAAATCAAAGTAGATGCATGTCGTCCTGGTGAAGCTGATGTTTGGTGGACTGATGATTTTCGTGAATTAAAAATTAAAGAACTTTCAGCACACATTTCTAATGGAGGAATATTTATTCTGGAAGGAACTAAAGAAATGCCTTCATATCTTTTAGAATTAAATGATCAAAGCATTGGTATACAGTGGGAGTCTCCTAAAAAAAGAGGTATGTTCTATCGAAGCTTTTATTTATTACAATCTCTAGATGGTTGTTTAAATGACTCTGCTAAAGTTTTAATACTTAGAAAAAAAATAAATGCCCAAGCTCCATTTGGACTTACAATAAGTACACATTTTTTATCCACAGGTGATGATTGTTTCAAAGAAAATAATGATTATAGAAAAAGAAGTTTTGTAAATATTTTTTATTCGTTTTTAACCACTGACTATAAAGAAGATCAAATTCAATTGCCTGAAATATTAAACAGAATTAGAAACCTTGGGTTAGAACCATGAAAAAAACAATCATTATTTTACTAAGATTTTTAATAGTTTTTCTCCTTTTTTTGCCAATTATATTTCCTTTTATAGAGAAAAAAAACTCTACAGGTACAAATTCAGTAATTCAAATATTTATTCCAGAAGAAATAAAACTTAGTTATATAGAAAAAGATAAAATTCAAAAAATTATCAATGACCAATTTGGTCAAGAAACAAAAGGAAATTATGTTACTTATGGAAAAGAAAATAATTTACCTATACAAGATTATGATGATCTTATTACTCAGATTAAAAATTACTCAGGAACATCAGTAATAGTTTCTAATTCACATTTTTTTGGAGAAGAAGCAAAAAAATTTAATTCTCAACTAAAAGAAACTAGAAATTATAAAGAAAATAGACTTTTTATTATGCCAATGGAAAAACTATTTAACAACATTAATATTCCTGAAAATTATTTAGTTTTATCAGATATTTTTATTCCTAAAATTAGCTTTCTAGGTGAAGAATCAACAGCTAATATTCATATAATTGGAAAAATAAAATCTCATCAAGAAATAAAGGGAGAGATAATTTTACACTCAGGAAATTCTTTTTTAAATGCTAAATCTTTTAAAATTGAAATACCAAGTAATGGATTAATTAATACAATAATTGATGTACCTATAAATTTTTCAAAAATTGGGAATCAAATTGTTACTGCTGATGTTACTTCTGCTTTTACAAAACAGCCTTTAAACTCTGTAAGTACAAATGTACAAGTAGTTTATTCTAAAAGTACTTTTCTGCATATTAGTGTAGGACCTGATTGGAGTTTAAGGACTCTAAGACAAAAATTAAAATTTTGGCCTAATTTAGATTTACTAAGTTACTATATTTTAAGAGAAACTACGAGTGATCAAAGCATTCCAAATTCTCAATTATCACTTATAGAATTTCCTGCTGACAAACTTTTTGGTAGCAGTTTACAAAATTTTCATGGAATTATTGCGCAAAATTTTTTATTCGATACATACCTCGGCGAAAAAGAATCTAGTAATCTTATCAATTATGTTGCAAATGGAGGAAGACTTGTTATTCAAGCTGGTCCTTTATCTTTTTTAAGTGATAATAATTTAATAAATTCTATTTTTCCCTGTGAAAATAAACCATCATGGGATTTTAAAAATAAACATTATTGGAAAGCTAATGAAACTAATTTTGTTACTGACGAAATATTCAAAGAAAGCCTTTCAAATCTTGTAACAAACTACACAGCATTAAACTGCAAACCTAAAAAGGAGGCCATTGTATTAGCTAAAACAACTGATGATGAAAGCCCAGTACTTTTAGCAATGCCTTACCAAAAAGGAATAGTCTTATCGTTTTTAGGAGCTGATTGGATTTATGGTTATACTCAAGAAAAGTTAGAAAATCATGCTGCGATTGCTTTAAGAATGCGGGGAGCTGAAAGTAGTGAAAATATTTTTAATTGGATGGTAGAATTTTTGCAAAGAAGGCAAGATAGTGGAATCAAAGGCCCAGATCTAGTAGGACCACGAATCTATGCTGAAGATAAATATCTGCAAATCAAAAGTAGAGGGGGGCTCCAGACTAATAAAAGTATTTTTATTTCTTCAAACTTGAAAAATGAAATTGCCAGCACGCCCTTTCTTTTAACCAATCTTCAAAAAGAAATGCTTAAATTAGATTCGCCTTTATCTGTTATTTTACCCAAATTAAACGCAACAAACGGAATTAATTCAGATATTTCTTTAAGCCTACAAAACAAAAATGTTGAACAACCTAAATTCCAAACATGGCCAGTTTTTTCCGGAACAGCAAAATCTCAAGAAAATTTAGAAAATCCATTTTTATTTGAAGGAATTCCTGAATTATTGAAAATATCTACCGATCTAACCAAAGACATAACTGCAGTGTCAAAAAAAGTTGCACTACTAGATGCTTATCCATGGCTATTAGCTTGTGCTCTATTTTTGCTCACAATTGAACAGTTATTCACCCGTGTTTTCTGGAGGAACGAACTCCAGAAGCCATAAGCTAAAGGTGGAGTATGGTTCCAAAAATACCTAAAAGACGAGAGCCGCGGTATGAAACAGCAATTGTCGCTCAAATATTTCCAAATAAATGGAACCCTTTAATTTCTAAAAAAGTTGTCGTATTAGACCTTTCATGGAAAGGATTTAAAGCTGAATTTATTACCAAAGAAGGAATAAGTTATAAACCGGGGAAAATACTTTCTTTAAAAATCCCTATAGATCAATTCAATATATCAAATATTAAATTTTTAAAAATTGATTTGGTTGTAAAATGGTGTGATAAAGAGTTAAAGAGAATAGGTGGTGTGATTGTTCATCCAAGAGGTGAAAACGCCATTATCTTAGGTAACTTAATTCAAAAGCTTGCTTTGTTAAAGCAAACTGAAGACGAAATAAGCCAAGGAAGCTCAAAAACTCTAGAACAAGAAAGTAGTGAAGCTTCCTGAATAGGGAGCTTTTCCATGTCCTTTTTTACTAAATATAAAACCTTTGCTTTAGAACTTGTTTCTGATAATCAATTTGTAAAATCGAACGAAAAATCTGTATTTCCAGTTTTTAATTTTGGGGAATGGAAATTAAACTCTAATTCTACAAAATCACAACTGAATGTCATGAAAGAAAATTTAGCAAAATTCGAAACTAGCGTTAAAAGCATCGATATCCCTTTTGGCTGCATTGTTAGCTCCCCACAGGAAGTTCATCTTATTTCTAAACTTGTGAACTTTTTGTATGTTCCTGGGGAATTGTGTAGACAAAGCGATATATTAGAAGCATGCCAGCAAACTCATTTACCTATTTTTGTTGAAAAAGGTAGTTTTCTTGCTCCAAGTGATCTGCAACGGGTTATTGAAAAGTTAAAAAACTCATCGGTAGCCATTATAGAAACTGGAAATTCATTTGGTTATTCTGATGTTACTCTAGATCCACGCTCCTTATATATTTTACGCTCTTTTGGAATTCCTTTTGGAATTCATCTTGCAAAATTATGCGCATCAGAAGAACAAGCATATTCGCATAAGCCTCACTGGCTACATAACACTGATTTTATCAGTGCCTTTGTCGACACAGGGAAGGGTTTTGGAGTTAACTTTTATGTCATTGATAATCAAAAGCAATTAAAAGTACTTAGTACTTTTTTATCAAATTAGTTCATAAATTTAAAGGCTAGTAATATGCAAAATCAAAGAAACTTTTACGCAGGTCAATGGGATGGTGAAATTTGCCATAGAATCACTTTATCAAAAACAAGGCCCTTAATTATTGCAGGGCCATGCATGCTAGAATCCTTAGAGTTAGGTTTAGAAGTTGGATTATTTCTGAAAAAATTATGCGCAAAATACCAACTTCCTTATGTTTTTAAAAGTAGTTATGACAAAGCAAATCGCACTAGTGCTACTAGCAAACGTGGTCCTGGCCTAGAAAAAGGTTTACAATGGTTAGAAAAGATAAAAAATGAATTAGATGTTCCTGTACTTACAGATGTACATTCCGTAGAACAAGCTTTAGAAGCGGGAAAAATAGTTGATATTCTCCAAATTCCGGCATTTTTATGTAAACAAAGGGAACTTCTGGTAGCTGCTGCCCAAACTGGAAAAGTAGTCCAGGTGAAAAAAGGACAATGGGCTGCTCCTGAAGAAATGATAGAAATCGCAAATTTTTTAAATTCTTGCGATAACCCAAAAACTATTCTGGTCGAAAGAGGTTCTTGTTTTGGATATAATAATCTAGTTGTAGATTTTCGTAACTTGGTAGAAATGGCGAAAGAAGGACACGCTGTTATTTTTGATGCCACTCATGCTGTTCAGCTACCAGGAGCTGGAAATGGATGCTCTTCTGGTTTGAGAGAAATGGCTCTTCCTTTAGCAAAGGCCGCTATTGCGGTCGGAGTAGATGGAATTTTTATGGAAGTACATAAAAATCCTAAAGAAGCCCTTTCCGATGCTGATACTCAATTATCTATGCCTATGGCAGAAAAATTAATTGAAGATATTGCTAAAATGCTTTAGTTAACTTAATTCATTTGAGCTTGACAATATTTTTTCATTTCATTCATAGTTTCTTGTTTTTTATTCAATAATCCATTTTCTATCATAATTTTTTCAACAGCAAAATTAACCCAACATTGTGCATAAGCTGAAGGGTGTGGAGAGTTAAAAAAGATTGGATATTTAATTCTGTTTCCACTTTCATCACTGCATTTATTTTCTTTTACAGACATTAAAATTGTTTCTTTACCGATATTTGTAAATGCTGTTTTAAAATAATTTCCGCTATAACAAAATTCTTGAATATAATTCTTTGTTTTTGGAATTAAATACTTTGAATCTAATTTAGTAAAACCATAATCAAAATAGGAATCATCAAAAATATTCTTATTATTCATTATTCTTTCAAAATCACTGTTAATATCAAGTAATTTAATATTTATCTTTTCTTTTTGACTATCTTGTAAATTTTTTAATGCGCTATCAAGATAGAAATTAAACTTTGCAGTTCCCTCAGATAATTTTATAGAAAATTCTGCTTTATTTTTCTCATCATCTTGATATTTATTATAATTAGCAGTTAATATAATTGGCGTTTTACCTAAATCGGGTAAATTTAAGACAAGAAAATGGTAGCCTCCTGCATTATTTAACATTTTAATTTGTTCAAGGATATTATCAACAGCTCTTTTATAAATAAAATTAACCCCACCTACCGCGTCTGGATTTTCGAACATATTTTGTGCAGGCAAATTTCCTTCAAATTTTTCTAGAAAATCATTTGCACCTATCCATATTATAAAAAGAGTCTCATTCGGATTTGAAATTTTTTGATTAGTAGTTCTATATGAATCAATTGTTAAGTAAGATTTTAAATATGAATTGACATAATATTTAGAACTTCCAGTAAAAAAACTTCTTACGGCAGTTATAAACTGAGTAGGTATACTACTATTAAATGCATCGTTAGTTCCATCCGTTTTAGCCCCACCGTAAGCAAAATTCAGTACAGGCAAATGTGTTCTTTCAGTTAAGTAATCGTTCCAAACAAAACCATCCGCAAAACGTCCAAACCAAAATGGATAAAATGGCATTATTTTAGTCCAACGCTTTAAATTTCCAGCATCAGAAAGACTATCTCCAAATAAAACAATCTGTTTAATCTTTTGTTGAGATATTTCTGAATTAGTAAATTGAATAGGATATTCATAGCCTGCAAGATCAGAAGTCGAAGCTTTCATTTCAAACAAATCATATTTTTGGGTTGGAAATTTATTTTTTAATGCATAATTACATTGGTTTTGTAAATCCTGATAAGATAATTTTTCCTCTATAAAAAATCCATCAGTAATTTTCCCTGAAAGTTTAGTCCATACTGCAGCTGAATTTTCTGCTTTTATTGCCCAAACATAATTTTTTCTAGCACCAAAAGTTAAAAAATCTAGACTAGGGTACATTAAATTTGGATTACTATTTTCTAAGCCTTGAAGTTGATCATGATAGTAACAGGCTACATAATATTCAGAGTTAAATAAATTCTTAATGTATTCTGGTTCAGGTTTTGCATATGAATAGCTTGAAACTAAAAAGAAAAATGAAAAGCAAATTTTTTTACATGTTTTACCATAGAAGGTCAACTTCATAAAATGTCTCCAATTTTTAATTGTTTTCTGCAAAAAAAATATATTGAAATGAATTGGTAGTCAAATTATTATTATATTTCGCTTATTTTCATAAAGTTGGGGTAAAATAAAATTTAATTCTATATCTACAATAGATTTTAATGAAAACATTTTTGTAGACTTATGTAATCGTCAAAATCATGGCAAGTCAGAAATTTGACAAGAAAAAACCCCATTTAAAATAAATGGAGGCACCCCGTCTTTTTTGTTGTTAATTAATTAAATATAACTGTATAAGTTTCTTTTGCACAATATTTACTTAAATCTGAGTTTTTAATAAATATTTCAATTGCTTTAGCAGCATTATTTTTCAAATCTGTTGCGAATATAGGATTTACAAATGATGGAGAACCTTTAATGACTGAAGTTTGAGTTATTGTAATATTCTTACAGCTATCATCATTTATCAATGCTTTAATTGATGCTTCAGTTTGATACGTTCCAATTAGTGGAACATTAATAACTTTAAAACCAACTTTGTCTACATTGATTGCTGTTAATCTGTTTTGATCGTTAACTTCAAAATTACCTGATAAAGTAACAGGAGTATTTTTATCTACAACTCCCTTTTTAAAAGTATCTATCATTTCTGAAATAATTTTATTTTGATTTTCTTGATTTACAACTGTACTTAAGTCATAAGATCCTGCAAAAGCAGTACTAGAAAAAGCAGCGAACGATAAAGTAACTAATTTTAAATTCATAAATATTTCCTTTTAATTTGACAGGGCTAATTTAAGGTACCATTATCTAGATAAATATCAAGAATAATTATGAAATAATTACTTTGTCTTTGTTTTTTATAATTAATTAAATAAACAAATGATTAAAATAAATAGAAACAAAAAATTATTTTATTTTCACAACTATAATTATTTTAAAAAACAAAAAAAACCCTTTCTGTTCTTCAGAAAGAGTAATAATAAAACATTATGAATTTTAATATTTAATTTTGATGAGTAATCCGCTTAAGAAAAGTTTGCAGACGTTCCGTTTTCGGAGATAAAAACATTTCTTTCGTATTTCCTTGCTCAACTATATGACCACTTTCTAAAAACATTGTTCTATTCGATACTTTTTGGGCAAAATACAACTCATGGGTTACCACAATCATAGTCATTCCGCCTTTTGCAATATCTACTAATATGTCTACAACTTCATCCACAAGCTCAGGATCTAACGCGCTTGTAGGTTCATCACAGAGTAATACTTTAGGATTTATAGCTAACGCTCTAGCAATTGCAACGCGCTGTTGCTGTCCACCAGATAGGCCTCTTGGGTATTTATCAAAATGATTGCCTAATCCGACTCTCTTCAAAAGGTCTGATGCTATTTGATTTGATTCTTCTTTTGACTTTCCAAGTACTAAATTTGGTCCCAGAGCAACATTCTCTAATGCTGACATGTGAGGAAACAATTCAAAACGCTGGAAAATCATTCCTGTATTTCTTCGAATTAAATGTAACGATTTTTTTGAATCCCGATAATTTATCCCGCAAACTTCAACATTTCCTGAAGTGATTGTCTCTAATGCATTGATTGTTCTCAAACAAGTACTTTTTCCACTTCCAGAAGGACCAATAAGAGCAACAACTTCACCTTGCTTAACTTCAAAATTTATACCTTTAAGAACATGATGCTCTTTATCTTTGGTGTAAAAAATTTTATTTACATCTTTTAAACTAACTACGACATCTTGTGACATAAAATCATTTCCAAATTAATGTTTTAAGCTTACACTCAATTTCTTTTCTAAATATCTTCCTAATGAGCTTACTAGAGTATTCACTACGAAATAAAGTAAAGCTATAAAGAACCAAATTTCAAAGCTTCTAAAGGTAACAGTTACAGCATTTTGTGCTTCTTTTGTCAGTTCAGGAATTGCCACAACAGAGAGGAGGGAACTATCCTTAATTAAAGAAACAAATTGGCCAATTAGCGGTGGTAGCATATTTCTTAAAGCCTGTGGAGCTATTACTTTTCTGGCAATTTGAAGGGGACTTAACCCCAAAGCTTTCGCTGCATCGATTTGCCCTTTTTCAAAATTTACAATTGTGCCTCTAAAAATTTCTGCTACATAAGCGGAGCAAAATAAACTCATAGTTAAAACGCCAGCAACAGCTCCAGACAAATTGAATGCAGAACCGACAATAAAATAAGCAACGTATAATTGGACAAGGACAGGAGTATTGCGGAAAACGTCGACGTAAAACAATGCGGCAAACTTTGCTACCTTTTCTTTCGTCGTAAGTAAAATACCAAAAATAATTCCTAGAATGGTACCAATTACAATAGCTTCAAAACTCATTTTGATTGTAATCCACAATCCTTTTAGAAAAAGACCAGGTCCTCCTCCTTCTGAACTAGGGAGCCAAATATAAGGAAGTAAATTTGTAAAGTCCCAACTATAATCAAGTTCTAGAAAACTCCGAACCAAAATATAGAATAGTAATGCAATTACAAAGATAGACAAAAGGGAGTAATAAAGAGGAATTTTTTTATCTGGCATTGCGTTTCTTTTTTCCAAACTGAGGATTTAAAACTAAAAAACAAAATAATTTTTATTACTTATCTAGAAGAGCCATCCACTCTTGTCCTTCAAAATAATACTTGACCGCCTTAGCATAACCACCATTCTTTTTCCAGTCAGCTAAAAACTTATTAAAGCTACTATGCAGATCTTGATCTTTTTTACGCATGGCAACAGCAAATTGGTCACCACTAAATCCGCTAGGAACAATGTAAATTTTTCCTGGATTATTCAACGCAGCAAGCTTTACGTATGGAGTATCATAAATAAAAGCTAAAGCTCTACCACCAATAACTGCATTCAAAGTATCAGCATCCGCATCAAATCGCATAATTTGCGCTTTATTTAAAGCTTTTGAATCTTGAAGATAAAGATCTGGAGCTGACCCAGTTTTTACAGCAACTTTTAACCCAGGTTTATTAAAATCATCTAAAGATTTATAGAGTTTTCTATTTTCAGGGGTGTCTTTAGTAGCAATTAGCAGTTTATTATCGTAGTACGGGTCACTGAACTGAACAGCTTTCGCTCTTTCCTTCGTTTTAGCCATAGAAGAAGCTATCATGTCACATTTTGCAGTCAATAATGACGGAATAATTCCATCCCATTTAGTGTCTAACATTAATAATTTTACATTTAATGACTTTGCATAGGCTTCCATCATTTCAGGATCGAATCCTAACCACTTACCGGATGCAGTTTTCATTTCCAATGGTAAGTACCCTGATTCAGCACAAACACGTAAAACACCATCTTTTTTTATGGTATCCAGTATAGATTTTTCAGCAGCAATTCCTTTAGAAAGTATTACTGTAGAGATGGCACAAATAAACAATTTTATTAGCGTGCTTCTTGCTGCAAGCCGTAGCCCAGAATTAGTTGAGCTCCTCATAGTTGGATACCTTTCGTTAATTATTGGAAATACGAAAAAAGCAATGCTCCGTTTATCACACAAAATCATAGGGAGCAAATCTAATCCCCAAAAGAAAATCTCAAAAATGTAGCAAAATATAAGCAAAATTGCACAAACAGTTTAGAAGGAAAATGTTTCTTAACTATCTTGTGTCATATGCAAATATTAGTCATATCTTCTTCATTAAAAAATAAGATAATTCCAATAAAGTAGAAATTCTCGATAGAGGAACATTATGAATTTGATGAGATTTCTTTCCTTAATCAATATTTTTCTGATTAGTGGGTGTTCTACCCTCCTAAATCCCAACTATAAAAGAAATGGGGATGCTACGGAACAAAGAAAAACTCCAAGTTTTTTAGAAAGCCTCTTTCAAGATGAACCTAATAATGAAAATGGAAGAGATAACTTCAACAGAAGTGGTATATCACAAAATGGTCAACTAAGTCCAAATAAAAAACCCCCTTTAGGAAACAATAATTTTAATTATACAATGCCTATCCAAAACCCTTTTATACTCGCTCATATAGAAGGCAATACATGGCGGACTCAAGCACACCCTGCTTTAGTATTTGGAATAATTTCACGGATTTTATCACAAAATTATATTATAAATTCTATGGACAGACGTAATTTTAATTTACAAACTGATTGGGATAAATTTTTCATCGATGGAAGACTTTTTAGAAATAGAATTAATGTGATGATTTTTCCTGTAGGACCAAGACAAACCGAAGTTGTATTAAAAAATGTAGTTGAATATTACACAGGAAGTCCAGCTAGTAAAATGGAAGACAATTCATCATGGCTTCCAAGCCCTGATCTCACAGATGAAATAAATAAGTTAATAGACTCTACAAATAGACAAACAACTTTACTACAAAATCAAATATACTCTCGCTAAAAATATCCTAACAAATCATTTAAATGAAAATATTTCCCATATGTAAAAAAAATTTATAGCCGATATAAGCTCAAACAATTTTAAATCGGTTTAAATTCTTATGAAAATATTTTTTCTGATAATATTAAATTTTATATTTATGACTAAAATGGCAAAAGCAATTGATATTACTTTCAATGGAAATTACTCTACAAGTTATACTAGTACATACAAATATACTCGTTCATCATATGGGCTAGAAATTGGACTACCGTTAAATAGATTTATGCAAATTGAAATGGGGGAAACCTTTACTAGTGACTTATACGAATACAACGATGCATATAGATCTTATGTTGCAAGTCAAGGGACAAAAACTTTACCAGCAGGTCAACTTACTCAACAGATAGATTCAACTGATACTTTTACAAATTTAAGCATAGGGTTATTCAATTATTACTTTAGTCCCTCTATCTATGGTGGGATATTAAATAGGAAACAAAAAACGAAAGATATTTACGGGCAAGAAAGTAACGATGAAGTTTCATTAACTTGGGATGCAGGCGCTTCATTATCTATGAGAATAACTCGCTATTTTCATTTAAAAATTACTTATAGAATATCACCCTCTGGAGTCAATTCTCCTTATGGTAATCCATATTATGATCAGTCCTATTGGGGTGGTATTACTTTAAGCTTTTAACCCCATGAAATTATACATTTAAATTATACTTAATAATAAAAAATAATATTGACTTTTAAAGTAACTTAACATATTTAAAATTGTCTTTTTTATTCTTTTTTTATTGATTTAGGTGATAAAATGAATATCTTCCAATCAATTGTAATAACTTTAATTTCTATAGGCTTAGTATCAAGCTGCGTAGAATTTACTAAAAGCAAGAACATTATATTGAACACTGAAGAGTTTACTATCTCTGAATTTACTATTAATTATGCGAATAATTTTGACAATAAAATAAATAAATTTCATTCTAATGTCGATGATTTTATGGATCATTTCTTTGTAAACTGTTTTTTATTTATTAAAAGAAATCTTTATTAAGAAAACGATAACTTCCTTGAGCCTCAACTATCATTTCTAAAATTTTCAATTTATGTTTCCATAATGATAGTAATTTTTTAGCTTCTAAGTAAACATCAATTTCTTCTCGAGCAATAATAAATATGTCTTCTTGTTCACCTAAAAAATAATCTTTTCTTTCTAAGTTTGAAAAAGAAAAACAACGATCCAATGTTTTTACTATTCCATCCCATTTTGTAATATTTTCAGTGCAAATTGAAACAAGTGAGTTAATTTCATTTCTTCCTTGGTCACAAAGTAAATAAAAAATACTTTCTGCAGCTAAATTCTGGGGCAAACCTTTATTAATAGCAAGACGTAGTTCACTAATATTAAAATATTCACTTATCGATGATCTTGTTTTGATTCGTCTTTGACTTGATCGATGATGAAACGAAATTCCATGAATATAATTGCGATTTTTAAATGTTTTCATAATTAACGTAAACGACTTTCTAAGTAACGAATCATAGGAGAATCAGAAGTTTCACCTTGAGACTTAAGCTTTGAAATTTCATCCAGAATTTTTTTCCTCCAAGTAGAATCTAAAGTACTTTGAGCAGAAAGGATATCCATCATCGAACGATAAGAGTGAGCTTCTTGCTCTTTCTGCATATCTTTATCACTATCTTCTTCATCCTGCAGTGAAAGAATAGCTCTTTCTACTGCTTCTTGAGCTTTTTGGGTATATACTAATTTATCAAATGAGCTATCAGAATTCGCTGCTTGGATTGTTTTTTTTGTATGATTTTTCGCATCTTGTAAAAACTCATTAAATTCTCCTCCTAAGCGAGGAGTTTTATCAAGATTTGTTTTACCTTTCTCTAAAGATTTAAGCACCTCTGATTTATTTGTAGCATACTTTGAATTCTCTAGTGATAGATCAGCATGATTTAATTGTATTTTGGCTTCTTGCATTGCCTTTAATCTTGCTTGTTGCAATAACTGCATCGCAAATCCTAAATGATTGTTGGCCTCATCCATAGCTTTTTGAATATGATTTTGAGATTCATAAATATTATCTGAAGACAAACTTTTTTCTGTAGCTTTTAATTTTTCAGAAGTTTTATCTGCATTTAATAAGGTTATAATTGATTTTTTTTCAGTATTTGACAATGGGTAAGCACTTTCGTTTACAATTTTTTTAATTTGTAAATTTATACCTGAAGCTAATTCTTGCAGCTCTGCCGCTTCGCTCCTAAATTCATTTTTGTGGTTAACAACATTTTCATTCAGCAATAAATTATTTTTAAGATTTAACAGCCTAGCCATAAAATTATTAGTTTCATTGGCTTTTTGTTGTCTATTCAAAATGTTTAACGTCGTAATTATTTTTGCTTTTGCTTTTTCATAATAGCTATCATTTTTAAGGGACATATTTTCAACAGAACTCATAGCTTCAAGAATATTTCTTCTTACTACCCCTGATTGACTTAGATTTATTGATAATTGAGAAGATTTAGATAATGTGGTTAATACTTCTGATTTAAAAACTGTATCCGCCTTTTTCATATGAGTTAAGCGATTCAAAGCATCTTCTAAATTTTTAATTATTTCCCCCCTTACTTGTAAAGGCGTTTTAATAGGAAACTGTAATTCTTTTGATTCACCAACTAAATCCGATAAAACGGTTTTTGCATTGGCTTTCACATATAAAATATCTTCAGCTAAAAATGGGATCCCTAAAGTAACTAATTCAACACTCTCAGAATTAAATTCAAACTCAGCGGCATTTGCAAATTCGGCAATAGTTTTTTTAAAAGAATATCCTGATTTTGTTCTGACATTTAATTCAATATTAGTTAATGGAACTTTTGAATTAACTGATAATTTAAAATTAAGTTTCCCATGTAGTTGAGGAGAATCTAGATTTTCTTTTAAAATAGATTCAAAAACTACTTCGGGCTTCAAAGTAAGGTTAACTTTTAAGTTTATTTTAAAAATTTTTTCCTTGTTTGATACTATTAGTTCGATATTTTTAGGATCTTTATTAGTTAAAATATTTGTATTTAACATGTCTTTTGCAAAAGAAGCATACATTTCTTGAACTGATGAAGACCAACTACCATTACGCATCTGATAAGACAGATTTTTTTCAGGATAGACTTGATTTTTATCTATCAAGAAGACTTGCCATGTATCACTTTTTTTTAAATTATTAACATTAATTTCTAGATAATAAGAACTATCAATTTCTATAGATTGTTCTTTTTTTGATAATTCAATAAATAATGGATTTTTTGATAAATATGAAGGATATTCTATTTTTAAAACCGGATAAGAATTTTGAAAAAGAGCTGTAAATCTATCCACTGTTAAATGAAACTCTTCTTTAAAAGTGAAGAAAAATGACCCTATGAAAAGAAAGAAAAGAAAAAATTTTTTCCTATTAAATTTTTTAATATAGTTATTTCCAGAAAAACCCGCAGCGGATAAATTTAATTGAATTCTTTCATTTGAGAAAGTTTTAATTATTTTCTGTCCTTGAAATAAGTAAACATCAAGCAAGCGTAGTGCTAATAAAGAAATGGGAAAAGCAGTCCAAACAAGGCTAGGATTTATAAATTTATACAAGATAAAACTTAAATGAATAGTAAAAAAAATTGCAAAGAAAAAATGGATTAATTTACTTTTCACAAATGCTTTTTTCCTAAAATTTATCCTGGCATTTCCTCACGATAAGGATAAAGATCCCCTATGGTCTTAATCGCAGGATTTTCTCTAAGCATACTCCAAAATACATCGGCTGTAACTAAGATATCGCCAATAGAACGGTGTCTTGATTCAAAACTCAATCCATAATGTTTTGCTAGAGCGTCAAGATTTCTACGCTCAATCTTTACCAAGTCACGAGCCATTTTTAAAGAACAAAATACAGTATAATCACAAGATATTCCCAATCTATTTGATTCATGAAACAGCATTCCAACATCAAACTCAGCATTATGCGCTAAACCCACACAACCACGTAAAAAATCATGAAATTTTGGTAAAATAGATTGAAAATCAGGCTGATCAACTAACATTTCATTCTTTATTCCTGTTACTTTTGTTATTTCATCTGTAATAGGTATACCAGGATTTATTAATTGCGAAAATCTTTCAATTTCTTTTTGATTTATGTATTTTATAGCACCAATTTCAATAATACGTGAAGTTTTTACATCTAATCCGGTAGTTTCAAAGTCAAAAACAACAAAAGGCAATTTATCAATGGCATCTGATTCTTTAAACCTTGAACCACTCATACCACCCATTATTGCAATTAAAGAATT
Source organism: Pigmentibacter sp. JX0631 (assembly GCF_029873255.1). Lineage (NCBI taxonomy): Bacteria > Pseudomonadati > Bdellovibrionota > Oligoflexia > Silvanigrellales > Silvanigrellaceae > Pigmentibacter > Pigmentibacter sp. JX0631. The sequence goes on along the minus strand of NZ_CP123622.1, from coordinate 3,169,632 downwards.
TTGGGAACTTTGTTTAGCATTAAGAATATGATGAAAAATACTATTTTGAAAATTTGATACCATAAAATAATCCAACTTATTGATAAATTTTTTGTAAAACCTGAATAAATTCAGCTGCTGCTGGAGCAAGTTCTCTTTCTTGCGATGAACATATTAATATTGAACGTTCCATTTTTAATCCTTGTACTTTTAAGACACTAATATTTTTTTCATTTTTTAAAGAATGAGAACTTACAACACTCAAACCTATATTTTTTTCAACCATTTTAATCATACTTTGTGTTGATCTTAAAGTCATTACTGTTCTATATTTAATTCCAAGTTTTCTAAACTCCATTTCAATAATATCATGTATTGCACTACCACTTTCAAATAAAATCATAGGTTGTCTATTGATATGGATAGGTAACAAAGTCTTTCCTTGTTTCTCTAATGATGAAGACATTTGTACCAATGGATTATCAGGTGCTGCAATAATTTCTAATGTATCTAAAATTTCTCCATGAATTTTTAATCCCATTAATGGATCTTCACTAGAAGAAATAAAAGGATTTCTTGTAATTAACCCAACATCAACCGAACCATCATGTAGGGCTTCTATTACTGTAGCAGAATCTTTTTCATGCAGAGTAAATTGAATTTGTGGATATTTTTTCCGAAATTCAGAAATAGCATCTGGAAATACACCTGCAACTGCGGTTGCACCTCCTCCTAAATGAACAAAACCTTCTCTTAATTCAAGATGATTTCTAACTGTTGTTTGTAATTGATTCATTCTTTTTAAAATATCTACTGCAATCCCGTAAACTAATTTTCCCATTGTTGTTAAACGAACGCCTCTTGCTGTTCGTTTTAAAAGAGCACAACCTAAACTTTCTTCTAATAATTTTAACCGCGCAGATAAAGCGGGTTGCGTGATATGCAATTTATTAACAGCAGATGAAAGAGATCCTTCTTGCACAACTGTAACAAAAGCTTGCAATCTATATATGTCCTGTAACTCTTGCACTCTTTACTCCATAATATGAGAATAGACACGTTTGGAACAATACTGTAAGGATAAATGTCGTCAACAAGTTATAGACGATAATAAAAACAGGATGACAATTGTGAAAGAGATAAACCCATCAAAAAATATCAGTCTTAATAACCGTTCAAACATTGCACAACTTGCCATTTGGACTAAAAAATTTTCCACTCCTCTCCATAGAATGATCAATACAAGTTTGCAAAAAATAACCGCATCAGAACATGGACAACTTATCTTATCTGTTTATAAACCAGGCGATGATAAAAGCACTGTTCTATTAAGTATGAAAAAAGGTGAAAGCGGTATTTCTACAACACACTTGAAACCTATTCCTTTAAAACAACCGAACTCTATTGTTCAGATTGCACGTAAATACTTGCAAGGACGGAAGATAACTTCCGCTTATGCGACTATGGCACCAATTACCATAATTCTAGAATTTGGGGAACCAAATAAAAATCTCGAAAATTATCTTGAAATAGAAGCAGGACCAGATAGTTTGATTTTGGATTTAGATGCAAAGCCACCTAGAGTGATATTAGCTAAAAAATATTTAGGAGTTCCTAATAGATACATCGAAGAATGTGGACACCAATTTTCTATTCAAGACTATTTTTTTGAAAGCTGGTGTGAATGGAGTGAAGAAAATACAAAAACAAAAAAAAGAGCTTGTTTTTTTCATCCTTTAATCGGCTACTGTCCAATGCCAGGATTTGGCGAAGACAAAGATCAAATTAAGCAACAGGATGTTAAAACTTCTGTTCCCTTAAACTTTCCTAAAATTCCAGAAGAACTTTCACTTGTTACAGCTTTAGAAAATATACCTACGCATATTAGAAGAGCAGCAAAAACAAAACTCCAATTTTTGACTCGAAGAATTCAAAAACAAAAACAAGATTTACCTGACCAACAGGAAATTTCTAGACTTCTAAAACAAAGTGAAGGTTTAAAAACAAATTTATATTTATGGCCAAAAGAATCTATCACATGGTATGTACCACCGCAATTTATTTCGGAATTTGGATTACCAGCATTTTATACTTTGAAAAAAGGTGAAAAACCAGGTGATATTTTAAATAAAATTCATCATGAAATTGATGTTTTAAAAAGAAGAAAACAAGAACTTACAACTAGAATAGCTGAGAGTATTCAAGCAGAAAATGATTTCAAACTCTTGATAGTAAGTTGCGCGAAAGAGTTAAATTATTTTATAGACATTTACTCTAAAGAAACACTTAATGTTTATAATAAAGATATAAATAAATTTTCTAAATACATATTAGACTTAATCCTCGAAAAAGAAGATCTACCTTTAGTATCAAAACTATGTCGAATTTTAGATATCCCTATTACTGAAAGTAAACTTGAACGGAAATTAATCGAAGAAAAAGAAAAACGGTTACCGTTTAGGGTTTACTTTGCTTCAACAGGTGAATTTATTCGGGTCGCTAAATCAGCTGAAGATGGTGATAAAATGATAAAAATGATGCCTTCAAATCATACATGGATACACGTACTGACTGGCGAAGGAAGTCATGTTTGGCTCGAAAAACCTAAAGGAGGAAAAAGACCTTCTGCTCAAGCATTAAGAGAAGCCTCTATTTTAGCTGTACATCATTCCAAACACAGTAGAGCTCAAAGTGCAGAAATCCAATTAGCAACTCGTGCTGATATAGAAAAAAAGAAAAATTTACCAATTGGAAAAGTCCTGGTAAGAAGATGTGATACGCTATTAATTAAATATGACCAAACTGAACTACAAAAATTACTTGCAGGTGCCAGTATATAATGGAAATGAAGAAAGAGTTTATTGCTAAAACAACCAATTTAAAAGTTGCGATTGTGCATGATTGGATGTTCACCAGAAGAGGTGGAGAAAGAGTATTAGAACAAATATTAAATTTGTTCCCACAAGCAGATTTTTATTATTTATTTGGAAAACCAGGAAAAGTTTTACATTTAAAAAATAAACATTTATTTATATCCTCTTTTTTAAGTAAAATTCCATTTATTGAAAAAATATATAAAAATCTATTACCATTGCTACCTATCGCAATTGAAAGTTTTAATTTGGAAAATTATGACCTGATTATTTCAAGTAGTAGCTGTGTAGCTAAAGGTATAATTCCACCTCCACTTGCTTTGCATATTTCTTATATTCATAGCCCAATGCGTTATGCATGGGATCAAGAACATCGTTACTTTAAATACCAGCCTAAATTAACAAGACCTTTTGAAATTTTAAGAAGATTTTTTTTAAATAGAATACGAATTTGGGATGTTACTTCAGCAATAAGAATAGATAAGTTAATTGCTAATAGCCAATTTGTTGCTAGACGCTGCCAACTTTACTATGGCCGCAGCGCAGAAGTTGTTTATCCTCCAGTGAATATAAAATATTTTAATATTATTGATCAGCAAAACAATATTCCACAAAAAAGAAAAGTATTGTTGTTTGGTGCATGGACACCTTATAAAAAAATGTTACAAACATTAGAATTACTTGTTGCTAACAAAATTCCTGTAATTGCCGCAGGTCAAGGCGAAGAAATATTAAAAGCTAAAGATAAGTATGGTAATAGAATAGAATTTTTCATTGATCCACATGATGAAAAAATACCAGGAATATATGCTCAAGCACATTGTTTATTATTCCCTGCAATTGAAGATTTTGGCATTGTTCCATTAGAAGCTACCGCTGCTGGACTCTGGGTGGTAGCACCAAATCAAGGAGGTACAAAAGAAACAGTAATTGATAACGTCACTGGATATACTTTTCCTGAGAACTCTCAGGAATCGATGATAGCAGCAGTTAAAGCAGCTCTTGTTAAAGATATTTCTGCTGAAGATAAAAAAAATATGGCTTTGCATGTGGAAAAATTTTCTGAAGAAGTGTTCTCCCAAAAAATGATGAAAATTTTATTAGATTGTTTAAATTCTAAAAGGGTTATCGAATGATTATTAGTAGGCATGTAGAAAAATTAAATATTTATAGAGCTATTTTAGATTTTGCTATAATAGCATTTTCTTGGATATTTGCTTTTGTATTGCGTTTCAATTTTGAAATAATCGCACTTACAAAAGGAAGCGATTCCTTATTTAATTATCTTAAATTACTACCAATTTTAATAACCTGTTATTTTTTTATTTTTTTATCTTCAGGCATTTATAAAAAGAATTTAATAAAGAAGAAAATTTGGGAAGAAAACTATCTTTTAACCAAGCAACACACTATCTCTTTTTTTATTTTTGTTACATTATCTTATTTTATTTATGATCACAGATATAGTCGTTTTACTTTAGTAATATTTTTTGTTCTTGTGTTGATCTTTCTGCCAATTGGCAGAAGTATAATTCGAAAACTTAACAGGCTCTATTTAAAGCATAGTAAAAATAAAAAAAATGCTATCATTATTGGTGAAGGGCCAAATTCAACATCTTTAGCTAAAATTATTCAATCACATTCTGATTGGAATTTAAAATTAGCTGCAACTCATTCTTTTTCTGAAATAACTGCTATAGATGATTATTTAAGAAAAACTCCTGTAAATTTAATTTTTATAGTTCCTAATGCAAAAGAAACTATTAAAGTAAACGAAATTTACAAACATTTAGATAAAAGTTTAGCTGATATTTTCCTTATTCCTTACACAGGTGAAAAAACTTTTTTTAGCCCCAATCCAATTCAATTCGATGGAATTACGGCTCTTTCGTTAAATTCTTCCCAGCTCCACAGTTTTGGCTTAATTTTAAAACGCATGTTTGATATCTGTTTTTCTCTTCTTTTTTTGCTTTGCTTCTCCCCTATCTACTTAATTTGCGCAATTTTAGTTCGCATTAGCAGCCCTGGGCCTATCTTTTTCAAGCAAGAAAGAATGGGATTAGATGGAAAAAAATTTAATTGCCTTAAATTCAGAGGAATGTTTGTAGATGCCGAAGCAAAATCAGGACCAGTTTGGGCAAAATCAAATGATAATCGAACTACTTCAGTTGGTAAGTGGCTTAGAAAAACAAGTTTGGATGAAATTCCACAATTTATAAATGTGCTAAAAGGTGAGATGAGTGTTGTGGGACCAAGACCTGAACGACCTGTCTTTGTTGATGATTTTAAAGAGCAAATACCAGGATATCTGCTGCGACATAAAGTAAAGGCAGGTATAACCGGCTGGGCACAGATAAATGGTTGGCGAGGAAATACATCTTTAGAAAAAAGAATTGAATGTGATCTTTGGTATATTCAAAATTGGAATTTTTGGTTAGATATGAAAATCGTATTATTAACCCCCTTGAAAGGGCTCATCCATCCTAACGCATATTAATTTTCTTTTCATCCCTCTTCATATGCTTAAAATATTGGCTTTTCTTGGTAGAAATACAAATTTCTGTTAAACTAATATAAAACCAATTTTAATTGCGCATTTGGAGTTAAATCTATGAATTCACCAGAACCACCTAAAAGTCCAACAGCGCCCGCTTCCTCTCCATCAGTAAAAAAATTCTTTCAAATAGTTGCTGCACCTGATGGCATGGAAGCATTTATCCCTGCAAAATCAAATATTAGTCCTGAAGTCGCAAAATTAACATTTGAACAATTATCTGCATACTTAGTAAAATTAGGTTTCTCTGCCAAACCTTCTCAACAGGCATTTCAAGAACTTATTCAATGCGCTGCTTCAAAACAAAAGCAATTTGAAAAAAATTTCATATTAATTAAAGGCAGTCCTTATATGCCTGCAAAACCAGCAACAATTAAATGGTTAAATCCTATTACTATGCCAAAAGATTTAGTAAGACCAGGAATACCCTTTGGAATCATTAAACAACCAACTCCTGCCAGTTTGGCAAAAACAATCTATGGTGAAGAATTACCTAACGTACTACCTTTAACTGGAGAAAAAGTTGATGAAAAAAAAGTTATTACAACTCATCCTGAATTTATTCTCGATAAAAATGGTGAAATAAAATGTGCTAAAGGCGGACAAGCTGTGATCCAACATGACGGAAAAATCGATTACATTGATTTTTATACTGTAAAAGATGTTCGCCCCGATCAATTTCATAAAGTTCACTTCCCTTGTAGCGTCGTTGTTAAATGTGAATTACAAGGATCTCTTGATTGGGTTGTTGATGGTGATTTAACTCTTGAAGAATTTTGGTCTGCTTCCAAAATTCAAGTTAAAGGCAATGTTAAAGCAAAAAGTGGAATACAAACAAATAATCCAACAGATGAAACAAAAGCTGTTCAAATTCAAGGAAATCTTGAAGCTGTTTTTATTCAATCAAGTTGTTTTATTATTGAAGGTAACGTAAAAGTTGAAAAAGCTATTTTAGCTTCAAAGGTGATTACGAATGGTAATTTGGAATGCCTTGGAGATCCCGGCAAAATAGCGGGATCAGAAATTATCATGAATAAAGGAACGATAAATGCTAAAAACATTGGTAGTGAAAAAGAAAAACCTACATATGTTAAATATTTATCAGAAGAAAGTGCAAAAAACTCGAAAGTTGAAGCTCTTTCTGAAGGAACACGTATTCAAATTCGGAAATCAAATATAATTATTAAATTTACACAACCTTGGCCACCACCAAATCAATAGGTATTTATTCTAAATGCAACGTAATCGATCTAAACAAAAATCTCTTTCAAAGACCTCACTTTCTCATACTACTGCAAAAAAAAATGATAGAGAAACAATTACTGCTTATGATTTAGCTACAGATGGCAAAGCTATTGCAAAAGGTGAAGATCAAATTATTGTTTTTGTCAAAGATCTTTTACCTGGAGAAAAAGCTAAAGTAGAAATTATCAAGAAAAAATCTACTTATAAACTCGCAATTTTAGCAAAATTAGAAACAACCGCTTCCTTTAGATCGCTACCACCTTGTCAATATTATGAATTATGTGGTGGTTGCCAATTACAACATATTTCTCCTGAATTACAAACGAATTTTAAATTAAAATGGTTTTTTGAAACTTTAAAACGAATTGGTAAATGGAATCATTCTCATTTTAGTAAAGCAGAACAAATTCTTGAAGTTGTTTACTTAAAGAAAGAATATTATCGTCGAAGGATTCGGTTACATTTTGATGGAAAAAATCTTGGCTTTAAACAAAGCAGTTCAAATAAAGTAATAAATATTTCAAAGTGTTTAATTTCTACAGAATTGATTAATCATAAAATAGAATTCATAAAAAAAACTCTGCTAAAATGTGTTTCACTTCTAGAAAATAAACATTGGGAATGTGAAATTGAAGTCACTGAAAGTGATGATGGGAAAATAGTAATAAATATTGCTGATATTTTTAATTTTGAAAAATCTTTACAAGTAGGAAATATTCATAAAATTATTGAAAAAAATCTTGAAATCAATCAAGATCAACACATATTAATAAAACATCCGGATTTACAAAAATTTAAATTAAAAAAACAAAGTTTTGTTCAACCGCACATAAATTGTATTTTTCATTACTACAAATATATAAAAATGAGTATCGATTTTTTTCTCAAAAAAAATCAAAATAAAATTCAAAATTTTATCACTTATGACTTATATTCTGGTGCTGGAGTTTTTACAGGAATTCCTTACTTTGTTGGTCAACAATATAATTTAAAAATTAATTGCTATGGAATTGAAGGCATAAAAGAAGCAATTGATTCATTAAATCAAAACTATAAAAATTTTCCTGTGCAAGGAAAAACACAAAATGTCGATGATTTTATAAATGAACAATTTCAATTAAAGTCTCAAGATCCAAATAATTATCAGGGAATTCATATCTTAATTTTAGATCCTCCACGTGCAGGCTGTACAATTCCTAATATGCAGAAAATAGTCGAACTCTGTGCAAAAAATGCTCTTATTTTGTATCTGGCTTGTGATCCAGCAAGTTTTGCAAGAGACTCACGTGTGCTCTTAGAAGGTGGCTTTCAATTAAACAATCTAACATTATTTGATTCCTTCGGTCATACTACACACTACGAAGTATTAGGTTGTTTCGAAAAAAATGAGTAATTACGGATTTAACTATGAAAAATTCTTTAAAACAGATTTTCGTCTGCAATTCATGCGGATCAATTCATCCCAAATGGTTAGGTAAATGTCCTGATTGTGACGCTTGGAATTCTATCCATGAAGAAACAGTCCAAAAAAATCAGTATCAACAAAATATAAATGGCAATAAGGCGGATATAAAACCCCTTCCAAAAGTTGAAGAAAAATTAGAAAGACGTTTATTTTGTGGTGTTCCTGAGCTGGATAGAGTTTTAGGTGGGGGTTTGGTTGTAGGAAGTTTAATTTTACTGAGTGGTGATCCAGGAATTGGCAAATCAACTCTGCTTTTGCAAGCTTTAAATGGATTAGCCCAACGTGGATACAGGGTTCTTTACGCCAGCGGTGAAGAAAGTTGTACCCAAATAAAACTTAGAGCCGAAAGACTTGGCTCCTTGCATATGAATATCCTTGTAACAAATGAAACAAATATTTTGGCCATTCTAGAAGCAGCAAAAACAACAAAACCAGAAGTTTTAGTCATAGATTCTATCCAAACCGTATATAACCCAGAACTGCCTGGAAGTCCTGGAAATGTTAGCCAAGTGCGTGAATGTACTAATCTAATTTTACAAAATGCAAAAAGCCAAAATATCTCAACCTTTGTTATTGGCCACGTAACAAAAGAAGGTAACATAGCAGGTCCAAAATTACTTGAACATCTAGTTGATACTGTAATGCATTTAGAAGGTGATTATTCTAGTGGTTATCGCATATTAAGAGCACAAAAAAATCGCTTTGGTTCTACAGGAGAAATAGGAGTTTTTGCCATGCAAGGCCATGGTCTCGTTGATATCCCTAATCCTAGTTCACTCTTTTTAGATCAAAATAAGAAAGGTTGTGAAGGTTCTGCTGTCACTATTACAATGGAAGGCACGCGCCCCATTTTACTTGAAGTCCAAGTACTTGTTGGAAAGACATCTTTTGCATCTCCGAGACGATTGGCAACTGGATTTGATACCAATCGTTTTACAATTTTACTTGCAGTACTTGAAAAAAGAGCTGGTCTATTTTTATCCACTCAAGATGTTTATGCAAACATTACTGGTGGTTTTAAAATATATGAAACTGCAATCGATCTAGCAACTGCGGCCGCAGTAACTTCAAGCCTATTTAACAAACTTTTACCAGCAAAATCAGCTTATTTTGGGGAAGTAGGATTGTCTGGAGAAATACGAATGGTAAATCATGCGTTAGCGAGAATCCAAGAAGCGCAGAAGCTCGGGTTTGAAAAAGTTTTTATTCCGTCCCAAAATTATCAATTAGAACAGCCTCATATATTGAAACTTATAGAAAAATCTGAACATCCTTTTTTTGTAATTCCAGTAGAACATATTAATGAAATAGTTCACAAGGATAGATAACTTATTGTAATTAAATAAAAAATAATAATTTTTCAATAATTTTATCTAGACAACTTTTGGTATTTAAAATATCCTAAAATTTTATTGCTCTCGGGAAAGAATTTGTCATATGCAAATTCTAACTGGAAACAGTATTTTAAATTCCAACTAAAAATTTGGTGCGAAATGACAACAATGCATGATCCTTTTAAACAAGAAATCGCTGAACTCATTTATAATGAGTTAATAATTATAAGCTCAGAATTAAATGTAGAATTTCAAACAAAACAAGAAGACATTTATAAAATGTTGACTATACCTCCAGAATTCTCCTTTGGCCAAGCAGCTTTACCTTGTTTTCCATTTGCAAAATCGTTTCGTCAAGCACCAAATAAAATAGCTCAAATTTTAAGTGAAAATTTAAATAAAAAAAATAAAAAATTTATTAAAGAAGTAGCTTGTATTAATGCTTATTTAAATTTCCATTGTAACTTTAATCAATACGCAAACCAATTGGCACTAGATTTCTCAAGCAATACTTATTTTCATAAAAATTTACTGCAAGACAATGAAAAAGAAAAAATTGTATTAGAATACTCTCAACCAAATACGCATAAAGCTATGCATGTAGGACATTTACGTTGTTTAGTGTTAGGTGACTCTGTTGCTAATTTACTAGAGTACATTGGAAATAAAGTCGTACGGGCAACTTACCCCGGTGATGTAGGAACACATGTCGCAAAGGTAATTTGGTATCTTACACATCCCGCAAAAAAAGATTTACCTACTCAAAATAAAACTCAATGGCTTGGGCAAATATATGCTGAAGCAGTCGATGCTTTTAAAGCTATAGAAAAAACCGAAGAAGAAGCAAAAGTTAAAAAAGATATTTCTGAAATATTACATCAACTGAATAATAAATCTGGAAATTACTATGATCTTTGGAAAGAAACTCGTGAATGGAGCCTTGAAGAATTAAGAAACATTTATGATTGGCTAGATACAAAATTTGATACCTGGTACTTTGAAAGCGAATGCGAAGCACCTTCAAAAGAACTAGTAAAAAGGAAATATGCTGAAGGCGTATTTATAAAAGACAACGGAGCAATAGGTTTAGATTTATCCGCATGGAAATTAGGCTTTGCGATGCTCTTAAAATCCGACGGAAATGGATTATATCTTACAAAAGACATTGATCTGATAACTAAAAAATTCTCAGACCCTGAAGTAACAAAATCTATCATTGTCGTGGACTCCCGCCAAAAACTGCACTTCCAACAATTATTTAAAATTGCAGAAATCATGGGCTATCCACAAGCTGCAAAATCAGTACATTTATCTTATGAAACAGTTAATACTGAAGATGGTAAACCCTTTAGTTCAAGACAATTAAATGGATTACAATTATTCGATTTAAAAAATAAGATGGAGCAAAAAGTAACTGCTGATTACTTAGAACGATACAAAGGGCAATGGTCCGATGTAGAAATTGAAGACACTGCTAAAATTATAACAATTGGCGCTCTTAAATATGGTATGTTACGGGTTGATAATAATACTCAAATAAATTTTTCCTTAGAGGAATGGCTTAAACTTGACGGCGAAACAGGACCTTACTTGCAATATGTGCATGCACGTTGTTCAAGTATCTTAGATAAAATTGGATCACCTTCTTCTAACAGCTCAATTGAAATAAATGAAATACAAGAGCATGAATTGGTTTTTCTCTTATCACAATTTAATGAATTTGCTTTACAAGCTGGTTTCCAAAATAGACCATCAATCCTAGCTAATTACTTATATGATCTTGCAAAAAGCTTTAATCGTTTTTACGAAAACTGTCCCATTAAAAATGCCAGCGACAATATTAAAAATTCCCGTTTACATTTAGTTAAATGCTCAAAACAAGCAATTTCAGAAGGATTAAAATTACTTGGAATTCCTGCACCTGCTAGAATGTAAGCTTCACTCTTTGTAATTCTTAGTACTCAAAATAAATAAAACCGAAAAAGAGTCAAAAAAATTGTATTCAATTTAACATATATTTATTTTCTAATATTCTATTCTAATCTAAGAGAATCAACTAAAATTTTTTTCAGGATGATTTATGATTTGCTTTTTCAAATATCTTACTTTTCTTGTTTTACTTTTTTCGCAATTTTCTATTTTTGCAGGAAACTCAGTTCGGATATGTACAGAACAAAGTCCTCCGTTTGTAGAAGCTAATCGGGACACAGGAGAAGTAAAAGGAATAGATATTGATGTTTTTACATATATATTTAATAAACTAGGGGTGGAATACTTTATTGAACAAATGCCATGGGCCAGATGCGAGTTATCTTTAGAAGCTGGAGTCGTTGACATCGGAATAAAGGTATCAAAAAACCCTGATAGAGAAAAGTTTTTATTCTATCCAGAAAATGCTGTTTGGGAAACCGTATTTGTATTATTTACGAATAATCTAACAAAGAGAAAGTATAAAATTAAAAGTTATGATGATGTTAAAGCACACAAACTTATTGTGGGTGTGATTCATGAAAATTCCTATAATTCTGATTTTTGGAAAGCATTTCCTTGGGTAGATAAGCCGAATCAGCTTTATCATCCACTCATTGAACCTTCCCTAAATGTAGAAAGTAACATGAAAAAATTAGCTGGAAACAGAATACAACTATATCCTCAAGATAAAAATATTGGGATTTATACCGCAAAAAAACTGGAATTAAAAAATATAACATATTATGACACAGTGTTATTTAAAAAACTTTACTACAATACCTTTGCAAAAAATTCTAAATTTTCCCATGAAAAATATGGAGATATTATTGCATTAATGAAAGCCTATGATATAGAATTAAAAAACCTAAAATCAAGCAAAAAGTATAAACAATTTTTTGATAAATATTTAAAGTAATTTTCAATTTAAAGTTTTATTATTTGCTTTTTTCATTAATTCATAATAATCGGGGACTTTTATTTTCCCATCAATTATTTCTGACCTTATTTTATTAATTTTTCTTATTTCTAATCCGCTAAGTAAAATTCTATTATATTTATCATAGGCCCAATCAATTCCACCATTGCGCAAATCAAAATATTTAGTCTCGGAAGTGAACCTATCTTCAACGATATCTTTTATTGCCATATAAACAGCAATATCTACATGTTTCAACATACTTGTTAATACAGCTCCTGGGATAATTGAATTTTGATTTGAATCTACACCAATGGTGAAAAATTTATGAACACGATTGCCTGTTTTATTTTTTTCAAGATCTATATTGAATTCTTTTGTTGCTTGAAAAATTCCTTGTCCTGAAGGTCCTGCCACTTGAAATATAACATCATATCCTTGTGTAAATAATGAAATTGCTATTTCTTTAGCTTTCGCAGGATTATTCCAGGCCTCGGTTTTTGGACCAATTACAGTATACAAAACTTCGATTTTTGTAGAAATATGTTTAGCGCCTGCTTCATAAGCTACGCCAAATCGTTTCATCATAGGAATATCCATTCCGCCAATCATTGCAACTTTCTTTGTTGAACTTTTCATTGCGGCAATAGCTCCCATTAAAAAAGCGCCTTGATCTTCTCGAAATAAAGCTGAACGAACATTTTTCTTACTTGAATGAATTTCAGCATCAATTGTTAAGTATTTTTTATCTGAATATTTTTCTGCTAAAGCCTTAACATGAGTAGAAGGATTAACTCCTACAGAAATAATTAATTTGCAATTAGGATCTACACTAAAAGCTCTTAAAAATTGTTGAATTTGTTGATCGGAATGAGTCTCTAAAAATTTACTCTCTTTTGAAATAGCAAGAGATTCTAATGCCTGTTGAAATCCTTCAACTGCGGATTGATTAAAAGATTTATCGTTTTTCCCACCAACATCTAATACCATGCAAATTATTGGTAAATTTGCATACACAAAATTTGATTTTAGTAAAAAAAACATACATAAAAAGTATTTATATATTATTTTATGAAAAGAATTCATTACATCCTCAATATACAAATTAAAAAACCCAAAGGAATACCCTTTGGGTTTAACAAAAATTTACATCATAATCTACCTTAGATGACAGGTAAATTCCAATTTTCAATTACATTTTTAACTGTACTTAAAAATTTACCACTATCTGAACCATCAATAACTCTGTGATCAAATGATAAAACACAGTAGCACATCGTTCTGATAGCTATAGCATCATTAATGACGACTGGTTTCTTTTGCATTGCACCAATTCCAAAGATTGCCACTTGAGGTTGATTGATAATCGGCTGACCTATAACAGTTCCAAAACCACCATAATTTGTAATAGAAAATGTTCCCCCGCGAACATCATCAGGAGCAAGTTTCTTACCCCTTGCTTTATCAGCTAAATTATTGAGTTCTCTGCCTAATCCGACAAAACTTCTCTCACTAGCATTTTTAATAACAGGAACAATTAAGCCCCAATCAAGTGCAACGGCACAGCCTAAATTAATATCTTTTTTATAGAGAATAGTATCACCATCAACACTTGCGTTTACAATGGGAACAGCTTTAATTGCTTCGATAGCAGCATGCATAAAAAATGGCATAAAGGTTAATTTAAAGCCATTTATAGCTTCAAATTTATCTTTAAATTTTGCACGCACATCAACTATTTTTTGCAGATCAATTTCAATTACTGAAGTAACATGTGGACTTGTTCTTTTACTCATTACCATATGTTCTGCAATTTTCTTACGCATTCCAGTCATTGGTACACGATTTACTCTTACACCATCAACAATTCCCTCAGAACCACCACCTGTTGATTTGAGATGATCTGAACTCGCCTTTGCAGCAGGAGCAGTAGCAGCTGCTGCCGCAGAAGCGACTAATGGAGAAACTGTTTTAGATTCTAATGCAGCAAGGACATCGTTTTTAACAATTTTGTTACCTTCACCAGATCCCTGTACTTTGGATAAATCTAAAGCGTGTTCTTCTGCCATTTTTCTTGCTAAAGGACTCGCATAAACTTTTTGAGTACCATCATTACTTGTCTCAACATCTTTGCTGGCAACTTGAACAGTTTGTTGCGGTTGTTTTGTTACTTTTTCTTCTTTTGGAGCTTCAGCTACTGCACCCGGAGTTGCAGCATCATCAATGACCGCAACTACAGAATTTACACTAACCGTTTCGCCTTCTTTTGCTAAAATTTGGACAAGAACGCCAGTAACAGGAGATGGAATTTCTGTATCTACCTTGTCTGTAGATATTTCAAATAAAATTTCTTCTCTCTGAACTTTCTCACCTAACTTTTTATGCCAGCGGGTTAGTGTTCCTTCTTGAATAGATTCACCCATTTGAGGCATAAGCACATTCTGAGTTGCCATATACAAACATCCTTTTCGTATCAGTTTTTTAAATCAAAAATGAATATATTATATATTAATTGGATGTCCCATTGCAGTGTGAGCAGCTTCTTTTATAACTTCAGACACAGTTGGATGTGGATGAATGGTATGAGCCAACTCTTCAATAGTCATTTCCAAATTGTTACCTAATGCAAATTCTGAGATCATTTCACTTGCTTTTGGATTTACAATATGAACGCCTAAAACTTCACCATATTTCGAATCAGTTAATATTTTTACAAAACCATCAGCAACATCATCAATATGTGCTTTTGCAATTGCTGAAAATGGGAACTTAGCTGATTTGTATTCTCTGCCAGCTTTTTTTAATTGATTTTCAGTATATCCAATACTTGCAATTTCTGGATAAGTATAAATTGCAGCAGGATTAGTTAAATAATTAATTGGATGACGTTTTTTCCCAACAATGATATCAACTGCAAATAATGCTTCAGCAGAGCCCGTGTGAGCTAATTGTGGCGTTGGAATGACATCACCTACTGCATAAATACCGGGAACATTTGTTTGATAAGTTTTCAAATCAACCGCAATAAACCCACGTTCATCTAGCTTAACACCAACTTTTTCTAACCCAATATTTTCAACATTAGGTGCACGTCCAACACTTAACAAGACTTTTTCATAAACCCGGGGAGAGTTTTCTCCTTCAATCATAACTTCAACTTTGTTACCTTTAGCAGTCACAGATTTTGTCTTAGTGCTTGTTAAAATTTCACAATTTTGTTTTTTTAATGCCTTAGTTAATTCAGCTGCAGTTTCATGATCTTCTGTTGGACAAATTTGATCTGCCATTTCTAAAACTGTTACCTTGGTTCCATAACGGCCATAAGCTGAAGCAAATTCGCATCCAATTACTCCACCACCTAGAACTGCCATAGTTTCAGGAACTTTATCCCATGCCCAAATTTCTTCGGAGGTGACAATATTTTTTCCATCAACTTTAATATGTGATAAATGGCGAGCTCTACTGCCAGTCGCAATTAATATATTCTTGCAAGTATAAGATGTTTTTTTCCCATCAGCTGTAACTTCTACTTGTCCTTTCCCAGTAATTGTTCCAAAACCACGAAGGACATCTACTTTATTTTTTTTCATTAAGTAACTGACACCACTAGTCATTTTCTTAACAATTTCATCACGTCTTTTATTCACTTGTGGGAAATCAAGTTCAGCTTTATCTGCACCAGCTATTTTAACTCCGTAGCTTGCAAATTTTTTAGCTTTATCAAACATGAGTGCTGATTGCAGCATTGATTTTGCAGGGATACAGCCAACATTCAAGCAAGTTCCCCCAAGGGTTTGATCTTTTTCTATAATTGCCACTTTTAAGCCAAACTGTGATGCATAGACAGCACCTTCATAACCAGCTGGACCACTTCCAATAACAATTAAATCATAATTCGTAGACATTAAATTTTTTCCTCCAAAGATATTAATCCTAAAAATATCCTAAAAAGACACTTGGAATCTCCCGCTGTTTGTATGTAGTCTTGCCCATCGTAAAACGCAACCTCGGGAAAGGAAAAGTCCCCCATGCGCGAGATTAAACTACCAAATCAAGATTTTATATTGTCTTTATCAGAAAAGAAAACCCCCCTGCGAATTGATTTTATTTGTTCGGGGCTTAAGAACTCAGATTTACCCCCATCTTCCGCGCCAGAATTCGCATTGGTTGGTAGAAGTAATGTTGGAAAAAGTTCTTTAATAAATTTTGTCGGAGGACAAAAACAACTCGCTAGAGTAAGTAATACTCCTGGGAGAACTCAAACTATTAATTTATTTTCAGCTGAAAAAGGTACTTTTTTTCTTGTTGATCTTCCGGGTTATGGCTATGCAGAATCAGCACTAACAACCCAAGCTCATTGGGAAAAAGAAATGCAAAATTTCTTTGAAGAAAGAACAGGACTTTTTGCAATCTTTATTTTAATTGATATTCGTAGAGATATTCAACCAGAGGACGAAAATTTATCTCGTTGGTTTCAAAAACTAGGGTTAAAAGTTATTTGTATTCAAACAAAATGCGACAAAGTACATAAAAGCAAATGGCAACAATTAAGAGAAATTCATGCAAAAAAACTCGCACTGCATCCAAGCCAAGTAATTACAACAAGTTCTGACAAAAAATTGGGTTTAAATGATATATTTAAAAATATTTCAGGAATGCTTGATGCACTAGAAAAAGATTTAGAGGATGAAGAAAATGACATCCCACAATGAGCCTGAGTACACTGGTAAACTCATGTATCAATTAGGTGAAACTTTATTAGATAAAGATGATATAATTATTCAGTCTAAACCTAAACTTTCCTTTGATAAACAAGGTTATTTATATCCAGAAGTGAAAGAAGAATTATTAAAATTTCACCCTGAAGTGGTTCTTTATTGCCCGCAAATTCCTCCAAATACAGGAACAATTGCCCGCATGTGCGCCGCCTTTAGTTGCACTCTCCATCTTATTGAACCGATGGGGTTTCATATCACTGAAAAAGCTTTACGCCGTGCAGGTCTTGACTATTGGGAACACGTTTCAGTTTACTTACATAAAAGTTGGGATTTATTTTTATCGACAAGAAAAAAAAGAAGAATCATTTTTGTCGAAACTGGTGGCAATAAATCTCCATATGATTTTCAATTTCAGCCAGGAGATTTACTTGTTTTTGGGGCTGAAACTTTTGGAATCCCGAAAGAGGTTATGCAAAAAGAAATATCGCAAGGAAATGCTGAGATTGTAACAATACCAATGTTTAATACGGGAGTAAGAAGTTTAAATCTTTCCAATACTGTTTCTATAGTGATGTACGTAGCAATTGCAAAAATCCAAAGTTGATATTTTTTGAAATGAATTGACATATTTTATTTTTTTTAATATTTTTAATTATAAAATTTTGTTTTGATTAGGATTTTTTCCTATCTGTCCCAAGTTCTAGTTTATTCCTTGTTTTTTTAATTCATGCTTTATTCTTTTATTACTATATTTCAATTATGTTTATTCTTCATTATTGGGAGAAAATTATGGTTTTTAACAGTATATCAGATAAATTAATTCCCATTCAAATTAAAGGTGTAGGTAAGGTTGGTTGTGCTGTGTTAAAAAATCTAAATAAAAATGAATTTAAGGTAACAGAGGCGTCTGATTCTAAATCAACAATTAGTGATCCAACTGGTTTAAACATTTCTGAAATACTAAATATTAAGGAACACGAAAAAAAAAACCTAAATGTATATATCTCTAGCAATAATTTTTATGACTTTCTTGATACTGCAAATAGACCAAATATAATAATTGACTCACAAGAAACAAAACTTTTAAATTCCCACAATAATTACAATTTTTACGAAAAAATATTAAGAGAAAATAACAAAGTTATTTTCTCTGCAAGAGATACATTATTTTATGGAATTGATATTTTACTCACAGAATATTCAAAAAATATAGGAATCAATGCTGCCTTAAATGGAATAGGAAGATATCTGCAAAGTAATTTAGAATTACTCAGGAACAAGTGTTTGTCCTTTAGCGCAAATTGTCATCCAGTAAGTACATTTTTAATTGAGCTGATAGAAAAAGGAGAGAGTTTAGAAAATGCAATAAATTTTGGGAAAGAAAAAAGAATTTTTGAATATTCTATTGAAGACGAATTAATTGCTAAAAATGCCTTTATTTCTATTAATATAGCAGCAAATGCAATATTTGGGTATAAATATGATTCTTCTATTTTTCTCCAAAATTTAAAGGAAATTGATCCAGATCTTATCCGTTACAGAAAAGCTAAAGGAAAAACAACACGCCTAATTTGCTCTGCACAAGCTGAAGGTGCAATTCATTTATCATACCTTGAAATTGAAGAGCACTCCCCACTTTATTGCTCATCTGATTGCGTTTCATATTCGTTTAATTTAGGCCGTGAAAAAACTCATGTTGTTAGAGGAAATGGAGTTGGGCCCTTGCAAACTGCTTTAGCCATTTTTGAAGATTTAAATTATTTAAAAAATATATAAAACTATTCTATTATTTTTAAATCGAAAAGGCCAAGATTTCCATTTTGATAAAACACCCTTATTTGCCAATCTCCCGTCATAAATAGTTGCATATTATCAAGCTTAAAACAGCCTAGTTGTATTTCAGATGAGGCTTTGGATCTTATATTACTTGGTATATCTGTTTTTTCAATCGTTGGAGGCTGACTTCCATGCCCCATATCAGGCATATACAAGTCTATTTTATCAACAATTTGATGATCTTGTACGCACAAAATGGATTGACTCATATTTTTTGAATTTGGTTTCGAAAAAAACTGCAGAATACCAAACGCTTTTTGGTTATGGTTAGGAGACAAATTTTCAACATTTCCTGATTTTTTATCATATGTTGCTAAATGCATAGAAATTTCAATTAAAGGTTTCGTTTCACCTTTTTTAAAAAATAATAAAACTAAAGCAATAACAGCAACAATGATACCTAATAATAAGAATATTTTAGTAAAATTCGACATTCATAACTCCTAGTAACAAAAAAAACTATTCAAAACATTAAACTTTTAACTTTCAAAACGAAAAAAAGAAAGGAGCAAACTCTATCATAGTGCAACAAATCATTGCGCTAAAAAAGCTTTTTCAATAATAAAACTTGGTAAATATCTTAAGGTAAGCTAAAGATACTATCTGACTAACAGAAAAGCTAGTTAACAATTAAGATTAGGTAAAAAATGGATTTTAAACAATTTATACAAAAGGTTAAGTGTTTTTTATTTGACTACAGTTTTCCTGACGAAGAAAGAACAAAATTATTTTGGCTGATTCATTTACGCTGGATAGCAATATTTTTGTTATTAATACTTCTGTACTTTGTTATAAAATTTGAATGGATACAACCACAATTTATTCTTTTATACATTCTAACGCTGTTAAATTTAAGTATTTTAAATATGGGGGCATTTTTTCTAGCGCATAAATTAAAAATTATCTCCATTAATTTCGTTTTTTTTCAGCTTACTTCAGATCTCTGTGCAATTACATTTTTATTAGTTATTACTGGAGGTATTTGGAATCCTCTAGTACAAATTATTTATTTAAATATAATTTTAGGCGCAATATTACTTCATAAAGTTCAAGCAATAATCTTTTTTATTAGCTCATTACTGTGCATACTATTTTTACATTATTCAAATTTTACCCCACCAGCTTTTAGCTTATATCCAAATAAAAATTCATTATTTTTATCTGGGCAATTGGCAATTTGTATTCTAATTTTTTCGTTAACTCATTGGATATCAAGATTGCTAAGTAAACAAAAAAAGTATTCAGAAATTCTTTTAAATGAAAATAATCGCCTTGATAAACTGCGTGCTATCGGTGCTCTTTCCGCAGGATTTTCACATGAGTTTGCAACACCGCTAAATACAATAAAATTAAGAACAGAGCGTATTGAAAGAAAAAGCAATGAATTAATGCAATCCGATTTGGAAACTATAAAAAAAGCTATTAATCAATGTGAAAGTGCTATCAAACAAATTCATAGTAAATCTTTATCTGACGAAAAAACTTTTTTTGAGAAAAAAAATATTTATGAATTAATAAGTAAGATAATATTTAGTTGGAAAAGCAAGAACAATAATATAATTTTTATATCTGAAAAAGAAGCAAAAAACTTAGAGTGTAAAATTCCACTTTTAGCTTTTACAAAAGCTTTTATTGATATTTTAGAGAATGCTATTCAAGCAAATAACTCTAACACATTAGAAATATCCGTTAAACTCCAAGTAAAAGATCAATATCTTAAATTATCAGTAGCTGATAATGGTCCAGGTTGGCCAAAAATAATTAAACAATATGCAGGGAAACCATTTCTCACTACAAAAGAAGACGGAGTAGGATTAGGATTATATAATGCTTTCTCTTTAGCTTCTGCTGTTAATGGAAAATTTATTTTACTAGATAATTCAAATGGTGGAGCGTGCGCGCAATTTTTAATCCCTATTTGGAAAGAATGAAAGTTTAAAATTATGGATAATAAAAAAATTCTTATTCTTGAAGACAATGAAGATTTTCGCAGTTCTTTAGCTATTGAATTTGAAGACAAGGGATTAACTGTATTTGCTCTTGAAAGTTCAGCTAAAATTCCAAGAATTAATAATTTCATTGATTATGCTATTATAGATCTAAGATTAAAAAATGAGAACGGAATCGACGCTATTGAATTACTACAAGAGCTCAATCCTAATTGTAAAATAGTAATGCTTACTGGTTATCCAAGTTTAGCAACTGCAGTTAAAGCAATAAAAAAAGGTGCTATAAACTATTTAACAAAACCTGTAAATATAAAGCAATTAGAACTAGCTTTATTTGAGGATGATTATAAAGAATATCCTAATATTCAACAAACTAATTTTGTTTCCTCTCCGTTAAGTTTAGCAAAACATGAAAGAGAATATATTGAGTATATATTAGCTGAATGCGATGGAAATATTACAAATGCTGCAAAAAGACTTGGGTTACATAGGCAAAGTTTACAAAGAAAATTGAGAAAATACCCGCCAAAAAAATAAATTAGACTTCAATCAAAACATTAATTGAAGTCTAGTAAATAACTAGTAAGCTATTTTTTTGGAATTGTGATATTTAAATTTATTAGCATATTTTGAAATACATTTAAATCATGCCAATTAATTGCTTGCATATACAAAGTACCAAAATAATTTCCCTCTGGTAATTTATCATTTAAGGTCGGCAAGAATTTAATTGTAAATCCTTTAGAATAATTACCTTTTGCATCGGTTCCGCAATTAATTCCTACAGCTGTTGTTAAGGGCCAATTTGCATAGGTTGGACAATTTTGGGGTACACTATTTCCAACTAAAGTAACTTCATATCCATCAACTGTATTTGGATTATAAACTTTTACTTTAAAAGTTGATTGTTCTTTTCCTGAATCACCTCCCCATGTTATTGTATGAAATTTATCCAATTTTGCATTTGGCAAAACAAATCCTACTGATTGAGTAGGAGGTAAGAGAGTTGTAAATAAACTAGATTTATCTAAAATAATTGGCAATCCTTTTCCATCATAAGTAAGATCAAATGCAACAAATTTAAAATTGTTTCCTTTAAATCTATTTTGAATATCAGTTAAACCTAAATGAAAAGATCCATTTTTTTCACTAGCTACATTCATAAAATATTTATTAGCATTTAAAGATGATGTATAAATTGCAGGATCATCAGTTGAGGAAATTTTCTTGTCATTACCTACTTTAAAACTCAAAGGAGCAGGAGAAACCGCACTAAAAATTTCAGAATTAATTGATAAACTATCAACTGTTACAGTACAATTTTTATTGTATGCTAACTTAATAACAAGATTTTGTTTACTTAATATTTGAGAATTTGGAGAACTCATTCCATCACATAAGACAGACAATTGGAGAGAAAAATTTACTGTATTCAAACCATCAATTAAACTATCAGAAGTTTTACCAATAACTTTATAAATATCTTGTAAGATAAAACCTGTTTCAGTGATAGGCAACGTTGCTACTGTAATACTTGAACCAAAAGAATCCCCTTCTTTTAATCCTAGAATTCTTGCTTTATTTACTCCATGAGTACGGCCAGCTATTAGCTCTATACAGTCAGTTAATTGTTTATCGTTGTCTTTTCCTGGCTCAAGTTTACATCTAAAGACAGAGCCTGTTCTTTTCCCTGTTTCATCTTTTCTTCCAACAGCACCAACATAGATATAATTTCCGTATATCGCCAATGAAGAACCAAAATTATCATTCACACCTAATTTTAACTCATTAAAACTTTTTTGATTTTGTCCACCAAAAAATTCACTACAATTTTTTCCATCAAAATCACACTTAAAAACAGCACCAGTATCGTATAAATCACTTTTATTTGTAGGACCGCTATCTCTGCCAATTGCACCAACATAGATATTTTTTTCTGTTCCAGTTATGCTGTAACCAAAATTATCATTAGTAATTAAATTCAATCTTGAAACATCAAATTGAACACAGTTTAATCCTTCCGTGTTACATTTAAAAACCCGTCCATTACCACCATTTTTATTCTTTGCACCTATATAAAGATTAGAATTTGTTAAATATATACTTGACGCAAAATTATCAAACCCATTTAAATTTTTTCGAATTTGGTTTGACTGGTCTTTTCCACCCATTATTTCAACGCACTTTGTTCCATCTGAAGCACATTTGAATAAACTGCCCATGTCGTATAAATTTGATTGAGCAGGAGTTCCTCCATCTCTTCCAACAGCGCCTATATAAATAGCATCATTTGTGACAAAAATACTAGCTCCAAAATTATCATTTGTAATTAATTTTAAAGTACTAGAATCAATTATAGAACAATTTAGACCGGACAAATCACATTTATAAACAGCTCCATTGGGGTTATTTATTTCCATTATATTTACTGCATTAAATCCACTTTTATTTATTGCTCCAATATAGATTGAATTCTCATTCACACCAATGCTAGAACCAAATAAATCATTTGATTTTAGCGTTAAATTTGTTGCACTAATATATCCGGCTAATCCACCAAATATTTCTATGCAATCATCTCCTTCTAAAGAGCAGCGAAATACAGAACCTGTTCCGTTTCTCCCTTTTGCACCTATCAGTAAATAATTTTGATAATTTCCACTTGGGTTTTGCGTAATTACATTTGCGCTAGAATTTGCTGAGTCATATCCTCCACCAAAACCACTTCCGCCTTTTGAACATGAAAGAAGGAATGACAATAAAAAAATCAATATAATTAATTGATATTTTAATTTAATTTTAAATTTTTGAAAAAAATTAGGCATAAATCCCCCAATTAATATGAAATCAGTGATTAATCGGAGGAAAACCTAGATAATTAATAATTATTAAATTATTTTAAATTTATTCAATAATAACAATTAATTAATTTAACTCAAAAAGTCTGTTTTATGTACTTTTTCAATTTTTTTTGCGCTTAAAAACGAATTCAAAAGGGCTATTAAACTTACAATTATTAATAAAAAAGCCGGTGAAGTTAGATTATGTGTTTTTTCAATTAATGCGGTTGCTAATAAAGGAGTAAAACCGCCTAAAAATGCAAAAGCTATATTATAACTTAGAGATGCTCCTGAAAATCTAATAAGTGGTGGAAAAGATTTAATTAATAAATACATTGCTGAAGCAGTTGAAGCAGCTGTTCCAACAATCATTAAAATGTAACAAGCAAAAATGGGGTAGAAATTATTCGGAGAAAAGTAAGAAAAAATTGGATAAACAAAAAGTAGAAATATTATGCAAGAGAATCTGAATACTCTTTCAGGCCCATATTTATCACAAAACCATCCAAATAATATATTTGAAACAGAATAAATAAATACAAAAAATGAATTTATTTTTAATATTTCACCTGCTTGAAAACCAAAATATGTTTTCAAATAATTTGGTAAATAAAGCATAAATAAAGAAACTGATACTGCAACCACTCCTAATTCAAGCGAAGACTTAAAAACTAAAAATTTATAATTACTTATTACCTCTTTTAAAGGAACTTTTATAATATTATTTTTAATTTTATTAAATACCGGTGTTTCATTCAAAAAATTTCGAAGATAAACCCCAAATAAACCCAAAACACCACCAGCTAAAAAAGGAACTCTCCATCCCCAATTATATAAATCTTGTTGACTTAAATATTTAGTCAAAACAAAACCAACTGTAGAACCTAAGAATGTTCCAAAAGTAACACCAAAAAATAAACTCCCACAAGCCAATCCACGATAAGATTTTTGCACATTTTCATAAATATATGTTAAAGAACCAGGTATTTCACCACCAATAGCTAATCCTTGCATAAAACGACATAAAACTAAGAAAACAGGTGCGAATAAACCAACTGATTGATAAGTTGGAAGCAAGCCAATAAAGAAAGTAGGTAAAGCCATTAAAAATACAGCTAAGATAAAGGGTTTTTTTCTCCCTTGCCTGTCACCTATATGACTAAAAAGAATTCCTCCTAAAAGACGAGCAAAATAACCACACGCAAAAATAGAATAAGTTAATATTAATGCTGTAACAGGAGAAGAACTTGGAAAAAATAAAGAAGAAATAATACCTGCAAAATATACATAAACAACAAAATCATAAAATTCTAAAGCACTTCCTAAAGCAGAAACCATAAAAATTTTAATTTCTTGTTTAGTTAATTTTTGCTTGTTATTTTCTTCAAAATCATTCAACTTTTCTATTTTTCCCATAATATAGTCCATTAAACTCGATAGTGGTATATGTTGCGCAAAAAATAATTTTAAATTGTTATTGCCTCTTCATTTCCTACAGATGAAGATTCAAATTCATCTGTTTCTTCAACTAACATTCTATTTCTTGCATCTAGCGGTTCACGTAGAAGAATTTTTTGTAGCCTTTTAGCCTCGGATGCTAATGCTGGATCAAATTCTACCAGTCGGGTACAGCTCTGTAGGAATGTATAAAACCTGAATAAAACATTCATACAATCACCAGCTGAAAAATATTTTGAAGAATGTTCTTCAACCAAATCTTCCCATTTCGTTCGAGGATTTAGCCATAGTTTGACAATCGATGCTGCTCCCAAATTAAATTCCCTGAAAGTAATTTCTGGACTTGCATTTTCTTCCCATTTTTTAGGCTTAATTTCATCATATAATTCTGGAAATAAATAATTTGGATAATATTTATTAATTAATTTTGGTATTTCTAAATCATTTAAAAAATTAATATCTGCAAAAGTTGTTGGAATTTCTTTAAAATGCGCAGCACCAAAGGCTGACATTGCTTGCAAATAATCACTGAAAGTATCTTTATTAATTAATCCTTGCGCCAACCAATTTGCAATTATGAGTCCTCCAGCTTGAGGAAAATGTCGTGCTAAATTACCCATTAAAGTAGGTACTGATCCCTCTAAAGCATTTACATCTTGCAAATGTTGAATAATTTTATTTAACATACTTTGATTGGCAGACTGCATTAAATTATGACACACTTTTTTAGCTGCACATCTATTACATGCTATAGTAGAGCGTTTTTTTCCAGATTGAAACATTTTGTATGTGTTGGGAATATCTTCACATTCAATTTTATCCAGTTCATATTTTTGATAAAGAGTTGCAGAAATTAAATCGTGATCTGAAACAAAAACTTGTGCAGAATCTTTTGTGCGCATAAAAAAAGATTTTTGATAAAACATCGACAAATAAGCAATACTTTGATGTTGTCCTAATATTCCTATGACAGTTGTAGGATCAAATTTTAAAGAACTTTTGCATTTTTCCCGCTCTTTAGGTTTTTGGGCGATATACCTTCCTACATTTAGCCATAATGAAAAGCCCTGTGAATCATGTCCACGACGCCCTGCTCTTCCAAGCATTTGCATTATTTCTGTATTTGAATAAATTGTTTCTCCGCCTTCACTAGGACGAGATTCATCTGAAATAAATGCACTTCTAACTGCAAAATTAACACCTAAACTTATTCCCATTGTACCTGAACAAACGCGTAATAAACCTTCCTTCAACAAAGTTTCTATTGCAACCCGACCTGGAGGAATCATTCCACTATGGTGATATGCTATTCCATACTTTGTAACTAGTTTTTGCAATTCAGCAGGAACATATTCAAAACCAGAAAGCGTTTTAATTCTTTCTCTCAGTTTATCAATATCATCTCCGAAAGACTCTTTTTTAAATTGTTTTGATAAACTTAAGGCTATTCCTTCAACATCACCTCTTCTCCCTGCGTAAACTACAATAGGACCCATTTTTTGTTCCAAAGCATGCGCTATGGGAGCACATAACGTTTGATAAACTTCCCTGCCTCGAAAACGCTTATTGTCTCGCCTTTTCATTTTATTTAACTTCAAAATAGTAAACTCATCTTCTTTTGATAAAGGTAACTCTTCACCAAAAATCCAACCGAATTTGGTATAAACTAGATGAACTAAAGGAACAGGTCTTTTTGTAACTTTAATTACCACGGATTCTTTTCCTGTTAAAAATTGAATCCAAGCAGCAAAATCTTCACTATTTGGGACGCTTGCGGACAGCAAAACCAACTGACTATCTTTTGGAGTTAAGATTAAAGATTCTTCCCAAGCACTACCCCTACTTTCGTCTTGTAAAAAATGATATTCATCATATACAACCACTCGCCTATTCATATTAGGCTCTATTCCTAATAAACTATTTCGATAAGTTTCAAGTGTTGCTAACATGATTGGAGCAGCTAGATTTTCTTTAAAGTCCCCGGTATTTATTCCTACTTTGTCACGACCATATTTTTCTGAAAACTCTCTGTATTTATCATTGCTCAGACTTTTTACTGGACTTGTATAAATTAATTTTATTCCTTCTGGTAAACGATATTCTAATAGAGCTTCAATGACTCGCGTTTTACCAGCAGAAGTTGGGGCATCTACAATTACATTTTTACCGGCTAATAACGCCTGAAGTGCTTGATATTGCCAATCATCAAGTGTCATACCACTAGGTGTTTTTAAACTTTTCTCGTCTAATTTTAAATTGCTATTACTGTTACTTTTTGGAGAAGGAATTTCTTCTTTAAATTCCATTTCTTTTTTATACTTAGCTAAAGCAAAACCTCTGGTAGGTTTGGGAATATCTTCTTGTTTTTGAACATTTGTTTCTTTAACATTTTCTGGCACAAAGGTTTCTTTTTTTGTTTTTAAATAAGACTTTGTAGGTTGTAATTTAGAAAATCCTTTTTCTTGGGAAATTATACTTTTCTTTTTTTCGTTACTTTCTCCATGTTGAGTTGTAGAAAGAATTCCTAAATCTTCAACAGTGGCCTGACCTGATAGCAATTGTTTAATTTTTGTATGGGTTGAGTTTGCTAAATTTTGTAATAATTCTGCTCCAAACCTACTTTCTAAGTAATCATCAAAATCTATATTTGGAAAACGCTCTTTGTCTTTCCCTCGAAAAAAATTACCTTTTTTTTCACCGTTCCATTTATTGCGAAATTTATCCTTTTTTTGGGCAGAAGGATTTTCCCTTCCTCCTTTAGAATGACTATGAAATTTTGGATTTCTTGAGTTTTTATCTTTTAAGGTTTTATCACCGTTTCTGTTTTCATGACTTGATTTCTTCTTCAAAACTTCCTCCAAAAAATCCTTCCAAGGATGGGACTGCCAATTTCGCATTTGCCATTTTTGAAATATACAAAGAAAAAACAATAATTTCCAGAACAAAGAATTGATTTTCTAAATTTATAATATTTAAGCAAATATTTTTTAATTGAAAATTTAAGATAAATTATTTTAAATCTGATAAGAAAAAGATAAACTCGAAGAAAATTCATGAAAATTTATTTTTTTCTCAGCTAGTACGTTTTTAAATACGGCATTATTCAATTCCGTTTCTATTTCACCAGAGTATGCCGTTTGATGATTTTGGTAAGTAACAACGAAAGACATTCCAAAATTTTTATAAATTTGAAAAGAATTTTCTAAATCAATTCCAAAAACATTTTGTCTTTCAAATTTTATAGCAGAAGTAATTTGTGCCTGTTGATTAGAATTACTAGCAGAACCAGTAATATTTAAAGAAGAAATATTAAAGAATGAATATCTCGTCTTAAGTAATAAGGAATAAATGTCACCAAATTTAGCTTTTATTCCTATCGTTGGATAAAATAAAAAGGCTTCATAAGATGCCTTTAATTTATATTTAAATTGATTATTACTAGCTATACTTCTACTAGCCAAATTTTGATATTCAGCTCCCAAACCAATAACTGGGGAAAACATGTTATTTGATAAAAGAGAATAAAAATAATTTGCCCGAAGATGAAACCCAAGAAAAGGATTTTTTAATGGAAAATTATCTAAATCTTTTAAAAAAGGGCTGAAATAAGAAAATCCAGGTTGAATTGAAAAATGATGATTTGTAGTATCTTGTTCATCTTGAATAAGTTGTGAACTAGCGAATACAGGACAGATCATTGCGCATGAAAATACGATGAATACTTTGAGCAAGGGACATCCTTTTCAAAAAAAAGATAATTCTTTTATCTTTCGCAAAAAAAAAGGGTTATTTGCATAACCCTTTTGAATTAGAAGCTGTAAGAAGCTATTAGGTTCGTTGAGAACTCGTTGAAGCTACCGTTATTAGATGCAGTTGCACCATTTCGTTTTGTTTCAATTTTAGCTTGGTGTCTGTTATATGTAGCGCCTAAACCTAAACTGAAATTATCAACAATTTCATAAGTTCCAACAACGCTAACACCATAGATAAAATGATCTTTCAATTCAAATTCAGTTTTAGGATAATTATCAGTTACATTTTTTCCATTAACATCTTTAATTGTAACATTAGCATCTAATTTGTTATAAAATCCGTAACCTAAGTTGGCTAAAGCAAATATTGCTAACTTAGAAGTGGGTGTAAATTTATATCCTAAATTAGTCATAATTGCTAACGTTTTAGCATTAAAATAATTGCTAACGTTTAGATCATTACCAGAAAAATCTAGTACATCATCAGAAGTTGTAGAAGATTTCATTTGATTGTAATTTAGTCCAAGACCTACTACTGGTGAACCCATTTCTGTTTTCATAATAGAATACAAAGCAGTTGCATTAACATTAAATCCATTAAATTTAATGTCATCTGATTTATCTCCGGATTTAAACCCATTATAATGAGAATAACCCGCACCAGCTAAAACATCGAGACCAATTTTAGAATTTTCTTGAGCAAATGCAAAATTAGCAACTACTAAAGAACCTGCTAAAGAAATTAACGCATTACGTTTCATAAATTCTCCTTATTTTTAAAAAATAGCCTACCAAAAATGTAGGATGCTATGAATTAATCAATATTTGGGAGAATGACAAATAACTACCAATTTTTGGGTATCTTACCGTTTGATTAAAAATAAAATTTTCAGATAAATACTAATAACTATTACATAAAAAATATAAATTAACTAACTATTTAATTTTATTGAATTATAAATAGCAAGTGATTTCATGTGGTTGTGTAGTAAAAAAAAGCAAGTTTAATTGTTTTTTTACAATTAACCCCGCTTTTTCAGTTTGGTAAAAGCACTTTTATTCAATATTTGAAAGTATAAAGTTTCCTAAAATTAAACCCGTTCTATAATCATTGCAAAACCTTCCCCCCCACCTATACAAAGAGTAGCTAAGCCATATCTTTTCTTATAGTGTTGAAGAGAATGAATTAATGTTGTGAGAATTCGTGCCCCACTAGCACCTATTGGATGTCCTAAAGCGCAAGCTCCTCCATGAATATTAACTTTACTGTGAGGTATTTCTAATTTTTTCATGGCGGCCATAGTAACTAGAGCAAAAGCTTCATTTATTTCATAAAGATCAATTTCATTTGCAGTAAGATTTGCTTTTTGCAGTGCACGCTGCATAGCCGTCACAGGTGCAGTGGTAAACCATTTCGGTTCTTGAGCGTGTCCTGCCCAACTCACTATTTTAGCCAACGGTTTTAAATTATATTTTTTTAACGCTTCCTCTGAAACTAATACCAAAGCCGCTGCTCCATCATTTATTTTTGAAGCATTTGCAGCAGTAATTGTTCCGTCTTTTTCAAATGCAGGTTTTAATTGTTCCATTTTATTCAAATCAGATGCAAGAGGCTCTTCATCGGTCTCAATATTTTGCGTTGTTTTTCCTGCTGTTACTGTAACTGCAGTCAACTCATTTTTAAATAACCCTTCTTCAATTGCTTTTCTAGCTCTTAAGTAACTTTCTTTGGCAAATTGATCCTGAGCTTCTCTTGTAAACTGATATTCTTTTGCACAAAATTCAGCACAATTTCCCATATGTAAATTGTTATATGGATCCCAAAGCCCGTCTTGAATCATAGAATCGATGATTTCTTTATGCCCCATGCGCATTCCATCACGCGCTTGCGGAAGAATATAGGGAGCACAAGACATGCTTTCCTGCCCCCCAACTACAACAACATTTGAATCTTGGGTTATGATAGATTGAGCTCCTAATGCAACGGCTTTCAGTCCGCTACCACATACTTTTCCAACGGTTAAAGCTTGCACGGAATCAGGAAGTCCTGCATAGATAGCGGCTTGGCGAGCAGGTGCTTGTCCAACTCCACTAGTTAATACTTGACCCATTATTATTTCTTCAACATGTGTGTTACTTAAACCACTCGCTTCAATAGCTGCTTTTACAGCAATAGCTCCTAATTTTGGAGCTGATGTTTGTTTGAACACTCCTTGAAAACGCCCAATAGGAGTTCGCTTTGCAGCTACCACATATATATTTTTCATAAGCTTCAGTCCTTTATTTTTTTTGACTGCCCAATTCTACTATAAAATGAAATTCTTCTTCAGAAACAGGTAATATTGAAAGTCTCTGACCTTTTCGTAACAAAAGCATACTCTGTAATTCTTTATATTCTTTTAATTGCATTAAAGAAACAAATTGAGAAAATTTTTGTGGTTTACCTACAGTAACAGCAAACCACCTTGGATTTTCTTTTGTAGACTTAGGATCAAAATATTTTGACTTTGGATCAAGAGCTGATAAATCTGGGCGAGCTGATTCTACAATTTCAACAATTCCTGCTATTCCTGTTGGCTCTGCATTTGAATGATAGAATAATACTTTATCACCAACGTGCATTTCTTTCTGCATAAAATTTCTTGCTAAATAATTTCTCACTCCATCCCAAAATTCTTTTTGATCTTTTTTTTGCTGTAAATCTGCAAAAGAAAAAACATTAGGCTCAGTTTTCATCAACCAAAATCTAGTTGGGAGATACTCATTAATATTTTTTAAGGACATTTATTTTTTTAATTTTCCTATTGCTGAGTTTTCAAACTGAGACATGACTTTCAGATTTGAAACACTTTTAATTCTTTTTTCAGCGAATCGCTTAGCTGCTTCATGAGTAGAAATGCCATGTTTGTCAGCATCAGTAAAAATAGTTTCTAATGTTAACGCAATTCGGGCAACTTCAGATTCAACTTTCTCTAAATTATAACCAGTAATTTCATTTGCAACATTGATCAAGCCGCCTGCATTGATAACATAATCTGGTGTATAGAGAATTTTTAAATCTTTTAACATTTTTGAATGCTTATCTTCTTCCTCGAGCTGATTGTTTGCGCATCCTGCTATTATTTTAACTTTTAAAGCTGGAATTGAAACAGAATTGAGAGTAGCGCCTCGAGCACAAGGAGCATAGATATCAGCTTCTAAATTAAATAACTCTTTTTCACTAATAATGGTTGCATTATAAAGTGCATGCATTTCAGCAAGTTTTTTATCATCAATATCTGTTACAAATAATTTAGCACCTTTTTCATGTAAGAATTTACAGAGATGTTTTCCAACAGCACCAACTCCTTGGATAGAAATTTTCATTCCATTAAAATCGATTTTCCCAAATCTATGTTTCATTGCAGCTTGGATTCCAAAAAATGTACCCTTTGCTGTCATAAAACTGGGATCTCCACTTCCCCCTAAGCCCGCTGATACTCCAGTCACATATTTTGTTTCTAACCTAATGTGATCCATGTTTGTTACATTAGTATTCATATCTTCTGCAGTAATGTAACGTCCCCCAAGTGATTGAACATAGCGTCCAAATGAGCGAAACATCTGTTCCGTTTTTTGTTTTGGATCTGCGATAATAACAGCTTTTCCACCACCTAGTGACAACCCCGCACATGCAGCCTTATAAGTCATTCCCCTACTCAATCGAAGAACATCCATCAGCGCATCTTCTTCATTATCATAAGGTAGAAGCCTAGTCCCCCCTAATGCAGGTCCTAACGTTGTGTCGTGAATAGCAATAATTGCCTTTAAGTTTGAGGAAGGATCATGACAAAAGACAACCTGCTCATGCCCCATAGTTTCTACTTGAGTAAATAGCTTCATAGTAACCCCTTAATATTTTAAGATAATTTCTTTAAAAAATTATAAATGTAAAAATAACACTATTTAAATGTTGCCATGACTTCAAATTAATACCTTATACTTACCAAAAGTGAAAAGTTTTACAAGTAGCCTGCCGATTAAA
The DNA here is from genome assembly GCF_029873255.1 of Pigmentibacter sp. JX0631. Taxonomy (NCBI): domain Bacteria; kingdom Pseudomonadati; phylum Bdellovibrionota; class Oligoflexia; order Silvanigrellales; family Silvanigrellaceae; genus Pigmentibacter; species Pigmentibacter sp. JX0631. The sequence continues at coordinate 3,136,718 of NZ_CP123622.1, read as the reverse complement.
ATATTGGAAGTGAATTTTTTCATTGTTAGTTCTTGTAATTAACTTATTACTATTAAAATAGTTTACTAGAATTCTTTGAGAAAAAAATTTTGGCATAGTATTTTATTAAATTTTATGCTATAATTAATTAGGAAATTTTTTGGAGTTTTATGAAATTTATTTTTAATGGAACAAGTTTATTACCAACGAGCCCTGGACCGGCGTGATCACTTACCTTTATCTTTATGCTGGATAGGATAGCGCATATTCTTCGGCTTAAAGTAATTATTCAACACATATAAATTGAATAACATTGATAATTAAAAAGTAAATCATGTATGAACTTTTTGAATTATAAATCAACAAATAGGTGCTGTGTCATGCCGATGTTTATGAATAGATTAAATAATAAAATTATAACAGTTATTGCTGTAGCTTTTGCCATGTTTGTTGATGCTATGAGTTATGGAATAATTGTTCCTTTAATTCCTATATATACTGATAAAATGCTAAACTTAAATGATACACACATTAGTTTGTTTTTAGCTATGTATGCAATTGGGCTTTTTGTATTTGTTCCTTTTGTTTATTTTATAGCTAAAAGCATTGGTAATAAAAACGCTCTCTTAATAGGTGGCTTACTTCTTCTTCTCTCTTGTCTAATATTTCCTTTTAGTAATAATTATTCTTTATTATTATTTGCAAGATTTCTTCAAGGTTCTGCAGCAGCTATTACGTGGACTTGTGGTTTAAGTTTAGTTGCCCAAAGTGTCCACCCACAACATAGATCATCTGCCCTTGCAACTGCAATGATTGGAGTTTCCATTGGTCACTTAATCGGTGCCCCATTTGCCGGTTTTATGTATGAATTTGGCGGAATATTTTTGCCATTTTATACTGTTGGATTAATCACTCTTCTTAGTATGCTAGTCATAATATGTATTTCAAAAAATAGTGAAGTATTTACTGAAAAAAGAACATATAATTTAGTTAATTTTTTAAAACTTACAGCTCATAACAAAACTCTTCTTGCACTATCAGGGATAGTTTTATTAGAATCATTTATGCTATCATATCTTGAACCTAGCATTGCATTACTAGCATCTAGAAATTTTAACGCAACCAGTGAAACGATTGGCTTATTATTTGGAACTCAAGTTTTAACTTTAGCCTTAGTCTCACCAATTGCAGCAAAAATTGCTGAAAAGTTTGGAAAATTACAAGTAATTCCCTTTGGAATGTTAGCAAGTGGACTTATTTTTATTTTTATGACTTCAAGCACTACAAATTTAACAATGTATTTTATTTTAATGGCATGTTTAGGTATAGCCTGTGCATTTACAATTAGTCCTGTATTATCCGCTTTTGCTGATGAAATTGATATGACTGATTTAAAAGGCTTATATCATATAGGATATGGTTTCATTAATCTTATTTATTCTATTGGAATGTTACTTAGTCCTAGTTTAAATTTTTTCATCTCTGATTATTTTTCTAATCAAATATCATACTTGGTAATTGGCTTTGTATTACTTGCAAGTACCCCATTATTTATGGTTTTAACTCATTTTCAGAACGGCAGTTTTCAACCTTACTCCAAAGGTCCTTCTCATCTTGCAAAGAACCAGATAAACAACTCTTAAGATTTTTAAGCATTAATTTAAGATTTTGCTTTGCGTTTTGATATGCTTTTTCTAATGGTTCTTGTTTAGCTTCATAGATGGAGTAACTAAGAATTACAGCATTATTTATTTTTCCTTTTTGAAAAGAAAATTCATAGTTTGTTCCTATTTCTAATCCATTCATAAATTTTTTATACTCACTAGCAATTTGATTAAATTTAATTTCTCTTTCCGCTAAAAATATAGTTTCATCTTTAAATTCTAAATTTTTATCTGCATATTCATAAAATTCAGTAATATCATTTTTTATTTTCCCTAAATATTCTTGAAATTTCTTTTGCGCTAATAAATTTCTTTTATATTGTGAAAAATATTCTTGGGAACTTATTTTTAATTCAGGATGCAAATCTAAAAAATGCACAGTAGCTCTTTTTGCAATGAAATCTGCTAAATTTTCATTAAAAGAATAATAATCAGGAATATATAATGTTCTATGGACAGATTCATGAATTAATACTTCTATAAATTCTGATAAACTAGACTGATCAAGCATAGATGAATAAATAGGATCTGGATAATAACCCAACAAAGAAAATGCAGAAACACCACCCATGACAGTATCATATCCTTCGTTTTTTAAAGTATCTCTTTGTTTAAAAGCTTTTTCTTTCTCAAAAAAACCTAAGTATGGCTGACTTCCAACGATAGGGAACCACCAAGTTTTTAGTTTTAATTTTCTTTTATCTGCGGCTTGCACCACCCAAGAAACTGCAGAAGATTCTAATGCAACATATTTTTTGTAGCTATTTCCTGGTGTCAAACCAATTTCTTGTTCAGCAAATGTTAAAATAGGTCTAACTAATTTCAATTTTTCTATTCGTTCTTTGGGTTCTTTATTTTCATTTAGAACATCTTCTATTTTTTGTTGTTTTAGCAGTAAAGAAAATTGTCCATAACCTTGTTCAAAGGAATAACAGCCAGTAAAGAAAAATACACTTAAAAATATTAACTTTTTTTTCAACTTAAACCTCAATATCAAATCACTCAAAAAAAAGATCAATAACCAGCGATACGTTTTTGAATTTCATTTTGGATAACACTTTCTGGATATCGAATCACTCTTAATACTTCATTTTTGTCAACTAATTCTTGCCCTACTTGTATTTCTAAAACACTTTCTTTTTCAAGAATTTCTTTAACTTTCCCATAACCTATAACTCTTTCAGGAGGACTCATTGGATTTTTCTGTGCTAATATTGCAAATAAATCTGTTCCCGAAAGGTAATTAATTTTTCCTAAATTTATTGTTACTTCTTTCTTATTTTTTTTAATAATGTTTCCTTCTAATGGAAGATTAAAAAGCATCAGAGAATACAAATTTGCAGCTGTTTTTTCTGCTTCCTCACTTGAAAAAACTTGATCTTTTTCAAAAATTACCTTTCCAGTTTTGTCAAAAACTTTTCCAATTAAAGTATAATCTTTTCCATTCTCATTTTCTTCAAATGCAATTTGCATTAAAATATCTATATCTCCAGCAAATACTGTGTCTTTCCAGCCTCTTTGCGCAAATTCTATTGCAGAAAGATTTAACGAGTTTGCTATTTTATTCACTTCATCAGAAATGATACTTCTTTGAGACATTTCATTCATAAATCTTGAAAAAAACTCTCTCCTTGCTCTTCTCCAAATAGAATTATTTTGTAACACACCAAGAATAGAAGGTTCAACTAAACCTACTGCAGGCCTATATGGCTGCAAGGCAGAAACATACAAAATTGGTAATTGATTACTTAAATTACTAACTTCAAAGGTTTTTTTCAGGGTTTTATAGTCAATATTATTTGGAATTGCATTCTTTTGTGTAATGGAAAGAAAAGATTTTTCATCTAACTGTTTTGGAGTAGAAACGAAACCAAGCATTCCAGAAACGTCTAATTTTAAAGAATTAAGCTTTAATTCTGTTTTATCTATTCCTCTTCCAACGAAATAAGCATAATTTTGAATTAAAAAATCAGAACTTTTTCCTTCAGTTACCTCTATTCTTAATTCTTGTTTACCACTTCCTGAAGCTAATGGTCTAATATTTGTTATAAAATTGTCTTTTTTGACTACTATAGAATCGGGTCTAAAAGAATGCAGCACAGATGTCGTTATCACACCTGAAGAATCAGTACTGCCAATCAAACGTACAGATTGAGTCCCATTTCGAGCAAAAAACACATAAGCATCTTCAATGGGACGATTCTGGGAATATACTGTTATTGTTATTGTATCTTCAAATAATACAGATTTTTTTTCGGTTATGGTATTCAAAATAGGGGAATTTTTGAATATCGTTTTTTCAGTCCAAGAATTGGAAAATTGTTTGTCATTTTCTGATAGAGTTGTGATTGTTAAATTGTCTTGGAATGTTTCTGCAGGTAAGTTTTCTTCTATTTGGGCTATAGTTACGGTTTGATTTAAGGGTTCAAGCGGAAAATCTAAGATTGTTTCATTCTCTGATAAATTTTTAATATCAATTTTATCATTTTTTTCTTTGATATTTAAAGGAATTTCTTTTAAAGAAATGGACAAATTAAGATCTCTATCTTGCCACCATTTTGGAGCATTTACTGATACAATTTCAGGGAAATATATTTTATCAAGATTGTTACTTTGAACGAATATTTTCATTTGTTGTAATTTAGAGAAATCTACTTTCCACTTAAGAAATCCTTGACTATTAGTATTTCCTTCAATAATTTTCTTTCTTTTTTTATCAACTTCATTAACTTGATATAAAGTAACTGAACTATTTGCAAGAAGTTGCCCTTGGCTCTCGACTTTGACAGATAAAGTGCCTTCTTGAAAATAATTGCAACCAGTAAAGACAAACAGAAGAATAATTAAATATGGAAACATACTTTACCTACAAAAAAATATTCTTATTAATATTATTTTATGTAGATTTTAAATTGCTGAAATTAATATTCCCGACAAAGAATGAATCTTTTTCCTAGTTAATATTGCCAAAAAAATAATAGTGTAAATTACTCACCCCTATAGGAATGAGTAGTCAGCCAAAATTATTCAAAGTAGTTAAGCAACCTGCTGATTATTATATTTTTTTCTTTCATTTTGCAATTCTTGCATAGTTTTATTTATTGCGGCATTTGATTTTTCTTTCGTTAATTTAAATTTTGTTGCAAGAACTAAAGAAATAAAACAAATTACAGCAATTAAAATAAAATCTACTCCGTTTTTAATAATCCCAGAACCACCATCATATGTTCCATGATACGTTACAATTCCTAAAGATAGCATATAAAATAATAACCAAGAAAAACCATGCAGATCAAATGAAAAATTTTGATTGCTAAATTTTCTAATAAGTATTAAAGAGAAAAAACCAATTACTATAATAACACTTAATTTTAACATGATGTTCCAGCCACTCCAAAATAAAAGCATACTGCTAATGTAAAATGCGAGAAATGAAACAATGCGATAGTTAAAAACTTTAAAAGGTCTTGGTAAATTAGGAAAATCTTTTCGCAATACATATAACGTCACAGGAATAACAGCATTACACAAACAAATAGCTGCGGCATAAAAAGCTGCCATTTCTTGCCAATTATCTAAAAAGGCAAATATAAGTAAAGAAACAATAAAACTTACTATTAGTCCAGAAACTGGGACTCCATTTTTAGATAATTTTTGAAACATCTTTGGCATTTGCCCACTTTTACTCATACTATATGAAGCTCTGGCGGAAGAAGCCATAAAAACAATACCACTTCCAAATGGGGAAATTAGGGCATCGGAATATAAAATCATTCCGAACCAAGCAATACCTATTACTGTAGCTAATCCAGCAAAAGGACCAGCTTCACCCGGAAATGTTAATTTATCCCATCCTTGCCCTAATAATTCTGGCGGAATTGCCAAGATAAATGCTAGCTGTAATAGACAATAAATAACCATACAAATTAACATGGAACCAATTATTGCAATAGGAATACTTTTTTGGGGATTTTTCGTTTCTCCAGCTAGCGCTACGCCAGGTTGAAAACCATTATATGCTAAGATAATTCCGCCAATTGAGAGGGAAGCAAAAATTCCATGCATCCCATTTGGAGCAAAACCATGACTTGTTAAATTTTCAATATGTGAAGATTTATAAAAAAATAAAACTATTAGTAAGCAAGGAATAAAAATTTTCCAAATAGTGATATAAAAACTTGTTTTAGACATAAATCTTGCACTTGTTACATTAATTAATAATAAAAATGCGGTTAAAAAAAAGGCTAAAACATAACCTGAAGCTGTTAATTTATCTTTCAGCATTAAATCTGGAAAAAAATTTGCTGCATATTGGATAACAGCTAAAACTTCGATAGGAACAATAACAATAAAAGCTAACCAAGAGATCCAACCCAACATGAAAGAAACTAAATTACCATGGGTCAATTGAGGAAAAATACTCATTCCACCTGAAACCGGAAACATAGTTGAGAGCTCTGAAAAACAAAGAGCTATTATAATAATTGCTATCGCACCAATTAACCACGATAATATTGCTGCAGGACCTGCCATTTTCGAGGCATATAAAGATCCAAACAGCCATCCAGAACCAATCGTCGCACTAACAGAAGCAAATAATATGCCTGAAGTTGAAATTCCACGTTTTAATTCCATTTAAAAACCTCTTGCAAAAGTCGTTGAAATCGAAATATACATAATAAATTCCTACATTGAAAACTAAACTTTTAATTTTTATGCCTTATTTTGAAAAACAGAAAAAAAATAAGATGTTATAATTGTGGATGGAACAGCTATCGTCTCTTCAACTACTTTTAAATTTTGATTATCAATCTTAAACAAAAAGCGGTTTAAATGTTTCAGGACTGGCTAATTTCACCGCTGTTTCAAAGGAGGTTGGAATATTATTGGATAGCAAAGATCCTTCAGGAATATATTCAAAAATTTCCGCATAGCTTTTTGATTCTGTTTCACTCACCCGCCGCATCACATGCCAGGGTCGAAGCTCGTGTGTTCCCTCTAATCCCATAGCATCTATAATTTCTACCATACTTTTTATAGTTTCATGGTGAAAGTGAGCCACTCTTTTCCGTTTATCTTTTACAACTAGTCCTTGAATAAGCTGAGGATCTTGCGTAGTAATGCCAGTAGGACAATCATTTGAATTACATTTTAATGCTTGAATACAACCAAGCGCAAGTAACATTCCCCTAGCTGAATAAACAAGATCTGCTCCTAAAGCAATCAATTTAATCATTTCAAATCCAGTCGTTACTTTACCAGATGACATAATTCTTATTTTTTTGCGTAAGCCAAATCCAACTAAACAATTATGCACAAAAATGAGAGCATCTATTCCAGGTGTTCCAACCGAATTTGTAAATTCTAATGGAGCTGCTCCTGTCCCTCCCTCTCCACCATCAATTGAAATGTAGTCAGGCATCATGTTTGTCAGTAACATTGCTTTGCACAACGCAACAAATTCCCATTTATTTCCTAGACACAATTTAATTCCAACGGGTTTTCCGCCAGAAAGTTTGCGCAACTTCCCGATGAAATACATCATTTCAGTTGGTGAAGTAAAAGCTGAGTGGGCAGGAGGAGATAAAACATCTCTACCTAAAGGAACACCACGAATTTCTGCAATTTCTGGGGTTACTTTTTTTGCAGGAAGAATGCCTCCATGTCCCGGCTTTGCACCTTGGGAGAGTTTAATTTCTATCATTTTTATTTGTGGTATATGCGCAGCTTTTTTTACAAATTCAAGTTCATTAAAACTTCCGTCTTTATTTCTACAACCAAAATAGCCCGTTCCTATTTGCCAAATGATATCTCCACCATTTTCTAAATGATATGGTGTAACTCCACCTTCGCCTGTATTTTGGGCAAAACCACCATCTTTCGCCCCTGCATTTAAAGCTAAAATTGCATTTTTACTTAGAGAACCATAGCTCATTGCAGAAATATTTAATAAATTTGCACTATATGGCTGTAAACAGTCCTTTCCTCCAATCATTATCCTAAGATTTTCAGGACTCATAGAAGTAGGCTGTAAAGAATGATTTACCCATTCATACCCAATTTGATACACATTTTTTCGTGTCCCAAAAGGGACTGAATCTCGAACAGCTTTCGCTCGCTGATATACTACTGTTCTTTGCTCTCTGTTAAAGGGAACTCCATCCGTATCTGATTCAACAAAATATTGTTGAATTTCTGGTCTTATCATTTCAAACATATAGCGAAAATGAGCTAATACTGGAAAATTACGTTTTAATGTATGCGAAGTTTGTACCATATCTTTAATTCCAACTACGATTACTGGAATAATGATAATTAATGAAAATAAAAATGGAGGATATATGAAATATGCTATCATATTTAGCAGTAGTAAAGAACTTGATATTATGATAAATAAATTACGCATTTTTTCCCCAAATAACAAACTTGCTATAACTAAAGATTTGATATTTTATAGGATAAAATGAAATGATTTTATCAGCAAAAATGAATTAGAAAAAATGTGACAAAAAAATGAAAAACCAAAGTGTATAAATAAGATTTAATAAAACATGCATACCCTTCTCTTCTTGCGTCTCTACATAAAAAGCAATACATGTGACTTATTGGAGATGCGGAACTATGACGTTGAATTCTATTTTATCTATCAATCAAGTATACAAACAGTACAAAAATAAAAATGTCATTGAAAATCTTAATTTTTCAATTCATGAAAATGAAATTATAGCTTTACTAGGTGTCAATGGAGCAGGAAAAACAACCACCATTAAAATGATGCTAGGCCAAGTGATACCTGACGCGGGTTCAATACTTTTGTATGGAAAAAATCCTATAGATCCTCAGGCAAGAGCACATGTAGGTTTAACTCCCCAAAATGTTGACTTTCCGGAAGGCATATACACTGTTGAACTTTTAAAATTTGTCCAAGCTCACTATGAATCCCCTTGTTCCATTGAACAAATGATAGATCTTTTCCAATTGCAATCTTTTTTGAAAATAAAGGCAACAAAACTTTCAGGAGGTCAAAAAAGAAGGCTTGCATTAGCTCTAGCTTTTATTGGGAATCCTAACTTAGTCTTTTTGGACGAACCAACGACAGGTTTAGATGTGGAGTCTAGAAAAATATTGTTAAAAACAATCAAAAATTTTGCCAACAATGGCAAATCTATTTTTTTGACTACCCATTACCTTGAAGAAATAGAACAAATAGCGACAAGAATACTTTTATTGGCAAATGGGAAAATAATTGCAGATGGTAGTATAGAAGATATAAAAAAAAGAGCTAATTTTAATCTTTCTTTTGTTACTTTTTACTGTGATTCTGTATTAAATTTAGATACATTTCCTTATATATCTTCCTTTGAAGTTGATAATAATTTTTATTCTATAAAAACAACAAATTCAGACAATTTCATTTCTGATTTAGTCACGCAAAAAGTGCCTTTTAAAAATTTACAAATTCAAAAAGAAAATTTAGAATCCGCCTTTATTCATCTGTCCAAAGGAAATTAAATAGTGAAACTCTCTATTTTATATTTCAAATTATTATTTTCAAGCACAACAAGAAATGTTCCTGCATTGTTTTTCACCCTTATTTTTCCTCCGTTAATGCTTTTATTATTTGCAAATCATTGGGAAAATAGCAACCCACTAGGTGCGGTTGTTATATTTTTTAACTATTCTGTACAAACTGTTGCACTCATGTTGTTAGGAATGGGGGTATCACAAGAAAAAAATTCAGATTGGGCGAAATATTTGCGAAGTTTACCAGTTGGATTAAAACCTATGATATTTGGTCGATTACTACATACATTAGCTCTTTCTAGCATCAATTTAGTTACCTTAGCTACTGTTGCTATTTTTATTTTAGGGTTACCTTTGAATTTTTCTAACTTTGGCATATTAGCTTTTGTTGCTTTATTAGGTGGCATACCAATGGCGTTATTAGGCATGACAATTGGTTATATTGCCAACCCAGATTCATCAAGAAGCATTTTTACTTTATTAAATTTACTTTTATTATTTGGTTCATTTTCTTTACCCAACGAAGGAGTTTTTAAGTACTTAAGAGAACTTGTACCTACATATCAATGGGCAAAAATATCGTTTACTTATTTAGAACAAAATGCTTTTTCAATAACCCCAATTCTTTGGCTCTGCGGATTATCTTGTTTTCTTATCTTTGCATTTCAACGTACATACAGCAAAAATTTAAAAAGCAATTAAGATTATTTAATTGCTTGAGCCACTCTTTGATTGACTATAGACCAATTAATATTTTTAAAGAATGTGTCTATGTATGCGCCTCTGTTTGCTTTATAATCAAGAAAAAAAGCATGTTCCCAAGTATCCATAACAAGAACCGGCACATGATTTAATGGAAATCCTATATGATGTTCCATAATTTGGACATTTTTTAATTTCCCAGTAGCTGTTTCTACACAAGTCACAACCCATCCTGGCACCGCTAAACCAGTAGCTTTCACATCAGCTTTCCAATTGTCAAGACTACCAAAAGAAGCTTTTGCTAAATTTTCAAATTGCGGTGAAGGGCTTTCATTTGATAATAAATTATCAAAATACATTTCATGCAAGTAAGTACCATTGTAAGGAACACAATGTCTGCGTTTTAATTCAGCATATTCACCAAAACTGTAATTTGTTAAAGATTTGTCTGTTTTTTCTAATTTTTCATCAATTTCATTTAGTTTCTTAACGTAACCTTCATACAAACCAAAATGAGCTTCTAGTTGAGGATCGCTAATACCTTCTAATTTCCCTAATAAATGTTTAAAACTACGAATTTCTTTAGCCATTTTTCCCTCCCATAGCTTGTTTAGAATACGATATGGATTAAAACATCAAAATAGTTGATATGCAAACTTTTGAACTTACTTCGAATTCATTTTTTTTGGAAAAATTGTAGGATCTATTTTTAACATATCTCCAACTTTAACAGGTCGTTTATCATCTTCATAACGAATAAAAGCAATACAAGAATCAATTTCACCGTTTACTTGCGGCAAGTAGCGAATGATATGAATTTTTGCATTTTCAGGACCTATCAATCGCATCCCAATTTGTAATCCAAATCCTCTACCTTTATCAAGATAGATCCATCCTCTATAGCGGCGAATAACTTTAAATTCTTCTTTAGATAAATCATGCAATTCAGGAAGCAATTTATTTACAAGATTATCAGATATTGTTTCAGGATTAAACAATTGTGGCTTATCATCATTAAACAAATCTTTGTTTTTTTGTGCAAACACACCTGAATTTAGCTGAGAAAGGATTGTTACCTTTGGCCAATCTTTTTTTTTCTCATTATATTCAGATTTAAAAGTTATTTTTACTAAATTCAATGCTTTTCCTGGAAAATCGACATTTTCTGGACTTTTTAATTGTTCTTGATAGTTTCCTTTGCAAACAATTCGAGAAAGATTAGTTATATTTAATATACCTTTAGCTGATAATTTTTCCCCTAAATACAAATCTAATAAGTTTTCCATTCTGTCTTCTGAACGAAAATCATAAAATGAATTTATTTTTACTGGTGCAATATTTGAAAAACTACGTTTTACAACAGTACTTAAAGGAACAAGAGAATCAGGAAATGAAATGGGAGCAATTTTTTCACTGAATTTCCAAATTGCCCCAATCTGCAAACAATCCTTATACCTTACCACTGAAGCGCCTTGCAAATATTCTTGTTTTTGTTGCTTCCCAACATTGAATAGAAAATACGTTGCCAAGTAAGCATCGTATTCCTGATTCCAATCAAAAACTCTTAAACCGCGATAAGCACCTTTTTGTAAATTAAATTTTTCTTGAGTTTTAACAATTCCTAATTGTTGTAATAAAGAATCTTGATAATCGATCGCCTTTTTTTTAATAGCAATTGGTATCTCAGGGTTCTCTGAAATCATGATTGTTGGGGGTAAAATTAAAAACGGCAAACGATACTCCAAATTTTAATATTGCTGGAGTTATCGACGAAGAATTAAATCAATCAATAATGTTAAATAAACTAAACGTTATTTTGTTTTTTCTTGCTGCTCCGAATGTCACTTTCAACTGCGGCAAAAGGTGCCGATAAATTCAGTACCTGCGGATAAACAGTGGACAATAAAAAACGTACTCCAGTAATGTAACTATTTCCCGCTTTTCCTCGGCCAATGCTTGGTAACAAAGGATTTAATTCAATAGTTGAAGTGTTCCAAAGTATTGAAGGAACGCTTGAACGTTGACGAATTTCATAAACTTCTTCTACAAATTGAGAATGTACACCCAAGCAACGGGTAGCCCCTAAATCATCTAAAATATTGATCATCTCTTGTCTGTCCTGAATTGCAATCAGACAAATATCAGGGCCAAAAAAAGCGTTCGATGCATAAATACTTTTTAATACTTTATCCGAACGCATAAAATGAACACCTGGTGAGACAAAATAACCATTCCCATTATTATCAATTGGTTTACCCCACCTTAAGGTATCATCTGATTCTCTAGCTGCTATGCCCTGGAACCTTAAAAATCTTTCCCATGAGTTTGAACTACATAAAGGTTCCATTACATGAATATCTGAACGGGTTAAATCTTCGCGCGCACCTATTGGCATAGATTTCACAGCACTCACTAATTTGTCCTGAAATTCAGAAAATATCTTTTGGTCGACAAAGACTAAATTTGTCGATTCTAATCTTTGCCCCGCATCCAGAAAGGCTCCATACACAATTTTAGATATCGCAGCAGAAATGTTTGCTGTTTCTGTTACGTAAGCAGCATTTTTTCCACCTCCACACAAAACCAAGCGCGCATTTTGTTGAGTCGAAGTATCTCTTCGAATTTGTTCCAAACTTTCTTCCCCGCCAGTGTATAAAATAGTGTCAAATTGATGTGTAAGAACAAGTCGACGAAAAACTTCAAAATCACCATATACAATTTGCACAACTCCAGGGGGAAATGATGCCTGATGAAACCCACTTGCAAGCAAAGAACCCGATAACAAACAATGTGATGAAGGACGCATACAAACAGCATTCCCTGCAGCTAAAGCTGGTAATACACTGCTTAGTAACGTATAAACGGGCAAAGCTATATTAGAAGAAACAAGAACTAAACCCAAAGGAGCGTATTGCCACTCCCAACCTTCTTCATCTCTCTTTACAGATAAAGCTTGCTTACAAAATTCAGGTAACGCAGCAAATAATTTTTCACACAAGGACCACTCTTCTTCAACCGCAACCTTTGAACGTGCCAGCTCGAGCATCATGTTACTTTTAATTTCATCCGCATTTTCTTTTAAAAAGCCAATTACTTTTTTTAAATAGGAAAGTCTTTCATCAAGTGAAGTTAAGCGGAATTTTTTTTGCGCAGTTTTCATTCCTTGCAAAACTGGATCGACAAGTTCTTTGCTCCAACTTGCTGTTGCCAAAATGTCTGAAGGATTTGCTGGATTATTTACAGAAAAAATATGTTCTGTTTTAGTTGTTGAATGAAAATTTCCATTAATATAGGGAGGAATCAGATTTAATTGTATAGCCATTTGAATATCCTCATTAAGTGAGTTGAGCACTTAAATGGAGGATAAGATTTTTAATACCTTAAGGTCAAGAGAAGATGACAAATTATGCTTTAATTGTGAAAAAGGTATCCACTGCAGTTCAGAAAATTTAAACTGTTTTTGGAAAATTTTTTCTGTTTTACTATTAAAATTAAAATCATTTACAAGTATAGCTGTTCCAACAATTTTATGGTGGGTTATACTATGTTTGAATTCTCCAGTTAATTTAGTAAAAGAAAAACCCATTTTTTTAATTGCATCCAATGAAATTTGTATTTTTAAGTTTTCATTGGAACTTATTAAAGGAAATCCTATAGTTTTCGCTAAAAAACCTTGCTCTCTCATTATAAGGAGAACCTCATCAGATGAGATTTTTTTAAAAATAACTGCAACAATATTTTCTTCTTGACTATTTTTCCTAGGTTTTACAGGTGGACATAATGAAACTGTTTCTTTATTAAAAGCTTGGCAATAATGTTTAACAGGACATATTTCACAGGTAGGATTTTGTTTTTTACAAACAGTCGCACCTAAGTCCATCATTGCTTGGTTGAAATCACCAGGACTTTCTATTGGTATCAATTGATTAACGTAACGATGAATATAATCTTGTCCCTGTTTATCCCAAACATTGGCTTGTAAATTTAGTAAACGGCTTACGACTCTGACAACATTTCCATCAACACAGGCAACTGGTTCGTTAAAACATATGCTTGCAATAACGGAAGCAGTATAAGGTCCACAGCCTGGAACCTTAATCCATGAAGAATAATTTGTCGGAAAAGTACCTTGAAATTCATCTATAATAAATTGAGCGCCTTTTCTTAAATTACGGGCTCTAGCATAGTAGCCTAAACCAGCCCATAATTTTCTGAGTCTTTCATCTTCACAAAAGGCTAACGATTTTAAATTTGGTAGTTCCTTAATAAATTCTTTATAACGAGGCAAGACAACAGAAAGAATTGTTTGTTGACTCATAATCTCACAAATCCAAGTGTGATATACATTAATATTTTCACGCCAAGGAAATGGTCTTTTATTAACATTGTACCAATCTAATAAATCTTTTGAAAAATTCTTCATATTGAAAAACAAACACAAATCAACAGTTGTTATTTTGTGTTTATTATATATTTCCTTGTTCATTCATCACTTCATTAGATGAATGTGCTTTATCTCCAGAAGATTTTCTTGGACGACCGCGTCTCATGGATTGTTTTAATTTATCTAATTTACTTGGACGACCACGTTTCTTTGGAGTTTTAACAACAGCCTTCTTTGGACGACCACGTTTCTTTGCTGATGATTTTGTTGGACGACCACGTTTCTTTGCTGATGATTTTGTTGGACGACCACGTTTTAAAGTTTTTTTCTTAGAACTTACTTTTTTTGCTGTTTTTTTTCTTACAGCTTTTTTTGCTGACTTTTTAGCTACTTTCTTTTTTGCAGCTGTTTTTTTAACTGGTTTTTTTGCAACTTTCTTTTTCTTTACAGAAGTTTTTTTTGCAACCTTCTTTGCACTCTTCTTTGCAGACGATTTTTTTGCTCCAGCTTTCTTACGCTTTGTTTCAGCCATAAAACAGACTCCTTTCAATTTTTATTTTTAACCGTACACAATACCACGGTCCAGTCTTAATTTAACTCATGCCAAAAAAAATTGGTAGAGGCAATACCATTTTTTATTTATTTTTATTAAGAAATTATTTTATCATGATAGACAAGGATATCTTTGTTCTAGAAATTTTTTTGGAAAATTTTAAAGATCATGAAATAATTTTTTTAAGGGGAAGAAAATTATGAGTTCTATTTTTACTTCTGAAAATAAAAATCAAATACTAGGTCTTATATATGATTTACCTAGGAAACTAGAAAATACACAAAATATAATTTTTCCTGATGACGCATCTGCTGAGTGGGAGACAAAAAATACAATCGATAAAATTTGTGAAACTTGGAAAGAACTAGGTTTTTCTGTAATTCTTTTTCCTTTAGATTCCAGTTTTCTTCCAAAATGGTCTGATTTTAGTTCCCAATGTACTTTAATACATAGTTTAGTGGAAGGTTGGGGATCACTTGCACGTGAAGGTTGGATACCTTCATTGTGTGAATTATCAGGAATTCCATTTATTGGATCTGATCCTTATGCTCAATCTGTTTGTATGAGTAAAACCCAACTTAAATTATTATGTAATTTATTAAAAATTCCAACTTCACCATTTTATATAATTAAAAATATTAAAGACTTCCGTAAAATTCCAACAAAATTTTTTAAAGAAACACATTTTATTAAACCAGACGGAGAAGGTTCTGGCATGGGAATTGATGCTAGCTATTCTATGTCCAATTCAAAATTAGAAACTTATGAGAAAGTGAAAGTACTCTTGGAAAAATATCCAGATGGGGTTTTATTAGAAAAATTTCTTTCTGGAAGGGAATTTACTTCAGGAATAATTGGAACACCTGGAAAAGTTTTACCAATTGCTGAAATTGAAGTTGAAGATAAAATTTATGGCTTAGCAAATAAATCTAAAGAGCATATGGGTGAAAAAGTTACTTTTCCTAAATTATCCAAAAAAAATGAGAATATAATTAAAAATAGTTCTGAAATTTTATTTCAATACTTAAATTTGAAAGATCTTGTTCGATTTGATTGGCGATGTGATGATAAAGGAAATCCTTACTTTTTAGAAGCAAATACATTACCTGGCATCTCTTATTATTATAGTGTCCTTCCCTTAATGGCTAAAGAAATAGGAATCCAATACAAAGACTTTTTAGCAATATTGGCAGAATCAGCATTAAGTAGAGGATTAAGTAGAAATTTATGGTATGGAAAAACAAGAATAAAAAAAACCTTTAAATGATCTTATCACTTAAAGGTTAATATTGTAATAAATGAAAAATATTAATATTTTCCAGTCGCTACTAAACGAGTCAATTGAACCATACGATTACTAAAGCCCCACTCATTATCATACCAAGAAAGAACTTTTACCATATTTTCACCAATAACAGTTGTATATTCAGCATCAATTGTAGAACTGTTTGGACACCCATTATAGTCACAACTTACTAAAGGTTCTTCAGAATAACCTAAAATACCTTTTAAATATGATTCAGAAGCTGCTTTTAAAGCTGTATTAATTTCAGATGCAGTAACAGATTTTTCTAATTCAAAAGTAACATCAACCAATGAAACATTAGGAGTTGGTACACGAACAGCAAATCCATTTAATTTACCAGCCAAAGATGGTATTACTTCTGAAATAGCTTTAGCTGCTCCAGTTGATGTTGGAATCATACTAACAGCAGCTGCACGCGCTCTTCTTAAGTCTTTGTGTGGTAAATCTAAGATGTTTTGATCATTTGTATAGGAATGGATAGTTGTCATTAAACCTTTTTTAATTCCAAACTTTTCATGAATTACTTTTGTAAATGGCGCTAAACAATTTGTAGTACAAGAACCATTGCTTATAATATGATGTTTTTGTATATCGTACTCAGAATCGTTAACACCAATCACAATAGTTTTATCAATAGATTTTCCAGGAGCACTTAAAATAACTTTTTTTGCTCCACCTTTTAAGTGTGCAGATGCTTTATCGCCTTCAGTAAAAAGTCCAGTACACTCTAACACAATATCTACACCATGATTGCCCCATGGAATTTCTGCTGGATTACGAATTGCAGTAATTGGTATATTTTTACCATCTATTATTAAAGCATTTTCTTGACAATCTACAGTTTGTTCCGCTTTTCCATGCACAGAATCATATTTATATAAGTGTGCAAGAGTTTTAGCATTTGTTAAATCATTAATCAAACAGACTTCAATATCTTTTTCATTTTTTAATGCTCTTAGTACACAACGGCCAATGCGACCAAAACCATTGATCCCTATTTTAATAGTCATGAGTTACCTCCAAGTTAAAATGTTTGGCTTCATGAAAGCCACAAACCCACTTACCTTATTTTCAGATAGAAGTAAGAAAATGGACTTTTTTGTTATCCAAAAAAAATAAAGTTTCTGCAAGAATTAATGACGAGAATCGATATGGGGGGAGTTTATTAATTCTAAAAATTCTTCTGCCGTTTGACAACCCTGAAAATTTTTACCAACACAATTGCAGCCTGATATTTTAATAGGTTGTGATAATACTAAGTGTAATTTAGTAAATAAGCATTCTTTAAACTTACAATTTTCAAATTCTATCCCCTGAATGTCACAATCTTCAAATTCACAATCAGAAAAATCCACACTATTGAAATTTATTCTAGTAAGCCGACTCGTTTTAATTGTTAACTCAGAAAAATCAGATTTTATTAATTGATTTTCAGTAAAATCTGACTCAAAAATACTTACATCCGAAAAAGTAGTTCTGGAAAATTTATTGTTTTCTAATCTTGCTTCTTGAAGAGTAACATTACTTAGGCGAGCTAAACTATACGTTGATAAACAAAAATCCGTTTTTATCACAGCCAACTCAGAAAATTGAACTGCTGTGAATTTATTATTCCGAACTTCGGAATGATCCGAAAAATCAACACCAAACCACTGCGAACCAACAACTTGATTTTCTTTTACTTGGCTATCAGAACTGACATGAAGTGCACGAAAGACTGAGAGTTTAGCATCAAGACCAACAATATTCGGAGAAAATCCTATTGGTTGAAAATTACTAGAAATATTTTCTTGAATTTTTTCAATTTGCGGCATATTTTCCGATATTTGTTGAACTAAATTGCTTGAAATTTTAAGTAATTCTTCTAAATTAACAGTTTTTTTAAGTTTTTCAAACGCAGTTTTTAATCCCTCTTGAGATTCCTCTTTTTGAATATCAAAATTATTTGAATAACTATCACTATCACCTTTATTTCTATTTGTTTTCTTTAATACATAATTTTTTTCTATCAATAGCCTAGCTTTTTCAACATCCATTTTTCCTTTAGCCACAGCTTTAAGGATGGAATCAAGTTCAAACATACTTTATTGTCCTTTGTCTAATTTTCTAATGAGTAAAAAACTCAAAGATAAAACTAAAATATTCATCATCCAAGCAGCTAAAAGAGGATTTAAACTTCCCTTTATTGCAAAACTTTTTAAAACCAAGTTACCAAACCAATATACTAATGCAGTAATAATACAAATAACAATTCCGATATATTTTTCTTCTTGCCTTTCTTTTTTTAAAGCAAAAGGAATAGTCAAAAAAACAAATAAAATATTTGCAAATGGCAAACTTATTTTTAAATACAAATCGACTATTCTATCAGAAACATTTGCGCCCGCTTCTTGCGCATCTTCAATTACTTTCTTTAATTGCCAGTAACTTAATTGATTTGAATCACTCGTGTCTTTCAATACCTTAGGTGGCGCAAAATCAATGTTTGTTACGTAATATGATTTGACTTCAATTTTAGCTAATTGATAATGAGAATCAAAATTATTTATAATAACAGATCTTAATACCCAATTCCCAATATTTTCATCAAAATAAGCAGACTTTGCATGAACAATTTGCCGCAAATTTGTGTTATCTGTCTTAAAGAATTGAACTTCATATAATTCTTGTTTGCTTTCATCATAGCGCTGAAAATAAAGAATTGTTCCTTTAGACTTCAACCATTTACTTTCGGTAAAAACATAGTCATTTTTTTTATTGCCTTCAATTTCAACATTTCTAACGCGCAAAAAATTTGTTGAACTTACTGGTTGGACAAACTCATTTAAAAAAAACTGGCCTGCTGTAAATAACAAACCTACTGAAACTAAAGGAATAGAAATTCTTAACATAGACATACCTGCAGCTCTTAGTGCGGATATTTCTCCATGTTTTGCTAGTAACCAATTTGTAACTATTCCCCCAATCAATACAGCAAATGGCATCAATTGAATAGTAATAGTAGGTACCTGCCATAAGTAATAATAAAACTTTACTTTTGCTGAAATAGTACGTCCATCAAAATAATGCTGACTTTCTTCCATATAAGTCAAGATAAAATAAATTGATAATGAAAAGATTAATATACTTAGAATACTTTTTAAGTATTGTGTAGCGATGTACCACCAAATTCGCATTATAGTCTCTTTCTTTTAAATCTGAAATCTTCTTGAAGAAAGGCAATAAAACCTGTTGATGGAGGATGCTTTAAACGCCATCGTAACAATAAAATAATAATAAGTATCAAAATAAAAGGCGTAGCAACTAGCATTAAATAAGGAGGTAAAATAAAATTTAAAGATAGTTGTTGGCAAACAGAAATTGTAGCATATAAAGCAAATATTACCAATCCAACTCCTAAATAAACACCAAACTGTTTTCTTCTGGGATCTTGAATACCTAAACAAATCCCAATGATTGGAAGAAATATAGTTGAAATAGGAACTGAAATTTGTTTAAATATGAAAATTAGCTTTTCTATTATTTTGATATCTTTATCCCAGTCTAAATTTGAGTCCATTTCTTGGCTTAATTTATTGAAATAATCCCTAGGATATAATTGATTTGAGTTTTCTATTTGATTCATTTCAATTTTAAACTTATCTTTAAAAGTATTAATTAATGAAATGTGCATATCAGAAAAATGCGTGATAGTCCAATCAGTAACTTTAGGAAAATGAATGAGATCATTCTTGTTGAATTCTTTTTGTGGAAATTTAAAGTGTTCATCTTTTTTAGTTAAATAATATGCTAAATTATGTTCAGCTAATTTACCTGAATAACCTGTCCCAGTTTTTAAAGAAAATATATAATCAGGAAATCCTTCGTTAGATTTCTTTTTTAATTCTCCCTCTTTTGATTGCACAATAGAGTAGTAATTATAAGAATTTGTTTTAAGTCCAATAAAAACATCCTGAAAATCTGTTTTATCATCACTAACTTTATTTAAAAACATAACTAAATTAACATTATCTGAATTTGCAAAAGCGTCGTTGATAAAACTTTTTTCTCGAATAGAATTTTTAATCATCGCTTCAACAAGTTCTCTAGATTGTACCCATTTAAACTTTTCAAACTGTCTGTTTGAATAAGGTTCAAAAAAAAGAGCACTAAATAAAGAAATTAACATTACTAAAAAACCCAAAATAGTAGGCATTCTAGCTAATCTTAAGACACTAACACCGCTCGCCATCCAAGCTTCTAACTCCCTATCAGCTGCCATTCTGGTAGTTACTATTGAGCAAGCGAGCAATAATGAAATTGGTACAGTAAATTTAATGATAGAGGGAAAAGAATAGAGCAATAACATTAAAAATGTAGTTGCAGTATCAGGTGCAGAAAACAGCACCTGAGCATAGCGCGGAATTTTAGCCATCATCATGATAGAACTGAGGCTTGCCGTAATTACAAACGTCAGAGACACTATTTCATTAGCGAGCAACCTGTCTAATTTATGATATCCGATCATTTACTACTCTACTGCTGAAAACATACCAAGAGTATTATATCCACAATCTACATGGAGGACTTCGCCTGTAACACCAGAAGAAAAGTCAGACAGTAAGTATAAAGCTGAACGCGCTACATCTTCGGTGGTAACATTTCTTTTAAGAGGCGAATGCTTTTGAGAGTTATCAAGCATTTCCTTAATTCCTGGAATTGCACTTGATGATAAGGTGCGTATAGGCCCCGCGCTAATAGCGTTTACCCTAATACCTACTTCACCAAGATCATAAGCTAAATACTTTGCACAAGATTCTAGTGCAGCTTTAGCTACTCCCATAACATTATATCTCGGAACAACTTTTTCTGCTCCGTAATATGACATAGTGATAACGCTTCCGCCTTTCTTCATCAAAGGTAAAGCAGCACGGGTAACAGCAAGCAAAGAATAAGCTGAAATATCTAGAGTAGAAGCAAAAGATTCTCTAGTTACAACCATAAATTTATCTTTTAAATTTTCTTTTTCAGTAAAAGCTACGGAATGAATGATAAAATCAATTCCATCCCATTCTTTTTGAATGTGTTGATAAAAATCGGATATTTGCTCGTCTTTTGTTACGTCGCAAGGCATTACGAGAGCATTTGGCAGATCTTTAACCAATTCTCTTACCCGTTTTTCTTGAGCATCTCCCAAGTAATTAAAAGCTAATTGAGCGCCCTGTTCAGCGCATAATTGAGCACAAGCCCAAGCTATAGACTTGTTATTTGCTACTCCAAACACTACTCCACGCTTTCCAGCAAGAATGTTTGCTTGAATCATTTCCTTCCTCCAATGTCAAATGATGCGAAAAAACAAATTCGCCGAGCCTTGAGCCTACTTGCATCTTGCGTTACAAACAAGCCGCTGATAGCCTTTTTAATGGGAGGAATTTATGGATAACAACATATCAAACATGAAATACGAAAAAAGATTAATCGATAATGCTACCTGCAAAAGGCGTTTTCATCTCGTATTTGAAAAAGGAAGCCCGAAAAATCCTGAGGTTACAGCTAAGTGCCCTCATTGCGGGGTTGTCTTATTTCATGAAAAAGATCATCCCACTGTAATGATCGCTCGCGACGAAAATCTTGTGAAAAGTCCTGACGGAACTGAAACCATAATTTATGACTGCAAGTTTGATAGATAGTTATTTAATTGAAAACACTTTTATTCTTGCCATACTTTCTGTTACGGCAATTTTTTTCTCGGGTAAAATAACTTATTTTACAGCATTTTTCTTTAATATTTTGCATTGGAAAAGCATTCTTTTTCCTTTCCCAATATTTATTTTTAATAAATTTTTTCACGTATTAAGAGTAGCTGCTGATAAAATTCCTTTTATTACTCTTTCTATTGTTTTAGCTGAAAAACTTGATTTATCTTTATTTTGGGCTGGTTTATTCACCATAATTGCTGGAGTTTTAAGATTAGCTTCTACATATGATTGGCGAAATATTCTCCCTAAAATAAAACGTTGGCGTTTTGAATTAGGTATTAATTATGATCCGCTAACAAAGGAAATGGAATTTGGGGATAAAAATTTTAGATTATCTTTGCTTTCACATTTAGCAAAACCTAATCACTTCAATAAGTTTGATATATCTAAAACAGATTTTCGTTGTTACGTTGCGCTAGCATTACTTTTTTTTAGTTTGCATTTTTTCCCGCACGGAGGGGCTTATCCAAAATTAGAAATAATTGCTCTAGTTTTAATAATGTGGTGTTGCTTAGATGCTCTTAAATGGAATTTAAAATTACACCATAAAGCAGATGCTTACACCGAAAAATATCAAGAATCATTAAAATTATTTTTGGGAATATTTTATCAAAGAACTTTATTTTTTGTTTTTTTAATATTCGCTTTATATTTTTTCTCTATAAATCCAAAATTAAATTTTAATAGATACCATATTGCTGCGTTAATTTTTTTCTCAATTTTTTTAAATAAATTTTTAAGAATTTGGAATGAAGCTCTCCTAACGAAACAGAATTTACAAAAAGAATATTACCCAGCAAGCTATCATAGAGAACACATGTTTAAATTTGAAAATGCTCGTATTTGGAGAGATATAGGTGCACAAAAAGGAGAAGCTGTAAATCCTTTAGTACGTTTAGTAATGTTTAGAACAATGTTTGAACTATCAGAAAGAAGTTTTTTTCTTGGAATAATTAATCATTTAGATATAGTTTCAGCAATATTCTTTTATGCTGTATTAATCAGCTGAGAAACTTATGCAGTCTTTTTCTTTTTCTCGCCGTAAATGACATTTTCTGTTTTATCAACTATATCTGTTAAATGCTGACTTGCATTAGAAATTTCTTCTGTAGCTTTTAAAGAATTTTCTGATTCACCTGTATTTTTAAAAGCTAACTGGTCAAGTTGCCCCATTGCATTAGCTATTTGTTTCACACCAATTTCCTGTTCTTTAGTTGCATCTGAAATTTGCCCCATTTGCAAATTTATATCTTTAACACCATTCACAATATCTGAAAAAGCTTCTGCAACCTTTGCTGTCCTTTTTTGTCCTTCTTCCACTTTTTGTATAGTTTGAACTAATATCCTTTGAACTTCTTCTCTACTTTTTTGCAGTAAAGTTTGAATTTCACCTGAGGATTTTCCGCTCATATGCGCTAAGTTACCAACTTCTTCTGCAACAACTGCAAATCCTTTCCCGTGTTCACCTGCCCTTGCAGCTTCAATTGAAGCATTTAATGAAAGCAATTCTGTTTTTGAAACAATTTCATTGATAACTTTTGTTTTAGATTCAATTTCATTAATGATAATTTCTATTTCTTTTAACTTAGAACTAGCTTCTTGAATCCCCTTCATTGATGAAATAAGATCTTTCATTGAAACTTCACCTTGTTCTGCTTTCCCTGAAATAGAATTAGCTAAATCAGCAGAATTTCCAGTCAATTGAGTTGTCTTTCCAATCATACTTGTTATCTCTGAAATTGCTGCCGCTGTTGTTTGAATAGAAGTTTCTTGTTCTTTGGAATATTTTTTTACACTACTACTTGAGACTTTTAATTCATCACTTTTTTGCATGAGTCCTTTTGAAGCATTTATTAATGAAAGACAGACTTCAGAAAGCGGTTTTACTACTGAATTTGCAAAGTAAATACCAATTGATATAAAGGTAATAATACAAAATACGCATGCAAAAAGTAGAACTTCTAAAAATTTTGTCATCGAGGTTGAAACATCATCCATGTATAAACCTGTTCCTACTATCCAGTCCCATTCAGGAAAATAATGAATGTAAGAAAGCTTTTTAGTTGGTACTGTGGATCCTGCTTTAGGGAACATATATTCAATAAATCCAGTACCCGACTTCACGGCTAAATTAGCTATCTCTACATATAATTTAAATCCAGTAGGATCTTTAAATTCAGACATATTTTTACCAGAAAGTTCTGGTTTAACAGGATTTAAAACTTGGTATGCCTTGGTATTAGTAATAAAAATATATTCATTTCCGCCATATCTAATTGTATTAATAACTTCTTTTGCTCTATTTTGAGCCTCTTCTTTCGACATTGTTCCTTTTTTTTCTAGTTCAATAAAGTGGGCTGTAACAGTTTTCCCAACCTGAACAATATCTTGTAAGATATCTTTTTTATTATGCATGAGTGATTCCCAATAGATATTGGAAATCCAAACTAAGAAAAGAGTAAAAATCATGATAGAAAGCAAACTGTTTAAGATAATTTTAAATTTAATCCCTTTTTTACCCAGCATAAAATACCCTTCAAAAATAGGCATATTTCACAATCGGGTTTTTTTATTAGAAAGATAAGAAATTTTATATAATTCTTTTAAATCATATATTTATGCTGTTTTTTTTCTAAAACCAAAAACTACATTTTCAGTCTTTTCCACAACTACTTTTAAATTGCTACTTTCATTTTGAATCACATTTGTTACTTCTAATGATTTTTCAGATTCAGTGGTATTTTTTAGCGCTAATTGATCTAGTTGCCCCATAGCATTCGCAATTTGCTTTACACCAATTTCTTGTTCTTTCGTCGCATCAGAAATTTGTCCCATTTGTTGATTAATATTTTTAATTCCTTCCACAATATTTATAAATGATTCAGATACTTTTGCTGTTCGATTTTGTCCATCAGAAATTCTTGACAAAGTTTCTTTTAATATCTTTTGCACATGTTCACGACTTTGTTGCAATAATGTTCTTATTTCATCTGAAGATTTTCCACTTGTGTGCGCTAAATTTCCAACTTCTTCCGCTACGACTGAAAATCCTTTTCCATGTTCGCCTGCACGCGCCGCTTCAATTGAGGCATTCAAAGATAAAAGCTCAGTTTTGGCCACAATTTCAGTAATTACTTGGGCTTTACTTTCTATTTGATTAATAATGCTTTCTATTTCTTTTAATTTGGAACTTGCTTCATATATTGCTTGCATAGAAGAAATCATATTTTTCATTGATATTTCTCCTTCTCCTGCTTTTTGGGATATATCATTCGCAAGTTTTGCTGAATGCGTTGTGAGCTCAGTTGTTTTTCCAATCATGCTTGTGATTTGTGAAATTGCTGCGGCAGTCATTTGAATAGATGATTCTTGTTCTTTTGAATAGTTTTTTACTCTACTACTAGACTCCTGTAATACAATGCTTTTTTCTTGTAATTCAATCGATGATTTTAGCAATGAATGACAAACTTCTTTTAAAGGTTTTTGAACTGAAGAAGCAAAAAATATTCCAATAATAATTAAAGAAACAATACAGATAAAACAATCGATTAATAAAACTTTAATAAAATAATAAAGAGCTGCATAAGCATCATCAATATATAAACCAGTTCCTACAATCCAATCCCAATCTGGAAAATAATTTATATATGATATTTTTTTAGTCGGAGTAGTAGAACCCGCTTTTGGAAACATATATTCAATATATCCAGTACCTGAAGCCATTGCTACTTTTGCAATTTCTACATATAATTTCAAACCAGTAGGATCTTTGAACTCGGACATATCTTTTCCGGTAAGTTCAGGTTTCACGGGATTTAATACTTGATACGCTTTAGAATTTGTAATAAAAACATATTCATTTCCTGAATATCTTATGGCATTAATATCAGCCTTTGCTCTTTTTTGGGCTTCTTGTTTACTTAATGCTCCTTTTTTTTCTTCTTCTGTATAATACTTAACAACTGTTGATGCAACTTCAACTATACTTTGTAATTTTTCTTTCTTACTACTTAGGAGTAAATTCCAGTAAGTAATAGTCAACCAAACTAGAAATATTGAGAAAATTAAAATAGAAATAAAACTATTAAGCAATATCTTATATTTAATCCCTTTTTTCTTAAACATAATCCACTCGCAAATAATGTTAGTATTGCTAAATTATAGTGAACTATACAAAAAGAAGCAAAAGTTACGCTTTTATTGCTGCATATAGGTTTCTGTTGCAGAACCAATCATTTCAAAATAAGTTTTTGTAAATTTGTTGGCGCTTTCAGATATAATAAATTTACCAATAAGCCAGACAGGACCAAACGACATTTTTGCTTTTTTTCCACTTGCCATTTTTACATGAATAATTTGATTTGGTGGGGGTGGTGGAACATGAATACAAGCCATAGGTGTCGGTACAAAAAGAAATTCTTGAACAAAATCTTGATTATCTTCGAGTGGAATAATAAAACCAGGAATTTTTATTGTAGTTCCATTTATTTTTTTTAGTTCTTGAGGAATATCTCCAGATTTCAAATCTAGGGATTGGAGATCTTTCCAATCGATATTCGTTACTTTATTCATGCTTATTTCTGCATTAATAGTTTTAGCAGTCTCTTTTGTAAAAAAAGCAACTAAAGCAAAACCTATAGAAATCCCTGCGACGGAAATTATGACTATTTTATAAATCAACTTCATTTCACCCTCGCAAAAAAATTCAAGTCTTCGTCCCCATTTACTGTACTCAAATTAAAAACCATCGTAAATAGCAAGAGGATTGAAGAGTGAGGCTTATGGAAACTGAATTTGTAAAAAAATGTGAAGAATTTGCTAAGAAAAACTTTTTGTTATCTAATTTAAGACCAGCACAAAAAGAAGTTCTTTCATTAATTCACAATAAAAAATTTGTCTTAGCAACTTTACCAACTGGAGCAGGAAAAACATTACTATACTCCCTTCCTGCATTATTTTTTGAAGAACAACCGGTACTTGTTATAAGTCCCTTAATTTCATTAATGCGTGACCAAGAAAGACGAATGGAATCTGCGCAAATTTGTTCAGCAATTTTTACTTCTGAACAAACTGAAGAAGAAAGAAAACTTGCTTGGAAGAAAGTAAAAGCAGGAGAAGCAAAAATTATTTTCGCATCTCCTGAGAGATTTGTATTGCCTTCTTTTTTAAATTCAGTGGTAAAACTAAATTTAAGTATGGTTGTTGTAGATGAAGCACATTGCGTTGTTTCATGGGGACATCAATTTAGACCAGAATATGCCGAAATTGGAAAAATTTTAACTAAAATAAATCCTCCAAGAATCCTTGCTCTTACTGCAACTGCAAGTAGAAATAGCAGGCAAGACATTATTAAAAAAGTTTTTCCTAGCGTCACTGAAGTATTTGAATACACGTCAAATCCCATTGGACAAAATATTATAGTAGAAAGTAAAAGAGTTTTTTCTACGGATGAACAATGGGATAGTCTAGAAAGCATTATTGACGATAGCTCTTCAAAAAAAACTTTGGTTTATTTTCAAAGTAGAAAGCTCTGTGAAGAGGCTACCCGAAAATTTAAAAAATTAAAAATGAATGCGATAACCTATCATGCTGGTCTTGGAAAACAGGAAAGAAAATATGCAGAACAGTATATTCAAGAAACTGATAAAAAAGTAGTTATATGTGCAACGACGGCTTTTGGGATGGGAGTGGATATTGCCGGAATTCAACTCGTCGTAGTGTTTGGATTCCCAAGTAACATAGAAGAGTTTTTTCAAATGCTAGGTCGCGCTGGTAGAAGTGGAGAAATTTCGCATGGCGTTTTACTCTGGACAGGTGCTGATCCCATTCGCAGATCCTATCAATTTAAAGCTTCTTTTCCAGAACCTTCAATATTTTTAGAGCAATGTTCTCAGTTTCTTAAATATATGCCTTCTCAATTTGGTGAAAGTCTCTTTGTCACAAAATCGGAATTATTGCTCAAAGTAAAAACTAAAAAAGTAGAAAATAAAGAAAAAACCTTGGAAAGTATTTTTGCGGGAATGCGCATATGTCAAGTTTTGGAGGATACAAGAATAGGAGAAAATTATTTTTCTCTTAAACTAAATCAGTCAAAAACTTTTGCAGACATATTAACAATCCTACCAGAAGGAGTTACAAAAAGAAAAAAAGTTTTAGATGGGGTAACAACTTTAGTAGAATCAAACTGGATGTTAATAAAAGGAGCACAAATTGTTCTATCCTATAAAATGCTTCAAGATGCTTGCGAGTATTCAGAAGAAACTTGTGAACAAGTTTTTTTATACTATCAAGAACAAAAAATGTTAACATTTGTTAAAATAAGTCAGGATGATGCAAGGAATGGTGTAATCTTAAAAAATGGCTATGTACATTTACAAAAAGAAATACCTAGATATATTTCAGCACGTAGCCATTTTCATGCAAGCTTGCGTGAACTTGAACACCTATCCACAGCTACATCATGTAGACTTGCAGATAGTTTTGAATTCTTTGCTTCACGAAAAATTCAAGGAGCTTCAAAAGGTCTTTGGCGTTGTATGCAATGCGATATATGTATCAGAAAGAGGACGGAATGAAAAAAATAAAATCCACGGATACAAGAACTTCTCTTACGCAAAATTTATTAGCAATAAGAGAAAAAGAATTCCCAGCAAATTTTAAGATCCAAAAGACATCATTGTTATTTCGTCGTCTCACAACTGATGAAGTTTATCGTTCTTGTGAAGAAAAGCTTGTTGAAACTGAAAAACTTAAAAAAATGGAACCAAATTACGACATCATCTCACAAGTGAGGGCAGTAAGAGCCATTAATTTAGGACTAGGTATACAAAAACCTGGATACAATATTTATGTTGCAGGGGTTCAAGGAACTGGAAAAACAAGTGTTATAAGAACTTTCTTGAAAAAAACAGCTGAAAAATGCTCGACTCCAGGAGACTGGATTTATGTTTACAACTTTAAAAATCCAGAATCACCGCATGCTATGGAACTCAAAACAGGAATAGCTAAACGCTTTAAAAAGCAAATGGATGAGTTAATGGAGCAATTAACTGTTGAGCTTGTTGATGCTTTTCAATCAGAAGAGTACGAAACAAACGTGAATTCTACAGTGAATGTTAGCAATGAAAAAAAAGCAAAATTATTTAGTGAATTAGAAAAAGCAGCTAAAGCCAAAAACTTTGGTGTGAAATCAACTCGAATGGGAATTGTTACCGTTCCAATAGTTGAGGGCAAACCTTTAAGCGAAAAAGATTATTCTGATCTAAATGAAGAACAAAAAGAAAAAATAGAATCAGAAAGAAATTTATTAGAACCTGAAGTATTAGATTTTGCAAGAAAAGTAAGAGCAATTGAAAATGAAACCAAAAATAAATTAGAAGAATTGCAATCTGAACTTGGAGATTATGTTGTTAGCCAAGCATTAATTCCATTTTTAAAAGAATATGAACACGAAAAAAATGTTTTAGAATATCTCGATGAAGTTAAAAATCATTTGCTAGAAAATTTAAATGATTTTTTACCTGACGATGAAGACGGTGAGGGAGAAGGAGAAGACACTGTAGCTCCTTCTTCTTATCACCTAAAAAAAGGCGATCCACATTTGCCTTATCGCATCAATGTTTTTGTTGATAATACAGAAATAAAAGGTGCACCAATTATTATAGAAAATAATCCAACTTTTTATAATTTATTTGGAAAAATTGAGAAAAATATTGAGTATGGAGTTTACACCACCGACTTTAAAATGATTAAAGCCGGATCCCTTGCAAGAGCAAATGGTGGTTATTTGGTTTTAAATGCCTTAGATGTTTTACGTGCACCTCATGTTTGGGACACTTTAAAAAGAGTCATGAAAAATCAAAAATTATTTATTGAAGACTTAGGCGAACAATATAGTATTCTTGCGACTAGTGGCTTAAGACCTGAGCCAATTCCCCTAAATGTAAAAATTATTCTGATTGGATCTGATTGGATTTATAGAATGCTTTATCAACATGATGAAGATTTTAATAAAATTTTTAAAATTAAAGCTGATTTTGATGCTCAAATGGATCGCTCACAAAAAACTATCCATGATTATGTAGAATTTATTTCTACCCGTACAAAAGTTGAGAATTTATTACCTTTTGATGAAAGTGGTATTGCAGCAATTATAGAATTCGGTAGCAGAATTGTTGATGACCAAGATAAATTAACAACAAGATTTAGTTTAATAAAAGATATTACAATTGAAGCAGATTATATTGCAAAAGAGCAAAAAAGTAAAAAAGTAACAAGAAAAGATGTTGAAAAAGCTATCGAGGAACGCTATTCACGTTCATCAGCAATTGAAGATCACATCATTGAAATGTTAGAACGAAAAGACATTATAATTTCTACTAACTCTAGACGGGTAGGTGAAATAAATGGACTAGCTGTTTATTCTTTAGGTGATTTATCATTTGGCGTACCCACAAGAATTACTTGCAGAACTTACAAAGGTAAACCAGGAATACTTAATATTGAGCGAGAGGCTTCTTTATCAGGAAAATTACACAATAAAGGTGTTAGTATTTTAACAAGTTGGATCAATGCAACCTTTGCAAAAAAACAAGCAGCACATATTGCAGCTACTATTTGTTTTGAGCAAAACTATAATGGTGTTGATGGAGATTCTGCTACTTTAGCAGAATTGTGCCTTGTACTTTCTTCGATAGCTAATATCCCAATAGATCAGGGTATCGGCGTAACTGGATCAGTAAATCAATTTGGGGAAATCCAACCTATTGGTGGAGTTAATGAAAAAATCGAAGGATTTTTCAAAACTTGTAAATTACAAGGATTAACTGGAAGACAGGGTTGTATTATTCCTGTGCAAAATATTAAACATCTCATGCTTAATCGAGATGTACGCGAAGCAATCGAAAAAGAACAATTTCATATCTGGCCTGTAGCAAAGGTTGAAGAAGCTTTTGAATTACTTACTGGTTTTACCGCTGGAAAATGGGAAGAAAAGAAATCACAATTTGAAGATGGTACAGCATTTCATACTATATATAAAATTTTACATGAAAAAGTTAAAAAAACTCCAAGTAAAAGAACAACTGCAAAGAAATCTCCTCCAAAAAAGAAAGTAACACGTAAGAAATAATTATGAATTTAAAGAGTAAAAGACATCTAACATTACAAAATTTATTTGAGTTGAAAAGAATTTCTTCTATTCAAGAAAGAGTTTCTTCAGGAAGAGTCTTTTATAAAGAAAATATTCTTGGACTTACTGATGAAACAGGAATTCTTTGGCCGATTGGAAAACATGATTATTTGCTAACCTATACTTTAAATTCTGGTGATTGGATTTCTTTTAAATGCAAAATAAATAAGATTGAAGAACTTTCTAATATTGGAGATGAAAATTATTTTTTCCAAATTAATGAAATAATTGATGTTGTAGAGAACAAAAGCGAATGGATTAATTCTAAATTAGATTCTCCTCTTCCAAATGAAAAAGAATTACAAAAACTAGTTATTTCAACCCATCCTTTTATTTCAAATTTTTTACCTAACAAAACAAAGAAAAGATTCCAACTTCTTAATAAAAGAAACAGAGCTTTGGAAAGAACTTATTCTTTTTTTAAAAATAGGGGTTTTTTTAATATTGAAACACCAACCTTAGTACCAAGTGGTGGTGTAGAAGTTTATTTAAATTCATTTAATACGTCTTATATTGATCATCGGAACAAACCTTGGCCAATCCAATTGCCGACTAGCCCTGAATTTGCGCTTAAAAAAATTTTAACAGAAGGAGTAGAAAAAATATTCCAATTGTCAAGAGCCTATAGAAATAACGGGGAAGTTGCCAAATTTCATGAACCTGAATTTATTATGCTTGAATGGTATCGAGCTAATGCAAATTTAAGTGACATAATGGAAGATACGCAAAATCTTGTTAATGTTTTAGCTGAATTGTTAGGATCAACAAAAGATCTCCCAAAACAATGGCCTGTTTTTAGAGTAGATGATTTATTCAAAAAGCAGTTAAATTTAAATTTAGATCATTTACAAGATAGAGATCAATTTTACGAGCAAGCAAAAAATCTAAGTCACTCAATAACTATAAAAGATGATTGGGATACAATATTTTATAAGCTGTTTATGGAAAAAATAGAACCTTTTTTGTTTACCCAAAAAGCTTGTTTCGTTAGTCATTATCCTATTCAAATGTGCGCACTCGCCAGTCAAGAAAAAATAAAAGCGGCTGACGGTAAAATATTAAAAAAACCATATGTTGAAAGAATGGAAGCTTATTTATTTGGAACCGAAATTTGCAATGGATACTTTGAATTAAATGATTCAAACATTTTTCAAGAACGTTTTGCAACAACCCAAAAGTTGCGGCCAGATGTTTTGATGGATTTTGGTTTTAAAAATGCAATGTTATTTGGTTTACCAAATTGCGCTGGAAATGCCCTTGGTATAGACAGAGTTATTGCCATTTTACTAGATTTGGACAATATTTCTTCTCTGTATCCCATTCCTTTTTTAAGTCAGTTTCCCCCTGATACCGTTGCTTGGGAATAATATAGTGCCAAATTTTGTTCTCCAATCAAAAAGCAGTCTTAATATTCTGAAATGTGTTATGCTATATTTCTTGAAGTACTCTGTTTTTAAGATGGATGCGAATGAATACAAATAATACTTACCCCTCAGTTTTTTCAAAAAGATTCCAAACTTTAGCGCGTTGGGTTGTGGTTGTTGTTCTTTGGTTGATCATTGCCTCAATCGCAATTGGTAAGGCTGGTATTTCAAATTTTATGGAATTACTGAATGAAAAAGAAATTTTAGTACAAACAATCATGGAACTCCAAATTCAGAATCAAAATTTAGAAGAAAAAATTGCAAATTTAAAAACTTCTCCAGAAAAACAGGCTCGTTACCTTAAAGAAAATTTTGGGTATATAGAACAAGATGAATATATTTTCCAATTTAGCAATAAAAATCCTTTTGAATTTGGCACAAAAGAGAAAAAAACAGAAAAAAATTCAATTATTTCTGCTGACGTACCATAAAAAAAATTCGATTACTTTGGCTTATGTAACATGATTTAAAAGAATATTCTTTTTATCTAGTACAAAAGTTTTGTTTCTATATTTGCCTTTTAAAGGTAAAAAATTTCAAACTGAAATAAATGAGCTTCGAATACGACCGATTTATTAAGTATGCAAAGTGCTGTAAATATATTTTATATTTTTTAATGTTTATTTAATTTAAATAACTTTATTACTTTTAAGCGCTGGGCATCATGTTCTACAATAGGTTTTGGATATTTCAAATTAAGGGCAAATAAACTATTACTATACTTAAATGGAGCATGAATTTGTTTATCATCACAATTGATTAATTCTGGACAATATTGTCGAATAAACTTCCCACTGGGATCAAATTTTATTGATTGTGATTCGGGATTAAAAACACGAAAATACGGTTGCGCATCACAGCCAGTGGAAGCACTCCACTGCCATCCCCCATTATTAGATGATAAATCAAAATCTAATAGATTTTCTGCAAAATATTGTTCACCTTTTTTATAATCAAGAAGTAAATCTTTTGTTAGAAAAGATGCAACAATCATTCTTAACCGATTATGCATCCAACCAGTTTCTTTAAAACAGCGCATAGCTGCATCTATTACAGGAAAACCAGTCATCCCATTTTTCCAACGGTCAAAATATTCTTCATTACTATCCCAATGTAATTTAGAGTACTCTTTTTTAAATGTACTACGTGCAGCATACGGAAAATGGTAAAGAATCATTTTATAAAATTCTCGCCAAATAAGTTCGTTCCGCCAGACTTCTGCTCCTTTAGATAGAAATTTGTCAGAAAATGCAAAAGCTTCACGAATAGATAACGTACCAAATCTTAAATGCATAGAAAGGAATGAAGTTCCTGAAAGATGGAAAAAGTCCCTATTTGTATCATAATCATTTATTTTTTTGGCAAATTTTTCTAAGTAATTTAAAGCATTTTTTCTACCAGGCTGAACATAGATATCAGTTGGTTTAAAATGAATAGCTGCAATATTCCAAGGAAAAACATTATTTTTTAATTCCTCTTTATTTACAATTTTTTGAATATTATAAGTATATTTAATAAGATTATTTTGCGAAAACTGCTTTACCCATTGGTTTTTATATGGCGTAAATACTGTGTAAGGTTTATTATCTTTTTTTAATACTTCATTTTCTTCAAATATTACCTGATCTTTACATAA
The DNA here is from genome assembly GCF_029873255.1 of Pigmentibacter sp. JX0631. Taxonomy (NCBI): domain Bacteria; kingdom Pseudomonadati; phylum Bdellovibrionota; class Oligoflexia; order Silvanigrellales; family Silvanigrellaceae; genus Pigmentibacter; species Pigmentibacter sp. JX0631. The sequence continues at coordinate 3,102,618 of NZ_CP123622.1, read as the reverse complement.
TTTAAACTCAATACCTATTTGTTGCAATTGAAGTTTTACTTTTTCATCTCGTTCAATGGCACTAGGTTCATAATCTTTATTAGCATAGACACATTGAATTTTAAAAGTTTTTCCAATTTTAGGAATTTCTTCTATAGGATTCCCATAAACAACATATAAAGATTTTCCCTGTTTTTCTAAAAATTCATTTAACTCAAGCAGAGATTGATATATAAAATAAACCCTTTTATCTTTTTTATTTGAAATTTTATTTAATATATTTGTATCAAAAACAAATACAAGAATAACATTTTGGGATGATTGACATGCATCATGCAATGCTTTGTTATCTTCCAAACGAATATCTCTCCGGAGCCAAACTAAAGAAGTTTGAAAAGTCATAAAGTCCTCTATGAATATATTTAAAAAATAAGCAAAGAAAGCTTCTAGCAAAGCGAATTGGAGTATGCTAAATAAACAGTATTTTGGCAAACCTTCTTAGAAAGGTAAAGAATGATTGAATACAATTTAAATAATTTTGCTGTTTATGAAATTGATGCTCCTAGTAGCTCCAATAAAGCTGTTTTTTTTGGCCATGCAAATGGAATTCCTGCTTTAACTTATAAATCTTTACTTGAAAAAATGGCCAAAGAATTAAATGTCCATGTTATAACTTATGATATTCGAGGTTTTGGAAAAACCGAAAAACAATCTTTGGAAAAAAATGAAAATAAAGGTTGGTTCTGGGATATATTAGCCCAAGATCATGAAGAATTATTTTTTGCCATTCAAAAAAAGTTTCCGCAAATAAAAGAATGGATCTTATGTGGTCATAGTTTAGGCGCATGGCTTTCCATTCTTTCTATGCGCAAATTAAATGTAGCAAAAATTATTTTGATGGATCCACCTATCCTACCGGCAAAAGTTATTTTTCCTTGGTTTTTTTTACATTTAATAAAAAAAACACATTTATCCCCAATTAGTAAAAAAGTAAAAAAAAGAAAAAAATTGTTTCCTTCTTTTACTACAGCAGCTCAAGATCTGAAAAAAAGCAAATTAATGCAAAACTGGCCTGTTGAAAGTGTTGAAAATTATATTAATGGAAGTTTTCATGTAAAAGATCAGGATAGTGAAATCCATTTGCGCCATGATCCAAATTGGGAAGGAAAAATTTTTGAAGAATATCCTATGGGAGCTTGGCGTGGATTTATAATTATTCCTAAAGAAATTAGAGATAAAATACAACCCTATTTTTTAATCGGAGAAAATAGTGATACTTGTAATTTAAATGCTAAATATTGGGTAAAATTGTTTTTTCCAAAATTAAAATGGATTAAAATAAATAATGGAACACATATGTTTCCTATTGAACAACAAAAGGAAACTCTTGAAGAATTAAAGAAAATAATCAATGCATAGATATATTAAATTAAATGAGGTTTTGCATGAATTTCACTCCAGCAATTGATATTTCAAAGAATGAAGAGTTTTATACAAACTTATTTAAACTTGTTGATTCTTATATTATTTCAGAACCAGATTGGTTAGCTCAACTTACAAATTCATTGGCGCTTCTGAATGAAATGCTTCCCCAAGTTAATTGGATAGGAGTTTATCTGTTAAAAGACAAAGATCTTGTTTTAGGGCCATTTCAGGGAAAAATGGCTTGTAATAGAATTCCTTTGGAAAAAGGAGTTTGTGGAAAATCAGCTACAGAATTAAAAACAATGAATATTGATAATGTTGGAAAAATTGAAAACTACATTTCTTGTCATAAAGAAACATTTTCAGAACTTGTAATCCCAATTTTTTATCCCAATAAAAAACAGGAATTAGAACATTTGATAGGAGTTCTTGATATAGATAGCCCAGTCTTTGCTAGATTTACAGAAATTGATCAGAAAGGCTTAGAAAAAATAGCTCAATTGCTTGGCGATAAAATCAATTGGCCTGAACCTTCTATTCTTAGAAAATAAAACAAACGAAATAATCTTCATTACTTCTTTCAAAAAATGACTCAGGTGTGTCATAATATTCCTTAGAATTAATAATTTTTATAGGAATAAATAAATGAATGACAGCTTAAAACATATAAATTATCAAACAATTGAAGGTTTAAAAATGCTGCAAGAAGACGGTGAACCTGACTTCTTGCTCGACTTAATTGAAACATTGCTAAAAACAACTCCGCAAAAATTAGTTAATATTGAAAATTTTTTAAGCGCAAATGATCTTCAAGCAGCTGCAAAAGAATCACACTCAATTAAATCAAGCGTACGAGCATTGGGAGCTGATATTTTAGGCGGAAAATGTCAATCATTAGAAGATTTAAAAGCTACAAATGAAGTTGAAAAAGCAAAAAATATATTTAATGAAATTAAAAAAGAGTATGAAAATGTTGCAAATGAACTTTTACAAATTAAAGGTTCATTGAAATGAAATTTAAATGTTTTCTAATATTTATGTTTTTTTCCTTCATGCATCCTATTTTTGCTCTAGATGATTCTTCAGAAAAACCTGAAGAAATTATTCTAGATAAAAACTTTAAATATGTAATAAAACCCTTTTCAGTACCAATACAATTAGCAATCACAATTGATGATTTACCTGCCGCAGGTCCTGAAGCAAAATTCATGTCGCGTGAAGAAGTTTCCGCAAAAATAATCAAAGCATTAACTGATAATAAAGTTCCTGAAGTCTACGGATTTATGAATGGTATTTTACTTTACCAAAATGAATTACAGGCAAAAATATTAAAAGAATGGAAAAGTAACGGATTTTTACTAGGCAATCATACTTTTTCGCATTCAGATCTGAAAAAAGTTACTTCGGAAGAATTTATTCAAGATATTGAAAGAAATGAATCTATTTTATTAGATTATGTCCAAACTATTCCTGAATTAAAAATTTTTCGTTTTCCATATTTAATGGAAGGAAATACTACTGAGAAACGTTATGATATTCGCAGTTATTTTTCAAAAAGAAATTATGTTATAGCACAAGTAACTGTTGATTCAGAAGATTGGTCATATAATGATGCATTTATTCGTTGCAAAAGTGGCTATTTAGAAAAAGAAATAAATGAATTAATAGATCGATATATTACTCATATATTTCATGTATTAACCTATAGCGATAAATTAGGTCATTATATTTATGGACAGAATAGAAAATTTCCCCATATTTTATTGTTACATTATAACCCACTGAATGCAGCTGCATTACCTCAAATATTAGAAAAATTTAAACGAAATAATGTTAAATTAGTTCCTGCAAAAACTGCCATACTAGACCCAATCTATAAAGAAGATTTCCCACTACCTATGAAATTAGGTATCCCATTTTTTGAACAAATGCGCCGTTCAAGAAAATTAACTTTCAAAGAATTTCCGTTTCCATATTTAGAAGAATCATGGTTAAATTCAATTTGTAAATAATTTAGAACATTAAATTGAACATCATACCTGCTTCATTAGAAAACCATAAATTTCCATCTTGTATTGAATTAATTCGATTATAAAAAAATGAAATGTTATGATCATCTCTTTTTCCAATTTGCAATTTTGAGACAACTGCGACTCCATTTCCTCTACTACAATTATCTTTATCCCATAAACGGTTGTAATTAAACTCCAAATTTAAATAAATATTATCAATTACATAAATTGGAACACTTGCTTCGGAACGAAAGCCAAACCCCATAAATGCAGAAGGCGACCAATAATTCGTTGTATTGTATTTATAAGAAGTATTTTCATAACCGATACCTACCCAAATCCATGGTTCATCAGTAGCAATGCCATATAAAAGTGAAACATTAGAAACTGATTTTGTATTTTGATCGGAAATGTAAAAATAATTTTCATTCATTCTTGTCATTAAAAATGGAAAAAAGTTGTAAGTAAATGAAAAATTTAATACATCTGTAGTTAAGCGATCATTGGTACCGCCTGGTTGAATTGTATAGATATAAGCATAATCTCGATTAGCAGATAAAATTAAATCAAATAAATCATCTGAATGAAGAAACAATTTTATTTCACCACTATATATGGTTTTATCATTATTATTATTTGTATCATAAGCCCTGTGCGCACCGGAAGTAATATCTATTTGGAAATTGGAGCTGAACTTTCTTGCTAATAAAAAATAACCCCTTTGTCCATTATAATTATTTACAGAATTAAACCCTTGAGTAGTAAGTAAAGACCCACCAAAATCCCAACCAACTTCATTTTCATTTGCATAAGGAAAAGATAAATCTCGCCGATTGCTGCGAAATGCAATGCTTGAAGAATGCATAAACATTTCATCTGATGATTGATGATAGGAATAAATACCTGACAACTGACTCATTTCAGCCCAGCAATATATTGGAAAAAGTAGCACGATAATGAAAATTATAATTCTCATATATTTTCCTGTAAATTTATAATAACAGTGCTATTTGGATTTATATCATCAATTTTAATATAGTCATATGAATCCGTAGAATCTATTTTTAAACTCTTATTATTGATAAAAATATTGTATTTTTTATCTTTAATATTAGCTAATATTAATGAATAAGAATCAATTTTAAAATTATTATTATTTTTAATTAAAATTTTATTTTTTCCATTTTCAGTAATCAAATTAACAGAAATATTCTCTCTTTCTAGCCACCAAAGTGCTAAGTTAATATAGTTAGTTTTCCATACATTTTTTTTAGAAATATCTTTTAAAAAATTATCTAAAGCTTTTTCCAAATTTTTAGAGCCAAAATATTTAGCTGGAAAATTATAAAATGCAGCTCCATTTAATTTTTCAACTTCTAAAAATTGATTTAATAAATCATTATAAAGCAGCGATGAGTTGTGAAATTTTGAAGCCTTAAACATTTTTAGTTCTTTTGCATAATTTTTTGGGATATAAACAAAATTAGTTTCATCTAAGGGAACAGGGGATAATCTAAATAAGTTATGTTTACCTAAAAAATAATGCAATCCATTTTGCATAGAAGCATTTAAAGTTACAACATCAAATTTTGCATCAGATGCTTTGAATCCAAAAACTTTATTTTGCCAGGCTTCTTCAACTAGTAATCTTGAATTTTGAATTTCTTGGAACTGGAACTGCAAACTATTTCCTTGTAAAATTTTCTCATCTTCTCCAAGTGAAGCAAATTCTATACTTGGATTTCCTTCTTCCTCAATGAATTGCGGATTTTCTTGGATAACTTCTGAAGTTAGAAATATGGTCATTGGAAAGCGATAATCCTTAAAAATTTCAATATAATTTTTTATGAAATTATTATGCGCATATATTTCTAAGGAAGGGACAAACACAGTTTTTGCTAAATCTTTCCAAGCTGGTTTCAATACTTGTGGCAGATTCAAAGCCCATTGAAAAGAATTAAGAAACAGAAGTTCTAAGTAATATTGTTCAGATTCTAAAACCTTTTGATCTTTTACTGGAGGATCTAAGGCTAACCAAACTGTTCTAGCATTACTTTCTTTAAATACTCCTCGTACAACAAATTCTGAATCATATTTATCTGAACGAATTTCTGATTGGGTGTTTCCTTCAAAAATAGATGGAAATCCTGCGATAAAATGCGCATGAAATTGATTATCATAGGGAAAATAATTGAGTAATAATCCAGGAGGAACATCAATCCAAGGAATGCTATTTGCTTTAAAAAGTGTGGGATAATATGGTCTTTTTAGTTTACTTTTTTCTAGTTTTACACCAAATATTTTTTCAGCAAATTGATCACGATTGATATCTCCAAGCCCATCAAAATAACCTACTGCACCAGTGGCAAACACTGGAATTTTTTGATTGAGTATTTTCTCAATTTCAATTTTCGCTTTCTTGTTTAACGAAATTGAATTTGGTAGCAATAACAAATTTATTTTTCCGTAATCTAATTCACTAAAGTCTGAAAATATAGTATAATTAAACTTGTACTTATCAAAAAATAGTTTCCAACCCTCAAAAATTATGCCTTGATTTTTCTCAAACTCTTTATATTTATCTGGTTTATAAATTGCAATTTTATATTGATTCATTTTAGAAAAATTAGACTGCATAATTTTCTTTTTTTCTTCTGAAATAAACTCAATAAATGCTGGATCTTCTTGTAAAGAGTTTAATGGAAATTCTTTCATAAGTCCTTTTGCTAATAGACCTTCATATTTTTTAGTATCTATTGTTTTTTCACCCAGTCTAAAATAACTATAAAGGTACCCTGCAATAAGAGAAATAAAAATAATAATAGCTATAACAGCAAAAAAATTCATCAATGTTTTTCTATCACTTAACTTACTATCAAACTCATTTTTTTCTTTTTTTTCTTTTGCTTTAATATATGGAGCATATTTCTTAAAAAAAACACCTTCAATAATTTGAGTTGCATCAACTTTACCTAATTTCAGCAATTGCTTGAAGCGATATAAAAAATATGTAACTAAAGTAATAAAGAGCGTCGCAAGACACAATGATAGAACAAATATACTTAATATATTTTGTATAATCATGAGTCCATACCTTTGCGTTCTAATTTTGACCAATTCATAGGAAGTCGCAAAAACTCGTCTAGAATTGAAAAAAATCTCACTACTTCCAAGGAAAATGAATATGTAATGCGATTAATGGCAGAGTAGAAAAGTAAAGAATATGATCTTTTTTCTGTCACAATGCAAAATAAGGTAACAATTATATCAAGTATAACAAGTTGAAAAAAGAAATAACCAACAAAATTTTCAGAACTATGTATCAAAGTATAGGCTATAGAAAACATTCCAAAACCAAAATTAGCCACTGGTATAAATATTGATTCTAAAATCATATAAATAATAATAAAAAAGTTTTTTAAACTTTTATGTGGTAAAAATAACCAAATAATATTTTCTCTAATTGCTTGTACAATCCCTCTGTTCCAACGATATCTTTGAGAAATTAGTGAATTAAAGTCATCAGGTGCTTCCGTCACTGCAACCATTTTTGCATCATAAACAGTTTTGTAACCAGCCATTAAAAGTCTGATAGTTAATTCACAATCTTCAGCAAAAGTATTTGAATGATATCCTCCGACTTCAAGCAAAATATCTTTTCGAAAAAGGCCTACAGGACCTGGAATAACAATAACACTTCCCAAAAAGGACTGTGCAACTTTGAATAAATTTAGACCTGAAATGTATTCTAGTTTTTGGAAAGAGGTAATCGCATTATTGACGTTGCCAATTTCAACACTACCTGCTACGGCTGCGACTTTAGGATCTTGTTCAAAATATTTAATTCCAACCTCGATAGCTTCGGTATTTAATACACTATCAGCATCCATACAAAGAACATAATCGCCATGCGCTTCACTCACAGCTCTATTAAGAGCTGTAGCCTTCCCTGCGTTTTCTTGATGAATAGCCCGAATCCGCCCTTTTTTTTCAAGTAAAGAAATGACTTCAATTGTGGAATCTGACGAACCATCGTCAACAATTAATATTTCTATATTGGGATAATTCATACTCAAAATTGATTTAGCAGCATTATTAATTACTTTTTCTTCATTAAAGCAGGGAATAATCACTGTAACTAGAGGATAGTAATCTAGTTTTTCAATAGTTTTTGCAAAAAAATGATTGGCAAAACTAAAAAATAAATGACCTAGTAATCTTACAAATAGAAAAAGTAAATAAACCCGCATTGCATAAAAGAAACCAAGTTCTACACCTGTTAATTTAGAAAAATCATAACTTTTAAATAAAACAAATATGCAAAATGTACAAATTAGTAAGACAATAACAACAATGAAAAATAGCTCTTTATCTTTCATTTTTAAAATGTTTTTTCTTACCATATTATATACCTATTGATTAAACATTCCCGCATACTCTTATCGAGTTATAGAAAATAATAGGAATAGGCACATAATTCTTAGTAAAATAAATTTGACACGGATATTAAATATTAAAAATTTAGTAAAATATACAGTAATTAAAGGATTTACTGATGACAGATAGCCAGCAACCTGATTTTACAATTGAAAAAAAACCTGAAGAAAATATTGAGAAGAAAAAAATTTTGTACATAGATGATGATGAAGTTTCGCAAAAAATTATTTCCAAAGCACTTTCAAAACATTTTAAAGTTATCAGTGAACTTTCTGGCACAAATGCAATGGTCATTGCTGAAAAAGAAGAACCAAATTTAATTTTACTTGATCTCAATATGCCCAATATAGATGGATTTGAAATTCTAAGTTTTTTTCGCGCGCATCCAATTTTATCCTCAATTCCTATAATTTGTGTCAGTGGTGACAAAGAAGAAAGTACCAGAAGAAGAGCAAATGAACTTGGCGCAACTAAGTACATGCCAAAGCCAATTGATATTCTTCAAGTTTCAAATGATGTGAAAAATTTACTTAATATTTTAAATAATAGAATCAATAGCAATGACGGGAAATGTCAAGTTTTCATTGGATTTAACACATCTGAAAAAGATATGGAAATAAAAAGAGAAATTTTAGATTACTATAAAAAAGGAGAGAACATTTTAATTCTTTCGTTATTAGATGGCAAACATTTTTTTAAGAACATAGAAATTCCTGTTGAAGTTTTTGCGGAAGGAAAAATTGTTTTTTTGCAAATAAAACCCTCACTAATTTCACGATTGCCTTATTTAGAAGAATTATCTTCTGTCATTTTTGACATGAAAAGAATGCTAACTTTTGATTTAAATAGCTATATTCTTTTTTTTGATGACCCAGATGTTTTATTTAGTACAAATGAAGGAAATCAAATTTATTCTTCTATGTTTTTGATAAGAAACTCATTTAATACTGCCTTTAAAAATGTTTTTTACTATACAAAAACAAGCAAAGATAATAAAATTTCTGCAACAATAAATACGATGGCAAAAATTCTAGTTGGTAACTACTAAAGTGAAATTAAAATTATTGACTAACAACAAAGGAGGATTAGCTTTAAGAATAATTTTTACTTTAGCTTTTAATTACTTTTTCTTATTTGATATTGCTTTATCACAAACTATGTCAAAGACTATTTTTAACCCTTATAGTGAATTTACCGAATATCTTGAAAAAAAAGGGGATTTGTCTTTAAAAGAAGTAATAAAGAAAAATAATCTAAAATATATTACTCTTTCTTTTATTCAAGATGCTGATAAATGTCTTCCTGCATGGGATGGTTTAAAAAACAATAAAATTGATAAAATTGAAATTATCAAACTTTTAAATGAAATTAAATCAACTGATGTTTCTTACTTCATATCCCTTGGTGGGCAAGATGGAAATAATTTAGCAATTTATTGCAAAAATTCGGCTGAATTGCTTAAAAATTATGAAAAAATCATAAAAATATATCAGCCAGTAGGATTAGATTTTGACCTCGAAGGAAAAATTCTTGACAATAAAGTTGCCTTAAAAAAAATTATGAATGCTATTAAAGATTTACAAAATATCTACCAAAATTTGAAAATTTCGATAACAATACCTGTTATGCCTTCTGGCCTTAATTCTGTTACAAAAGAATTGCTATCTGAATTAGTAAACAAGAATATTAAATTTACAGTAAATTTATTAACCATGAATTATGCAGAAGATCTAAGTGGAAATATGTTTAAATATACACAATCGGCTCTTATAAATTCTTTTCTATTTTTAAAAAAAATACATAAAAAAGTAAAAAATGAATTTTTATTTAATACAATTTCTGTAACTCCTATGATTGGAAGAAATGATTTAAAAAACGAAATTTTTACACTTCATGATGCAAAAAATTTGCTTATAGAAAGCAAAAAGTTGAAATTATCTGAAATAAGAATGTGGTCGCTTGAAAGAGACAAAAGATGTCGTAAAAATCTCAACTTAAAAATATGTTCCGGATTAAAAAATCAAAAAAATTATGAGTTTACAAATATTTTTAATTCATTAAATATTAATTTTTAAAGAATTTTTCTTGTAAAAATTTATTTTTCAGTTAAATTTTTTTTAGATTTAGACAAGAAAGGTATCACTATGAATAAATCTTGGCTGAAGGAAGCAATGAAAAAAATAGAAGCTGATTTTAACAGATCTTCTGATACACATTTATTTAAGGTTTCTGTTCCTCAATTAAAAAATATTGATCTTTATTTTAAAGATGAATCCGCTCACCCTACAGGAAGCTTGAAACACCGTTTAGCAAGATCACTATTTTTATATGCCCTCTGTAATGGTTTCTTAAATGAAAAATCAACTGTTATAGAATCTTCATCTGGATCAACTGCTGTTTCTGAAGCCTATTTTGCTAAAATGCTCGGATTAAAATTTATTGCAGTAATGCCAGAAAATACTTCTAAAGAAAAAATTGCAAAAATAGAATTTTACGGCGGTTACTGCCACTTGGTGAAAAATCCAACAGAAGTTTCTAATGAAGCATTAAAATTAGGTAAAAATAAAAATTCTTATTTTATGAATCAATTTTTATATGCAGAAAAAGCAACTGATTGGCGTGGTAACAATAATATTGCAGAAGCCATTTTTTTGCAAATGAATAAAGAACGTTTTCCCATTCCAAAATGGATCGTAATAGGTGCAGGCACTGGCGGCACTAGTGCAACAATAGGAAGATACATTCGTTATAAATCTCTTGATACACAAGTATGTGTTGTTGATCCTGAACAATCTGTATTTTACGATTACTACAATAAAAAAATTACTGAAGATTTTGAGGCAAATTTTTCATCAAAAATTGAAGGCATTGGCAGGCCACGAGTTGAAAAATCATTCATCAAAGAAATTGTTGATCAAATGCTAAAAATACCAGATTCTGCTTCAATTGCTGCAATGCATTATTTGGCTGATTTTTTAGATTATAAAAGAGGCCCTTCAACGGGTACAAATTTTTGTGGAGTCATTGAAATCATCAAGCAAATGCAAAAGAAAAAAGAAGAAGGTTCTATTGTAACTTTGCTTTGTGATTCAGGTGAGAGATACGCAAATACTTATTATAATTTCAATTGGCTTGAAAAAAATAATTTTTTTATAAAAGATTATTATAATGATATAAGTAATTTTTTTAAAAAACTAAAGTAACCAAAATATTTAATTAAAATTTCTTACTTTTCAATACTTTTAAAATATGTTACTTAGAACTTCCACTTAACATGAAAGGAAGTAAAATGCAAAAGACTTTTTCTAACTACTCTCCCTCCACTGGTAAGAAAATTTGTGAAATAGAAATCACTCAAAATTATGAAATAGAAAGTGCTATTCAAAAAGCAAAAATAGGTTTTAAAACCTGGTCAACATTCACAGGACTGCAACGGGCAAAAATTTTGAATAAAGCTGCAAGTATTATCAGATCTCGCTCACATGAACTTGCGCAAATCGAAGTCCTTGATACAGGCAAACCTATAACTGAAGCAATTGAAGTGGATTTCCCTAGTGCAGCTGAGTCTTTAGAATATTTTGCGGGCTTAGCTCCCAGTATTCATGGTGAGCATGTTCAACTCGGAAAATCTTTCGCTTATACTAAAAAAGAGCCAATTGGTATCTGCGCAGGAATTGGTGCTTGGAATTATCCATTTCAAATTGCTTGTTGGAAAGCAGCACCAGCTCTCGCTAGTGGAAATGTTATGATTTTTAAACCATCAGAACTCACCCCTCTGAGTGCAAATAAACTTTATGAAATATTTTTAGAAGCTGGTATACCCGAGGGTGTATTCCAAGTTGTGCAAGGTGGAAGAGAAGTTGGAGAATATTTAAGTTTACATCATGATATTCAAAAAATATCTTTGACTGGTTCTTACTCAACTGGAAAAAGAGTTATGCAAAATGCTGCAAGTAATTTAAAACAAGTCAGCCTTGAATTAGGTGGTAAGTCTCCACTTATTATTTATGATGATTTTGATATGGATAAAGCTGCACAAATTGCAATAAACGCAAACTTTTATAATCAAGGTGAAATTTGTTCCAATGGAACTAGAGTTTTTGTTCACCAAAAAATTAAAGATAAATTCACTGATTATTTGCTAAATAAAGTCTCCAAACTCAAAGTTGGTGATCCTTTTGATCAAAATACTAAATTAGGTGCCCTTATTTCAAAAGAACATTTCAATAAAGTAATGGGCTATATTGAAAAAGGAAAATCAGAAGGAGCGAGATTAATTTATGGAGGCAAAACTCTAGAATGGAGTCCAAGTGAAAGCCAATTTGCAAACGGAAACTTTTTGTTACCTACTATTTTTACAGATTGCCATGATGATATGACGATTGTTAAAGATGAAATATTTGGTCCTGTGATGTCAATTCTTTCCTTTCAAAATGAAAATGAAGTTATTGAAAGAGCGAATAATACACCTTATGGACTAGCATGTGGGATATTAACAAATGATTTAAATCGAGCACACAGAGTTATAAACCAAATTCAAGCCGGAATGTGTTGGATTAATAGTTATAATTTATGCCCAGTTGAAATTCCTTTTGGCGGATTTAAAGCTTCTGGGTTTGGAAAAGAAAACGGTATAGCTGCTATTGAAAGTTATACTCAATTAAAAACTGTTTATGTTGATATAGACAATTAACCAATCAGTCTTTTTTTGAATTTGGTTATTAAATTTTTTAAATTGTGTGGACCCATTGTTATGATTAAAAAATAACTTAATATCAGAATAAAGAGTCCACCTATACTAAGAGAACTTAAATTTAGCAAAAACCCCTTCTTCAAGAAAATTAAGGTTTCTAATTTTGCCCAAAATTTATTCGTCAAATAAATTCCAAGAACTCCAAAAAAGTAAGAAAGTATAGCGAATATAATAATTTTGAAATTAAAGAATTTTCCGCCTGCAATGTAGGGATTATCGCCGAAGTATTTTTTTTGAAAATTTCTTTTTAAGAAATAATAATTTAGAAAAAAGTCAAAGGCTGTAGAGGTACTGTATGAAATACCTAAGCCAATAATTCCATACTTTGGTGCTAGAATTGAACTTAAAGTAGCATTTAATAGTAAATAAATAAAAGCATTATATATAATTTGTTTGGTAGAATTGATAGCATAATATGCATTGAGAAGTACCTTTGAACCTGCAGCAAAAGTAATTCCAATTGAATAAGAGCAAACTGCTAAAGAATTTTGAATTGTATCATAATTTGTTACTTTTCCATGTTCAAATAAGACTGAGTAAAATGGAACAATGAGTATAGAAAAACTTAGAGTTGTAATACTAGAAAGCCATAATACTGTTTCTAAACTTTCAGTAAGTAAACTGGAAAATTTTTTATTTAATCCTTCATTAACTGCTTTAGTTAAAATAGGGTGCGCAGCAAAACCTGTCGCTACTCCAAATAATCCTATTGGTACTTGGATAATTGTAATGGCGGTTATAATATAACTTAACACTCCAGAACCTATACTAATTGCATAATAAGTATTGATCATTAAAGCAATAACAAGTGCTCCTTGTGCAATGCCTCTAGGAACCATTAAAATTAGTACAGTATGTAAAGGTTTATATCTAAACCAATGGAAGAAATTAAAACTGGGAAATTTTAATAAACCTAAATGATAAAGCGGAATATATTGATAAATCATTTGAAAAAATGCACCCAACATGGCGCCTACTGCAATTGCATAGATTGGATTGATTGAGAAATGGCTTAAAAAAGGAGAGCAAAAAGCGCAACCAATGATCCCAACATTGAGAAAAGCAGAACTATTCATTGCACGAAATGTTTGCCCAAGAACAGATAAAACTCCCATTGCAACAGCATTTAACATGGTGAGAGGTAAATAAAATCCTAAAATTTTAAATAACTGAGAAGCCAGTTCTAAATTTCCTGAATTTTTAAATTGCTCTCCTCCAATTAGCCGCATGAATGGTGTTGAAAATAGCATGGTTAAAAATGCTATGAGAAGGGTTAAAAATAAAAAGAAACCTATGATAACTTGAATAAGTTCTTTTTCAGCTTCTTTTCCTTTAGCTCTTTCATCAACTAAAACTTTAACAAAAGCAGCTGATAGAGCTCCATCTGCTAATAAATCTCTTAAACTGTTCGGAAACCTAAAAGCCGTATTAAATGCATCAAGTGAATGTGATAATCCAAAAGTTGCATTTACAACCGCTGTTCTTAACACCCCAGAAGCTCTCGAAAGCAAAACACCTAACATTGCACCAAAACTTGCTCTTCCTAATTGCTTTGTATCTTTCTGCAAATTGCTTTCTTCATGAATTCCATTTTGCATTTAGTCTTTTTTCCTTAAACTTGTTTGTTGCCATCATCGCAATGGCATTCTATATGTCATCATAGCTCGGATTTCCGTACGCTTTGATATTACCTTATCTGTATTCAAATTTATTAGAACGTGGTAGGCATTTGGAGAAAATATGAAAACTAATGACATTCGCAGAAAATTCATTCAATTTTTTGAAACAAAAAAACATACTTATGTCCCAAGTGCCTCCACTATTCCCATAGGAGATCAAACAATCCTTTTTACAATAGCAGGAATGACACAATTTAAATCTTGTTTAACTGGAGAAGAAGTTCGACCTTACAAAAGAGCAACAAATGCACAAAAATGTATTCGTATTGGCGATCTTGATGATGTCGGTAAGGATGGACGCCATTGTACAATGTTTGAAATGTTAGGATCATGGAGCTTTGGAGACTACTATAAAAAAGAAGCTATCCAGTGGGCGTATGAATTTTCTAAGGATGAACTAAAATTAGATATGAGCCGTTTTTGGGCTACTGTGCATCATAGCGATCAAGAAGCTTTTGACATTTGGAAATCAATTGGTGTCCCAGAAAACAGAATTGTTCGCTTAGGCGATAAAGATAATTTTTGGGCAATGGGGCCTACTGGACCTTGTGGACCATGTTCCGAATTGTATTTAGATCAAGGAGAACAAGTAGGTGACTGCTATGCAAAAGGTTTGCAATGCAAAGGTCCTGGTTGTGATTGTGATCGTTACCTTGAATATTGGAATCTTGTTTTTATGCAATATAATAGACAGGAAGATGGTACTTTAAAAGATTTACCAATGAAAAGCGTTGATACAGGCTGTGGACTTGAACGCCTTACTGCTTTAATTCAAGGTAAAACTTCTAATTTTGATATCGACATATTTAAGAATATAAAACAAAAAATATCTTTAACTGCAGGTATTACTGGTTTAGAAAAGCTAACTAAACAGCAAGAAATAAGTTGTAATGTGATTGCAGATCATATTCGCCTTCTAACATTTACTTTAGGCGATGGTGCACATTTTTCTAATGAAGGAAGAGGATATGTATTAAGACGAGTTCTCAGAAGAGCGGTTAGACATGTTAGTAAACTAGCTCCGAATTGGCCAAAAAATAAATCATTTTTAGAACAAATTGTTTCTGTTGTTGTTGAAGAAATGTCAGAATTTTATCCTGAAATTAAAAAGAATAAAATACAAATAGAACAAGCAATTCAAACTGAAGAATTACGTTTTAATACTACTCTTGAAAGTGGTTTAACAAAGTTTCAAGGATTTATTGAAGAAACTAAATTAAAAAATAAAAAAGTACTTTCTGGTGAGCATGTATTCATTTTACATGACAGCTTTGGATTTCCATATGATTTAACTCAAATTCTTTGCGAAGAACAAGGTTTTACTGCTGATATTGAAGGATTTAACAAACATATGTTGGAGCAAAAAGAAAGAAGTCGCTCCGATGCAAAGTTTTACAAATTTGATCAAGATGATTCACCTTGGATAGAGTTCCATCCAAGTAATCCACTCCTAGACAAATCATTTGCGGGCTATCATATTGTTTATCAAGGCGCAGTTAAAAATAAACAAGAAATTATTGAAATAACTATCCCTTTCCCGCAAATCAAAAAAATCCGGCAGCTTAAAAATAAAATGTTTGAACTTATTATTTCAAACACTCCTTTTTATCCTGAAGGAGGCGGACAAGTTTCTGATTCTGGCTGGTTTATAACAAATAACTCTTATGGAAAAAATGAATTTGAAGTCGTTGATGTTAGGAAAACTGTAAATGCAATTGTCCATCTTTTAAAGCATGAAGAATTTAGCTCAGAAAATGCTAAATCTTTAACTAATTCAGAGTTGATACAGTTATTTGGCGAACAATCTAAGGTTACAGCTTTGATAGATTTTTCTTTAAGACAAAGTACTATGCGTAACCATACAGCTACACACCTGTTACATAAAGCATTGCAAATCGTGCTTGGTGAAAACGTTCGACAAGCTGGATCTTTAGTAAATTCCTCTATTCTTCGCTTTGATTTTTCGCACAACAAAGCTATGAGTAACTCAGAAATATTGCAAGTAGAAAAATTAGTTAATGAACAAATTTTAAAAAATATTGTTGTGGAAACTTATGAATCTGTTCCTTTAGCCAAAGCAAAAGAAATGGGTGCGATGGCAATGTTTGATGAAAAATATGATGAATTTGTGCGAATGCTTAACGTTCCAAATTTTTCTTTAGAATTATGTGGCGGAACACATGTGACTGCTACTGGGCAAATTGGAATGTTTAAAATTATCTCAGAGGGAAGCGTTACGAGCGGTGTCAGAAGAATAGAAGCTCTTACGGGGCATAACTCTTATGAGTATCTAAATAAAACCAAAGAAGCAATTCATACAGTAACAGATTTATTAAAATGCTCAGAGCATGATATTTCTCAAAAAATTGTTTCGTTAAAAGATCAGCAAAAAGATTTGGAAAAACAAATTCAAGTTTTACAGAGCAGATTAGTAAATGCCGAAATTTCTGAAATTTTAGAGAGTGCAAGTGATATTCAAGGCAAAGCAAAACTTGTCGTCAAATCCTTTGCTGAAATTGATCTTAAAGAACTTGAATTACTTTGTGATCGTTTAAAAGAAAAGCCAAACATAATAGCAATTCTTGCAACAAAAGCAGACTCAAGAATTCACTTTATGGTTGGTGTTAATTCTCAATTACTAAAAGAGCATAAGAAGCTTTCAGCAGGTCAAATTGTCAAACAACTTTCTGAACTTGTAGATGGTAAAGGCGGAGGTCGCCCAGATTTTGCGCGTGGAGGTGGAACTCATCTAGATAAATTACCTGATGCCCTATCCAAAGCTGAGGAAATAGTTATAAATTTTATCTAGATGGAAAATAAAATTTTTTATATTTCATCTATGACAACTGTCATCAATTTTATTTCTTTTCTCAGTTACCTTTTTTATTTTCAGACTGATTTTATAAAAGGTAATTTTTTTGTCTCTAATGATTAGGGTTTTAGAAAATATTCCTTAATGCCAATAAATATTCCTATATTTTTTTAAAATTATAGCAAGTTGAGTTTTTTATAGAATTCAACTCTTTATTTTTTTTTCACTGCAACAAAATTTTTTTGTCAAATAATTTCAAAAAGAAAACCCAATAAATGCACTTTTCGCATTTACAGATTATGCTTGAAGGGAATCAATTAATTTGACTAACCAGAAATAAAGAACTAAATGAGTTGTGTAAATAAATGTTCGGATTTCTCAATGGGAAGCTTTATAGCGCCTGAAAGATTCCATATTCATAAAATTTTTTTAACTTCGAAAGGTGATACACCATGAAACTTAAACGAAGTATTGGTTTATTTGGCATTATTTGTGCCAGCCTTGGCGGAATTGTAGGATCTGGCTGGCTCTTCGGTTCCTTGTATGCGGCGCAAATGGCAGGACCGGCCTCATTGATATCTTGGCTCATCGGTGGTGTAAGTATCATGTTTCTTGCCCTCACATTTGCTGAGTTGAGTACAATGTTTCCTATCTCTGGGGGAGTTGCTGCTTTTCCAATTTTTACTCACGGTAAACTTGTGGGTTTTATTCTTACCTGGATCACTTGGATTACTTATGTAGTTTCTATTTCTCAAGAGGTTCAATCTACCATTCTCTATATGGGAAATCGCTATCCTTCCTTAATTCAAAAAGTAGATGGGATTAATGTTTTTACATCTACTGGTTATATTATCTGTTTTTTAACCATGCTTGTACTGATATTGTTAAATAGCTTTGGTGCAAAGTTTTTGGCCAATGCAAATAACTTCATAAGTACTTGGAAACTTCTTGTTCCCTTCCTTGTTGTTATTATGTTCCTAATGACATCACATAATGTGGATAATTTAGGTTTAACATCAACTTCTCCACACGAATTTGCTCCTTATGGAATTAACGGAATATTTTCTGCCGTAGCACTAGCTGGTGTTGTATATTCATTTTGCGGATTTCAACATGCAGCTCTTCTTGCGGGCGAATCAAAACGTCCACAACGTGATATTCCCTTAGCTCTAATTTTATCTATTTCTATCTGTATCGTCCTCTACTGTGGACTCCAATATTCTTTTATAACAGCAATGCCTGACAGCGCATTAGCAAATGGTTTTAAAAATCTTTCTTTTGCTGGTGATGCAGGTCCACTCGCTGGACTAGCTGCAAAAATTGGAATTTTTTGGCTTGTTACTGTTCTTTATATTGATGCTATAGTTTCTCCATTAGGAACAGGGGTACTTTATGTTGCATCAAGTGCCCGTATTGTCCAAACCATGAGCCAATCTGGAAATGCTCCGAAAATTTTCGCAAAAATTGCCAAATCCGGCATTCCTATGCGCGCCATTTTTCTAAATTTAGTGGTTTCAATGCTAGCGTTTCTTCCATTTAGTGGCTGGAAAGCAATTGTTTCCTTTCTTTCTTCAGCTCTTATTTTTTCCTTTGCAGTTGGACCTATCTGTTTAATTGCATTAAGAAAACAACAACCAAACAGACCACGTCCATTTAGCCTTCCTTTTTATCCATTACTATCATTTATTGCCTTTTATGTTTGTAACTTAATGATCTACTGGTCAGGTTGGAATGTAGTCTGGAAATTAGCAGTAACCGTTATTGCCGGTTTAGTTGTATTTGTTATTTCAAATCACCTAGGAAAAAACTCGATTGATAAAGAGCATATTGCTAATAAATTAGACTACAAATCAGCAGTATGGCTTATTCCTTATATGCTCATTTTCTGTGTACTATCTTATTTTGGCTCCTTTGATGGTGGACAAAAAGTTATTCCTTTAGGTTGGGACTTTTTAGTATTAGGTGTATTTAGTTTATTTATCTTTTATCTATCAACTAAATATTGTTTGCCTGCCGCAGAATCTGAAAAAAATACCGAAGCATTGCTTGCTAAAAAAGGCGGAAATTAATTTTTATTTCAATTAAGTTTTATTAAATATTTGTTTAATAAAACTTAATTTATCTTAAATTTTCCCTAAATAATTCTTTAATATTTTAATATATTCGGGAGTTTTTTTAAATTTTTCAAAGGAATTTTCAATTTTTTGAATTAATTCTTTTGGAACATTTTTTGAAGTAGCAAGAAAATTTTCTTCTATATCTATTTTTTTTCCAAAATTAAAACTTGAAATATCCTGATTTTGATTCTTAAGTTCAGCAACAATATCAATCTTTACATCATACCAAGTATCAATTCTTTTATCGAGAAGTTTTTTTAAAATAGCTGTTTGATTAAAAGATGTTTCTATATTTTCTAGATACAATCCATTCTTAGTATCTTTTAAAGTTTGTTCCATGGAAGACCCAAAAAGTACTCCTATTATTTTATTTTTGGCATCATTAAAGTTATCGATATTTTTTTCACTTTTCAAAGTTAAAAAAATGGATTCTAATTCATACAGTTTTGAAACCCAAATATAATTGTTTTCTCTTTCTTCATTTCTAGTTAGAGGTAAGATAAAAGTTTTTTTATTTGAGTTTAATAAAGTATCTAATTGAGCTCTTTTCCAAGGAAGATAAATAATTTTGTAAGAGATATTACTTTGACTTAAAGCATTGGTAAGAATATCTCCAGCTATTCCTGTTATTTTATTTTCATTTAAAGCCACTGTTTGATTTGAAAATTCATGTGTTAATATAACAATATCGACCTCTTCTGCAAAAGCAGAATTTACAAAGATAAGCAGAAAAATTAGAATTATTTTTTTCATATATCTACCAAAAATAAATTTTTAAATTTGTTTTTATTTTATATCATATTTTATGAAGTATAACAATCTTTAATTCTTCCAAAAAGTGTATGTCAAATCCAAGCACATATTATTTATATTTATGAATATTTTGTTTTATAGTGTTTTCCCTTACTTTTCCAATTTGATTCCAAAATTTTTCACATAGATCCTTGTTTTTTTCATAAAAACTTTTTCCAAAAACTAAGAAATAATCTTTTTCAAGGACAGCTGGATTTAATTTAATAATTTTATGATGATCTGGTAGTTTTGAGTTAAATATATCAATTGTTAAATCGTGTTCCACCAATGCATCTAGCCTACCGGTACTCACTTTTTTAAATAAAACTTCAGAACCTTTACTTTCCTCAAAAGGAATATTTAATTTTTTTAAAGTTTCTAAGACTGAGCTCCCTCTAGATGCTCCTATATTAGAATGATAATTTAAGAGCTTACTCCCATCCCAAGATACCGTTGAGTTTTTATACCTGTAAAAATGATACTTCAAAGAAAACACTCGTCTTGTACTATCAGCTTTACCATTACTAAAAGGAAAGACTCCAAATTCAGTTCTTTCAGGTAAATAAGAAAAAACAAAAATGCCATCTGCTTCTTCTTTTTTTAAAGAAATAAAAACCCTATTTGTAGGTACTCGAAAATATTCAATATTTATTTTGAGATCACTTGCCGCTTTAGAAATAATATCAAGGGACAAACCTGGAGGTTTTGCTACTTTATCATCGTTTCCCATTTGATTGGGGGGAGAATCTTTATCGGGATAGAATAATTTAAGCGTCAATGCCTCACTTGTGAAAGAAAAAAATAAATAAAATATTGTGAAAATTTTTTTCATTCCTTTATTCCCTAGTAATTAAAAAGTAAGTAAATTAGTAATATTTTTTATAACGAATAAACAAATGAAATTTCTGGACTCACTTGAATGTCTCCATACATGTAACCAATTATTATTCCGAGTAATAAATTTAATTTTTTTGTCATAGCCCATTTATATCCCGGAACAAAACCTCCAATTAAATCATTATATGAATCAGATTTATTATCATTTTTCTTAATAGTAACAGATTCATATCCACCAAAAATTCCTAAATATATTCCACTTACATTAGGAGCAGTAAAATATAAATTAAGACGAATTTGACTTTGCCAACCTGTGACTTGAGGATCAATATTACGGGTATCAAAATAAGTGCCATATAATCCAATTTGCACATATGGTGAAACATAAGTGGAAACTCCTGCCGAATATAATCCAAATAAGGGGCCTAAGATATTTAAAGATAAACCAACATTAGGAGGAACTGAAGATGATTCTTTTTCTTCATATGCAAATGAATTTAATTGAAAAATAATTGTTAACCAAAAAAACAATACTAAAAAAAATTTACGGAACATCATTTTCTCCATATTTTTCTATTTTAGTCATTAAAGAATTTGTTTCTTTATTAGGAAAAAAGATATTATCTTCAGATAAAGAAAAGGTAACTTTATGTGGACCATTTAAAACATTTTTTTTACAACCTATAAGTTCAAGATTTGTTTGAAAGGTTTTTCCATTAATTTTAATAGGATCTTCAATACTACCTTGTAAGGTATTATGGCATTCCATAGTTCTTTCCATCCCAATTGCAAATAAATCCTTTTGTTCAATTTTATCGGATTGTATTTTAAATGAATATATTTCCTGTTTAAGTTCTTTTTCATTTACAATCGTTTTTTTCGTGACAAAAATAAGCATGCCATGACTATCAAAAAATTCAAGTGGTTCTTTATCAATTTGAATATCAGAATAGTGTTTAACTCTTTGCCAACCTCCATAACCGTTTCTTAATAAAACAATTGTTGCTAAATTTTTATTTTCATTACATCCTTTCATAATCACAAAAGCTTCTTCATCATTTTTGTTTAATATTTTTCCTCTTGTTTCATAAAAATAAATAAAATTATTGTTATTATTGTTATTATTGTTATTATTGTTATTACTAATATATTTTGGGCAACTATTACACTGTGTGAAAAATTCATTAAATTTTTCTTTAATTTCTTCACCACATATGGGAGAAAACACTTCCGCATTTGTAAAATGTTGTAAATTATTGACTAAAACAATTTCCTTCTTCTCAGGTTTATCGTTTTTTTCAGGTTTTTTTTCTATTTTTTTGGCAGGTAGAGCAATATAATTTTTTACAAAAGGAGCCTTTTCAGCCAACTTAATTTTCCCAAGATCAAGTAATTGCTTGGAATCTTGTGGAAAAAACTTAAACAATAAAAAACCTGCAATTATACTTGGAGTAAAAAAAAGAATTAAAAATATTAAAAATTTTTTCATAATTTTAAAAAAACTGTAATTGTTGAGTTACATGTTTCACAATATTACCAATATCTTGACTAGTTAAACCTAATTTTTCTAGTTCAATTTGATTTACCCTTGTATCTCGATGATAGTTTTGAAAGGCGTTACCAAAACGATGGGCAATTATATCTGCTATACACATTATATTAATTAATTTATTTTGCTCTGACGACAATGTCTTAGGTCGAAACTTTTCATCTGTATGATGATACTTTATTAAGGTAATTACACTTTGAGGTAATTGCCATTTTTGCAGCAGAACTTCAGCTAGCTGTTCATGCGCTTCTAGTTTTAATAATTTTTCAGCAATATTAAAATCAATTTTCTCTTTTATGCATTTTTCTGTCACTTGTTTCATTAAGGTTTTGTCAGAAATAGCTCTAACTAGTAAACCAACATCATGGAGCAAACCTGCAACTAATAAATCAGATAAAGCATCGATTTTTAAGAATTTTGCAATTTCAAATGCAACCTGTGATACCCAAGAAGAATGTTTAGTAAATGATTTTACATTAAAAAAATCTATTGCTTCAAACTCAAATAACTTTTCAATAGAATATTTAATAAGAATTTGCATTAACGAACTAAGACCAATTCGAGTCATTCCTACTTTTAGATCACTTGTTGATTGCCCCATTGAATAAACAGAAGAATTTGCAAGCTTTAATATACTTGATGTAATACCAGCATCTTTTTGAGCATGGTTAGCTAATTTGCCGATATCAGCTTCCGTACTATACATTTGGGCTAGACATTCCCGAACGGCATCGGGAATGGAAGGTAACTTAATATCTTTAGTAGAATTATTTTCCATATTTCCCTCATTAGAATATTCATTGAATATATTTTTTCCAGTTTTGTTCTAACTCTAACACAGCGGCACAATAAATACCCATTTGAAAAGGTGCTCCCCAATCAAATAAAGTTGATAATGTAACAGGATCCATTCCATGTGATAGACATATTGATTTAAAATTTATGATATCAATTTCATTATTTAAATACGAATGTAACTCGCATTTCAATAAAAGAAGAGGATAAAATAAATTAGCTTCAAGCCAATTATATTTCCCTTTTTTGGACACTCCATTTCCATTTAAAAATATTCTTTCAGCATTTAAAGCATTTTTTTCTGCTAAAAATAAATGATCAACTAAATGCATTCCTTCAGGTAATATTTTTTGCTGTTTTGCATCTACTATATGCTGTAATTCATGGACAATTAAAGAAGCTTCATACAATTCAAAATCATTCTTTTTTGAAAGAAATAGATGGTTTGTATGCCCTACCCCTACTAACGAAAAAAACCTATCAATTCTATCAATGATATGAGTTTGATAGTCTGGTTTTGAATTTTCTCCAAAAAAGTATTCCTCTATTTCTTTTAAAGAAAATTTTTTTGTAAAGATTGACCCTATAGGAAAGAAAACTGGACGCCAACTTTCAACTACAAGTTGCATAACACTTTCAATTAAATACTCTGGAATATAGTACATTTCTTTCATAAAAATTTTAAGAAAATTAATTATTGATTTTTCATTTTTCTCTAAATTAAAATTCCATATTTTAGCCAATTCATTTAATTTACAAAAAAAAGATAATGGCTTATCAGTATTGTTTGTTTTATTTTTTTCGTACGAATTTATTTTTTCCAGAGAATTTTTTAAGAGAAGTAATTCAGTTAAATCTTTTTTACTAATATTTTTCTTTTCAAAAGAATAACAAATCCACTTATAATATTTAGATACTAATTTATTATATTGCAGAGCCTGTTCGTTGAAATTTTTTGAAAATTGATTTATTACTGATTGTGCAGCAATCATTTTTTGCAAATAAGTATGTTCATTTGGAGTAAGAAAACCGAGTTCAGCTTTGGTAATGAAACTTGATATTTCATCCAAATTAAAGCAAAAATTCACTTATAACTCCTAACTAAAATTTGAGGTACCACCTTGTCTCAAAATAAAACTACATTATGGGAAAAGTTATCTTTTTCCGACGTAACAAGTATTATGCTAAAGTTAAATAAACGATCTGCAACTAAAAAAGATTTAAACTCAATTCCATTTATTAATGAAACTTTGCAAAAAAAAGACCCATATCCTTCATTTCTGCAAGCACTCCCATTGTTAAGAAAATCTCCATTTAAATCATTAATAGTATTTGAAAAAAACCAATTCACAAAAATGTTTTTAATTCATATCACAGACGTAACAGCTTCTTTACTTGCAGCTTTAACAGCTGTCCAAGTTTTAAGAAGTTTAGAGCAAACATCGGAACATTTTCGTTTAATAGATTTATTGTATCAGAATCCAACCACAAACGAAAAGTTATTTTTTAGTATGTCTTTGGCTGTTATTATATTTTTGCTTAATATTTTAGCAACCAGCTTGCATGCCCAAAAAATTGAAAAGGAAATGCTCCTAGCTTGGAGAATCCCATATAAACTGATGTTTTATATTTACACACAATTGCTTTCCATCAGTAAAAAAGACAGAAATAGGTTTCAATCAGGCGATATCACCAATATGGCACAAAATGATACAAGATTTTTAGGAGATTATCTTTCCCACGCAATGGTCGACTTTCCCGTTCTATTAGTGTCTTGCATTTTAGTGATGATAATTATGATCTCAACCATTGGAAAAATTGCTTGGTTAGGTTTTATTATAATAAGTTTACAAATCCCAATTTCAATCTTTTTTACTTGGTTAGGAAACAGATTGCACCATGAAATGATGCGGCGAGGTGACAAGAGATTGCAACTTGTTACAGAATGGATTCAAGGCATGCGCCTGATTCGTTACTTTGGTTGGGGAAAGCATTTTAAACAAGAAATTAACGAAGCAACTTTATCTGAATATAAACAAGATTTAAAAATTGCTGCAAAATATTGCACCGCTTTTGCTATTACGCATAATTGGTGGATGGTTGTGAGTAGTGCTATATTTGCAGGAGTTGTATACTTGGATGGACAAAAAAATGCTTCAACAATTTTTGCTGCAATTTGGTTTTCTGGCATTTTAGGCCATCAAATTACCCCATTACCTTGGTTTGTAAATGCTTGGTCGCAAGCTCTTGTAGCCTCAAAAAGACTAAAAAAAATGTATCTTGCCCGAATTCAATATGAAGAATTTCCTAAAAATTTAGAAGAAAAATTTTCCCTTGAAGAAAAAAACTTAATTAACAAAATTATTGAAAAAAAAGAAAAAATGTCTTTTTCTATATCATTTTCTTTAGAAAATGTATCTTTAAAATTTTCTGAATCAGAACCTTATGTTTTAAATAATATAAATTTAGAAATACCTGCTAATAAAACTATTGCAATCATTGGACCTGTTGCTGCAGGAAAATCTATTTTACTTCAATTATTAATGGGTGATTTAGTTCCAACAGAAGGTACTGTCCGTTTTAAATTACTTGTAAATGAGAATAACAAAATTACTGAACTAAATTGTTTCGTTCACACTTCTACAGGAATTAATATATTAAGAGCTATTCAAAGTTATGTGCCTCAAGAAGCTTTTATTATGAACAGTACAATTAGAGAAAATATTCCTTTAAAATACAAAACAGAAAATGAATTATATTCGAGTGAAAAAGACATCATAAATTCTTTATACGCCGCTAGTTTTAAAAGTGACTTAACAAATTTTAGCCAAGGATTAGAAACTGAAATTGGAGAAAAAGGTGTAAATTTATCAGGTGGACAAAAACAACGCATTAGTTTATCCCGCAGTGCATTTAAAAATTCTAGCTTAATTATTCTTGACGATCCTCTTAGTGCAGTTGATGTTAAAACAGAAAAAGAACTAGTAACAAATATTTTTTTAGGCGAATGGGGAAAAGAGAAGACTATATTATGGGCTACGCATCGCCTAGAATTTTTAAAATATTCTGATTTAATTATTTTTTTAGAAAACGGTGAAATTTGTGAACAAGGTATATATAAAGATCTTATAAAAAACAAAAAATCAAGATTAACACAATTCTTAGCAGGCATAGAAAATTATGGAAGAAACTAAAAAATTTATTGCAAAAGAAAGTGTTCAACAAGGCAGTATTGGATTTGCTTTTTTTAAACGTTACTTTATGGCAATGCAGGGGGTTAAATATTTTACACCAGTTATATTTATTTTAATTATTTCAGCCAGTATAGGTGAAAGTTTATTTCGCTATATTGTCTCTCTCTGGGTTGATAAATGTTCGAATAATCAATGCAACCATGAAATTAAATTTTTTAATGAATTAAAAAATTGGTTACAACATGCAAATGCAGAACAAATAACAACATTTTTCTTTTCATTTTGCGGAATAGTTATAATAATTAAAGCTTTAGATTGGCTTGTTTTAATTGGTTTTTTATCAAATGGAGCAAGAGTTCTGCATGATCAAATGGTAGAAAGTTTTTCCAATGTTCGTGTTACATTTATGGATGAACATCCATCTGGCCGACTAATACGCCGTTTTAGTGGCGATTATATTCAAGCTAAAGACGAGATTCCAAATATATTTGCAGATATCTTAGGAACTTTTGTTGAGTTGATAATTATTACTATAATTGTCTTATATCAAACACCTTTTGCTATTTTTTCAATTTTACCTTGTGCTTTATTTTATTTTCGGATTCAAAAAATATTTAAATCAGCTTCAAGAGAAATCCAAAGGCTTGCAAAGGTTCTTGAAACACCAATTTGGAGTTTATTTACTGAATCAGTTGTTGGTTTCCAAACGATACGTGCCTATGGAAAAACAGAAGAATTTATCAATCGTTTAAAAGCAATAGCCCAAGATTTTGCAAAAGCATCTTTACTACAAAGCAGAATTTTACGTTGGTTAAATATAAGACTAAAAGTAACATCCGAGTTTTTTTCTTTTACTATAACGTTAATAGCTATTTATTTTGTTACACAAGGAAAAATTGGAATTGGACAAGCGGGTTTTTTAATGAGTTTAACAATTGGTTTAGACTCCATCATGCAATGGTTAACTAGGAGTTTATCTATGATAGAAGCCAAAATGGTTAGCGTAGAAAGAATCATTGAATATAAAAGTTTACCTTCAGAACATAAAAATGCAGATTTAGAATTTATTCCTATCCCCCCGCAATGGCCAGAACATGGTGAAGTGAATATATTAAATTTAAAATCAAGCTATAGAGATGATTTACCAATTATTTTAAATAATTTAACTGTATCCTTTCCAGCAGGAAAAAAAATTGGGATTA
The DNA here is from genome assembly GCF_029873255.1 of Pigmentibacter sp. JX0631. NCBI lineage: Bacteria > Pseudomonadati > Bdellovibrionota > Oligoflexia > Silvanigrellales > Silvanigrellaceae > Pigmentibacter > Pigmentibacter sp. JX0631. Next base: position 3,075,035 of record NZ_CP123622.1, on the reverse strand, counting down.
TTGGCAAAACGGGCGCAGGAAAAAGCACATTATTTCAAGCTTTTTATCGAATGGTATTTTTCCATAGTGGTGAAATATTAGTAGATAATATTGATATTTTACAATTACCATTAGAAAAATCGAGAGAAATATTTGCTATTGTTCCGCAAGAACCCCATTTATTTTCAGGAAGTTTAAGATATAATCTTGATAGAACACAAAAATTTACTGAAAATGAAATTTGGGAAGCCTTAAAAGATGTCCAGCTCGCAGATTATATTTCTAATTTACCTGGAAAATTAAATTATACCGTTGCGGAAAAAGGCACAAATTTTTCTGTGGGGCAAAGACAATTAATCTGTATGGCAAGAGCTATATTGAGTAAAGCAAAAATTATTTTAATGGATGAAGCCACAGCTAGTGTTGATTTAGAAACAGAAAAGTTAATTCAAACAGCAATTAAAAAAGCCTTTGCAAATAAAACAACTATAGTGATTGCACATCGCTTAGATACCTTGAAATCAGCGGATTACGTTGTTCTGCTTGGCAACGGCAGACTCCTAGATTATGGTAGGCCTGAACAAATTCTTACCAAATTAGGTAATGAACTTGAGACGCACTTAACTTAAATATTTCAATAGGAACGCTAAAATGGAAAAGGCAGTTAAAATTTTAATAACTGGAAAATTACATGAGGTTGCTTTAGATCTTCTAAAAAATCAGCCACCTGAACTTTCCGTCTCTTCTCCATTACAAATTGTGTACCTCCCAGATGCCCCTAGGGATGTCATTCTAAAAGAAATTGTAGATACAAACGTATTAATCAGTCGTTCAGAAACAGATGTTGACGAAACATTGTTATCTGCCGGAAAAGAATTAAGAATAGTGGCTCGCGCTGCTGTCGGTTATGGTAACATAAACTGTGATTTAGCAACAGACCTAGGAATTTTAGTTGTTAATACCCCAGGAAAAAATACCAATTCGGCAGCAGAACTCACATTTGGTTTACTACTTGCACTTATTCGCAAAATTCCAACAGCCCATATTAGTACTAGTCAAGGTGGTTGGAATCGTCACCATTTTACAGGAACTGAATTAGGCGGAAAAACTATTGGTATTGTCGGCTTAGGCAATGTTGGACATAGAGTTGCTAAGTTTGCTTTAGGTTTTGATATGCGCGTTATTGCTTATGACCCTTATATTTCAGATGAGGTATTTCGCCGCAATGGGGCAGAACGTAAAAATACTTTAGAAGAACTTCTTGCTGAATGTGACATTCTTTCAGTTCATGTTCCCTTAAATAAAGAAACCAAAGGCATGATCACTGAGGTTGAATTAAAGAAAATGCACAAGGGCGCTTTTGTTCTAAATGCTGCACGTGGAGGCATAATTACTGAAAAAGGTTTATTAAATGCCTTAAATGAGGGCTATATTGCTGGTGCAGGAATAGACACCTTTGATAATGAACCAAAACCAATGGCCGATCTCATCAAACATCCAAATATAATTGTAACGCCCCATATCGGAGCTAGCACCTTAGAAGCTCAATTCCGCATTGGTGAAACCATAGCTGTGCAAGTTTTAAAAGCTTTGCGTGGAGAAATTGTTGATTACCCTGTAAATTTACCACATGTTTCCTTACTTGGCTCAGGCGATCTTCGTGCAATCTCTGTTTTAGCTGAAAAATCAGCACATGTTGCTGCCCAAATTTTTGATTTTCATCCTGCTACATTGCGCTTAACCGTTACTGGAGCTTTAAAACAAGAAGATCTACAAATTCTAAAACTTTCTACATTAAAAGGCTTTTTAGCTCATGCGTCTGATGAGTTTGTTTCCTATGTCAATGCTGAACGTTTACTGGCAAAAAGAGGCATCAAAATTGAGCTAGCTTTGAAAAATAATTCACTAAAAAATGAATTGCTCATAGAAGTTTTTGGGAGTGGAGCAAATGAGAAAATTTCTGTAGGCTCTGTTTTATATGATGGAAAAATTGCAAGACTGTGTTCAATCAATGACTTTTTATTTGAAATTGAACCCGATGGTGATCTTATCATCATGCAAAATCATGATAGACCGGGTGTGATTGGGGATGTTGGTTCCTACTTAGCAAAAAACAATGTCAATATTGCACAATTTGAGTTATCCCGAAATCGCAGAGGTGGTATGGCAATGAGTTTGATTCGTGTAGATGGCGAATTACAATCTGCTACTATCAATGGTTTGCGAAAACTGCCAAATTTAATTTCAGCACGTTTGGTCAGTGGGCTCTAGGAAGCTTATAAGTTATTGAAAATCATATATTACTGTGATAAAAAGAGAAGTTGCCATATTTTGTCTCAAAAGGAGAAACCTTTGAATCCAAGTTATGAAATTATTGAACAATTATATAGACTTGACATTGATTCTGGGCTTGTAACCCAAGATCAACGCGTTGCTCAAAAAGAACTTTCTGAGCTTGCGAAAAAATCAAAAATCAGTGAAGAAATTATTTCAAAAACCAGAACTGATATGTCTTTCAATGAAGCTGAGCTTCGTCGTTTGTACAAAAAGCTTGATGATCTTGAGGAACGAAAAGCTGAACGTTCTGCTAGGCTCTTTGCAGCAAAAAATGATGATGATCACAGAAGCTTAAAACGTGAACTCGATCATGTTGAAAGAGAAATTCGTGATACTCAGAAAAAAGCTGATGAAACAGAAAACAGAATAGAAATGTCGAAATCTTTGTTTCAAAAAGCTGAAGCTGAACTTTCTGCATCAACAAGTGCATCAGAAGGTGAACGCAGAAAAGCACAAGAAGCTGAAACAAAATCTGCAGGTCGCTTGACTGAAATTAATAAAGTGCGCGACACGTATTTATCTCGTTTAGACGATAGAATTGCTCAACACTATATACGTGTTGCCAAAATTACCCGTAATCCTAATGGTCCTATTTGTCGAGTAATTGAAAGAGCATGTGGCAATTGCCATATAGGTTTATCTCCGCAAATTTTAAACAATATTGCCAGAGGTAAATCGGTTGAATTTTGTCCTAACTGTTCGCACGTTCTCCTTCCTAGTTCACAAGTTTAAGTTTCTTTTCAATAAAAAAATACTAGTGAAAATAAAAAGAGAGTAGTTAAAACTCTCTTTTTTAATTACTTTAATAGTAATATGAGTAATTTTTAAATTTATTTTAATTAAGTCTTTTTAATATATATTTGAAAAATTTTTTAAGATAAATATTACCTATATTTTAAAATTAAAAATACAAGCATCTTATCATCAACACGAATATGAATTTCAAAATACTTTCTATTCCTTTGATTACAATCAATACTATTTTACTATCTCATGAATAAAAAATTAAAGAATAAACTATACAAGAAGTAATTCATTATGACTAAAAAATAATTAAAAACAGCTAGATTGTAATATTGAATATTTTTATAAAAAATAAAAAATATTCAAATTATATATCCCAATAATTAAGTAGTAATTTCCTCAAAAAATTTTCATTTAAATAAATCTTTAAGATTACAAACACAAAATAAAATTTCACTAAATAAATTTCTTATTATAAACAAAAATTAATAAATAAACTTAAAAGTAGTACTATATTTATATTTAAGCAAATATTGAATACAAGAATGATTAATTATTACTAATTCAAAAATAAAGTAAATTATAAATTCACATATTGACAAGTTAAATATTATAAGTTAACAAAAAGAAGTTCAATAATAAATAAACAATATAATAAAGGGAATAGTATGAAAAAAATACTTCTTGCTTCTTTAATGTTAGCTTCAACTTCTGTTTTCGCACACAATTTACCACAAAATTCAAAGTGGAGCAGTGACTACACTCCTGGAAAAGGAACTTATTCTGTAAATGTAGTTTCAAGTGATGAAATTGAATTAACCGCTGATGGAAATCTTTGTGGATTTAATGATCTAGGTGATGTTTCTTTTTGTACTAGAATGTTTTTTTTCCCAACAAGAGGAGTATTAACATCACTAGCAATACCAGCTCCAAGATCGACTCTAGTTTATAGTTTAGAAAATACTGAATATAGAATAGTACATGATATTACAAAAAGTGGATTTATCCGTTTGTTAAAAGTTGATGAAAATGGTGGAGTGAAAGAATCTGTTAGATTGTTTAAAAAATAATTATTTTAATTTTTTAATGCCGCACTAGCTTTTTACTAGTGCGTTTTTTATTGCATTTTATTTATTTCTTCTCGGTCTGATGAATATTTTCATGAGTTTTAAAAATAGATGAGAATATACTTAATTTACAAAAAAATATTTTGTTACTTTTTATGACTTTATTTTTAATATTTTTTTCAGGAAAAATAAGAATAAAAAATATAATAATGTAAGGGGAAAATATTACTACATAGTAGGGTATATAATGAATTAAATATCCACTAAGTAAAGCAATTAATGCTATTGCAATCGTTGAAATTTGATATTGTTTTGCTGTCAGGTCTAAAATTTGTTTCGATTCAAAAGTTCTCTGAATTGATCCTGCCCCACATTTGATGATGTCATCTTTTTTTGTTAAAAGAGAAAAGTTCAAATAGGTGTCAGGATCATTATTCTAAATATCTAATTAACAAATATCTTTTTAATGCATTACAAATAGATTTTATAAATATAATTTACATTTAAACTTAATAAATATTTTTTACTATTCCAATTTCATTCGAAATGTAATTCACATAATTTTTCAATTATTTTACCAAATGCAAATACTTTATTTTGGTCAATATCATAATTAATTTTTTTTTCTTTGAATTTTTTAAATTTATTCGGATTACTATCAACAAATTTCTCTAATGAATTTAAATAAATTTCTCGATCATCATCACTATTAAATTTTCTTAAGAGCTTTAAATTATCAGAATTTATTTTATTTTTAGAAAGAACTTGATTTATTTTTCTTTCAATTCGACCTCCTTTTGTTGTTGGATCTATCTCCAACTGGTACATTAATGGTTTTTCATCGAATTCTTTGTAAGTAAGTGTGCATAAAGTTTCTTTTATTCTTTCTGATCCATCTGCATTCTTATCTTCAACATAAAGAACTTTTTGTCCTAAATAGATCATGAATTCTAAATGCCCACTTCTTCCACCTAAATGAATAACATTAGTTGTACCAAGTTCAGCAATCAAAGCATATTGTTCAAATAAACTGATACCTCCTTTTATAGTATGTTTTGCATCTAAAATAAATTCTTTAAAATTTTTTTGATCATAAATATCTTTCGGAGAATATTTAGAATGATATTTTTTATTTGTTTCAATAAAATCATGTATTGAAACATTATTTTTAAGATATATCCCTTTAATTTTTTCATATATTTTTTTATTACATATTATTTCATTTTTTTTATCTTTCATCCTATTTCCATCATCATTGAAAATAACATCCCAACCAAAAATTTCTTTTGCAAAAAAACCAATAGCTAAATCAAGTGTAAAACTTAGTTTATGTTCTTCATGATAGTTTTCCCCAGGTTCTACATCACAAATATTATTCTTTCCTAAGTAAGCTTTAACTTTTGTATGAATAATTAGAATTTTTGTTTTACCTTTTATTAAATTATTAAATGTACTTTCTTCAAAAATTTCATTTCGTATTATAGGTACTAATTCATCAAGATTTGTTAAACTAGTTATGTGAATATCTCCTTCTTCTTTCAACATCATATGTCTTTGAAAATGAAAAATATCTAACGGATTTTCTTTGATAAATTCAATTTTTCTTTTCATATAATTGTCTGAAAATTTATCATAAATGGGTGATATATTATCCATTTCAATTTCATTTTCAAATTTTTTTTTAAATTCACTATATCTTACAGTATGTATTTTTACTTTATAATCATTCACAATTGTATTGACTTTACATGAATTCAGAAATTTTATGATCCAGTCTGGTGTTCCAGAAGCCAAATAAATGAATACATATCTTGTTGTTTTCTTTATTTTTCTAAGACTTGATAAATATAAACCTAATATACCAATTATTCTCAGATCGCCAGTCGCATTCCATTTAATATTTGCATAAAAAATATCATTTTCTACGATGTTGAAAGATTCTATTTTAGCAAATTTTCTGTCATCTTTTTTATTAAATACTGATTTAAATTTTTCACCACTTGATCTACCTTTAACAAACTTTGATTCTTCCCAAACCCTCTTTCCCATTCCCCACCCCTCTTTCTTCACTCCTCTAACCCTACTCAACTAATGCAATTTCTAATTAGAAAATTATTTCCCACCGACAAAATTTTCCTAGGAAGTTCTAAAAAAATAAAAAAAATTTATTCATTTATGTTTTCATGAAACTTTAAAATTTAATTTTTATGTCCTAAATTTTTCACTATAAATTAACAAAATAACATAATTTAGTTTTATTTTTATTAAAATACACTCTAATTATTCTGAAAATTTTCTAATAAATAATAATTTCATGATGAAATAGAAGATTAAATCTTAATTTTAAGATCCTATTTTTAAATCAAAGTAATTTTGCATCAAATTCGTATTTGAAAGCAAAAAAAAATTAATTTTTTTGTTGTGGAAAAAAGAATAAAAAATTATCATTGCGGTAAACTTTTTTTTACAACTATTGAGGGCAGGTACCAATGAAAATCAAACTGATTTTAGCGTTCTCCACAACTTATTTTAGTTTAGCTTATAGTTTATTTGCATTGGCTGACGCTCCAAAAAGTGTGCGTTGGACGTTTAAAGAAGATAACAATAGTGACTTTGTGCATATTATTGATGTAATTAATCAGAAAACTGGTTTTGCTCTTTCTGTATCAGATTTTACAATGCTAGAAAGTCGTAAACTGGCAAAATATAATTATCTTATGCTCACGCAAATGCAAAATGGGTTGCCAATAGAAGGTAACACATTACGAATTTGGACAAATAACCAAGGGCAACTTTTTCAAGTTGAAGCACAAGTGAGCGATAAATCTTCTCCAAAATATTCTAAACTAAAAAGCACTTTGGGTGATGAAAGCGTTGATACTCTTCTATCCTCAGATGCGACAATGGATTTAGTACGCAACGAAGTTTTAAATCATCCTGATGATAAACAAATACGTGATGTAAAATGGAAAGACGTTATAGACAAAGATAAAATATTACGTATCGTGAAAGTCAAAAGTAAACACGGAACTCATACAATTAAGATTGATCCTACTAACAAAAAAGTTGTAGATCATCTTTATGAAGATTTTCCTAATGCAGACAACGACAATAAAACACTAAGTGTGCCTGTACACATTTATCCAATTTATGAAGAAATTGAGAAAACTAATGAGTTAATGCCACGTTCTCCAAGTTTTTTACGGAACCTTAATAGTAAGATCTTCAAAGCAGAGACAGATCCTTTTGCACCTTTACGTAACATAAAATACTTAAATTCCATGTTTGATCCATTTAAAGGATTAACTGCAGCTGGACGGAAAGAAGGATATTGGGCTCCTTCCTACGTAAAAAGACAAGGTAACGCAATTCGTAGCTCACTACCTTTAGTTGATAATAACTTTGCTTCGGGTTTTCTTCTTGAAGGAAAATATACTTCAATTAATGTTCATCCTGAAGCTATGAAGCAATATGCTGACAAACTAAACTTTAAGCCGCAATTTTCAGGACAATTCCGTTTTGATTATCGTGATAATGAAATGGTACCAACCGGAACTTATCATGCTAAACCGTTTACTTCGCGAAAACAAATGGACCAAGTCGATGCGGTTCGTCTCCCTGATCATAATGTTGTTGAGTACATGAACAACGGTTTTGATGCTATTCAAGTTTATTGGGCAGTTGATCAAATGTTTCAATCTCTGCAAAAAAGTGGTTTTAATGATCCAGAGATATCCACCCGACCATTTCATGCATTTTTATACGATCCTGATATTTCCATGAAAAATAATGCTTATTATACTGACGACACAATTAACTTTACAACTTATTCCCCAAGCCAAGGTAACATGGCCCGTGACAATACGACGATTTGGCATGAACTTGGACATGGTGTGATGGATCGCTTGATGGGCGATTATATTAATTTAGCTGGCACAGGTGGACTCAGTGAAGGCATGGCAGATTTTGTAGCACAAATGGTGTTGCATGATGTAACAGGTGCTGGTTCTTTCCCTGGCTTATCTGATATGCGGATTATCAATAAAACTGGATTTTTCTTAACCAACGAAGTTCATGATGACGGTGAAGCTTTCGGTGGGACAATGTTTGATATTTTAACGGCAGCAGAAAAGAAATTTGGAATTTATACCGGATTGCAAATGATGACAGATTTAACATTAGATGCAATGCGCTTAAGCCGTAACCACCCTGCACTTGGTGAGAAAGAGTGGTTTGAACACATGTTATTTGCAGATGAACTTGGAAATGGCAAACTTCGTAAAAGTGGTGCTTTAAAAGAACTTATTTTAGCTGCATTGGCCAATAGAAACTTCAGTTTGGATAATAATTCACATGCTGAATATATTTTTAAAGCAGATGGGAAAGATATTATTGCTGGACTGCCAGGCTCTCGTTCAAAGCCTATTCCAGTGAAGCTAAAAGCAGGAGAAACAAAAGCTTTTAATTTAACTGTACAACTTAAAAATTCAGCAGTTTACAAATTTAAATTTCCAGTTCAAGTGAAAGTCAGTTTAGGTGGAGGTCCTATTCAGGGCGCAATTCACTGGAAGGATGAAGAAAAATATCCTTTAGTATATACCTTAAATTCTGAGAGTGATTTTGCAAAAATTCCTCTAGCTGTAACTGGCCAATGCGATGAAGTGAACCGTGATGATGGTAGCTGTGTGGATTATGCTTCGGTACAAATTCTGAACAATGGACAAGATATAACTAGTAGGCCAGTGGCGAAAAAACGCTTTTATATCAGAATGAAGCAAGTTAATAATATTAATATTGGCTCTTTATAGCAATTTTTCTATCAAAATTAAGAAATATTTTAAGAAATATTATTTAATAATATAATAAATAAAATAAACAAAATAAAAATTATTTAAGATCAATTTTATTTTTTAATACTTTATTTGTCATTTATTATCATAATGTTGCGAGATAAATTTAAATTAATATTCATTTTAAAAATTTGCCATAAAATTAAAATTGTTTGTACTTCTTAAACATGCTATATGTTTTGTTTGTTTATGAAGTAAGGAATCTATTATGAAAGTCATTGTTTTTAGCGCCCATGATTATGAAAAGCCATATTTTTCCGAATTAAATACAGTCAATAACCATGAATTATTCTTTGTATACAATAATTTAAATTTAGAATCTGCTATCATGGCCAAAGGCTTTGATTGCGTTTGCGCTTTTGTGAATGACAAATTAGATGCTGAAATATTAGTTAAATTAAAAGAAATTGGTATTAAATTAATTGCTTTACGTAGTGCTGGTTTTAACCATGTCAATTTAAATGCTGCCTTTGAACTAAACCTTCCTATTGTTAGAGTTCCAGCTTATTCTCCACATGCTATTGCAGAGCACGGAGTAGCATTATTGTTAACTTTAAATAGAAAAATTCACAAAGCTTATAATCGCTCAAAGGAATTTAATTTTTCATTAGAAGGTTTAGTAGGATTTGACTTACATGGCAAAACAGTAGGTATCGTTGGAACAGGTAAAATTGGATTAGAAATGGCAAAAATTATGCATGGTTTTGGTTGCCAGATCTTAGCATATGATAAATATCCAAACACAAGTTTAAACTATATGCAGTTTGTTTCGTTAGATGAAATATATAAAAAATGTGACATCATATCACTGCATATACCTTTGACAAATGATACGCACCATTTAATTAATGAATCCGCTTTTTCTTGTATGAAAAAAAATGCCATTATTATTAATACTAGCAGAGGTGGAATTATAGATACAAAAGCATTAATTGAAGCATTAAAAACAAAAACTATTAAAGGTGCAGCTCTTGATGTGTATGAAGAAGAAGAAAATTATTTCTTTTCTGACTTCTCGGGTAAAGGAATTGATGACGATAATTTAGCAAGACTGTTAACTTTTCCAAATGTAATTGTTACTGGCCATCAAGGATTTTTAACTGCTGAAGCAATTCATAACATTGTTGAAACTACGTTAAATAATATTTCTGACTTTGAAAATAAACTTCCTTTAATTAATGAAGTTAAAATTCAAAAAAATAATTTCTAATTGAGCTCTCTATTTCTATTTAATGTAACAACAATTCAACCTAATGATTCAGGTTTTTCTTTATTTCTTTAGCTTGCAGTCTATTGCAAAAATGCCAACATTATGTGATTTCTTATATCGCTTGTATTCGTAGGAATACAAAAATAATGCGCTTAAGGAGTAAATTCATGCTTTCGCTAGAAAAACGCCTCATTTTAGACTGGACAAAAGTCCATGATGTTTTTCCTATTGAAAAACATCTTGCCAATGAAACTAATAACTTAATTTCGGCAAAAAAAGCTCTTGCAACTGGAAAAGGCAAAAGTCCTGAATTTACAGGTTGGGTTCATTATGTAAAAGAAGAATGTCCGAAAATTATAAACGAAATAAGCAAAACTGTAGAAACCATAAATAACCATTCAGACGCAGTTGTTGTAGTTGGTATTGGTGGCAGCTTATTAGGAACCAAAGCTGTCTATGAAGCGTTGACTCACACTTATGCAGCAGTAAAACCAGATCAATTCCATAAAAAACCCTTATTATTTTGGGCTGGGCATCATTTAGCTCTTGATGAACTTTCTGAGCTGCTCGATGCCCTAGATTGCTATACTCCTAGTTTAATAGTTGTCTCCAAATCTGGGGGCACTACAGAGCCTGCCTTAGCATTCAGAGTTTTAAAGCAATATCTTGATGATAGATTTGGAACCACCGAAGCATCACACCGTATTTTTTCAATTACAGATCCTAGTGATGGAACTCTGTTAAAAATATCAAAAGAAAATAACTATCCTCATTTTAGCATTCCTAAAACAGTAGGTGGAAGATATTCAATATTTACTCCAGTAGGTTTGTTACCTTTAGCAATTGCTGGAATTAATATTCAAGAATTTGTTGCTGGTGCTCAACAGGCTTATGAAGACAGCTTGTCTGAAAAAAATCATTCCTTAGAAACAAACCCCGCACTTTGCTATGCTGGTGTTCGCAATGTTTTATATAAAAACAATTATAAAATAGAATCCCTATGCACATGGACACCAAAGGCCAAAGGGATTGCCGAATGGTGGAAACAACTTTTTGGCGAAAGCGATGGCAAAGAAAATACAGGTATTTTTCCCGCAAGCGCAAATTTTACGACAGATTTGCATTCATTAGGCCAATATTTTCAAGATGGAGAAAGACATCTATTTGCCACTCATCTTAAAATTCAAGATGAATACTCACTAACTAAAGGATCAATGAAAAGAAAAATAAAAATTCCTGATCCTAAATTAAATGATGGCTTTGATTTCTTATTAGGAAAAGATCTTTCCTATGTTCAAAATGAAGCTCAACAAGGAACTTTTCTTGCGCATTCCGATGGGAAGGTACCAACTTTGGTTTGGGAAATGCCCGAATTAAACGCTTGGTGGATCGGTTATTGGATGTATGTAAACATGTTAGCTTGTGGTATTGGTGGTTATGCACGAGGAATCAATCCTTTTGATCAACCAGGGGTTGAAGACTACAAAAATAATATGTTTGCACTCCTAGGGAAACCCAGTTATGCTGACAAAGCAAATCAAATAAAAAACAGATTAAATTCAGGTAGCCGTTTACGTTCTTTAGGATTAACTACTAAGTAAACAAAGTAGAACATGCAAGAGGTCGAAGAATGAATACTGGTATTACAATCGACAGAGAAAAAGAAACTGCAGTTATTGGAAATATAACAGTAAGACTTGCAAAAGAATTTGAAATCAAGGCAGATTGGCTTGGAAATGAACTCGCAGCCCATCAACTAAGAGCATCATGGCTTCGTTTATCTGATGATGATCTTCCGATGAATCCTAGACTTGTTGGAAAACCTGGAGTTGGTAAAACAACATTAGCTGTTGCGGTTGCACGGGAATTAAAATATCCAGTTTATTTAATGCAAGGAACAAGTGATACCCGTCCTGATGATTTAATTGTTACTCCCGTTATTACTGAAGGGAAACAAATTAGTTATGTCGCAAGTCCTATAGTAACAGCCATGTTACTTGGCGGCGTGTGTATTTTAGACGAAGGCAATCGTATGTCTGAAAAAAGTTGGGCTAGCCTTGCATCTTTACTTGATCATCGTCGTTATGTTGATTCCATTATTGCAGGAGTTCGTATTCATGCGCATAAAGAATTTCGCTTTGTTACCACAATGAATGATGATTCCAGTGTGTATGATTTACCAGAATATATTCAAAGTCGTTTAAACCCACAAATATTTTTAGATTTTGCTGATATTGAAACAGAAGCAAGAATTATTCGCTTTGCAGTTCCTTATGTAGAAGAAAATTTACTATCATTATTAGTAACATTTTTAGCAATTGCGCATAAATATGAAGAATCATTTTCTGTGCGTGATGGAATTCAAATAGCAAAATATGCACAACGATTGAAAAGTTTAAATAAAGAATTAACTTTACCAAAAGCTTTAAAAGCTAGTGTTTATTCTATTTTAGGAGAGGATGCTTTAAAATATTTTCCTGCAGATGAACAAATGCAAAATGAATCACAATCCTCAACTCGACCAAATTTAAGACCAGTATAAAATTTTTTTAATATGGCAGACAAAATGAGAACGCAAAAAAATATTATAAAGCTCTCAAGTCAATATTATTTGGAATTAGACCCAGAATTAACAGAGGAAAATAAAAATACTGATGTTTTTTTAGGTTGGGAATATACTCAAGGAAAAATAAAAGCAAAAACTTTACAAAAGTTATTCCCGAAAAGTAATATCCAATTTTTTCCGATAGCTAAAACTAATTTGCAAGAATCTTGTATTTTAAAAAATATGGAATTGTTAAAAGAAAAATTTAAACATGTAAACAATGCCCATGTTTTAATAGATTGGCCTGAAGAATGTCAACCGTTACTTCAAAATTTGCAGCTATCTTTTCCTCACTCTGTTACAGTAACTTCCAAAAGTCATTTAGCAAGTAAAGACAATTCAACTACCGTTGAAAACATAATAGCAAATATTGAAGAGGATCCTATATTATTTTTTGAATCCACCGAGCCCAGAAGATATTTTTTAAATATTTTTAAAGATGAAATTAATAAAACACACTGTATTGGATCTATTGAGACCTATCTTCAGTATCAATTATTTGCCAATAGCAATGAAAAAGTAACTTTAAAATCTGAATGTATTGTGAATGGTTCACTAACAGCCTGGATGCAATATCAACTTGCACAACATTTTTCTTCTGAAATATTTAGGCATGAATTTATGCTAAATAAAGCAGAACAAATTTTTAAAAATATAATGCATTACATTTTTTCGCATTTGAATGAAAATATTATTATTATTTGCGGTTATAAAACTATGAATTTGATAGAATCACATTTAGAGAAAATAAAATCTAGAAGTGATTTAAAAATATATGAAGCAAATAATTTGACTTATTTAAAAGAAAAAAAAGAGAAAAACAACCAACATTTTGTATTGAGTCAACCTAGTAAAGATTCGTTTTTAGAATACATTCAAGTTCCAGGTTTTTTTATTTCTGATTTATTAGAAGAAAAAGATACTTTAATAAGTTGGATTGATTTTGCTCGAAAAAGTTATGCAAATAGTTTTATTCGTGCGAGTAAAAATTATAGCGATTGGACCAAATTAGATATTAATGCGGCACAAGAAAGAGACTATTTCCGTTTTTCTTATCGTCTAGCACAAGATAGAAACATGTTTTTTCCAAGTATTTTTGATATTTTAATTGCAGGTTCAGCAGTTGTTGATTCAAACTTTTCTTATGAACTAATGAAGGAATGTAAAAAATTTCCTGAAAATCAAAAACTAGCGACTACCCTTCCTGAAATTCATTTGCCTCTTGACCATTTTTTCAAACATACTGAAAAAGTTAGTATCGAAAAATTCAGCACCATTCAAAGCAAGAAAAAATTTAAAAAAACGAAACTTAAAGCTGTTGATAAAATAAATCAGCAAAAAAATATTGCCCCAATTAACGAAGAAAAATATGCTGATAATACTTGGGTTCATGAAGATCATCCATATTCATGTTCTTTTCCAAGTGAAGATATTTTTATGGAAAAATTGGCTTTAGATATCAAAAAAAATATGAGTGATAAATTAAAATCACAAGAAATAAATTATCAAGAATTGCAAACAGACTTTTATGAAGGTCTTGATATCAGAGAAACTATACGCAATTGGCACAAAGAAAAAATAATTGTCAAAGAACTGCACAACACTGGAAAACCTGATATTGGTACGGTAGTGTTTAGTTTTGCTGACCCAGCTAAAGACTCACATTATTCTTGGCGTTCTTTTTGGTTAGCAGAACAACACGATGATAGTAATTTAATGTTTTACGCAACTCCATTCAAAGACAATTTAATAGGCCCTGGAATTGCTAAAAGTGAATTTGGAGGATTTGCCGTTATCCCACTCCCAAGTTCAATAGAAAATCCATGGGGAAATCCTTTTATCCAACATTATGCAAGAAATGCAACAGAATGTTTAATATTAGCAGGAGCTTTATCTACAAATCATAAAAGTATTTTATTTATTTCTAATCATCCACCATCACAACATATTGCAAAAATATTAAAGCAAAGTCGAAAAAATATTATTTATGCCAAACTTGACGAATTTCCTCAAGAAGACATACGACTTGTTAGAACTTTTCATATTTTAGCAGAAGCGGGCGTAAGAAATTATGCCCAAAAATATATCAGAAAGGATTCTTAATTATGCGCTTAACCAGAACGCATTTTAGTTACTTTAAAACCATTTTTCTTCCTATAAAAACACTATTAATTTTATCAATATTTTTATATTCCTTCATAATTAATGCTGCTGAAACTGAGCCCAAATTAGAACAAACTTATAAAATTATTCCCGGCTCTTCCATTCAAGCATTTCAGTTTAAATTACAAAATGGACTTCAATTTTTTATCGTTCCAGATCACCGCAATCCAGTTGCTACCATTCATTTTATACTAGATGCTGGAAGTAATCGGGAATCTAAAGGCACTACAGGATTAGCACATTTTTTTGAGCATATGATGTTTCGGAAATCCGTAGGAGCACCTGAAGGAAATTATGATAAAGTGTTAAATTCCTTTGGAGGATCAGGAAATGCTGGAACCAGCGATTCTTATGTTACTTTTTATTCCTCATTTCCAAGTCCTGCTTTAGAACAAATGCTTAAACTAGAAGCTAATCGTTTTCTTAATTTAGATATTACGGAACCTTATTTCTCTATAGAAAAAGGAGCTGTTATTTCTGAAAGAAAACTTAGAGTAGAAAATGATCCTTTTACCCGCAGTAGTGAAATTATTCGAGCAATCACAGAACGGAACACTCCTTTAGAATGGATTACAATAGGTTCAAAACAAGATGTAGAAAATATGAGTATTGAAAATGCTAAAACATTTTATAAAAACTTTTATACACCAGACAATACTACAATTTTTATTGGTGGACCTTTTGATCCTAAAAAGGTCGCTAATTTAGTCCAAAAATATTTCGGATCATGGAAAGGGAATTTAAAAGTAACACACCAAAAATTTCCTGCGGATTATTTAACCCGTGATTTAGGAAAAAAGTTTGTATGTGGTGCTCCAATTAATTCACAAAAATACAAAATAAATTATCCCTCATTTAGTAAAAACATTAATGATTTAGTAAATGTAATTATCTTTAAAACCTTATTAGATGATCATCCAGATGGTAGATTTGAACGAAGATTAGTTAAAGAAAAAATAGCCACTGACTTTTCTTTTTATAAAGTATTTTGGCAAAATCAAAGTAACCCGCTTCTTGCGACTTTTTCTTTAAGCAATGAACAAAAATTTGAAAATGCTCTTAAATTTTGGGAAAATGGTGTAAAAGAAGTATTAAATAAACCTATTAGCGAAAAAATTAAAAAACAGATATTAAAACAATTAGCAGTATCAAATGCAGAAACTGCAGAAAAAATGACCAATTTAGTCAATACTATTTTTGAAGATGTATTTTTTCTAAAAAATATCAATTCTACAAGCCAAATAGAAAAATTAGTTAAGTCAGCTAGTACAACTGAATTCAGAAAATGGGTAACAGTTAATCTGGCAAATAAAAATAATTATATAACAGGCATAGTACCAACAGGTAAAGCAGAGTCGTGTCAAGATTTATATACAAATTTCTATAAGAAATAAGGAAGTAAAAAATGTTTCTTTTTTTAAAAAATACTAAATTTTATTTACTTAATTCAGCTGCGCTACTTTTAACTTGTGTGTCTAGCTATGCACAAGATTTAAAAAGTCAGCGCCCAGTTGTTTTTTCAAAACCTATTGAACTAGATTGGCGCTCATATACTTGGCCTAGTATTAATTATAATCGGACAGCTATAGATGGTGGGGCTGCGATTTATAGTTTACAAAATGACTCTAACTTAAAATTCAAAATTAATATTGTCCTTCCAGGCGGTGTTTTTGCATTACCTCAAGAAGATCGTCCTGCGTTTGGAGCTCTTGTTGATCTATTAATATTAGGTGGAAGTGGAAATTTTAGTTTTGATGAATTAGAAAATTATTCTTCTGAAAACGGAATTAATATTCGCACAAATATACTAGCTAATGGGCAACTCATGCTTTCTGCAGATGCTTTAACACAAGATTTTAATAAAGTTTCAGAGTTATTACGTAACATCTTGCTAAAACCAAGATTTGAAGCCAATAGCCTTCCTTTATGGAAACAAAGGACAATAGATAGTTTTAAAAATTTGATAGATTTTAATACCTTTGACAAACAATTTAGATTGATAGATCAGCAAGCAAATAGTATTCTTTTTGGAAAAAATCACTACTTTGCAAAGGCTTTAGAAAGATCTTCTCCAGCTGTAATTGAAAAAATTACTTTTGAAAAAATAAAAGAACTTTATAAATTAACAATTAATAAAAATGGTTTAAATACCTTTATTTCTGGGAATTATACAGAAAGTGATTTTGACAAGGTAAAAAAATTAATTTCAGATTTGCCGCATTTAACTCCGCAAATTCGCACATGGTTACCACAAAAAGATATTGAAGCTGAAAATATAACGAAAATAAGAACAGTTCTCATAACAAAACCTGATATGAGCCAAAGCAATATTTCATTACGTTATTATTTCCCTAAAATTGGAAAATTAAATTCATTTGAAAGTACACAATTTGATATTTTAGAAGAAATTTTTTCGTCCAGTGGTGGGATAGTCGGAAACGATAGATTTACAAAAGCGCTGCGTGCTGATTCAGGAATAAGCTATTCACCTCACGCTTATTTTAATGAAACAACCCTTTATCCAAATACAAATTTTGGCATGTTTCATTTAACTTTCCAAAGTCCAAATGAAAGATTAGCTGAAGCAGTTAAATTAGCTACTTCTACATGGAATAACTTTATTCAAAATGGAATTTCACAAGAAGAATTAGATAATACAAGAACGGCTCTAATCAATAGAATGTTGGCTACAGAAATTACTATATATAACAAATCAGATGAAGTTATGAACCAAATTTTAAAAGGAAATTTACCAAGTGTAAACCCAATAGAATTTAATTTAGCAAAACTAGACAAACAAAAAGACGTACAAGAATTAAACAAACTTTTAAAAAGAGTCCAGAAAGAATCAGTTTATCCTGTTTTAGTCATTATGGGTAATCCTAATGCAGATGAAATGAAAGAATTAAAAAATATTTCAGATATTGACTTAGTAAGCACTAATGACTTAAACAATTTAATAAAACCTTATGTAAAGTAGAGGAAAATTTCTTATGATTAAATCTTTTTCGGTTAGTAATTTTTCAGTAAATGAATTTATAAAAAAAGTTTCTGATTCATTGTCTCAAAGAGAATTAGGAAAAATTGCTAGCGTTTCCTTAAATGGAGAGAATGTAATTATTACATTCTCTAAATTGGGAAAAAGCGAAGTTATCTATTCTTTAAAAAACCTAGCAGATGGTTTTGAATGTATTCATAAATCTGAAAAAATATCACTAACTCACAAAGCTTTTCGATCTGATATTGAAACTAAACTTTCAAAAGTTCTAGAATCAAATGGCGCTAAAGTATTAAATTAAAATTACTAAAGATTACCATTTTCTTTGAACTTCCCTGCAAAAAATATCATAATATAATTAATCAATATTTTATTAGCGAGCTACAGTAACAACCCATTATAATTTCTATAATTTTCTTTGCTTTTTATTTAATTTTATTGTTATTATCCCACTGCTTTAAAAATGATTATATGAGGATATTACTATGAATAAATTTTATTTTTCTATCATACCAATTATTTTTTTAACTGGTTGTGCAAAATCACCTTCTACAAGAGAAAATATTGAAAAAAAAATGTTAAATGTCAGTTACAGTGGTGAAAATCAAACTTCATCAATGCTTGTTGATATTCATTGTGAAGACGCTTTAGAAGGTGAAAATGATTGGGATGATAAAAACGTAAAGTTTGATTCCAATACTCCTATTAAAATTGTCCAAAGTTCAAGCTGTAGCTTAACAATTACAAAATATACCTTAGCGAATGGAGATATTTTTGTCCCTAAAAATAAACCTCTTGTCTTGAATATCACTGAATCTGGAACTGGAAGTTCAGAAAGTAGTGCTTATAAAAATTCAGCTAACAATGAAATTGTTTTATTTGCTGATGCAACTAATTATAAAATTGGGCTTTATGAGAAAAATAACCCTATCAAAAATTATAGTAGCGCTTTACAAACTAGTTCTGATACAAATTTAGCGGCAGTTTTTTCTGTAATAAATACCCCAAAAAAAATAGGGTTAACTTTTAAACCCACTTTTGGCTCCCTAAATAAGGTGACAGTAGATATTACTAAATTAAATACAACATTTCCAAATGCATGGAGTATAGAAGGATCTTCTTCATGTACCAATATTATAAATAGTTGCAACATTACCTTAGTATTTAATCCGCCAAAAGCAACTTCAGGAAATTTGGTAAGTGTTTTAAATGTTAGTTACAATAATGGTAGTTTACAAAATACACAAATTCCAATTCAGTTTTCAGCTTCTACGGCATTAAATCGCTCTACAACACCTAGCACAACAATTGAATACAATGAGGAGGAATTGTTAAAGAAATACCATCACAGTTTGCAAGAAAATCTCAATACTAATCACAGACAAAATTTCTCGGACTCTTTATTACCAGATGAAATTTAATTTTGATTTTGATTTCATTTTTGTTTTATTTCAAACTAGGAGTAAACATGCAAAAGATTGTCGTAATAACTTCATTAGCGTTAGTTGCAATTAGTTGTAATAGAAAATTCAGCAGTGAAACAAATGATTTTAATTCGGGAACAAGTGATATTAGTTCAAAGATTTCAATGAATGTATCATCTATTTCTAGCGCATTATCATCATTTAAATCAATTAATATCGATATTGTATGCCCAAAAGCATTAAATGGAGTAAATGATTGGAAAGATAGTTTCACTGTTCAAGATAACGATCCTAAATTTAATGTCGTTAAGAACAGTGCCTGCTCGATTACATTAAAAAGTTATTCTGATGGCTCTAGAACATTTACAGCAAAAGATACTCCTTTAATTATTACTATTTCTGATGCAGGTATCATAACACTAACCAATCCTGCAGTAGAATATTCAGTTTCTCCTGCAGATCCTGACAATAAAAAATGGTATTTTGCTGCTGCTGGAAAAGGTGCATATAATTTAGTGATTAATAACGGAACCGATCCTGCTAAAGTTATCGTAGATTTAGAAAATGTTGCAATGCAAGCTGTAACTGTAAATGCAGGGCCAGCTCCTAGTGCACCAAATGTTACAAATATAAGACTTAGTAAAATTCAACGTAATAGTGGAGATTGGGATTATTCATTAATTGGGAAAGTTGAAAATTCAAATGCTTGTAAAATTTTAGAGTCTTCACTTTTAACAAACTATGATTATGTTTCCATCAACCAAGCTTTCATGTCTTCTAATGGCGCAATTACTTGTCCAGATAATTTACTTTCTGGGACTCAAGGAAACTGGAATACATTTGCCCAATCGGAAAAAGTTATTATTTGGCAAAGCTCAGAGCCAAATGCAGCGTTTTCTGGATATACATACTTAGTATTACCAAAACAAAATTAGCATTACTTCAATTTCCCTTCAGTTTTAACACTAACTTCAGAAAGTAAATAAAGCTGTAAGGGATTAATTTTGAAGTTAAGAATATATGGTTTTACTAAAAAATTTGTAGTCTTACTAATAATTGGAATTCTTGGAACATCTTCTAAAAGAATTTTTGAAGCCTGATGAATTAATTCTTTTCGTTTCTTTGGATCAAGCTCATGCATAAGATCTAATACAATTTTATCATAGTATTTATTTTTGTAATTTGAATTATTTAAGGGATTACTACTTGTTAAAATATTATAAAAATCATAAACATCATTAATATTTGCGAGCACACCCATTCTAATAACTTGATAATTGTCTAGTTTTTCTTTTTCTTCTAAATTATCCCCTTCTTCTTCAACTAATTCAGCATTGATTCCAAGAATTTGTTTCCACATATTTGCAATAGATACTGCAATATTTCTTTGCATATAAGCTTTATTAAAATGTATATATATATTTAAATGGTTGTTTTCATTATATCCCGCTTCTTTATACAAGCGTTTTGCTTCTTTAATTTGATTTTCGCGAGTCCAAGAATACCAATATGGCATTGTATGATCATGATTTTTTAGACCATAAGATAGGAAATCATATAATGGAATTTGAGTTTTACTAAAAATATGTTGTGAAATATATTCTCTATCGATTGCAATATTTAAAGCTTGGCGTAATTTTTTATTACTAAAAGGAGGTGATTGAATATTAAATATATAAAAATAGCAGCCTAAAATAGGAACCGTTTTTAATTCTGCATCAATTTTATTTTTAATACTTTTAATTTGATCGATCTCTATATCGATTACAATATCGATTTGACCTGATAGATAAAGTTTTATTAATGTATTTGGATCTTTTTCAAAAATATAATTTATTCTTTCAAAATTTATAGCTTTTTGATTCCAGTAATATTTGTTTGCTTCTAAAATTATTTTTGCACTTTTACTAGATTTCTTTAGGGTATAACTGCCATTCGTCACTAAATTTTCTGGTAATGTAAATTTACTACCAAATTTTTCGATATTATTTTTTTGTACTGGAAAATTATTAGATACTGCTAATATTTCTAAAAAAATAGGTGTCGGCTGAGTTAAACTAATTTCTAGGATATATTCACCAATTGCTTTTACACCAAGTGAGCTTATTGGCATTTTACCTAAAATAATTTCTTTGCTATTTTTGATAAATTCTGACAAATAAGATTGAAAAGAATAAACTGCAGGGTCAACCAAACGTTGCATGGAATAAACATAATCATTTGCCGTTAATTTAGACCCATCAGACCACTTTAAATTTTTTCTTAAATAAAACGTATAAGTTTTACCATCTGAACTTAGAGTCCAACGTTCAGCATTTGCAGGTATTATTTTACCTTCACCATTTGATATCACTAATCCTTCAAAAAGTTGATAAATTAATACATTGCAAATATTTTCTTTACATTTTTGTGGATCTAATAAACTAGGAAATTCAGTTTGCCCTATATTAAGTTCCTTATTTCTATAGATTTTACCATGCATGTCATCAAAAGAATAAGAAAATTCAATTATAAAACAACAAATAAATGCAACTAATTTTTTTAGACCTGTAAATTCATCCATGAATTCCTCATTCTATCCTTTGTTAATTTAAGATAAATTTATCCGCGGCTTTGCGTCTTTGAAGTAAATTAAACTTGAGGATCCGCATTCCTTGAGTTATGAGGAATTCCTGATTTCTTATTCACCCTATAAGGAGAAAACCATGGTATTTACCTCAGTAGCAGTAAGTCTTGAATGGAACCGCAATAATTTGATCCTTCGCCGTGGGGCTAGCCAAATCCTCATCAATGCAGAACACGTTCAAAGTTTACGCACCCAAGAATCTGAAGATTCTTTCATCAATTTTTTCCGGACAACAGCACTCCAAAATAGAGAAGCACGCAGAGTCTTCCTCTCATGGGAACGTAAGGATAGCGAACTTTTAAATAAAATCTATAAAGAAATGATGTCATAAAAAATTTTTATTAATATAGATAGTAAAAATGCGAATAAGTATTTTTATTCAAATAATTTCAATACTTTACAAGGTGAAATAAATGAATTTAAACAATCAACCTCATCCAGAACAATTTGTAAATATTGCATACTATAAATTTGTTCAAATTGATCAACCCAATGAACTTCGCGAAACCTTACTAAAGTTATGCAATGACTTGCAAATAAAGGGTACTATTTTACTAGCACACGAAGGGGTTAACTCCTGCTTAGTTGGCTCTGAACCAGCAATCGATGCCTATATAGATTTTATGCACAAACATCCATTTTTTGCAGACATTGAATTCAAAAAAAGTTTTAGTGAACATATTCCATTTCGTAGAATGTTAGTAAAAGTTAAAAAAGAAATTATTCCAATGGGAATGGATTCTATTCAACCAGCTAATTTTACAGGAAAATATGTCACTGCATTGGAATTAAAAGATTGGCTAGACGCAGGTGAAGATCTCGTTTTTTTAGACACTAGAAATGATTATGAGGTTGAGTTAGGCACTTTTCGCAACGCTATCGATCCAAAAATAAAAAAATTCCGTGATTTTCCTGACTGGGTTAAAGAAAATTTTATGCAATATAAAAAACAAAAGGTTATAACCTTTTGTACAGGCGGTATCCGTTGTGAAAAAGCTACCGCTTTTATGCGTCAAGAAGGATTTGAAGATGTCTACCAAATACATGGCGGAATTCTAAAATATTTTGAAGAAACGCATAAAAATACCCCTGCAGATGATAACTATTATGATGGCGACTGTTTTGTATTTGATTATCGAGTAGCCGTAGATAAACAATTAAAAGAAACTCAGTATGAAATATGCTATGCATGTTGGACTCCTCTAAGAGTTGAAGATAAGGCGCATCCTAATTACAAGCAGGATACTTATTGTCCACACTGCTATGAAAACTATCTTAACAAAGAAGTTAAGCGAAACAATTTAATTAAAGAAAACAATATGAGATCGCTCAAGGTTCGCCAAGAAAGAGCAAAAAAAATTCGTGAACAATGGGAAAAGGGACTCTTATAAAGTCTCTTTTTCTTATCAAAATAGCTCTTTGCTAAAATATTTTAATATTAATTTAATCAGTGATTCATTCTTAATTGTTTAAAAGGAATAAAGGTGCAGTAACTACTGCTAAACTTAAACTTTTAGATTTAGAGATGGCAAATTGATTACAACTTTCCGCTACCGAATCAAAGATTCTGGCAGTACCAAAAAGAAATTAAATAAAATGGCAAGTGGTGTAAATTACATTTGGAATTTTTGTAAAGAAACACAATCAACTGCTTTAAAAAATAAACCTGTAAAAATAATTACAGATCCTAAAACTAAGAAAATATATTATACTCCATACTTTTTTACCCAATATGAAATGAATGAGCTTGTAGCTGGAAGTTCAAAAGAACTTGGGTTGCACTCCCAAAGTGTTCAAGCAGTTGCAGAAGAGTATATTACAAGAAGAAAGCAATTTAAAAAATTATTACGTTGGAGAGGAAGAAATTCATTGGGGTGGATTCCTTTCAAATCTTCTGGTATAAAAATCAAGAAAGATGAAGTTCAATATAATAAACAAAAATTTAAATTTTGGAACTCTAGAAAATTGCCTAGTGATGCTCTTATTAAATCTGGTTCATTTGCACAAGATAATTGTGGGCGTTGGTATCTAAATATCACTCTTGAAACAAAAAGAAATTTATATAATAAAAATTCAACATCTGAATCAGTAATGTTTTTATCCAATTATAAAGCAATAACATATAATGATAGTATAATTAACTCAAGACCAGTTTTTCCGATTAAATTAAAGTTAAAAATAAAAAAATTAAACATTGCTAAAAAGAAACGAATAGTTCTAAGAAAAAAAGATAAAATAAAAGAAAAGTCTAAACCTATTAGTAAAAGAGAAAAAATAATCATAAATAAAATTACAAATATTAAACAAGATTTCTTTCATAAAGAATCAACAAAAATTATCAATAGTAATGCAGTAATTATTACTAATGAAATACTTTCTGCAAAGAAAAGAATACAATCTAGAAATAGTTTTATTTCTACACGACTAAATATGAAACATTTTCAAAATATACTTTGTTACAAAGCCATAAGAGCTGGCAAAGTAGTTTCTATTGTCTCAAATAAAAACCTAAGTTTGGTGCCATTTAAGTGTTGTAGTTTACAACCGCAATTTATTCTTAGGAAAAGAACTTATGTTTGTAAAATATGTAATAAAAGAACCCCTTTTATTACATCTGCTAGGAACAATTTGTATCTAGCAGCAAAACATTTGTTCCGTATCGGGCATGATACGCCATAAAGCTATTTATATGCTTTTGGAACGTTTTTAACTACTAAAAATGGGATGCCAAGTAACATAATTAAATTTATTTTTGTTGTAAATACACTCCTTGTAAACTGTATTTGCCTAAATTATTTTTTTCAAATCCATTAATATACTGTTTTTTTAAATAGGTAGAAACATAGCTATATATTGGTATAACAGGAGTGTCTTCTTGTAATATTTTTGCTGCATTTTCTAAATATTTTTTTCTTTTTACACTGTCACTTTCGTACAGTGACAAATTTACAATTCTATCATATTCTGTATTTTTATATTTCGGATCATTCATCGGATCTGTTGATCTATATTGATTCAAAAAATCTCCTGCATCATTGATATTTGCAATATTTCCAAAACGTAATATTTCAAAATCACCGCTGCTTCTTTTATCAAGCATAGTTTTCCATTCTTCATTTACAGTTTCTACTTGAACTCCTAAATTTGTTTTCCACATAGCAGCAACAGATGTTGCAATTTTTTTATGAGCTTCATTTGTATTATATAGAATATGAATAATTAAAGGATTTTGCGTGCTAAATCCAGCTTCTTGATAAAGTTTTTTAGCTTCTTCCAATTGTTTAGAGCGTGGCCAATTTTGCCAATAAGAAACATTTTGTGAATAATTTTTAATCCCATAAGGAACCAAATCATACAACGGTTTTTGTCCCATTCCTAATACTGAACGAGTTATAATATCTCTATCTATTGCTATACTTAATGCTTTCCGTAGTTTTATATTATTTAAAGGTTTTTTTTGTGTATTTAATACATAAACATAACTAGCTAAATAAGGATTATTCACTAATTCTTTACTAAACTTAACTTTTATTTGAGCAAATTTGTTCGGTGGAATATTACTTGTAATATCTAACTGACCAGCTTCATACATAGAAAATTCTGTATTCTGATCAACTACGGCAAAAAAATTTATTTTTTCAATAAAGTAATTTTTTTCATCCCAATAATAGGGATTTTTTTGAACGGAAACTTTATCTCCTACTTTCCTAAATTTTAATTGATAAGGACCATTAGAAATTAAATTGTTTACCTGTGTAAAGGTATCTTTATACTTTTCAACGTTTTTCTCTTGAACTGGATATGTGTTTGTGACTGTTAAATTTTCAAAAAAAGCAGGCGACGGTTTACTTAATACAAATTCAAGGGTAAAGTCATCTACAGCATATACTCCTAAACTTGTAATAGGTTTTTTTCCTGCAATAATTTCTGATGCATTCATAACTGACTCTAGAAGAGTTGCTTGTTCGGAGGCAATCTTAGGATCGACTAATCTTCTAAATGAATAAACAAAATCTTTTGCTGTTAATGAAGTATTATCCGACCACTTTAAATTTTTCTTTAAAAAGAATGTATAAATTTTTCCATCATTACTTACTTTCCATTTTTCTGCACTAGAAGGAATAATATTTCCAACTACATCTGTTGTAATTAATCCTTCAAATAATTGTTTAATTATGGCTGTGCATGTAGATTCATTACACTTTTGTGGATCTAATGTTTTAGGATCATCTCCATTTCCAATATTTAAAACTTGTTCATTTGCTTTATTTTCCAAATTTTTAGCATTTAAAAATGAACTATTTAACATAATAAAAGTGCCAAAAATAACAAAATATTTTTTTTTCATATTTATCCTCATATAATTTACAATGTCTTATCATAGCATAAAATTATAAAAGTGTATTCCAAAAAATATTTTTTGAATATTTTTAACTTGCTATTAAAATAATAAAAATATAAATATTATTTATGATAAATTAGCAAAAACTTCATTAACGCTATTTACTATCATTTTCCATGGTTCATCTGCAATACCTGGAAAAGTATCTCCACAGCAAAACATTCCTTCTAAACCCATTTTAATTTCTTTAACTTCTATATTTACTGGAATATCATTTGGTATAGTATAAGCTACTGGTAATAAAATAATTCTTTCCAGAATTTTCTTTTGCGGAATTCGAGCACCCTTTTTTAATTCATCTATAAATTCAGGTTTTATGACACGGCATGTAGCTTTTCGCAAACGGGAAATAGCTTCTCTTACAGCAGGAGCTTGCAATGAATCTTCATAATCTAGTTTTGTTGTCACAAGAAATCTTTGATCATTTGTTAAATATCCTATAGATCTTTCAACAGGAAAAACCAGACAATCATCAGCTTTAATATTAGTTGGCCATTGATCATTTTTTATTTCAGAAAAATTTATAATTTCAGAAATAACTAGAGAAATTGGTCTAACCTTTGAAATAAATTTTGATTGAGATGGTGAAAAATGCTCTTTTGCTATTATCCCTAAACAATTATTAAGAGGCATAGCAAAAATAATTTTACTACATTCTAAATTTTTATCATTTGGGTTTAAATCATCAGATAAAAGAAGATGAAAAATATTTTTCTCATTTTTTTGAACTCGGATAAGTTCACATAAATTCCGGATATTTACCCCTCTTTTTATTAGGATATTTCCTATTAAATATTCAAAACAATAACTTCGATAGAAATAACTTGGAACTTTTTTTTGATAATTATTAAAGAAATCTCGAATTTTTCTTTGGACAATAACAAATCTCGTTTTTTCCCAATTCGGGCCTATAATAGTTTGAAAAAAAGGAGAAAATGTATCTTTTACACTTTTTGGAAGTTCAAGCCAATATTTTGATTTTTCAAAAAGTATAGTTTCATTTTGAAACTCATCTTCTAGAGAATAATTTAATAAAATTTTAAAACTTTCTGCTTCTTTTTTTGTGAAAAATTCAGAAGAAGAATTAAATAATTCATTCTCAGATATAAAATCTTTTTTTACAAAAAAAAGATTTCTTTCTGAAGCATATTTTTCATCTTTTACATCTAATTTAACCTGCATATTTTCTATATGGTTAATCTCTTCTTCAGAAAGCTGAGATAAAAAATGGCGATAAATAATTTCTAAGGCATCTGCATTTAAAAACTCAAAACCAAGTCCACTTAAATATTGATTTCGCGAGGCGCTTTCATAAAGCTCTGAAAACACTTGGGAACGCGATTTTCCTGAAAATTGATTTAATTGCGTATAAAAAAATCTGCCTCCTAATTGGGCTTCTTTTTCAATTAAAGTAATACCTTTTGTGATTTTCTTAGGATCTTTGGATAATTTTAATGCTAAGAGTAACCCTGATAGTCCTCCTCCAATAACAACATATTCGGAAAAATTTTGTTCTGAATTAGCAACAGCGCTCATAAAATTCCTTAGTGTTACTTATCATTATTTTCAATTTCGTTTTCCTCAAACAATTCTTCATCTCTTTTTTGCACCCGAGCTTTTAAATCTGCTATCATATTTGCATCAGTAGCATCACCTTCACCTTCACGAAAACTTATTCCCTTTAATATCCCGAGAAAACTGCGATAACGCTCTGCAGAAATTTTTCCCTGAGTAACAGCCTCTTTTATTGCGCATTGAGGCTCTAAATTATGGGAACATTCTCGATATTTACATTTAAAATTTCTAAATTCACGGAAACAATAACTCAACGTTATAGAGTCGTAGTTTTGAATATCAAAAGAACGAATACCTGGTGTATCTATAGCGTAAGCACCAATGTCTAAATATAGTAAACTATTGTATGTTGTTGTATGACGACCTTTATAAAAAATATCTGGGTTTTCATCAACAATTTGTTCAAATTCAGGTTTCATTAAATTTAGAATACTACTTTTTCCTACCCCAGAATGACCAGCAAAGCCTATTACTTTTCCTTTAAAAAGTTTTCTTAAATATTTAACACTATCAGTATATTTTTTAGGTTTTAATGCACTCAATTCTATTACATCGTATCCAATTTTTTTATAAATTTCGACTCTTTTTTGATACGTTTGCAGAAAATCTTTATTCGCTAGTTTTTCATTAGTTAATAGATCTACTTTATTTAATATAATTACAACTGGTATACTTTCAATTTCAGCTTGAACCAAGAAACGATCAATAAGTCCCCAACGAACTTCAGGATTTAACACAGAAGCGACTATCGCAATAAGATCGATATTAGCCAACATGACGTGTTCCCATTCGGCATTTAAAGGATCTTTTCTTGATATTTTACTTGTTCTTTGAAAAGCATGCTGAACGACTCCACGAGGCAAATCAGTGTCGATGGGTTGTCCTTCCGCATCGAATAGAATTTCTGCATTGGGTTCAAACAAAACTCTATCACCAACAACCACAAAATTTCTTTCTTTATGTGCGCGTTGAAAATGTCGTTTTGCTACTGTGCACAGCCATAAATTTTCTGTTTCAGGAAAGCCGATTTTACTTTCTTCAGCAATAAATACGTTTCTTTTTTGAACTTCAATTACCCTACCGTTACGGTAACCCTTCTTATAAAACGAGTTTAGCTTTTCGTTTAATTGTTTTTCGGATAAGTTATCTTCATCTGAATTGACTAACCAGTCATCAATTATACGTCCACGCACAGACCTTTTTTCTTTTTTTATCTTTTCAATTTTTTTAAAATTGTTACGTCTTTCATCTTGGACGTCAAAGTTTTTAATGCGAGCCAAGTCTTTACTCCTATTGATGTTTGCCCACAATACGTTTATACATCATCACGCAAAGCTTGGAAACTAACCCTAAACTGGCGTACGATTTTATGGAACACGAAAACAATATTGAACACAATTCCTTATCCTATTTACACAAAGATGCTTTATCACGCCTAGAATGGGGGAAAATAACAAGCTTTTTAGCTGAACTTGCATCTTTTCCACATACTAAAAACGCATTAGCAACTTTAGATCCTTGGTTGACTAAAGAAAAACGTGAATTTTACTTTGGAACAACTGGTGAAATGCTAGAATTAAATTCTACCAGTAATGGGCTTAACCTAGAGCCTTTTGATTTTCAATTATTTGAAAATAGTTTGAAACGAGGGGCTATATTACCTCCACTTGCTTTGTTTCAAATTTTAACCACTTTAAAATTGACCGCTAATGTTCTCCACTTTTTTAAACATGAAAAAGCCAAATCATTAAAATATCCTTTACTATCAAATTTAGCACTTTTATTAAAACCAAATTTAGATCTTTTTAACAAATTAAAACAAAGTGTCGACCAGCAAGGAAGTATTTTATCAACAGCTTCTGCTGAGTTGCAATCTGCTAGAAGCCGAGTGGAACATGCAAAAAGAAAGATCGTTGAGCACCTAGAAGACATTTTAAAGAAGCAAGAAATAAAAAGCTCTTTACAAGATTCTGTTTGGATGTTGCGCGATGGTCGCTATGTTTTGCCTGTGCGCTCAGATCGCAAAAGTGGGGTCGAAGGTATTCCTAGAGGAGTCAGTCAATCTGGTTCTACAGTTTTTATCGAACCGCAGGCTTTGGCAGCTCAACATGCACAACTTGAAAAAGCTCAAACTGATGTTGAAATTGAAGAAAATAGAATTTTAAGGGAACTTTCAAAAGACTGTTACCTAAACCAAGAAGATATTCTATTCAATGCTGAACATTTAACAACGTTTGATTTTATCATAGCACGTACTAAGCTTGCCGGCTTAATTCATGGTGTAGAACCAAAATTTGTCACAAATTCTTCTAAATCTCCACGATTTTCCTTTCTACGCGCAAAACATCCCTTATTTATTCTTGAAAAAAAACCCTGTATTGATAATGATCTTGAGCTGAAACCAAAACTTAATTCCAACTCTCCTTTTATTTGGGTTCTTAGCGGGCCAAATGCTGGTGGAAAAACTGTTGCAATGAAAACAGTTGGTATTCTTACATTAATGGCAAAAGCAGGATTATTTGTATCTTGTGAAAAAGCAGAGCTACTCGATTATGAACACATATTTGTTGAACTTGGGGATAGACAAAACAGAGAAGAAGATCTTTCCACTTTTTCTGGACATCTT
Source organism: Pigmentibacter sp. JX0631 (assembly GCF_029873255.1). Lineage (NCBI taxonomy): Bacteria > Pseudomonadati > Bdellovibrionota > Oligoflexia > Silvanigrellales > Silvanigrellaceae > Pigmentibacter > Pigmentibacter sp. JX0631. The sequence goes on along the minus strand of NZ_CP123622.1, from coordinate 3,044,429 downwards.
GCACAATTAAAGAAAATTGCAACTTACTCAAATGAAAAAACTTTGATTTTATTAGATGAAGGTTTTGTAGGAACAGATCCAGCAATTGGTGTAGCGATGGCAAGATCTACATTAGAATTTTTTGCTAAAAAGAACTCAACAGTTATCATTACAACTCATTTTTCTAATTTGAAAACTCTTGCTGATGGTGATGAACGATTCTACAATGGAAGCATGGAATTTGAACCCAAAAAACTTTTGCCTACTTATAAGCTTTTAAATGGAATACCAGGTCAAAGTTACGCAATTGAATTAGCTGAAAGAATGGGTTTAAATAATGAAATAATTCATCAAGCCAGAAACTATTATGGCAACGAATCACAACGAATGGAAAATATTCTTAAAGATTTGCAATTGAAAAAAATTCAAGCAAGCGAAGAATTAACGAAGCAATCTCTGTTGACTAGAAAACTAGATGAACAATTAAAATCACTTCAAATAGAAAAAGAAAAAATTTCCGAAATTCGTGAAGATCTAGTAGAAAACTATCGAAATAAACTACAAAAAAGACTGAATGCGTTTGAAAACAGATTAAATATTCGAGAACGGCAATTTGAAAAACAAAAAGAAAGTCTACTAAAAGATTTGCAAGATAAAGTAAGTATAGAACATGAGGAAAATCCATCTACGATAGAAAATAGCAATATTTTAAAATCTGAAAAAGCTACTGCTGAGGATAATAAAGAAACAAAGCAAGGTATGAAGCCAAAAAAACTATCAGGTTTTGAAGCTCTTTCACAATTAAAATTACCTAAAAAACAAAGTCAAAGTGATTCATATATTGATTATGATTCACTAGATGATAAAGCAAGTAAATTTCGCGCTCCAAAGCAAATGTCTAGTAGAGCTTTACTAGACGAAGCTAGACTAAGCTTAAATTATATTAAACATTCTTATGATAATATTGAAGAAGAGTTAAATACGGATTTAAACTTAATCCAAAATAGTGAAAAAAATACAAAAGACAAGGTAAAACAAGCTAAAGAAACAGTTTTAGATATCAAAACACAAGGTAAAGAGCCGAATTTCTGGCAAGTAGGAATGACGGTAAAATGCGATCGCTTTAAAGAAAAAGGAAAAGTTATTAAAATAGTTGATTCAAAAGGAAATGTAGAATGTCTTTTTGGAATTTTAAAAATAAAAATTCCTTATTATGAATTAAAAACTACTGAAATTAACAATCAACAAACGATAGCTAATTCGACCAATAAAATTAAAAATCAGACAGTAAAAAAAGCCAAAAATACAAATTTGTTTGACCCAGAAATCCCCCCTGCCCTTCAGCATTCAGGAAACACAATTGACTTAAGAGGTTTAACTGTAGATATTGCTCTTGATAAACTTGATTTAGAATTAGATAAAATGCATAGAAATGAAGTTGAACAAGTAATTATTATTCATGGCCATGGAATGGGTAGAGTGAAAGAATCTGTCAGAAAATTCATAGAAGAAACTTCTTATAAATTACGCTATCGCAATGGAAGGCAAGGAGAGGGGGGTGATGGGGTTACAGTAATTGAATTTATTTCATAAAAATTTTCTATGGCCTTGATTTCAGATTAAATTATATGAAATACTAGTAATATATTCTTTTAAAATTCAATAGGAGTCTTTTATATGAGTAGAACCGATTTGTTGAGCGTTGAGGGAGTTGTTACGAACGTGTTTGCTGGTGGAAAATATTCAGTAAGTTTAAGCACTGGCCAAATTATTTCAGCAAAAATTTCTGGGCGAATGAGAAAATATCAAATTAGTGTCATTATAGGAGACAGAGTAACGGTAGGATTATCCCCTTATGATGTCAGTCATGGTTTGATTATCTCTAGAGAAAAATTAGCCTCTAAAGCAAAATAGAAAATATTGGTTTTCTTCCTCCTACGTCTCAAGTAATTTTATTTTATTTTCTATAAAGCGACAGAAAATAATTGCTACCATCCAACCTAATAATCCTCCAGCAATAACATCGCTTAAAAAGTGATAATGCATTAAAACTTGCCCTATACCCAATAAAATACACGGAATTAAAAAAACAGTTTTATATTTAGGGTAGAAATAAATTAAAACAGAAAAAAAAGCAAAAGTAACAGTAGTGTGGCCCGAGGGAAATGATTGATATGCAGTACCCTTTTCAAAAAATTGAAAACCATATACATTATCGACTAATAAAGAAGGGTTATTATCTATCCATGTATTGGGCCAATATCTTGCAAAAATAAATTTTAGAAAATCCTTAATGTGTGCACTTACAGCTACTGAAGCCATAGCAATAAATAATACATTAAATAATTTCACTTTTTCAAATCTTTTGAAAAACAAAATAAAAACAAGAAAAAATAAGATTAAAAATGCAATTATGGCATCAGGAATATGAGTCAATATATTAAAAAATGCTATTTTATTTATCCTCTGATTATGAATCCAATGTACTAAAGGGGCGTCTAAAAAGTAATATGCTAAAATAATTGAAGCAAAGGAAATATATCGTATCAAGGAAAACTCCAAAAATTTATAACTATCTAAATTGGAGCCTATTGACAAGAACTATTTTTGCAAAAGTTTTATAACTTTATTTATTTTCTTCATAAAATCATCACCAACTTTATAAGAACACATAAAGTACCTTTTTTCTCCCTCTGGTACATCAGGAAATAGTTTGAATTGTAAATTTTGTTTAAATTCTTTTTCTAATTTGTAAAAATATTCAAATTCACTTGCATTTATTAACATATAATCTGCTTTTTTTCTAACAATATTAAATAACATTCCTGTAATATCATCAGAAGTTAAATATATTTTTTTTTCATCAGCTACCCTATCAGTAGTATTACTATAATTTTTATATTTCTTTACTAAATGATCTGCGAATGCTCCATAACTGTAACCAATTTTTAATTGAATTTTAAAATCTTCTATTTTTAAAACATCTTCTAATGTGCGAGCCTTATTAACAATTTCAGAATTTTTTAAGGTAACTAAAACCAATCTTTTTTCAGAATAGTAGGGTTCTGAAAAAAAGGAATAAGATTCTCTATCCTTATTTTTGTACGCGAAAATAGTACACATTTTAATCTCATTTTTTTTATCATTTCCATAGATCTTATTAACGGCATTTCTTTAAATTCATAAGAAATATCAGCTTTTTTTAAAATCTTTTCTGCTTGTCTAAAGAGTATTCCATCTATTGGAAGAGCAGTTTTTTCATCAAAAATTACAAATGGAGGACGATTATAAACTGCAAGAAAAATTTTATTTTCGTTAGAAAAAGCAATTATAGGCAACAATAAAACTAATATAATTAATATTTTATTCATAGTATTTACTTTTCATTAGGAAGTTTTAATGCTTTAATTTTTAAATTAATTTTTTCCATTGTTTCTTCACCAACTTTTTTGGAACAAATCAAGTGCCTATACTCCCCATCAGGTAAATCTTTAAATTCAAATATTCTAATATATTTCTTATATACCGGATTTTGTTCAATTAAATTTTCAATTTCATTTTTTGCAATTAACATGTAATCTGATTTTTTATTTAAAATTTGATTTAACATACCTATATTATCATCTGATGTTTTATGAATATTTTTTTCTATGTTTTTATTGTTATCAGACGCTTTGTAATGAAAATATTCATACAATTTATCATCAACTAATTTCCCATAACTATACCCTATTTTGACTAGTAATGAAATATTTTTATCCTTTAACATTTCTACAAAATTTGAATAATTTTTTATTTTTTCATTATCACTATTGTAAAGAACAATCATGTTTTTATCTTTATATATTGGCTTAGAAATTATTGCGATTTTTTCTCTTTCATTGTTTCTTAAACCTAATGGGTAACAAACTTTTACTTTATTTTCTTTAATCATTTGCATTGTTCTTATAACTGGAACATTGGAAAACTTATATTCAATATTTAAATCTTGAAAAATATTCTGAATTAGTTTAAAAATTATCCCATCAATTGGGTACTTTTCTTTTTTATCTTCTATAAAAAATGGAATTCTAGGCTGATAATTTAAAAATATTGGTTCTGTTTCAGCAAAAATATTTAAAGGCAAGTAAAAAAGTACTATTATTATAAATTTTACTTTCATTTTTTTCTCCTCATTAATAGCTTATTCTTTATTACTAAATTTTTCATTCTCTTTAGCCATTGAAATGACATTAATAGCTAATGGAAAAAATATTTCTTTCTCACTTGCCAATATTTTTTTTCTCGATATATTAACTATCATTCATTCTAAACAAGGATGTGTATGAAACTTTTTATGTTCTTTACCATTCCCATTTATTTAATTGCAATTATTTTAGAGTTTTTCTATTTTAAAAAACAACACAAAATAGCCTATAAAGTGAAAGATACTTTTGCAAGTCTAGTAATGGGGTTAGGTTATCTAATTGTTTCTAGTTTAGCAGGAATATATATTTTTTATATTTATTCTTTTGTTTATGAATTTAAATTATTTGATATTCCATCACCTTGGATGAGTTTTTTTTTAGATGGTAAAATAAATTTACTTTCAATACTAATATTATTTATTCTTGATGATTTTTGCTATTACTGGTTTCACAGAATCAGTCATATCTGTCGATTTTTTTGGTGCGCTCATGAAACTCATCATTCATCAGAATATTACAATTTTGGAACAGCATTGCGGCAATCTTGGATAGGTGCACCATTTACATGGATTTTCTGGTTACCTTTGCCATTAATAGGATTTCGTCCAGAAGATATTTTCTTTCAAGCAACCCTCAATTTATTTTATCAATTTTGGATACACACTAAATTAACAAAATCATTTGGTTTTCTTGATTACATTTTTAATACTCCCAGTCATCACAGAGTTCATCATGGAACAGAAATCCCTTATCTAGATAAAAATTATGGGGGTATTTTTATAATTTGGGATAGAATTTTTAAAACCTTTACTCCGGAGAAAAAAGAACCTAAATATGGAGTTCTTCATCCAGTAAATAGTTTTAATCCCTTTAAAATTGCTTTTCATATGATTTATTCTTTAATTATTGATATTAAAAATGAAAAAAAATTACTAAATAAAATTAAATTTTTATTTTATCCCCCCGGATGGCTGCCAAATGATAAAGGTCTTACAACAAAACAAATGCAAGATAATTATAAAAATAATAATTTACTCTGAAAAACCAGAAATTTTTGAGGATTTAATATTATTCATTATTCGTTTAAACTTATACTCTAAAGAACTTTTATTTAAAATTTGTAATATCCACTTTTCTGCCAATTGTTTTGCATTCTCTTCAACTTTTTCAAGTTCACAAATAATTTCACTACTAAATTTTTCTTCCAAATAATTCCATCTAGGAATATTAATTAAATCCAATCTATCATTTGATATACCAATTTGCTTTAAATTTATTTTTGTAACTTCACTTTCAGCAATCATAAAGATCTGCGCTCTAACTTGTTTAATTTTTTTGTCTGGAAATATACTTAAACAAGATATTTCATAGTGCCATGTATCATTAATATTATCTGCAAAAGTTGCGTATAATAGATGCCAAGGAAAGTTTTTATTGGCCAATCCTCTGATAGGATCCCCTGTGCTTACTTTTTCAATTTCTTGATATCGCCTATTCTGCCAAAATGACATTGCCTCTCCCTCTCAATGAAGGTTTGACTATAGAAATTGGATTGGGTACCTCTTAAAATATACTAAATTTATTATAACATTTAAGGTTTTCTTTTTTTTTCAGAAAATTCTTGACATAAGCTACATCTATTATATTTCAGAGCGTGTTTCCTCTCTCGCAGTGTATTGCGGAAATTCTTTTTAACTCCTTTTTTTGTGGGGTATGACGATGATTAAAAACGTCATTCAAGAGTCTCGTGACCTTTATGGAATCGATGATTGGGGTTCTGGATACTTTGGTATATCTGAACAAGGTACCGTTGAAGTTTATCCTTTTGGTAATAAACAAGTCGCAATTGATCTTGCCAAAATTGTCGACCATGCCACTGAAATAAAGGTTAAAACACCTTTTATTCTCAGGTTTCCTCAAATTCTCGACACACAATTGACGAGAATACAAAATGCCTTCAGAGGAGCAATGGAAGAGTTTAAATATGATGGCGAACTGCGAGCTGTCTTTCCATTTAAAGTCAATCAAAGAAAAGAATTTATCGATGACTTAGTAAGCAGTGGGAAGAAACATATTTATGGCCTTGAAGTTGGCACTAAACCTGAACTTTTTGCAGCTTTAGCTTATGATATCCATCCAGAAGCTTTATTTGTTTGTAATGGTTTTAAGGACTCTCATTTCATTGAACTAGCATTCGATGCAAAAAAAATGGGTAAAAATGTTGTTCTTGTGATTGAAGGAACTGATGAATTAAAATTTATTATCAATCACGCAAAAAAAGTGGGATTTTGTGTCGACATTGGCCTCAGAGCTAAACTTTACTCAAAAGGCTCGGGCATGTGGGAAAAGTCGGGCGGAATTGGCAGTAAATTCGGATTAAATAGTGTGGAAATGATTGAAGCTCTTTATCTGCTTGAAGAAGCGGGTTTAAAAGAAAAGTTAGTCATGATTCACTATCATATCGGCTCCCAAATAACAGAAATTAAAAAAGTAAAATCTGCCATGAAAGAAGCTGCGCGGGTTTATGCTAAAATTTTAAAAAGCGGATTCAATCTCCGTTACTTAAATATTGGTGGCGGAATTGGTGTGGATTATGATGGTAGTAAAACTAGCTTCTATGTAAGTCACAACTATACAATTCAAGAGTTTGCGAATGATGTTATCTATATCATTCAAGATGTTTGTAAATCTGAAAATTGCAAAACTCCACATATTGTAAGTGAAAGTGGAAGAGCTGTTGCTGCTTACCATGCTGTGCTTATTACCGATGTGCGAGAAGTTGAAAAAACAGGTGGAGATTTAGAAGAATGGAAAATATCTCCCACAGATCATCGCATTCTAGGAGACATGATCAATTCATTATCTTACATGAATGGGAAAAACTTTGTTGAATATTTTCATGATGCATTACAGTATCGAGATGAATTGTTTACATTGTTTAGTTTAGGTTACTTAGAAATTGAAGAAAGAGCTAAAGCTGAAGTAATTTATTATGCACTATGTAAAAAAGCATTAAATTTTTATCGAAATTCGGGCATGCAATTAGAAGAGTTTGATGAATTAGAAAAAAATCAGTTTGGCAAATATATGGCTAACTTTTCAATGTTTCAGTCAATTCCTGATACTTTGGGAATTGACCAACTCTTTCCAGTTATGCCAATTACAAGGTTAAATGAAAGAACAGATCATCATGGCGTTATAATGGATCTAACTTGCGATAGTGATGGCTGTCTTGATAAATTCGTTGATAAAAGAGACGTAAAACATTCTTTAGCTTTGCATATACCGAAATCTAACGAATCATATTATATTGGCTTTTTCCTAGTCGGAGCATATCAAGAAGCTTTAGGAAATAATCATAATTTATTTGGAGCAGTTAACGAACTAGTCGTTAGAATAAATCATGATGGTAAAATTTCATCAATTGAAGAGGTAAAAGGCGAAGATATAGGTGAAATTCTACGTATCATGAATTATAAAGACGAAGAAATAATTTCTAGTTATGAAATGCAATTAAAACGTAATGTAGCTGCTGGAATTATTGACTCTCAAGAATGCGAAAGAATTTTGAAAAAAGTAAAAGACTTTTTTAATGAATACCCTTATTTGGTAAGAAAAAGCACATTAGAAATAGTTGGATGATCCAATTTTTCACCCTTCTTGGCTTCCAAGAAGGGTTTTATTTTTTTAGGAGCCTTATGAAAGCATTTAAAAGAGCTGAAAGTAATGGGTTTATTATTCCAGATCTTACTTTAGAATCCGCATATTTTGAAAATACAAACTGCAAAATTCTTGATGGAAAAAAATTAAGTAATAATTTTGTCCAACAATCCCAAGCTTTAATAAGTGCAAGAAAGATTCCGTGTTTAGCAGTTATTCTTGTTGGAAGCGATCCTGCTTCAAAAGTTTATGTAAATAATAAAATAAAGATATTTAAAGAAGCTGGTTTTTTATCTAAATCTTTTATTTTAAATGAAGCTGATTATTCTGAACAAGATATTATTAATTTAATAATATCATTAAATAAAGATGAAAATATTGATGGTATTTTAGTTCAACTTCCTTTACCAAAAAAATACAACTCAATAAATATTCTAAATACCATTGATTCACATAAAGATGTTGATGGATTTCTGGCGCATAATATGGGTTCACTAGCAACTGGAGAATTTAACACAGCAATAGCTTGTACACCTTTTGGTGTAATGGTTTTACTTCATGCTTATGGAATTCAACTTGCAGGAAAACATGCCGTAGTAATAGGAAGAAGTAATATTGTTGGCAAACCTATGGGATTACTGTTACTTTCAGATGACGCCACTGTTACTTTAGCTCACTCTAAAACTAAAAATTTGAAAGAAATTTGTAAATCTGCAGATGTAATAGTTGCAGCTGCGGGTCAACCCGAAATACTTACTAGCGATTACGTATCAAATGGTGCAATTGTTGTGGACGTTGGTATACATAGAAAAATTGATGGTAAATTATGCGGAGATGTTCATTCAAGTGTCAAAGAAAAAGCAAGCGCTTTAACTCCAGTACCAGGTGGAGTAGGCCCAATGACTATCGCGATGTTACTTTTAAATACTGCTCTTTCAGCATGGGATCTTATTAATAAAAAAGAAAAATAAAATAAATTTATATAAAACAAATAATATCATCTAGTATAAAATATTTTTGGTAATTTAAGCTAATAATATTTATTAATTTAATTGACTATAAATATATTCTTTGTTACTTAACTAGTAATTCAAAAATAAACTGGAGACTTAATAATGAATATTAAAATATTTTTTGTTTCAATTTTAATCTCATATCATTCTTTTTCTATCGCAAAAGAATATAAGTGCCCTGATATTTCAAAAGGAAATTACACTTCAAATATAAATAAAAATGGTGAATGGAATTTTTTTGCTACTCCAAAAAATAGCAAAACATCTTTAAAAAGTTTTCTTATTGAGGATGTAGTAGTTTGGGAAAGAAAATTAATAGAACCTTTACAATATACTGATAGCGTTTCAAGCAATCTGTTAACTTGTTATTCTTACGAAGAAAATTACACAATTCATGCAGTATTACTTGTTCCTGAACGGAATTGTCACTTTAAAGAAAATAATATTTTTTGTTGCTACTAATTTTAAATTTATTAGACACTTAAAAATATTTATATTAAATTAAAGTTTAACTAATAAAGAAATTTTCATTACCTTTACTCTCACAACTAATCTATAAAAATAAATATTTATAATTCTTTTTGGTATGCTTTGTTTATATATTATCACATATTGTTGACAAATCATTTTAATTTTATTAGATTTAAATTAAATCAATTCTTGATTTAATTTTTATTTAAGGAAAATTTTATATGAAATCTAAATATTTACTTACTCTTTTTTCTTTGTTCCCTTTAATTGCAACTGCAACCACTAAAGAATATAAATGCCCAGCTTTACCTGCTGGCAATTATGTTTCTATAATGGATACTATGAATGAATGGTTCATTTATGCTACTGAGAAAACCAGCGATTTAACAGTTATGAACTTTAAAGTTAATAAAATTGTGCATTGGAATAAAAAATCAATTGAACCTTTGCAAAATGAAGATGGAACTTACAGCAATTTATTAACATGTAGCTCTAACGAAGGTTCTTTCTATGCTCATGTAATGTTAACTGTTCCTGAAAATCATTGTAAATTTAAAGATAATAATGCATTTAATTGTTACTAATTTTGCAAAAATAGTTTTTTATACTGATTTGTTCTTTTAAAAATTGAGATTTCAGAATCATATTTTTTCACTACATCTAATATAGTTTTATACTTTTCCGTTGAATATTGAGAATTCCTTGAAAATACTACGTAATAATCCTTTTTAAAAAGGATATTTTCATAGTAATCTAAATCAGTAATATTTAATTTTTTGCTTGTGGATAGACCAATTTGTTTGTCTTGTGGATAGAGATCAATTCTTCGTTTACTTAATTTTAACAAATTAGTTTCAACATTTTTAGAGGCTTCTATTTGCTTATTATAAAGACCTTTAGACTCATCTACCCAAGGGAACGCTTCCCAAAAAGAGGGATGATAAGAATTTTTTTCAATAACTCCTACTCTTAAATTATTTTTTATAATTTTTTCATAGTCCATTCTGGGATTATTTTTTTTAAATTCTTGTGTTGTAAAAAATACAAATTCAGAACTCCAAGAAATACTTGCTGGATAGTATAAAAATTGTTCCCTAGCAGAATTTTTGGAAGTGCCTAGAGCACCATCATACTTTCCTGTTTTCAAACCTTCTTCGCATTTAGGCCAAGCCATTTCTTCAATGTCGTAATTTACTTGGATTTTATTAAATACTACTTTTAATATTTCGATATCTATCCCAGATAAAACATTGGTTTCTGACTTTATGAAATAAGGTGACATTATTTCACCACATAAATTTAATCTACTACTTGCATGAACCTTACAAAAAAAAGATATAATTAAAGTTAAAAACAGAAATTTATGAGTTACTTTAGCCAACATAAACATTCCTTTATTGACTTATCTTTACTGTAAAAAACCCTTTTTTTTAGCCCATTCTCTGAATTTATTTTCTAATTCATCAAATGAAGATATTTCAAATAATTGATCTTGCATATGATGAATATCAAAATCAGTTTCGATTATGACATCAATATCAAAAGGAATTTTTTTAACCTTACTTGATAAACTATATACTATTTCGCCACAAGAAGATGCTATGCCAGCGCCATAAATACGTGTTAATTGAGGTTTTCTTTCTTTCCCGTGATGCGCTGTAGGATTTATTAAACCAAATTCAACAGTGAACCAGTAAATTCGATTAAACCAACTCAATTCCTCTTCCGTTTTTGCATTCGCTCCAGCTATTCCAAATAGATGAAAAAATTCAGCAAAACGAGGATTTGTGATCATCGGCAAGTGACCTATTTGATCGTGAAAAGTATCTGGGGCAGGGGTATAATCTATTTCATCCATATGTCTGATGAAATCTGTACATGGAAAAACTTTATTTGCTAAAAGAGCAAAAAAATTGATCGGTGAAACTAGGCCTTCAGCTCGAATAATTTGCCAATGAGTGCATTTTTCCAACTCTATACTAGATTGTGCAAGGGTAGGAATGCGTTCTGCAGGAAATTTTAGCGCTTGCGTGCCTAAGATATATTCTTGGCACAAGTGAGCCTGAACCAATTCTTGCTGCCTTTTTAACATTTTTTTCCATGTCTCATGCTGCTCTTGTGAATATGTTGGTGCAATAATTTGTTTCCCAATAGTCCCTTCTATGGATGGACTAGGAATAATAGGATAGGAAGACTTAGCTTTATACTCAACCTCTACTGATAAAGCCCCTTTCGGTAATGGAATTTCTCTATTAAAGTTTTTGTCTTTGGCTACAAAAGATGAGTTCATATTTTTGCCTATATAAATTATAAGTAATTACAGTAAGTTATAGCTAAGTAACTGTATAGCTATCCTGTTATATTATCGTATCAATTTTATAAACTCATTATTTTAATTTGAAAACTTGGAAGGCAAAAAATAAAAAAGCTATTATATTTTAGTAAATTACACTTAGTAACAAGAATAATATTAATAAAAATAATAGCTTATGAAATTAACCGCGTTGTGCGTAGTATTCGACAACCAAACGCTCATTTACGTTTAAAAGAACTTCTTCACGTGAACAAGTAGATACTACAGAAGCCTGTAATTTATCAGCAGTTAAGCTTAGAAATGCAGGTGGTTGAGCATTCGCACGGTGAACGATATTGTTCTTCACTAAAGAAACAGTTTTTTCTTTGTTTGTTGGAACAATAATTTCACCTGGCTTGCATTGGTACCCAGGCATATTTACACGGCGGCCGTTGACATGAATATGTCCATGACGAACCAACTGACGTGCTGCAGGAATAGTAGGCGCAAAACCAAGACGGAATACTATGCTATCTAAACGCATTTCGCATAAACGTAATAGAGCTTCACCTGTTAGGGTTTTAGCCTTACGAGCTGCTTTAACATAACGTTGCATTTGTCTTTCAGTCAGACCATAATTGAAGCGAATTTTTTGCTTTTCTTCTAATGCAAGAGCAAAGTCAGACTTCTTTTGTGGTGCTGCACCATGCTGACCAGGACGAGATTTTCTCTTAATTTCTTTATTTGTAAGCCCTGGCAAAGTTCCGAGGCGACGAGCGATGCGCATGCGTGGGCCGGTGTAACGAGACATATGTACTGAGTACCTCCATGAAATGTTCAAAACACAGGCGCACTATATGTTTTTTATTTCCATAAGGGAAGCCCTTAGTGAAAATCTTCGCAAATTTTTTTTACGCCTATGCCTTCAATGTAACTAACTAAAACTATTATATTTTACCAATTTCCACACTAGTCTATTGCTTTGAAAAAGCGTTCTGTCTTAAATTCAGGGAAAAAGCGATCGTTTCCAGTTGTTGAGAATAAGACAAATCCTGTTTCACCTAATATGGCATCTTCATCTATAAAACCAAATATGCGGCTGTCAATAGAGCTATCACGGTTATCGCCAAGAACAAACACTTTATTTGGAGGGACGATAAAGTTCCTCTTCTCAAAGTACGTATGACTTGGAGTTTCGGACATTAGTATTAAATGCGGAGATAATTGTAAATCTTTATTTTCTTCTAAAATTAAAGAATTCTGGTAAACAGTCGTAGGATTATTTCCAATGTAGCTAAAAGATAATTGATGATCGTTGATGGTGATCATCCCCTTGTCAAAGGATATTTTGTCTCCTGGTATGCCAATTACTCTTTTTATAAAAATATCCTTTTCATTTGGAGGGATAAAAAGAATAATTTCACCTCTTTTAGGAGAGCTCCATTTAAGAATAGGCTTTGACTGAAAAGGTAACCAAAGCGCGTATTTAAGCTTATTTAAAAAAACTCTATCTCCAGGAGTTATGTTTGGGAGCATTGAAGAAGACGGTATCATATAAAAACTGAGTACCGAAGTTTTCAACAAGACAAAACACAAAACAAATATAACTACCCAAAAAAAATCATTGAAATATCGCTTAAACAAAGTGGAATCTCCTCATGTGAAAACAATGCCTTCCAGAATAGCCAAATTGTTCAATATACATACACTTTTCAAAAACTTTTTCCACTTAAAAAACTATACTACTTCCTAGTTTATTTGATATACCCAACAGAATACCGGATATCGGTTGAAATAAGTCAAAGGAAAATCAGGAGACTGAAATGCAAGTTGAAAAGCCATCGAAAGGGATAAATTTCCCTGCCATAGAAAAAGAAATATTAGAAAAATGGGACAATGAAAATATTTTTCAACGCAGCATTTCCGAACGCCCTATTGAAAAAAAATATAATTTTTATGATGGACCTCCGTTTGCAACAGGTCTACCACATTTTGGACATTTTGTACCTGGCTCAGTAAAGGATGCCTTTCCTCGTTACTTTACTATGAAAGGTTACAGAGTTGAAAGACGTTTCGGCTGGGATTGCCATGGCGTTCCTGTTGAGTTGCTTGTACAAAAAGAGCTTGGTTTAAATGGAAAATTAGACATAGAAAAATTTGGAATAGCAGAGTTTAACAAAGCATGCCGAAATTCGGTTGTCAGATACACTAAAGAATGGCGCAATTATATAAAAAGATTGGGCCGTTGGGTTGACATGGATGACGAATACAGAACCATGGATCCTGAATTTATGGAAAGTGTTTGGTACGTTATAAAAAAATTGTGGGATAAAGGCTTTATTTATGAAGGTAAATTTGTAGTTAGCTATTCAACTGCATTAGGAACTACTTTATCAAATTTTGAAGCAAGTTTAGACTATCGCGACGTCCAAGATCCCTCATTAACTATAAAAGCGAAACTAAAAGGGAAACATACAGGAAAATCTCTGCTAGTTTGGACGACCACTCCTTGGACACTCCCAACTAACTTTGCCGTTGCTATCGATGCAAAAGGTATTTACGCTGAAATTAAAGATACTGCTTCAGGTGAACATTTTTATATATTAAAGAGCAGAATTTCAGCTTACTGGCCGAAAGAAGAATCCTATCAACTTGTGCGTGAATTTCCTGGAGAAGAGCTTGTTAATTGTGCCTACGAACCTTTTTTTGATTCTTGGATAGATAAAGGTGGAGAGCATTCATTCAAAGTTTATGCAACAAATTATGTTTTACACGATACTGGTACGGGAGCGGTGCATACAGCCCCTGCATTTGGTGAAGATGACTTTCATGCAGCAAAACAATATGGCCTACCCATTTTTGATCATTTAGATACAAATGGTAAATTTATTGAAGGTAACATCCCGGAAGTCATTGGGCTCGATTTTAAATCTGGGGATAAAATTATTATTGCTGATTTAAAAAAACGGGGATTTGTATTCAAACACGAAACATTTGTTCATAGTTATCCGCATTGTTACCGTTCAGGTGTGCCTCTGATGTATCGCGCTGTACCATCTTGGTTTGTAAAAATACAAGAGAATAAAGAACTCATTTTAAAAATGAATGAACAAATCAACTGGGTACCAGATCACATTAAATATGGAAGATTTGGTAAATGGTTGGAAAATGCTAGAGATTGGAATATTGGTCGCTCTCGTTACTGGGGCAACCCAATACCCGTTTGGAAAAATGAAACAACTGGCGAAGAACTTTGCATTGGGTCTATTGCCGAATTACAAAAATATACAGATAAAAAAATAACTGATCTGCATATGGAATTTATCGATGATATCATTATTCCATCTACTAAATTTCCAGGAACCTTCTTAAAAAGAGTTCCATTTGTTCTCGATTGCTGGTTTGAATCAGGATCTATGCCTTATGCCCAACATCACTATCCTTTTAAACGTGAAAAGGAATTTGCTTCCTTATTTCCTGCCGATTTCATTTGTGAAGGATTGGATCAAACAAGAGGCTGGTTTTATACATTAACATTACTTTCTAGTCTTTTATTTGAAAAACCAGCATTTAAAAATGTTGTTGTAAATGGACTCGTTTTAGCTTCCGATGGCAGAAAAATGAGTAAGAGTCTTAAGAATTATCCCGATCCAATGGCTACTCTTGATGAGTATGGAGCAGACTCAGTTCGTCTCTTTTTATTGTCCTCTCCGGCGACTGTTGCTGAAGAAGTACGTTTCAGTGTTGAAGGCGTAAAAGAAAGTACTCGCAGAGTCTTATTGCCATTGTGGAATGCTTATTCTTTCTTTGCGACTTATGCTTCCATAGATAAATGGTGCCCTGAAAAAGATTTTGTTGAAAGTAAAAATGATCTTGATAAATGGATTTTACTCCAATTAAATGAATTATTAAAGAACATAGATACTTCAATGAGTAGTTATCAAATAGCCAAAGCAGCTCCTGCAATTACTCAATTTTTTGATGATTTAAATAATTGGTACATCCGCCGAAGCCGTAGACGCTTTTGGGAAAGTAACAAAGAAGCTTACTCTACTTTATACAAAGTACTGCTTCAAGCAACTCAAATTCTTGCACCATTTGCTCCATTTACTGCGGAATATTTTTTTGGAAAACTAGCTTTAACTAAAGAATTGCAAAAAATTGGAAGCGTTCATTTAGCGTTGTTACCTGAATACAGAAAAATATCACAAGAAGAAGAGAAACTACTAGAAGAAGTTGCATTAGCAAGAAGAGTTGTAGAATTAGGAAGAACTATTCGAGTCACTCATAAACTAAAAAATAGACAACCATTGAAAAAACTAACTGTGGGAGTTTTATCCAAAGAAATTGGACAAAAAATATTATCTCAAACTCATGTTATTTGTGAAGAATTAAATGTCAAAGAAGTTTTAATAACACAAGATCCTTCAGAGCTAGCAAAAATAATTGTAAAACCTAATTTTAAAGTTCTAGGAAAATCCTTAGGCGATAAAATAAAAGAATTACAAACTTTGCTTAATGAACTTTCACAAGAAAATTCTATTCTTGCATTAAAGAAACAAACCTTTACCGTTAATAATTTTACCTTAGATCCTAATTCAGTAACAGTTGAATTAAGACCTAGTGGCAATAACTTAGTCGCTACAGATGCTGAAATTGTTGCCGCTCTCGATCCTGAAATTTCAGAAGAATTACGCTTAGAAGGAGTTGCTAGAGAACTAGTAAGTTTAATTCAAAAGGCAAGAAAATCTGCTGACTTCAATGTAGAAGATAAAATTTATCTCCAAATAGATGCGAATACAGCGTTGCTAAAAGCAATTCAGGCAAATAAAACATATATTGAAGATGAAACATTATCTCAAATAACAAATACTTTACCTAAAGAAGCATCATATTCTACGGAGATATCTTGCGAAGGAGAAACTGTCGCAATAAAAATGAGTCTCCTATGATATATTAGTAGCCCTTAAAGTATATTTTTAAGGGCTTTCATTTAGAATTGCCATTAAACCTTTGCACAAAAGGTCTAGTCCAAACTCAAATCGATCTTCATCATTATCTGAGAATAAATCTTCTAAAACTGTGTTTAAATTATTATTTAAGACATTTTGCAAATTAATGTTAGAAGAATCTGTTAATTTATTGAGATGTTTTTTCTCAATAGATTTTTTACTTCCCTGTTCTTCTATGACAAAACCTAAAACAAAATACAATATATTAAAAGCAAATCTACCAGCAATTATTGATTGAATATTATTATTGATTAATGGATTAACAACAGCATGATAAACGCGAAAAACATTTTCTGTTGGTACAACTGTTCCTGCATAAATTAATCCTCCATCTCGCCTCGAAAGCAAAGCTTGTCTAATTTCTTTTGAAATCAATTTTACTTGATCAGACCATTTCATTTCATTGTTTAAAGGAACTAATGCTACATCTGAAAATAGAGAGTCTGCCATTTTATCTATTAATTCTTGTTTGTTTTTAAAATGCCAATACAAAGTTGGCGCCTTTATATTCAGTTTATCAGCTAATTTTCGCATTGTTAAGCCTTCAAAACCAACTTCATCTAGCAACTCTAAGGCAGCGTTAATAATATTTTGTGATTGTGAATGGTTCATAATACACCCCCATTGACACCCTAACATTGTTAGACTATAAACCTAACAATGTTAGGGTATTTTTTTATTCCCTTTAACTTAACTAAAACAAAGGAAAATAGAAATGAAAAATGAATATGAAGTTGTCATTGCTGGAGGAGGCCCTACTGGTCTCATGCTTGCCTGTGAATTGGCTTTAAAAGGGATAAAAACTTTAGTCTTAGACGATAAAATTGCAGAATCACCACAATCACGGGGAGCTACAATTCATCCAAGAACAGCAGAACTGTTATATTCTAGAGGAATTTTAGAAAAATTTATAGAAAAAGGAAAAGATCTCTTAGAAAAAGATCCCAGGCTTCCTCTTTATCACTATGCTGTCATGATTAAATTAAAAATGTATATGTTAGATAGTCCCTGCAATTTTACACTTTGGTTGCCACAAAAAGACACCGAAATTATCCTGCAAAACCATGCATTAGAATTAGGTGTAGATATATTAAAAAATCATGAAGTTATTCATTTTGAAGAGCATTATGATGGCGTGGTAGTTGAAGTAAAACATCTAGAAAATAAATTAAAATTCCAAGCTAAATATTTAGTTGGGTGCGATGGTGCCAAAAGTAAAATAAGAAAAATAAGTAATATAGAAATGTTAGGAACAAATAAAACAAATACAACATTAATGGCAGATATTTATTTAGATACCCCATTAGCATATTCTACACAGTGTGAATTTAGTTCCAAAGGTGTCGTAGTGGTAATGCCTGCTGGAAAAAAACTTACCCGCTTTGTTATAATTAGTGATAGCATAGATAAAAATTTGAAGGAAAATTCTTTAGATTTAGATTTAATTAAAAAATATTTATTAGATATTTGCGGACACGATTTTGGAGTAAAAAACTCACATTGGATTTCCAGCTTTGGAAATGCCAATAAATTAGCAAAACAACTAATAAAAAATAGAGTAATACTTGCTGGTGACGCTGCTCATTATCACTTACCTGCAGGCGGTCAAGGCCTAAATTATGGGATTCAAGATGCTTTTAATTTGGGTTGGAAACTTGCTGCTGAATTAAAGGGTTGGGCACCAAAATGGTTACTAGATAGCTATCAAACAGAAAGAATTTATGCAGGTAAAATGTTAATGGAGTCAGTCAAAAAACAAGAAAGTTTACTATTTAGAACCAGTGAAAGCGATATTGCTTTTAGAAAATATTTTGAAGATGTTATTATAGAAACAGATGAAGTCAATAAAAAATTAACCCAAGAAATTGCTGGATTACATATCAATTATCAAAATTGCACAGAAGATAAAAATAAATTAATTGGCTGTAGAGTTCCGGATTTAGAGCTTTTTGAGGATTTTAATTGCTTAAATTTATACAATTTATTTTCTAGAGGAAATTTCGTATTTATTTGCTTCACTCATCAAAAATTTAGACTACCAGAAGAATTTAAAGATAGATTAGATATTTATCATTTTAAGTACACAGAAAAAAGGTTTGAATTTTTCAAGACAAAATATTTACTTATCAGACCTGACTTATATATTGCATGGGCTTCTGATAATTTACAATCTTCAGTATCCATTAAAAAAGAATTAAATTATTGGCTAAAAAAATAAAGCTTTTAATTCTAAAGAAACATTTATACTAGAACTTGGATAAAGATGTGCTCCAAGTAAATTAAAATGGGGTGTCATTACAAATTCAACATTTTGAATCAATTCTTTATTCTTAATAGTAACTGGCTTCTCTATTGAATCTTTTACATAAGAATATCGATCAAATAGTGGAGTTAATTCGTTTCTTTCGTAGAAATTTGGTTTATATACCTGACTAGGTTCGCTAGAATAACTTTTTCTATTTACAAGTAAATTTTTCTCTTGTTGATAATAAGATTTTATCCATTTTTTATGAGAAATTAAGTAGTTTCTTAATGGAATTGAATTTCTATCGCTAGTAGATTCATGGTAATCAATAGCATAAATGCAATTGAAAAAACTAAACGCCAAAATAGCACTTAAGACTCTAATATGTTTATTAAATTTAAATTTCATACAAACCTTTAGAATTGTTTAATTTATTTTAATAAGCAAAACAGGAAAGGAAGTTCATTGCCAGTATGTTTATTTTAACACAAAATTGATATAAATCAATTACTTTTATATTTCTACTTTTTAAAAAAGTAATACTTTATTATTGGTAATTATATGATATTGATAAATCTAGGTTTTTTAGCTTTCTTTTTTAGGTTTAGCATGCCTTCAATTTTTTTTAGCTGATTCCCATGAAATACCACAGAAGCTAAGCATTTTCCTTCACAACCATGATTTTCTGCTAGAAGACCTCGCAATTGACCTAACGCAAAAGGTTTTGAGGTCGTAATTGCTTTACCGCATTTATCACAACGAATAGTTTTAATTTCAATATCATAACGCTTAGCCCATATTTCATAATCTTCGATAGGATATAAAATTCCCATTGCATGTTCCTTTCAATTACTAAGGAATAAAAAATAAATTATTTAATTAAAGAATAATAAGGAATATTTAGTATTATTCAGAATTTTAATTGCCAGATTTACAAGATATCAGAAGCAAAAGTAAAGAAAAGGCAAATAAAATCACAGATTCAAGCAATTATCTTTTGTTAAGATAAAATTATATTTACAAAAAGTCAATATAAATTGTTACTTTGATGTGAATTTGAATTTTATTAACGATATTGAGAAATTTAATTAATTATTTAATTCTTCAAAAATTAAATAAAAAAGCCTCCTTAACAGGAGGCTTTTAACACTTCAGCTTTAAACTGATATTTAGTTAGAAGCTGGTGCTGCTTCAGCTGCTGGAGCAGCTTCAGATTTAGCAGCTTCGGATTTTTTAGCTTTATTTTTCTTGTGTGCAGATTTTTTCTTTTCTGCTTTTTTCTTCTCAGCTTTTTTATGTTCAGCAGGCTTAGCTTCAGCGTTAGCATCACTTGCAGCTGCTGTAGAAGTTGGTTTAGCTTCAGCGGCTGGAGCCGCCGCAGGTGCAGCTGCTTCAGTAGCCGCTTCGTTTGCAAAAGCAGAAAAAGTAAGAAGAGATGCTGCAACTAAAGATATAAGTTTCATGAAAACCCCCAAAAAAAATTGGCTTAGATTAAAATAAGAGGAGCAAAAAATCATCCTCAGATATTAAAACGCAAACAATTCAGAATTTATTCCAAGATCAAAATCTTTTTTAAAGATTTTTTTATCTTAGTCAATATATTCGATTTGCGCTTTTTCCAAAATTTTTGAAATTACTTTACGAATCATTACTTGACCACGAAATTCATCATAAATTTGTGTCCCAGCACGTTTTATTAATTCGCGTGGATCCATGCGATTTGCCATAGCGTATGAAGCCATATCTCTTAACATTTCATCATCACTCACTATTATTTCTTCTTGTCTTGCAATATGCCCTAAAGCTAAAATTCCGCGTACTTGTTTTGAAGCCCATTCACGATATCCAGCTCGTACTTGTTCATCTTCTTTATTAATTTGAGCATTTTTTGCTGCTTTGGCATTAGCTTCAGTTATAGCACGATCGATAGTACTTTCGATTAAACTTTCAGCTACCTCAAAATTATTTACCGTAAGAACATGATCGACTATCTGTGCAAAAGCAGAACTTGAACGAGCTTCTTCATTGGATTTTCTGATGGTTTCGAGCAAATTTGTTTTTGCTTCATCCATAGTTTTATGACCTAAACGTGTAGCAAATTCATCATTTAATTCAGCTGGAATTATAGTTTCAACAGAATTGACTACCAATTGAAATTCAACTGTTAACCCTTTTAGCTCATCATCTTGATAATTTTCTGGATAAGTTACCGAGAAAGTTTTGGATTCGCCGGCTTTTAATCCTAAAATTGCTTCTTCAATTGCTGGAAGATTAGTGCCATTTAATTCAATCATTTGTGAATTTGTTTCTTTATTTTTAAGTTCATTTTCAGCTGAAAATACTTTATAAGAAACATTAGCGACATCACCTTTAACAAGAGTTCTTCCGCTCTCATCTTTTTCAGTTTTGCCTAAAATTCTAGCATAATTGTTAAGTAATTTATCAAGTTCTTCTTCTGCATTAATATTTAAATTTTTATTTAATTTAACAGTTAAATTAGAATAATCTTTAATTTCAACTTTGGGATTGATATCAACCGTAGCAGTAAATTGAAAATCATTATTTTCATCAAATTGGTTTTCTGGTTCAATATGTGGATAACTAACAATTTGAAAATCTGCTGTTTTTGCAACATCAGAGTATGCATTATTAATTACTTTATCAGCAGCTTTTTTTACTATGTCACCAAAATAAAACTTTCTAATCAAAGCTTGAGGTGCTTTTCCTTTACGAAATCCTCTAACTTCTGCAGTTTTTTGAATTTCCGAAGCAACTTCAGAAAATGCTATTTTAATAGAAGCAGCTGGTACTGATATTTTAAATTTACGACGAGTGCTATTCACTTCTTCAATAGTTGAGGAAAATGTCATTTTTAGTTCCTACTTAATAAAAAATCCATAAAACGGATGTTGCTTAAAGTTGCCAAGTCCTATAAAGAGCGTAGCAAACACCAATTGTTTAGCTAAAAACCATTACTAAAGAGAACCTGTAAGGTCAATACTGAACTGCATTTTGACTATAAAATCAATAATTTTAAGGAAACTGGTTTGACAAAAGAAACAATTATAGACCTGTGAGAAGATCCCAAACCTGTTTTCTCCAATGCGGAAATTCATATAACTCTTTAATACTCGGAAGAAAAAATGGTTGGATAGATTTTCCAGAGAGCTCCAATTTATCTAACTTGCTGTTTTCATTAATATTTTCAAAAAAAAAGGGAACTTTAAGAGAAATATACAGGCCTTTCATTGCTCGATAGCCAAAACAAAAAACGTATTCGGGCGCAACATTTTTTAGTTCATCTAATAAATGATTTTGGACACAAATATTCAGACAATCTGTTGAGAGAGCTTTTTGTGGAAAACACTTTATAGCATAAGAAAAATAAGATTCGTTGATAATTCCAATTTTCCCAAGTAAATTCAAAATAAGACTTGCTAAGGGTGATTTTTCTGAAAAGATATGTCCAGATTTATCTTCTATTGAATCAGGAAAATCCGCTAGAATAAAATATTTTTTAGGTTGAATAACTTTTGAAACTACAACATGATTTCTCGACTTAGCTAATGAGCACAGAACACATTGAGAAATTTTAGCTGACAAATTTTCATCTTCTGGTAATTGAATGAAAGTTTCTGCCTGGAAAGGTTTTGGAAACCGTTCAACACCTTCAATGATTTGGCTTATTGTTCGAGCTTTGATGTTTTGCAGTAAAACTTCTTTAGTAAACGACATGAATTTTCTTTCATCTACATTTTAAAAACAAATAATATTGATATTGGAAATTTTAACTGTTGTAAAGATCAACTTTTCTTAGATTTATTTAAATTTTAATTAAAAAAGATAATTTTCAAGCAGCAAAAAATCATAGTTAAAAGATTTTTCAAACAGAGAGAATTTCAAGTGAGAAGTTTTTCTGCCGCTTTTTGTCCGATATCTTCACGTCGAGGTAATGCTTTTGTATACTTTGTAATGAAACGCTCCAATTTCGGGAAAAAATCGAGATAAGTTAAAATTGGATTCAACCACCCAGTTGTTATGCAATAATATTTATTAAAAGGGACTGTATGATGAATTTTATGATGCTCTGGGTTTAAAAATATTCTATATTTTTGCAATATTTTAATTAATAAATTTGGCTTTTTTGAATGTGCCCATTTATGTATTTGATTTGTAAATAACACAAATATTGTCATAAAAAAAACAAAGTAAACACAAAAGGATAAAAACTTATGAGAAGATCCTATGGGTAAAAAAAGGCAAACAAAAAGTATTGGAGTGCCTGCTAAAGCGCAAGCAGCATTGGTTTCAATAAAATCGTGCCGAGTAATTGCAAGCTGATCTACATGATGTTCTCTAAAGGGGCGAATAAGTGCAGGACCTAAAATAGGAATATCTACAGACCCCCAAGTATCACCTGCCCAATGCACTACTCCGCCTATAAAATCGCTAAATACCCAACCAAGGATAAGAGCAGGTAAAGATAAAAACCATAGCTCATGAAAGGAGGCAATTATTTTCCAACTTATAATAAATGCAAATGATAAAAATAAGAATAAACCAACAATCTCTATAGCTCTAAACCATTTAGGATAACCACTAGCTAGCTCATTTTTATCGCGTTGGATTATTTCTTGGTCACGAGCTTCTTTATCTATCTCATTCATTATTGAACCTCATAAAATTGTTACATAAATCACAATTTGAAGTTATATTAACATAAAAATGAAAAATATGAAAATATGTCATTTCTAAGCATTTCTATTCTTTTTTGCATTCCAAAGTTACAGGCATTGAATTTATAAAATTGGTAGAATTTTAGGAACTTGATAATTCTTTTAAAACATCTAAGACTTTTTCCACGTGCTCAGTTACTTTAACTTTTCTCCATTCAGCAACGACCATTCCTTCTTTGTTAATTAAAAAAGTTGAGCGTTCAATACCCATATATTTTTTTCCATACATACTTTTTTCTTTCCATACATCAAAAATTTCTAATAATTTTCCTTCTTCATCTGATAATAAGGTAAATTTTAAACCTTCTTTTTGAATAAATTTTAAATGACTTTGGCAAGAATCTTTGCTCACACCATAAATATTGCAATCATAATTATGAAATGTTTTTAATTTAGCCTGAAAATCATTTGCCTCTATAGTACAGCCAGATGTCATATCTTTAGGATAAAAGTAAATAATATTCCATTTCCCTAAAAGATCTTTTTCAGAAATACCGTTTCCATTTTCATCGACAACTGTAAATTTTTTTAATTTATAAGGTTTAGCTAAAATAGGAGAAAGCTCTGTTTTTTTTGTTGGCATATTATTTTCCTAAAAAACTGGTTGGCTTGATTCATTTTCATAATTGGTTTCACTTTTTCTTTCAAAATGAAACTTATTTGCTAAAGAAACAGGAGATAGATCTAAGTAAGGTTGGATATCAGCATTTAAATTTAATTGTATTTTCTCGAAATCTAAAGCGGCTGTTCCAGGATTAATATTAATAATAGGTAATTCAAAAGTTTCGGAAAATAATTTTTCAAACTCAGTTAAAGATGAAGGAGATGTTGAAGTTAACCAAATTTGATTGTCATTTAAATTCCATAATACTTCTGTTAACTTAACTGAAGGAATAGAGCTTTTTAATAGTTCTTCTTTTAACTTATCTTTTATATTATCTCGTACTTTTTTCCCTATTTTCTTTTTATTTCCTTGACTATCTTCTTTTTCATGTCCTAGAGCTTCTAAAGCATTTCGTAATTGCAACTTCATAAAAGTAGCCGGTATTTTTTTTCTATCGGATCTCATTCCAAACAAAAAAAACTGATCAAAAACCAAGGAATGCGGATATTCTATCTTAGGCTCACCAGTAAAAGGGTGACAAAAACCATTTGCATCTTCTCTTACATCATCAATGTGCAGAGGTGAAATAAAAGCTTTGCTGAGTTTATCCATGATCCATTGAATAGATAAATCTTTGCCATGAGTAAGAATTTGAAAGCGTTTCAAAGCAAGCGAGCCTGTCGCAATTGGCATATTTTACCCTTTGTATAATTAACATTAAATCTGTTTAAAATATAAACAGTCCAAAAGGTAATTTACATGAGAAAATTTTAGAATGCTATTCTTCAGGTGGTTGAATAGTTGATTTCTCAGGCACAGTTGCCTCGACAGGTGCAACCGGTTCTGCAGCTTTGACAGGCGGATCTTCAGGCTGAACTGTAGGTGTTGGTTCTTCAGGTTTAGCTTCTTTTACTTCAGGCATTGGAGCTGGTTGTTCTTCTTTTTTTGGCTGTTCTATCACAACAGGTTCTTTAATTATTAGATGATCTTCAATATTAATTGGAAATATTTTTGTAAAATCCCAAGTGCCACTTTGTAAGTTAAGAGCAGATATTTTTAAATACCATCTTCCCTTTCCAATATTTTGAACAGGAAAACTTGTTTTAACTGTACTAAACACCTTCACTCGATTAAGAAATTCTATATCTGTTGCAATTTCAATTCTATAAAAAGAAACCTTGCCATTAGAATTCCATTTAATTGTATCTTTTAATTTTAATTGCTCAGGAATATCTGCTATTAGTGCAGAAGATTCTGGCGGTATGATAGTCATTTTATGCACATTATCATTTTGATCTTTCCAATATATTTCTCCTGGTGGAGGTATAGAAATTCTATATTTCCCACTTGAATCTGCAGATCCATTTAAATAAATTTTCTTAAAATTAGGATCCCTTGAAACATAAATTTTTTGTTTTTGTGGAATATTTAATAAAGGTCCGCCATCTAGTATATCATAATTATATACCGCTGGCCCAGTAGCTTCTTTTGGTAGTGCAGCTACAGAAATATCATTTTTTGGTGCAATAAATGGAGGAGGTATATCCTTATTGTCTAAATGTACTGTAGGTCTTTCATTTATTTTTTTAGGAGCTTCTATCAAATTTTGTTTATTTGTTTCAGTTTCTTTAACGGGAGGTGCAACAGCAACTTTATTGCTAGAAGTTTTAGCAGATTCTTTCCCTACTGGAGCTGCAATGACATTTGATTGTTCAACCATATGTTCTTGAGGGACTTGCACTTTAAACGGTTCCTCTTTTTTAGCTGGAGATTCTACAGGCTTTTCAGTAGGTATATTATCTTGTTTTTCATTTTCTTTCATCCCAAAAGGAGAAAAAGGACCAAAAAATAGTAAACCTGCTGCTGCAGCGCCAGCAACTCCAACTCCAGCAGTTATTCCAGTAAGAATCATTTTTCTCTTTTTACCTAAGTCGTCATCGCTGGAACCATCTGGAAATGTTTCATTTTTTGGAACATTTTTTACTTCTTCAGGTTTTTCCTTTTGCCGGTTATTTGAGTCGGTTTTCTTAAGGCGAATATTAGTCATTTCACAACCTCTAAGCACTGTTTTCCCTATGCAAAGTTTATATCGGAATGTAAAAGAATGGATTCAAGCTCCAATTATTGCCTATAGGAAATTTTTATGTAGGAAATTTGTCAGTTTAAGAGGGATGCAATCATATTTTTGGACTTTAGAGCATATCCGTGTTTAGCGAATTTATGCGCAATAGCATCATAAGATGCTAATATTTGGGCTATAGTACAGCGATAACCTAATTCTACTAGTTCTGTCCGGATATAGTATTTCATAGGGTTACCTGCCATCGCTTCCATAACTTCATCTGTTGGTTTAAAAATAATAAAATCGACATCAGGGTGATTATCCATTGAATGCTTTAGCATCGAACTAGAGCGAGTTTGCACTAAACTTTTTACTGCTTGCACCATAGTAAAATACCCTCCTCGCTTCATAACAGCACCAGGTAAATTACTAGTATATGGAACCATCGGGTCAATATAAACAACCAATGCAGCTCCTTTTCTAATTGCAGTATTAAAATCGGAAGCGCTAGTTAATTGTCCGTCTGTAAACCAATGACCTTTAATCAATTCTGGTAAATAAAAGGGAGGTAAAGCTGTACTCGCTCTGATAGCTTGGCTTATTTTTATGTCTTTCCAAGGTTCTTCCCCGAAAACAATATTTTCCCCAGTATCCTGGTCTGTTACACTTATATATAACTCTTTTTTTAATGAAGAGAGATTATCATCTATACCAAAATGCCGCATTTGTTTTTCAAAAAATTTTTTTAATTTCTCACCTTTAAAAAAACCAGTTGGAACTGAATGTTGTAGTCGACTAATCACTTCGCCCGAATCAAAAGATGAAAAAGCTCGGATAAAATCGAATGCTCTTTTAATTATTTCTGAACCTGCAAAGTCAAAAACGGTATTTAAGCCTAAAGGTTCTAGGCTGGTGTGCTTTCTATAAATTTGTTTTACGAGATCATCTGAATGTACTCCAACTGCTATAGTACTAGCAATTATAGCTCCAGAAGAAACTCCACAAAAAATATCAAAATCGCCTGTTTCTTTATCAAGTAAACAATTATCTAACGCGTTTACTACACCTATTGAATAAATATAGCCTTCTAGCCCCCCGCCAGAAATACAGATACTTGTTTTTTTATGTGATTGTCTAAACTCATAAAGTTGTCTTGTAGCTGCTAAAAATAACTCAACTGAATCAGATGGTTCAATAATTACTGCTCTAACATTTGCTAGACTTAAATAAAACTCACGATTAGATTTACGCGCAGATTTTGGAAGAATGACAACTATTCTGCGCATTGTATATAAAAAGCCTGAAGGAGTAAATTTTTCAATTGCCGAACGAAGATTTTCAAATGTAATAGGTATTTTTTGATCTTTTTTTTCACTTGTAATAGAAGAAGAATGTAGCACATTAGCCATTTCGGGATTTTCTTCTCCCTGTTGAATATGTTGTTCACTTAAATTGTTATCTTGTTGTGAAAAAAATGTTTGGTCTTTTTCAATCGTTCTTTCATCTAAAATAATTAAATCTGCATCAAAGATGGGAAGTTCACGAGCGACTTCATGAACATCATCATAGAAATTAACTGTCGCCCCAGGAAAGGAATTCGCAGCCAAAGCAAGTCTTCTTAATAAATAAGAAGAAACTGAAAATGAGTTTGGTTTATCTGGATGTATAATTCTTGCGCCAGCTTTTAAAAAATCGACTTTTAAGGATTCTATTAATGAAGAATCCGCAATGTACATTACCCTAAATTCTTTATATCCACAAAATTTATCCGCAACCAAGTAGATCTCCTTTTAATTCTAATTAGTAGGATTAGAATTTTTTGAATTCCTTGGATACAAAACATATTGGAAAAACTTACAAGGAATGCTCCCATTATACACAGTTATTTTACGTGTAGGTTTTAAACCAACTTTTTTTGCAACTTCTTCATTCCCAGAAATAAGCCAAGAAGTCCAATTGGGAAATTCTTGTTTCCATAAATCACCCAAGGATTTATAAAAAGGTTCCAAATCCGTGTTTTCATTTAAGCGTTCACCATATGGTGGGTTAACTAAACAGAGTCCAACTGATGCGTGGGGCTTAGACATAAAAGCATTTTGTTTTTTAAAGGTAATAATTTTATTAACACCAGCATTTTTAGCACATTCTTTTGCTGTTTCTAAATTATTCTCTGAAATATCACTTGCAATTATTGAATAGACAGTATTTTCATCAAATTCAATATTATTTTCTTTCGCATAATTTCTAATAACCAAAATTAAATTAGTTATTGATTTTTCATTCGCTAATATTTTATTTCTTATTTCTTTTGCTAAAGATTTTAATTCTCGTTCTAATTCAGGCAATATATTGAAAAACGCAAAATGCGTGCGATGTGCATTGGGTTTCCAATGCAAAAGAGCAAGTGCCGCTTCGATTGCAAAAGTGCCTGAACCACACATTGGATCTAAAAGAAATGGGGATAAGAGGTGTTCTTTAACTTTTATTCCTTGTTTCTTTAATATTCTAGTTTCTTTATCTTCAAAATTGACACCCTCTGAACTATTCCAAATACTATTGGCTAATTTATTCCAACCAGTAATTCGTAGTAAAGAAGCAGCAAGCGTCTCTTTCAGTGGAGCCTCTACAGTTTTTGTTCGATAACCCCTTTGCGATAAAGGCTCTCCGGTTGTATCAATAGAAATGCTTAATTTATTTTGTACCAAACGAACAAATATCTTTACATCAGGATTTTCTGTATCCACATTCGGCCTACTGCCAAAATCATCTCGAAAATTATCACATAAAGCATCTTTAATTTTGAGCGCTAAAAACATAGAATTGTCAATAAATGTATGATTTATTGAAGCGTTCACTGCAAATGTTTTTTGCTTTTCAAAAAGATCAGTCCAGCTAATTTCACGGCATGCATGATAGATATCTTCTTCAGAATCAATTTGCCTTTCAAGTAGTACTAATAAAACCCTACTAGCACACATTGAAGCTAAATTAGCACTTACTGCACCTGACCAAGGTGATTCTACATAACAACCGGCAGACCCTTTCCAACTATGGTGTTTAATTTTCAAAAAGTCATATAGTTCAGATAATTCTTCTTGGAGGGTGTCTTCAAATCCTTTTGCAGTGGTAACAAAAAATCTTAAACTTGGAGACTGTCCATACAAATAGTCACTGTTTTGCTGATTCAGATGTTTGTTTTCCTTTTTCTTCATTTTTTTCCTTAGCTGGAGAACATAACCCAAGTTCACGTAGCATTTCAAATTCTCTACCAGAGCGAATTCTAGTGTAGTACTCCAAAAATTGTGTCGCTTTTGCGGGTGAAGTATTTTCAAGAAGCTTAGTAACTTGCCTTGATGGCAAACGGCTAAATAGAGCTATCACTAAATCTCTATCCATAGATTCTAAAACGGGAGCAACCTTTCTTGGCTCCATTTTTGAAACAAACTCCACAGCCTCTTTCACCCGATCCTCTTTTAGTTTTTTCTCTTTTTGGAGGGTTTCGTCAAGTAAACGTTTCTCTTCTTCTATTTTTTTTATCCGTACTTCAACATCATTTTTGGCTAAATCATAAGATTTCTTTGCTTCTTCTAATTTCACAATCTTTTGTTCGATATCTATTTTAATTAATTGCAGCTCTTCTCTAATTTTTAGCGCTTCAGAAGCTGTTAATTCTTTTGGTATTGTAGGTAAATCCTCTCCAAATGCTTTAAAAATTTGAGAAATACTTATCAGAAAGTAGATGAACACTATTCTCATTCTTCACCTTTTTCATTAATTTGTGCTCGAATATATTTTTGGCTTCCTATTTCATCAATCATCCTTTGCTCTTTCGCCGTTTCTCTATCAAAAAATTCTTTTTTCTTTAGATCTCTTAGGTTTTCTAGTATTTTTTGATTTCGTTTAGATTGGATTAAAATCTGTTGTAGAACTTCTAAATCTGCCTGATAAGTTCTTATATTATCAAGTAATTCAATAATTCTTTCTTGTCTTAATAATAAAGATCGTTCATAAATTTTAACTGAACTTAAATTTCCAGTTTTTAAATTTTGATTCAATTCGTCTCTTTCATCAAAATACATATCTCTCTCTTGGTGCACCATTTTTCGCAAATCAGCTATAATATTTCTAGTCTTTTCTAATTTAAGTTCAGCTTCTTGAGTTTCTTGCTCACGTAGATTTAGAATTCTTTGCAAGGAGAATTTAAAATTCATGCTAAATCATCTCCTGTTAATTCTTTTAATAACAACAAAGATTCATTGTAATTACAATTGATATTTCTATCTTGTTTTAAAAATTCATTAATTTTAGGAAGTAATTTTATTGCTCTATCTAACTTAGGGTTTATACCATTGCTATAAGCGCCTATATTAATAAGATCTTCATTTCTCTGATACTCTGACATTAAATCTCTAATATATGCTACATATTTTAAGTGCTCTTGTGATGCTATATCGGTTAAAACTCTACTAGCACTAGAAAGAATATCTATTGCAGGAAAATGATTTCTTTCTGCTAAAATTCTTGATAAATTAATATGTCCATCCAAAATACTTCTTGCAGAATCACTAATAGGATCATTAAAATCGTCACCTTCAACTAAGACTGTGTAAATGCCAGTCAGAGAACCCGAAGATTGACTGTTTCCAGCTCTTTCAAGAAGCTTAGGTAACAAAGAAAAAACAGAGGGAGTGTAACCTTTCGTTGTAGGAGGCTCGCCAACTGATAAACCAATTTCCCGTTGTGCCATTGCCACCCGGGTTAAAGAATCCATAAGTAATAATACTTTTCTTCCTTGCTCGCGAAAATATTCTGCAATTGCCGTTCCAACATGGGCAGCTCTCACTCTGCTTAATGGAGACTGGTCTCCTGTCGAAACCACAACAACACTTTTTTTCATACCTTCTGAGCCAAGATTTTCTTCAAGAAATTCTCGGACTTCTCTTCCTCGCTCACCAATCAAAGCTATTACATTAACGTCAGCATCAGAATATCTTGAAATCATTCCCATCAAAACACTTTTCCCTACTCCTGAGCCAGCCATAATTCCTATCCGTTGACCTTCACCAAAACTTAAAAGCCCATTTATTGAACGTATTCCTGTATCAAAGTGTTTAGTTATTCTATTCCTTACTAAAGGATTTAAAGGTTCTCGATGAATAGAATAGGGAATCCCTTGCCCGATTTGGAAAGAAGTTCCAGTCATTGGTCTTCCATAACCATCGATGACTCTTCCAATAAGATGATCACCAACCAGTATTTTCGGCTCTCTTTCTATACATTGAACATAAGAATTCGCACACACTCCAGCTGGATCAGAAAAAGGAATGACTAATGATTTTTCTTTCCTGAATCCTACAATTTCACCTTCAATTGCAAAAGTTTTTTCACGATTAAAAATTTTAACAAGAGCTCCTAAGGGAGCATCTGCTAAAGTAACTTCAATAACTGTTCCTACTATTTGAACAACTTTTCCGAAATTTTCAAAATGATTTTGGGGCTGTAGTACTTCACGTTGTTTTTTAATTTTTGCTAATGCATTATTAGAAAACATAACTATCCTGCCTTTTTAGGAATATCATAATTAGCTTCTTTATTTGATGAAATTTCTTTAAATAGTTCATCCTTTATATTATCAATTATAGTATCTACATTTTTTCTAATATCTACTAATGAAGCCCCAGCTTCATTTTCAACTTGAAAATTTCCATTTTCCAATGAATTATTTTCTTTTATTTTTATTTTATATTTTGAATTTTGAACTTCTAAATGTTTTTTTAGCCTTTGAGCATCATGAGAATTAACTTGGATTGTAAGATTTGAATTAGTATCTATTTCTTTAATAACATCATCAAAAATTCGAAAAAGAGTAGTATCACTAGCTTTAATCTGTTCACGAATTATTTTTTCAGAACAAAGTTTTAATATTTCTAGAAATATTTCTTTTCCTTCTGATATTAAAGTTGTTTTTAATTCATCCATTTTCAATGCAGCTTCTGAAATATTTGCAAATGCTTTATCATATTTAGATTCAACTGCTACCAATCCTTTTTCTTCTCCTACTTGAAATCCCATTCTGTTACCTTCATCTATCCCAACTTTATACCCTTCTTCTTTTCCTATTTTTTCACCTTGTTCAAAACCTTCTTTACGTCCTTCTTGAAAGCCATCTTCTTTAGCTTTATTTAATTCTAATTCGAGAATTTTTGGATCTACATTTTCTTTAACTTTATCTTCTTGCAGTAATGGTGGTTGAACTTCTTTTTTCTCTTCTGTAATATTTTCTTTAGGAAATACTTTTAGTTTATTTTCACTTTCTCCTAATGCCATGTCTTTTTTTTCGCTCAAATTTGGATCAAATTTGTTATCTTCTTTTTTATTAATTTTTTTTTCTTTATCTTTTTGTTTTTCTTTACCTAATTTTACTTCTTCAACATGCTCTAATTCAGCTAATTCTAACGCCATAGCTTCTTCTTCATCCATTAATGTTCGCCGCCTTCTCTTCAATGCTTCTCTTTGCCCACGCTTATAATCTTCAGTCATGTCTCTAGGAATTAATGGTTTTGATTTTCCGGCAAATGGCTTTTCGAATTCTTTTGCTGAAATAACTTTTTGAGTTATCTCCAAAGGATCATGCATTTTTTCTAAAATAACTGAGCGCTTCACATTGTCAGGAAAAATTATACTTTGCTCATTAAAATGTAACCATGGATAACTATCCATATCTAATAAACTCATCATTTTTTCATCTGACTTTTTTACTAATTTCCCACTTTTGCTAGCCATTTTTCTCCCATTATACTAACGCATTTTCTCCACTAGCTGAAATAACAATTTTCCCTTCATCGTTTAATCTTCTTGCAACTTGAACTATTGCAAATTGAGCCTGCTCCACATCTGAAATTTTTGCAGGGCCCATTATTGTCATTTCTTCTCTTAAATTTTCAGCTGCTTTTTGAGACATATTCTTGTAAATTAATTCTTTTACACCTTCTGAAGCTGTTTTTAATGCAAGTTTTAATTGTTCAGGTTTAACTTCACGAAGAACAGTTTGAATTCCTCTATCATCAATTTTGATCAAGTCATCAAAGACAAACATTAGCTTTCTTATATTTTCAGCAAGATCAGGGTCTCTTTCTTCTAATCTATCTAAAATATTTTCTTGAGTAGCTTTATCCATTAAATTTAGCATTTCAACAATAGGATCAATACCACCAACTTTTGAACTTGTTACGTTTCCTAGACGCTGGATTTCATTGCGTAAAACATCATCAATTTCATCAATAATTTCAGGTGAAACACTTTCTAAACTGGCAACCCGTAAAATTAATTCCGTATGTAAACTTTCAGGTAATATTTTTAAACATTCTCCAAATTTTTTTGGATCCAAATGTGCTAATATTAATGCCATCGTTTGTGGGTGTTCACTTCGTAAAAAATTAGCTAAAGTTTTAGGATCTATCAATTCTAGGGATTCTAAATTTGCATTTGAAGTCAATGAAAGCTCATCAATTAATGCATTAGCTTGGTCACTTTTAAATGCAGACTCAATCAAACGTTTTGTAAAATCATTGCTTCCAAGAAAATATTTTTTGTTAGATTGAAGTATTTGATAAAACTCTTCCATAACCATATCAATTACATCACTGTCAACTCTACCTAAACGACTCATTGCGCTACCGATACGTTTTATTTCAAATTCAGTCATATGTTTGAAGATTTCAGCTGAAATTTCTTCACCAAATGCTAAAAGTAAAATTGCTGCTTTCTGCGGTCCAGTATATTTTATTGCCACATGCTCACCTATGTAGATATTTATTTAAATTTAATGCCAAATTTATAACTTGTTAAGGAAGAAAATTTCAGTTTGTCAAAATTAAATTAGGTAATTTTTGCCAAATGTATATCAAATTTTTGTCTATATTTTTTTTAATTTATGCTTTATTATTATTTTACATTTAGAAAATTGGATTAAAAATGAAAAATAAAGCTAGCAAAGTAATAATAAAAATATTTTCATTTACAATTCTTATTTTATTATTAAGCAATAACTATGCAAGAGCTGAAATACCTCCAGATATAAAAAAAATAATATCAAGAGGAAAAATAATCATAGCAATTAATGGAATTGATTATCCCCCATTTTTCTACGAAACAAAAAATAGTAAATTAGAAGGTATAGATGTAGACATTTCTAAAGATATAGGAAAGTATCTTGGAGTAAATGTTGAATTCGATAGATCAGCTAAAACTTTTAAAGATGTTGTTAAATTAGTAGAAAATGAAAAAGCTGATTTAGCAATAAGTGCATTAAGTGGAACTTTAAACCGCGGAATATCAGTAAGGGTTTCAAGTCCATATTTTTTACCAAACCAAGTAGTAATAACAAATAGATTACTTGAACTAAAAATTAATAATGATGTTAAAATACCTCCTGAGAATGGAAAAATTGCTATATTAAATAATGCAGCATATGAAGATTTTGCAAATCAAAATTATGAATTTTTTAAAAATAACTTTAAAGATTTTTCGGTTGTGAAATATGACTCTCTGGAAAACGCCTTTAATGATGTTATTGAAGGAAAAATATTAGGTCTTTATGTAGATGAAATTTATGCCAATAATTTACTAGCCAATGATAAACGTGCTAATTTATTTGTGCGAAAAAAAATAGTTACTGACGCAGTTGACCCTATTTGTATTATTTTGAATTGGAAAACACCAAATTTAGCCAACTGGATTAATCTTTACATCACTAGAATGAAAAACAATGGAAAAGAGAAAACTCTTGCAAAAAAATATATGAAAGAAATGAAATGATTGAGAAATTTAAAAATATAATGCTAAATCATTGGACTATCCTAATCACTATGATTTTAGGAGTATCTTTTGGCTTATATTTTCCATTTCAAGCTAAAAATTTATCATTTATTGGTGAAATTTACTTAGAATTGCTCCAAATTTCAGTTATTCCAATTATGATGACAGCAATAATTTGCGGATTTTTTAATATTTTTCATAATAGCGATTCTATTTATTATTTAAAAAAACTTTCCTTTTATTATTTTATTTTTATTCTTCTCACTTGTTTTTTTACATTTTCATATTCTTTAATCATTTCTCCTGGACATAATTTATCTAAAGAAACACTTGAACTATTGAGTAATGGAATTGCAAATTCAGAGAAAACTTTATCAAAAAATATAAATACTAATGGAAGTTTTATTGAACTTTTTAAAAATGCATTACCAATTAATATTGTAAAAGCAATCTATGAAAGAAAAGATATTTCTATTTTACTGTTTTCTATATTATTAGGAATTTGTCTTGGGCGCGCTGAAAATCCAAATGTAACGACAGCTATTAAATTTTTTGATGCTATTTTTTCCGCATTTATGAAAATGGTAAATATTCTTCTTTATGTATTGCCTATAGGAATATTTTTCTTAATATCTGGATTTATTTCCAGCGTTGGCTTGGAAACACTAAAATCTCTTTTTGATTTAATTGCTTTAATATATGTTACTATTTTGACCTTATTTATTATTTTTCTTATAATAATAAGTAGAAAACAAAAAATTTCGATTATTAAGACAATAAACAATTTAAAAAGTGCATATTTAATTGCTTTTGCAACTTCAAGTAGTTTTGCTTCAATGCCAGCCGCTATGCTCTCTTTAACAAATGAATTTAAATTAGAGAAAAAAAATGTTGAATTAATACTGCCTTTGGGGATAAGTATTTTTAAACCAGGAATCATGATAAGAAGCATTTCAATTGCATTTTTCCTTATGAATTTGTATAAAATTCCTATCAACTTTAATTCTCTATTCATTCTTTTAATTACTAGCTTTTTATCTTCGATAGCAAGTACGGCTGGACCTGCAATTTTAAGCGCAACTACTTTTGGAGTTGTTCTTTCACCTCTTGGAATCCCCCCAGCAGTGGGAATATTTTTATTACTTAGTATTGAACCACTTATTGATCCAATTACAAGTATGCTAAATATTCAAAGTAACTGCATGGTAACAGTACTAGTTAGTAAAAATAAGTAATTGGAAAAACTTTACTTAAAAATTAAATAATGGATTTATTAAAATCAGTTATTTCTACTAATACAAACCATTTCTTTAAAACATTTTTAATGAGAGGAGTATTTTAATTTGAATATCTAAAAAAGATGCTGAGAAACTAATTGTTCATTAGTTTCTCAATCTCAGAAATAGGTAGATTTGTTATTTTACTAATCATTTCAATTGAAAAATGATTGGCTAGAAGATTTTTTGCTATTTCAAATTTTTGATCATTTTTTCCTTTAGCAAAACCTAGCTGTTCTCCCTCATTTTTTCCATTTTGAAAACCTTTAGTAAAACCTTCTTCCCTTGCCCCATCCATATCGGTGTTGTAATCTAGCTCATATTTTCTTCTGGCTTCATATTTTGCCCTAGCAATGGGATCTTGGCTGATATATTCAAGGGTATTAAATGCTTTTTCAATTTCAGGTGTTTGCATAGCCATTATTGTCTCCTTTGAAGCACCTTTAAAAAAGTGCATCCATTTATCCAGTTCATTATAATACTGATCGGGGATTTTGGGAACTTCTAAAAAATAAAGTTGAAAATCATGGGAAAAAACTTTTCTTGTTTCTGTATCTAACGGTTTAATTTTCGTCATAAAATAATCTTTGTCCTTAAAAAAATTAAAATTTAAAATATGGATACAAATAGCAGGTTTTAATGTTTTATATTTCTTTCCGCTAGTTAATTGTTGTTCATAAAGCTTCGCCCAGTAATACAAGCACCGTTTTTCATATTCATAGGTATTTTGTACTTGGATTTCAATATTCACAAAACTTTCATTATTAAGTTTTGCCAAGACATCTAGCCTAGTTTCCTTATCGTCTTCATGATCCTTATTAATTTCAGTATTTAAGTAAGTTAAGGAAGTAATTTTTTCATCTTCTGGATAATTTATGACACTATTTAAAAAGTGGATTAAGATATCTTCTTTCTCCCCAAAAATGCGTTTAAAGACATAATCATTTTTAATATCAAGTAATTCGAATTCCATTAAGACTCCTTTCAAGTAAACAGAAGAGGAGCATAAATAAAAAATTATGAAATTTAAGGTGGTTGATAGAATGTGAACAAAGTTTGCAGAAATTTGGACAAATTAGTTAAATATTTAAAAAATATTAATTTAAGATATAAAATAAGTAATTTAACTTTTTATTAAAGAAAATTATTTATTACTAAACTAATTTAAATTAGAACTTTTATATGTGCTTAATTTCAATTTAGCTGAAAATATTTTATACAGAAATATTTTTATTATTAAAAAGAAAGTTAGTAAAAGATTAGTGATGACAATAATTTAACTTTAAATTTTTAAGATAAAAGAGAACACTTTTAAAATTTAAAAACTTATAGAATAAATAAATTAATTTTTCTGGGAAAGCAAAGAATGAATAAACTGAAAATACGGGCATAGGGGGAGGACTAGATATTAATAGTCATTCATTAATGCATCAGGTATCATTAATAAAAGGAATTTCCCAGAAAAAAAATTAACCCAACATTTAAATTTTTTGGGATATAAAAATTACCATTTGGAATCACTGATTACTGTAGTGAATTGGTTACCAAAACTATCTTCTCCAGTTAATTTTACTTTAACTTCTGAATGTTTATTTGAATCCGCATTTTTAATTTTAAGAAGAAAGCTAACATTCTTTTCTTTAGGAAGACTATCTACTAAATTATCTAACTTAATGCCATCTTTGAATTCAAATTTAGTTTGATTAAACAATGTACTAAAAGCAGTAAATAATTCCATTCTTGGTTTATTCATGTTATATAGCTCTAAAGCTGCAAGTTCCTTAGTTCCACCAATTTTTAAATTTGTTAGTGCTGGAATATCTTGATCTATTTTTGCTAATTGAGCAGTAAAAGTAGCCGTATTTTTTGGCTTTTCACTATCAGTAATACTAATATCAGTAACAGTTAGATTTACTTCTTCTTTATTTTTATGCTTTCCTACGTAGTTTGCTGAAATATACTTGTATTTTTCATTATTACTTGTATCAACTACTTTAAATACATGGTTAAATTTATCGAAAATATTTTTTTCATTTTTTGGCACTAGAATTGGAATTAATAATGGACTCTGACTTCCGTCTTTTGCAACACTAAAAATAGTATTATCATCACCAATTTTTAAAGCAGCATATAAATTAATATCCTTGTTGTCATTAGTTTTAGGCTTAACATAAATTACGTTAAAATTATTATTTAGCTTTGGAACAGTACCATTTGCACATCTAGAATAGTTATTTGAAACCTTTTCATCTGCCGACAATTTAACTAATCCATTTGGTCTTGAAGTATCATCAATTGCTAAATTATCTTTAATAGTTTTAGCTTCAGCTTCTGAAAGAAGAATTTCACTATTTTTATCATCATAAAGTTTAATTTGTATTGGTACGTTATGCTTAGTATTGGAATATACTCCTAGAGCTTTTTTATCTTTTTTAGAATCTTCACATAAATGCGCTAGTTTTATACTTGAAATTTTTTTCAAAGCAACTAAATCTACTAATTCTTGAGGAACATTTCCAGTTAATCCATTAAACTCGATTTGATCTAAAAGATCTAAATTTAGTTCATTATTTGCTAAATCAGCACCAATCCCATCATCAACTAAACTTGGATCTACAGTTCCACCAGCAGTTCCGCCACCACCAGTAGACCCGCCTCCAGTTCCTGTATTACCACCAGGCGCAGAAGTTTGTTGATTTTGATCTTTTGAATCAGATTTTTTATTATTGCAAGAAGTTAAAAAAGATGCACCAATTACAGCTACTAAAGAAACTGATAGTAATTTATTTTTTGTTATTTCTACCTTCATACTTTCTCCATTCTATAAATTAACAAATCTAATTAAATTATAAAAATATATTTTAAAAAGATTAATATAAAACAACCACATTTATTTATTAATTAATTTTTCCAATATTTGTCAAATTAATTTTATACATATTTGAATTAAATAAAATTACAAATACGCTTTTAATATAGATTTTTTATGATTTATATAATAATTTTATTAAATAAATTAAATAATTTAACTCATTAAAGATAGAAATATTAAATATTTATAAATCATAATTTATATAAAAAATTTAATTTTATAATAATAGTTTATATTCAAATATTCTCAGATATATAATTTTTTTTTTATCAGAACAAATTAAATGTTATTATTGAGTAATATATTTTTCTAAATTTGTAAAATGTAAATAAAGTAAATTTTTATAAAATAAAAATCTGTAAAAAAAATATTATTTATTAATTTTATTAAACTGTTAATTTTTAAAAGTTTATTTTTAAGTCATTTGTGTTAAAATTTGGTTTGTAAAGTACTGAAATTTTATAGAGATATTATTTAATCAACTATTTTAAAATTTTATTAATTAAAAATTATAAATTTTTTACCACTTACTATCTTCTATTTTTGCCATAAATGGATTTCCAAAACTATCTATTCCTTCTAATTCTATTGTAATTTTTGCATGCTCTTCTGAACCAAAATTATTATCAATTTTAATTAAAATTCCAATACTATTATCTTTTTGAATACTATTTATTACCTGATTGTAATCTTTAACTCCTGAAAAAAGCAAATTACTACCTCTAAAATATTTTTCAAAAATATTTTCAACTTCATTTCTATTACTTTTCAATTCAAAAAATGCAATATTTTGGAGTAATTTATTATTACCAATAAATAACGAATTTAAGTCTTTAATATTATTTTCTAATTTTGCATCTTTTGCTATAAAATTTATTACTTTATTTTCTTTATCAGTCAAAATTATTCTTTGAATAAAAAGATTAACTTTATCATTGTTTTTATATTTTCCATTGTATTTTGAAGTCATATATTTGAATTTTTCTTTTGTTAATATATTTTCAACTTTAAAAACATGTTTAAAATCTTCAAATAAATTATCCTTTTCTATTTGACTACTAATTTTAACTGGAATTTTTAAATAATCGCTAGATTTCGCTGTAATTTCTTGATGCATGCCATCAATTTTAAGAAAAGTTGAAATTTTAAGCTTTTTAGCTCCATTTTTTATGTTTTTTATAAAGAAAACATTTGCTAAATTCACATTACTTGGGATATCTCCATTTGCACACCTTACAAAGCTATCAAATTTATTATCATATTCCATGATACTTCTTATATTACTATTTTCTATATCTTTAATAAATAAATTATCTTTTAATATTCTATAATCACTATCATTTAAAAATATTTGATTATTATTAGAATCATAAATACCAAATGCTAATGGAATCTTATGAAAATTATTATCAAACAAAGTTGAGTTTTTCATATTATCTGCATTACTACATAAAGACCAAACTTTTAAGTGTAGACCACTAATAGAATTTAATTGTTGCACTAATTTTTCTTTTTCAAGTATTTTTTGCAATTGTGCATAAGTAATTAGATTTTCATCTTCTAAAGGAGCGCTTGGCTGAATATCATTTGAATATTTTACCTCATTTAGCTCAGTTGAACTTTTTAACTCATTAAATTTTTCAGGTATTTTATTTTCTTGGAGTGATATCTTTGTTTCATTTTCACTACCAGCAATTTTAATATTCGATTCAACGTTATTTTCTTCTTGAAGTTCAACTTCCCTATTATTATTTTCTTGATTTTCATTTTCTCCAATATTTTCTTGTTTTTTTACTTTTTCTCCATGACTTTTTAGTTTTTGGATGATTTTTTTATGACTTATTTTTTTCACTATTTTTTCAAAGATGTTTTTTGCAACGGATTTATCATTTTTAACTTTATTATCATTCTGGTTTGAATCAGATTCTAAAGTACTTTTACCAGCTAAACTTTCTTCTAAAGTACTTTTATCAGCTAAACTTTCTTCTAAAGTACTTTTATACTCTGAATCTTCTTCAAGAATTGGATAAATTTTATCAGATAGCTTGATATTTTTGACTTGATAAGTATTTTTAGTTGGATTATCTACTTCACTATCTTCATCTGAAAGATGTGTTAATTCATTGTCATTAACAATACTTGAAGAATTAATTGGCAATTTGTTTTTTTCATCTTCTAAATTTGCTACATTTTCATTGATATCATCTATTTCAGTATTTTCATCATTTGTTGGATTTTTACCTTCATCTTTGAATTCCGGTATTACTAACTCTATTGGAGGAGTTCCCCCTGGAGATGCTTGACTATTACTATTGCTTTGGTTTTGCTCACTATTTTTATTACTACATGAATAAAGAAAAAATATTAGAAAAAAATTTAAGTATTTTATTTTTATACAATAATTGTAATTAATTTTATATTTCATTGTTACTCCATAATTTTTTAATCTCAATTTAACACAAAGAAAAATCAGAAAATGATTTATATTAACAAGCTATATAGATAATTAAAGTTAGCTAGAGATGTCAATTTTATTTCTAAATTGAAAAATATTAAAATTTGAAAATAGTTTTATAAATAAATATATTTTAATTAATTTAAATAAATTTCTTATAATATAAAAAAGAAAAAACAAAGAAATAAAAAAAATCAATATAATGCTTTAGAATTTAAAATTATAATAAAAATAATTATGGTATAACTTTAATAAAAACACTTCTAATAAAAGGAACTAAGAGAAAATTTTAAAAGTATTTTGGAAAAAAATAATAGAAGTTTAAGAAATAAAAAAAAACTCCAAAAATTCTTCCGAACTTTTGGAGTTTAAAAGCTTTAGGCTATATTACACAATCTTAGAAATTATCACCCATTACAGCCGTGAATTGGTTACCAAATGAATCAGTACCTTGCATTTCTAATTTAAATGGAAGATGCCATTGGTAGTTACCTACCCAGCTAGGCATACCAGAGTCGGAAATTGAAGCTAGTGCAAAGTCTTGGCTTGTAATTTCAGCTAAAGATAAGTTTGTTGACTTATTTTTGCTTAAATTAACAGAAGTTTCAGAACCTTTTAAGCTACCATTTAGGAATTTTCCTGAATAGAATTCTCTTCTATATTGATTGTTCATAAATGTTTTTCTTTGACCTTGGTCAAACCATGCTAAATCTGTACTGAATTTATCAGCTGCAATTTGGTACCAGTTTGAACTCTTATTTTGGTTCGTATTTGTGATACGAATTTGAGAAACACGAGCTATAGATAGTGATGGGATATCTTTAAGATTAGGTTCGATTTTAAACAATCTATAATTATCTCTTGTTACCAATCCACCGCTATAATCATCAGCTTTAATTCCTATAGAGTATAAAGAGCTAGCAGAAATCTTTAAGAAAGGATTGTCTTTTACATCTACTTTAATACGTCCAGCTTGGTAATTATCAGTGCTTATAGAAGAAACTTTTCCATCTTTTTCAACATAAGAAAGTTTTGCACCAACATCTAAAGTTTGTCCATTTGCTTTGGATGCTAAGTAAACTGCTGATACACCTTCAGGAATTGAAGAACCATCAATACATTTAGAATAAACATCTTTCTCAGCTTTAATACCTGGTGCATTGATACTAACTCCACCTGCTACTAATTGCACTTGAGTAGATTTCATTACATCAGCTAATTTAACATCAACTTTTTTACCATTGATATCTGTTCCTGTGAAAGTGGAAACTAATGGAATATTATGAGAACCATTACCATATACTTCTGCAGTTTTACAAATTGTTCCAATTTCAATACTTGCTGTAGCAACTTTGTATTGAGAAAGATTTAAAACATTTGCAGGAACTGATTTAAAGTTAATATTAGAAATTGCAGTTTTTTGTACTTTCCCATCGTTGTACACAACAGCCATTGCATATCCTGCAGTTTCATAATTATCTTTATCAGCAGTAAGAACCACATCAAAAGTACAACTTTGCTCTTTATCTAATTCGGCTTTACAAGTTGTCGCCCCAATTTTTAAAGGAGAAACTAATACAGGAAGGGCTAATTTAGTTGCTTTTCCATTTCCAGCATTTTTAATTGTATAAGTACGAGTAGCTGAAGAATTTACATTTGCAATTAAATAATCCGCTGTAGATTCAATTGTTAAATTTGCAATTCCTGTTGTTTGATATGATAATTGAGAAGTTGCCGTAACAGCCTTTTCATTTCCATCTTCATCAATATCATTATAAGAAATTTTTAGATCAACTAAACTACTAACAACTTCTAATGGATTAAAAGTAATTTCAATGTCACAAGATGCGCCTACTTCTAATGTATCTTTACAAGTTGATTTAGAACTTAAAGGAGCAGCTAATTCAGCTATTTTTAATCCTGTTATTGTTTCTTCACCATTATTTTTAATTGTTAGTGTTTGCGTAACAGGTTTTCTAACTTCTGCTTGAAACTGTGGAAGTTTTGGAATTTCTAATTCAATTTTTCCCTTAGCTAAGTATGCGATATCTGATGTAGCTGATAACGCTTTTCCTTCGCTCATGTATTGTACAGTTAGAGTTTCTTTCCCACTTCCAACTTTTTCAGGAGCAAATTCAATTGTTACTTCACAGGATTCACCTGGTGCCAATGCTTTAATTTCGCATGAATTTTTTGCTGCTTCAACAGGTTTTGCAGGATCTGTTGTTCCTTCATCTGTTTTTGCTGGAGATTGTGGTTTAGCTGGAACTTCTGCTTTTGCTGAAGCATCTACTTTTGCTGGAGATTCTGTTTTTACAGGTGAGTCTGTTTTTGTTGGTTCTACAGGAGTAATTGCTGGTTTTATTGTAAATGGGGAACTAAGTCCGCTTAATACAATATTTGCTGCTGGTTTTGTGCCTTCATTTTTGATTAAAATAACTTGTTCTTTTTTTGCACCAACTTTAGCAGTAATTTGAGCTACTGGAACACTAACTGTTAATTTAGCTGCATCAGATTTTGATGCTACAACATCAGATGTCTGTTCAGAGGAAGAAGATTTTCCTTTGTTACAAGAAATTGCAAAGGCAGCACCTGCAACTGTCAACATTGTAAGTTGAAGTAATTTCGTATTACGAATTTTCATAAATAACCCTTTAAGTTAGTTGTGATGAAAAAATGTTAAAATAATTAACCTTCACACTCTGAAGGAATTGAAAAATTAGAATCTTCAAAGTTA
Organism: Pigmentibacter sp. JX0631; assembly: GCF_029873255.1. Lineage (NCBI taxonomy): Bacteria > Pseudomonadati > Bdellovibrionota > Oligoflexia > Silvanigrellales > Silvanigrellaceae > Pigmentibacter > Pigmentibacter sp. JX0631. The sequence goes on along the minus strand of NZ_CP123622.1, from coordinate 3,000,009 downwards.
ATAGAAGAAGTTGATTTATCTGCTGGTGAAGATTTCTTTTCACAAGAAGCAAGTAAAACAGGAATAGTTAAAAAAATAATCAATATTTTTTTCATTTATAGAAATTCCTTTCAACATTAATTAGTTAAAAATAACTAAGTAATTTTATAAAAATAAAGCTATAAAAAGGAATAATTCCTGATTAACCTCTAAAATAACTTTAAAAACACCTTTTTTTTATAGAATATTAGTCATTACAAAGGTGTTAAACAGGTATTAAAAACTCGCATTTTATTTCTATTACTCAAAATAAAAGTAACACTATAAAAATATTGATATTTTAAGCAATTAAATATTAAATAATTACATAATTATGACTTAAAAATTAAGAATTTTTTGTTTTATTTTGTAATATACTAATTCCAATGAAGTAAAAACTTCCTTCTTCTTTTAGCTTGAAATTAAGATTACAAATTTAGAGTTTTATTTGTAATATTCTATTTAAGAAGTATTAAAAAATAACTTCTTATGACACTATTTTCTCAGTATTTTCATCTATTTACACTTCGAGAATGATGGTTTTATGTAACCTTTTCAATATGTTATAAATTAGTCAAAATATGCACATTGGAAGGTAAATAGGAATTTGTTATAAAGAAACAACAGGGGATTTCTAATGAAAATTTTAATTATTGAAGACGCTGAAAAGACTGCATCTTTTCTTAAAAAAGGATTAACGGAAAAGGGTTATGTCGTTGATGTTGAATCAAATGGACAAGAGGGTCTTATTTTAGCACAAGTGAATAATTATGATTTAATAATATTAGATGTAATGCTTCCTCAACTTGATGGTTGGTCTATTCTTAAAGAGCTAAGAGCTTCTGATAATAAAACCCATATAATTATGCTCACTGCAAGAGATGATATTGAAGATAAAGTAAAAGGTCTGAATCTTGGAGCAGATGACTACCTTGTTAAACCATTTGCATTTTCTGAGCTTGTTGCACGAATACAAACAGTTTTGAGAAGAAAACCTACAATTCAAAAAGATATTTTGGCTTTTGCTGACCTTGAAATTGATTTTAATAAGAAAAAAGTCTCACGTGAAGGTAAAAAAATTGAGTTAACTCCAAAAGAATTTATGTTACTTTCTTTGTTAATTCGGAATCACAATGTTGCACTATCTAGAAGTGAAATTTCAGAGAAAATTTGGAATATTAATTTTGATACAGATACTAATGTTGTTGATGTTCATATTAGAAGACTAAGAGCTAAAATTGATGACGGATTTAATAAGAAATTTATTAAAACTGTTAGAGGAATAGGATATATGTTTGATGAAAGTTGAGCATGCAAAAAATCTCATTATTTATTAAGAATATAAGAGAAAACAACTTTAATATCAGTTTTACAATTTGGCTTTCATTTTGGTACATTATAACCTGTCTCATTTTAATTTTTTCCCAAAATTACTTATTTAATAGCTTTATCTCATCTTTTTACAACCAAAATGAAAAAGTAACACTTGAAAAAAACATCCAAGAAATTATTAGACTTATTGACAGACGTGAAAATCCAAGCAGATCTCCTTTTGAGTGTCTTTTTTTTGAGGTTAATGACAATCTCTTTTTTTTAGTTGAAGATGTTACAAACAGAAAGATTATGTTTATAACTCCAGGAATGTTCAAATTTTTATACTCTCTTCGAGAAAATATTACAGAAAACCTCGTTACACCTGATGATGATATTAATATTAGATCTAAAAATTCTAAATATTTTTACTATATAAAAAAAGAAATTGTTCATAATAATAAAGTTTTACATATTGAAGTATTATCAGACAAAACAAATAGAATTTCAATTTTAACCAGTTTTAAAAATCGTTCTAATTTTATTTCACTAGCTATATTAATATTTTTCCTCATTCTTTCGATATTTATTTCTAAAATTATTTTAAGCCCTATTCATAGAATTGTGAAGAAAATAAGTATTATTACATCTTCTAATTTACATGAAAGAGTTGATATCGATTGGCTTCCACAAGAAATTAAAATAATAAAAAATTCTTTTAATGAAGTTTTAGAACGTCTCGAAGATTCTTTTAGAAGAATAAGTCAATTTTCTGATGATATTGCTCATGAAATTAGAACTCCTGTAAATAATTTAAAAGGTGAAATTGAAGTCACACTGCAAAAAAAGAGAACAAATCAAGACTATATTGATATCCTCCACTCTAATTTAGAAGAATGTCATAGACTAACAAGAATTATAGATAACTTAACTTTTTTATCTCGTTCAGAAAAACAAAACATTAGAATACAGGCTGAAGAAATTAATGTCTTTAAAGAATTAAACAATATGAAAGATCTTTATGAAGGTATTGCTGAAGAAAAGTTTATTACAATAAGCTTAGAGTGCGATAAAAATATTACAGCGCAAGTTGATAAAGTTTTATTTCAAAGAATTATAAGTAATCTTCTATCCAATGCAATAACATATAATAAAGATCATGGTAAAATAAAAATAAATGCTATCCAGAAAGAAAATTATTTACATATAGAAGTAAAAGACACAGGGGTGGGTATTTCAGAAAAAAATATCCCACATTTATTTGATAGATTCTATCGAATTGATAAAGCACGACATACATCATCAAAAAATATGGGCTTAGGTCTTTCATTAGTAAAAAGTATGGTAAATATGCATAATGGAACAATAGAAATACAGAGTAAAGAGGGAGAAGGGACTACAGTTATTATTGAACTGCCTTTAAGCCATCAAGAAGGTAACTAATGTTTCTTTAATGAAATTTTTTTATGTTTTAGCTAAGGTATTTCTTGTGGAAATGTGGCTGGGGCACTAGGATTCGAACCTAGGAATGACGGTATCAAAAACCGTTGACTTACCACTTGTCGATGCCCCAATCGGTGGTGAAACCTGTATGCCAACGTTAACAAATCTTGTCAAGCTTCGATTCTAATTTTTTTCTAGGTTAATCCTTTTCCTTTTTCGAAAGAGATTGAAGGCTCTTACTTAATTGAAAAAACATGTTAGATGTGGAAGGGAGTCTTTCATATCTAATAGCCAAGGTTCATGGCTTAGACTCGTTTCCAGAAATAAAAGAAAAGGGAAGACAAATGAGTTTAAAGAGTACAAACGGTAATCAAAATTTTATCAATCATTTCAAAATTATAAAAAATCTATTGCCTAGGCATAAAAGGAAAGCTCCCCCCTCTTTAAACGACCATATTCCTTTTGGAGCTATCCCAACCAATCACATGTTGATCTGTGATTACTTACCAAGAAAAAATGGGTGGCAAAATCCTGAAATTCTTCCTTATAAGCCTTTTTCATTTTCACCAAATTCTGTTGTTTTTCACTATGGACAAACGATATTTGAAGGGTTGAAAGCTTATCGTTCTGAATGCAATGAGAAAGAAATCTTTCTTTTTCGCCCTGATAAAAATGCAGAAAGAATGGCTAAATCAGCACAAAGAATGGGAATGGAACCTTTTCCCGAAGACATGTTTGTGCATTGCATCAAAGAACTTGTAAAAATAGACAAAGATTGGATTTTACCTTCTCCTGGTGCACTATATATAAGGCCTTCAATGATTGCTCTAGACAAAGGCGTCTCCTATCGTGCTTCCCAAGATTATCGTTTTTTTATAATACTAAGCCCTTCAAAAAATTACTTTACTAGTGAAACCACAATCTCAGTATATATTGAAAGAAATTTATCCCGAGCTGCCATAGGTGGAGCTGGAGAAGCGAAGTGTGGAGGAAATTACGCTTCATCATTACTACCTATGAAAATTGCTAAAGATAAAGGTGCCGAGCAAGTTCTCTGGCTTGATGCAAAGGAACACAAATATGTTGAAGAAGCTGGAGCCATGAATGTCATGTTTGTCTACAAGGATAAAATTCTCACCCCAGCCTTGTCAGGAAGCATTTTGCATGGAATAACAAGATCTTCTGTGATTCAAATCGCTAACAAATTAAATATTCCTATAGAAGAGACAAAGGTTGATATCAATCAAATTATACTTGATGCAAAATCAGGCAAATTAACTGAAATGTTTGCATGCGGCACTGCAGCTGTTATCTCGCCGGTCGGTTGCCTATTAGATGGAGATGAAAAAATTGAAATAAATAATGGGAAAATTGGCGATGTGAGTATGTTGTTAAAAAATGAACTAGTCGGAATCCAATCCGGAAAACTTCCAGATCCTTTTGGTTGGAGACAACTTATTTCTTAAAACTAGAGGGTTAAATACTTTTGATCTTCATAAAACTGTCTAAAATATTACCAGTCAAATCTTCGACACACCTCATCAGTTAATTTAAGTTAAGAATCATTCATAGAGTAAAACAACTCTATGGGTGAGGAAAAAACAAACAATATTATATATTATTTGCCATCATCAAAACTATTCATAATGCCACAAGGAAAATTTTTTATGAAGTCGAATTCAAATGCACAAAAAACAGCATCTGAAATTGCGCAAGAAATATTTAAAGTAACAAAAGTTGAATCTTCTTTTGATAAGGAAGGAAGGTTTTTACATCTTATAGCTAAATTAGGAAAGAAAGAGTTTATAAAACTATACTCTCCAGCAACAACAGTAACAATTTTTATTCAAGGATTTTGGCTACAATTAATGTTAAACGGAAAAAATATGTGCGTATTAAATAGAGGAGATAATGTATTCTTCAATTTAGAAATAATAGAGAATGATTATCACATGAATAAATTAAAAATCTCATATCAAAACAAAACTTTAGGATTATTCACATCAAAAAAACTTCTGATTTCAAGCAAACCATGTACAACTGATGAATATTTTTTTATTGCTAAATCTGTAGTAAAAATTCTGCAAAAATTTAGAAATAGAAATTATGTAAATGAACTTAATAGTTATAAATATCCAGTTATTCAAATAATACCAAATCATTTGGAAGAGATTGAATTCGATCCAAATCTTGTTAATATTCAATAGAAATTATGATTTATTATCTACACTTTTAATTAATGTTAGGATATTTTGGGTAGAATGCTGGTTTTTTTGAGCTAATAAGCTTGTACTTGCCTGAACTAAAATATTAGCTTTGGCAAGATTCGTAATTTCTATTGCATAATCTACATCGCGAATTCTTGAATTTGCTGCGGCTGTATTTTCATATGCAACATTAATTGAACTTAGTGCGCTTGAAAGACGAGATGTGGCAGCACCAATATTCGCCCTTTGTTCCGAAACCTGTAAATGCGCTTGATTAAAACTTTCCCCTAATTCTTTGACATTGCTTGCACCAAAATTATCCAAAACATCATCAATAGACACTCCATCTTCAGCATTAACTAGATTTTCTGCTGATTTAATTCCCAAATCTTCAGGATGAACTTTGATTTTATCTAAATCGTTTATTTCTATCAGCCCAACATCTTTACCATCGGAATTTGCTGGTGCTGAAACTCTAATTTTAATAGATTTGGTACTAAATCCATTTCCACGCCCTATTCCTTGAAATTCAGATGCATCATTTGCATCTGTGCTAAATAATTCTTTTCCAGCATGGGCAATTGTTGAAGAAGTTGAAACAAGTGAATCATAATTAGCTTGATATTCTACAAATAAAAAACCTCTTTCTTTATCAGATAATGCAGGATTTATTGATTGCGCTACTAATTCTTTTAATCTTATAACGGTATTTGAAATTGCACTTAAAGAAGAATCAACACTTTCTGTAAAAGATAAACCTTCGTTTGCATTTTGCTTATAAACGTTTAATTCACGCATTTTTGCCATTAGCATATCTGAACGCGCTCGTTCAGCTGGCATAGGTTCGCTACGAGTAAATCGAACACCTGATGACAATTTTTCAAGACTATTGTCATAATCTTTTTGTGCTTTTGTAAGATTTGATTCTACAATGCTCGTACCAGTAATTCTCAAACCCATTTAACTTGCTTCCTTAACACCACTTGAATTGTTTGTTTCATCTTGTTTATTTACTGTATAATCAACTAAAGTAAATTTTCCATCTTCTTTTAAAATTAAAACTTCACCAGGTGAACCTACGTTTAAAGATACACCTTGGTTCAACATATTTTTTAAATATTCACTTGCTAATATTACTTTATCAACACAACCAGATATATCTTTACATACCTGTTGCATAGTTTCTAAAGAAGAACGCTCTGTATCCAAATGTTTAAAAGAAATTTCTACTTGATGAAGTCCACTTGAACATTGATTTGCTGCAACTTCTGAATCAGATTTAGCTTCTCCTAAAGTAACTGAAACATGATGAACCCAATCATGAACTTGCCTTACAACGCTTTGCGCTTGCTCAAGATTACTAACGATGTCTAATAATTTTTTTATTTCTACTTGTATTGCTGCTAAACTACTGGTTCCAGCAGCGACAATACTTGTTAAACTTGTTTCTACTTGAGTTACTAAATCCCGGGCAAATGTAGCTGTTTCTGTAATTTTTCTGATAGTCCTAAACATTTCTCTAGTTCTCGACTTGTTACCTTCACTCAAATTTTTTGCTGTTCCTAATTGATCATCTAATCCAATAGCTTGTCTTGATAGTTGGCCAATTTTTTCTCTCAATTCTTTTAATAAAGCATCGGCTGTATCCGCTTTTTTTACTCCCGCCTCTATAACAGCATGTCCTTCTCGAATAGCTGCCATTGCGCCTGACGTTTCTTCTTGTATTGCTTCTATTCGATCATAGATATCTCTAGTTGCAGTACTAGAACGTTCAGCTAATTTTCGAATATCATCAGCAACAACAGCAAATCCTTTCCCTTGATCACCAGCACGTGCAGCCTCAATACTTGCATTTAATGCTAGTAAATTTGTCTGCTCAGAAATATCATCAATAACTTCAATAATATTTCCAATGTCAGCAACCCGATTGGCTAAAATAGAAATTTTTTCTTGAACCGCATTCATTCGATCTCTTCCGCCAATCATGGCAGAGGTTACTCCTTGAATTGCTTCACGCGTCGTTTGCGAATGCTGAAATACTTCATTTTGCAAAACTTGTGTTTTATTCATGAGCTCATCCCAGCTTTTTATAACCTCAGTAAGCTGTTCTGTTTGGTCTTGAAAAGTATTAAAGTCATGCAAAAGATCTGAACCTAAACGTCCCCAAGCTCTACTTCTATCAGCTGTTTTTCTGGTTTCTGCTAATGTGTGTCTACTTAGTAAAATACTTTCCCGAATGTAATCTGAAGTAACATTTAAAGTAACAATACTTTCTCCAATAGCCTGTCTTGTACTATCTAAATTAAATGACGCTCTTTGTATTTCTCGATCTTTAGTTTTTCTAAATTCAAGTAAATTACCTAAATTATCCGTAACACTTGCAATACTGTCCGATATTTTTCTAAATTGCCCCTGGAGAGCAAGAAGCAATTGACGTTCGCCTTCAATATCAGTGCTTTGCGAAAAAGCAATCAATTCATTTAAACGTCGAATTGCAATAATCAACTGTCTTTGCGCATTCAACATAGATGCCATACAATCAACTGCCGACAATCCTGTATCCGAAGACATTTGTTCATTTTCCACTTCACACCTCAAATAATAATTATTCTAACTTCATTTTTAAAATTTGTTTTAAAATTGGATCAAGTGCATAGTAAATTTTATTATCGCTTTGATTTAAAATGGATTTAGAATCACCAACTGATGAGAAATTTTGACCTTTAATTTCATATGTATTGTTTCCATCAAATGAAACTGAAATATTATGATTTTGTAAAATTGAATTCATGTAATTTATAGCTTGAGACTGATTACTAAGCATAGTTAACTTAACTGAAGCTATGCTTGCCAAAGCAGATAACTCGGATATTTGCTTATCATCAAGCTCATCTGAGTTTTCTTCTGTAATTATTGGCTCATTTGATGATATGGAATTTTCCTGATCTGAATCTGTAAGTTCAATATCTTCACTAATTTCTTCTTCCCTAGGAGCTTCGCTAGCTGTTTCGTTAACCTCAGCACTTTCTAATGCACTCTCTTCGCTTATTCCTTCTTCTGCCGTTACATTATTAGCTGTTTCGTTAACCTCAGCACTTTCTAATGCACTCTCTTCACTAATTCCTTCTTCTGCCGGTACATTATTAGCTGTTTCGTTAACTTCAGCACTTTCTAATGCACTCTCTTCACTAATTCCTTCTTCTGCCGGAGCTTCGCTTGGGGCTGCACTAACTGCTGCACTCTCTTCACTAATTCCTTCTTCTGCCGGAGCTTCGCTTGGGGCTGCACTAACTGCTGCACTCTCTTCACTAATTCCTTCTTCTGCCGGAGCTTCGCTTGGAGAAGCGTTGGAAGGTTGCACAGGTTCAGATGTCGTACTTCCTGTTTCTGCCTTTACTTCCTTTTTAGACTCCTCAACATCTAAAACTCCTTTTGCAATTTCTCCACTACTTCCATCAATAAAACCCACAGTCGGACTTGGTGTATAAATAGTGTTATTCATCTCTGGAAATGCAATTTCTGGTGATGGTTCTTCATCATCATGCCCTGGGGCACTAGTTTTATTTTTCTTTGAACCTTTATTTACAAATTCATTAACATTATCTGCCTCTAATTTTGCAAGATTGTTAATTTGTTTATCACCATCAATGGCAAGAGCACTAGTTTCATAAGAAGCCTCATATCTTAATCCACCTATCACTCCTCTTGAGCGTTCAATCACGGTTGTTAACTTTAAATTTGGAATACTAATTCGATATATTTTATGCAGACCTTCTGCCAATTGAAAGACTGTAGCAGCAATAGGAATGATTCGTTTATTTAAAAAAAAACGTAACTGTTGAACTGTCCCCCTATCAGAAGGGTCTTCCATTGCAACATATATCGCAGAGTTTTCTTCACCCAAACCAAAACAACTATAGTGAACGGCAATATCAATAGGAATATATGATTGATATGATTCATTTAACAACGTAATTGCCTGATCCCCTAAAGCATTAACTCTAAAATATCTTTGTAAATATTCTTGTATTTGCTCGGGTGAAGCTATATTTAATGAACGCAATATACGAACTGGATTTTCACCTAGTTCTTTGCATGTTTTTCTTAAGGCTATGAGTTCTCCAGAAGACAGGTACCCATCTTGCTGCATAACCTGAAGCAAATCGTACATATGTCTTTCCCTAGACCTTAAGTTTCCTTTGAATTGAAATGATTCTCTTGACTCATTCTACTATGATCTTAAGCTATTTTAGATTCTGGGGGAGTATCAGTTCCTTCCCAGATACGAAATTGACGATTCAATACAGGAATAATAATTATGAGCCGCTCCGATCTTGCTTCAGAAAGAAAAACTCAAATCATCAATGCCACCATTGAATGTATCACTCGTTATGGCTACAGTAACTTTTCTATGCAAGATGTTGCAAGAGTTGCCGATGTTTCGAAAGGAATTATTCATTATTATTTTTTAAATAAAGAAGATTTAATGATGACGGTTCTCGACCATGTCAGTTCGGATATAGAAAATCTTCTTCACTCGGGCGACCTAAATTCAGATCCTATTACTCGGCTCTCTAATGTTATTTGGATGTGTTCGAGTATAGTCCAAAATAAACGTGAGTATTATAGAATAAATATGGACTTTTGGACTCAAATTGATCAAAAAGAAAAAGTAAGACAAGAAGTGGCGAGTCATTACGCAAAATTTAGAAATTCAATTGCTATCATCATTCAACACGGAATCACTCAAGGTGTTTTTAGAAAAGGCGAAGCCCTACAATTTGCTAGTATGATAATTGCAATGATCGATGGAATTGCATTACAATGGCTATTTGACGAAGGTGTCTTTAACTATGATGAAATAGTAAAAAACAGTGAAGAAGCCATTCTCAGTTTTTTAGTTATTAAAAAATAATCTAGGATAAGTATTTTGTTAATTTTTAAAAAGAAAGTAATTTCATTTTATTTATTTATTACTATTTGTGAACTTCTACTTTCTTGTACATTCTATTCTATTAATTCATGTTTCGCTCAAGAATCAAACGAATTAGATATTAAAAATTATACTATAATTACACCCAAAGTAGCTGAAGGTATGATTATAGCTGACTTAGATTTTCAAGGTAATTTCAGAACTAGTGATGATGTCATTGAAAATAATTTAGAACTTGAAGAAAACGAAGCTTTTACCTCAGAAAAATTAAGAGTTTCTATGCAGAATTTAAAAAATCTGCAAGTATTTTCAAAAATAGATGTCACCTTATATTTAGATGATAAAAATAGGCTTATCGTTCGCTTTGAAATAGAAGAAAAATGGACCCTATTACCTTATTTTTTAGCCGGTTCTGGGGGTGGTACTTCATATTTAGTTCTTGGACTTTACGAAACCAATTTTATAGGTAGATTATATACCTTTAATTTTACATATGGTTGTAAAAATAATAACTGCTCTACTTTTGTTTACTTTAGAAATCCAAGTGTTTTAGGTAGTGCTTTTAATATTGTGAGTTATTTAACTAAAGAACATAATGTTTTTCATGTTTATAATCATGATCGAGATATTTTAGGAACATTTTCAAATCAAAGAGACATGATAAATTTATTTACAGATTTAAAAATTACACCTTCTTTTTTTATTGGTCTTGGCTTTTTATATCTTAATAATTACATTTCTGAAGAAGGAATAGCAGCATCTGATTCAGAAAACAATAAAAATCGAAAATATAATGTACCAGCTTCTACCTCATCTCTAGCACTTGAAACAAGATTAACTCTTGGAAAAATAAATTATGATGGATTAAAATCTGATGGCTTAAGTTATGTTACTATAATTGATTCTACTCTCCAAGGATACCCCAGTAAGGAAGATAATTATACCTCAGTAAATAGCACTCTATTATATTATAAATCTAATTTTGATTTTGGAATTATTCCTCTACCTAAATATACTGTTTTTGCTATGCGTAGCAATATAAGCGCCACTTCAAGTGATGTTACTTCTCAGCAATTTTTTGTTGGGGGACTAGATAAATTAAGAGGTTTTTATGATGGAGAGTTTTCAGGAAAATACTCGTGGTTTAGTAATTTTGAACTTAGAGTACCAAGTTTAGTTACTGAATACATAGCTTTACAACATGCATTTTTCTCCGATGTAGGTTATGCGGCTGATACTTTTCCAGGTATTTTTAATAAATTTACTGGTGTAAGTGTGGGAACTGGGATTAGGATCTTACCCCTAAAAATTAATCGGGTGGCTTTACGCTTTGATTATGCTTATACTTTAAATCCGTTTAATACCTTTGGATTTAATTTTGGATTATTACAATTTTTTTAAATCACAATATAAAAAGAATTCAAAAAAATACTTGTTTCCGATTATTCACAAAAAAATATTGACATAACCAATTGTAATTAAAATCTTTTAAGTTAAACTTATTCAAAATAGTTAAAATTTTATTTGGAGGGGTAAATGAGAATTTCAAATTTGTGCAAAATATCTATTGTTACATTTTTTACAGCCTTATCTTTATCTTCTGTTGCAAAAGAAGAGAACCCGAATTTAATTTTTGAAGATTCTGGAAATAGTAACGAAATAGATTACAAAGATGGTATTTACTATATGACTTATTCATTTTATGAAAAAATGGCAAGTAATTCTGTAGTTATTAATTAAAACATTTATCTATTCTCTTTTTAATAGTATTCAATAATTTTTCTTGATCTAGAAAACTAAGCTCACAGAAAAACACTTTTCATAACAATTTTAATTTTTTAGAAAAGATTCAATAAAATATTTTTGTCATTTTCCATAGTGGATGTCCAAATTTCCAAAGAGGATGTCATTTTTAAAATATCTGAATAAGATCAACGCCCTTTAGTTTAAATGATTTTATGAAGCTTCAGAGTGAGTATGGGCTGGCAGCCATCGATACAGAGTAGGAATAGAAACACCCAAACTCATTGCCACATCTTTTGGAGGGGTTCCACTGCTTAGTAATTTTTTTGCAGATTCAAGTTTATTTGCAGTCATTCTTCTTTTTCTGCCACCAATTCTACCACGTTCCTTAGCAGCTTTTAAACCAGCTTTAGTGCGCTCTATAATGAGTTCTCGTTCCATTTGAGCAAGTGCAGCCATTGTATGAAAGAAGAAACGCCCAGAAGGAGTCGAAGTATCAATATTATCAGTGAGACTTTTAAATTCGATTTTTTTAGCTTCAAGATCTTTTACAAAATCGATTAGATCTTTGATGTTTCTTCCAAGACGATCTAATTTCCAAACGATAAAAGTGTCGCCTTCTCTTAATTGTTCAAGAGATTTTTCTAATCCAGGTCGTGCAGAGCGACTTCCGCTTGCTTTATCCACAAAGATTTTGTTGCAACCTGATTTTTGCAATGCTTTTTCTTGTAAATCTAGATTTTGCTCTAGTGTTGAAACCCTTGCATAACCAATAAGCATTTTATAGCTTCTCCTTCTCAAAACTCATCTGAAGTTATCAGAACAAGAATTTAGAATCAAGAATGGTTATTGAGAAAGAAGTTTTCCAATGGTAATGCGATCTGAATTTTCACATAGAAATATTCTCAAAAACGGTCATTTGTGAGAATAAATGATAACTCTATAGCTAAAAAAATACGGCTCTTTAATTTAATAAATATATAAATCAAATTTTTAACTACTCCTTAACAGAATTTGAATCTAATTCTAAAAGAAAATCGTGAATTTTTCGATCAAATAAATATATATATCTTATTTTTATTGTACGTTTCTCTTTTCTATAATGATTTTTAATATTTAAATTATTAAATCGATTAAATTCTCGCGCTGTAATTCTTTTTCTCCCATGATAATAAGCTTGAGCGCCTCCTTTACAAGAAAGGCCGATATCAATCCAATTTGCGGCACGAAATACAGTTCCTTTGTAACCTCTTTCCATATCGCAATAAGTAATAATGCACTCTATTTTTGGTCTTTCTTTTTTAAATATTTTTAGACATTTAGAAAGAGCGTAAGAACCCGTGTTTTTAGGTGCTAAATGTGATAATGCAAATTTTGATAATTGAAAAATTGTTTTTTTCTTAAATATCCCTCTAAATAATTTATATATAGTTGGTGAACTGGGTGGTGCAAAAGCTATTGCACCAATGATTATACCATTATAAAATATTCCATAGTTCCATGTAACTGCAGGTAGCCCTGGCTGATAGTGATAGAGTTTAATAAAATCTAGACATTCTTTTCTACTAATAATTTTAATTTCGCACTCATTAGAATTAAACATAAAAATATGTCACTTATCTCTTGTAAGAATTTTTAATACTATAACGGTTATTATGGCCTTAATAAATTCGCAATAAAAACTACAAATATTTTTTGTACTTGAAATACATGCATAAGAGAGCAATGTTATAGAAATCAAAATCCAAATTCCTATATTTATTTGAAGTGGTATTTTTATTTTTAAACGCTGAGTAAATGTACTTTCAGATTCTGATAGAAATTCAAAACTTGCTTCACGTGGTAACCAACTTCGGTTGATTGGAATACGAGTAATATAAATATCTTGCCTTGCTCCAAGATTAATACTATGGGTTTTTTTGTTACTACTTGAAATAGTTTCATCAATTTTCATCTTATGTGAAAATATACCTATATTTGGAGAATAAAATTCAATCTTAATATTGATTTCATTAATTAAATTGCAAAGTGAGAATGGTAGCTGATATTTAGGTGTGAAACTATCTACATTTTTTTTTCTCGTTTTATACTTTAGAATAATTTTTTTATTATTCTTATCTAGTAAATAAATTGTGGAAAATATAATATCTTTACTTTTTAAAAGTTCTGAATGACGAAGGGAATAATCTACAATTTCTTTAAAATTTATTGGTAATTCTCTTTTTAAAATAAGCTCTGTGGAAATATTTTCTCTTCGAATATGATACATATCACCAGCTGTAATATTGAGTTTTCCCTGAAATTCTTTAAGTGTACCTGAATGATTTGTACAACTTTCATTTGCAACTATAGAATTTTTAAGTTCCAATATGTAATGATAAGAGTCTTCATCTTCAAAAAAATGCTTAATTTTTGCAATCCGTGTAGGAAACCAATTTTTATCTTCTATCTTTCCTTTATAAGAAAATAAGTAAACAGTATCATCTATATTTGGATTAGAAATATCTGGATCTTTATATTTTTTGCGATAATCAAATCTAATAACAAAACCTTCAGGAGCACCTAGACAAGTCAAAGTATCTTCTACATATCGATGGTGTAATTCTCCAGTTAATAAAATTGTTTCTAAAGGCATTTTTTATATCCTTCTAATTTTAAGACTTCTTGTTATCGGCAAAGTTAAAAAATTTTAAATATATCAAATGCTTTACTACGAATTTGCTGATATGATTATTAAAATACTAGTACATAAATTTAATTTGAATAATTTCTTTATTATCGGGGATTTAAAGAATCCTTAAGAAAAAGCTTAAATGTATTGAGACTCGGATTGTTATTTATGTCAATACTATCAGCAATATAATAGCTTATTTTCTATTCAATGATTAATTGGAATGTTAAAATACATTTATACTATTGATATATAATGATTAATTAGAATATTAAAATTAAATGATTATTTTTCAGTAACTTTCTGATACACTTCCAAAGGTTGATAAAATGGTATTTATAGAGTAAAAATACTATATATAATGCAATATTTTCAATATATTATAATTGAATAATTTAACAGTATTTTAAAATTTAACATGATTTAAGTGAGTTTACAGTGAATAAAGATAAATCTATTTTATTAAGCCTACATCCAGATTTTGCTTTAAAAATTCTCGAAGGAAAAAAAAGACTTGAATTTAGACGTCGTTTTCCTATTTTACCGACAGGAACAAAAGTTTATATTTATGCCACAAAACCAGTTGGAAAAATATTGGGAGAATGTCAAATTTTAAGTATTAAAAAAATTGAAGCTCAATTTGCAGATTTTTATATTCAGAAATCAGGTGATAATAGAGAAGAAGTATTAAATTATATAAGAGGACTTCAAGAATTTATAGTTTTAGAAATTAGAAATCCTATAAAACTTAACGAACCAGCCTTTATACAAGATCTATTTTCTGAGATAAAACGAGCTCCTATGTCATTTTGCTATGTTCCAAATAAATAATTAATCCATTTTACAAAAATTTGTATTCTCTCCATCTCTTGCAAAAATATTATTTTCTTTTAAATTACTTAAATATTCAGCTCCTATAATATTTCTTTTTTCAACTGATTTATCATGTTTATTTATTTTATTTTGGATCAGTGAAACAAATAATTTAGCGGCTGGTAAAAAACTTTCTCCTTTTCTATTATTGTAAGTCATTTCAATTTTAGAGTTTTCTTCTTTTAAAAAGAGATCATAATATATTTCATTTTGTCCAAAATATTTAGCAATAAAATTTGGCAAAAATATTTGATTTATATTTCTACTAATTGGGATAAATGAAATTATCTGTCTTGGAAAATCTTGTAATAAATATGCTGCGCATTTAGTAACATTAGCTCTTTCTTTTATTTCTAGAAGCTCAAATATTTTGTTTCTTGGTTTTTTAAGTCCTGCATACCGCCAAATTTCATTAATTCGTTCTTGATCTTTAAAATCTCTGCTTTCTATCGTAAGTTCATGAAAAAGGCTTCTTAAAAACCTGACCCAAATACTAACATTTATTTTTTCATTGCCAAGTTTTGCAAAACCTGTTTCAATTGCATTAAGTGTGATTTCATCGAGCCAAGTATTCAAATATTTTGTACTTATAATATTTTCTTTCCAAGACAACTGATCCCAAGAATTATTTTTTGTCTCTACAAGCAAACATTCATGTCTTAGGCAAGATGATACTAATACGGTTCTCCAAACAAGTAGATTAGGTAAATCTAAGTCTTTATTTTCTATACATATAGGGCAAAAACGATTTATCCTAGTTGATTTCCATGGAACATTAGGCATCCACGGTAGCAAAGATTTTTTACAATTTGAATTTGTATTAAAATAAGGGGAATTACTATTTAATATACAGAATGAAGTAGTTAATCTTGTAAACTCAAAATCATATACTGGTTTTATTGAATCAATAACCCAAGGAGAAATTCCTGCAACAGTCATTTCATTTAAATATTTTAATGACAATCCTGTATTTATTGAAATTTTGTTCAATAATTCTGCACTTGGGGAAACATCAATATCCCACCAAGAACTTGGTTTTTGAAGCAAAAATCCAATTTCAAATAAAGTATCAACATTGATCCTATAATAATCAGCAATTCTCATAATCCATGAGCTTAATGATTCCAATTTATAAGGATGAGGCCATACTGGAAATCTCTTTTTCATTATTGTAATTCACGTTCAAATTTATTACGTCTTTCTGTTGGAGAATCATAGTCAGCTTGCATTAACAATTTTAAATCGATGTATTCTTGACCGCTTTCAATAGCTAAAATAGCTGTTTTAGAAAGCAAAGAAATAATTTCGCCAATAGTAGCTTCTGTTTTCCTTAAAATATATTGACGTATGTCTTTTTCTAGTAAAAATGAAGCCATTTTCAATGGAAATGTTGAAATAATACTTGCAAGCAAACTTGAAAATTCTCTATCATCTTCCCATAATGGTAAAATGTGTGGTTCAAAACGGTTTTCAAGTTGATCATCTGTGCGTATGGCAAGATAAGCTTCTCTAATACCAAGGCAGACAATAGGAATTTGAAGTTCATTCCCAATAAATCTAATAAGGTTAAGAAATTCTCTTTGAACATTTATTCTACCAGCAAGTATATTGTGTAGTTCATCAATAATGATCATACGGGTAGATAATTGTTTTAATAATTTTAAAGCAACATGTTCTAAGTCAGCAACTTTGCATTTCATAGTAACAGGTGCTCCCA
Organism: Pigmentibacter sp. JX0631; assembly: GCF_029873255.1. Lineage (NCBI taxonomy): Bacteria > Pseudomonadati > Bdellovibrionota > Oligoflexia > Silvanigrellales > Silvanigrellaceae > Pigmentibacter > Pigmentibacter sp. JX0631. The sequence continues at coordinate 2,983,093 of NZ_CP123622.1, read as the reverse complement.
AATTGTAGAGAAGCATGGAATAAAATCTGGCTATGGTCGGATCGCTTGGCATTTGTAGTGCTACGATCGGTATTGTTTCTTTTGGAGTATTTTCGCAAGAAATAACTTTATGCATGCGTTTAAATTTTTCGATAATCATTGATTTTCCATTATTTGTAGGGCCAACAATAAGGAGATTAGGCATTCTTTGGCGTTTAGGGTGATCAATGAGTTTCTGAAGCTTAGAAATTGCTTCTTGTGCTTTTGAATAACCTATCCATCTATCTGCACGAATATAAGCAATGCGTTCTTCATTAGGTAACAAAGCAGTTTTTCTCATTTGAGGGATAAGATGCTCAAGTGAGCAAGCATTATTAAAGTTCACTTCTATCATGACCAATCCTCAATATCTTCAAATGGTTTAATGGAATGTATGTCGAATTCTTCCTGTTCTTTTTTATTCGAATTATAATAACTATTGTTACTTTTTATATCTAGCGTATTTTTTTTAGCATTTTCATTTTTTACTCTTTTTTTTCTTTCAGATTGAGTTTCTTTTTTAGCATTTTTTATAATTTCTTTCATTTCCAAAAGAGTCCTGAAGATTAAAGCCTCGTCAAAATGACGTAAGCCTCTTTCTTTTAGCCTTCGCAAAGATTCTCGATGTTCCCATAATGTAATGACAGGACGAGCAATATTTCTATATGGTATTTCTAAATACTGGAATTCTTTTGGATGAAGGACAAAAATCCTGCTTAAATTACGAGGGTCTCTGCGAATCATAAATTTTTCGTTTATTTTACCTGATGAAATCCAAGGTATTAATGCATTAGAAAAATAAAAAATATGATCGATCACAAATCCATGTCGTTGAAGAGTTCTTCTTTCTATGGGTAAAAAATCGATTAAAAAAGCCTTTTGGTTTTTCACTAAATTTATTTCTTTTTTCCTCGTTTCTATTCCACGATGGAATAACGAAAGCGGTGTTTCCATAAGCGAGGAATGAATTTCCAGATGATATTTCCCAACAATTGCATGGGTGAGCCATTTTTCTAGTTCAGGCATTGTTAGAACGGCCATTTTAGTGGAGTCGTAATTTCCACGTTCGGATATATTTGAAAAGGTGGTACCAGGAATTTCATGTATTTCTTTCATGAAAGTACCAATAACACGCTCAATAACTCCATTTAGATGTGGATAACCAATTTTCCTCCAATGGATAGAAATACCATGCTGTTCGCACCCTTTGCGCAATGCTTCGCTTTTAAATTCGCTTCCTTGATCCACTACGATTTTTTCTGGTTTGCCTTTTAATGGCCAGCTGTGTTGAATATTATATTTTTTAAGGACATCTGTTTTATCAAATACTGAATTTGTTAAACACAGGCCGACAGATACTGCTGATGGGTCTTCAAAACTTAAGTAAAAACCAGCAATGCATCTACTAAAGACATCGATTGCTAATGTAAGGCATGGTCTTCCAATAGGGAGGCGTTGTTGCTCGTCTACTACAATAACATCTACTTTTGTGTGGTCTATCATGAACATCTCAAGCGGATATTGAGCAGTAACGGCTGGACCATGATTTGCTGTAAAAGGATGAGCAGATAATTTGCCAGATCTTTTTTCAAAAACTTTTTCCAAAGAAAGTTGCGAGATTCGCCTACGAACAGTATTTTGCCCAGGAGGCGTAATATTTGCTTCTATGCATCTCCTTCGGATTTCTTGTACGATTTTAGATATTTTTCTTTTTTGTTTATCTAGGTAAAGCTCTCTAACCACTTTATGGATAATTGATTCAACATTTTCATTTATCCTTGGCTTACCTAGTCCACCGCTCGGAGGCTGAGGCGCAAGTGCACTTAAAAGATTTCCTGACGCTTTATAGCGTTTAATCAATCTTGATAATGTGCGTTTAGAGATGCCAAGCTCATTTGCGGCTGCTTGTCTTTTTTTTTCTGAAATTTTTGGTATCTTTAAAAGGGATTGGATGATTCTTGCTCTGCAGCGAGCTTCTTCCCAAGCTGGTTCTGACAATCTTACTGGCCCAATTGCCAAAGAAGATGTCCCAGAGTTTTCGTTTTCTTCGGTAACGTCCTGTTTTTCCATTATTATAATCCTGTGACAGGGAGTATGGAAATTTTAACATATTATGACAGGATCTATGGAAAAAACTTTTGACATCCTCTATGGATAACTACCTAATTTCATTCCTGCCTAAATGACACTCACTCTGGAAAATGACAATTTTCTCATTTATTGATTTTAAAAAAAAATTAAAGTAAAGACTACTAACATTTTATACAATATGTATCTAAATGTCATAGATTTATAGGAGTTTATCTTGTTGAGTTATAGATTACCAAAATTTAAAAATTTCATCAGCATTTTTTTTTCAATTTTTATTTTAGCTAGTTGCCAAATCTTCCCTAAAAAAATAACAGGCGATGCTTTTAATATTACTAAAAATGTAACAACCAAAGACGAAATCATTAAAAACTTTGGTGAACCTGAGCAAATTCATTATATCATGGGAAAAGAAACATTTACTTATGTTCATGCCGGTTTTAAACATTACTTTTTTGTAATAAAATCATCTGAAATAAAAATTCTTTTAATAACTTTTGCAGATGATAAAACAGTCTTAGACAATACATATTATACAACTGTTCCAGCAGAAAAAGAAAAAATTCTTAAAACTTATGAAAGATAATTGTTCATGAAAATCACCATATTAATATCATTAGTATTCTTATTAAACCTCCAAGGGTGTATTTCTGTAGGAAAAAAATTTGACCAAACAAAAACAACAGAAATAAAAACAAATATAACTACACAAAAAGATATTATCAAAATATTTGGCGAACCTGATTCGGTTGGTTTTAGTAATAATATATTAATATTTGAATATTTATCTATCACTGGGTCCTCATTAAGTTTGTCAGGAAAAAGATTATATGTTGTGTTTAATGAAAACAACACTGTAAAAGAATATTCTTTTTATAAAATGAAAGATAATTAAAAAATCTTTGAGTCAATCTTTTTTCTTTGTTACCGAAAAATATTTTGTTAATATTTGCTGGTATTTTTCAGTTTTTCTAAATTTTTCTAGTTTATTTTTTAGTTTATTTAATTGTCCTTTTGGAAAATCTTTATTAGCTGCAATAAACCATTTCATAGTCCCTATGGATATCCCTTTTTGAATATTATTAAAATCTACTTTAGCATTTAACAGTTTGAATGTTCCTAATAGTTTTGTTATTATTATAGAATCAATTCTATTATTTTTTAATTTAGTAATAAGCAATTCACCATTATAAGAAATTTCAAGCTTATCTTTTAATCCATAATTCTCAACAATATCAGCAAATGGTGCTCCTGATATCATTCCTAAAGAAGTTAATTTATTAATCTCAGCAAAAGTTTTTATTTCTCTTTGCGGACTAATTGTAAAAAAATGCACAGAATCTTCATAAAGTTCACCAAATAAATTAAAAATTTTTTTATTCTCTTTATTTCCACCAATTGGTATGAGTAAAGAATTTTTATTTTTTTTACACTCTTCAAATGCTCTTAACCATGGCAACCAAACTATTTCATATTCATCATTTAACAAATTTAGAGAATTAACAAAAATATCTCCACCAATACCAGTTATTTTATTTTGTTTATCTTGCATTATTAAAGGAGGATTTTCTGCAGCAAATATTTTTATTTTTGCATGCACATTTTGAGAAAATAAAAAGAAAATTATTAACGAAATTTTTTTTGCAAAATTTATAATCTCAACCATAAAATAAAGCGGATTTGTCACTTTAAACCGCAACAAATCCACTCCTTTCAAGAAAAAACTTATCCAAGTAAACGCATTGCTGCGCCAGGGCTTTGGTTTGCTTGCGCAAGTACAGCCACACCACCTTGTTTAAGAATGTTAGATTGAGCCAGTTTAGCAGTTTCTTCCGCAAAATCTGTATCACGAATACGGCTATTCGCTGCAGCGTAGTTTTCAGATTGCACTGACAAGTTTGAAATCGTTGAGTATAAACGGTTTTGTAACGCACCCATATCTGCACGGAATTCAGATACTTTTGAAATAGCATCATCAATTTTATTTATTGATGCTTGAGCACGCATTTTTGAACCATTCATATTATCAGCGTCTTCCATGAAAACACCGGTAGAATTATAAGATTCATCACTTGCTCTACCAAGTCCTAACCCTAAAGTACTGGTATTAATCTTATCAAAATTCAAGCGAATAATGTTCACTGGGTTACGAGCGAACTCTTCATTGAAGACATCGCCTTGGCCATCAAGTTTTCTTTCATTAATACCATCTGTAGCAGCAGCCCAGTTTTTCCCAACTTGAACTTCTAGTGGTGGAACGTTTGATTTTTTAGTCATTTCTTCTGGAAGATTTAATTGATCTTTATCTTCAACATTATCAATATTACTACCAGTTAAAAGTAATGTTCCGTTATATTCAGTAGAATTTGTAATACGATCAACTTCATCTTTCAACGCATTAAATTCTTTATGAATAAATCCACGTTCTTTATTCCCGATGGTATCTGAAGCACCTTGTACGGCAAGCTCACGTAAACGAGAAAGAATGTTACCTATTTCGTTCATCCCACCTTCTGCTGTTTGTAACAAAGAAATACCGTCACTCGCATTTCTTTTCGCCATATTTAAACCACGAATATCTGCTTTTAATTTTTCACTGATGGCAAGGCCAGCAGCGTCATCTGAAGCTTTGTTAATGCGATATCCAGAGCTCACCTTTTCAATGGATTCGTCATTTTGTTTAGTGGTAATACTCAAGGCTCTTTGAGCATTAAGGGATTGGATGTTGGTTTGTATGCGCAAACCCATAGTTGGTCTCCTCCATGAAACTCACCGCAAACCAAAACCACTTTGGTACAGGGTGTGGCCATCCTTGGCCATACTAAGAAAAAATGTATCGTAGGCATTTTGCCATGCGTACATTTTGCATATCGGAAAAGTTTTTTTGGACTGTAGGTAAATTTTTCTACTTTGAAGAATCTAGTAGTGCGGCAATAGAGTGTGGACAGATAGGGTCAATCAATTTTTTGATAGCACGCGCAAGGTTTCTTATTTCTAACTGTGCTCCTTCATGATCCCTTAGTTTGATAAAGTGCACAGTGGCTTCTAAGGAAGCGGTCCAGACTAAGGAGTTTTTAAAACTGATGGGCATCACCATTCTGGCTTGCTCTTTACAAACCCCTAATTCCAATAATTGCTTGTAAGCAGAGTAGCCACTTTCAATAGCTGACATATATATTTTTTGTGCTTCTGCATTTTTCTCTACAGCATCACCTTCATTCGATGCCTGTTTGTTATTTGTGTGCTGCTTGCGAAATAACTCTGGCATATGAAATTCAGGTTCAAACTCGACATATCTGCCTGATACTTCATTCCAAGTTGTGGCAGCTTCTTTAAATTCACCGCTAGTATAAGAACAACCAACCTGATGCTTATAAAGTTGACGGCAAACAACTTCGGATACTCCTTCTAAAGTAAACGAAAAAACAACGTGCCGAAAAGGACTCATATGTTTATGAGCTGCTAAATATTTTATTAACTTGATATCTTTTTCATCTAATTCAGTTTTTCTCTTGCCAAAACTTACTCTAGCAGCGTTCACAACAGATAGATCATTACCCATGTAATCTGCTAGTGTTACTTTACCGTCATCGACAGTAATAGTTTCACAAAACTTACTCTGATTCATTATTTATCCTCCAACTTGCCAAGATAGATGTATCTTGCTTTAGAAGAAAAAAATGCAGTAGTTCAGCCAAAAAAGCAACAGCAGAAATATTTGATTAATTATATAGCAATTAATAAACTTTGGAGAGAAAGCTTTTTATGTTTTGATAAATAGGTATTAATAGTGGAAAAAAATTTATCTTCAGAAATTGAACATTACCAAAAACTAAATGCAGAATTGAGCAAAGGCTTTGAACTTTCTGAATTAAAAAATGAATTTATTAATTTTTGGGAAAAATGGACTACAATTCATCTTGCTCAACTAAAAGAAATAATAATAATTAGTTATCCAAATACCCATAATTTTATCGAAATCAAACAACTCAATGATCAATTTATGCATAAACGTACTGGAATGATCTCTGCCTTTTTGCAAGGAATTAAAAAAAAACCCTCACTAAAAAATGAAGTGACTTTATTGAAACACATTTTAACCGAACACGATGAAAAATTTACAGCTATTCTAACTCAAATTTTAACTAGACTATTAACTGAACTCAATAAATTGAACGCGTATCGAAAAGCTACGAATGCATATTTATATTCTCAATATACTTTGGGAGGATAAACCAAAATGATGAAATGCTGTTCCATAGAAAGCATCCTAAAAGCAGCAAAAATGTATGAACCGCAAATCTTTCATGAATATCTTGAAAGCGATAAATTTGCTGCCTTAATTAAAATTCAAGAGCTACACGAAAAAGCAGCATTAACTAAAGCAAAAAAAGTGGCTTTTATCGCTCCTCAATTGCCCCATCCGTGCGAACTGGAAATCTGGAATCAATGTGTGAAAAAACTAGGTGTAGAAGGTTCACTATATACTCATATTAGTGAAGAAAGAAATTTTATTCAATTTGCAAAATTATTACACAATTCAAATACACCTATTTACTTAACTTGTTACACTTTAGATTCAATGAATGAAAATAAAACATTTCTATCCGGCTTAGAAAAAGAATTAGAGGATTTTCAATTAATTATAGCTTTAGGCGAAAATTCCCTCGCAAGCTATCAAGCCGCTAAAGTGAAGCGTAGTCACCTTTCACGTTTAATTATTTGGCAAAATTCACCTCGCCCACCACATGCTAATATAGGAGCGAGATCCCCCAACGGCTCACCCTTGCCAAATATCGCAAGAGAAAGAACAGTTAGGAAAGAAGTATTAAAGAATTCAGATGTTGTTCTATGTTTTGATAAAGATGGTGCAACATGGTCATATTTAGAAGATGTCAGTTCACAAAGAATTAGAAGAGTCTCTAGAGGTATTAATTCGCAAAGATATTCCTCTGAAATATCTTCCCTTAGAAGACTTGAATTAAGAGCTTCACTAGGATTGCCTGAAACTGATTTCATTTTTTTTCACCTTGGGCCATTAGAAATTGAATCAGGCGCTCTTGATTCTGTTTTTGCTTTTAAAAATTTGCTCCAAAGCAATCCATTATTTCAAGGCAAAGCGCGTTTGTGCTTTTGTGGTACCGGTTCTGCAGGAGCAGACATAAGACAGAGCATAGTTGAATTAGGATTGGATGATCATGTTTATTTTTTAAATCCAAATGGTGAAGGTTTAAAAGAAATTCATGGAAACCAATTTTCTAGCATTATTGCTCTTTGTGATGCAGTGATTCATGCCCCAATTGCTCCAGTAAACGGAAATGCAACCAAACATTTAGATAGTACATATGATGTAATGTGTGCATTAGCATCTGATATTATTATTATTTCTAATGGTAATAACTGGATAGGAGAATGGGTCAGTCGTTTTTATAAAACATTTTCAGCAGGAAGTATTCATAGCCTAGCTCGCCTTATGCAAGAAACCATCGAGAAACAAGATAAAGTTACTAACGTTAAAAATGCTATAAAAAAAGCTTTGCTAAATGAATTTCCATTCGAAAAAAACTGCAATGAAATATCTGAAATATTTAAATCTTTAATTATCACTTTACCTACTGTTGAGATAGAAAATACCAGCAAACTTATTGCTCAAATTGAGGAAATGGTCATTGCAAAACAATATATTGATGCAATAAATTTAATTTCTCAGGCATTTCAAAAGACAAATTTGTCCGTTATTCAACAAGCAACTTTATTTAGATTGATAGGAGATTGCTTTACAAAACTTGGAGATTTAGATAATGGAGTATCAAATTATTCTAAAGCTTTAGAGCTAGATCCTTATTGTGCTAAATGTTTTATTGGTCTTGGAACAATTGCATTACAACGAAATAATTATAATATAGCTGTTCCGCAATTTCAAAAAGCTGTTAGTTTGGCACCAAACGACGATATGGCTAGTTTAGGCTTAGGTTTGGCATTTGAAGGCTTAAATGAATTAAAACAAGCGTTATCTTGGACTGTTAGAGCTTGTCATTTAAAAGCTGATAATACTGTAGCTATTTTTAATTTAGTTAAGTTATCCTTTGAAATGGAACAATTCGTTGATGCTGAAAGAGTATTAATTCGTTATTTAGGTCTCCATCCTAACGACGTAAATATGATTTATACCTTAGGAACAATTGAATTAAAGACTGGTAAAAACGATATTGCTCTTCAATTAATGGAAAATATCTTAACACTCGATCCAATGAATAGCAGAGCACATAGTTTAATCCAACAAATACAAAAGCAAGACACTATGAAAAAACCTGCTTAATTATAATTAATACTTGATTTGTCTTTGGAAGGAGAGGTTTTATGGCAGATGTTAGAGTTAACGGAAAAAGAGTTCCGCCACTTCAAAGCATTGATAATATTTCAAATTTAATAAGTAAACTGGAATCAATTGCAGTAAAAAACAATAGTGCTTTAACCTCTATCATTGTAAATAATAGTGCAATTGACATTGATAACCCTGAATATCATCGTCTAAAATTAGAGACTGAAGATACAGTAGAAGTTAAAATAGACTCCCCAGAGCAATTATCTTATGAAAGTTTACAAGTCGCACTAGATATGGCAGGGCTTCTAATATTTGATCTAAAAGTTGTTGCTGTAAGGCTATGGGAAGCAGGAAAAAGTTATGAAAAAAGCTTAGAAACCCTTTTAAATGATTGTAATCTTTTTCTTTCTTTGGGCGCTAGACCAATCTATCTCTTAAATAAAGATCCTCACAATATTGAAGAAGAAGGTCAAGATTGTCTTAAACAATTAGATCTCATTGCAAATCATGTAGAAGATGCGACATTATTAGCTGTCCATGATAGCCCAAAAGAAGCCTGTTATGTTTTAGTTGGTATGGTAAAACCTGCTTTAGAACGCTGGATTGGATTGAGTGCTAAATTTGCCCAAATCCTAGATATTAATACAGTCTCAAATAATCTGATTATATCTTAAATATTTATCCCTTTAAAAGACAAATAATATAAATAAAGCTTGCCTATAAAAAACACTTGAGATATCAAAAGGGCACTGTTACGTTACTTTTTGATTAAGGTCCGTATACATTTATTCATCTAGATTTTGAATGGGAGCTACTACTAATGGCAAGCAAAGAAAGAATTGATAAACAACATCGTTACCCTTGGGCAGTGATTGAAACTGCAGTTCAACTTTATTTTCAACAAAATATGACATTTCGTTCTGTTTCTGAAAAAATGCTCGCTCATGGTGTTGAAGTATCACATAAAACTGTTTATGAATGGGTTCAAAAATTCGGTGATAATGTTGATAAAAAATCACGTAAACGCATTCCTAGCTACGAAGTTGAAGAATCTTATGTAAAATGCAACGGTGACTGGAAATACATGTACCGTGCGCGTGATCGCCAAGATTCCACTTTAAGCATTTGTATGCGCGATAAGAAAAATCTTGCTTCTGCAAAATCTTTCTTTAAAAAGAACTTAGAAAGTAACTAATTCTTTTCCCCTTCCTAAAATAAAAATCGCAAAAGCCATAGGTTACTCTATGGCTTTTTTCATTTCAAAAACTCACGAGCAAATATTGACAATATTTAATTTTAGACTTATTCTAAATTTGTTCTTATTAAATTAATGCCCTTTAAGGAGTTTTTATGTCTAGATTATTAAGTATTGCCGAAAGATTCCCTGATTTTAGTGTCCAAGCAGTTGTTTCATTAGAAAAAGGTAAAGAGTTTAACACAATTAATTTAGCCTCTACTTTAGGCAAATGGTCTATCTTTTTCTTTTGGCCTATGGATTTTACATTTGTTTGTCCAACTGAAATAGCTGAATTTAACCAAGCTAATAAAAAGTTTCTAGATAGAGAAGCGCAAATTTATGGCGTCAGTACTGACAGCCAATTTGTGCATTTAGCATGGCGTCAACATCATCCAGATTTATTGAATCTCCAATTTCCAATGCTGGCGGATAATAAAAAAGAGCTTAGCGAAGCACTTGGAGTTTTACATCCGACTGAAAAAGTTCCTTTAAGAGCGACCTATATTGTAGATCCAACAGGAATTATTAGATGGGTAAGTGTCAATGACTTATCTGTTGGAAGAAATGTAAATGAAGTTCTGCGTACTTTAGATGCTTTACAAACAGATGAGCTTTGCCCCTGTAATTGGGAAAAAGGTCAAGATACTATAAAGTTAGCTTAAATAAGAATTAAAATTTTATACAGAAAGACTTTCTTATGGAAAATTTAGAATATTTAAATATATTTATAGATAAGTATACTGGAAATTTAGAAGGAATTATTCCAAAAGACTTAAAATTAAATTTTAGTAAACTTCTATCTAGTGGAGATTTAACTACTGACGAAAAGTTACTTTTATTAATATGCATTAGCAAAAGTTTAAACTTTCAAGATCTGTATCACTCTGTTTTGGAAGTAGCGAATCTTCGTGAGCTAGAACATTCATTAATAAATGAAGCTATACAAATTCCTGCTATAATGGGAATGTTAAATACTTACTATAAATTTAAGTATTTTAGTGAAAAGAATTTTCAAAGCAATAATGTAAATTATGGTGCACCAAATTTACGAATGCAAAGCTTAATGAATACAAAATTGCCGAAAGAAACCTTTGAGCTTCTTTCAATTGCTGTTAGTATTCTTAATAGTTGCGAGAAATGTGTTGTTGCGCATGAAAAAGCACTTTTAGAATTATCTGTTCCTGTCCAAAAAATTCATACAGTGATGAAATTTGCAGCAGTAACAAAAGGTCTCAGTTACTTATAAGAATAGATAAGGTGGTTCAATTAAGTGATAGATAATGCACATTTTATTCAAGTAATCATCATAGGCACTTCTGTTACTTTTTTTGCTTCCTGCATAGGAGCACTACCAATTTTTTTCTCAAAAAATATTTCATTAAAAATTCGAAATATTTTAATGGGAATTAGCGCTGGAGTAATGCTAGGAGCAGTTTGTTTCTCATTAATAAATCCTGCAATAAGTTTAACTGAAACTAAATTTAGTAATAAGCTAATTGTTGCAGGATATGTTTCTATTTTTCTTTTACTGGGTAGTTTTTTTATCAGTTACTTAAATGAAAAAATTCCCCATGAACATTTTCTAAAAGGAAAAGAAGGAAAAGATGTAAAATCCTTGAAACGCATTTGGTTATTTGTACTTGCAATTACAATTCATAACTTCCCAGAAGGAATGGCTGTAGGAGTCGGGCTAGGAAGTGGTGAATTGAAAATAGCCTTACCGATTATTGTCGGAATAGCGCTCCAAGATTTGCCTGAAGGACTTGTTGTTGCTTTATCTCTGAAAGCTTATGGCTATTCTAACCGCTACGCCATTACTGCCACCCTCCTCTCCGGACTAGCCGAATCTTTCGGCGCATTAATAGGATGCATTACCACCTCTTTCTCTACTGCATTATTACCTTCTAGTTTAGCTTTTTGTGCCGGAGCTATGCTTTATGTCATCTGTGGAGAAATGATCCCAGAATTGCACAAAGAAGAAATAAACAGTTCCAAAGCAACAACTGGATTTATCTTTGGATTTATTTTAATGCTTTTTCTTGATGTTGGCTTAAGTTGGTAACTATTTTATTTTTTTTATTTTTTTTCTCTTTTTAAGATTAAAGCTTGTACATTGAAATATTTTTATCTATGAGAAACTGACCGTGTAAACAAACATAAATATCCGGAGGTTTGTATCATGATTGAACGTTATTCTCGCCCCGAAATGAAAGCTTTATGGACTGAAGATGCCAAGTACGCCTCTTGGGCAGAAGTAGAAAAAGCGCATTTAGCTACTTTAGTTGATTCTGGTGAGGCCCCCCAAGAAGTTCTTTCTATCTTTGAAAAAGCTTTAAAAAACAAAGGTCCAGAAGATTTTCTAAAGCGAGAGCAGGAAACGGGTCACGATGTCATTGCCTTTGTTGCAGAAGTCGGAGATTCTATGGGTGACAAAGGTCACTTTTTACATAAAGGTTTAACAAGCTCCGATGTTCTAGATACAAGCCTTTCCCTTCGCATCCGCTCCTCTCTTTCAATCCTTACAAAAACAATCCAAAAAATCAGAGAAAATTTAGCCGAAAAATCTTTCGAGAATGCAAATACTGTATGCATTGGAAGAACACACGGTATTCATGCAGAACCTATGAGTTTTGGTCAAGTTCTCTGCAGTCATTTTGCTGAATTCCAAAGAGCGCACTTAGAAATTCTACATGCACAAAAAATAATGTCCTTTGGGAAACTTTCCGGAGCTGTTGGCACATATTCCCAAATGTCACCTAAATTTGAAGCCGCTGTGTTAACAAAACTGAATTTAGAACCAGAACTTGTAGCAACACAAGTTATTCCAAGAGACAGAATTGTAACGGTAGCAAATGCTATTTTATCCGCTACAAATGCAGTTGATCGTTTTGCTATTAATATGCGTCATTGGGCCAGAACAGAGCTTGGCGAAGTATTAGAACCTTTTGGTAAAAAGCAAAAGGGAAGTTCAGCGATGCCGCACAAAAAAAATCCAATTTTAGCTGAAAATTTATGCGGATTAGCGCGATCTATTCGCGGATATGTCGGAATGCTTTCTGAAAATGTCGCTTTGTGGCATGAAAGAGATATCTCCCACAGCAGTGTCGAACGAATAGCTTTACCTGATATTTTTGTTACAGCTGATTTTATGCTTGCACGCTGCGCATCACTTGTCGAGGGTATGCAGATTCGTCCTGAAGCTATGTTAGCTAATTTATGGAAATCTGGCGGATTATGGGCAAGCCAAAGTGTTCTTACTGCTTTGGTTTCAAGTGGAATGAACAGAACAGAAGCTTATGAATTTGTTCAGGCCATAGCATTAAATATTTCTGCTAAGGTTTCAACCGTCGGTGTTGAACAAAAACAATTTTTACAAGATCTCCTGCTAAACAAAAAGGTGAGCGAAATAGTTGGAAATAATACTTTAAATACTTTATTTGATACAGAAAGATATTTAACAACTGTTCCTGTTACTTTTAAACGTGTTTTTGGAATCACTCCTGAGGAATTCGCACGAAAAAATAATCTCTCAATCAATGCGAAAATCCCAGCATTACAAAAAGTTATTAAGGTAACTGTAGAACTTCTTCCAGATGTTCTTGACACAGAGGCTAAAACAATTGCAAACGATATGAGGTCTTCTGGAACAGACGTGCTCGATATGCGCCAACAGAAATCGTTTTTTGTTCGTCTTCCTGGTCACGCTTCTCCAGAAAATATTAACTCATACACGCAAGAAGTTTTATACAACCCTGTGATTGAGCAGTATAAGATTGAGGTTGTCCAATGATGAAAAAAACTTTAGTACCAGTTTTCCCAGGTACAAACTGTGAAAAAGAATCCTTATTATGGATTGCAAATAATTTAGAAACTAATGCTGAATTTCTAGATTTAGAAAAGCATAGTCAATTAAAAAAAGAAGAAATTGACTTTATTTTTATTCCTGGAGGTTTTAGTTTTGGTGATTATTTGCGCGCAGGTGCTTTAGCAGCAAGAACAAAAGAAATGGCTTTTGTAAAAGAAAAGGCCCTTGAAAATATTCCTATCTTAGGAATTTGCAATGGTTTTCAAATTTTATGTGAAAGTGGTCTCTTGCCAGGTGCTTTGATAAAAAATATAACCCGTCAACATCACCATTTTCCAGTTTCAATAAGAATAGATATTAGTTTTTTAGATGAATCTAACCAAGTAAAAAAGTCACTTTGGATTCCTAAATTCAAAGGTAAAATTTTAGAAAATGCAAGTAAAGTTTTTGGTAAAGAAATATTCATACCTATGTCTTGTGGCATGGGGAATTGGTTACCTCCATCTACTGAAATAGATAAAAATTTAGCAGAGAAAAATGCAGTTGTTTATTATAATTTTAACGAAAATGGAAGCTATAAATCAATTGCTGGCTTAACAAATGAAAGTGGCACTATTTTTGGGATGATGCCCCATCCAGAACGCGCATCTGAAGATATCTTAGGCGGAAATGAAGGTTTGATTTTTCTTTTAGGAATTTCACAAACAAAAAATATAGCTATAAAGCAAGGAAGTCCACTTGCTTTGTTTGTAGAACAACTGACTCAAGGAGAAATTTATGTTTGATTCAAACCTCCTAACAGCTGAATTTGTAGCTCAAGCACAGCAATTTGGTTTAAACAAAGAAGAATTAATAAATTTCTGCACTAAATTAAATAGAATACCAAGTCATGAAGAGTTAGCAGTTTGTGGTGCACTTTGGAGCGAACACTGCTCTTATAAATCTTCAAGAGTTCACTTGAAAAGATTTCACACAGAAGAACCTTGGGTTATCCAAGGACCTGGAGAAAATGCGGGTGTAATAGCAATAAATAAAAATTATGGAATTGCTTTTAAAATGGAATCTCACAACCACCCTAGTTACTTAGAGCCTTATCAAGGAGCTGCGACGGGTGTTGGCGGTATCCTGCGTGATGTGTTTTGTATGGGAGCTTATCCAATAGCAAGCTTAAATTGTCTGCGTTTTGGTGAAGGAACATGGAATGCAAAATTAATTCGCGATACCGTTCGTGGAATTGGTGACTACGGAAACTCTGTTGGTGTACCTACAGTAACAGGCGATATTAGTTTTCATAATAAGTATAGTAAAAATATTTTGGTAAATGCTTTTAATGCTGGATTAATTCATAAAGATAAAATTTTTAAAGGAATTCTTTCTGAAGAAACAACAAGTAAAGTAACAAATATTGAAAAGATAAAAATCAAACAAAATATAAATGCTGATTTGCAAAATATTTTGTTTCCAGAATCTGAAAATGTTTTAATTTATTTTGGATCTGCAACAGGACGTGATGGCGTTCATGGAGCTACGATGAGTAGCTCCGAATTTTCATCCACGGGGAACACTCTTAAACCAACTGTACAGGTTGGGGATCCTTTCGCGGAAAAAGTTTTATTAGAAGCTACATTATCGTTAATTGAAAAGAAATTAACAATAGGTCTGCAGGATATGGGTGCTGCAGGTTTAACATCTAGCTCAGTAGAAATGGCAGGTCGTTCTGGTTGCGGTGTTGCCATCGATTTAAATAAAGTTCCTCAACGTGCAAGCAATATGCAAGCATGGGAAATACTTTTAAGCGAATCACAAGAAAGAATGTTGTGCGCAGTAAAACCCGAAAATGTTTCTGCCGTTCTATCTGAATTGGAAAAATTCAATATCACTTATGCTGAAATTGGAAAAGTAAATGCTACAGGTTTATTCACATGTATTTTTGATAACACAATTGTAACTGCAACTCCAGTTCCAATTTTAGTGGATGAAACACCTAAATACAATTGGCCAATTCAAAGGAAAGAAGAATACTTACAAGAGAAAAAAATAATTAAAAACGAAGCAACAGAAAATATCTGGCAGCAAAAAAATGATACAGATAAATTAAGTTTGTCTTTATCATTAAAAAATTCAGATATTCATAATGACATTCTTTCAGATATTCAACTAGAAAATTTGATTGAACGTTATCCAAATTTAATTCCTAAACTTTTTGCGCATCCGATGAATGCAAACAGATCACCTGTATTTCATAATTATTGCTCAACTGTTCAAGGAAATAGTGTTGCAGCTTGTGGATCTTTACAAACAGCTTCCGCTGGTGTTGTCCGTTTACCTGAATATGCACAAGAATTAAATTCTAATGGAAAGTTAAGTACTACAGGAATCGCAATCGCAGGAGGCTGCGAAGAGCGTTGGGTTGAATTAGATCCTTTTCATGGTTCAGCATTAACTGCATTAAAAATTGCTAGAAAATTAGTTGCCAGTGGAGCTGTTCCTTTAGCTATGACTGATTGTTTAAATTTTGGAAGTCCCAAATCACCTGATGTAATGCGACAATTTTCAGATGCAATTGATGGAATTAATTTAATAGCAAAAGAAATGCATATTCCGATAGTAAGTGGGAATGTAAGTTTAAACAATCAAACAGAAGGTATACCAATTCCTCCTACTCCGATGTTAGGAATGGTTGGCAGAGTTGATGATGTTAACAAAGTACCTTTAGATAGATTACCTATAAGATATTTTGATAAAACTAAAGAAAAATCAATAAAGTTATATCACATTTCATTAAGTAATTCTCTTGAAAATTCAAGTTACCTTGCTTCTCAAACGGCATGGATTTTTGGAGGAGAAAATTCTGATTGTCCAAAAATTAATATAAGTAGTGAAAAAAATATTTGGAATTTCATTTTAAAAACAATTCAACTAAAGTCACCAAAAATTTCTAGACCCATAGGACATGGAGGAATGCTAGGTTCTTTAATTTCTCTAGCTTTAAATTCAAATTGTTTAATAGATTTAGAAAAAGCATTATGGAAAAAATCTAGCAAAGAATTATTTTCTGAAGGAAATATGGGCTTTATTTTAGGATTTAAAGAAGAAGAAAACTTTGAATCAATATTTAATTCTTCTATCCACACAGATATCGTTGTTACTAAAATAGCAGAATTAAAACCAATTGGATCTAATATAAGTATGCCTATATATGATCATGATCTTGTTTATTCAGATTTTTCTAGTTCCCTTAAAAAATATTTTGACACACTTTCATGCGCTGAAAAGGAAACAAAGTAATGTGCGGAGTTTTTGGAGTAACTAATACTGAAAATGCTTCAAAAATAGCTTATCTTGGTCTTTTTGCTTTACAACATAGGGGTCAAGAAAGTGCTGGCATTTCCTCAACCAATTCTACTGAAATTATTAGTCATAAGAATTCTGGTTTAGTTATTGATGTTTTCAAAGAAACAGATTTAACTAAACTAAAAGGTAATCATGCTATAGGGCATGTTAGATACAGCACTGCTGGAGGAAACTCTGACGCAAATATTCAACCACTAACTGCTCGTATTGGTGGAGTTCCTGTTTCCTTATCTCATAATGGGAATATAGTTAACTCCGAAGAAATGCGCCAATTTTTAGAATCCTCAGGCGCTATATTACAAGCTACTTCTGATACAGAACTTATTTTACATTTAATGGCTCGAAGTAGTAAAAAAGAATTTATTGCAAAACTTACCCATGCTTTTGAAGAATTATTCGGAGCATTTTCTTTATTACTCCTTACCCCGACTCATATGTATGCCGTTGTAGATGCCTGTGGATATCGACCTTTATCTCTTGGTTTAATAAAAAATGAGAGTGAAATTCCTAGCTGGGTTCTTGCAAGTGAAACATGTGCAATGGATTTAGTTGGCGCTGAATTTATCCGCGATATTTCTCCTGGAGAAATATTAAGTATTGAGCTTACTACTGGAAAAATTGAAAGCGTATTTTTTAACTTAACAACTCAACAAAGTAAAAATCTGCAACAGGCTAAATGTATATTTGAACATGTTTATTTTGCTCGTCCTGATAGCCTTGTTTGGAATATGTTAGCAAATGATACGCGTTTTGCGATGGGCGAAGAACTCGCTAAGAATAATCCTGTCCAAGCAGACATGGTTATTGCTGTTCCAGACAGTGGTGTTCCAATGGCAATGGGCTATGCTAACGCTTCGGGTATTCCGTATAAAATTGGTTTAATTAGAAATCACTACGTCGGTAGAACGTTTATTGAACCAACACAAAATGTTAGAAATTTCAAAGTAAGATTAAAATTAAATCCTGTTCGGGAAACGATCAAAGGCAAAAAAGTTATTGTTATAGATGACAGTATTGTCAGAGGAACCACTTCCCAAAAAATAGTAGAATTATTGCGAGAAGCAGGTGCGAAAGAAGTGCATATGCGAATCGCCTCCCCTCCTGTTAAGTTTCCCTGTTTTTATGGGATAGATACTCCCAAAAGACAAGATTTACTGGCGCAAGTCATGACCTCAAATGAAATGAATGATTATTTAAAATCTGACTCTCTATCTTTTCTTTCTGAAAAACAACTTCTGATTGTAATGCAAAAATTCCAAAAAAATAATAAGTTAGAAAATTCCGCCCACGAAAATGGAGGATGGTGTACTGCTTGTTTTACTGGAAACTATCAAGATAAAATTGCACAACAAAAAGGATGTGGCTTTATAAAGGAATTAAAAAATGCATAACAGCCCAATTGTTTCCATTATAATGGGAAGTCAATCTGACTACGAAACTTTAAAATATAGTGAAAACATTTGTGCGGAATTTGATATTCCCTATGAAATTCAAATCATAAGTGCCCACAGGACTCCAAAATTAATGTTTGATTATGCTGAATCTGTGAAAACGAAAGGTATTAAAGTAATCATTGCTGGAGCTGGTGGAGCTGCTCATTTACCCGGAATGGTAAGCGGATTGACTTTGGTTCCTGTTCTTGCTGTTCCAGTTCAATCAAAAGCTCTAAATGGTTTAGATAGCTTATTATCGATTGTCCAAATGCCAGGCGGAATTCCAACGGCTACGTTTGCTATTGGACAAGCAGGAGCAGTAAATGCAGCGTTATTTGCAATTCAAATTTTAGCAATGGAAAATGATGCTTTATTTAAAAAATTAGAACACTGGCGCACGATGAAAAGCATGAATGCCCTTGAAGGTAATCAAATAGTTCAAGAGAAAACTCGCAAAAATCAAGGAAAGCAAGAACCATGAGAACCATAGGAATTTTAGGAGGTGGGCAACTCGGTGGAATGCTATCTGAGGCTTTATACAATTATGGAGCTAAAGTAGTTTTTTATGATCCCGATCCCCTTTCTCCTTCTTTTCATAAATCAGCTTTTCATTATCAGGGAGATTGGAATGATGCTGAAAAACTCGAAGCTTTTTTTCGACAATGCGATTTAGTTACTTATGAATTTGAAAATGTTGCAACAGATCTCCTAAATTCTTTGATAGAAAAAACAAAAAAACCTTTATTTCCATCAGAAAATGTTCTTAAAATAACCCAAAATAGAATAGCAGAGAAAACTTTTTTACAAAAAAATAATTTACCAGTCTGTAAATTTATTGCTTGTTCAAACTTATCTGAACTCATTACTAAGGCAAAAAATTTTCCTTTTCCTTTTATTATAAAAACAGCGTATGGTGGATATGATGGAAAAGGGCAATGGGTTATTGAAAATGTTACGGCATTAAATAAAACTCTTTCTGAGATTACTACAAAAGAAAATACGTCTTTTATAATTGAAGAAAAAATTGATATTTTCTCTGAAGCTAGTTGCATAGTTGCCCGTAATTCTCAAAATATTACCGTATGTTTACCTATCTTTGATAATATTCACAAGAATCAGATATTATACCAAACAAATCTGCCCTCACAATTACCAATAACTGTACAACAAAAATTACAAAATATTGCCATTCAAGCTGCTGAAAAATTGGACGTTTTAGGCTTGTTAACTACTGAATTTTTTATTTCAAAAGTAAAAAATGATAATGTAAAGCAATCAATTGAAATAGATGATTTTCAAATTTATATTAATGAGTTCGCTCCCCGTCCGCATAACTCTGGCCATATTTCAAGAAATTCATGCACTATAAGTCAATATGATCTTCTAGCAAGAATATTATTAGATATACCAATAAATAAGCCTGAATTGTATCCCGGATATTTTTGTATGGGTAATTTATTAGGTTCTACTTGGATTAATCAAAAGAAAGAAAAAAACCTTAATTTAAGTTGTTGGAAAGATCATCCTAATATTATTTCCGTTACTTTATATGGCAAAGAATCTGCAACTAAACAAAGAAAAATGGGGCATTTTATTTGTCATGCAGAAAACATTACAGATTGCAATAAATTTTCTGAAAACTTTAGAAAGGATTTAAATGAATCTGATTAATACAAAAATGTGTTTAGGAATTGATCCAAATCCTATTGTAAAAGACTTTGAAAACTTTAAAAGCTCTGTTTATAAACATATGGAAATTTTAAGTTTTAGTTGCGGTAAATTAAGTAATTATATCATAAAACCACAGTTAGCTTATTTTTTATTGCACGGAAGTAAAGGGTTATTACTTCTAGAAGAATTAGTAGCTAAATTTCATAAAGATTATACTATTATACTTGATGGAAAATTTAACGATATTTCTACAACCTTAAAAGCTTATTTAGATTTTGCTTTTGTTACGTTAGGTGTTCATGGAATTACCATTAGTCCTTTTTTAGGTGAAAAATCGATAGAACTTGCTGTTGAACAATGTGTTGAACATGTAGGAAAAAAGGGAAGAGTTTATGTTCTTTGCGCAACTAGTGAAAATAGTAATTCAGATTTATCTTATATTCAAGATAACTGGAGAAATATTTTAACTTCCTGCAAAAAAGTTCGGGAAAATATTCTATTTAATGATCCCATTTATTCCCAAGTAACAGGAGTTGTAATTGCTGCAAACAGAGAAGAAATTCTTTTTTCTCATGAATTTATCTCGAGCGGATTAAGTGCTTTATGTCCTGGTATAGGAGCTCAAGGTGCAGATTGGAATGTTATTACAAAATGCAAAAAAATGCCAAATGAAATGATTTTTCCATTTAGTAGAGCGGTTTTTTCTGGTGGTAATATCGAGATAGATGCTATGTACGAAAATATAACCAATATTAATAAGTATTTTCAAGGATCTTAAGATGACATTAATTCAAAATATTTATATCGGAAAAGTTCGAAATAGTATATCATTATCAAATAAATTAAGAATTCTTCAAACAAGTAATAGAATATCAGCTTTTGATTTTATTTTTCCATTTGAAATAAACAATAAAGCTGAAATATTACAAGCTATTTCAACTTGGTACTTTAAAAATACAAGCCATATCATTGAAAACCATTTAATTGGATCACTGGATACGACTCATGTTTTAGTAAAAGAAGCCAAAGTTTTCCCGATAGAAATTGTAGTTAGAGGATATTTATCTGGAAGTCTATGGCGTTTATATAAAGAAAAAGGCGCAAAAGAAATTCTTAGTCAATATGGAATATATCTTCCTGATGGAATGCAACAAAATCAAAAATTTCCTGAACCCATTATCACTCCTACCACCAAAGCTGAAATGGGACACGATCTGCCTATTTCAGCAGAAATGGCTAAAAATTTAATTGGTGCAGAAAAATGGAATTTTATTGCAAAAAAATCTATTGAATTATTTCATTTTGGTAGCAAAGAAGCTCTTGCTAAAAATCTCATCCTTGTAGATACAAAATACGAAATGGGAGAATATGATGATAAAATTATATTAGTAGATGAGGTTCATACACCTGATTCTTCGCGGTATTGGATTGCAGATAAATTAGACTTATCTAATCCAAAACAAATGTCAAAAGAATTTCTTCGTGAAGAACTAATTAAGCTTTTTGGAAGTCCAGAAAATATTAAAGATAATCCTGCAAATCATCCTTTTTTTAAAGATGAAAAAATTATTTCTGAACTAATCGAAAAGGTAACAACTAGGTATCTAGAATTATATCAAACCTTTATTGGTTCTGAAAAGACTCCTCTCCAAATTGCTAATGAACAAAAAGTTGCTTGGCCAATTTTTCCAGATACTTTTAAAGAAATCATAAATGCAGCTATTATGCCAAAAAATGTTTTAGTCGTTGGTAATGGTGGCAGAGATTATACTATTTATTCTTCTTTTCAAAAACTTCCAGAAGTAAGCACAGTATTCTGTGCTGCTGGAAAAAGGCTTTGGGATTCACCAAAATTTGCAAACTGCCCTGCAACAGATGTGAATGAAATAGCTCAATTTGCTGCAAAAGAAAAAGTCGGGCTTGTCATTGCCGGTCCTGAATTACCGATTGCAAATGGTATTGCACCGGCTTGTGAAAAGTTTAATATCCCTGTGTTAGCACCCTCTTTGGCATGCGCCTCTTTAGAAGCTAGCAAAATAATTTGTAAAGAAATCGTTGAAGCAGCAAAAATAAAAACAGCAAAATCAAAAGTTATTTCATGGAGTAAATTAAAATTACTTCTCTTAAATTTTTTAGAAAATCCTAGAATTCAAGATTTTTCGTTACCTTGTGTCTTGAAGTATGATAGTCTAGCAGCTGGAAAAGGTGTTTTTGTTCTTTCAACTCATGAAGATATAAAACAAGCATTAATAACTATTGAAAATAATTTACCTGACTGGGAAATTATGACAAAATCAGTTGAAGCACCAACATATAGTAATAAAAATAATGAACCCTATTTTCTTATTGAAGAAACTTTAATAGGTGAAGAAATTTCTGTAATTGCATTATGCAATAATGAACAATTCAGACTTTTACCAATTGCTAGAGACTATAAAAGACGTAACAATAAGCAAACAGGTCCAAATACTGGTGGGATGGGAACTGTCTCCCCAGTAGAACTTTCAAATATTATAATGGAACAGGTAAAAGATACTTTTACAAAAATTTTAAAAGAATTAAACCAAAGAAATACTCCTTATCATGGTTTTTTATTTGCTGGTTTTATGATTGATAAAGACCAAAATGCTTGGTTACTAGAATTCAACTGTCGTCTTGGGGACCCCGAAACTCAAGTTATTTTACCAGGATTACAAAGAGAATTTTATATTGAGTTATATAGAACTGCAAAAAAACAAGCATTTTTATTTCCTGAAAAAAATACGACTCCCTTTCTGACAGATTCCTTAAAAAGAGTTTTTGTAGTTGGAGCTTCACCTGAATATCCTGAAAAAAATGCACCAAAAAGAAAACTTGTATTTACAAATAATATCTCTGAAGAATGTCAATTTATACCAACAGCTATTGAACCTGACCAATCAACTAGTGGTGGAAGAGCTTTTGGATTATTGAGTTCTGGTAAAAGTATTTCAATTGCGCGTAAAAATATTTACTCCCAAATTCAAAAAATTAAACTGAAAGACGCTGAAAATACTTTTGTTGATCCACATTATCGCACTGATATAGGGCAAGAGTTTGAATAAATGCAAAGCTTAAATGAGTTGGGTTTAAAATGATATTAGTATTAGCAAGTGGAAGTGGAACTAATTTTGCAGCTCTTGCAAAAGAGTTTGAGCAAAAAATTTCTGGATTAATATGTAATAATCCAGAAGCTAAAGTGATAGAAAAAGCCAAAGCTTCAAACATAAATGTGCATATTATAGCGCATAAAAACTTTTCTTCGAGAGAAGATCATGAAAAAAAAATAGTTGAATGTATTGGTAAATATAAAGAAATAAAGCTTATTATTCTTGCTGGATATATGCGAGTATTAACAGCTACTTTTTTTTCAGAACTTAAAACAACTTTTAATAATACATTACCATTAATTATAAATTTACATCCAGCACCACTCCAACTTTATAAAGGTGCTCATGCATATGAATATGCTGTAAATAATAAATTTTCGCATTGGGGTTTAAGTGTGCACAAAGTTATTCCTGAATTAGATTCAGGAGAGGTTTTGAAATACATTTCTTTTCCTTTGTTTCCTTATGAAAGTGCTCAAGAGTTAATAAATAGAGTACGTCCTTTAGAGCATCAAATTCTTATAGATACCGTCCATTCAATCTTAGGAGATAAAAAATAATGACAAGTAAAGAATATGAAAAGGCTGGAGTGAGTATTCATGCAGGAGAATCTCTTGTTGATAAAATAAAGAAAATAAACCCAAGTATTGGTGGTTTTGCAGGACTATATCAACTTGATGCTGATAGATTTTTAGTAGCTTGCACTGATGGTGTGGGCACTAAATTGGAACTTGGAATTAAAATGCAACGCTACGAATACTTGGGTCAAGATCTTGTTGCTATGAGTTTGAATGACTTGATAGTCTGTGGTGCAAAACCTTTATTTTTTTTGGATTATTATGCAACTGGAAAACTAGATGTCGATATTGCGCACAGAGTTATTAAAGGAATAGTTAAAGCTTGCCAAGAGTGTGGCTGCATTTTACTCGGCGGCGAAACAGCTGAAATGCCAGGATTCTACGATAATAATAAATTTGATTTGGCGGGTTTTGCTGTTGGTGAAGTCTATCAAAAAGACCTTATAGACGGAAAAAAAATAGTGTCAGGTGATTGCTTAATAGGTTTACCTAGCAGTGGGTTCCATGCAAATGGATATTCTCTTTTAAGAAAAATTATGAATGACCATAAACTATCCTTAGAAACTCCATTTGAAAGAAAAACTTTAGGAGAATACTTAACGGAACCAACAAAATTATATGTGAAAGAAATTACAAATTTAAAATCTATTGTTCCTATAAAAGCAATGGCACATATAACAGGTGGTGGACTCACAAATATTAGTAGAGTTCTTCCTGAAAGTTTTGTTTTTGATATTGATAAAAGTAAAATTCCTACTCCTCCCATAATGAAATATTTTAAAGATCTAGGAAAAATTTCTGATGATGAAGCTTACAATGTTTGGAATATGGGATTGGGTTTTTGTCTAGTTGTGGCTCCAGAACATGTTCAAACTGTAAAAAATACAATACCAAATTCATTTGAATTTGGAAAAATAATCCCCCTTCATCCAAAATAAACTGCGACAAATATAAAAAAAATAATTTTAGAATTTATCTTAAAAAATTAATTTATTTTTTATTTTATTAAATTCATTCAATAATTTAAATATTTTAGTTACTTTTTACAATAAAATTAAGTTTGCTTATTATTACAACAATAGTTGTCAAGCTATCTTCTTGAGATTAAGATTGGGAAAATTAAATATTCACCCTCTCTGGAATCAGAAAGATCAAAAACATGACTACTAAAATACGTCAGCCGAAAGGTATGTATGTCTTAGCGTTTACCGAAGTATTTGAAAGATTTAGCTACTACACTCTTTCTTTTTTGTTAGTTCTCTATGCGTCTTCACCAATAAGTTCTGGAGGGCTTGGCTGGAGCAACGAAAGGGCACTTGAATTAGTTGGTATTTATACTTTAGCTGCATACACCTTTCCTATTATTGGATCATATATTGCGGATGACTATATAGGAAAAGGCAAAGCAGTTATTTTTGGTGGATTTACTATTATTTTGGGGCATTTTTTCATGCTTTTTTCAAAAAATGAAAGCATGTTTTATTTAGCCTTATGCTGTGTTGCGCTAGGAACGGGTTTTTTCAAGCCATGTATGCCCTCATTGCTTGGCGATTTATATAAAACCAATGATAGCCGCAGAGAATCTGGGTTTAACTGGTATTACCTAGGGATAAATATTGGTGCCATGGTAGCAGGAATAAGCGGTGGTCTTTTGACAAAAGAATTTGGTTATCCTATCGCACTCGCTTCTGCAGGTGTAGGAATGATCTTGGGAATGGTAGTTTTCTTTTTAGGAAAAAAACATTTAGTTCTTGAATTTACAAAAAAGTCAAAAAGAAATAAAGAAGCTCAAAAAAAGCATATGACAAAAATACAAAAGAAAGCTTTGTATTGTTTGATTCTTGCATTTGTTTTCTTTGCAATTTGGACAACAGTTTATAATCTTGCAGTTTCCGGCACTTTAAGCTTATATATTGAAAAGTTCACTAATCGCACGTTATTTAATTATGAAATTCCAACAACTTTTTTTATGTCACTTGAAAGCTTTACTATTATCGTAGTAACACCAATTATTACTTATACTTTAGCTAAATTAGCGCTTAAAAATAAATATCCACATTTTTTCTCTCAAATGAATTTCGCCATATTTGTTTCTGTATTAGCAATATTTTATTTGACTTATTTATCATTTATTGCAAAAGATATTACAGAAGGCACAAAACCTTTTGTCCACTATCAAATTATGTTATTTATCATTTTACTTTCTATTAGTGAGACTATTATTTCCCCTGTTATGATGTCTGCCATAAGTATAATGGCTCCATTAAGATTTAAATCTCTTTTCCAATCTTTTTACCTAGCTTCTTTTGGTTTGACCAGTTTCTTAGCAGCAAAAATTGGTAGCCAATCACTACATGCACCATTTGAAACTTTTATGATTGTGAGTATTGTAATTTTGACTTGCGGTGTAGTTTATTTTATTGCTCGCCCTAAAATGATCAAAATTGCTAATGAAGCAGCAAAAGATCAAAAATAATAATTATTCTAATATTTTAGGAAGAAAATGTTCTCTTTAGATTTAAAAGATTTTTATTTACAGCATGTTGTTACGACCTTTGTTTTCTTCTTAACTTTTCTAGCTCTAAGATTTTTAGTTATAAAGCAAATATCTAATTTAAAAATTTCTTCCGCTGAAACTAAAAGAAGTATTATTGTTAAAGTAAATAACTTATTTATTATCATTATATTTCTGTCCATAATTACAATTTGGTCTGACGAAATAAAGACAATGGCTCTTTCTTTTGTTGCCATTGCTGCGGCCATTGCAATTGCCACTAAAGAATTTATTTTATGCTTTATAGGTGGAATTTATTACTGGTTAGCCAAACCTTTTTCTGTTGGGGATAGAATAGAAATTTCTTCTTTCCGTGGTGAAGTTATTGATTTTAAATTTCTAAGCACTAAAATAATTGAAATTGGGCCTGGTAAGGATCATTCGCAATATACTGGTAGAATGCTTATTATTCCAAATAGTTTATATCTTACAAATACAATAGCAAAAGAAAGTCACCATGAAAAATTTACTCTTTATTCGTTTATAGTTCCTATCGAAAATAATGCAAATTGGCATGTTGCTGAAAAAAATTTATTACTTGCTGCGCAGAACGCGTGTAAAGGTTTTTACAACGATGCAAAAGAATTTTACGCCAGCGAAGATCACTTTTTTGTATTGGGACCAGTCAATATTGAACCAAGGGTACAAATTGTAATTCATTCTCCAAAGCAAATAAATTTAATTGTAAGAATTCCTTGTCCATCTCTGCAAACAAATCAAATACAACAAAATATTATTCGCTACTATTTAGAATTGCAAACAACAAAAAATATTGAAAACATAAGTGATGAAATTAGAGCTGGTGTAACGACTATGTAACTTCTTTTCAATCTAAAGTTTTTGTCACAACTTCTTTTAAATAATAGTTGATAATTCAAACTTAAGTTACAATACATGAAATATAAAGATTTTACTTTAAATTGAAATAATTTAATGTGCATCTGTAACTGCAACCACTTTCTTTTTTAACTTAATTAAAAACAATGGAATAAAAGAAATTGAAAAAATAACCATCATAATTCCTACTAATTGTAAGAAACTTAACATAAATATTTGTTGCTGTACCCTATGATAAATACTAGCAACACTTGCAGTCATATAATCTGTAAATCCTACTTGATTAGGAAATTTAGTTGCCAGACCGTGGATATTTCCATTCAATTCATTTGCAGCATTAATATTTAAAGAGCTTAGACTAGGTAACAATTCATTATAGTTACTACTTAGTTTCCTTGCCAACATGGTATCTATAAAGGCTATCCCCATACTTCCACCAATTTGTCTAAATAAATTTAAAAAACCAGAAACTTGTCCTAATTCGTAGCCACTAAATTGGCTCAAAATTGTAGAATTTATAGGAACAAATAAATACGCTAAAGCTACGCCTCGAACAAATAGCATATATAAAACATAATCTTTTGAAGTAAAAGACGAAAAAAATGTCATCATTACTAATGAAAGCTCAACCAAAACTAAGCCAATAAAAATCAACCGACGAGGATCGGCAGTTTTTTGAATTTGTTTTCCTATAAAAGGCATACAAAAGGCTGTTAAAATTGATCCAGGAATAAACATTGCACCAATTTGAACGGCATCATAATTATAAGCCCTATTTAAAAATACTGGTAAAATAAAAACAATTCCAAATAAATAAAATCCTAAACAAGCCATAAGAGTAATACCACTAACAACAATAGGCTCTTTAAACAAATGTAAATTTAGTAAAGGATTTTTAACCTTAAATTCCCAAAATATAAAAGAAATTATACTTACCAAAGAAATAATTGCACAAGCTAAAATTAATTTTGAATCAAACCATTCATCAGCTTGACCTCTTTCAAGCATAAATTGCAAACAACCGATTCCTAGAACTAACAAAATAAAACCTAAGATATCTAATCTAACTTTATTGCTTCCATGATTTTCTCTATTTTTAATACAAGTATATCCGACTGCTAAAGTTAGAAGTCCGAGTGGCAAATTAATATTAAAAATAGATCGCCATCCATAATTATCAGTTAAGTATCCTCCCATTACAGGACCTAAAGTAGGGCCTATCATAACGCTCATTCCAAAAATAGCTCCAGCAATTCCTGCTTTTTCCGGAGGAAATTGTTCATAAATTAAAGCCTGTGAAGTCGGTAACAAAGCACCACCAGCAATTCCTTGCAAAATTCTAAAGATAATTAAAGAGGTTAAATTTGGAGCAAGACCACAAGCCACCGAAGTAACTGTAAAAATAAAAATACAACTTAAATAGTATTGTCTTCTTCCAAAACGCTCTCCAAACCAAGCTGAAATTGGTAATACGATTGCATTGGCGACAGTATAACCTGTTATAACCATACTAACATCTTCTAATGTTGCACCTAAATTTCCCATCATCGTTGGAATAGCTACGTTTACAATTGATGTATCAATAATTTCAAGCAATGAAGCCATAACTGCAACAAAAATAATTAATTTAGAATTTGCATTCATAGAGTTAATTCCGTTGTTTCTTTAATTTTATAAATGCGGATAAACCATTTTTTAACAGGATAATATCTTGTTCCGTTAATGAATTAATATTTATTCTTACTGGAACCCTTTGGACAACTTTTGTAAAATTACCTGTTGCATTATCAGGAGGAAGTAAACTAAAGGTAGCTCCTGTTGCTGAACTTATTGAAAAAACGTTGCCCTTAAATTTTTTATTAGTATAAGCATCAACATCAATTTCAACTTCTTGCCCAATTTTTAGGTATTCAATTTCTGTTTCTTTAAAATTTGCCGTTACCCATCTTTCATTAGTATCTACAAATCCTACTAAGGCTGTTCCAAGTGATGCTAATTGACCGACCTCAGCAGATTTTTTTGAAATAATACCATTTGTAGGTGCTAATATTTTTGTATATTCTAAATTTAATTCAGCTTGCGAAATAATGGTCTCTAAACTTTCTTTTTGTGCCCGTAGATCTGAAACATTAGCGAAACTAGTATCATATTGTTGCTTTGTAGAAGCTCCAGTATTAAAAAGGCTTTCAGTTCGCTTGAAAATAGATTCAGCATCTTTTAATTTTGCTGATAGGGATGACAAATTATATTTTGCTTGTTTCAATGCATTAAGATAGTCCCTATCATCAATTTCAATTAAAATTTCTCCTTTTTTTACTTTTTGCCCTTGAATGATATTTACTTTAGTAATATAGCCACCTACTTTTGCAGATAATATGGTTGAATGTCCTTCAATTTGCGCGTTATCTGTAGATAAGTAAATATAATTATCATAAATAAAATAGGTAGCTAATATAGAAGCAATAAAAAGAACAACTAGTAATAAAATATTTTTTTTAGTCAATTTCATTGAAAGTAATTATCCCCAATTTTTTTATTTTAACTTAACAATATATTGATTTGATAACACATTAGTAAATTAAAATTATTCATAATATCAAAAAAGATCAATATTTTATTACATCAAGTCATACCTTGAAGAAAAAATATCTTACTATAGCAATTAAAATGGATCCTACATTTGAACATCTAACATAGAGCATGCCTAAAGGCAACTAAATGTCACAGATAGGAAGAAAGTGACTGCAAAACATTGACTGCTAAGTTCTTCGAAAAATTAATTTTTAACTATTTTTTCCGAAAACAGCACGAGAGGGTTTGATGAACGCATTACAAAATACTCAAAGTAAAGAAGTTGATTTTGACTTTGATGAAATTTTCTTTTCTATCACTGATAAGAAAGGTATTATCCTTGATGGAAATAAAGTTTTTACTCGAGTAAGTGGCTTTCCAAAAGAAGAGCTAATCAATAAACCACATAATATTATTAGACACCCAGAAATGCCAAAATGTGTTTTCAAATTACTTTGGGAAAAATTAAAAGATAATAAAGGTATAGTTGCATATATCAAGAATAAAGATGCAAAGGGGAATTATTACTGGGTACTTTCAAGTGTTTTACCAATTCAAAATGGATATTTATCAATTCGCATCAAACCCCAAAGCTCTTTGTTCCAAAAAATTAAGGATTTATATATTGAATTATTATCAACTGAAAAAAATTCGAATATAAACAACTCGTATGATTTATTTATGAAGAAAATCATTGAAATGGGATTTGAATCTTATGATTCATTTATGACAAGAGCGTTATCATCAGAATTATTTCTAAATAAAAAATTCCTTGCACATAAAGAAAATATTTTTTCAAAAAAAGTAAGTAATGAAATATATTCTGAAGTTAACAGAAATTTTTTAAATAACAAAAAAGAATTTAGCGTAATTATCGAAAAAATGAAATTACTGATTGAATTTGCCCCATTATTAAAAGAAAAAACAGATCAAATTTTATTGTCCTGTAATAAACTAGACTACATTTCCTTGAATATGTCGATTAACTCAGGAAATCTTGGACAACAAACCGCTTCAGTTTCTATTATCTCAAGAGAATTTCAAATTATGGTATCAACCATAAGAACACAGGTTAGAAAATTTCAAGATATATCTAAAGAACTCAGAACTTTACTAGAAATGATTGAATTAGAAGGTTGTCTTGCTTTTATTCAAATTCAAACAATAGAAAATTATTTGCTGGATTATTTTGAATTTTTTTCTTCTGGTGATAGTAATGTAAATATTATAGCTCAAAATGTAAGTATTCTTTTTTCATTATTTATTGACAATTCTAATACAAAATTAATAAAATCTCTTGATAAATCACAATATCTGTGTAAAAATCTACTTGAAATTTCAAATTCTTTAAAAGGAAAAATATTTAGCCTAGAAATAACCAAAGATTTATCAAAAATTGAAATATCAAGAAATCCTAGTATTGAAGGGTATTTTGATAATCAAATACTGGATATTCATCAATTTATTATTTCAAATAAAGAAAATATTGCTAATATTTTAACTGAGACAAATAAAGTTGCAAATGATTTACATGTATTTAGCGGCAATGTTTCAAAAATGAAAAATTATATCAATTTAATTAAAACAAAGTTAAATCAGATAGTTCATGTAAAAGAAAAACTCGCTTCTTAATATAACATATTGAAATTATTAAATATTAATACCGACCCAGAAATTCTCTCTGGAATATTATTTGACAATTACTGAATATAGATATATTTTTGGCTTCCTTTAGTATCATCTAAAGCTTGTGCAAACGATAGGTTAATGAAATGTTATTACTTCCAAAATCCTTTCAAAAAAATATTTTCTGTTGTTGTTGCTAAATTTCCATTTTTCTCATTATTTTTCTTTTATTACAATAAAATAAGGCTTAATAAAAAATGTGCGCAAATCATGCTACGTCAAATAATAATCGTTACTTAAAACCTTTAGCTTATTTTCTCATGATATCTTTAGGGATAATCTCTGGATTAAGCGATATTTCTTTTCTCCATAACCTTGGTAATTTTATATCTGAATTATTTATCAAAATATTCAAATTTATCAGCTTACCAATAATAGGATTGTCTTTAATAGTTACACTAACAAATTACAATTCCGAAAATTCTTCAAAGTTCATTTGGAAAAAAACTATTTTATATACTCTTACTACCACTTTAGTAGCCGCATTAATAAGTTTTTTTCTTTACTTGATAATATCTCCAACTAATACCCATGTACAACTATCAACTCAAGACAATTTAATTCACTCAGATAAAAGTTATCTTCACCATATCACTAATATTATTCCAAACAATTTATTCTCTCCATTTATTGAACATCAAGTTCTCTCAATTTTGATTATTGCAATCATTTTTGGCCTTGCTATTCGAAAAATCCCTAATCAACAAGCAAAAGAAACCATTCAATATTTTTTTCAAGGCGCGCACAGTCTTTTTCTAACTATCACTCAATGGATAATTAAAATTATTCCAATAGGTTTATTTGGTTTTATGACTGTTACTGTTCTCTCCTTTAAAAAAGGGATGGATTTAAAAGGACTGAGCTTATATTTAGCAGTTATAATTTTAGCAAACTTAATTCAAGGTTTAATTGTATTACCTCTTTGGCTTAAAGCAAATGGTATACAACCTTTTAAAGCATTTAAAGGTATGTTACCCGCGCTAACATTAGCTTTCTTTTCTAAATCTTCGGCAGGAACTTTACCAGTTACAATTAGTACTTCTGAAAAAAATTTAAATATTTCTCCTTCAGTAAGTCGATTTGTGCTCCCTCTATGTACAAGTATTAATATGAATGGCTGTGCGGCTTTTATATTTGCAACAGTTATTTATTTAATGCAAAATCAAGGAATTGAAATATCACTTGCAACAATGTTGTTATGGGTTTTTATTGCTACGATAGCTGCGATAGGAAATGCTGGAGTGCCTATGGGATGTTTTTTCCTTAGTGCTAGTTTACTCGCCAGTATGGATGTTTCAATTGTATTATTAATGATTATCCTTCCATTTTATAGTATAATTGACATGATAGAAACCTCATTAAATGTTTGGTCTGATTCTTGTGTCACCCAAGTAGTAGATAAAAAATTAAAAAGTCAAGGTTTTAACACTTAACAAGAAAATAACACCAGCATATTTAAGTTTTTTCAAGCTTTCTCGATATTTCTCTAGACTCATACTTTAAGAGAGAGCTATGTATATTGGAAAGTTATTAATAAAAAATATTCATTCACTAAAACTAAGTATCAGTAGCGCAATTTTAGCAGCTGTTCCTTTAATACTAGTTTTTATATTTTTTACATTGCCAAATTATCAAGATAGAATAGAACAAGCAAAGAAAAATTCGGTTCAAATTGCAATAGAATCTGTCTTTCAAATTTTAACTTTTTACTACAATAAAGAAAAATCAGGCGCTATGAGTCGTCAACAAGCTCAAAACGAAGCGTTAGAAGAAATAAAATTACTTAGATATAATGATAATGAGTATTTTTGGATTAACGATTTACATCCAACTATGATCATGCATCCTTACAAGCCTGAATTAAATGGAAAAGATATTACTGACTTCAAAGATCCTACTGGTAAAAAATTTTTCCAAGAAATGGTAACAGTAGTAAAAAATGAAGAAGCTGGTTTTGTAAGCTATATGTGGCCAAAACCAGGGAAAACCGAACCGCAACCTAAAATTTCATATGTAAAACTTTTTAAGCCTTGGGAATGGATGATAGGGAATGGGGTTTATACCGATGATATTGCTGCAGAAACCAATAAAGTACGAAATGAAAACTTAATTTTTTTACTTCTAGCTGGATGTGTTACTTTTGCCATTTCAATTTATGGTGGCTTACAACAATTAATGAAAGTGGTCCTTCCCGTAAAAGAGGTAATAGAATCTTTAAAATTTCAAACAAATTCTCTTATGACTACATCTGAAATATTAAACAAAACTTCACTCGAATTAAATTCATCTGGACAAACACAATCTTCTTCCATTCATGAAACAGCTGCGGCGATGACTCAGATGAATGAAATGATAGGAAAAACATCTCAGTCAGCAACAGAATCTTCTCAATTATCAGCAGAGACAAGAAAGATTGTCGAACAAAGTCTAAAATCTTTGCAAGTTTTGAATCAAACAATGAACTCTATTACTCAATCTCAAGAAGTCATGAAAAAAACAACTTTGCAAAATTTAGAAAAAATGCAAGAAGTCATCCAAATTATGAATCAAATTTCTGATAAAACAAGCGTTATAGATGACATTGTGTTTCAAACGAAATTACTTTCATTTAATGCCTCAGTTGAAGCGGCGAGAGCAGGCGAAGCAGGAAAAGGCTTCGCTGTAGTTGCGGAAGAAGTTGGGAATTTAGCACAAATGAGTGGAAGCTCCTCAGTTGAAATATTAAGTATTGTTTCTAATTCTAATCAAAGAGTAAGCGATCTCATTTCGTCTTTTCGCGAGAATTTTTCTGCATCAATGGAAGAAGTTAGTACTTCAGTTGAATTAGGCTTAAGAAATAGTCAAAAGTCTTTAGAAATGTTGGCAAAAGTTGTAGAAATAGCCACTAGATCAAGTGAAATGGCACATGAAATAAGTGCTGCAAATTCAGAACAATCAAAAGGAAGCGAAGAAGCAACAAAAGCACTTAGATTAATGGAACAGACAAGTCAAAAAATGAATGAAATTGTCTATCAAACAGAAGAACAGTCGCATAAATTATTAGAAAAAGCGCATCATCTTGATGAGCTATCTAATCAATTGAATAAGATTTTAAAAAACAAAGTAGCATAATTTATATTATTTTACAAAATTAAATAAATTATAAAAATGAAATATTCATAATTCTCATAAGTATAGATTGAAAGAATAACAAATTTACTCATATTTTAACAATTCAAAATAAAAACTCAACCACTAATAATGAATAAAAAATATAAAATTATTTATAATATATTAAAAAAAAATTTATCTTAATAAAAACATATAAAAAAACCATAAAACTCATTGAAATATTTTAAATAATAAAATAAATTAAAATAAGCTTGAAAATATAAGATAAAAAGAATTATAAAATTGAATATTTTATACTATAGTTTATAATATAAAATATTATGTAAAATAATTCTATTTTGGTGGTTCAAATGTTTTCAATATTAAAACCAAAAACTTCTGTAGTAAAAATTCCCAATGAAAAAATAAAGGAGACCTATAACCGATTTCGTATTATGGCTCTTTCAAGTGTTTTTATTGGGTATTTATCATATTATTTAGTACGTAACAATTTTACTCTTTCGACTCCATATTTACAGCACGAATTGCAATTAACAAATACTCAAATTGGTTTTTTAAGCAGTTGCATGCTCATCTCTTATGGAATTAGCAAGGGAGTAATGAGTAGTTTAGCTGATAAAGCTAATCCAAAAATGTATATGGCTCTTGGTTTAATTCTTTGTTCAATTGTAAATATAGGACTAGGATTTAGCTCTTTATTCTGGGTTTTTGTAGGTTTTGTTATTTTAAATGGTATTTTTCAAGGAATGGGAGTAGCTCCCTCATTTATTACTATTGCAAATTGGTTTCCAAGCTCCGAAAGAGGAAGAGTAGGCTCCATATGGAACATATCACATAATATTGGAGGAGGAGTTGTTTCTCCTATAATCGGCGGTTCCCTCGCTGTACTTGGGCAAGATAAATGGCAAATTTCTAGTTTTATTATTCCTGCAGGAATATCAATTGGAATCGCTTTTTTAGTTATTTATCTTGGAAAAGGCTCTCCTTCTCAAGAAGGATTGCCTGAATTAAAAGATATTATCCCTGAAAAAATGACTGCAAACCAAAAAAATGAAGAACACCCTCCTGAAAATATGTCCGCTTATCAAATTTTTATAAAATATGTTCTTAAAAATAAAAATGCCTGGTATGTCGCATTCGTCGATGTGTTTGTCTATATGGTACGCTTTGGAATGTTAAGCTGGTTGCCTATTTATTTATTAAAAGAAAAAGATTTCACTAAAAATGAAATGAGTATTGCATTTTTATTTTTTGAATGGGCAGCAATTCCATCTACTTTATTAGCAGGATACATTTCAGACAAATTATTTAAGGGTAGACCTATGCCTTTAGCAATTATTTGTATGTCATTAATTTTTGTATGTATTATTGGATACTGGCAAAGTGAATCCGTTCATACGGTAACTATATTTGCCTCGATTGTTGGATGCCTTATTTATGTTCCACAATTTTTAGCCTCAGTTCAAACTATGGAAGTTGTTCCTAAATTTGCAGTTGGATCTGCAGTAGGATTAAGAGGATTTATGAGCTATATTTTAGGAGCGACATTAGGTACTTCTTTATTTGGCTTTTTAGTAGACAAATATGGATGGCATGCTGGTTTTTATGCTCTTATGCTTGGATCTATTTTATGTATCGTATTCTGCATACTGTCACATATAAATTTAAATACAAATGAAATTTATAAGAAAAATTAATCAATATCGTATTTTTTTGCAAGCTCATGTAAAATTTTTTTAGCTTTTAATTTATTTAATGCTTTTTCAATTAAGTTAACTGCTTCTAAAGGAACTTTTCTTGAAACCCAAATATATCTATTTGAAACTGAAAGAGGTGGATGAAGTATTTTAACTTTCTTTTCCAAACTTAATTCTTTTATGCTATTTATAGCTGTATATTTTTGGACAAATAAAAATCGCCCTCTATTTGTTAGCAGCATTTGAAACAACCGTTCCATATTATTCGTGCCTGATATTCCACTATCAGTCATGACCTTTGATTTTTTTAGTATCCAATCATTTTGTTCCGTACCTTTCCATGAAAGAACTAAATTATTAGGATAGAGTTTTTGTAAATCTTGGATATTTTTAATTTCAACAGCGTCTTCACTTCTTGCTACTAGCACTGATTGAGCTTGAAATATTGGCACATTTACTTTCTTCAATTTTACATTTCGACGTTCAGTTTCACCATTGCATAGAAAAATATCAGCCTCCCCATCTGTTACCATTTGCTCTATTTGGACGATTGAAATTTGTTCATCCATCCCCGTAAATTTCAATTTTGGCTCAACTTTTTCAATTTCTGACAAAACATCAATACATAATCCAATAACCTTCCCATTTTTTTTATAAAATTTTGGTTTACTTTCAAAAGTAGGAACTCTTAGCATATAGTTATTCGCAAAAATTAAGTTACTTTTTAGTAACATTAAGAAGCAAAACACATAACTCTTCACTTCTCCTCCAAGAGCATAAATTTTTTAGAGTCTTCTTTAAAAATTGTACTATTAAAAAAAAATAAAAGGGAGTTAGTTTTTTGAAGTGTCTTTAATATAAATTAAACAATGATATTCCTTTAATTTTAAAAAATAATTTAAAGTTTTGAAAATAAAAAAAATTAATAGCAGATAAAGATTTTAAAGAAACTATCTAAGATTGAAACTTTTAATATAATGGCGGAGAGCGAGGGATTCGAACCCTCGGTACCCTGAAATGAGTACGCCTGATTTCGAATCAGGTACATTCAACCACTCTGCCAGCTCTCCGATTCCTGACTCAATTTGATTAGCACAACATATTTTAGAAAGGCAAATAGGTCTAGCGAGAAGTTTTCCGATTGCCTGATGTGGCAACCTTTTTTCCTTTACTACTTTTTTGTTGAGCAGTAGCTAGGCTTTTAATTTTCTTTTTACTTTTTTGCATGGAAGAAGATTTAGCTTTTTTAGACTTACTTATATGCTCGTTTTGTGCGACTATTTTACTATTTTTTGAAGAAATATGATGTATTTGTGATTTTTTCGAAGCATTTCTTTTCGCCAAAAACTTTTGTGCAGTTAGCTTATCATACATACCGTTCCCTAAAGAGATAGGAATATATATAACTTGACCCTTTCTCAAATGCGCATTAGCTTTTAACTTACTGTTAGCATGTAAAATGGCGGCTTGTGATACTTTGTAACGCGCAGCAAAAGAAACCAATGATTCGCGTCTATGAATTCTTGCAGCAATAATATATTTATTTGAAGCTTCAGGTAACTGATTAATTGCCAAAAGAGCATTTTCATAGTGACTCGCTGGTACTTCCAAATCGAATTTTCCTTCAGCAGTAGCGCTCGCTGGAGGAGTAATGCCCAATCTCAGCTCTGGGTTCATTGCTTCTAATACACTTTTATCAATTTTTAAATTTTGAGCTAAATCGGAAAGCGCTATGGAACGTTTTACTTCAACAATTTTTGTAGGTGCTGGCAGCGGAGCATCAGTTGTATCAAAGCCAAATTTTTCTTGATTTTTTGCGATAATCATAGCTGCAATTAATTTTGGTACATAATCGGCTGTTTCTTTATTTACAACTCCCATAGAAGTTAATTCAAAAAAAGAGGAATCTGTTCCATAATTTCTCAGAGTTTTTCTGACTAGACCTGGTCCTCCATTGTAACTTGCAGCAGATAAATGCCAAGATCCAAATGTTGAATAAAGACGAGATAAATAATTAGCTGCCGCTCTAGTAGATTTATTTAAATCACGGCGTTCATCTAGGTAATCGTTAATAATTAAACCATTTTCCCTAGCTGTAGCAGGCATAAATTGCCATAGTCCAACAGCACCAACGTAACTTAGAGCTTTTGGGTTATAACCTGATTCAATCATTGATAAATATTTTAAATCTTTAGGAAGACCATATTCTTCTAAAATTTTCTCCATTTTAGGCATTAATGCCCTTCCTCGCTTTAACCAGACAACAAAATAATTTCTTCCGGGATTAGTGAAGTAATTAATCCATTGCAAAACTTGTTGATTAATGACTACAGGAAAATCAAATCCTGTTTTTTCAATCGAAGGATAAACTATTTTTATATATTCATTTGTTCTTGCGAGGGCTAAAGCTTTGTTTCTTTGAGCTACAGAACTATGTTCATGTCCGTGATTAGCCAACCATTGACTGTCAAATTGCTCTTTCCAAGAGTCATAATAAATGTTGTCATCACATATAAGAGTGTTTTCCGCTCCTTCTCCTGTTGAGTAATTTTGAGAAAAGCCGGCTAGTTCAGAAGTTTCAAGTTTTTCAAGTGAAATAGCCTCATCAGATGTTGTCAAAGAAAGGTTATCATTGAGATCTTCAGTTTCGTCAGGACTTGGAATGATATTATTATCAGAGGATAACTCTAAGTCTTCTTCTGGCTTTGTCTTTTTTGGCGGAGCATAGGCTTGTTGTGGCTTTTGTGACTTAACTATTCCTTGCTTTTTACTTTCTTTTTTCGCATCAAATCTGGAAGTACTTTGATTTGATTCTTGCTTTTCGTTATTTGCTAACTTTTTATCTATGCTACTGTTTTTACTATATATTTCAGAATTTTCGGATGATAAATACAAATCAGATTGCTTTAAAGAGCTTTGACAACTCACTAGCAATGGCAAAAAACAGAATGTTGTTAGCGTTTTACAAGCAGTAAGAAATACTTTCTTTTTTTTAGAGGGTTCATTTTTATCTAAGATATTGATATTATTAAATTTCACCTTCTTGGCTCCATTTCATGACAGACACTTTAATGTTATCGGCATGACTGCTCTATATATTATATGTTACAAAAATTGCTCGGGTGTTGAAATCAACACATTGTTACATCATGTTTAGACTTTGACGAAAAGGGTGTCAATCTTGAATTATATCCTCCAAAAAAGAAATTATCCTTTAGTAAAAATGAATTACGAAATTATTCCAAGAACAACAACTTTCTCATTAGAAAAACTTGAAAACAAACAATTAAATTCTAAAGAAACAATTGATATTAATATCACATATTTTCTTGATAAAGAAAAAATAATTCCAATAGGTAAACAAAGAAAAATAAAATTATTTCATTTAGGAAATTACAACTGTAATTCATGTACAAAAGTTGTAAAAAAACTATTTGATGGCTTTTGCTTTCCTTGTTTTAAATATAAAGCATGCGCTGATAAATGCATTATGAGTCCACATTTATGTCACTACATGAACGGCACCTGCCGGGAACCGACTTGGGGTGATGAATACTGTTATCAACCACATTATGTCTACCTCTCTTATACAGATAAATTTAAAGTTGGAATTACAAGAGAATCTCAAATTCCAACTCGCTGGATAGATCAAGGAGCAACAAGCGCTGTATTACTTGCAAAAGTTTCATCTAGAAATCAAGCTGGAATATTAGAACATAAATTAAAAGAAATCATTCATGATAAAAGTCATTGGATCAATATGCTCAAAAGCGGAAATGAAAAACCGTCCATTTCTCTTTTTTATGAAACTTATACCAAAATATCACAATGGATAAAAAGTAATTCTCTATTAGAATTAGATGAATACAAAGCTAAATTACCAACACATTTAAAGTTAAAAAATGAAATAACTTTATTTGAAAATCCTACGATATTAAATATAGAATATCCATTCCCTGAACAAATTAATAAATTTCAATCGATAAATTTAGAAAAGAATAATACTTTTGAAGAAGAAAT
Source organism: Pigmentibacter sp. JX0631 (assembly GCF_029873255.1). Lineage (NCBI taxonomy): Bacteria > Pseudomonadati > Bdellovibrionota > Oligoflexia > Silvanigrellales > Silvanigrellaceae > Pigmentibacter > Pigmentibacter sp. JX0631. The sequence continues at coordinate 2,942,980 of NZ_CP123622.1, read as the reverse complement.
TATGGGAATTAAAGGTCAATATTTAATGTTTAAAAACCATGTTTTTAATGTCAGAAGACATGAAGGCTTTTTAGTAGATTTTTCTATTACTTAAAAGATCCTTTTACAGGTATAGTATTTGTTGTTTGAATTTTTTCACAATAATTTTCTTCTATTGAACAAAGAAAAAAGCTTGCCGTGTAACGACTAGGCTGTAAAATATTGTTTATTTTTTCAGTATACTGCTGGCGAATAACAAATCCTTGATCGGTAAAAGATAAATTATCTGCATAGTAATTTATAAATTTTTTTTGCCACTGATATTGCCCATTAAAAAAGTAAAATATGTAACCGTCCTTACTCAGCGCAAAAATGTCATTTTGTTCATTGCTAAAAATAGATGTTATTTGTTGATTAATCTGGATATAATCACTACAAATTAAATTTAATAAACTACACTTTTTTATACTAGATGAAATCCAATTATATCTATTTTCCTTCACCTGTAATACATAAAAATAATCTCCAACAAAAGAGACACCTTTAATTTCTCTTCCCTCAATCGGAATAGAGTATGAATAGCTTCCTTCAAAATAAATGTCAATTTTATTATCTGTTCTAGCAATTAATCCATATCCATTATCTGAAAATGAAATATCTACTATTTCAGCTGTTTCTTTTGGTGTTTCGATAGGATTACATTTAGCAGTTAGTAAATTACAAATGTGTAAAGAATATTTTTTATCCTCTTTAAAATATTTTGCATAAAAAAAATTATCTCCTGTATATGAAATTGAGTAGTTACTGCTTGGCAATTGAATAACTTTACGAATTAATTCTCCATTTTCATAGTAGTTAATGGAATTGTCTGCACTCAAAATTAATCCTCTAGATGCAAATGCAGAATTATAAAACATAAAAAAAATTGAAAGAACTATACATTTAAAAATATTTTTCAACAAAAACCCCCTTTATTTTATTATTTTAAAATATCTTAAAGGAATTTTTTTATTAAACAAAATGAATGTACAATTATTTTTTCTTTAGGATCAACTCTTTCAATATTCTAATTTTAGCAAAAAAAGAAAAAAATTAAATATGATAATATTTTTTTAATATAGAGAATATTTAAAATAAATTAATACTTTTTTTTGCTCTATCATAACAAAATGGGAGATATAATATTTCCAAAAAAGATTAATTTTTCATATTTACAAACTGCATTGGTATTTTAAATTCTTGTTGCTTTTCTTTTAACATTGCAATTACTAATTGCAAATCATCAATTTTTTTTCCCGAAACTCGAATTTGTTTATCTTGAATTTGAGTATCTACTTTTAATTTTGCATCTTTTATGGCTTTTGTTATTTTTTTAGCAACATCTGTCTCAATACCCTGTTTTATTTTTATACTTTGCGATAGTTGCATTCCACCAACCGGTTTTATCTTTTCGACATCTAAAGAAACTAAATCAATTCCACGTTTAAGTAACTTTGAATTCACTATATCGGCCATTGCAACTACGTGTGATTCTGAATCTGCAGTTAATTTCATTTCTGCTTTTTGCTTATCTAAAATCAATTCATATTTTTTGCCTTTAAAATCGTAGCGCGAAGCCAACTCTTTTTGCGCCTGATTTACTGCATTATCTACTTCTTGAATACTAACTTCTGAAACAATGTCAAAGCTAGGCATGATAATCCCCTTTAATTTACAATTAATCTAATTTTACAAAAACAACCTGAGAAGAATTTTCTTCTCTTATTTCTGTTTCGTAAACAGACAAAGGAACACAGGCAGGAGGAGACTTAACCTCCCCTCCATCTTTAATTGAAAAAACAGCTTTATGAAATGGGCATGTGATTTCGGCTTTCTCTGCATTCCATCTACCATTTTCTAAAGGCTTATCAGCATGATTGCAATTACTATCAAAAGCCCAAACTTTATCTAATTGAAAAATAGACTTTACAAATAATAACTCAATTCCATCAATTTCAAATTTTTTTGGTTTTGAATCAGACAAATCACTTAGTAAACAAACTCTAAAATAAGACATGCCGTTTAAACCTTATCAAGGGTATTTACAAGCACATGTTCTAATGTTGCTTCTGCAATGGGTAACAATACAGAAGCTTCAGATAAATTATTTAGAGTTTCTCTAGCAAAACTATGGATGATAAGTTTTTTTGCTTCAGTAGGAGAAAAACCTCTAGTAGCCATATAATATAGTTGTTTTTGATCAACTTCACCAGTAGCACTTCCATGCTTACAAACCACATCATTCGGTAAAATTTCTAATCTTGGCGATGCATCAACTCTAGCTTGTTTACTAAGTAAAAGGTTTTTATTTAATTGAAAAGCTTTTGTTTTACCAGCATTTTTATCTATCTTCACTAAACCTTGAAATACACTTCTAGCTCTAGACGCTAAAATCATTTTAAGATTTAAAGCAGACTGACATTGTGGTTTTTTATGATGTTGGATTGGTTCATAATCAAATTTTCCTTTGAGCGAAACAACAGCTCCACCAGAATTTGCTTGACCTTTTTCACCTTGAAATATTACATTAGATGTTACTCTAGAGTTTCCTTCAGGTAAAAATAACTGTGCATCATTAAATGTAGCATTAGCTGATAACTTAACTGAACGTTCATATAATGAAACAGATTTATTCATTTCGTTGCTAGAGTATTGAAGCCAAAATTGATTTAATACACTTTTCTCATGAATTACAATAGAATGTCTATGATAATTAAACGGTGCACGACCATCTATTAATAATAAATCGGCTCTACTCCCTTTTTCTATTTCAATTTTCATAGCAGAATAAGATTGAGAAAAATCAGGTGAAGTATTATTTTTCACAATTATTAAAGGAACTTCATTATTATTACTATTATTAATAGAGATACAAAATTCATGCGGAGAAGATGCTTTCAGACGACTAGCTAAAGCAAAACCAATATCACTATTGGGAGCAATTGATTCAATTTCTGAAGGTTTTGAAGAATATTCAACACTTGATTTTAATGAATTTGAAGCAGAAATATCTACACGGCCATGAAATACTTCAACAAATATAATTCTAGCCAATTCATTTTTAATTATTTCTATACTACTACTTCCGAGAAATTCAGTTAAATCATTAATTTTATCAGATAATAGATTCTCACTACGAAATGCAACCTTCCAAGGAAGAAAATGATTCTGTAAGTTTTCTAAGGTATTATTTCCTTCGAAATTAATTACTTCATTTTCTGGTAAAAAGAAAATTTCAGGATTTGTTTTTCGCCAACTTTCTTCAGGGTAAGTTGGACACAAAGATAATTTTTTTCCATCAAAATAATCCAATGTCATAATATTTAACCTACTCCTTCAAATTCAATTTCAATCAATCGATTTAACTCAACCGCATATTCCATTGGTAATTCCTTAACAAAGGCTTCAATAAATCCATTTACAACCATCAAAGTTGCTTGGCGTTCCGAAAAACCACGGCTTGTTAAGTAATAAATTTGGTCATCACTGACACGACTTACACTCGCTTCATGTCCCACTTCTGTACCAATTTGCTCTTCAATTTCCATAGTTGGATAAGTTATGGATGACGATTTCTCATCCATTAACAAAGCGTCGCATTGCACTTTACTTTTACAACCAACAATACCTTTAGGAATTTTTACAAGCCCACGGTAAGTGGTACAACCGCCATCTTTTGAAATAGATTTTGATGTAATTACACTTGTAGTATTAGGTGCTGCATGGATAATTTTTGCGCCAGCATCTTGGTGCATACCTTTCCCACCAAACGCAACAGATAAAATTTCACCTCTAGCTCTAGGCCCCATTAAATAAACAGCAGGATATTTCATTGTTAATTTAGAGCCAATATTTCCATCAACCCATTCTACCAAGGCATCTTCATAAGCGTATGCTCTTTTGGTAACTAAATTAAATATATTTTTTGACCAGTTTTGAATTGTCGTATAGCGAATTTTTGCACCTTTCATTGCTATCAATTCGACAACAGCTGAATGTAAGGAGTCAGAACGGTAAACAGGCGCAGTACAACCTTCGATATAATGAACGGAAGAACCTTCATCTGCAATAATTAAAGTTCTTTCAAATTGTCCCATATTTTCAGTATTAATTCTAAAATAAGCTTGCAAAGGGATATCGACATGAACGCCTTTAGGAACATATATAAAACTTCCACCACTCCAAACTGCAGAATTTAAGGCCGCAAATTTGTTATCATGGGAAGGAATAACTGATCCAAAATATTTTTTCACAATATCTGGATAAAGTCTGAGACCAGTATCCATATCAAAAAAGAGTACGCCTTTTTCTTCAAGTTGTTTTTGCATACTATGATAAACCACTTCAGATTCAAACTGGGCAGAAACTCCTGCTAAAAATTTTCTTTCTGCTTCTGGAATACCTAAGCGATCAAAAGTATCTTTAATTTCTGTTGGAACTTCATCCCAACTCGTTCCAACTCTTTCAGTAGGACGGACAAAATAGTGAATATTTGTAAAATCAATTTCATTTAAAGCTTTTGTATCACCCCAAGTAGGCATAGGCTTTTCATGGAATATATTTAAAGCATTTAAGCGAAATTCAAGCATCCATTCAGGTTCATTTTTGAACTTAGAAATTTCAGTAACAATTTCTTTTGTTAAACCTTTATCAGATTTTGCTCCTTTAAACACATAATTTTCTTTAACATGAAATCCGTATTTATAATCATCAAGAATATTTAATTGAGATTTTGCTTCTAGATTTGGATCTTGTTCGTTTGTTTTTTTCTTCTGCATAACTATTCCTCGCAAACTTTAAACTTATAAAGTTACTGTAGGATGATTTTGACGAATATGATCATATCCGTTACGTTCTAACTCATCTACCAAAGACATGTCACCAGAACGATGAATTATCCCGTCTAAAACAACATGTACTTTATCAGGTTTTATAAAACTTAGAAGGCGCTGATAGTGCGTAACAATAAGAAAACTAGTTTTTGTTTCTTTAGCGACATGATTTATACAATTAGCTACAATTTTTTGCGCATCGACATCCACACCAGAATCAATTTCATCAAGAATAGCTAATTTTGGTTCTAGCAATAGTAGTTGAAGCATTTCAAAACGCTTCATTTCACCGCCAGAAAACCCATCGTTTAAATATCTTTGTAAAGTTACTCTGTCGATTTCTAAAAGCTGGAGTTTATCTTTCAAAACTTTTCTAAACTCAGAAACGCTTAATTGTTTCTCATGGCGAATATTATATAAATTTCTGAGATATTCAGACAAGCGAAGTCCTGGAACAGCAACGGGATATTGAAATGCTAGAAACACTCCTTTTTTTGCTCTTTCAGCAGTATCTAATTGACTAATGTCTTCAGAATCTAAATAGATATGACCATTAGATAATTGATAAGCTTTTGAGCCCATTAGCACATGTGCTAAAGTGGATTTACCTACTCCGTTGGGCCCCATAATGACATGTACTTCGCCTTTTGGAACATCAAGGTTTATTCCTTTAAGAATTTCTTTTTCACCTACTGATGCCTTTAAGTTTTTGATGGATAACATTTGGAACGATCTCCTAAAATAACAAATTCTAAGCTTCTGTTGTTACAATTTTTAATTTGCGTTTATTATTATTAGATTTTGCACAATTTTCGTTTTTATCACAGCCACTTTTTGGCATGCCTTTTTCATCAAAGCTATCATTTAGAAGAAGATCCAAAGTTTTCCAAGGTAACGCGGCACATTTTATTCTTACAGGGAATTTACTTACGCCATTTAACGCTTCAATATCTTCATCCAGATCGTTTGAATTAACTGTTACTTTTCCAGTATATATTTGTTCGGCTAATTGAATTGCTTGTTGTGCCTGAGATAAAGTAACATTTTGGAGTTTTTCACACATAATGCTTGCGCTAGCTTGACTTATGGAGCATCCAGAACCGTCAAATCCAATAGAGAGAAGTGGAAAAGAGTTTTCTTTAGTCTGAATGTTACAAAACACGGTTATCATGTCACCACACAAAGGGTTTTTCCCTTCTTGACAAAATTGGCAAGGAAATTGTTTTGACTTAAAACGAGGACGTTTTGAATGATCAACGATTACTTCCTGATACAATGAATTTAGCTCTATCGTCTGTGATGATTGCAGGTTTTCCGACATACTTCCAAAACTCCAAAATTCTTATCACTTTAGGTCAAAATACAACCTATATTAAGGGATACCACTTCAAATACATAAGATCGACAATTGCGACGCTAGATCAACATAATATAAATATTTACAATAAATCTATCACTATTTATAAGAATTTTTTATAGCTTCAAGGGCTATTTCTACATCATCGCTATCCGAATAGACAGCAAAGCTACTTCTGACGAGAGCATCGACACCCAAGCTACGAATAAGAGGCCAAGCACAGTGATGCCCAGCCCGCATTGCAACATTGCTATAATCTAAAATGGTAGCAAGATCATGCGCATGCACTTTTTTATGCCGAAATGGGATAATTGTCTCTTTGCCAGTTAAAGGGCTAAATATTTCAATATTCGGGATTTTTTGGAGACCTTCTGCAAACTGGTGTGCTAAATTTTGCGCATGCTCTTGAATTCTTTTTCTTCCACATTCTTCTAACCACAGAATAGCGGATTTTAAACCTATGGCTTCAGTAATAGCTGGGGTTCCAGCTTCAAATTTCGCAGGACCTGTCGTCCACAAACTTTCCTCCAAGGTAACTGATGAAATCATTCCTCCGCCAAACAATAAAGGAGGCAATTCTGCTAAAAGTTTTTCACTCATTGCAAGAACACCAATACCTGAAGGGCCATATATTTTATGCGGACTAAATACGATAGCATCAGCACCAAGTGCAAATAAATCTTCTGAATGAGTGCTCATACTTTGAGCACAATCTAGAACAACTAAAGCACCCACCTTTTTTGCTAACTCTATAATTTCTTCAATGGGATTGATTTGACCTAGCACATTTCCCACATACGCTAAAGAAACGACTTTAGTATTTGCTGTTATTAATTTTTTTGCTTCAATTAAATTTAATTTTAATTTCTCAGAATTTATTCCTTCCAAAGAAATATAAGCTAATTCACAATCTTTTCTTAATGCGGCCTGTTGCCAAGGAATTAAATTTGCATGATGTTCAATTGCGGTTGTGACAATTCTACTTTTCTCATCGAGGTAAACCTCGGCTATTCCATTTGCAAGAATATTTAAACTTTCTGTTGTACTCTTAGTAAAAACGATTTGTTCAGCCCGGACTGTAGAACCAAGAAAAGACGCAACAATGCTTCGTGTTTCCTCAAATTGCTGAGAAGAACGTATCGAAACACCATATGCTCCCCTGTGAACCGAACCGTAATCAGACTCCATATGCCGAACCATAGCTTGAATAACGGCCGTTGGTTTTTGACTAGAAACAGCGGAATCAAGATAAACAAAAGGTAAAATTTGTCCATTCACTTTTTTTTCGTTATTTTTAAAAATTGGGAATTCATTCCGTATTTGAGCGCCTAGAACTTTTGCAAACATTTCATTCCTTCCTTTGGTTGGCAGTGAAAATTCAGCCTCCAAAATTTATCTGACACAGGGGTCGCAAAATGCTTAAATGATGTCAACAATTCTATTGAAGAGGTATGACTGACTAGCACAGCCATATCCCTAATAAAGGATTCAGATAAATGCAATTTGGAAAAAACAAAAAGAAAAAACAAAATATTGAACACAAAAAAAATAATTATAAAGAAAGCTTAGAAAAAGTAGCTTCTTTAGATTATCGTTGGGTCATTCCGTTAACTCAAAAAATAAGAAATAAATCTGTAGTAATTTCAAAATTTCTTTCATTTGTATTTGCTGAAATTGCCGTAACTCCAATATCTTCATCTAAAACTCAATATGGACGTTTTAGTTTAATAAAAGGAATTACTAAAGCTCTCTTTCCTCAAAGTGATTCATTGCTTACTCAAATCGAAAAGTCAATAAAAGCTCTACAAGAAAATATTGGCGAATTATCAACAGAAATATTGACAGATACAGATGTTACGCAAGAACTTTTAGCACCTTTTATAGAAATGGTTTGTTTGACAATTGAAAAAAATCCACAATTGATAGCATTATTTAATCAACCCCAAATATTAAAAGCTGCATTTGGGCCTTTAGGAGAAAGAATTGCTGGGATTGTTGAAATTATTCCAGCACTGTCAACTCAGGCTGCTGAACGATTTCCAAACTTAAAAGAAACTTTCTTTAACGCACTTTTTCAATTAAAAAAAGAAGAGCGAAAAGAAATATATATTTTAGCAGAAGAAATATTAGATTCTGTCTATAAAGAAAAAGTGTTACCTTTATTAAAGAAAACTCTTTCTACTGATCCAAGAGGAAAAGTTTTAGCTCCTATTTTAGGAGGAGCTATTGAAGCTATTCCAGGAGAAAGTTGCATAAATGCAATTTTATCTATTGCATGTACACCGCATAATGAATTTTCAAATGGAAGAGTAATAGCAATTGCAATTCAAGAAATGGGTGGTCTTTACGTAAAAATATCACAAGTTATTTCTGAACTTTGTCCACCAAGTTTAGCAAGAGAACTTAGAACAACACAAGATGAAGCAGGAGGAATTTTTCCCAGTATAGAAAAATCTTGGGAATTTTTAATAGAAACATTAAATCAACCCTTATATCTAGAATGGAAACCATATCTCCAAATTCCGCAAATCCCAATTAAACATTTTGCAAGCGCAAGCGTGGGAGCTCTTTATTTATTTCAATTAACACCCCTAGGAAAAGAGAAATTCAATGTTGAAAATGTATTAATTAAAATTCAAAGGCCAAATTTAAAAGAAATATTCGCTACTCAATGTGAACATATATTAAAATTAACAGATGAAGCAAATAAATTGATTTTAACAGATGGTTCTATAGATACCGATACAGCTTCTGAGCTGCTTGGAATTGTTTCTACCTTGCGCAGATCTGTTCTTAATTATCATAAACAAAGTCAAGAAGAACTTGATTTTACAAAAGAAGAGCAAAATGCAGAAAAAGTACGCAATGCTTTAGAAAGTATTGATTTTATTAAAGTACCAAGATATTTTTTATCTACCCAAACCGTTGTCTTTATGGAAAAAATGCCTGGTATAAAAATTACAAAAATTGTTCAAGCAAAGTATCTTGAACGTAGAGAAATAGCAGATCATATTGCAACATCATATATTGATCTTGTATTTACAAAAGGAGTAGTCTGGGCAGACCCACATCCAGGTAACATTTTATTTGATGATATTACAAATCAAACATCTATGATTGATTTAAATCCTTGCTTTTTATGGGATCTTAAGACAAGACAAGAATTTAAACATTTAATCTATAGATTACTGTTAAGAGATGCTGAAGGAGTTTATAAAACACTTCATCATTTGGTTGAATTTCCAGAAACTTTACATTCAAATGCTATTATAGAAGATTTAAGTAAATTTTTAAATTTATCAATGGGAAGTGCAAGCTTAACAAGATTTGTTGGCGAATTTATTAAAACATTAAGTGAAAACCAAATTGATTTAAAAGTTCAAGTTCAAGCAGCTTTGAGAGGATTGAGCCAAATAGCATTAACAACATCATCTATCTCAGTAAGAAATAATTTTGGCTTAATTCTCAGAAATCAATTTACTTTAAAAGAATTAATAGGAACAGTTTGGGATGTAGGAATTTTAAGAGTTTCTAAAGTTATTTTATCAACTCTTTTTGAATTTACTCGCCAATTACCTGAATTTGATATAGGACCAGTGCTTGATGAAAGAGATTTAGAAACGTTAAATTCCTATGTAAGAGATCTCTCTAAAGCAAATGTTTGTAATATTCATTTTCGCAGGGTATCTCCTGAAGATCATCCTAATTTAAAAATGAGTCAAGATGGACAAACTTTATTAATTACAAGTGATCTTTATATTGAAATTGTTGATAAAGTCAGACCTGCTACAGTTCGATATGTCATAGAAACTCCAACTAAAAAATGGCTGAAAGAAAGACAAGAATTTGTTAAACTTGCAAGTATTGCCAGAAGCTTCTGTACTATAGAATGTTTAGAACAACTTAGAAGAAATTCATTAGATGATTACTGGAAAATTGTCGAATCTTGGAGCAAGTACAGTTACCTTAGAACAATTGATGAAACTCAATTAATTGGTGAAGTACAAATTGCTGCTAGAAAATTGTATTCACTTCGCTTTGCAAATATTTGGGAATCATCTTTTGCAGGATTACCATTAAGTTCAAAAATTATTTGGCGCTTTTTAATGCGAGTTGAATCTTGGAAAGAAAGTTCAAAACAAAGTTATTTAGTTTCTCAAAAAAATAAATTTGGTGATGTATTATTAGCTAATATGGCATATAGCAGTTTTTTTCGAATGAAAACTTTGTTACTTGAAGGTTTACTTTGGAGTTTAAGACGATATATCAATAGACTAAAATTTTCTATGCATTTGTTACCAATGCCTACTGATGATTTAGTTAATTTAATTCTTTTTGGTTTAAGTAGAAATAAAAAAATTAGTAAGTAATTAGTTTTCTTGATTTATACAATTTAAGTAGTCACTACTTTCTAAATTATCACTCATTGCACAAGCATAATATTTCCATTTACTTCTAATTTGATTTGCAAAAGGAGAATTTACAAAAAAATACTTCATAAATTTTTCGTCAGGTTCAGATAATTGATTAAGCCACTTTCCAACTAAACTCTGGATACCAATAAAAATATTTTTTGATTCGAAAAGTTCGTTAAAACTAGTTCCTTGAATCCATTTTTTTTCTTTTAAGTCAAAATAATTTGTCACTGAATTTTCTAAATTAAATGTCTCATTCAAAGAAAATATTTTAAACGCTGGATTATTAAAATGCACTGGACTTACTGATGGAACAGACACAGTATATAAGCCTAATTCTTGATTTAAAATTTGAAATCCATCATGATGAGTATGTCCGACAAAAATACCATTTATATTGTTTGAATAATTGCTAATAATTTTCAAGTAATTATTTTCTATATTATAATTTTTAGAACTCCAAAAAGAAACTTTATCTTTACTTTTTTCAATCCGTATAGCGGTAGTATAAGCATCTACTCCACTAGGAATATGCGAGATAATTAAAAAATTATCTTTTGTATTTTTTTTGAAAATATTTTCTAACCATTTTAATTGATTATTAGCCATATTCTTTAAATTTATATTATCTTGACTTTTCGCATTTATTGAAAAAATATTTGTATTTAAGGCAATAATTTTTAAGTTAGTTAAGCCAGTATCAGCTATATAGTAGCCTCCTTCAAGAAAAGAGGAGGAATTTAATATACTTTTATTCAAATTACCCCAATTTGATTGCAAATTTTTATAGAAGTTACTTTTTTTCGGATTATCTACATTATAATTATCTACAGAAGAATCATTATTCCCTAAAACTGGAAATATTTCAATATTATTTCCAATTGATTTTCTTAATTCATATGCAATATACTGCATAGTTTTTTGAACAAATATGTCTATACTATCATATTTATTTTTTGGCATATCTTTTGTATACTTGTTATAATTTTGGATAAAAAAATGCGCTAAAAAATCGCCCAGAACTATTACAAATTCAAATTTCTTTTTAGTTGTTTGATTTTTAATTTCTTCTAGAAAGCTATTAAATAATATATAGTTTGTATTTTTTCCATAGATGGTAATTTTATTGGTCTGATTATATTTTTTGAATACCATTGCCCAAGAATTTGCTTCTGTCACATGCAATTCTTCTATTAAAAGTACACAATTTGAGTTTGCAGGATCCTCGCATATTTCTAAAGGATTGAAGTGAATATCACTAATGGACAAAAAATCTTTCGCTACAGCTAAGGAACAGCTGAATAAAATAATTCCATAAAAAATAAAACTTAGAATTTTACGCATACAACCCTCCACCTAAATTGAAAAGCATTTAGCTATAACACAAATTTAATCATATTAATAGGTTGGAGATGAGGCTAGTTTTTTAAGGAGAATCTGTGCATATCTCTATAGAAATAGGACAATGGTCGGAGCCGTATATTTTGTCGTGAATTAATGCATTGTTTACTTTATCTTTTAAGCATTCGCTAATGAAATGAGCGTCAATCCTCCAACCAATGTTTTTTTCCCGCACCCCAGGGCGTTGACTCCACCAAGTGTAATATCCACCTTTTTTTTCAAAAATACGAAAAGCATCTAGATAACCTAGCTCCAAAAAATGTGATATCCAATTTCTTTCTGCAGGTAAAAAACCAGGATTTTTTGTATTTTGTTTTGGGTTCGCTAAATCTATTTCTGTATGTGCTATATTGATGTCTCCTCCTAAAACTATTGAAAACCCTTTTTTTCTAATTTCTTGCAGTTTTTCTTCAACACAACGACAAAATTCGAGTTTATAATCCAGTCTTTTTCCTTCAGGCTGGCTATTTGGAAAATAAGCATGCGCAAAAAAAATATTATTGTAAAAAACACCTATAAAACGCCCTTCTCTATCAAATTCAGGATTCCCAATACCCAACATGACATCATTTTCTCGCAAAGGAATTCTAGAATATAATCCTACACCGCTGTATCCTTTTTTTTCTGCCGGATGCCAATAACTTTTATAATGATTTGGAGAAATTAGCTCTGATTCTAGTTGATCTGCCGTAGCTCTAACTTCTTGGAGAAACACAAAATCCGCTGCAGAATTTTGCAACCAAGATAAAAACCCTTGTTTTTTTGCCGCACGAATTCCATTTAAATTCCATGAGTACACTTTCAATTGCATGATTTGTTGACTCCAATTTTTCATTTCGTTAAACAGGATGACTGGCCATATTTAAGGACAGAAGGATACCCGGTATTCTCACAATATTTTCCACGTTTTACTTAAGGTTATAATATGCTTAAGCTTATCAAAAAATTACTAAACAGTATTATTTTTAAACTCATTATAACTCTATTATTCGGCTTCTTTTTTGGGAATTCCCTTCCAGAAGTCGTTCAGCAAACATTATATTCTATAAGTTTAACGTTAAAAAGTATTCTTGTATTTATTCTTCCTTTCATAATATTTAGTTGCATTTTTTCATGCCTTTTATCTTTTAAAACGAATGTTCTTAAATTTATCTCTATTTTACTAATTTTTATTTGCCTTTCTGGTTTTATCGCAACTTTTATCGGATATGGGGTTTCAAAATACGCTCTAACTCATTTCCATGATTTAAAAGAAACTCAAAATATAAGTAGTAATTTAGTTCCACTCTGGGAATTAAATCTTCCCAGCTTAATTTCTAATAATACTTCTTTATTTGCAGGCTTTATTGCAGGTGTGATTTTCTCAATAATAAAGAGTGCAAAAGCTGAAAGAATCGCTAATAAATTAAGATCATCAGTTACAATTTTTCTAAATAAACTTTTTGTGCCAGTCCTCCCTTTATTTGCTTTAGGCTTTGTCATTAAACTTGAAAGCGACGGAATTTTAGGCGTTATCATAAAATCTTATTTTCCATTAGTAATTGCTATATTATTGGCAGAAGTTCTTTATATTTCTTTTCTTTATTTTGCAGCAGCCGGATTTAATCCACAAAAATTTCTATTTTTTATGCGCAACGCATTGCCTGCAGGAATGATGGGCTTTAGTACTATGTCTAGTATGGCTGCACTGCCGTTAAGTTTACAAGCAGCAGAAAAAAATACTGGCCAAGTAGATATTTCACGCACTATCGTTCCAGCTACAGTCAATGTTCATCTAGTGGGAGACAGCATCGCAGTGCCTATGATTGCTATTGCAATTATGGCAACATTTGGCCTTCCTTTTCCTAGTTTGTCCACATTTTTTATTTTTTCTATCTTATTTGTTTTTAATAAATTTGGTGTTGCTGGTATTCCTGGGGGTGGAATTATTGTTATGATTCCTATTCTAGAAAAATATTTAGGTTTCTCAAGTGAAATGAGTGGATTAATCACAGCAATTTATATTCTTCTTGATCCAGTCAATACTTCGGGAAATGTTTTAGGTAACGGAGCATTTGCTATTATTACCTCAAACTTTTTTAAGAAAAAAAGTAATAAAAACAAAAATGATCCTTCTGTAGCTTCTGAACAAATGAAAATAGCAAATTAATTATTAAAGAATCTCTCCATAATTTCCTAATTTTAAATTGAATTTTAGTTCATAAAATTTTACATTATAAATACAATTTAAAATGGGAGTTTTATGTTTCCGAAAAAGAACACGACTTTTCACGAAGGACCTCATCATTCACATGTATCAAAGGAAAAACCACTTTTCTTTGCTTTAGTTCTTACTGGTTTGTTTTTTTGTATTGAACTGTTTGCTGGTTTAATTTCTGGTAGTTTAGCTTTAATATCCGATGCAGCTCATATGCTTACCGATGTAATAGGAATTGCAATAGCTTATATTTCTATAAAAATTGCGAAAAAACCTGCGGATTTAAAAAGAACTTTTGGTTATTATCGGTTCGAAATACTAGCCTCATCATTTAATTCTTTTTTACTTATTTTTGTTGGCATATATATTTTATATGAATCATTTAATCGGTTTTTTAATCACGATGCTTTTGAAATTAAAACTGGAATTATGTTTTGGGTTGCTATCGCAGGACTTGTTGTTAATATTATTTGCATGAAAATTTTAAGTGCCGGGAAAGAACATAGTTTGAATTTAAAAGGAGCCTATTTAGAAGTTTTTAGTGACATGATTAGTTCAGTAGGAGTCATTCTTGCAGCCATCATTATTCATTTTACTAACATAAAATGGGTAGATTCATTAATAGCAATTTTAATCGCTCTTTGGATTTTTCCAAGAGCTTGGAGTCTCCTCACTGATAGTTTCAATATCTTGTTAGAAGGAGTTCCAAAAGGAACTGATATCGAAGGCATTAAAAAAGAAATTAAAGAAATTCATGGGATTACTGATGTACATGATTTACATGTTTGGGCAATCACTTCTGGAAAAATAAATTTCACTTGTCATATTGTAAACCGTGAAAATAGCAATTCGGAAGAACTTCTTTTTCAAATAAAAAAATTATTAGCCGAAAAACATAAAATTACTCATGTTACTATACAATTTGAAAGCGTTAGTTGCGACCAAGAAGAAAAACATTAATTATAGATATTAGTGTTCTTATTTATATAAAAAAATCAAATATATTGACAATTTAATTAACAACAAATATCTAGTTTTTTGGTTTTATTTCGGTGCTAATTTATTTTATATGGATATGGTTATGGAAGAAAAAAAAATTGAGCAGTTTAATTTTACGGGTAAAGGGATAGATTATTTTAAGATATGGATTACAAATACAGTTTTAATTATTCTTACATGCGGTATTTATTATGCCTGGGCAAAAGTAAGAAAAACACAGTACTTTATGCAAAATAGTTGGTTCCAAGGAAATCATTTCAATTATCATGCAAATCCTATCGCTATTTTAAAAGGAAATATTTTCGTCTTAATTTTTTTTGGGTTATATCTTTTAGTATCATATTTTTCTTCAAATATAGCTGCTCTAGTATTTCTTTCTGCATTTCTTCTTTTTCCATTCTTTATTACAAAATCTATGCAATACCATTTGACAAATATAAGCTACAAAGGAATACATTTTAATTATCAGAGTAATTTAAAAAAGTTTTATATTTTCTTTTTTTCCCATATTTTTCTTAACTTAATTACTTTATTTATTATTTTCCCTTATACGCTTAAAAAATATAATGACATTATATACAGCAATATTAAGATTGGAGATGTATTTTTCAAAATACATACTAAAACAAAAGAATTTTATTTTATTTATTTTAAATTAATTGGCATTTCTATTTTAGTTTTTTCTCCATTTGTAATTTATAATATACTATTTGGTACAGAAAAAACAACAGGTATAGTATTTAATATCGCCACAGTAATTACGGTATTTGTGAATCTTATTTATACAATTTTAGCATTTTATAAATTAGTTATTAATAATCTTTCTATTTGTAGTAACAATTTTGAAACTAATATTAGTTTCAAAAAATATTTTTTTACAAACATAACAAATACTATATTGATAGTCATAACTTTCGGTCTATATATGCCATTTGCTGAAATTAAATTAAAGAAATTACTTCTTGAAAAACTATACTTAGAAATAAATGAAGAAATGATCTTTAAAAATGAAAATACTGGAAATAGTAATGAAATTCTTTCTCAATCTTCTGAAATAACAAATAGTTTATTTGGTATTGATATAGGAGTATAAATTTATGGATAGAGAATTTGATGGCAATTATTATGATGGACTGTCATCAATAACTCATAATGTTAGAATTAAAATTGAAAATAATGAATTTATTATTCAAAACAATGATTTAAACATTGCATATTCTACATTCAATATTAAATTCACAACACAAATATCGGATGGAGAAAGATATTTTTTCTTTAAGAATGGAAGTCAATGCCATTTTAAAAATTCTAAAGAAATAGAGCAATGGATTAAAAATAATTCTATAAAAAAACATGCTAATTCCTTAAATTTAGAAAAAAGCGTAACCAAAATATTTCTTTTAACTGTTGCTTTAATAAGTTTTTTAGGAATTTCATATAAAATTTTAATACCTGGATTTTCTCATATATTAGCTCATAATATCCCTTATAAATATTTGCAGAAAATTGATAATAATGTTTTGGAGTATTTCCAAAGTACAAATTTTTTGGAAGAAACAAAAGTTTCACCAGAAAAAAAAGCATCTATTTTGGCACGAGTTAACATTATTAAAGAAAATAATAACTTACCTAATTTTAAACTCCATTTTTTTTCAAGCAAAAGCCTTGGCCCCAATGCCTTTGCACTGACTTCAGAAAATATTGTAATAACTGATGAATTGATAAATATTTGCGACAATGATGAAATTACTGCTGTTTTGCTTCATGAAATTGGTCACCTTAAGTATAAACATTCTATTACACAAGCAATAAGATCTACTTTTATTGGCTTTTTTATATCCGCAATCCTTGGCGATTTTTCATCAACATTGACTTCATTTTATGGAGCTATTTTAGAAAATAAATATTCAAAAAACTTTGAACATGAAGCAGATATCTTTGCTGCAAAAAATTTACAGTCTGCTCAATTATCTCCAGAATTACTTATATATGCATTAAAGAATATTGAAAAGAATACAACTCAAACTCAGAGTGAAAAAATAATATTTTACTTTTTAGAAGTTTTTTCAACCCATCCGAGCTTAGCCGAAAGAAAAGAGAAAATTCTCGCGGCATTGAAAGATTAATGCGATATTTATTTAGACTAAAAACTTCATTACTTTGCAAGAATTAATTTATCAAAGATAATTTATTATTTATTGTTTGTGCTAAATATCTTTCTACATCATGATAATCAAGAAGGGGGATTTTTCTTTTTTCTATAGGAATGTCTTTTATAGCTTGGAGCAAATTAATCACACCTCTACCATGTAATCCACAAGGTATGATGTTAGAAAATGTTTCTAAGGAATTCAAAACATTGAATGCAATTCCATGTTTTGTTACTTTATCTTTAATTCGAATTCCAATAGCTCCAATTTTGTTCTGCCCTACCCATACCCCTGGGTTTATTTCATCTCTTTGAACATTGACTCCATATAATGCAGCTGTTTCTATCATTGCTTCTTCTAATAAATGTACGTACGAACGAACTGTTTGTTGATATTCTTGAATTTGAAAAATGGGATAAATAACAATTTGTCCTGGCTCATGAACAGTAACACTGCCCCCACGATCTATTTTATGAAAGGCCACCCCTTTATACTTTAATTGTTCAGGTGGAATAAGCATATCTGTATATAACTCACGCTTCCCCATAGTAACAGTAGGCGGATGCTGCACAACTAAAATAATTCCTTCTTGTGAAGGGTTATTAACAATATCTGTATGGATAGACTCCATTATTCCTAACGTATCTGAATATGGTAAAAGTCCTAAATATTTTATTTGCACTTATTGTATAGCCTCGCGAATTCTTGCTGATAAGAAATCCATGCACCAGACAACCAAAAAGATAAGAAAAGCAAGACTTCCCACCTGTGTCCAACGCGCCAACATTTGCTCCTGAATTAAAATACTACCTATTCCACCGCCACCTACAAGTCCTATTACAGTTGCCATTCTTACATTGATATCCCACCTGTAAATCGTAAAGGCAAGAAAAGGAAGAATAACTTGTGGAACAACTGAAAACCAGACAACAGCAATACGACTTGCGCCTGTTACTTGCAAGGCTTCAATAGGCCCTTCATCAACTGTTTCGATAGCTTCTGAATATTGTTTCACTAGACTGGAAACACTATGAACCATCAAAGCCAATGCGCCAGCAAAAGGACCAATCCCAATCCATACTGAAAATAAGATTGCCCAAATCAATGGCTCTATAGACCTTGTAATATTCATGTAAGAACGAATTAAGAAATAAAGAGAGCGCATAGCATAGCTATGGCGTGTTAAATTTCTAGAAGCAAAAAAAGATAAAACAAACGCAATTGGAATACTAAAAAACGTAGCTAAAAATGCTAAATAAATTGATTCTGCTAGTTTACTTAAAGCTTTGCCAAAATAAGTTAAATCGTTCGGTATACAAGGTATATTAAAATATTCTGCTTGATTGGTAAAAACAGAATTATGCAAACGTAACAATAAATTAAAAAAAGATTGCAATAGATCGTAGAAAGAACCAAATAATATATGTTCACCAACTCCAGGTATTCCACAAGTTAACTGTAACGTTAATCTACCTGCGCCTAATAAACCATCAATTTGAATTATTTTAGATACACTAACATTTACTATTACTATCCCCGTAATTAAAGTAATTAATACTAAAAAATATGCTTCAATTTTTGCAAATTTCCAATGCTTCTGTATTTTTAAATAATCATTAGGATCGGTTACTTGTAATTTAGATAGACTTGCAACCCAAGAACCAAATCCTTTGCATTTTAAAGATACTAAAGCGCCAATACCAAATCCAATAAAAGATAAACCCAAAAACCAACTCCATGGAAATTCAAAATATCTACTATCAAAATTTAATTTTTGAATAATATTTAAGGCAAATTGATTTGGGTTTTCCGAATAAGCTAAGTTTTCAATTAGTGGTAAAAGAATAGAAAATATTAAAATTTTGAAGAAAAATATTAAAATATATGCCCATACTAACATTTCAATTAGTAAACCTGCTAACTCTCTTTTTTTTCTTTTTGATTCTATTATTGGAATAAATGAAGGGAATTTCATTAATGTATCTCCACTTCTTTTGCATCAGAGCCATAAATATCCTTAAACCATTTTTCAGAAATATCTGATGGTTTTCCTTCAAAAACTTTTTCTCCATTTTTTAAAGCAATTACATGAGTAGAATAATCTCTAACTAAACTTAAAAAATGTAAATTACAAACAACGGTAATATTTCTTTTAGTATTTAAATCCCTTAAGTAATTCATCACTGAATAACTCGTCGTTGGATCTAGTGAAGCAACAGGCTCATCTGCTAAAAGTAGGTGTGGATTTTGAATTAAAGTTCTTGCAATAGCAACTCTCTGTTTTTGCCCCCCAGACAAACCATCAGCGCGTACTAGTGCTTTATCTGCTATTCCTACGATTCTTAAAGCAGCATAAGCTTCATCAACCCAATCAGAAGGCCACTTCTTAAAAATCCCACCCAAAAAATGATTATTCATTTCTCCTAATTTACCCATTAAAACGTTATTTAATACATTTCGTCTATTGATTAGATTAAAATGCTGAAAAACCATTCCAATTTTTTTTCTTATTTCTCTGAGTTCTCGTTCTTTAACGTGGGTAATGTCTTGTCCTTCAAAATAAACTGTTCCCGCAGTAGGTTCATGAATACGGTTAATGCATCTTAACAGAGTGGATTTCCCTGAACCTGAAAGACCTATAACTGATAGAAATGCACCTTTAGGTACTTGAAAAGAAATTCCCTTTAAAGCTTTTGTCCCATTTGGATAAGTTTTTACAATATTATCTACTTGCAAAATAAAATCATTATTTTGCATCTGCTGTAAATTCACAAGGGAACCCCTTTATAAAGCGCCTAAAAAATATTTAGTTTTGTAAAAGGATCTGGTAGCGAATCACCGAAATCCAAATTATAACCATCACTATTTCCTAGTTGCACTCTATAATAAATGTCAAGGTATCCCAAGACTTTTGCCACGTATTTTTTTGTTTCTTGAAATGGAATATTTTCATAAAATTCATCAATTGTTAGTGAATTGTTTTGTCCTATCCAACGATTTATAGCTTCTGGCCCCCCGTTATATGCGGCAGTTGCTAACAAGTAATTACCTTTATATATTTTTAATAACATTCTTAAATACCAAGCAGCATATGCAATAGATTGTGAAGGTTCTTTTAACAAGCTAATATTAAAATTATCTTTGCCAATATGTTTAGAGATATTTAAACCAGTGTAAGGCATAATCTGCATTAAACCTATTGCACCAACGGAACTTTCAGCTGTAGGAAAATAGAGTGATTCTGCTCGCATGATAGAAAGTAACCATAAAGGATCAATATCAGCTAATTTTGCTGCATTTTGGATATCTTTCCAATAAGCTAAAGGGTAATTTAATTTCCAGAAATTCGTTTTTTCTGTCCATAATTCATCAACACCATATTCATCCAGAGTATTTCCAAAATTATTGCGTGCTAGATCCGAAGACATTTTAAAGTCAGTAGCTGCATATGCTAAATTTGCTAAAAGAACTATCTGGTTCTTTTTCATTTTTTTTGTATTTATTTTCTTAATATAAATAATCGCTACATCTTCTAAATCACTTAAAATAAATTTTCTAATTTCTTCTAAATTTTTGTCTTTAATTTTTCTTTTTAAAAAAGGATTAAATCTTCTTGAATAATAGTCTTTAATTCCTAAATTTTCTCCAATATTTTGATTTTTATAACTGTAATTATTTAATTTCCATCTTGAAAACACAGAATAGGGATATTCTGAAGTTCTTTTTGCAATTGATTGAAAGCTTTTTTTAGCATCCTCTTTCAATCCCTTTTCATATTGAATTACTGAAAGCCAATATTGAAATTTAATGTTTACTGTTTCTTTTTTACTTTGACTTAAAAAATTTATAGCAACATTTTCAGCTTCATCATATTTTTTTGCTAATATATACTCCCATAAAATAAACCAATTTTGTTCTTCAAGCGTTGAAAATATATAATATTTCTTTGCAAACTCAGCTGCCTCAATATGTTTTCTTGCATAATGAAGCGATACTGCATACTTCATTTTAGCAATTTCTGAAAACTTTGAATTTGGCATTTCAGTAAATAATTTAAAATACACTTGTGCTGATTTTGCTGGTTGATTTAAAGCATTAAAAACTCTTCCTCGCATATCTAATATTCTATCTTTTATATTTAAATCGGAATAAGTACCATTTTCAGAAAGATAATTTAATACATTATCAGCTAAATTATATTCTCTTGCAGAAAGTAACAGTTCAGTGTTTCCTAAAATCTTATCTTTTTCTTGGGTTGATAGTTGTTCAAAAGGTTTAGTTGGAATTGGATTGAAAGGATTAATTCCTACTAAAGCTAATATATAATTTCGTGAATCAGGTTGTTTCCCTATCCGTTTATATACTTCTTTTGACAAATACTGGAGATTTTCTTCCCTAAAATAAAGACTTCCTAAACTTCCACCAGAACATTCAATTTTTGAAACAATGTCCATTGCATCTCTACCAGATTTTTCTAACGGATAAAAAAGCAAAGGTTTTTTTAAGAAAACAAGTGCCTGATTAAATTGGTTAAAAAACATTGCTGCTTGCGATAATTTGACAAATACTTCATTCATTTTTTCCCAATTTGTATATTGTTCAATAATATTTCCATAGGATTTATAGTAATCTATTGCTTCAGCTTTAAATCCAGCATCAAGTAAAGCATCTAAGTACAACGGTGCTATCATCTGAAAAATTAATAATTTACTTTGTTTAGAAATTGGTTTTAATAATAATATTGCTCCAGCATAATCTTTTTTTAAATACAAATAATTTGCATAATATATTCGATAAAGTTGACTTTGCAAATCAGTCATTTTTATTTTAGACTGTTGAATATTTTTTTTTGCAAATTCTACATAATCATCTTGCAATATATCTCCTGCGTTATTTAGCAGTCCTAATAAAAGGTATATTTTTTCTTGTCCATTTTTTTCTTTTCCAATTTGTTTTTTTATTTCATCTAAATGCTTTATTTCTTCTTGTTTTTTATTTTTCAAGAAATCTTGATAAAAAGTAATATATTTTTTACCCATTACTTCAGAATTTGAGTTTTCTAAAGCATACGTTTTAGGTATACTACTAAAGCAACCAAAGATTGCTATTGCTAAAGGGTAAATCATGTTAAAAAAACTTAAATGGCTTTTACATCCCATCTCAATCCTCATCGGCGCCCAAATTTGTTGGGGCTTGCTTATGTTTGTCTGGATCAGATGGTACATCTTAAGAAGCCAAGAAATAAATACATTCATAGAAAAATTTCCTGTTGCTGCAACTAATTCTGGTCAATGGGTTATTTTATCGCAGGGTTGCATATTAATGGGTTTTATCCTCATTGCATTATACATGATTTTTGTAAGTCAAAGACGACTTTCTAGAATTACAAAAATGCAAGATGCTATTTTAAGCAATGTGACCCACGAATTGAAAACCCCCTTAGCGAGTATAAGGCTTTATGCAGAAACAATGCTACTCCGTAATGTGACAGAAGATGAAAGAAAAAAATTTCTAACCCGAACATTGAAAGAAACTGAAAGATTGCAAAAACTGATTGATACAGTACTTATATCAGCACGGTTAGAATCGGATAAAAGTACTTTAATTCATAGCAGAGTTAATTTATGTGAATTACTGAATGCATGTTTTAATAGAGTAAAAGATCGATTTGGCGATTTACGTATTTTTGAATTTCAAAATTTATTGACTGATGTTGAAAATGCTTTTTTTGTTTGGGGAAATCCTTATCATTTAACAATGCTATTTGACAACCTGCTAGATAATGCAGTTAAATATACAGAAAAAGGTGGCTTAATTCAAGCTGGAGTTCTTTTAAAAAAAGACTTTATCCAAGTTTTTATAAAAGATAATGGCGTTGGAATTGAAAAAAACCACTTAAAAAAGATATTTAAAAAATTTTATAGGATAGAAAGAAATTTAAAAGTTAAAATCCAAGGCTCTGGCCTTGGTCTATTTGTCTGTTTATCAATAGTTAAAGAACATCATGGAAAAATATTTGCACTTAGTGATGGTTTAAACAAAGGATGTACGTTTTATGTCGAACTCCAAAGACTTTCTTCTCATAGTTGAAGATGAAGAAGCAATTGGTGAAGGATTATTGTTTAATTTTGAAGCCGAAGGTTTCGAAGTAGTGTTACTTTCTAATGGATTTGAAGCATTAGAATATATAAAAATAAATTTTGAAAAAATCTCTACCATTATATTAGATATAATGTTACCTCAATTAGATGGTTATGAAATATTAAAAAAGACAAGAATTCTTGCTGAAAGAATTCCCATTTTAGTTTTAAGTGCTAAAAGTCTTGAAAATGACCGAATAAAAGCTTTTGAATTAGGTGCTGATGATTATGTTACAAAACCTTTTAATTTATCGGAAATTATTCTTCGTGTAAAAAGATTAGTACAAAGAAAAAAATGGTATAAGACCGAATTATCCCTTACTCCCAGAGCATTTGGTAATACAATTTTTGACATGGAGCGTCTCACAATTACTAGAAATGACGGAATTGTCCATAGAATTTCACCAACAGAAGGCTTATTAGTTCAAGTATTTTTAGAAAATGAAAATAAAATTTTAACTAGAAATGATTTACTCCATAAAGTTTGGCAGTATGATGCAATTATAGAAACTAGAACTGTAGACGTTTTTGTAGGGAAATTAAGAAAGTATATTGAAAAAAATCCGGCAAAACCTGAATTTATTCACTCTGTAAGAGGTGTTGGTTACACTTACATTCCACATAAAGAAATATAACTATACTTGCTCCTAGAAAAATTTCATGTCATAATTTTTATCACAATGTTCTACATTGCACAAAAATTTTTTATTTTTGTTAACCTAAACTCTTTTGTTCTCTCGCCAATTGGCTGTGTTGTGTGGTTTCCACTGTGAGACAAAATTTTCTGGAGTGGGTCAAAATATGCCTAATTCTTTTTCTGCTAATTCTAAGCAAAAATGTATACGTTCGTTTCGTTCCTGTTTACAAAAAGGTGAATGTATTTTACTTGGAGGTTCAACCGGTACTCTTCTGTATGAAAAAGGAATTTTTATAAATAAATCCTTTGAAGAAGTAAATCTTTCTCAACCTGAACTTGTTTATCAAATTCACTCAGAATTTATTAATGCAGGCGCACAAATTATAAGTACTAATACTTGGGGTGCTAATCACTATAAATTAAAATCTTTTGGACTGGAAAAAAAAGTTGAAGATATAAATTTAAAAGGAGCAGAAATTGCTCGCAAAGCAGCTACAACAAACTGTTGGGTTGCTGGCAGTATTGGACCACTTGGAGTAAGAATTGAACCCTGGGGACCAACATCGCTTGAAGAAGCAAAAAATACTTTCAAAGAACAAGCTCATGCCTTAATAAACGGATCTGTTGACTTATTTATTCTTGAAGGTTTTCCAGACTTATCTGAAATTCATCAAGCAATACTAGCAATAAAAGAAATAGGTGATTTTCCTATTATTGCAATGATGAGTGTGAATGAAGATGGAAATAGTTTGTTTGGGACAGAACCTACTTGGTTCACCCAAAAATTAGATGAATGGGGGGCTGACGTTGTAGGAATAGATGGCGGAAATGGCCCTGCTCCCATGTTAGAAATATTAAAAAAACTAAAGCAGTCAACAGATAAACCAATTATTCTTTATCCCAATGCAGGCCAACCACGCATGGTTGATGGAAGACTTATCTATATGGCAAGCCCTGAATATATGGGTGAATTTGCTCGTCAAGCCTTACTAAGAGGCGCGAGACTTCTCGGAGGCAGTAGTGGAACGTCCCCTGCAC
Organism: Pigmentibacter sp. JX0631; assembly: GCF_029873255.1. Classification (NCBI taxonomy): domain Bacteria; kingdom Pseudomonadati; phylum Bdellovibrionota; class Oligoflexia; order Silvanigrellales; family Silvanigrellaceae; genus Pigmentibacter; species Pigmentibacter sp. JX0631. The sequence goes on along the minus strand of NZ_CP123622.1, from coordinate 2,917,796 downwards.
ATACAAAAATAATGTCAGGAGCTATTCGCCAAGCAAAAGCTTTTGACTTAACGGAACAAACAAAAAATATCGAAACAAAAGAAGAAAATAAAATTCATGTACATATCACAAATGTACCTAGAGTTTTACAAAGTAATTGGGCGCAAAAAATAATTGATGGAAAATTTGTTACTAGTATTGAACTTCTTCCACCTAAAGGATTAGAAATAGAAAAAATCCTTGAACGCGCAAAAATATGTAAAGAAAATAACATAGACGCGATAAATATACCAGATGGTCCTAGAGCTTCAGCAAGAATGAGTTCTTTAGCCACAGCATGTATTATTGAACGCGAAATTGGTATTGAAACCGTATTACACTACGCCTGTAGAGATAGAAATTTATTAGGTATTCAAAGTGACTTATTAGGTGCTGCAGGATTAGGAATTAAAAATATTCTATGCATAACTGGAGATCCTCCTAAAATGGGGCCTTATCCAAATGCAACAGCGGTATTTGATATAGATGCTATTGGATTAGTAAATATGGTAACAAGATTAAACTCTGGACTTGATTTAGGTGGTTCCAGTATTGGCAGACCAACTTGCATGAGTGTTGGTGTCGGTGCAAACCCCGTTGCTTCTGATATAGAAAAAGAAAAATCTCGTTTTAAATATAAAGTTGAAGCTGGTGCCGAGTGGGCGATTACTCAACCAGTTTTTGATTCTGTTTCATTATTCAAATTTTTAGAATTTTCTTCAAAATTTAAAGTACCAATTATTGCTGGAATATGGCCATTGAAAAGTCTACGTAATGCTGAATTTATGGCAAATGAAGTCCCTGGAGTTTATGTACCAAATACGATTTTAGATCGTATGCGAAAATGTAAGACTTCAGACGAACAAATGAACGAAGGGATAGCAATTGCTAAAGAACTTATTGATGAAATTAAATCTTCTGTACAAGGTTTGCAAATAAGTGCTCCTTTAGGAAATGTTGAGTTTGCTCTGCGTTTACTTTAAATATTTCTCATAAATTAGGAAAATATTATGTCAAAACCAATCATATATTTTGTATTGGAAGATATGGAAGTAGAAGCCCCTCAAGGCACTTCTTTTCAAGAAATAGTTGATTCCTGTGGAGCTGATGTTACTTTTGGCTGCAGAACTGGAACTTGTGGAACATGCAGAATTAAAATTGAAAAAGGCATTGAGAATATCTCCGCAATGGAAAGAGAAGAAAAAGATTTTCTTGAATCCATATCAGCAAATAAAGATGAACGGCTAGGATGTCAAATAAAAATAAAAGGTAATTGCTCAATCAATTATATAGGTTTATGAAATGAAAAAAAAAATTTCTGAATTAATTAAAGAGAAAGTATTAGTTCTTGATGGAGCTATGGGCACTCAGATTTTTAATTTTAATCCAACTATTGAGGATTATGGTGGATTAGAATACGATGGTTGTGTAGAATTATTAAATGAAAGAAGAACGAAGTGGATTCAAGAGATCCATCATAATTATTTTATAAATGGTTCTGATGCAGTAGAAACAAACACATTCGGTTGCAATGAAATTGTTTTAAGTGAATTTAATTTAGCCCATCGAACAGAAGAATTAAATATTATAGCTGCAAAGTTAGCCAGATATGTAGCTAATAGTTTTAATGAAAATAAATATGTCATTGGAAGTGTAGGACCTGGAACAAAACTTATTTCTCTTTTGCAAATTGATTATCATACATTATATCAAAGTTACAAAAAACAAATGGTAGGATTAATTAAAGGTGGAGTAGATGCAATATTAATCGAAACTTCTCAAGATATTAATCAAGTAAAAATTGCAATCAGAGCAGCAAAATCTGCTATGAAGGAGCTTAATAAAAAGGTTCCTATATGGTCTCAGGTAACAATTGAAACTTCTGGCACTATGTTAGTTGGCAGTGATATTCAAACAGCTTTAACTTCAATTGAAACACTAGAAATAGATGTTTTAGGAATGAATTGTGCTACTGGTCCAGATGAAATGCGGCAGCATATAGCTTATTTAGCCGAAGCTTCGCCATTTGCGTTAAGTGTTCTTCCCAATGCAGGCCTTCCACAAAATGTGGGAGGAAAAACAGTTTATCCTCTTGGACCGAAAGATTTTGCCAATAAAGTAAATTTAATGGCAAAAGATTTTTCCTTAAATATTATTGGTGGCTGTTGTGGTACTACGCCTGAGCATATCAAGGAACTTGCAAACCTTGCTGGTACACTTAATCCAGGAATACGTAAAGGAAAATACGAAAAAAGTGTAAGTAGTTTATATAATAGTGTTCCTTTAAATCTTGAGCCAAAACCATTATATGTTGGCGAAAGAACAAATGCAAATGGTTCTAAAAAATTCAAAGAACTTCTGGCTGTGAATGATTATGATGGTCTTGTCCAAATAGCAAAGAGTCAATTAAAAGAAGGCGCACATATTTTGGATGTATGTGTTGCTTATGTTTCACGTAACGAAACTGAAGACATGGAGAAGTTACTTAAAAAAATAGTAACACAAGTAAATATTCCCATAATGATAGATTCTACTGAATTACCAGTTATAGAAAAAGCCTTACAAATTGCACCCGGAAAATGTATCATTAACTCTATAAATTTTGAAGATGGTGAAGAAAAAGCAAGGGAAATTTTAAAATATTGCAAAGAATATGGCGCTGCTGTTGTTGCTCTTACAATAGATGAAGAAGGAATGGCAAAAACTACTGAAAAAAAGGTTGCAATAGCTAAAAGAATTTATAATTTAGTAGTTGATGAATTTCATATCCACCCAGGAGATCTTATTTTTGATCCTCTAACTTTCACTCTAGGAAGTGGTGATGAAGAATTTAGAAAATCAGCTATTGCCACTCTTGATGGAATTAAATTAATTAAAGAAACTTTACCAGGTGTGAAAACAATTCTTGGACTATCAAATGTAAGTTTTGGCTTAACTCCATATACAAGGCAAATATTAAATTCATTAATGCTTTATCATGCTGTAAAAAATGGGCTAGATTTAGCAATACTAAATGCTTCAAAAATAATCCCTGTTGCAAAAATAGAATCTGATGTCAGAAATATTTTTGAAGATCTTCTTTTCGATAGACGAGCAGAAAATTATGATCCTTTAAAAGTAATATTACAAAAATTTTCTGATTTAAAAAAAGATTCATCTACAGAACAAATAAAACGTAACACTTTGTCAATAGAAGAAAAATTAAAACTTGATATTATTGATGGAGAAAAACAGCTCATTATTGAAGACTGCAAAGAAGCTTTAAAAAAATACCCTCCTCTTACGATAATTAATGAAATTTTACTTTCAGGAATGAAAACTGTTGGAGAACGTTTTGGTGCTGGCGAAATGCAATTACCTTTTGTTCTTGAAAGTGCTGAAGCTATGAAAGCTGCTGTTAGCGTTATTGAACCTTATATGGAGAAAAAAACAGGTTACAGTAAAGGTAAAATGATCATTGCTACAGTAAAAGGTGATGTTCACGATATTGGTAAAAATTTAGTCGATGTTATTCTTTCAAATAATGGATTTGAAATTTTAAACTTAGGAATAAAACAACCTATCGAATCTATCTTAGAAAAATATAAAAACTCAGGTGCTAATGCAATTGGGATGAGTGGATTATTAGTTAAATCTACAGCTATTATGAAAGAAAATTTGGAATATATGACAGTCCATGGCCACACTATTCCAGTGATTCTTGGTGGTGCTGCATTGACTAGAGAATTTGTAGAAAAAGATTGCCAGGCAGTTTACAAAGGACAAGTATTTTATGCCTTTGATGCTTTTGAAAGCTTAAAAATAATGGAAAAATTATCCGAAATTTCTGGAGAGCTTACTTTAGAACAAGCAAACGCCATTAGAAAATATGCTCGCGGACATGATAATTCTACTCCTTCAGAACCAGAAGAACAAAAAATTAAAATTATAAGAAAAGGCTCTCCTTCCATTCAACTTGATGAAAATGGCCAAAGTCCCTGGATAAGAAAAAACGAAGTTATACCAATTCCGCCTTTTTGGGGAACAAAAGTAATAGAAGAAAGTATAGATAATTTATTTAATTTTATTGATGAATTTGCATTAATACGCAGTCGCTGGGGGTTTTCTCAAGGTAACAAAAATGATACGGAATTTAATTTACTTTTACAAGAAAAAGCATATCCTTTATACCATAAATGGAAGAATAAAGTTATTGAAGAAAAAGTCTTCCAACCAAAAGCCATTTACGGATATTTTCCAGTATGTTCTTTTCAAAATAAATTATTTGTTTATGACCCAAGTGAAAAAAATAAAATTCATCCATCTGATAAAAATAAAATTATTGCGGAATTTGAATTTCCACGCCAAAATTCTGGAAAATTATTGTGTATTTCTGATATGTTTAGAAATATAAAAAATGCTGAATTCGATACCTTAGGAATACAAATAGTGACTTTAGGTGAAGAATTTTCTAATCAAACAAAAAAACTATATGATTCTGGTAACGTAACTGATTATTACTACATGCATGGAATTGGAACAGAACTAACTGAAGCATTTGCTGAATTAATACATAAAAAAATTAGAACAGATTTAGGAATAGTTGGAAAAGATGCGAAAAATATGCGCCAACTTTTTAGTCAAGGTTACCAAGGTTCTCGATATTCTTTTGGTTATCCTGCTTGCCCAAGTATGGAGGGAAATGCAACTTTACTTAATTTATTAGATGCCAGCAGAATTGGTGTTTTTATATCAGAAGCATATCAAATGCATCCTGAGCTGACAACTAGTGCATTAGTGAGTTGGCATCCCCAAGCAAGATATTTTTCGACTTAGTCTAAATACTTTTTAATAATTAGTTTTTTATTAAATTTAAATTAAATTTACAAATTTTAATTTAAATTTAATAAATTTTATTTTTTCTCCAAAATATTGATGAAATTTTAACTTAATATCTTTTTAATAATTAAATTTAATAATTGCATTTAAATATAATAAATTCCAAGAACTAGAAAAAGTTAACTTTATGTCATTATAATGAAAAGAATTAAATTAAAGTATTTATCTTAATTAAGAACAAATTAAAAATGATTTAATAATAGAGATAACAAGCAATTTCAAACTAATTTTATATTTTTAATTGACACAAGATATAATTTCGGCTAAATAGTCAATAGTTAAATATTTATTTTCATCTCTACTTTTTCCTTGCTGGAGATCCTATGCTGTTGAAAAAAACGCCAAAATTTTCTGCTATTCTTTTTTCTTCACTATTTGCATGTACATCATTTATTCCTAATACCTTTGCTGCAGAAGTGCCTACTGGTGTTAAACTTTCAACTAAGCAAATTATAAATGTTGGGATAGGAGCTGAAGTTCCCTCGTTAGATCCACAAAAGGCTCAAGATACAGTTAGCGCACGCGTTTTATACGACCTATTTGAAGGCTTGCTGGTAGAAAATGAAAAAGGTGAAATTAATCCCGGAATCGCGAACAGGTGGGAAATAAGTAAAGATGGTTTAACTTATACGTTCCAAATTCGCCCTGACGCTAAGTTTTCAGACGGTTCACTAATCACAGCGGAAGATGCTGTTTTTTCCATCCGGCGTCTAGTAGATCCTAAATTAGCTGCCACATATGCTGAATTAGTCCTGATGATTAAAAATGCCCCTGAAATAACAACTGGTAAAAAGAAGCCAGAAGAATTAGGGGTCAAAGCCTTAGATAAAAGTACTGTGCAATTTACTTTAAATAAACCATGTCCCTATTTTTTAAAGATCGTAGCCTTCCAAAATTTAGCCATTGTCCAAAAAGCTAATGTAGAAAAATTTGGAGATAAGTTTAGTCAACCAGGTAATTTAGTTTCTTCCGGGGCATATAAGCTAAAATATTGGAAAATTGGTGATAAAATAACAACTGAACGCAATAAAATGTATTGGAATAATGCAAAAACTGTAATTGAAAGTGCAAATTACTACCCTATCGCCGATGTAAATACAGAACTGCAAATGTACCAAACTGGTCAATTAGATATTACCTATGATATTCCATCAGACAAATTTAAAGATCTAAAAAAATCACTTGGAAAACAATTAAAAGCCAATCCTTTTTTATCAACCTATTATGTATCTTTAAATACAAATGTAGAACCTTTTAAAAATAATGTTAAGTTAAGACAGGCTTTATCTATGGCAATAGACAGAAAAGTTCTGACTGAAAAAGTAACAGGTAGAGGCGAACTTCCTTCATACGATATAGTTCCATTTGGCATGGCATCTTATAAACAACAAGCTTATTCTTGGGAAAAAATGCCCGCTTCTCAAAGAATTGCTGAAGCTCAACGTCTTTATAAAGAATCCGGTTATTCTAAAGAAAGACCTTTAGTATTGACTTATACCTACAACACAAATGCATTACATAAAAAGGTTGCAATAGCTTTAGCCGCTATGTGGGAACAAAATCTTGGTGTTAAAATGAATTTAGTAAACCAAGAATGGAAAGTATTTCTCACAGAAAGAAATGAAGGCCGTTTTATTACAGCAAGAGATGGATGGAATGCTGATTATAATGATCCTAGTACATATTTGGATCTCTTTGTTTCACATAATCCACAAAATAATCCAAAATATAAAAATCCTAAATACGACGAACTTATACAAAAAGCTTCATTAGAAGTTAATCCAACAAAAAGATCAGAAACTTTGCAACAAGCATCTGCATTAATGCTAAATGATTACCCAATTATCTCCTTATACACTTATGTAACCACACACCTTGTCAAAAATCATGTTGGAGGTTATAGTGGAGAAAATCCTTTGGATCATATGTATACTAAGAACTTCTACATAGTTGATAGTTCCAATTCTGCAATACGTTAAGAAGAAAAAGTTATTCTTTACTGATTTATTTTAATTGAAAGATTTTAAGGTAATAAAATTTAATTTACTTATTTTGAGGCATAGTTAATATGATTTCATATACTATAAAAAGATTTTTAGGGGCATGGCCTACGCTAATTATACTTATTACCTTATCTTTTTTTCTTATGCGAATTGCTCCAGGTGGTCCTTTTTCTGGAGAAAAAGTACTGAGCCCAGCTGTGCAAGCAAATTTGAACGCTAAATATCATTTAGATGATCCTATATTTATTCAATATCTAGACTATTTATGGTCACTAGCGAAAGGTGATTTTGGACCTTCATTTAAATATCCAGATTGGACTGTTAATCAACTTATTAATCAAGGATTTCCTGTCTCACTATGGCTGGGCGCTTGGGCTATGTTAATTGCTGTTATTATAGGTGTACTTGTTGGCTCTTTTGCAGCGTTTAAGCAAAATACTTTTGTTGACTATTTAGCAACAGGAATGTCAATGACAGGAATTTCAATTCCAAGTTTTGTAACAGCACCAATGTTTACTTTATTATTCGCAGTATTTTTAGGTTGGTTACCCGCCGGTGGTTGGAATGATGGCTCTTTCCAAAATATGATTCTTCCTGTTACTTCTCTTGCTTTACCACAAATAGCAATTATTAGTCGAATAATGCGAGGAAGCATGATTGAAGTTCTAAAAAGTAATTATATCCGTACAGCAAAAGCAAAGGGAATTCCAACCAGAATTATTTTATTTCGCCATGCTTTAAGACCTGCATTACTTCCCGTTATATCATATTTAGGTCCAGCTACAGCTGGGATCATTACCGGTTCTGTAGTTGTAGAACAAATTTTTAGCTTACCTGGACTAGGAAGTTACCTTGTTAAAGGTGCATTAAATCGTGATTACACTTTAGTGTTAGGCTCTGTAATTTTAGTAGGAGCTCTCATAATTGCATTTAATTTTATTGTTGATGTTTTATATGCTGTGATTGATCCAAAAATAAAATACTGAAGAGGCTTAACATTATGACTTCAATACAGAATGTAACAAATATGAGTAAAAAGGCTATCATTCTTGAAAAAATTGCGCTGAAAAAAGAAATTAAAGGAAGAAGTCTTTGGAAAGATGCTTTTCGAAGATTAACTTTAAATAAAGCAGCAGTTGTTAGTATTGGAATCCTTTTTATCATAACCTTATTGGTCATTTTTGCTCCATATTTTTCCCACTATGAAATGCAAGATACTGATTGGAATTCAATTGGTCTTTCACCCGATTTTAGCAGTAAACATTTTTTTGGTACTGATGATTTAGGAAGAGATGTCTTTTCTAGAACACTATATGGTGGGAGAATGTCTCTTTTAATTGGCATCATTTCAAGTGTTGTAAGTGTAGTTATAGGTATAGCTTATGGCGCTACAGCTGGTTTTTTAGGTGGAAAAATTGATGGTTTTATGATGAGAATTGTCGATATTATTTATTCTCTTCCTTTTATGTTTTTTGTTATTTTATTAATGACTTTTTTTGGCAGAAACATATTTCTTATTTTCATTGCAATTGGAGCAGTAAATTGGCTTGACATGGCGCGAATTGTTAGAGGACAAACTCTTTCTTTAAAAGGAAAAGAATTTATAGAAGCAGCACATGCAAGCGGTGTAAGTTCAGCGATAATAATTTTACGCCATATCGTTCCAAATGTGCTTGGAATAGTAATTGTATATGTTACTTTAACTATCCCGCAAGTTATTCTTACAGAATCATTTTTAAGCTTTCTTGGTCTTGGAGTTCAAGAACCTGCTACCAGTTGGGGAGTTTTAATAAATGATGGTGCACAAAATGTAACAGTGGCTTGGTGGAGATTGGTTTTCCCCGCAGCCTTTTTAGTAATTACATTATTTTGCTTTAATTTTATTGGTGACGGACTCAGAGATGCTCTTGATCCTAAAGACCGTTAAAAAAGGAATTCTCCTATGACTTTATTAAGTGTTAACGATCTCAATATCTCTTTTTCCACTCATGATGGCATGGTAAAAGCTGTAAATGGAATTAGTTTTTCTTTAAATTCAAGTGAAGCATTAGGAATAGTAGGCGAATCTGGTTCGGGAAAAAGTCAACTTGTCCTAGGAATTATGGGATTACTAGCTCAAAATGGTAAAACTGTTGGGAGCGTAAAATTTAATAACAATGAATTAATTGGTTTAAATCAACAACAACTAAACAAGATCAGAGGCGATAAAATATCGATGATCTTTCAAGATCCTATGACTTCTTTAAATCCTTATTTAAAAATTTCTACCCAAATGACAGAAGTCTTAATGTTTCATAAGAATATGTCTCAACAAGAAGCAAAACAAGAATCGATAAAAATGTTAGATTTAGTAAAAATTCCTGATGCGAAAAATAGAATAGACATGTATCCTCATGAATTTTCTGGAGGAATGCGTCAACGGGTTATGATCGCAATGAGTCTTCTCTGTAAACCGGACTTGTTGATTGCTGATGAACCAACTACTGCATTAGATGTTACAGTTCAAGCGCAAATAGTCGCTCTCTTAAGAGATCTTAAAAAAGATTTAGGAACAGCAATAATAATCATTACTCACGATTTAGGAGTTGTTGCAGGTATTTGCGACAATGTGATGGTCATGTATGCAGGAAGAACCATGGAATATGGGTCAGTTGAGCATATTTTTTATCAACCGCAGCATCCCTATACACAAGGACTTTTAAAATCTATTCCTAAATTAAACGACGAAACTTATGGAGATCTACCTACAATTCCAGGTAATCCTCCAAGCTTATTAAACTTACCGACGGGATGTGCTTTTCATGAACGTTGTCAGTATGCTACTGAAAAATGCTTCACAACACCTCCTCCTTTAGTTGCAATTAATCAGAAAACGAAAAAGGCTTGTTATAAGGAATTCTTAACATGAATCAAAAAATTCTTTCAGTTGAAAACCTAAAAGTATATTTTCCTGTCCAAAAAAAAGGTTCATGGTTTAAAAAAGTTACTTTAAAAGCTGTCGATGGTGTTAGTTTTGATTTGCACGCAGGCGAAACACTTGGTGTAGTTGGTGAATCTGGGTGTGGCAAGTCTACTTTAGCAAGGGCTATAATGCGTTTACTACCAGCAACTGAAGGTAAAGTTACTTTATTAGAAAAAAATTTACTTGATCTTGATAAAAATGAAATGCGTGAAGCTAGAAAAGATATTCAAATGATTTTTCAAGATCCTTTGGCTTCTTTAAATCCAAGAATGACAGCTGGACAAATCATTGCTGAACCTTTAAAAACTTTTTTCCCAAAAATGTCTAATATAGAAGTGAAAGAAAAAGTAACTAGTTTGATGGATCTTGTTGGTCTAATTCCAGAACATATCAATCGTTATCCACATGAGTTTTCCGGCGGACAATGCCAAAGAATAGGAATTGCAAGAGCCTTAATACTAAATCCTAAAATAATAGTTTGTGATGAACCTGTCAGTGCACTAGATGTCTCTATCCAAGCGCAAATTGTTAATTTATTAAAAAAATTACAACGCGAATTAGGATTAACTTTGGTGTTTATTGCACACGATCTTAGTGTAGTTAAACATATCAGTGATAGAATAATGGTTATGTATTTAGGTAAACCTGTTGAAATTGGAACTAGGGAACAAATTTATAAATCTCCTCAACATCCTTATACAAAAGCGTTACTATCATCTGTACCTATTCCTGATCCTGAACTAGAAAAAAGCAAAGTCATTCAAATTTTACAAGGTGACTTGCCATCTCCTATTTATCCACCAAGTGGATGTCGATTTAGAACACGTTGTCCACTAGCAGAAAGCAAATGTGCGAGCACTATTCCTGAATTAAAAGAAGTTAAAACTGGGGCGAAAGCGAGTTGTTTATTATTAAATTAATAATCATTTAAAATACTGAACTATAGTAATTTTAAATGATTAATGTATTTTATTTATTTTTACTAGTTTTTAAAGAAACAGGTGCTTGTACTGTAGGGAAAACCAATACTTCATCAATATTAACATGAATAGGTTCTTTCGCAGTTTTCACAATTATTCTTGCTATATCTTTTGCTTCTAAACATTCAACGTGCGCATATACATTGTCAGCAGTAGATTTATCACCCTTAAATCTAACCAAACTAAAATCAGTTCGAACCATTCCTGGCGAAATTAAAGTAACTCTAACATTTTTTTCGTGTAATTCTTGGCGTAAAGCTTCAGAAAATGATTTTACAGCTGCTTTTGTAGCACAATAAACAGCACCACCAGGGTAACTAAAATGCCCTGCAACACTTCCAATATTTATGATATGCCCATGCCCTTTTTTTACCATATTTTTTGCTACTACGGAAGATAATTTAAATAAAGCAGTAATATTTGTACTAACCATAGTTTCAATATCTTCTTCACTACTATTTTCAACTAAATCCCTAGTTAGAGCTAATCCAGCATTATTAATAAATAGATCACAATTAAAAACATTTTCATTTGTTAATTTTTCTAGAAGTTTTTTTTCTTGTAAATCTATTTGAATATTTTTTATCGAAACTTTAGGAAACTGTTCATTTAATTCTTTTTTTAAGAATTCTAATTTATCTAACCTTCTGGCTATAAGAATTAAATTCATACCTTCCCGAGCAAGCCAACAGGCAGTTGCCTGACCAATTCCAGAGCTTGCTCCTGTTATCACTGCTGTTTTACCATTCAAACTGATTTCTTCACTATTTTTAAATACTTCCTGTAACAATTGCATTTAAATTAAACCTCCGCTGGATACTGGATCACTATTTTAGATCCATCAATGGGACTAATAAACTGCCAACAATTATTTTCCAATTCTTTCACCGAAGAACTTTGTAAAGATATTTTTCCTTTTCCACCAGGAATATCTAAAATAAATTCTGGAATACATATACCAGAAATTAAACCTCTTAAACTATTATACAAATTTATAGCTTTTCTTAGCGGAACACGAAAATGTTCTGTTCCTTTAGCCAAATCTAAGTAATGTAAGTAATAGGGTTTAATTCCATTTTCAGTGGCTATTTTTAATAGTTTTATTAATTTTTCTTGATCATCATTAATATCTTTTAATAGAACAGATTGCATTAATAAAGAAAATCCTTCTGCACGCAATCTTTTTATAGCATAAATTGCCTCAACGTTAAACTCATGATGCGAATTTATATGAATTACAAAAACGATTTGTTTCTGAATACTTTTTAATATTTTTATCAAACTATCATTAATTCTTGCTGGTAAAACAGAAGGAATTCTTGTATGAAATCTAACTATTTTTACGTGACTAATTTTATCTAAATCTTCTAAAACATTTTTTAATTTTTGATCCGTTAAAGTGAGAGGATCTCCGCCTGTTAAAATAACTTCCCAAATATCTTTATTATTTTTTATATATTCAATAGCTTCATGATATTGTTCAGTTGTTAAGTTAAAAGCAGAATCAGAAACCTTATAACGTCGGAAACAAAAACGACAATAGGAAGCGCACATATATGTTAGCTTTAGAAGGACTCTATCAGGATATCTATGAGTAATTCCTGAGACAGGTGTCCAACGTTCATCTCCAATAGGATCTTCAAGTTCTTCAGGTAGAAAATTGAGTTCTTGGGCAGAAGGGACAAATTGTTTTTTTATTTCAGAAATATTTTTATCTATAGCATCTAAAAAAACATTTGGAACTCTAATGTCAAAATTTTCTTTAGCTAATTCTATTTTTTCAACTTCATTTATTGCAATAAATTTTTTTTGCAGAAGCTGTTCTGCAGTAATAATACCTTTAGCTAATTCTTTTGCCCAATTTTTTTCAATAGATTTCATATTTTTAAAGAACCAACGATTTTTTCTAATTTTTTATTACTAACAGTGCTACTTTGTTTTGCTCGAACGAAACTTAAAGTAACATTTCCGGTTGAAATTAACGATACATCTTGCGACATATCTTGAGGTTCATAGCGAGAAAGACCACCAATTAAATAGATACCCATATTCTTTTTCGACTGAACTGATAATTCTTCAATGTGAGGTACATATAATGATTCCCCACCGCAATCGGCGATTGAGATATTAGCAGGTTTTTGCGGGACATTTATATTTAAGACTTCTAATCTTGGCCAGTCTAAAAACTTTGCATTTTCAATGACTTGACCTACTATTTTCGCAGCTTGAAGAAATAATGTTTCTTGTTGTTCACCCTTTATTCCTTCAATATCTGCTGAAACAGCGATTGCTTTATATCCCATTAGCGCGGCTTCTGTGGCCGCACCGACAGTTCCACTATAGTTTACGTCTATTCCAACGTTTAGCCCATGGTTAATTCCTGAGACGACAAAATCAGGAGGATTCTCCCGAATCAATTTGCTTAAAGCTAATGCGACACAATCGGCAGGTGTTCCATCAACAGCAAATTCATTGATGGAAACTTCCGTTATTTTAACTGGTTGATAAAATGTCATAGCATGAGACTGAGCACTACGTTCGCCATTAGGAGCAACTACTGTTATTTTGTGACCTAAAGAATTTAAATATTTTGCTAATATTTGAATTCCTTTTGCTTTATAGCCATCATCATTACAAAGGAGTAAATGCATAGTGAAACGTCCTTCTTATCCATGGTTTAAGAACTTGATCTGGCTTTTTGCTTGTCTTCAAGCAATGGCAGCACACTCTATTTCATTTCAAAATTCGGAGCATTTATCAATAGAAAATCTAAAGAAATTCATGGATTGGTTTACTAATTCCCCCCATCCGATGGGTAGCAAAGAGCAAGTTAAAATCGCTCAAGATTTGCAAGAAACGTTAAAAAAAATGCATTTAAAAGTTCGAGAAATGAAATTCGAAGTCGAGGTTCCAAATCTTGATTCCACAAAATTTGGCGGAAAAGTTGCAATGGCAGGGCTAACAAAAAAAGTAACAGGAATAAATGTTGTTGCCACTAAAAAAGGATCAGAAAATTGCAGTATTATTTTAGGTGGTCACTATGATACAAAATATTTTTCTCAATTTAAATTTGTTGGAGCAAATGATGGGGGATCATCTACAGTTCTCCTTCTAGAATTAGCGAGAGTTCTACAAAAAACAAAAGGAAAAAAAGAAACATATATTCATAAATGTGATATACATTTTGTTTTTTTAGATGGCGAAGAAGCTTTTTTAAATGAATGGAATGATGGATTAAATTACTTGGGAATTCAAGATAATACTTATGGATCTAAAGATTTTGTTAAAACGCAAATTAAAGACAAAAATGGAACTAAATTATTTGATAATAAAAAAATAGAACTTGTCATTATTTTAGATATGATTGGTCATAAAAACCAAAAATTATACTTTACAAAAGGTTCTAATGCAAAACAAGCTGAGATATTTATTCAACATGCAAAAGATATAGACATATCGAATTTTCCATACCAAATTGAAGATGATCACATTCCCTTTGCACAAGAAGGAATTCCATTTCTGCATATTATTGACTGGAAAAATCTTGATGAATGGCATACAAGTAATGATACAAAAAATATTATTTCTTTTGAAAAAATAAAGAATTTAGGAAATTCAATTAAGTTTTTCTTAATCTCAGAAAGGAAATAAGTTATGGAAAAAAATAATTATTCCGAAAAAATTGCGCTTTTTTTAGGTGGAGGGCAATCTGGAAAAAGTTTTTTTGCTGAAAACTGTGCAAAAAAATGGGAGAGAGTGTTATTTTATGCCACAGGTGGACAAATTGAAAATTCCCCTGAATGGAATTTGCGAATAAAAAAACACAAAGATAGAAGGCCACAGCACTGGACAACTGTTGAATATCCAATAGGACTAGAAGAAGTCATAAAACATTGTCAATATGAAAATTTTGATGTTCTTTTAATAGATTGTTTAACTTTATGGATGGGATGGCAAATATCCCAAAATATCCAAAACTATTCACAACTTCAATTACTGAAACACTTAGAAACAGAATCTTTGTACTTTATCAAACAATTATCAAGTTTAAATTGCCCTATTCTTGTTGTTTCAAATGAAGTTGGAGAAGGCGTCATACCAGGAAATGAAAGTGGACGGATATTTCGCGAAGCTCTTGGCGCTATGAACTTAGCTTTAGGTGAAAAAGCAAAATGCATAACTTTTAGTATCGCTGGCCAAACGTTATTGCTAAAATCTCCGAATTTAGTATTAAATAATGGCTTTGCTCCAATTGGAGTAGTCGATGAAGATTATATTTACTCCGAGTTAAAAAAGCAGGAAATTCAGGAGAAAAAATGAGTTTAAATAAACAGGAAAATAATCCATTAGTATTAAGTGAAAAATCTATCCAAATTCAAAAAATGTTTGATAAAATATCGAATAAATATGATTTTTTAAATAGACTATTATCTGCTGGACAAGATACAAGATGGCGAAATAAAATGATATGTTCTTTTCCAGAAAATACCTCTGGAACTTTATATGACGTTGCATGTGGTACAGGAGATGTTCTTTTTCATACAATAAATAAAAGAAAAGATTATAAAACTTTTTATGGATTTGATATTTCGGCTGGAATGCTTGAACAGGCAAAAATAAGAGCAAGAAAAAATAATGTAAATAATAATTTACATTTTATTCAAGCTTCTGCCGAGGCTTTACCTGTTGAAAATAATTCTGCTGATTGTTTAACTATTTCATTTGGTTTTCGCAATGTAGACAATAGAGATTTTGCATTAAAAGAATTTAATAGGGTTTTAAAAACTTCTGGTACTTTATTTATTTTAGAATTTTTTCCTGCAGATAATACTTTTTTTGCTAAATTATTTGACTTTTATTTTAAGAAAATTTTACCAAAAATTGGTGGCTTATTTTCTGACAGATCTGCATATGAATATCTACCAAATAGTGTATCTACCATGCCTTCAGCTGAAAATTTTTCAAAAATGCTATCTAATGCTGGTTTTGTGTCTATTGAACAAACAAAATGGTTAGGTGGTGCTACAAGACTTTTCAAAGCGACTAAAAAAAGTTAAAAGAATTCTGTCTTCTTGTTTTATATTATTAAAACAAGCATGATCCTTTTACATGTTATTCTGTGATTAAGTTATTCTTGTTTCTTTATTAGGGGAGTTTTTATATGCTAAAAAGACCTAAGATTACTGTTGTTGGTTCGGGTGGAAATGTTGGAGCTGCTGTTGTTCAATGGTGCGCGCAAAAAGAACTTGGAGATCTTGTATTAATTGATTTAAAACCTAATGTGGCTCAAGGTAGAGCTTTGGACCTAGCTCAAGGCGGTGCATTTGCCGGTTTCAATGCATCTTTTACTGCAACGGATGATTCTTCTTTTATGCAAGATTCAGACATAGTTGTTGTTACTGCAGGTGTTCCACGGAAACCAGGACAAACTAGAGAAGAATTAGTTGGAATTAATGCTGGAATTGTAAAAACTGTTTGCGAAAATGTTAAAAAATTTGCACCTAATTGTGTTTTAATATTGGTGTCAAATCCTCTTGACGCGATGCTTACTGTTGCACAAAAGGTAACAAATTTCCCACGTGAAAGAGTTATAGGAATGTCTGGTGTGTTAGATTCTTCTCGTTTTAGAAGTAATATATCACGCGCACTGAATGTTCATATCAAAGATGTCTCAGCCATTGTAATTGGCGCGCATACTGATAAAGACATGGTTCCTGTCACAAGCACAGCAACAGTTGGTGGTGTTCCATTAAATAAATTATTAACCGCCGATCAAATTTCTGATATTGTAAGTCGTACAAAACGTGGCGGCGCTGAGTTAACAGAACTTATTGGAACTTCAGCATGGGTTGCGCCTGGTTTTGGTGTAACAGCTATGATAGAAAGCATAGTGCTTAATCAAGGAAGAATTCTTCCATGCTCAGTTGAATTAAAAGGTGAATATGGAATTTCAGAAGGCGCTTGTTTATGCGTACCAGTTAAGTTAACAAATAAAGGCGCTGAAAAAGTATTTGAAATTGATCTTTCTCCTGAAGAAAATGCAGCTTTAAAAGCAGCCCATACAGCTTACCTAGAAGTTAGAAAAATAGCTTTAAATAGTATTAATTAATTTAATTGGGGTAATAAATTAACTTGTTACCCCAATTATATATTTAAATTTAAAATAGTTATTTATATTTATAAAAACTAACTATTTTTTTCTTCTGAATTTTTCTAAAATTTTCTATTAAAAGATTGACAATAAAAAAAAGAAACCCATATTATGATGCGATGTTAGGAATCTTGAATGAGTTAAAAGTGAGATTAATTTTTCCTTTTTTTCGTTCAAATATATCAAATCATTGTGAAACTTTTTATTTTCGAATTGATTTGATTTAAAATGAAAAGGAAAATCCATGAAAAAAGTTATTCCAATAATTGCATTTTCTTCTTTAATGGTTGTTAGTTGTATAGATCATTCTACAGCACCAAATAATAATGCTTTTACAGCGGCTTCTTGTCCAACCGCCGCTGTCAGTGTTGTTAAAGTTTCATATAATGAAAATCTGGGTAAATATACAATTTTCCATGGCGCAGGAAACGATAACAAAAATCTTCCTAATCCTTTAAGCGTCAAAAATATTCAAATGGCGCAAATAGAAAATGCTAAAGGTAGTTCAGGAGAATCTGCTAAATTAAATTTTAATAAAACTGACGGAAATTGTACTCCTGTTTTAGAAATGACTCAGGGATATAAAATAGATTTAGTGGCAGCAACAAATCAAAATGCTACTACTGGCGAACACTCCGCCAGTAGCAATAGTGGAGGAAGTTCTTGGGCTCCTTTTCTAATGGGAGCATTAGTTGGAAATGCGGTATCAAATGCTATGCAACCTAGATACGCACCACCTGCTTATTATTTGCCTCCTCCTGCCTCTGGTAGCCAAGGCGGACTGGTTACAGGAGGAGTTTCCGGAAAAACTCCTGATGAACTCAATAAAAAATATGAAAACCAATACAAACAATCTTCTACTAAAAAAGGCTTTTTTTCTCCCCGTTCTACTGCACAAAGCGATGATTCCAAACCTAAGAAAAAAGGATTTTTCTCTGGTGGTAGTGACTCTTCTTCAACAAGTAAAAAATCCGGTGGATTTTTTAAAAAGAAAAAATAATTTAAAGGAGTTTTGATATGTCTAATTTTTTCACAGGTGTTGTCAGAAAAAAATTTACTTTGTTATGTGAATCTCCCGAAGGTGCCCAAATTGAAATCATCTCTTGCTATGACGAAAATGCGGCGAAAATAAGCAAAGAAGCTACTCAAAAAATCCTTGACCTCATGGCAGAGAGTTTTGAGATGGAAGATGGATTTAAAATGAAAGTAGTCGAATCTATGGAGTCAGCAGAGGATATCCCATTAGTTGAAATGAAAAATAAAAAAGAAGCCGCTTTATAATATACTCCTTATCATTCCTTGGCAAAAAGCATTATAATTTTCTATACTACTGTAAATAAGTCGTTTTCTTCTTTTCAAAAACTCATTTTAAGAAAATGACTGTAAAGGAATTTTATGCTAAACATGAAACGTATTTTTAAAATATTTAGTATGCTATTTATGCTGTTATTATTTATCTATTCTCCAACTATTTTTTCTTGGGAAGGCCCTACTACAGGTCCAAAAGCTCAAAAAAACAAAAAAATAATTTTTATTTCCCATGATTTTAAAAATTCAAGTGTTGCTGAGGTTTTCAAGGATTTTCAAAAAGTAGCAAAATATTTAAAATGGAATGTAGATTTTATTGATGGTAAAGGATTTGAAAATATTGAAAAAGAATTTCTTCAAGCCATAATATTAAATCCAGATGCTATTATATTGGGAGGATTTCATCCTGAACCATATAAAGAAATTATTGATAGATTTAAAAATAGAATAGTTTTTGTGGGATGGCATTCTGGACCAGAATTAAATGATAAAAACTTATTTGCAAATATAACTACCAATCCATCAGAAGTTGCTATGATTGCTGCAGATTATGTAATCCAAAAAAGCAATCAAAAAGCAGGAGTTGTAATTTTGTACGATAAACTTTCTACGATTGCGACATCTAAAGCTGAAAAAATGCGGGACACTTTAAAAAAATGCATATCTTGCACAGTGTTAGCTTTTGAAAATTTACCTATGAGTGATGCTGATGTCAAAATATCTGAAGTAACAAATCAGCTTAATAAAAAATTTGGCAAAAATTGGAATTATACATTAGCTATTAATGATCTTTATTATGATAATATTTCTTCTCCTTTAAAAGAATTAAAGAGAAAGGATATATTTAATATTTCTGCAGGTGATGGATCTATAAAAGCTTTTAACAGAATTCGTTCAGGTAATTCATGTCAAATAGCGACAGTCGCCGAGCCCATAAGTGTACAAGCATGGCAATTGGCTGACGAATTAAATAGAGCATTTGCTGGTCAGAATGCTAGCGGGTATATTACTAAACCAATTTTAGTGACAAAAGAGTTGCTTGATAAATATGGAACCGATAATATATTTAAAAACTTAGGCTATGAAAAAGCATATTTAAATATTTGGTTTGGAAAGTAGTAATTTAAAATCCCATACTTTTTAAAGTTCTTCTGACTTCATTTCCTTTATTACTTTCCATAAACATTATTCCCGTATTTCCTGAAAAGGCTTTTTGAGAATTTACAGAACATTCCATTAATAGCCGATTAATTTCTGTTAATTTATTTATTATTTCATTCCCATTTTCAATTGTATTTTTATTATTTGCAGTATCATTTTTTATTTTTAGCATTGTATCTTCCATGTTTTTTACATGTCCTCTTTGCATTTCTGTTCCTTCAGAAATAATATTTATTTGTTCTTTAAGTAAATTTACTCCTTCAGTAATTCTTTTAAAAGCATCGAGTGCTCGTTTACTTACAATTTCTCCTTCTTTAATTCTTTCATTCATAGCTCTAATCATTAATGAAACCTTAATTGAGCTTTCATTTAGTAAGTCTTTAATTTGTTTTGCTGATTTACCACTTGTTCTTGCTAGTGATTCAACTTCTTCAGAAACTACAGAAAAACCCTTTCCATGATCACCTGCACGAGCGGCCTCAATTGAGGCATTCATGGCTAGTAATTCAGTTTTTGCAACTATATCAGTTATTACAATAGATTTAAGTATAATTTGATTAATAATTTCCAACATTTTATCCATGTCTGCTGTAACACTTTTAATTATTTCAATTGAGTCTCCTAATTTTTCCATTATAGAAGTCCCATTTTGCAATCTATTTTCAGTCACCTGAGTTATTGCTTTACAATCATTTATCTGCTCAATTGTTTTGCTAATCATTTGAATAATTTGTGCCAAAGCAGCAGCATTTTGATTTGTCATATCATACTGTTTATTAAAAGAATTCAAGATATTTTTCTTCGGATAAATAAATTCATCAATTGTTTCTTGACTTTTCTCTATATATTTTTGAAAAAGTAACCCTACCATAAAAGATTTTTTTTCAATCATTCTTAAATACATAGAAATTGTTGTTTGAAAAAAAACTAATACTAAACCCATAAAAACAGCATACTTGATTAAATTTAATTTCCCAGATCCAAAAAAATATACAATTGCTAAAGTCCCTAAAAATAGAGAAAAAATAGAGAAAAAATGAAGATATAATAGCTTACTTTTTAATCCGGAATAATCATAATTTTTTCCTTCATCACTAGTTTTCATTAACTTTTTCTCCGGTCCAGTATTCACTCAAAACTTTTGCTACTTCTTTTATATTTTGAAAGTTTTTATAATTAACATCATGAATTCTTATTAAATTAACTGTATCTGTTATATTTTTCTTTAAAATATTTCTAATTTCGACGTTAGATTCAGTCATATGATCAAGTCCTACTTTTTGTTCCCAAGTAGCTGCCCTTATATTTTCTGAGCGGCTTGAAATACCAAACATTTCCTTTTTAATTTCAGAAAATAAAGTCAAAGCATTATTACTAGATACTTTACCAACCTCGACCCGAGATTGATTTGCCTGAATAATTTCTTGAATTTGTTTTTGACTTTTTACTACAATATTTTCTATTTCATTAGCTTCTACTCCACTATGCTTTGCTAAATTACCTACCTCTTCTGCAACAACAGAGAATCCTTTTCCTGTTTGCCCTGCTTTTGCAGCTTCAATCGATGCATTTAATGATAATAATTCTGTAGTAGAAACAATAGTATGGATAGTAGAAGTATCATTACTTATCTGTTGAATTAAATTAGAAATTTCACTTAAACCATCTTTTGCTTTTTCAATAGTTAAAATGGATTCAACCATTTTTTCCATAATTTCATTTCCTTCATTCACATCCCTAGTAACCTTATCAGACATTTCTTTACAAACTTCTGAATTTCTTGTTGTTTCAACAAACATGAGAGCAATGTCTTGCATAAGCTTTGCATTTGTAGTGAGTTCATCTAATTCACTACCTGTAACAGAAATAAATTGTGATAAATTATCTTTTAAATCTTTTAATTGTTGATCACCTTGAACAGATTGTGTTGAGGTATAATTCAATCCATTTTTTATAGATTTAACAAATTTGTAAAGTAAATATTTAATTAGCAGTATAAATGACAAGCCTATGAAACATAATACTAAAATAGCAATATATAAATTATTGTTAGAAAATTGATCATAATAAATTATTCCTATGGATAAACTAGCACACACTAAAATATGAATAATAGTGGCTATCCAGAGTTTATTTTTTGCAGAAATACTTTGCAAAAAGAATAACATTTTATTATCTTTCTTACCCATAGCAAGACATTTTGCTTTGGCTTAAGATTTATCGGAAAACTAAGAATAGAAAGAAATTTAAGATAGGCAAATAGATCCTAATAAATATTTTATTGACAGGAACAAGGAGAAACCTTTGAAGCGTTTAAATGAACCAAATGTTATTGGATTAAAAGCTATCCAACATGAATTTAACCATTATCAAAATCATGCTTTTTGCGAACGACCTGCAAATTTTTTTAGCCTTGAATTGTGTGGAGAAGCTGGAGAACTTGCAAATTTAGAAAAAAAAATTTGGCGAGATCCATCAAATCAAACGCCATTTGAAACCATTCCTGATGAAGCAGCCGATGTATTTATTGCGTTAATGAATTATTGTAATTCAAGAAATATAAATTTAGAGGAAGCTGTGAAATTGAAGCTGCAGAAAATTGAAGAAAAAAGATTAAAAGGTTTAATGGGAAAGACTAAATAAGTATTATTTTTTGAAGTATACTTGTGTTTAATTTATATTTGCAATTATTGAGATTTTATTTGGCATTATAGAAAATGTTGCTGGTAAATAACCAGGCAGTTCTCCATCACATTCAGTAGGAATTAATTCACTGAATTGTGGTTTAATTGTAACAGAAGATACTTCTTTTTCAGTAATTGCATATTCTAAACCAGAATAATTTCCTTTGTATAATCGATTCATCATAAAAATTGATTTTAAGTAATTCATTTTATTAACTTGAACTATTTTAAATTTTCCATTTTGCAATGAAGCTTGAGGTGAAACTTTCATTCCTCCTCCACAATATTTTCCATTACAGACAAACAATACAGTTAGATCAGTAGTTATTGTTTCTGAATTATCGTAACAAATCTCGACTGGAAACGATTTGTTTTTTAAAAGTGTTTTTATTGCTGCTATTAAAAATGAACTTTTCTTTCCAAATAGAGTATTTTTTCTGTTGTTGATGATTTCAATTGTTTGCCCATTCGCTCCACAACCACCAATATTAATAAAATATCGTTGTTTTGGGATATTATCTTGCTTAAATTCTATTAATCCTACATCACAACTTATGCTATTTTGTTTTAATATAATTTCTAGTGATTTTTTAATATTATTTGGAATTCCTAAGGTTTTCACAAAATCACAGCCCGTACCTAAAGGCATGCATGCAAGTAAAGGAGTTAAATTATTTTTTTTACTTAATATACTTTGCTGAGTTCCAAAAATTTCGATATTTTCTGTTAAAAATAATTCTGAATTTAAAATATTCCCTAAAAGTCCGTTAACGGTTTCATTAATTGTGCCGTCACCACCAACAGCAACTACAATGTCATAACCCATATTTTTTGCATAGGAAGCATAAAAAGAAGCTGCTAATGGAGAATTTGTAAAACTCCAGTTTGCATTAGGAAAGACAGATAAAACTTCAGGTAAAATTTTAGTATCCCAAACTTTTTCTGTTCTTCCTGATCTTGATTTAGGGTTCACTATAAAAAAAATACTTGGCAACATTATTAATCAATTTCCTGCACTGTAAATAAATTTGAATTTCTTTCAGAAACACTCGAGGCGGTTAAAGAAACAAATACAAACTTATCACCTTTTTTAAACGCATAATTATTTACTAATATTTCTTTTATTTCGTTTAATATTCTTTCTACTTTGCTTCTTGATTCTAAAACAACTGCAGAAACAGATCGCAATAAATTCATTTGACGCATAATTTTCTTGTTACATGTAATAGCAATAATTTCAGTAGGTGTACGCATTGATGATAATTTCATAGCCGTATAACCTCCTTCCGTAAAACAAACTATAGCTCTTACATTTGCCTGTTGAGCAATACGAATTGCGCCATAAGTCACAGCATCATCATCTGAAGGTATTTCATCCATTTCAAAAGGATGCCATTTCTTTTCAAACCAAGCTTCACTATTGATTAAAGTTTCTTGAGAAACTTCTGCAACAAGCGATGAATTAGGTCCCTCAGTAACTTCATGTGATAATACTAAAGCATCGGCACCATCAGCAGCAGCATTGGCCATATCAGATACTTCTGCCCGTGTTGGATTTGCATTAACAAACATGGAGTGCATAAGTTCAGAGGCCACAATAACAGTTTTTGAAAGTTTATTACAACGTGTGATGAGTTCTTTTTGAATGATTGGTAAATTGTGTGGATGTTCATCAATACCAAGCTCAGATCTGCTTAAAAATACACCATCAACCAGTTTTAAAAGTTTCGGCAGCAATTCTAATGATCGCTTAGAATCAACTTTTAATAGAAACCGAGGAGGCAGTACCGCTTCCAATTCATGAACGTTTTTAGAAATTGGAATACTCGGATGTCTTTCAGATACTTTGACATTTTCTCCAAGAATACCTGTTTTAATAGATAATAATTCTTCTTCTGATTTTAAACCGTCAATAATAACGTAATCTGCTAATCCTGAAAATCCTGAGCGCAATGTTTTTTCATCTTCAGGCAATAAAGGAAATAAATCTCTAGACATATCTGTAGAATGAACATCAACTCCTGATAAAAGAAGTCCTCCATTTTCAACGACACAACGGATAGTACAACCAGAAGTTAATGCAGATGGTATAGAAACCACTTTTAATTCCACAGCACCATAGGAAATACTAATTTTAGTACCTACTTTAATATTAACTAACTGATCTTCACTTGAGACAATTACTTCTACATTTTTTGTCGCAGTTGTTGATGGCCTTAGAGAAGCACAGTAATTAAAATCAACTAAAAAGGTAATATCGATAGAAGTTCCATCGACCACTTCTAATTGCGCATTAGGAACTGATAATAAAGCTCGACGCCCTATAAAACTTAATAAAAAGGGGACATAGCCATCACTTTGAGAAACATCTTCGCTTGCTAATTGACGAGAAATTTCTTCTCTTAACTTTAAAATATTAGGTAAAGCACTTGAAGAATAGGACATACGGACAGCATCTAAACGATATTGAGTAATGGTTGCGGCAATATTTTCTATCCCAAGTTTTTCGCAACCTTTATTTGTTACAGTCCATATCAATTTTGCCTTCGATTTTTTATTCATAACGCTGTTCTTTCCTAATTAACATTTCATATAAGATAAGTTTTCAAAACCAATACTTATCCTAATCAATTTCAATGGGAAAATAGAACTTGCGTGAATAAAGATCAATTCATTACTTTATATTTTTCCGTTTACAGGACTCAAAGCTAAGGCAGTCAGCAAAAAGTTCCATTTTATGCGTTTTCAATTGAAATCCAAGATTTTTAGCAACAATATCTTGATATCTTTCAAGTTCTTCATCATAAAATTCTACTATTTCACCACATTGATTACAGATTAAATGATCATGGTGTTCATTATCTTGGTCAGCAAATTCAAAGCTAGCTCTATCTCCACTAAAATGCCGCTCTACAAGAATTTTAGAATCAGTCATCATTTTAAGAGTCCGGTAAACAGTAGCAAGACCTATTGAACTATCAATTTTTTTTACTTCGTTTGAAATAGTTTCTGCATCTACATGTCTGCCAGAAGAAAGAACAGCATCAAGAATTATTTTGCGTTGGCGAGTTTGGCGTAAACCCAATTTACTAAGATAATCATCAAAAACTTTATGTAAATGTGATCTTTTAGGTAAATTATCAATGGATCTTCGGGATGTCGTCATAAAATCTCACAAATAACAAATTGACTATACTAGAAAAAGTTGAAAGGATAATAAAGCTTTAAGATGAATAGAGGATAAACATTATGCAAATAAAAGAAAAGTCTTTGCTGGTATTTATAATCACATTCATCTTTGGAGGTTCATTCTCCCAGTGCCTAGCTTACGAAGAGAACTTAAATATTGCAAGAACAAATCCATCCATATTAAATTGCGAAGAAGTAAAAAACCGTATTAACACAATGTTAGAATTACATTATCAATACGATCAATTTACCGAAGAGCTATTTTCCAGAACAATGAATAAAATGGGAGAGTCCTTAGATCAAAATAAAATTTACTTACTGCAATCTGATATAGAAAATATCTCGCATAAAGCTAAATATTATTTAACTGATTTAAGCAAAAATAATTGCAATTTTGTTTTTGATTTTTACAAATTATTTTCGAAAAGAGTGGAAGAGAGAAATAATACTATAAAAAAAATTTTAACTAATATTGATAAAAAAAAGGAAACTGAATACTTTAATGCAAATAAAAACAATTGGGCTAAAAGTTATCCCGAGCTATATAGAACTTTAAAAAGCAAATTAAAACTTCAGTACTTAAAAGAAGTAACTGCAAAAAATAATATTGACATTAAAAGTAAAATTGAAAAAAAATATTTAAAATTTGAAAAAAATTTATCGTCACTAGATAGTGATAAATTATTTGGAAATTTTTTAAATAGTTTTGCACTAGCTCTTGATCCTCATTCAGCACACATGCTTCCTAATGAACATGATTCCTTTGTAATTCATATTAGTAATAAATTAGAAGGAATTGGCGCACAATTAATTGAAAAAGAAGGCGAAATTTATATTAAATCCTTAGTCAATGGTGGTGTAGCGCAAAAAGATGGAAGAATTAAACCAAATGATAAAATATTGGCTGTAGATCCTGGTAATGGAAGTGGTTTTCAATACTTATTCGATGTAGATGTTGATAAAGCGGTAAGTTTAATTAGAGGAAAAAAAGGATCCCTACTAAAAATGTATCTACAAAGGCCTACTAGTAAAGGCTATGAAAAAATTAATGTCTCTTTGCTTAGAGACGAAATAGAATTAAAAGACGATAAAGTTAATAGTACAATAATAGAATTACAAAATATAAAAATTGGTGTAATTAAAATTCCAACATTTTATACCGATATAAAATGTAAAATAAAACTTCTTGATACTTGCAAAGGTGTAGCTTATGACACCGAAAAAGAGCTCATTAAGTTAAATGATAATGGGGCAAAAGGAATTGTGATAGATTTAAGAAATAATGGAGGAGGAGATTTTCCGGAAAGTATTAAATTAACTAGTTTGTTTATTCCTAAAGGCACTATTGTGCAAACATTAGATAAATATCATATTCAAAAAAAATATAATGTTGAACAAAACTCTTGGTTATACAAGGGGCCATTAGTAATTCTAGTAAATCACTTAAGCGCTTCAGCATCTGAAATTTTCTCCGCAGCTATTCAAGACTATGGCAGAGGTATTATTGTCGGCGATAAAAAAACTTATGGGAAAGGAACAATCCAAATAGTTCAAGAAATTCCTGGAACTTTTGGGAGAAAAACAGACGGTGCTGTTAAAGTCACTCAAAGTAAATTTTACAGAGCCACTGGAAAAAGTAATCAAATGGTTGGAGTAGAAACAAATATTAATTTACCAAGCCTGCAAGAAGGGTTTGATACTGGAGAAGAAAATCAAGATTATGCTTTATCCTTTGATAGCATTCTCCCTGCAAGTGACTTTAAGCCTCTAAAAAATAATGCAAATTTGATAAATAAATTAAATATTTTAAGTGAAAAAAGAATATCTATAAATGAAAAATATAAATCACTTATAAATAAAATAAATGCTTTTAAATTAGGAAAAAGCACATTGATCCCTATTTTAAGTAGTAATCTAAAATTAATAGAAGATTATCTTAGTTCAAAAGAAAATGATGAAAATTTAGAAGAGGATAATAAAAAATTTGTGATTGATAAAGATCTCCAATTATCAGAAAGTATTCTAGTAATGAAAGATATTATAAATTTGCCAAACGAAAATTGGGTTAGTTACTCTAACGCAAAATAAATAAGTTAATTAAGATGCTAATTCATATACTTGTAAATATTTTGGAGGATTCATTAATCCTACATAACAATATTCATTTATAAATTTTAAAATTCCTACATTTTTAGAAATTATAAATTCACTAATTTCATCAGTCGTATAATGTTTTATTTTTCTATTTTTTGACAATAAAATAAAAGTTACGTTTTTACAAATTGAAGGAATCCAAGTTGAATATAATATTGTTTCTTTAAATATTGATTTCAATACTTTAATTTTTTCTTTTAAATTTTGATCACTATTAATTTGGAGGTCAGCAATATGAAAAGACATCAAACCATTTTTATTTAATAGAGAATGGCAATTTAGAAAAAATTTCCTGTCAAGTAATGAACTATTTTCATTACTAATATATGAATAATTTATATCTAAAATAATTAAATCAAATTTTGTCTGATACTTTTCCTTATATTCATCAAAACTTAGGAAATGCATATCTACTTTTTTATTTTTATAAGAATTCTCATGAATTTCAGAAAGATATTCTGCACTGGTTAAAAATAGCTCTTTATCATCTTCAACTACTGTAATTTTTTCCAAATTTTTCCATTTCAAACATTCTCTTATACTTGCCCCACAGCCAAAACCTAAAATTAAAACATTTTTGATATTTTGAGATTGAATAAAAGGCACATGCACTAAAGGCTCATAAAACATAAATTCATCAGAAGAAGTAAACTTTAATTTGTAGTCTAGAATAAAACCAATCCCCCTGGTATCAAATTCTGTCAAATATAAATTATGTTTTTGTGTTTCCTTCTGAACTCGTGTTTTAGTAATTAAATATTTGTAAACTTCACCATCAGACAATTTTTCAGAAAACCACAAGTCAAGGAGTTTTGATTTCTGCGGCATTCACACCCCTTATGCTAATATCGTAAATTTTCGTTATTTTATTACAATTTTTTTTAAAATCTTAAAATTTCATCTTTTATATATTTTTAACTATTGAAATTTCAGCAATGTTAAGTTTTAAAAAGAAATGCCATTGTAATTTTCCAACTAGGAGATTTTTATGTCCACAGCTCCCTACTTATCAATTCACAACATTTCAACAAGTTATGGAGCAACCAAACTGTTTGAAAACTTATCTTTTACAATACATCCAGGGGAAAGATGGGGAATTGTGGGGCCAAATGGAGCTGGGAAGTCTACTTTATTCAGACTACTAGAAGGAAAACAAGCTCCAGATTCTGGAACAATATCCTTTCGTAATAATTTAAAAGTATCAATTTTAACTCAGAAATATGAATTTGATGCTGAAAAAACAGTCTTTGAAATTCTTAAAGATTCATTGCCAATTGAGTATGATTTAGATGCTCAGCAAGAAATTATTCTTCATAAAATTCAAGAACATACAGATTTACTCACCACAAATTCTGATCTAGGAAATGACGTAAAATGGAACGACACTCTCATAAAGCTACATGATGAGTTATCCAAATTTTCAGGAGCAGGAACAGAAAATATCTTAAATAGTGCTTTAAAAGCAGGGAAATTAAACGAAATATCGCAGTCTAAATTTAAAAATTTATCTGGTGGGCAACAAAAAAGAGTTCAAATTTTAACAGCATTACTTAAAAATCCACAACTGATTTTATTAGATGAACCAACAAACCATCTTGATGTTCAAACGGTTGATTGGCTTGAAGAACTTCTATTAGAAGTGGTTGAACAAGGATCTAATTTGTTTGGCTTTAAAAATAATCAAGAAAATTCAGAAAGAATTGCCTTTGCAATTATTTCGCACGATCGGGCTTTACTTGATACTTTGGTAAATAAAATTCTTGAAATAGAGGGCGGTACTGCAACTCAATATGAAGGAAATTATGAAGATTATAGCCAAGTAAAAATTGAAAATACTCTTACCGCTGAAAAAACAAAAGCAAAAATGGCAAACTTAATGCGTAGAGAACTTGCTTGGCTTAGAACTGGAGCAAAAGCGAGAACAACGAAACAAAAATCTAGGATTGATAGAGCCCATGCATTAGATAAAGCTTTAAATCAAAAAGAACAAAAATCAATTCAAAGTAAAAAAACCACAGATTTAAATTTTGCAGCAACGATGACTGATGAACAAAGAAACTCAGAAGATAATATTGTTGCGGTCGTTAAAAGTTTAGGTGATCAAGAACTTGTAAATTTAAAAAATGTTTCCATATTGCATCCAAATGGAAAACAAAATCATTATATTTTTAAAAATTTAAATCTAATTATCAAACCAAAAATGAGAATTGCAATTTTAGGTCCAAATGGTTGTGGAAAATCAACATTAATGAATATTATTGCTAATCAACTTCATCCTAGCCAGGGTGATATCAAATATCATGAATTAGTTAATATCACTTATTTCGATCAACAAAGACAGAAATTAGATACAACACAGACCGTTAAATCTACTCTTTCACCCGAAGGGGACTATGTCCACTTCGGTGGAAAATTTATTCATATCATGAGTTATTTGGATAAATTTTTATTTTATAAATTTGATGCAAACAGAAAAGTAACAGAATTGTCTGGTGGCGAGCAAGCTAGATTATTACTTGCTAAACTTATGCTAGAACAAGGTAATTTACTCATACTTGATGAACCTACCAATGATTTAGATATTCCAACCTTACAAATTCTTGAAAGAAACTTAATGGACTATCAAGGTGGAGTCTTATTTACTAGCCATGATCGTTATTTTGTGCAAAAAGTTGCGACAAATATTTTGACCTTTTTAGGAAATAACGAAACAACTGAAAATACTACTGGCCAATGGCTATTATTACCGGACTTAGACCAAGCTTTAAATGAAATGGAAAAATTTTTAGAACCAACTGGAAAAAAAGAACTTAACAAAATTGAAGATAACCAAGAAAAAAAACAAGAAGTAGCCAAAAAAAGAAAACTTTCATTTAAAGAACAAAAAGAATTAGAAAATATAGAAAATAGAATTTCTGAGCTAGAAGAAAAAATTTCTGCATTAAATAAAAAACTAGAAGAGCTTTATAGTAAAGGAACAAATCATAAAGAAAGTGATCTAGTTTCAAAGGAAATTCTTGCAATGCAAAATGAACTAGATAATTGTTATACTAAATGGGATTCATTAAGTGTTTGATAGTTAATTCTTTGTTTGTCGTAAATGATATCAGAGTTCCTATGAAATGTAAAATTTGTTTGAAAAATGCAGTATTAAATCAAATGTTTAAATAAAATTTCAAAAATTCAATTCTAAAAATTTGAATATATATCAAAATAATATATTTAATATTTTTTCTACAGATTTTTATTTGTTTTTGAATTAGAAGGATATCAATGAGTAAGTTTAGTAATATTATTAAGTTAAGAAATATTTTATATATCTTTCTAACTTTTAGATTCTTATGTGCAATAGTTTATTGTTTTATGCCAATTAATTCACCACAAAACTGGAGACAAACTGATACGTTAGGAGTCGCTTTAAGTTATTGGATAAAATGGACTCACTTATCTGAGTTTAAAACCCCTTGGTACCTGCCAAGTGTTTTAAATTCAGGTAACACAGATGGTGTTATGCCAATGGAATTCCCGTTGCTAAACTTTGTTGCTGCACCTTTTTTTTCTTTAGGAGCATATGAAGGTAAAGTTTTAGCAAGTTTATTTGCCTGCTGTATGGTTTTAATTCTTTTATTTTGCAATTTAAAAATATGGAAAAATATTAAAATTTATGAAATTCCAGCTTATGAAAGTATATTATTATTTAGCTGTTTTTCCTTTTCTGCTCCATTTTTTTGGCGCTTTATGCCTGATAGTATTTCAGTTTTATTTTGTCTCTTAGCAGTAGGATTGACTTGGAAGCAAAAAAGATTTATCCCCGCATTTTTGTTTAGCACCATTGGCTTATTAATGAAGCCAACCAGTGTTATTGTTTTTGCTTTTTTTCTTGCGGACAAAAATTGTTTTAATCGTATTAAAAACTTTATTTGGCTTATACCTTCTGTATCAATAACATACTTTTTCTATACTTTCGGTGTTGCATATATATCTAACTATCAAGAAATTGGAGGGTTATTTTATATTCAAAAAAGACCATTTTTTTATTCCTTATACTCATTTTTTCTTGACTACAAACAAGTTCTTGCAAATTTAAATACATATAGTTTATTTAATTTTGGTTTTGTTTTTGCAATTTTCTTTCTGTTATTTAAAATAGTAAAGGAAAAGAAAGTTTATTTTCTGACTCTGTGGATAATTGCTATTATACAATATGTTACAATTGCAGGTCTTGATGGGACTCATGCTTTTGTTCATTACTACTATATGGCAGGAATTTCTTTTACTATGAGTTTTATTGCTCTCGGTATTTGGAAGAACCTAGATAATAAAATTCTAAAATTAATAGCATTTTTTATTTTCTTTAAAATGTATTTAAGTATCTGTATGCAAGATGCTTTAGGAATAAACTTTTCAACTTTTGTCAGGGAAAATATTTTAGGAAAAAAAGTTATCTATCATGAAAATTATATTCCAAAAAATGTTCAAAATGCCCCTGAAAGTGATATAGCTTTAAAAGGTGATGATTCTCCATATAAAACATGTGCAGAATTGAAGCAAAGAAATCCTAATTTTCCATGGGATAAAGCATATGTTTTTCGTTCTACACCAACCTACTATCCATCACTTGGATTATGTTTTGGCGAAAGAGAAGCTGCAAAAAAATCAGAATATGGTTTTTTCTATAAAAATACTAAAATACCTGATGATTGTAAAATTGTTGATACTATAAATATGATCCAATTAGGAATTTGTAAAAATTAAGTGAATATTTTTTCTTAAAGAATAATGACTTTTAATATAAGTATTATTTAAATTTTTTATGGAACTTCATAAGATATAGAAGCTAAAAAAATCAAAGTCAGAAAATAAAATTCAATAGAAATTCACTTTGTTTAGTTTTCTTTTTATTTTGTTGAGTTTCTGGTCAGCACCACACATTTCATTTTTTTTAATTTAAGCTCCTTTTCCGTTTACTTGAAAGGAGTCGTAATGGAATTCGAATTGCTTGATATTAAAAATGATTATGTCTTTAAACGTATTTTTGGTGAAAAAGATGATATTTTAATTCACTTTTTAAACAGTGTCTTAAATTATCCGGAAAATGAAAAAATTATTTCCTTAACATATTTAAATACTGAAATTAATAAAGACCAAGAAGACGATAAAGAGTAAATCGTCGAACCTTCACACATTGCCGAGTAAACGTCAATGCAGTAACTTAATTTTATAATTTAATTTATAGTGATTTATTTACGTAATTTGATAAATGAATAAGAATTGTTTCTTTATCCGCTGTCTATATTATTAAATTCTTTTGGGGTAAAGACGTTTTTCCCAGCATGAATATCCTTAACAAGCATTGAAAAATATTCTCTAGGATTTATTCCATTTAATTTACAAGACTCTACAAGAGTAAACATAATAGATGCTGTTTTTGCACCTTGTTTTGAATGAGTTCCATACCAAGTTTTTCTTCCTATAACAGGACTTCTAAGTTGTCTTTCTTGGTGATTATTATCAATGGGCAATTCAATATTTTCGATAAATCTTGTAAGCCCTTCATAGTTTTTTAAAAAATAGTTTATAGCGATTGCTAGTGTACTTTGAGCAGAAACTCCTTGTAACAATTTTTTTCCTATTATCTTCATGTCTTCAAAGAGTGCTTTCATTTGATTTCTATTTTTTTGCAGTAGTTGAGGATCTTTTTTTCCATCTGATTCTAACCTATAAATTTCATGATACTGTTCAATGAAGAATTTACTTTCAGGGAATTTTTCAGCTTCCATGAATTTGCGACGACTATGCGCATTGCAATAAATATTTTTAATTAATGGAATATTTTTATTCTCTCGCTTTTTATTTACTTCTGTTGTTGATTTAACGTAACCGGAATAAATGTCACTGACTAAATATTCACACTTAGATTTGCCAAGAATCTCAGAAGCGACATCGCCTGATCTGGTATTCCTGATTTCAAAGTATGAGCTTTGTTTGTTGGAAAATCCCCATAAATACCAGCTCTTTTTTTCATCTCCTTCTAACATGCGGTGAGGGGTTTCATCCGCATGTAATACGTTTGAAGATAATATTTCTTCCTTTACTTTATTATATGCCAGTTCAACATATTCGGCTAGTTTATGTGTCGTACCTATTAAACTATTGGGTGGTAAATCCACAAAGCCTTCACGCCCTGCTATTGAACTGTATCTTTCAATAGGGATGAGATCACAGTACTTTGTCATTGCAACATCGACTATCATTTCGTCACTATAAACTGAACTTGGTATTATTTTTTTAGGAGTAGGAGCAGTCTTAATATCTCCATGACATTTGGTACACCGGTATTTATGTCGCTTTTGTTTTATTATGTAGTAATCTTTTGGCTCTGTTGTTAAAAACTCACTATCTTCAGTCATTCCAGAATCACGCATTTGTGAACCACAGCAGTTGCAAATAGGCAGTTCCTTAAATTCTACATGTTCTTCAATTATTTCTGCTTCAGGATATCGCTCAGATGGAAGTCTTTTAATTTCTTTGGCACGTTTTTTTGAGCTGTTTTTCTTTATATTATCAGATGGTTCCGAAGTATTTTTATCTTTTACAATCCTTTCAGATTTTTCTCTAAATATCCTTCGTCTAAGTAATACAAGTTGCCCCTCAACTTCAACAATTTTATCCAGTAACTCTTTATTATGCTTTTTTAAGCTATCTCGTTCTTCAAGAATGAGATTGTGTTTTTGAATAAATTCATTATGAGAATTTAATATTTTCTCAGTATATTTCTTTTGATTTTCAAAGAATTCAATCAGCTGTTTGCTATTGAATTTTAAAAGATCATTCGCGGTAATTTTTTCGAATAGATTTTTTTCCATTCGCGCAAGATAACACCTAGTTCATTAAATTTCAAGTGTTTGATTTGGTTATGTATTTTCTAATTTCTGCAGGACTTTCAACAAATCTTTTGTTTAGATCTGTTCCTTCAAAAAATAAACTAAATTCAGCTTGAGTAAGAATAATTTCTTTTTTATACCTCGGATTTATTCTTGAAAATAAACCTTTTTCTAGCCTTTTGGATATGATTACGAGTCCAGTACCATCATAATAAAGGCACTTACAAGAAGACCTTTTCTTATTTATAAATAAAAATAAATGTCCCGAAAAAGGATCCTTACGAAGAACATTTTTTGCGCGATTAAATAACCCATCATACGATTCTCGCATATCCGTGGGACTCTTATTTACATATATCTTTGTTCTTCTATTAAAATTAATCATGCGCTTTTCTTTAAATAATCCAATAAAAAATCTATGTTTGAAAATCGAATCAATTTACCACCTGGTAACACTAACTCTGCAGCACCACATACAGATGTTGTTACTGTTGCATGTTCTGAATTTAAATTTTGTTCCGTTGATATCTTTATTTGTTTAAAATCTTCGTCACTAAAGTGACCTTCTCTTTTTAACCTTTTTGCTTTACCAATTAAAGATGCCATTTGGGCATGAGTAAAACCTAAAGTACCATAAAATTCCTTACTAGAACCTGTCCAATTCTCCCATGCTAATAACACTTCAAACAATATGTCATCGGGGACATGCTTTAAATACCCTTTATCTGATACATAAGAACTTAACTTCCTTTTTAAGGTTACATTCTCCATTATCATCTCCTTTCTCTTCTTTTATGATGACTATTTTAATCTAACAAATTTAATTTTTATTGAAATGTGGGCTTGTGCGATGATTTACGATAAAGAAACAAAGCTAGATGTCTTAGCAAAATTAAATAATGAAAGTTTTGTTAACATAGAAATTCAAGTGCAAAATACTTATGAATATGAAAAACGTTGTTTATATTACTGGGCAAAGCTTTATGAACAACAATTAACTAGCGGAAAAAAATATAAAACCTTAAAGCCAGCTATCTGTATTCATATTTTAAATTTTAATTTCTTTAAAGACAAAGAATATTTTATGACTAAAATCAAACCGTTAGATACAGAAACAAGAAAAGTTTTTTCTCACGATTTTCAACTCTACTTTTTAGAAGTTCCCAAAATCCCTGATCAGTATTATAATGAACTGGATAAATGGATGCACTTTTTTAAAGGTGCTTCAAAGGAGACCGTCATGGCTATGCAAACACCTGAAATTGAAAAAGCTTTTTCTACTCTTGAATATATCAGCCAAGATCCCATTGCTAGAGCAAAATACGAAGCAAGAAGAAAATATGAACTGGACTACAACACCGACATGGATGGGGCTAAGGAAGAGGGTTTTACTAAAGGTTTTCAAAATGGAAAAAATGAAGGAGAGAAATTAGGTTTAGCTAAGGGAAAACTTGAAATAGCAAAAAACCTTTTAGCCAATCATTTTTCAGTTGAAATGATCAGTAAAATAACAGATCTATCCATTTCTGAAATAGAGAAACTGAAGAATAGTTAGTTTCTCTATTATTCAAGTAATATTTAATATACCCTGAAAAAATTTTAAAAAAATTCAATTTAATATTGAAAAGAAAAATATTAAATAAAAATTCACTTTGACCAGTTTTCTTTCAACTTTGTTCAGTTTCTGGTCAACTCCACACATTTCATTATTTTTAATTTATGTTCCTTTTTTATTTATTTGAAAGGAGTCGTAATGGAATTTGAATTGCTTGATATTAAAAATGATTATGTCTTTAAACGTATATTTGGGGAGAAGGAAGATATTTTAATTCACTTTTTAAATAGTGTGTTAAATTATCCGGAAAGTGAAAAAATTATTTCCTTAACATATTTAAATACTGAAATTAATAAAGACCAAGAAGACGATAAGGAAACTAGGTTAGATGTGTTGGCAAAACTTAATAATGAAAGTTTTGTTAACATAGAAATTCAAGTACAAAACACTTATGAGTATGAAAAACGTTGTTTGTATTATTGGGCTAAACTTTATGAACAACAATTAACCAGTGGAAAAAAATATAAAACTTTAAAGCCAGCTATCTGTATTCATATTTTAAACTTTAATTTTTTTAAAGATAAAGATTATTTTATGACAAAAATTAAACCGTTAGATACTGAAACAAGAAAAGTTTTTTCTCACGATTTTCAACTCTACTTTTTAGAAGTTCCCAAAATCCCCGATCAGTATTACAATGAACTGGATAAATGGATGCACTTTTTTAAAGGTGCTTCAAAGGAGACCGTTATGGCTATGCAAACACCTGAAATTGAAAAAGCTTTTTCTACACTCGAATATATCAGCCAAGATCCCATTGCTAGGGCAAAATACGAAGCAAGAAGAAAATATGAGCTAGATTACAACACCGATATGGATGGGGCAAGGGAAGAAGGGTTTTCTAAAGGGAAAACTGAAGGAATGCAAATTGGTTTTGCTAAGGGAAAACTTGAAATAGCAAAAAACCTTCTAGCCAATCATTTTTCAATTGAGATGATTAGTAAAATAACAGATCTACCCATTTCTGAAGTAGAGAAACTAAAGAATAGTTAGTTTCTCAAAATTAATTTTCTTTATATTTCATTCTTTAAAGAAAAGCACTTTTTTAAATT
The DNA here is from genome assembly GCF_029873255.1 of Pigmentibacter sp. JX0631. Taxonomy (NCBI): domain Bacteria; kingdom Pseudomonadati; phylum Bdellovibrionota; class Oligoflexia; order Silvanigrellales; family Silvanigrellaceae; genus Pigmentibacter; species Pigmentibacter sp. JX0631. The sequence continues at coordinate 2,880,757 of NZ_CP123622.1, read as the reverse complement.
TCAAAATTTCAAGAAAGACTAACTTTTACTTTGTCCGCTTAATTTAAGCTGACAAAGTTAATTTTTTCTTTACTAGTTACTTTTTGAATTAATAAGTCGCTTTCATTTTTCCCATCTTTTAATAAGGCAAATATTTGAACATTATCAGCATAACGATTAGCAATGAAATTGAGATCTCCGTTATCATTAACATTCATATATGTAATACTAAATTTATCTGGTTGAATTAAAGTCGTAAAGGTTTTACTATTGATATCATATTTTTCTATTAATGTTTGCCCTGATGTATTGGTTCCTAAAATAAATAATGCATGAGAAGAACCTTGAATTTGTGCAATTTTTGTAATTTGAACTGGTTTGAGTGTTTGTGAATTATTAGAATTCATTGCATCAATAAATATTTCTTCACTATAAGCAAATATAGAACGCTTCGTTTTTACTAATTTATTTACTTCTGGTAAAGTTGAATGAATGATTTTATGATTAAATGAGTCTCCAACCTTTTCTAAACTTTCTAATTTATAATGCACTATTCCAAAGTTATTATTATATTTTAAAAAATAAAAATTTTGCCCAAATCCACTGGGACCATCTAAATACTCATAGCCATGTAAATTAGTATTAAGGGGTTGTATTTTATCATTGTGATTAATGATTTTAACAAGGTCTCCTCCTCCTGAACGAGAATATGTGATAATGTCACCTAAGGAGTTGGGTTGGAATTCAAAGACACTTTCTTTAGAGGTCTTTTCTATAATTCTTTTTAAGCTATTTTTTTCAAACTGATCAGTGGATAAATCTAATTTATATAATTTATCTGAATCTCTAAATACTATGAATGTTTTTTCAGAATTAAAATTGATTGCATCTTCATAAATGGAAAAATCTTCTTTTGTTTCTAAACAAGCTAAATGAGCATCACTTTTACGAATGGTGATAAAAGGACATCTTTTTATCATGTTATGTGAATTGACGAAATAAAGAAGGATATAATATTTTGTATCAAATATATATCTTGGTGAGTATAACTCATGAGATGATTTTGTAACTTTTTTGCCTGTATTAACATCTGTGATTTCAAAAATTCCAAGTTCAGAAATACTGTTGTCTGCATTTAAAGTATAAATTGCCTTTATATCAGGAAGATCTTTATTTTCATCAAGATACATTCCTTTTATCTGGGTAAAATTATGAATAGCGTTTACTAATTTAAATTGTTCATTATGATTTGAATTTGATTCACTACTATTGCTATTTTTAGAAGCGCTTTTTCCACAACTATTAAATAATAATGTAAAAGGTAAAAGAAATGGAATAATATTCTTAGCTTTCATTTTTCCTCCATAGGAAATATCTTAAAACAAAAAGACTTGAAAAGTCTTTTTGCAAATTATAATAAAATTAAAAATAATCAATAGAATATTAATAATTTTTTATTTAAATCATAATGAATGGATTTAAAAATTAGAACAAAAAAGAGAAAAGGGGTTCTTCCGTGTTAATTACAATTTTGTGAATCGAAATTAATGCATGAAAATGATTGCATAGAAATCACGATTTTTTAATATTAGCAGAAATTTAAAAACAAATTATTTCCCGAACCTGTATTTTACCTTAGAATTCCGACAGAAAACCATCTTTGTATAGAGGAAATTTTAGAAAAGCCTTTATTGGAAAATCAGTTCTTCAAATAAAGTAACATTAATTGATCAATTAAAGGCAGATATTGTTTTGAGATGGATTTATGGATATTGTTAATAAACATAAACTGCTTTGGAAGGCATCTTTAAATAAAGCATTTAAAGAGTATTCTTAAACAAATTTTATTACTGATGCTGGGATTAAAAATTTAACCTAATTATTCAATAATATCTCAGTTATTCGCAATTTATTTCCATGTATATATTCTATTTTCTACTTCTTCATAAAAAAATTCACTCTAAAAATTTCTTTACTAGAAAAAAATTTCGCACCACATAAAATAACCTAAAAATTTAAAGAAACATCCTAAATTATTCCTAAAAATTTCAAAATATTTTTATTTGTTTGATCTATTAATTCATTAGGAGATAAATCAACATATTTTGCTAAAATATTTGCAATATTACTTAACATTGCAGGCTCGTTATAAGGTAATTTTCCTATTTCAGGTATTTCTGGGGGAAGATCGGGAGAATCCGTTTCAAGTAATCTTAAATGCGCAGGGCATTGAATAAAGGCTTCTCTATTTTTTAAGGCATGTTTCCAAGTAGGAACTCCTCCAAAAGAAAAGAAAATGGAATGCTTCGAAAGTTTTTTTAGTTCTTCGACCGATCCACTATAGCAATGGATCATAATTTTTTGCACTCCTTTTCCTAAAGCCCATTGAATACGTTCATAGCAATATTGCCAAGGAGCCCGTAAGTGCAAAATGAGGGGTAAATTATATTTCACCGCACATTCCACTAAATATTCAAATGCAATATTTTGCAATTCAAGTATTTGTTTCTTTGCTAATCCTTTGCATTTAATATCCTGCATAACCTCTTTTGAAAGATCAAATCCAGCTTCACCAATGGCCCAAATACTTGATAAATGATTTTTTAAAATACTACTAAATAACTCAAAGTCTTTAGTAATTTGCTTTAAATTTTCACTGCCATCTGCATTTAACCATTTTGTATGAATATACATTGGATGCAATCCATGAGTTAAAAAGCAAGAAAATTTATTATTGTTTATATGAAAATTTGAATTTAGAAAATTTTCTCGGTTTAAAAACTCAAGAATATCATTAAAATCAGAATTGGTTAGGATGGCAATATTTTCAAGTGTATCTTCGTTCCATACACCCGCTGCAATACCCACTTTAACACTTGAATGGATTGAATTTAGTATAGTTTGCTTTAAATTAGGTAAGTAATTTAAATGAAAATGAGAATCAATGATAAATGAATTAGGTTTTGAATTTAAGTCATTGTTCCCCGCAAAAATACGTCTACCTCCACGACATTAATATTTTTAGGTAGGTTTAGTATAAGTTTACATTGCTCTTGCGAAATATCAAATAGCTTTCCAGTATTGTTATCAAAAAAGTGAAAATGTTCATTTACGTTAGTATCGTAAACAACTTTTCCAGTGTGAGGTAACTTTAATTCCTTTAACATCCCTGCTTGCACAAGAACATCTAGGGTATTGTAGACAGTTGCTCTACTTAATTTTGGAAAATTAGCATCGGTCCAATTTTTAATATCTTCCGCAGTCGGATGATCTGCTTCACACAGAACGTATTTACAAATAGCGATTCTTTGAGCTGTTGCTGCAACTCCCGATTTTTTTAATTTTTCTTCTATTTCTGCAACACTTAAGCATTGATTTTTTTCATGTATTGGCGTTTGAATCATAAAAGTACCCTCATCAAGAGATGTTATAAGTATAGAAAGAAAATAGCAAGAAAATATTAGACTTGTTCTAAGTTTTGAATTATCAGATCAATTAGGTAATTATATAACCTATTGAAATTAAATAGTTATTCAAGATTAGAGGTTCTTTTCTTTCTCCGTAAAAACTTTAATCTACGGTTTTGTAATGTTTCTTTTCTTGCTTTTGGCAAATTCCAATTTTTCCATATAGAGATCATACGTGAGACAAAAATAAATAAAATAACAATAATATCAAGCATTAATGGGGGTAAGTAGTCATCTAAGACAAAATAAATAATTCCTCCCATGACCGCAAAAGCTCCATATATTTCTTTTTGAAATAGGTAAGGAACACGATTTACAATAACATCACGAAGAACACCACCAAAACAGGCAGTAATAACACCCATTAAAATACATTGATAATTTAAAAGACCAGATTTAAGGGCTACTTTAACACCAGCTACAGTAAAAAATGCTAATCCCAGTGCATCAAATAACAATATCATTTTATCGAAATAACGGTGTTGTCTTTTAAAAGCTAATACAACTACAGTTGCTAGCAAGGCAATAATCCAATAGATAGGGGTATTGAAAACTGTTGGAGGGGTATTCCCTAATATAATATCTCTAAGGCATCCACCACCAAAGCCAGCTATGACTGCCATAACAAAAATGCCAAAAATATCCATTTTCTTAGCGACAGCTATCGAAGCGCCACTAATACAGAAAGCAAATGAACCTGAGTAGTCAATGACATTAAAAACCATATTAGAACCTTATAAAACTACCTTATAATTTATTTTTAGAATTATTCTCATTTTATTCTAGAGAATATTTCTTCTGTTGGTAATAGTTTTCTATTTTCCCAAACTATATTTAAGTAAAGAATGTTGATAGAGAAGTAAAGAATTTGGAAAATTAATTTCAAGTACAATGAATTTGGCATATAAGTTCCGTTCTTATTTAGAAAAACTCAAAATTAAGATATTGAGTTATTTTCAGAAAGTGTTAGCTGAGTCCGTACTCACAGCACCTCATTAAAGTAACAATATATTATTTTTTCAATCTATAAAAGAATTTCTTAATTTTTCTTGCCAAATTAAAATATTGTGATTGGATAATCAATCAAATATATCGGAAATAAAGCTTTGAATTTTTATTTCAAATAAGAACATTTGCAAGTTTTAAGAGAACAGTCTAAGTTATTGATCTTGGTTACATCAAACTTGGACTTTATCTATGCTTAAAAATAAATTTATAAAAAACTTTATTCTGCCCTCTCAATTATACAATACTTCAAAAAAAAATGTCCCAAATATAAAATTTGGTGGTATTGAACTTCCGAAAAAAACTATTTATTTAGACTTTGCAGCAAGCACTCCATTAGATAGACGTGTCTTAAATGAAATGACACCCTGGATGCTTGGATATTTTGCAAATGCTGCCAATAGAACCCATCCAATGGGTGAAATTACTGATCACGCAATCGCAGAAGCTAGAATTAAAATTTCTTCTATTTTTAAAGTTGATTATGATGATGTCATATTTACTTCAAGTGCAACAGAAAGTAACAATTTATTTCTTCGCGGTCTTATTTCTAGCCCATTCCGAAAAAAAAATAAAATATTATATAGTCCCACAGAACACTCAAGTATAATTGCAACAATAAAAGATTTGAGCGAAAAATTTGACGATAAAATAATTCTAAAGGAACTCCCAATAGACAATGAAGGTCAAATTGTTTTAGCTGAAGCTGAAAAATTAATTGATAGCAGTACACTATGTGTTTGTGTGATGGATGTAAATAACGAAACAGGTATTCTGCAAAAAAATATTTCCCATTTAAAAAATTTATGTGACAAAGTAAACACTATTCTACATATAGATATGGCTCAAGGTTTTGCGCGTTGTAAAACAGAAGATCTATTTTTAAATTTTGATACTGCGACAATTTCATCTTCTAAAATTTATGGTCCAAAAGGGGCTGCCGCCCTTATAATAAAAAAAAGAAAACCTAAAATAAAATTGGAACCACAACTTACTGGCGGCGGCCACGAATTTCTTCTCCGCTCAAGTACTCCAAATACAGCGGCTATCATTGGTTTTGCAAAAGCTTGTGAATTACAAAAAATTGAAGCTTCTGAAAGATTTACATATTATGAAAAGTTAGAAAATGCCTTTAAAAATGAAATCTCAAAATATCTTCAGCCTATTTTTTATGGACAAGACAGTAATAAAGTAAAAGGAATTTTGACTTTATGTATTTCTGGGGTAAATGCTATGAAGCTTCTAGAAGAAACAAGATCTGTTTGTGCTAGCGTTGGAAGTGCTTGCAAGACTTTGCAAGCAACCTCTAGCCACGTATTACTTGCTATGGGTGTTCCCTTAGAAAATGCCCTTTCAAGTTTTCGAATAAGTTTTGGCTTAACAAATTCCGAATCTGAAGTCAGAGAAGCTGCTAAACGTTTAGCCAAAACTGCAATAAAATTAAAAAAAGAATCTGCAACTCTAAAACAATAGGATGTTGATTATGGACTTGAATGTATTAATTGTTGGTGGAGGAATACACGGTGTTGGTCTTTTACATGATTTAGCAACTCGTAAAATACACGGAATCCATCTTGTCGAAAAAAATAAAATTGCTTCAGGAACATCGAGCAGAAGCACGAAATTAGTACATGGTGGATTAAGATATTTGGAGCATATAAATCAATGGAGTTTAGTTAAAGAAGCCCTGAAAGAAAGAAGTTTACTTTTGAAACTTTTAAATGGCGTAGTAAAACCACTCCCTTTCGTTCTGCCAAATTTTCATGGAGATAAGCGCCCTCCTTGGATGATTCGTCTAGGACTCTTTTTTTATGATTTACTTGCCGGAGACTGTGGATTACCAGCTGCAACTAAAATTAGCAAAGATGAAATTATACATTATGCTCCCTATCTAAATACAAAAAAAATAGAAAGTGAAATGATTAGCGCTTTTCTATATTATGATGCACAAATGCTTGACGATGTAATAGCAAAACTGGTTGTAGAAGCTTCAGTAAAGCTTGGAGCATCGTACGAAGAAAATTCTGAAGTCACTCAAGTTAACAAAATTGAAGGCGGTTTTAGAGTAACGATAAAATCAAGTAACCAAGAAAGAACTTTAACTACTAAATATATAATCAATGCCGCAGGAGCATGGTGCAATGAAAATCTTTTAAAATGGGGAATGATTCCAAATATACCATGTCTTCTCAATTTAGGAACACATATTATTTTTCGCCCTGAAGCAGTTAAAAATGGTACTGTAGAAAATTCTTTTGCTACTCTTATTCAAGAACCAGATGGAAGAATTGTATTTTTTATTCCTTGGTTTGACAAATGGTTGTTTGGAACAACTGAATCTATCTTAACAAGTAGACCATCACAAATTAAGTACCCAGAAGAAGATAAACAATATCTTATGCATACTGCCACAGAGGTTTTAAATTTAACTGATGCAGAACAAAATATTTCTGAAATATTTTGCGGTGTGAGATGCATGCCTCTTAATAACAAAACAAAATTCTCAAAATTAAATTCAAACTGGATTGATAATCCTTATGAATCGCCTTTTTATTTAAATAAATTAGACAAAAATATATCGGGTCTTTCTCGTGAAACAGTTATTGATGAACCTATCAGTGGACTTTTCTGCATCTATGGTGGTAAATACACAACCTATAGAGCTGTTGGCGAAAAAATAGGTTCTTTGTTAAGTAAAAAATTAAAGATGGGTACTTTATCAGGAACTCATATCAAGGAAAATTGGTTCATCCAAGAACTTATTAATGAAAAACCTGAAATTTTTAAAACTTCTTCTGACTTAAGGCAAATTTGACAAGCCCTCCAAAATTACCTAAATAAACACCCTTTAAAAAAATATAAGAATACCTATAATAGAATAAAATTATATTAAGAGGGGCAAAATGTCTTTTAAAAAAAAACTTAATGAAATACTTACTTTTTTAAAATTTCATTTATTTCTTCAAGTTGTCATAGCAGTCGCCTTGGGTATATTGGTTGGCATATTAGCTCCCAAATTTGCTGTTGATCTTCGACTTATCGCTACAATTTTTATTCGTTTTATTAAAATGGTAATCTCGCCAGTCGTTTTTGTCTCAATAATTCTTGGTGTTTGTTCGCATAGTAAACATGGTGGTGTTGGAAAATTAGCATTTAAAACCATAGTTTATTTTGAGATCATGTCCATATTGGCAGTAGTTTTGACTTTTGGTTTTATGCTATTTTTTCAACCAGGAGTCGGATTTAATATTACGGCATTTCAAGGCGTTGATATTTCCAAATTTAAACCCAAAGAGGGAACAAAAGGTGGTTTTACAGAATTTATTACTCACATGGTTCCTGAAAATGTATTTGCTACCTTAGCTGGAGATAATTTACTTGCTGTAATTGTATTGGCCGTAGTATTTTCAATAGCTATTATTCAAATGAAAAACAATGATAAAATTCTGCAATTTTTCCAAATGACTAATGATGTGTTTTTCAAAATGATCGGAATGATTTCAAGAATTTCACCTATTGCAGCGTTTGGCGCCATAGCAGCGACTGTAGGACAACAAGGTGTTCAATCACTTGTTATGCTTGGTTACTTTATACTTGTTCTTGGAATCAGCATGGTCGCTTTTTGGATAATTCTTTACATTGTTGGAAGAGTTTATGGTTTTGATCCTTTAAAACTTATGAAACATATCAAAGAAGAAATGTCTATAGCCTTTGGTACCTCTTCTTCAGAATCAGTATTTCCACAGTTGATGAATAAATTAGAAAGCTTTGGTTGTTCTAAGAAAGTTGTTAGTTTTGTTCTTCCTACTGGCTATGCATTTAATTTAGATGGAACAGCAATTTATGTTACTGCTGGAGCATTATTCATTCAACAAGCTTACAATATCCCATTTGGTTGGAACGAATTTTTTATTCTTTTAGTTACAATTTTAATTGTATCAAAAGGAGCTGCTGGAATTACTGGAGCGGGATTTGTAACTTTATCAGCCATACTAGCAGCAATGCCTAATCATATTATCCCTATTGAAGGCTTAGCTTTGTTACTTGGAATTGATAGATTTATGTCTGATGCAAGAGTTGTGACTAATATAATAGGTAATACTATTGGAACAGTTCTAATTGCAAAATCTGAAGGCGAATATGTCCATAAAAAAACAACTTAAAAAAACTACCTCAAAATTTACTCTAGAAAAATTCTTAATATTACATAAAATATAAATATATTTTTGAGGAAATTAATGAAAAAAAGAAATGAAGGTAGTAAAATAAAAATTAAAATTTTTATTTCTTCAATTATTTCTATAATTTTTGTAATATCCATTGCTTTTGTAACTAAAAAATTTCTAGACGAATTTAATGAAACTGAATCATCAATTACTAAATTAATAAATACAACAGGTAAGCAGAGAATGCTTACTCAAAAAATAATGATACTAATTCAATCAGTAAATGCAAAAAATTTAGATAGCGCGACTATCATAAAAAGTGATTTACTATCAAGCATTCAAGAAATGAAAAAAGCAAATGAAATTATTATGAATGGAAGTCCTAAAGAAAATATATTAAAAATAACTAATAGTGAAATAGAGAGAATATTAAATAATAAGGTAAACCTATACAAAAGAATAAATGAATATACTAATTTAGCAGAAGAAAACGCTAAAAAGAATGATTATAGTGAATTTCTGTTGGAATATAATATTTATAAAATGAATAGCTTATTACTAGATCTTGAAAAATTATCTAAGCTATATGCTAATGAAAGTGATTTGCAGTCAAGAAAAATTAGCGCTTTATCAATTATTATGATTATTAGTTACTTAATAACATCTATTATATCTTTATTTTTCATTTTTAAACCTTTAGCCAATCATATAGCTAATTTGTATTTAAATCTTGAAAAAAAATTTCATGAAAATGATTTAAAATTCAAAATGCTAGAAATAGAAAGTAAATTTGCTGAAAAATGTTTACAAGATCTTTATCCAAGAGTTGAATACAATCCCTCATTTAATACCGATTTAATATCACTTGCTGCATTTTCCCAAAGCGCTAAAGAACTAGGAAAAGACTGGTGGGGAATTTATGAATTTGGAAAAATTAAGGTTATTCTAATTGGTGATGTATTTGGACATGATAAAGGGACGACAATTGTAATTGACTCTATAACTAAATTTTTTGAAAATGCTATTGACAAAAAAGCATTGGATAAAATTAATTTTTTAGATGTATTCAAGCATCTAAATCAAACTATTCAAGAATTAGGAATACAAAACCAACTTACTCTAACAATGTCAATATTAGTTCTTGATGATAACTTAAATAGAGTAAAATTTATAAATGCAGGGCATAGTTTTCCATATCTTGTAGAATATAATGAAAAAGATGAAATAAAAATTTCTAGATTTAAAAGTAAAGGACACAGCTTGGGTGTTAAACAAAACAACTCATCATTAGCAGAAGAAGAAATAAAAATTACAGAATATGAATTTAAAGACACGGCTATGATTCTTTTATTTACCGCAGGAATTGTCAATAATAAAGATAAATTTGAGAAAGATTATAGCGAAAAAAATTTGAAAAAAGTTTTTGAAAAAAATAACTTTAAAGACAAAAATGCTTTATATGTATTAGATATAATAACTTCTGATGCTTTTCGGCACTATGATTCAAAGCATATCAGTGAAGATATTACATGCATTGTTATTAAAAGAACTTAACAAAAAGAAAAAAATATGCTACCTACCTTTCAACAGTATTATTAAGGAGCGACTATGACTTTTACTGATTTTTTAAAATTTAGACATGCATGTAAGCAATTTGATCCAAGCAAAAATATCTCATTAGAGGATAAAAAAAATATACTAGAATATGCTCGCCTATCTCCGTCCTCATTTGGATTAGAACCATGGAAATTTATAGCTATTTCAAATAAAGAATTACGAGAAAAATTAAAGCCAGCTTGTTGGAATCAAAATCAAATTACCTCATCATCTTTTATTGTCTTATGTCTTTCTTATATGCCTCATCACTTTAGAGGTAAAACTGAATTTCTAAAACAAAGAGTGGGAAGGAAATCATCTGGCGAAATGCTAGATAATTATTTAAACATGATAATTAGTTATTTAGCTATGCAAAATACCCAAGAATGGGCTAAACGTCAGGTATATATTCCATTAGCAAATATGATGACTGGAGCAGCATCACTAGGAATTGATTCTTGCCCAATGGAAGGATTTGAAATTGAAAAAGTTCATCCTATTTTAAAAGAAATAATTGATTGGAATGAACTAGATTTAGTTGCTATTGTGGCATTTGGACATAGGTTAAATCAACAATCTCCTCAAACAAGAGAAGCGAGCAATTCAGTAATTGAATTTATTGACTAAAAATCTATTTCATTAATATTTTATTTCTGCAATGGAAAAAGAACTATAAAAGTGGTAAAATCTGTAGAATTGTCATAATATATTTCACCTTTTTGCGCTTTAATTATTCCTTTTGCAATTGACAAACCAAGACCTTTCGGAATATTGCAAACGTTTTTTGTAGAAAAAAATGGTTCCATTATTTTCTCTATATCTTCTTTTTTTAAACCATTTCCATTATCAATAAATTTTACAATTAAATCAGAATTATTTACATGTGATTCTATTTTGATCCACTTTTCATCTTTATTCGAGTTTAATAAACTCTCATAGGCATTTATAATCAGGTTAAAAAAAACATGTGACAAATTAATTAATTTACATTTTAATTTGAAATTTTCATCTATGTTTATTTTTATTTTTATATTGCTATTTTGTAATTTTTTCTCAAGTAAGAAAAAAATAGCTTTAAATATATCTATTAACTTATTCTCAGTGAAGGGTTCTTCATCAGAAAGTTCTGAGAACTTTTTTAATGCAAATATTATTTTACGAATTCTTTCAATTCCTGTTTTGATTGTATCAAAATCTTTTTCTATTTTTAAGTTTGTGTTTACAACCAAAAATTTCTTAATTTTCTCATCAATGATATTTAATTTTCCACTAATAATCGCAAGAGGTGTATTAATTTCATGAGAAATTCCAGAGGAAAGCATAGATATAGAATTAAATCTTGATTCTTTTATGTAATTAAAATGAATTGTATCTAATTCAACATTTTTCAGAAACAATTCAATATAATTTATTATAATTATTGAATACTTCTTTAAAAAAAGTAATTGATTTTTCGTTAATAATCTTGGTTTTTTATCCATTATAAAAATGCTTCCAATAACTCTTCTATTTTTTAAAATCAAAGGGTATCCAGCATAAAAAACAAATTTATTTTTACCTGTAAAATATAAATTATTTGCTAGCCTTTTATCTTTCAAAGCATTTTTTATCAAAAATACTTTCTTACTTTTAATGGAATATTTGCAATATGATTCTTCATATTTTATTTTTTTAACTTTCAATCCTTTTGCAGACATAAAAAATATTTTATCGTCAATTTTAATCGATACTGCAGCAATAGCAGAATTGCAAAGAATTGAAAGAGTATCTGTTAATTCTTTGAAGTTTAATTCAGTTAAAATTCTTTTTGGGTCAAAAATCGCAAAACTTTTCATATTAAATATTCCTCAGCAATTTTGCTTAAAGTATATTATATAAATAATTATTTTTATTATTCAAATTTAAGTGTCACAAGATTTATAAAGTAAAATTTTGCTTTGAAAGTTTGAAATAGAAATTACTTTTTACTAAAATTTTATTTATCTAATAGGTTATGGTAACCAAATGGGAATTCTATCTATAAATCTTTGGACTTTAATTATAATATACATTTTTCTTTTAAAATTTAAATTTCTATTTAATTTTAATCGTAAATTTTTCTTTCATAAAAATTTGCTAAACAATAATTCTTATACTCAAAGATAGAATTACTTGGACTATTCACTAATTGCTGTTTACCTAAATTATGTTGGATAACGTATGCAATTAAACAATGCGTATAACTTGTTGGATGGACAGAATCCCAAAATAAAGTTCGTACATTAGTAATCTCCTTTTTATCTGCACAAAATAAATTTTTTTGTGATTGAAAAGGATTTGCCACAGGATTTCGTTTAAATTCACCTTTGTAACAAGGAAGCTGAATAGTATTGCTATCAAAATCTTTAAAAGTATATGCACTATTTAAATACATTAAATCATAAGAAAATTTACTTCCATCAAGAAAATTCTCACTATTGATAAATTTTGATAAATATGGGTTAATATCAACATAATATATTAAAGAATTTAAAGGTTTTGAATTTCTCTCTTCAACTTTCTGTTTCAATATTGAATTATGAATTTGTACTATTTCAGACAAACGATAATAAACTTGCTCCTTAGTTTTAAACTTTCCGCCAGAAAAATTATAATTGTCATTTAAAATACCTTCTGGAGTCATTCCTATATTTGGTAAACTAAGCAATAAAATATGTTTCGCTCCAGCATGCTGTAACTGATAAATACTATTCATTATATTACTTACAATTCCTTCACTCATTTTATAGCTATCATTATCAACCAACCTTGTATAATCGCTTTTACTATTCATAATTTCTAAATAATCATTTCCGCCTATCCATATAACATAAAGTGTCTCATCAGGTGATTGTATTGTAAAATTTCCTTTAAATGTATTTCCATTTAAATAATTTTTCAGATATTTATTAATATAGTCAGTCATACCACCAGTTATTAAGTTTCTAACTCCAGACTTTAAAAAAGAAACTATTTTATACATTGGTTTATTGATCTCTGACTTTGTTTTTGCTCCACCATATGCAAAGTTTAAAATAGGTACTTGATTTATTATACTATAGTAATCTCCCCATACTAAACCATTACTAAATCTTCCTTTAAAATAAGGATCACTTGGAAGATAATGAGTAAATTCTTTTAAATTTCCGTTATCAGATAAACTATCACCAAATACTACTATTCTTTTAATTTGTTCATTTCGCAGTGGATTCATGAAATAAATTGGATATACAAAATCTTGTATTTCAGCTTGTAAAATTGCTTTAATATCATATAATTTTAGAACGTTTAAATTTTTTGCTGACTTATTTTTAAGATAAATAATATTATTACAATACTCCAGAGCATTCTGATAAGTTAACTTTGTTTCTATAAAAAATCCATCTTCAATGTGCCCATTTAAAGAAGCATAATTTGTTTCATCTGTTTTTGATTCAACTCCCCAATAGTAAGAAATATTTGAATTATTATATATAGTTTGATTTACTCCACTATCAGATTGAGAATTATTTATTTCGTAATAGTAACAAGCAAGTGAATATTGATGTTGTTTCTTTTCTTGGTAATTTAGAATTGAAACTTTGTAAGGTCTTCCATAGGAAGCTGAAAATTCACCATTTCCTAATTGTCCTTGGAAATTATTTCCCCAACAATAAACTGTTCCATTGTTTTTTAATGCACAGGTATGAATTCCTCCAGCAGATATTGAATTGATATCTAGTAAATTTGGAACTTCTAATGGTAAGTAGTGAATTGTATTTTTAGTGACAGTACCTAATTGAAAGTTATTTTTAGAATTACTACCCCAACAAATAACTGTATTATTTTTTGTTAAACCGCAAACATGATTATCTCCAATACTAATATCTTTAATATCTTGGAAATGATCGAGTTTAAAAGGAACAGGAAACTTCGCATTTTTATTTTCAATAGTATTTTCTACTCCTAACTGGGAAAATGTATTATCCCCCCAGCAGTATAAGTTATTAGAAGTATTTAATGCGCAAGTTGATGAACCACCTGCGTAGATACTTTTTATATTTTTTAAATTTTGAACTAAATTAACTATAGTTTTATTTTGTATTTTCCTATTACCGACTTGTCCGCTTCTATTATCACCCCAACAAAAAACTTCACCTTTTCCATGTAAAGCACAAATGTGTTGGTTACCTGAACTGATCATAGTTATTTTTGAAATGTAATTATTTTTTATAGGTAACGCAGATTCTGATAATTGATTTGTTAGTAATTGACCTTCGCTATTATCTCCCCAACAATAAATATCCCCTAAATTATCTAATGCACAAGAATGATTTTCTCCTAGTGAAATACTTTTAATATTTTTTAATTCTTTTATTTCTTTTAAGGAAGCTATTCTAGGTTGATTTAGCTGAATGGGTATTCCTAATTGACCAAAAGTATTCAGTCCCCAGCATTGTACACTTCCATTTTTTTTTAGAGCGCAAGTATGCTGCCCACCAGCAGAAATGGAAACAACATTATTTAAATTTGGGACGATTTTAGGAATACTGCTGTCATTTCCTAAACTGCCTAATTGGTAATTTAAGTTATCCCCCCAACAATATACTTCACCATTACTTTGTAGTGCACATGTATGTCTCTTTCCTGATGAAATTTGAATTACATTTTTAAAATCGTAAGCAGTAACTGAATTTAAGAAAAATATACTGACAATAAAAGTGAATAAAAATTTTAAGAACTTCATATATTTTGCTCCCAAATTTCAATTTTACTTACTAAACTATCGGGTTTACTTGCAAAAAATATTTTTGCCTCATTTCCACAGTAATTTTTGATATCATGTAAAATAAGATCTGATTTTTTCATATTTGTAATATTATCAAGAAGATAATATTCTTCATTTACAGCTTTACTAATAATTGTATAAATAGTTGGCCAAACATTTAATATAAATGTCAACCAAAATCCTTTATTTACACTTTCTATTTTCTTAGAATATTTTTTTTCACAGTAGATTGAAATCTTTTCATTTCTTACTTCATTCCTATTAGGATCTAGCAAAACAAATTTCAGATTTTTTTCATTACTAAAAATTCTTTCATCAATATCTCTTTTCTTATAATTTTCCTTACTAATAATTATATCACTAACCCCAATATGATAGGATCGAATATGGTTTCCTATTGATTCATTCATAATACGCAGATCTATTGGTAAAAAAGCTTCCTTTGCCTCTTTTAAATACTTAACTACACAATTATCTAAAGACTTTAGATTTTGACAATCAGAAAAGTAGTCATCAATAACATTTAAATTTATTTCAGAGTTAATTAAATTTGTATTGTAATATTTTAATTGTTCATTTGATAAATAAATATGCTTATTTTGTGATAATGTATTTTTTAATTTGGTATTTAATTTTTTATTTTCTTCTTTTATTATGTTTAGTTTATCACTAAAATTAGCATAATCTAAACCAAAATTAAATTTATCACTAAAATATTCCCCACTATTATTTACTATTATAATCTGTGAATATGGTGTTGTTTTAATAGATGAGGTAATCCATAAGGCATTATCATTAAGATCTAATTGATTTTGAAACTCATTTGAAAAATACTCATTTATAGTTTCAAACATTTGATTACACTGCTCGATTTGATTTAAATTACATACGTTTTTCTTTAATATTTTCTGTAACTGAATAAAATCGCCACCTAATTGTATTCCTGAAATTGTAATTTTAATGTCATTATTTATTTTCTCATTAGCATTACTATATTTAAAATCAACAAATGAATTTATTCCATTAAAAATATTTTTATCTCCATTTATCCTATTTTCAAATGAAATTTTTGACTCTTTATTCTTGAAGTCAATTTTTGCAGTTATAATTAAAAAAGCAGATAATTTCTGCTTTTCAACAACAGAATCGCCACAAATTTTTATAAATTCTGATTTATTTTTTTCAAATATCGAAGAATAAAAATTATTTATCTTAAATCCATTTTCACTATTGTCGTTTTTAATTAGAGAATTCATTCCCTTTGTCACACTTGATACTAGAGTTACCGTAGAAGAAAGTTCGCTAGCTTTTAAATTACTTAAATAACCACTATCAAAAGTAATATTCCCTTGGAGCGAATTTAATTTACCATTTGTATTTATATTTAAAATTTCATTCAATTCAGAAGAAGAGATATTATTATAAAATGAAATTTGTGACCTACCATCAGGAATAAATTCAAATGAAGTATTGTCTAAACAACTATTCTTAAGTTTGTTTTCAATAGAACTAAATCCTTTTCCAACAATTGCTGAGGTCATTTCTGATTGTTTTTGAAAAACTTCAGAAGTAAATAAATTATCTACTTTGTAAAGCTCTGTTTGGGTCTGTTTTTTTTCTCCACAAGCAGTAAGTATTAAGACAATCAAATTCAATATAGCTAAATAGATAAGCTTCATGAATAATTCCTTACTTTATTAATTTTTAGAAATATTTTATTTAAGATCAACTCATCACAAAATCGATTTTATAATTTAATTTATTAAAACAATTAGTTAACTTTATTTAATTGTTAATATATTAATTAAAAATAGTCAAGAAAGTTTAAAAAATGCTAAAAATATAAAATGAATAGCAAATTAAATAAAATAACTTGGAAAAATTTGGTAAAAATTTGGAAGAATGAATACAATTTTTAAAAAAAAAGGATAGAAAAAATAATTTTTAATTATTTAACAAAAAGATTAAATTTTTATAATCTCAATTCTATTATAAGACCTTCTGAACCTTGCTTAATTTCATAGTCGCATTGAGCCACATGCACTAAATCTATCCAAGTAACAAAACTTATCAGTGCAAATAAAGTATTTGGACTGTTCGGATCTAAGGCAATCATAGCCATACCCTTTTCAATTCTTTCATTTACATCAAGCTCGTTGTTTTTTACCAAGGCAAAAAACTCTTCAGGAAAAGCCATTCCCTCGCATTCCCAGCGGGTGATAATTTTTCCATCTATACTTTTTGCAGAGAAAACAACTCCATTGCCCCTTCTTGCAAAATAAACGCAACTTCTCCAAGGACCGACAAGCAAACGCCGCAAAAGCGCTTCATTTGTATTTGCTTTCAGTGGTGTTACGATAGCATGTTCAATGTTTATCCCTTTTCTCCGCCAAGTAGTATCAAATGTTTCTGCTACATCTCTAAATATTTGGGAAACATCCATATTTTGAGGCGGTGATTTGACCACTAATTTTTCAATCATACCTTTCGGATCATTTGCTAAATAAATTTCAAATTCATTCAAACTATCGACAACATCATTCCAACGGCGTTTTAACAGTGAATTAGGATCTACTCCATTCAAACCAATAAAAGCATCTTGTTGCCTATCTTGTTTTTGTTTTAAAAATGACTTTTCCATTGCGTAAGCTCTGACTTGCTGGATAAATTGATATAAAGCCATTTCGGGAGCAGGAATTCCCTTCCGCGGTTCTTCAATATGTAATTGACCTTTAAAAAATTGAAATGCAAAAGAAAATTTATTAATTGCATTGTTCTTCATAATATTTGCGCAAATAAAACCTACTAATAATATAATTAAAAAAATTGATGTTAGAAGAAAAATTAAAGCACATAGAATAAGTATACTGATATTTGCATGTATCGATTTTTCAAAGACACTTAGAGCAATAAATACTCCAGTAGAAATAGCTGTTATTATGATAAAAAAAATACAAACAAATAAAGAAAAGCTTCTTTTTATTTGCTCTTTTTTATCTAATTCTTCATTTAAACCTGGCTTTGAAGGTTTATTAAAAGAATTTTGTGACTGATACTTTTTCTTCCGAACATACCATGGTTCAATATCATTTCTATGTGACTGGATCATAGGCGCGTCCACTTCAATTAAAATTAACAAATAAAATATGGTTTATGAAAACCAATTCTACTGCATAGGATTTGAATAGGCAAAATTTATTAGAATAAGGACGAAGATAAAACAGGCGCATAATCTATCACCCGCACATCGGTTGTCAGACGCCCGTTCCAAACAGCTAGTTTTGCTTCAACTACTAGCTGAACACTCAATCCTGTTTCTAAAAATTGCTCAAAAACTTCAGCTAACCCAAAAGCTGTCAACCAAGCTTCTGAACCTCCATCGTAGAATAGAACTTTAGCATGGTTTTGGGAAATGTCTTTGCCCATTCTTTTAACATGTCTAACCTGAACAGGCCCCAACAACCAGCGAGTTCTCGGGTTCTCGACGCCATAAGGCTCTAATTCTTCAAGTTTTTCTACTAAAGAAAGAGTTAAACTTTCCAAAGAAAGTAAACCATCGACTTTTAGTAATGGAGTTTTATCTTTATCCTGAATATTTATTTTCGCTTGAGAATGTAAATACTCCGTTAGCCATTCCAATTTTTCTGGCGAAATTGTCAAACCCACAGCATGAAAATGTCCACCAAAAGAAATAAACTCATCGCGAGCAGCATTAAGTGTTGCAAACAAATTAAATGCATGTGTCGAACGACCACTTCCTTTTAATTTTCCATCTACTGTGCCAAACACAAGAACAGGTCTATAAAATTTTTCCAATACTCGGGTTGCTACTAATCCGACTACCCCAGGATGCCAATGCGGTTGATGCAAAACAAGAGCATCGGGTATGAAACTCATTTTTCGCACCAATTCAAATGCCTCTTCGGTATATTGCTTTTCCAAAAGTTGACGCTCAGAGTTTTCTTGATGCAAGTGGAAAGCCATTTCTTTTGCTGAATTTATGTCACTAGTAGCTAATAATTCAACACTTCTAAGAGCATTTCCTAAACGACCTGCAGCATTTAAACGGGGGCCAATTTTAAAACCAATATCACTTGCGGTCACTTTTTGCCCAACTTTCCACCCAGCACAAAGTAACAATTCTTGAATCCCCAGACGGTTTCCTAGACTTATATTTTGCAACAATACTTCTAAACCAATTTTACACAAAATATAATTTGCTCCCACAAGCGGAGCCATATCTGCAATTGTACCAATTGCAACAAAATCGAGATAATTTTTTAAATTAATGTCACATTTAAAGCTGTTTTCTTTTAATTTCTGCCTTAATCCAATTAATAAATAAAATGCAACACCAACGCCTGCAATCATTTTTTCTGGAAATAAACAATTTTCCTGTTTAGGATTCAAAATTGCAAAAGCATTAGGCAATTTTAGAGGAATATCATGATGATCAGTAACAATAACATCTATACCTAGCTGTTTACTTTCCTCACAAGCAGCAACTGCGGATATGCCATTATCTACTGTGATCACTAGCCTTGTTTGCTGTGCGGCGAGTTTTCTTAAGCCAATACTATTGAGTCCATATCCTTCGAGCAACCTATCTGGAATATAAATATCAACAGGATAATTTATCTCGGCAAAAAATTGCTGTAACATGGCGCAAGATGTTGTTCCATCTACATCATAATCACCAAAAATTGTAATTTTTTCTTTTTGCCTAATAGCCTGCAGAATGCGCTCACAAGCTAATTTAAGATCTTTTAATAACCAAGGTTCTGGTAATAAACGTAGCAAGGCTCCATCTGTTTCAAGCATTTGACCATTGAGTAAAAATTTTTTCTTTTGGGAAAAATATTCTGCAAAAGAATCTGAATTTTTAGCAAATATATCTTTTATTTTCCAAGCATATCTTTCCGTAGTACATAAATATTCATTGGTAAAATGCTGCGTTACTTCTTCTTGGTTTGTTGTAAAAACCATTTACTTTTTTTCCTGTGGATGTTTTTTTCTAACATAAATAGGAGGAGCATAATCTTTTGGTTTTTCAACTACAGCTTTATCTTTCTGCTCTTTTTGTTTCCAGCCTAACTTAGTAAAGTAACCATCCATCATTAAAGTTAATGGAGCTGCAACATAAATAGAAGAATAAGTACCAACAACAACACCAACCAACATTGTAATTGCGAAATCTTCAATAGAACCACCGCCTAAAACGGATAATACTAATAAAGCCAAGATAGCAGTAACTGAAGTTAAAATAGTCCGATTCATAGTTTGACTAATACTTTTATTAACAACATCAATCATAGGCATTTTGGGTTGCAAAAGCCTAGTTTCACGAATTCGATCGTAAACAATTACCGTATCATTTATAGAGTAACCAACAATAGTTAAAAAAGCTGCTATTGAAGTGGTGTTAAAAGGACGACCGAGTAAAGTCATGAAACCAAGTGCAATAATAACATTGTGAATCAAACACAAAACTGCGCCTGGAGAAAATCTTGCGTCAAAACGAAAGGCAATATAAATAAGAATACCAATACAAGAAAGCAGCAAAGCCATATACCCCTTGTATTCATCTTCTTTTCCTACTTTGCCAGAAATATTTGTTGTAGAGGCAAAAACAAGCTTCTCTGCACCAAACTTTGCAGTTAACTTTTCTTTTAATTCGGCTGCTCTTCCTGTTGTTGCATTTTCATCTTTTCCTTTTTCTCTTTGAATTCTAATTAAAAAGGATTCAGAATTATCCTTCCGGACAGCAATATTCCCGTAAGCAGTTACTTCAGCATGATCAATACCAATAGCTTTTATGGCCTCTTGCAACTTTTCACGTGAAATGGAACGATCCACTACGTTGACTTGAATTTCTGCTCCGCCTAAAAAGTCTATACTATAATTCAGACCTTTTACTGCAACAATTACTAGTGATAATATAACAAGTAATAACGAAATTCCCACAGTAAATTTTCGCCATTTCATGAAATCAAAATAATAGTTATGTGGGAAAACCTGAATGTTTCCTAATTTAAACGCCATAATAGTTTTCCTCTTTTTTAGCCAAACCTTTTAATTTTTGTTTTTTCAACAAGCCATTGTCCAATAACTTCTGTTACGTAATATGAAGTAAATAATGTGCAGATAATACCGCATAACAAAGTAACAGCAAAGCCTTTAACTGTAGGATTACCATAAATTAAAAGAACAATCCCTGCGACAGCCGAAGTAATATGCGCATCTATTAAAGTGCGAAAGCTCGTACTATAACCTTTATAAAAAGCTTGTTTTTGAGAAAAACCAGAACGTATTTCTTCCCTAATACGCTCATTAATGACCACGTTACCATCAACAGCAATTGCCATAGTTAAAACAATTCCAGCTATACCTGGTAAAGTTAATGTAGCTCCAAACAAAGCCATAAAAGCTAGTATGAGAAGGACATTGAAAATCATAGCTAAATTAGCTACAAACCCAGATAAACCATAAATAAACAACATAACAACAATAACTAAAACTGCAGCAATTAGAGTTGAAATGACTCCAGCATGAATATTTTGCGCACCTTCAGTAGGTCCTATTTGACGTTCTTCAACAACTTTTACTGAAGCAGGTAAAGCTCCAGCACGTAAAACAAGAGCTAAATCTTGTGATTGTTTCATTTGCTCAGCCATATTTATATTGCTTCCCATAGTAATAGAAGCATTTCCCCCAGTAATTGGTGAACGAACATAGGGAGCACTTTGCAGATTTCCATCAAGAATAATGGCAACTTCGTGTGGCGCATTTTTGGGATCTGCGGCGGTAGTCGTCAGCTCTCCAAATAATTTCGCACCTTGTGGTTTAAATTTTAAAGAAACACTGTACTGCGGTATATAATTTTCAGCAGTTTGAACTGCTTGTGCATCTTCAATAAGATCACCTGTTAATTTAGCATGTGATTCTACTAAATAAGGGAGAGTAGATACGACTTTGCCTACTTGGGTTCCTTGGCCATAAATTCTTTTTAAAACTATAGTCGCATTTTTAGGTAATTTATTATTGTCTCTTAACCATCTTGAAAGTTCTTCAATAGTAGAAGGTTGATGATCTTCTTCAGAAATTTTTAAAGCTTTCCGCGCCTCAGCCAATAAAGGTAACAGCTGTTCCTGCGTAACAGAATTCAAAACTAAACGAAAATCAAGTTGTGCCGTGTTACCTAGTAATTGTTTTGCTCTTTCAGTATCTGACATTCCTGGTAATTCAACAACAACTCTTGTTATACCAGCTTGAAAAATATTTGGTTCAGAAACGCCAAACTGATCAATACGATTACGAATTGTATTGATTGCCTGTTGCATTAATTGTTTTTCAAATTCAGCAAGGTTTGTTTTATTAGGATAAAAATGTAAAGTATTTCCAACAGTTTTATCAAATAATAATAATAATGTTTGCTCATTGATTTTCTTTTGTAGCTGCTGGGCTTGGGCTTGATTTTCTATTTCAATAGTTGCAGAAAGATCATCATTTACTTTAAATGCTCCAGTTTTTATACCTTCAGTAGCTATGAGATCTTTTGCTCTTGACATTGCACGAATGATAGAGTCTTGAAGCGCTTTTTCAACTTCAACATTTAGAGTTAATGAAAGTCCACCTCGTAAATCAAGACCTAAATTTACTCTTGAAGATGGGAGAAAGTTTTCAGCAGCTATTTGGTACCACTTCTCTGGCTGGCCGTTTTGATCACGTTTCCAATCCGAAGGATTTCCAATAATAGTAGGTAAAGTATATAAAATTCCAAAAATAAGGGCACAGAAAATAATAACCGTTTTAATCCACCACAACGCGGGCATAGGAACTTTGTTTGGCATAAATCACCTGATGTGTTGCTATAAAAAAAACTTAAAATGAAACCGCCCGCCCAGAATGAGCGGGCGGTTTCATTTTTCAAAAGCAAAACCTAACTTTACTTTACAGAAGCTGCAGCAGCCTCTAGTCTTCCAGAAATGGAAGATTTGATAACGCGTAACGTAGAATTTCCTACATTTAATGAAACTATGTTGTCTTTCACTTCAACAACTGTCCCAATTATTCCTCCAGCTGTAATTACCTCGACCCCTGGAGTTAAAGAATTTAAAAATTCTTTTTGCTCTTTTGCTCTTTTCGACTGAGGACGGAAAACGAATAGCCACATAAATAGAATAATTCCACCCATGAGGGCTAAATTAACCCACATTGGGCCTCCTTGAGGAGCGCCTGCAGAAGCAGCCCCTGCTGGAGCTTGCTGAGGAGCACTCGCAGCAGTTTGAGCCATGACAGCACTGCCAAAACTAGAAGAAACCAATATAGCACTCAATTTCAATGTCGCTAATTTAAAATTCATGTATTTATCACTCCAATTAATCCAAAAAACAACAAGATTAATCTAGTATCATCTTTGCAATAGTTTGCAACTGCATGTTGGTCGTTCCTTCATAAATTTTGCCAATTTTTGCATCGCGATAAAACTTTTCAACTGGAAATTCTTTGATAAAACCATAGCCTCCAAAAATTTCTAACGCAGTACTGGCTACATTTTCCGCAACTTCACTTGCAAAACGTTTTGCCATAGCAGCTTCTTTTACAAAACTGAGACCAGCATCTTTCAATCGAGCAGCATTGTAAACCATCAGCTTAGCAGCTTCAATACGAATAGCCATATCTGCAATCTGAAACTGAATTCCTTGAAACTGAGAAATTGTTTTGCCGAATTGTTCACGTTGCTTTGCATATTGTACTGCTGCAAAATATGCGCCTTCAGCAAGCCCTAACATTTGCGCAGCTATGCCAATTCTACCTTCATTCAAAGTTTCAATTGCAATTTTATAACCTTTCCCTACTTCACCAATAACATTTTCTTTTGGTACTTTAGCATTCTCAAAAATAACTTCACAAGTACTACTAGCTCGAATTCCTAATTTAGATTCTTTCCTACCTAAAGTAACTCCACCCATATCTTTATCAACAAAAAAAGCAGTAATTCCTTTGTAACCTAATTCTGGGCTAATGTTTGCAAAAACAAGAAATACAGAAGCCTCTTTTGCATTGGTAATAAATATTTTTTTACCATTTAATTCATAGTGAGAACCTTTATCACTAGCAGTTGTTCTAAGTGCAAAAGCATCTGACCCACTATTAGATTCTGTTAAACAATAACTTCCCAC
Source organism: Pigmentibacter sp. JX0631 (assembly GCF_029873255.1). Classification (NCBI taxonomy): domain Bacteria; kingdom Pseudomonadati; phylum Bdellovibrionota; class Oligoflexia; order Silvanigrellales; family Silvanigrellaceae; genus Pigmentibacter; species Pigmentibacter sp. JX0631. Next base: position 2,856,576 of record NZ_CP123622.1, on the reverse strand, counting down.
TCTATTTTTAGCCATTTGCGGAAAATATTTATTTTTTATTTGCTCTGGTCCCCATTTTAAAAGAGCATTTGCGACTAAAGTATTTTGGACATCAACAAAAACACTGACACTAGGATCGACTTGAGCTAAAGCCTGAATAGCAAGAATTGCTTGGAAGAAAGATCCGCCTGCGCCACCATATTTTTCAGGAACTTCAATTGCCATTAAACCTAGATCAAAAATTTTATTTATTATTTCAGGTGACAAGAGTTCTTTTTCATCCATTTCAGCTATGTGCGGTTGAATTTCTTTTTTCGCAAATTCAAGAACTGAATGAAAAAACATGGATTCTTCTTCTTTTAAATGTGTCAATGGATTGAAAGAATGATTTAGCATAAGTCGACTCCTAACAATATTCAAACAAGATTTCAAAAACTTCATATCTGAAAAGTGATACAAAAGCAAAAAACTAGAAAGTGATTTTTGTATGTTTATTGTTTACTTTATTCATAGTAGATAAAAGTTTCATCTATGTTCAAAATTTTAACGCCCAGTTTCTTTACTAGTTAATAAATTTTCCAAAGACTCCGAAGCATGAAAAGTTTATAGGAATTTTTTGGAGAGTAGTGAATGAAAAAAATAAGTCTTAGTTTTAAATTAAATTTATCACTAGGTATATTATTTTTTCTTATATTATGCATCTCAATATATTCAATTTTAATGATAAATAAAACAAACTCTTATTCACAAAATACCGGAGAAAACTGGTTACCTAGTATTGTGGCAATTGGAGAATTAAAAAGAGATCTAATTGCAGGGCCAAGGGGGTTGATTTTATATTCCTTAGATTGGGCAACAAATTCTTCCCAAGCAATAAAAAATAAAGGATTAGAAGAATTTAGTGGAAATTTTAAAAAATTTGAAGACCACTTAAAAAATTATGCTCAATATGTCAGTGAACCAGGAGAAAAAGAATTATATGATAAATCTCTATCTAATTGGAAAATACTAAATGACAGTATTCAAGAAATAAAAAAAATTATTGAAGAAAATAAAAGTCCAAATATTGGATTTAATTTTTATCGTGAAAAAATGATTTCTCAAGTAACAAATTTAGATGAAGAATTAAATAAAATATCTGAATACAATTATAAAGGTGGTGTTAGTTCCACAAATGATGGCGCTTATTTAACTAATTTAACCAATATTTCAATGGGAATTACAATAATTTCTTCAATGATAATAGGTTATATTATTTTTCTCATAATTAAAAAATCTACAGGACTAATTGAAAAAGCGATAAAAAAATTAAAAGAACAAAGTGTTGAAAACCATAGAATTGCTAACGAATTAAAAAGTGGATCAAAAAAACTAGAGAATTCTGTTACCGAACAATCTGCAGCTATTCACGAAACCACAGCAGCAATTAATGAAATAACAAGTATGGTAAATCGTACTGCTGAAAATGCCAGAGAATCTACTGAAGTTGCAAAAAAGGCTTCTGAAAAGTCTGAAATTGGACAAAGCACGATGACAAAATTAGTAAAAGCAATGGAAACTATTCAAGAATCTAATGTACAGTTACAAAATATTGCAGTAATTATTAATCAAATTAATTCAAAAACTGCAGTAATAAATGACATCGTTTCCAAAACTGAATTACTATCACTAAATGCTTCCATAGAATCAGCAAGAGCAGGAGAATATGGAAAAGGTTTTGCTGTTGTTGCTGAAGAAGTTGGGAATTTAGCAAAAATTAGTGGAAAATCAGCAAATGAAATTCAAGAACTCATTACTGCTAGCCAAGAACAAGTAAACAAAATACTTGAACTAACCAAAGCCAGAGTTGATGATGGGAAAAAAGTAACTAGTGAAGCTCAAGACTCTTTCATTAAAATTTCAGCTGACATTGTAAAAATGTCAGAAGTAATTCAACAAATATTTGAAGCAACCCGTGAACAAGAAATAGGCGTAAGAAAAATATCTGATGCCATGTCCGCAATTGATAAAGCAACACAAAATAGCAGCCTTGCGGTTAAATCAACTGCAAAATCTTCTGAAGAATTAGTAGAACAGAGTGATAAGCTAGACGGTACAGCTGGGAATATTAGTTTAGTAATTATAGGGACGAGGTAAAGAAGAATTTTATGAAAAACAGTTTTGCATTTAAATTAAACATAGCAACCATAATACTTCTTTCCTCTATTTTAATTTCAGGTTTATATTCAATTTTTATGATTAATAAATCACAAGAATATGCCCATGAAACTGGAATAAATTGGTTGCCTAGTGTTAACTTACTGGCAGGAATTTCAGAAAATTTTGGGCAAATTTCTAGAAGACATGTAACTATAATTGGCAATTATATTACCAATCAAGGAAAAGAAAAAATAGATGATGATAAAGCAAAATTAACTGAATTTATTGCCGCAATAGAAAAAAAAATGGAAGAATATCCAAATTTTATCTCTGATGCTGAAGAAAAAAATTTATTTAATCTTTTAAGTAGTGCTTGGAAGGCGTGTAAAGATGAAATAGTTGAAGATTTAAAAGATCTTGAAGAGGGAAAAGGAAATATTGTTTTTGAAACTTACAATACTAAAACATTAAACTTATTTTTGCAAACAACCAAAGCATTAGAAAATCTTACCAATTATAATGCAAAAGGAGCTTATGATTCAACAAAATCAGGAGCATATCTTACAAAATTAACAAGTATAACGATGACTTTGATATTAATTTTTTCAGCAATTGTTACTTTAACAATTTTTACTATAAATTTAAAATCTTTGAAATCTATTTCTAAATCTGTCATAGATTTAAAATCCCAATCAAAAGAAACAAATAAAATAGCTCATGTCTTAAACGATGATTCCCAAAAACTTTCCAAGTCTGCAACAGAACAAGCAAATTCTGTGCATGAAACAAGCTCTTCTATTGAAGAAATTACAAGTATGGTAAATCGGACTGCTGAAAATGCAAAAGAATCAACGGAAGTAGCAACCAATGCTTCAAATAAAGCTGAAGACGGACAAGTAACAATGCGAAAGTTAGTAACTGCGATGGAAACAATTCAAGATTCCAACGCACAATTACAAAATATTGCAACTATCATTAATCAAATTAATACTAAAACTGCAGTTATTAATGATATTGTGTCTAAAACTGAACTACTTTCTTTAAATGCTTCCATAGAATCAGCCCGAGCAGGTGAATATGGAAAAGGGTTTGCTGTTGTGGCGGAAGAAGTTGGAAATTTGGCAAAAATTAGTGGGAAATCGGCCAATGAAATTCAAGAGCTGATCACCTCTAGCCAAGAACAAGTTAATAAAATTCTTGAGTTAACTAAAGAAAGAGTAGAGGAAGGGAAAAAAGTAACAGCGGAAGCACAAGATGCTTTTCAACAAATTTCAGAAGATATCTCAAATATGTCTTCTGTAATTGTTCAAATATCCGATGCTACTAGAGAGCAGGAAATAGGGGTAAGACAAATTTCAACTGCAATGACAAATATTGACAGGGCTACGCAAACAAGCAATGCCGCAGTCAAGACCACTTCAGAAGCAGCAGAAATTCTTCTAAATCAAACAAAAACCCTTGATTTTACGGCTAATGAAATTGATTTGCTCATTCAGGGAAGTATTTAATATGTTTTCTTTGAGGTCTGTATGAAAAAAAGAAGCCTGTCCTTTAAACTAAATGTTTCCGTTTTGGTGCTTCTGACATTGATTTTATTTTCCGCAATATACGCAAGTCTAATGATCAATAAAACCCAAAAATTTGCTCAAGATACGGGAACAAACTGGATGCCAAGTATTTTATCTAGCAGCAAAATGAGCGAAGGTATGAGTAAATATTCAAGAAGAATTATTGGATTACTATCCAATACTATGATCTATTCAGGTGATGAAGGAGCTAAAGTTTTTGAAGATGATTTAAAAGCTTTGCACAAATACGGAAAAGCAATTGAAGATAATTTGGAAAGCCATAAAAAACTTGCAGATAGTGATGAAGAGCAAAAACTTTTAAAAAATATCTTAGAAAAATGGGATGTATATCAAAAAGCATGTTTAAAAGCCATTGAAATTAATAAAGCTGGAGACAAACCTGCTTCCGTTAAATTTATCTTGAAAGAAGCACGTAAAGATGCTGCTGAATTTGAAGAAGCAATCGTTGAATTAGGCAAATTTAATTACAAAAATGGGGTTCATTCGACAGAACTAGGTGCCAGTTTAACTTCTTTAACATTAATAACTATGAGTATTGTTATTGCACTGTCAGTTATCATTGGTCTTTTTATTATGAATTTGATTCGCACAACAAGCAATGCGTTAAATTTAGCAATTGATAATTTAAAAAACCAAAGTATTGCTGCAAGTGAAATAGCAAATAGCTTAAAAGAAGGATCAAATGTTTTATCTGATTCAGTAAGTGAACAAGCCGCTGCTATTCATGAGACAAGTGCTGCAATCAATGAAATCACTAGTATGGTAAACAGAACAGCTGAAAATGCCAAAGAGTCATCGAGTGTTGCAACTGCGGCTTCAGAAAAAACAGAAACGGCACAAAAAACAATGCAAAGGCTTGTTACTGCAATGGAAACTATTCAAGAATCCAATGCTCAACTGCAAAACATTGCTGAAATCATTGCTCAAATTAATACAAAGACAGCAGTTATTAATGATATTGTTTCAAAAACTGAACTTCTATCTTTAAACGCTTCCATAGAATCAGCCCGTGCGGGTGAATATGGTAAAGGCTTTGCTGTTGTGGCTGAAGAAGTTGGAAACTTAGCAAAAATTAGTGGTAAATCTGCGCAAGATATACAAGAATTAATTACTTCAAGCCAAGAACAAGTGAACAAAATTTTAGGTTTAACGAAAGAACGTGTTGATGAAGGAAAAAAAGTAACAGCTGAAGCAAAAGAATCATTTCATCAAATATCAGAAGACATTTCAACAATGTCTAATGTTATTCAACAAATTTCTGAAGCAACAAGAGAACAAGAAATTGGAGTGAGACAAATTTCTACCGCTATGGCAAACATTGATAAAGCAACGCAAAAAAGCCAAATGGCAGTAGCAAATACGAAAGAATCTTCCATTAATTTAGTTTCTCAAAGTGAAAAACTAGATTCAACTGCAAAAAATGTTGAAACTTTAATTAAAGGTTCAGCTTAGGCAGGAAGTATCTAACTGATTACTTTTTATCTGCAACATTTTTTCACATTGATACTTATCTTAACAAGCTAAAATAAAGATTGCAAAGCATAACTAATATTTAAAATATAATTTTAAATATTAAAACCATTTCTTAGCTAAAGGAGAAAGAAATAAAAAAATGTAAAAACTTTTTTTTATGAAGCAGGTATGAAAATTAAAGGAACAATGCAAAACAAAGATTGCAAAAAATTCTTTTTAACAAACATTATAATATTTTGTTTGCATATCTTATTTCATGCTCCAATTTATGCGGACTGGTGGCATAATAATAGTTTCATCATGGGAGGAAGACCCGCTGGAATGGGTGGAGCCTATACTGGCATAGGAACGGGAGCCGCTGGAATTTACTACAACCCAGGTGGTATGGGATTTTCACCTGATTTACAACTGAGTGTTTCAACAACCAACTATTATACTTCAACAATAAAACAACAAGGCTATTTAAGTGACAGTAGCACAGGCTTTGAATTGGGGGATGCCGATTTATTAAATGGCTACTTTGGCGGAATATTTCGCCTAGATACCGAAACACCTATTTATCTTGCTTTTGCAATTTACAACAAAGATTATGTAAACATTGATAATGTGGTTAATTCTTTTAGTAATGATGGGAAAAAAAGCACTCGCTTTGTGCAAAAAACAAATTCAACTGAAAATGAATATGCATTTGGAGCTGCTGTACGTATTACCCCAAAATGGAGCATTGGTGCTAGCATTGCTTTTTTTGATATGAAATATTCAGAAGTGCAAAATGCAAACATCGTGGGCGGGCCATTTGATGATCCTGATAATCCTGGGAGCCAACTTTATACTTACGAGATGTGGAACTACACGAGTTCTTTTTTTGTGCGTGGAATAGAAGGTGGTTTGGGTATTGCTTATAGACCTAATGATTATATTTCCTTTGGTCTGTCTGGAAAATACAAGTTTATCATGGCCCAAGATTCAGATACTACTTTTGTTGACAATCAAGTTATTACAGATACAAATTTTGTTCCGTTAGGTCCTGATAGCACATACCCCTATGATCAATTTGTAAATCTGACGACTACAAAGGAAGATAAAAAACCCTTTGGTGAATTACCTTATATGATTCGCCTTGGAATGGCTTTGTTTCCATTTGAATTTCAAACTTTTACCGCGGATATAGCGTATTACTCTGCAAATCAGGCTAATAACCCTTTTTATCAAACTAAAGAAGTTTATGATTACTTTTTAGGATCCGAAACAGTTTTTTTTGAAAAAGTTGCTTTGAGACTTGGTTACTTTACAAATAATTGGACTGGAGACCCTAAAGTAAAAGATCAATTTATAAATGTTAATTTCATTGGTTATACCGTAGGTATAGCATATATTAATAAGAATTCAACCTACGGATTCACCTGGATGCATCAACAAAGCAAACCAGGGGCGCAGTATCAACTTGAAGAATCTTTAGCTAGTAGTGGTAAAAATCCTTCAGTTACATGGACGACAAATCAATTTGCCTTAATTATAACTGGAGAAATGTAAAATTTAACAATACTATTCCTTTACATTTTTGCTGATAATTTCTTCAAGCATTTCAAGTTCAAAGCTAAAATCATAAATAGAGTTTTTAAAATTTGTTAGTAAATTTTGTTCTACAATGTCACCAAAACCTCCCAGCATAAATGTATTTAATATTTTAATTCTATTTGCCAAATCTAGCAAACGAAATTTATAAAGTAAAGTTTGCGGAAATTTTTGAGCGTCCATAAATAAAAATTGAAATAAATCATCACCAATAGGATTATCTAAAGCTGAAAATGAAAAAGCAAAATTTTCTACAAGTCTTTCTTTAAACAAAGGAGTATTTTTCAATCGTTCATATACTTTTTCTACTGAATTAGAATATTTTTCGAGACGTAAAAAACCTACAACAAACACAAAAGACAAATTATCATTTAATTCTTTCGAGTTTTTTAATGCTTGTAAAGCAATAATGCACGATTTATTGTAATATGAAATATCAAACTTATAAATTAAAATAATAACATTAGCTCTTACTCTATTACTTTTATGAGTTAAAAATTTTAGCATGAATGGAATTATTTTTTTGTCTTTTATGTCCCAAAAATTTTCTACTGCATTGGCAACAACTCTTTGATCATCACTATAAAGTAAATGCATAAAAAAAGGAACTATAGCATTTTTATAAACTTTATTTATAAATGAAATTATTTTATGCCTTATATAAAGGCTTTTATTTTGCTGTCCAATGATAAATTGAACTAATAAGTAATCGACTTTATAAGACTTGTATTCAAATAATGCATCAACTGCGGCCGCTTGGAGAAATTCATCTCCTGAAGATAAGACGGAGAAAATATAGTCTATAGATTTTTCACTATTTATTTTCCCAATTGAAATTACTATGTTTTTTTTAATAAATTTATCATCAGTTTTATTATAGTTACTTTGGAGTATTTCAAGTGCTTGGATATTGTTTTTTTCGCCCAAAGCTTGAACAGAACGGATGTTGCTTATTTTATTTTTTGCAATATTCAAATGAAAAATGTAATAGTATTTTTTTATAAGAAATGCTAAAAATATTACAATCGATATACAAATTAAAAGATTAAAATTCAAATAATAAAAACTAAATTTTGTTGGAAACAAATTCATACAAAAACCAGAAACAACAATTATCATAGGTACAAAAAAACCTTCAGTGTAGTTACGAATTTTATCACTTATAATTTCGCTAAAAGATGAAGTAAAATGTTCATAAGAAGTTTGAAATAAGGAGTGCTCAAGTACAACTTTTATTAATTCAACCCCAGCAATAACATAAAAAGTATATTCTAAATTCATTAAATACACTAACACCAACAGACAGCATCCATATATAATATGCTGCATTATTATTTTTGATTTAGTAAAGAGAAATCTACTTAATAAATAACTACTAAGTATAATTAAAATACTAGAAAATAGTTGGAACTCTGAAAAAAATTTATTTAACTCTTCAGTACTTCCATATGTAGCACCAGCAGAAACATTAAATTGATAATTTATAAATGCAGTAATAAAATGAAATAAACAAATAACTACAATATATAAAAAAACCAAATTAAATAAATGTTTATTTTTTAAAATTTTTTCATCACTATCAACCACCTGATTTCCTTCAATAACATCATCAGAATTTATTTTTTTAATTCTGAATACATATAAATAAGAAAGAAAAAGAACAGAAATGATAAATATATCAAGTAAAAAATACTGAAAAAGACTTAAACTATAAAAAACCTTATTAATTAAAATATCAGATGTAATTGCGCCAAATTCTTCTGAAATTATAAAATATGAAAAAAACAGCTTTGATTCAAATACATAAAAATATGAATTAATTAAATTCCAGTATAATATAATACTAATTAGTGAAAATAGATTTCCAAAAATTTGATACATCCAGACTGTCTTTTCATAGAAATTAGGACTTGCTGTATAGTAAAAGTTAATTCCTAAATAAATCAAAGAAAGCACTAAGAAAACAATTATTTTATATTGTCGAGAGTTCTTTATTTTTTCAAATTGTGCCAATAGTATAATTGTTATTGGAGTTAATAATGAAGAAATTATTAACGCTTTTGGAAGTTCTTCTGCCCCTAGAGTATCTATAAAAAAAGAACTAGCAGAAATATTAATTACTTCAATTACAAATTGAAATAAATAAGCTAGTAAACAAAAGAATATAATTTTTCTATTTATCATTCAATAACCCATTTACTTTTACCCTAATAAATGCCAGTTACTTTTCCAATTCTTGAACATACTTTGGAGGATTAAATATTCCTAAGTATGTTTTTGCATTAAAAAACAGAAGTTCTTTCAAGACATTTTTATTAATTATTTTATTAACATTTTCCATGCTCAAACAATTTATTGGTTCATTTTGTAAAACTACAAATGCCCAATTTCTACAGTAAGAAGGAATCCATGTTGTAAATAATTTTAAATATGTAAAATTATTTTTTAACATTTGGATATATTTTACAAATGTTTCATCTTTTTTAAATGGCAATTCACCAGACTGTATTAATATATTTCCTTTTTTATTAAGTATTTTTTTGCATAATAACAAAAATTTTTCATTTATTATTTCATTTCTATCGAGATCTTGATCACATAAATCACAAATTATTATGTCAAATTTTTCATTGCAATTCTTTAAATACTCAACTGCATCTGTAAATATAAGATTTACTTTTTCATTATAGTAAGCACCATCATTCATTTCTGGCAAAAATTTATTACAACAGTTTACCACTTCTGGATCTAACTCAATTAATGTTAAAGAATTTATAGTTCTCCACTTTAAAGCTTCTCTAGCACTTGCGCCTTCTCCTGCACCAATAATTAATACATTTTTAGGACTTCCATGAATCGTAAAGGGAAGGTGAACTAGTAATTCATGATATATTTTTTCATCAAATGTTGTTGATTGTAATTGATCATCTAAATATAAAGCTTTATGACCATTTACTAATTTAACAATTATAATTTCTTGATAAGTTGATTTTCCTTGATAAATAACTTCTTCAACTTCTGAAAGGTACATTTCAGTTGCTGAGACGTGTTCAGTCATCCAAATATTTGATTTACTATTTGAGTTCAAGGCTTTTCCTCCTCTTCTATGTTAAAGAAAAAGAAAAGCGATGTATAAGAATTTTTTTCCTTATATTTTTTTTCCTAGCAAAATTTTATTTTTTTAGGTGAGTTATTTTAGAAGGATCTTGTGAAACTTTATTTAAAATATCTCCAATAGCTCCAATTGAAGAAAGAACTGAAGTTGCTTCATAAGGAATAAAAACTTTATCAGTATTCTTTTGCGTCATTTCGCCAAAGCGTTTTAAGTATTCCATAGCTATAAGGTAGTTAGCTGCTACATCGGACGAACCAAAAGCTTCTTTGACAAATTCAATAGCCTTTGCTTGCGCTGCTGCGACATCTTCTATGGCTTTTGCTTGACCAAAAGCTCTTGCAATCATTGCCTCTTTATCGCCTAACGCTTGATTGATTTTTTCTTGTTTTTCACCTTCAGAGTGTTCAATTCTAGACCTTTTTTCACCCTCAGCATTTAAAATTTGACTTTGTTTAGATCCTTCAGCTGCAAGAACATTAGCTCTTCTTTCTCTCTCAGCTTGCATTTGTTTTTCCATCGCCATTTGCACATCTGGTGGTGGAGAAACATTTTTCAATTCAACCCTATTAACTTTCAAGCCCCACTTATCAGTGGCTTCGTCTAACACCATTTTAAGTCTGGAATTTATGGTATCACGACTACTTAAAGTATGATCAAGATCCATTTCACCTACTAAACTTCTTAAAGTCGTTTGTGTAAGCTGAGCAACAGCCCATGGTAATGATTGAATTTCATATGCAGCGCGTTTTACGTCTGTTATTTGAACATAAATAATAGCATCAACAATAATTCCAACATTATCTTTGGTAATTACTTTTTGTTCTGGAATATCTATAACAACTTCGCGCATATCTATTCTATCAACATTTGTAATAACACCATTGCGACTCCATAATATCTGTCTTGATTGGTCAACAAAAGGAATCAAAATATTCAAACCTGAATTCAGAATTGTGTGAAATTTACCTAACCTTTCGATAATGACACATTCTTGTTGCCTAATAACAATAATGTAACGAGAAAAAATATACACAACTAACACAACTATACCAATGAGTAATAACATTGGCATCAAATTCATTTCTTGCATAAATATCTCCAAATTAAAAACTTAACTTAACTTTTCAACTTTAATTTTATTTCCTTCGACTGAGATTACCTTAACAACATCACCTTCTTTCAGTTGGCGTAAGCTATTTTCTTGGTGAATGTCCCAATATATTTCCCATACATCAGAAAATATTTTTACTTTTCCAGATATTTGCGGGGATTGATAGTTTTCAACAACAATACCTTGCTGCCCAACCAAACCTGCAATATGTTGAGAACCCTTTGGTTTTAAAAATCGTGATTTTTTCCATTTAGATATAAAGAAAAACAAAAATATACCTAGAATGCTAAATAATCCAACATGAAAATAAACATTATTTGTAAAAATAGCAAAAATACCAGTTAGTATAGCTGCTAAACCGATAGGTAAAAAATAAAAAGTTAATGAAAAAATTTCTACTAAAAGAAAAGATATTCCAATAATTAGATATAACCAATATAAATCATAATCCATTATTTTTTCCTTTGATTTGTTTTTCTTCCACTACTACGAGAATTATTTTTATCATTAGTAGTTTTTCTCTTTTTCTTTAATTCAAATTCTTTTTTATCTAAATCATTTAGTTTTCTGGTCTCTTTTCCTTTAAAAATAGCTTTTTTAGTATCCATATTAGAATTTATCTGTTCTTTAGATTTAAATTCTAAATTAGTTTTATTAAAACTCTTTTCTTTTTTATCTGTTTTATAGATATTTTCTTTGGTTTCTAACCTTTTTTCAGTGAAAGAATTATTAGAATCTTTCCCTTTCCAAGTATGTCTTTTTTGTTCATTTTGTGCAAGTTCTTTTTTTCTTAATTTAGATATTAGTGTAGCTCGTTTTTCTCGACGTTCAGCTTCTTTTGCATATTCTATATCATTTAATGTTACTTTTTTCTTTAGTTTTCTTTTTTCTAAAATATCTTTACTAGGAGTAAATTTTGATTTTTCATTAATTTCTTGTAACATATTCTTTTTAAGATTAGATAAATACTTACCTTCAATTTCAGTAACAACTCGCATTTTACCTGCTTCAAGTTTTGCTGGCAAGCGAATATCTCCAATTGCTACTCTAATTAAACGAACTACGCTTAAGCCAATAGCTTCTAACATTCTTCGCACTAATCGATTCCGACCTTCAGTAACAACCAATTCTATCCATTGTCCTAAACTATTACCTAATTTTTCTTTTGAACCAATTTTAACCGAAATTGCTTTAGCTAAACCGTCTTCTAATTCAACACCTTTTTTTAATTTTTCTGAATCTTCGATTGTAAAAGTAGATGAAACAAGAACTGCATAGGTTTTTTCTACTGAATACTTTGGATGCGATAAAGCTAATGATAAGTCACCATCATTTGTTAAGATAAGTAAACCTTCGCTACGATAGTCCAATCTACCAACAGACTGAACATTTAAAGGTAATTTTTTTAACTCAGGAAGGTCAAATATGGTTGTTCTTTCTTTTTCATCTTTTCTGCTAGTAATAGTCATAAATGGTTTATTAAAAAGATACGTTACCTTTGTAGGAATTGATTTTAATATCTTTCCATTAACACTTATTGAAGAATTTTTTTCTACTTTAATACCTAAAGTTTTAATTATTTTTCCGTTAACTTGTACATTACCTGCTTCAATTAATTCATCTGCTTTTCTTCTTGATGAAACTCCATATTCTTGCAAAAGTACGTTTAATCTAACCAATTCAACCTTCGTTTCTTTAACCATTTTAATGTTTCCCAACATGAAAAAAACTCATTACTAACAAATAGGCCAGTAATGAGTTTGTTTATATAAAAAAATTATTTAACCTAAAAATAAAGCGGACACAGGATCTTCAAAAAATTGACGTAATGTTTTTAAGAATTCTGCTCCTAAAGCACCATCGATAACTCTATGGTCACAACTTAACGTAACTTTCATTCTTTGTTCTACACCAACGGAACCATTCGCTAAAACAACAGGTGTAGGAACTGTTGCCCCTACAGCTAAAATTGCTGCTTGTGGTGGATTAATAATCGCGGTGAAACTTTCAATCCCAGCCATGCCTAAATTACTAACAGAAAAAGTACCCCCAGCATAGTCATTTGGTTGCAATTTTCCATCTTTAGCAAGTTTAACAAGACGTTTTGTTTCTTGCGCAATTTGTACGACAGTTAATTTATCAGCATGTCTAACCACAGGAGTCATTAATCCATTAGGTAATGCAACAGCAACACTCATATGCACATCGCGATATCTTGCAACATGATCGTCTTGCCAAGATGAATTGATTTCTGGATGACGTTTTAAAGCTCTGGAAGTTAGAAAAATAACTAAGTCATTTACACTAAATTTTTCTGCTTCAGAGAGTTTAGCTATTACATCTTTTCGCCAAGCAAGCAAATTAGTCATATTAATACTTACTGTTAAGTAGAAATGTGGCGAAGTTTGCAGACTTTCCGTCAGGCGTTTCGCAATTGTCTTGCGCATATTGGTGTGAGGAATTTTTTCAACTTCAGCAGCTCCAAAAGCAAAGCTTGGAGCTCCAGCGGTCGCAACACCACTTGAAGAAGAAACTTGTGCAAGATCCCGTTGAACAATTCGTCCATTCGGTCCACTGCCCTGAATAGATTTTAAATCAATTCCTTTGTCTTCAGCTATTTTTTTAGCTAATGGACTGGCTTTTACTAAATCATTGGTTTGTGAAGATGTTGCTGTTTTACTTGCAGAACTTTGCGCAGGAGTCGCTGCTTTTTCTTCTTTTTTAGGAGCACTAGAAGCTGGAGCTGAAGAAGCTCCCCCTTTTTTTGCATTATATTTTTCTAACGCTTCTTCCCATTTTTCTCCATCTTTACCAATCACGGCAATAGGTGCTTGCAGTGGACACTTTTGTCCATCACCAACGAGAATTTTTAAAAGTATTCCTCCCGCTGGGGATTCATATTCCATTGTTGCTTTGTCTGTTTCAATCTCAATGATAGGAATTCCAGCAGAAACTTTCTCACCTTCTTTTTTTAACCAACGCGCAACAGAACCTTCGGACATGGTATCTGAAAGTTTTGGCATTTCCATTACAGTTGCCATAATTTATTTCTCCAAAGTTTCATTCATTATTTATATAATACAGCTTTAATTGCAGAAATAGTTCTTTCTGCCGTCGGCATGACTTCATGCTCAAGTCTTTCATTATATGGCATTGGAACGAACAAATTAGTAACTCTTTCTGGTGGAGCATCAAGATAATCAAAACATTCTTTTACAACTCTATCTACAATGTGACACCCAAAAGAAGCCACGCCCCAGCCCTCTTCTAAAACAACTAATCTGTTTGTTTTTTTCACAGAATTAAAAATAAGATCTTCATCTAAAGGCATTAATGTTCGTGGATCTATAATTTCCACACTAATTCCTTCTTTTTCTAGCTCAGCAGCAACATCTTGCGCTACATAAACCATTTTATTCCAAGCTACTAAAGTAACATCAGTTCCTTCACGTTTAATATCACCAACACCTAGCGGAATAGTATATTCACCTTCAGGAACTTCCCCTGTGCGACCATACATCATTTCACTTTCTAAAAATAAAACAGTATTGTCATCACGGATTGCTGATTTCATTAAGCCTTTAGCTTCTGCGGGAATAACTGTACTCACAATTTTTAAACCAGGGCAATTCACTAACATGTGATCAACGCATTGGCTGTGCTGAGCACTAAGCATGTGCGCAGCTCCATGTGGTCCACGGATAACCATTGGTACTTTATATTGACCACCACTCATATATAACATTTTTGCGGCGTGATTGATGATTTGGTCAAAAGCTTGAATGGCAAAATTCCAAGTCATCATTTCAATAACAGGACGTAAACCACACATAGCAGCGCCTACACCAAGACCAGCAATACCAGCCTCAGAAATTGGTGAATCGACAACTCGCATTGGACCAAATTTTGCGAGCATTCCTTTTGTTACTTTATAAGCGCCATCATATTGCGCAACTTCTTCACCCATAATGAAAACATTTGGGTCTCTTTCCATTTCTTCTGTCAAAGCTTGATTTAAAGCTTCACGTAAAGTTAATACAGCCATATTATAAACCTCTAACTTTTAAAAAATTATACAAGAACGTGTTCATAAATTTCTTCGAGTCCAGGTTCTGGAGACTCATCAGCAAACGTCACTGCTTGTTCAACTCTATCAGCAATTTCTTCTTCAAATTTTTCAAAATCATCTTCTTTTGCTGCTTTTTGATGCAACATAGCATCTTTCAGTAATATTAAACAATCACGACTACGTTCTTTTTCCACTTCATCTTTTGTTCTATAATTTCCAGGATCGGATACAGAGTGACCACGGAAACGATAAGTTTGAGCTTCAACAAGAATTGGTTTTGAAGTTTTACGTGTTTCTTCTACAATTTCTTTCATCTGAGTATAGGTATTGATAACATTTCGACCATCAACAATAGCTTGGCGCATATTATAACCTTTTGCTCTATCAGCAAGGTGTTCTAATGTACATGTTCTTGAAATAGCAGTACCCATTCCGTACATATTGTTTTCAACTATAAAGATACAAGGCAGATCCCAAATAGCAGCCATATTTAAAGCTTCATGAAACTGACCCTGATTGATAGCAGCATCACCTAAAAAACAAAGAGCAACATTGTCTTCTTTTTTATATTTAATTCTCCATCCAGCACCAACTGCAAGCGGAACTTGTCCTCCGACAATTCCATGTCCTCCCATGAAACGTAATTTTTCAGAGAACATATGCATGGAGCCGCCTTTACCTCTAGCACAACCTGTTACTTTACCAAGTAACTCAGCAAGCATCACACCAGGATCCATACCTAATACGATTGGAAGAAAGTGATCACGATATCCTGTAATCACATAGTCTTCTCCCTTTCTAATTGCATTTAAACAACCAGTGCCAACTGCTTCTTGGCCAATATACAAATGACAAAATCCACTAAATTTTTGTTGAACATACAGTTGTCCAACTCGCTCTTCAATGCGACGCCCAAGTAGCATTTCTTTATAAAAAGCTACCAAAAGCTGATTTGATAATTTTTGAGCCATTTATCAACTCTCCAAATAAAGTATCGAAAAAAACAATTTTTAAAGAATCTTCTAATAAGATAAGTTTGAGTTTGTCACTCAAACAAATGCAAAGGTTAAGCTATGCCATAAAAATCTATACTGCAAGAAAGTGTCAATTCAAATAGAATGAATTTAAATCGCTGTACAATAGATTGATGGATAGTAAATTAAAAAAACTTAATTAAATTTATATATTTAAAAAAACATGAGTTTCATACAAAATACAGAACCCCCTGATTTTATAAACTCAGAAGTATCAACCTCAACAGGAATAAAACCAGCTGCTTTCAAATTTGAATTTGTTTGCACACAGTTTTTTTGAATAATAACATGGCGACGATCTGGGCAATGTGCATTGCAAGCAAAACCTGGAGAGTCAGCCTCATGTAAAGGAACTTCAACAACTTTTGGAAATATTTTATTAAGCAGTTGCCAACCTTCATTAGTAAAAGCATCTTTACAAGCTAAAGCAGTTTTATCATCTAAAATACTTAAACATGTATCTAAGTGATAAAATTTTGGGTGTTTTAATTCAAATATTGCAATAGGAGCATTTGTTGTTTCAGATAAAAATTGATAAATTCTTTTATCCGTTCTAAATCCATAACCACCAAGGATAAATCGATAGCCTGGCAACCATAAAGCATCACCCATAGATTCAAAATAATATCCTAAAGTTCTTGATGCTATTCGGTGAGTTTCATATCCCTGACCAATTAAAAAAGAATTAATATAAGACACTTCTTCATTTCTAGTATCATTGAACATATTCGATAAAACAGCATTAAAGTTTCCGCATGAATCTAAATAAGGAAAACTTTGATTCGCACAAAATACCATATCTGGTAGCTCATCGACGGGATCAACAACAAAAACATTAAATCCCAACTTTTCGTAAGTGGCTTTTAAATTATACCACTGCTCTACGGCTAGATTTTTATCTAACTTATGTAAAGAACCATCTGACTGACGCATATGTGCATTGATTGGATTTTCCACATTAAAATAGGCCGGGGAAACCATCATCACACGATTCGCATAAGGCATTGAAGAAAGGGATTCTTTTGAAATAGTAAGTTCTGATACATTTCGTATCACTTTTTTCATGAAGCACCTCAAAAATGAAAGCACGCTTTCCTTTGTTTTTCAGAAAGCAGGCGCTTATTTACATCAAGCAAAATTCCTGTTCAAATATTTTACAAAAAAAGATAAAGAGGATTATATCATTTATTCCATGTAAATGGAAAGGACATCAATCATAAATAATTTCGCTTTTGGGAGTCTCCCTTGATTTCTATCCAAGAATTAGAAACTAAAGGAATAAATGTAAAATCCTTCACAAGCCCTTGGCTTTTTAGCAATCAAGTTATTCACTTAGATGATTCTGTTTTAAATGAACAGAAAATTGCTATAGTGCGCATTAAGGAAACAAATAAATATGGTATTTATCATAAAAATAGTCTAATTTCTGTTCGATTTTTTTCGGATAATTTTCATAATTTTATAGAAAATAATTTTTTTACAAATGAAAAATTAGTTGAATTTTTTTACGAACACTTAAATAAATTACAAAATAATAAAAAACATTTTCATTTTGCGAATACTGAAGCATATAGAATTTCACATGGTGATAATGATTTTTTTCCTTCAATCGCAATAGATTTTTATAATTCTGTTTATGTATTACAGATCTCATCTATAGTTGGCGAGTTTTTATTACCTTATGTAACAGAAGCGTTACTTAAGTTTACAACACTACCAATATTTGAAAGAAGTACTGGGCAAATTAGAAAATTAGAAAATTTACCAGAACGAACCCGTTGGATTAGAGAAGGAAAAGAATTAAATAATTTTCTTGTAAATTGTAATTTTGCAAATTTAAAAATAAAATTCTATTTGAATAAAGCTCAAAAAACAGGATTATTTTTAGATCAAAGAAATAATTTAAAATTTTTAGAAAAAATAATACCGCATTCTAAAATTGAAAAAAGTTTAGATATTTGTAGTTATGCTGGAGCATGGAGTGCAACAGCTGCAAAATTGGGCGTTCAAGATTTAACTTTAATAGATCAAGATGCTTGGGCTTTAAATTTAGCCAAAGAAAATATCCAACTAAACAGTATAAAAGAATCTCAAATAACAACCTTACATGGAGATTTATTTGAACATTTGCAAAAATTAAATAAAGAAAATTATAAATTTGATTTAATCATTGCTGACCCACCTGCTTTTGCTAAAGCAAAAAAACATGTATCAGAGGCCTCCAGAGCATATACCCGTTTAGCAAAACTAGCTTCACGTTTATTGTCTGATAATGGAATTTTAGTGATTTGTAGCTGTAGTAGACATGTAAATGATGAATTATTTCTAGACTCTGTTTCGAAAGGATTTGATAAAGGTAATTGGGTTCTTCTCCATAAAGGAGAACAATCACCTTGTCATACACGCCTTGCATTAAATGATTCTTCCGATTATCTTAAATGTTACTTTATCCAAAAAAGGGTATTTTAATTAACCGAGGTGGAAATGAGTAGTAAGCAAGCTATAATGATAGATGCCAGAATAGCTATTAAAAATTCTGAACATGGTATAGCAAGGCACGTCAAAGAACTTTTATTAAACTTATTCAAAATTGCCTCCGGAAATGACAAAACTTATTTTATACTAATTAATAATGATAATGTATTTCTAGATGAAGCATTACCCTCAAATTTTAAATTAATTATCTTAAAAAACTCTGTTTTTTCTTTAAAAAGTCAAATAGAATTATTTTTTGTAATAAAAAAATATAAACCAGATATTTTCCATTCACCACAATTTATCGTTCCGTTACTTAGTACAGTTCCTTTAATAGCTACCATCCACGACATGAATCATTTAGCTTTAGGTAATAATTATTCTTTTATCAAAAGATTTTATTATCAATTTTTTCTCCAAAGAAAATTAAAAAAAGCAAAAGCAATTATCACAGTTTCAAATTTCTCGAAACAAGAAATTATTAAATACTTTAATATAAAACCCGAATTAATTCATGTAATTTACAATGGTGTTCAAAATAATTTTAAACCTCTAAATTTTTTCTCACAAGAAAAAATAATTAGCGTATTAAAAAAATACGATCTTCCAGAAAAATATATTTTCACTTTAGGCAATAGCAAACCTCACAAAAATTTGGCAAAAGTACTTGAAAGTTACTGCTTAGGTAACTTTAATTTACCTTTAGTTATTTTAACTAATATTAAAGAACAAATAGAAGATTTAAAACAAAACTACAACTGTAATAAAGAAATAAAGACTTTAACTTATGTTGCTGAAGAAGATTTTCCAATAATATATGGTTTAAGCAAAATTTTTATTTATGTTTCTCTATATGAAGGATTTGGACTCCCCCCCATAGAGGCGGCCGCTTGTGGAATTCCAAGTATTGTTAGCAATACAACATCTCTGCCAGAGATTATGGGAAATAATGCTATTTATGTAGATCCTTTAAAATTAAACGAAATTCAAGCTGGAATAGAATTTGGTCTCCAAACAGAGTCTAAAGAGGTTCAGGCTATAGTCAAAAATGGTTTCACTTGGATTCAGAAATATTCTTGGTTAGAAATGGCTAAAGAAACTCTTCACATTTATGATAGCTTACAATAATTTGATTTGCTTTTTAAACAAAATATGAATACCAACTTAGCGGATAAAGGTTTGGTAACGATCCAAGCTTCTTTTATGAAAGGTTATGTATGACAACGATCAACGGAAATTTGCGTAACATCGCAATCATCGCCCATGTTGACCATGGAAAGACAACATTGGTTGATAAATTACTTCAACAATCTGGAACATTTGCAGCACATCAAACCGTTGCAGAACGTGTCATGGATAGCATGGATCTAGAACGTGAACGCGGAATCACAATTGCTGCAAAAAATGCTTCCATGGTGTATAAAGATGTGCGCATTAATATTGTTGATACTCCAGGCCACGCTGACTTTGGTGGAGAAGTTGAAAGAACTCTCATGATGGTTGATGGCGCAATTTTATTGGTCGATGCTGCTGAAGGCCCGTTACCACAAACTCGTTTCGTTTTACAAAAAGCCTTACAACGTAACTTAAAAATGATTTTAATCATCAATAAGGTAGATAGACCTGATGCCAGAATAGATGAAGTATCTAATATGGTTCAAGATTTATTCCTCGAATTGTCCTCGGAAGATCATCATCTTGATTTCCCAATATTGTATGCATCTGGCAGAAATGGTTGGGCAAGTAAAGAAAAAGATACTCAAAAAGAAAACTTACAAGATTTATTCGATACCATTTTAGAACACGTTCCACCGCCAAAGGTTTCTCTTGAAGGCGGAGCGCAAATGTTAATAAACAATTTAAGTTACAATAACTTTTTAGGTCGATTGGCAATTGGGAGAGTTGAAAGAGGATCTCTTCAAGCAAATCAAAGTATTGTTTTGATTAATAAAGAAGGTAAAAACCAACAAGCTAAAGTAATCAAAGTAAGAGCTTATAGAGGTCTAGAACAAGTTGATGTTGAATCAGTTTCTGCTGGAGATATTGCCATAGTTGCAACTGGCTTAAATGATTTAGCAATTGGTGACACTATTGCAGACGCATCTAATCCTGAAGCTTTACCAAGAATTGAAGTTGACCCACCAACTGTGGGTGTTGAAGTGAGTGTAAACACTTCACCAATGGCTGGTAGAGAAGGTACTTATTTAACAAGTAACAAACTTTCTGAGTTTTTATACAAAGAAGCAATGAATAACGTGGCTTTAAAAATTGAAAGCACAAATTCTCCTGAAGTTTTCATATTAAAAGCGAGAGGCGAGCTTCAAATTGCTATTGTGATGGAAAATTTACGCCGTTCTGGTGGCGAATGTATGGTTGGCCGTCCCAAAGTAATTACCAAAATGGAAGGCGGAGTTGAACTAGAGCCTGTAGAAAGAGTTGTTTTAGACGTTCCTGATAATAGCGTTGGAGCTGTAACTGAAAAGCTTTCTATCCGCAAAGGTCGTTTAGAAAATATGCAGGCTTTCAACAATGGTAGAACAAGAATTGAATTTAGTATACCAACACGTGGACTACTTGGATACAGAAGCACTTTTTTAACTGATACAAAAGGTGAAGGACTTATGTCCAGTTACTTTGAAGGTTGGGAATCAAGCCGTGGAAACTTTTTGTCCCGCGTAAATGGAGCACTTATTTCAGACCGTTCTGGTAAAACAACTGAGTATGCTTTGTTTGGACTTGAAGAAAGAGGTCGCCTTTTTGTCAGTTCAGGTGAAGAAGTATATGAAGGTATGGTTATCGGCGAACACAGCCGTGACTCTAACTTAGATGTAAATCCAGTCAGAGAGAAAAAACTTACAAATATGCGTGCAGCTGGTTCTGATGACTCTACAAAACTATCTCCAATAACCAAACCTAGCCTTGAAACTACGCTAGATTGGATTGAAGACGATGATTGGATAGAAATCACTCCAAAAAACATTCGCATTAGAAAGCGAATTTTAGCCGCTAATCAACGCAGTGTGTCTAGAAGAGAAAAATCAGAGTAAGTTTTACTCTGATTTTTTTCTATTTTATAGTTTTGCTCTATCGTATTTTCAGTTCGAAAAGGGCAAGTAAATGACCGAACAAAATAGCAACGACTTTCACAAACAACATTATCTTCTCTCTCAGTGGCAAGCTATTGGAAAAGAATTTCCTCCCCATTTAAAACCCGCTTTAGAGCGTTTGAGTAGCGAACATTGCTCCGGAATTGCAATAAAACAATTAGATTCTCCAATGATGAAACAATTTAAAGCAGCAAAAGATGAATTTCCTGATGCTTTGCTTTTTTTTAGAATGGGAGATTTTTACGAACTGTTTGGAATTGATGCTATTATAGCTTCTGATTTATGTTCTTTAACTTTAACTTCTAGGGACAAAAGTAGTGACAACCCTGTCCCAATGGCTGGTGTACCAGTTGTAGGTTATAAAAATGCCTTAAAAAAATGTGTTTTAGCTGGTTTTAAAGTCGCTGTCTGTGATCAAGTTGAAGATCCAAGACAAGCGAAAGGAATTGTCAAAAGAGAAATTACCCGTATTGCTACTCCAGCCGTACCTGGTGATTTAGATGATGACGAGTTAAATAACGAAACAAAATTTGGGTGCTATTTAGCTAGTATTTTAGAAAATAAAAAAAAATATACTTTAGCATATATCGATGTATCAACAGGAGAATTTAAAGTAACACATAATTTAGATTTTCTTCTTTTATCGGAAGAAATCGCTACTATTTCTCCCAAAGAAATTTTAATTCCGCAAAATATAAAAGATGTAATTCAAAAAATTCAAAAATCTTTACAATTAAAAAATCAAATTTCAATAAATTTTATAGAAAAATGGTTAATTAATTCAAATGAAAGTTGTTCCGAATTATTCACTGAATTTTTTCAAAAAAACGATTTTAACAGATTTGGGTTAAATACTGTAAACAACAGTCTGCAAGCAATAGCTGCTATATTGCATTATTTAAAAAGCACTCAGAAAAATATTCTAAAAAATATCCAGCACATCTCTGTTTATGAATTAAATAATCATTTAATTATTGATGATGCCACAAAAAAACATTTAGATTTTTTTTACACATCTACAGGTGAAAAAAAAGGAAGCTTGTTTCATTTTTTGAACAAATGCACAACAGCATCAGGAAGCAGATTGTTACTAACAAGATTAAAATATCCATATAAAAATGAAATAGAAATCAATGAATCTTTCACTAAAGTTAGTGACATTTTAGAAACAGAAAATCTCATTCATGATTTGACAGAAATATTAAGACAAACTGCAGATATTGAAAGGTTACTAGCGAAAATTGCGCAAAGAAATATTGACCCTAAAGGGTTAGCTTGGTTGCGTCACACCTTGCAATTGTTACCAGAACTTCATGCTCTATTAGTAAATAAAAATAGTACAAAACTTCTTGGAAATATTTTTTCTAATAATAATTTAATAAAATTATTAGAGCCTTTAACTAGACTATTAGAAAAAGCATTCGTATCTGAACCTGCAAGCATTTTAGGAAAAGGTGGAGACATTTTTAATCTCGGTTTTTCTAAGGAATTAGATATTGCAATAAATTTAACTCATAATTTTAATAAAATGCTTGAAGAGCTTGAAAAAAAAGAAAAAGATTCTTCCCAAATTCAAACATTAAAAATTGGATATACAGGAGCATTTGGATACTATTTTGAAATTTCAAAAGGAAAAACTGCGCAAGCACCTAAACATTTTATCCGCAAACAAACTCTAACAAATTGTGAAAGATATATAACTCCTGAGCTAAAAGATTTAGAAGAACAAGCTCTCAGTGCTGGCGATAAAAGAATTATATTAGAAAAAGAATTATTTGAAGATATTAGGCAAAAATGTTTAGAATATTCACAATACTTATCTGAAACAGCAAGCATTATTGCTGAAATAGATCTTTGCTTAAATTTCGCAAAATTAGCAAATACATATCAATGGTGCAAACCAACAATTATTAGTGAACCATACATTCATTTAAAGAAAAGTACTCACCCCATTCTTGCTCAAAATTTATCCTCTGCTGAACCTTTTATCCCAAATGAAATTAAATTAGGCAGCAAACTTGGTAATGATAATCAAACACAGCCTTTGTTACATTTGATTACAGGCCCGAATATGGCAGGAAAAAGTACATTAATGCGACAGGTTGCTTTAACCCAAATTTTAAGTCAAATGGGTAGTTTCGTTCCTGCTGCTGAAGCTGAAATAGGAATTGCTGATAGAATTTTCACCCGGATTGGTTCAGCTGATCATGCACTAAAAAATCAATCAACGTTCATGGTTGAAATGTTAGAAACTGCAAATATGCTGAAATTTGCCACTCCAAAAAGCTTACTTTTGTTAGATGAAATAGGTAGAGGAACATCAACCTATGATGGTCTTTCATTAGCTTGGTCTATTCTTGAATATTTACACGACATTGTGCAAGCAAGGACTTTATTTTCAACCCATTATCATGAACTTTACGAAGTCACCAAAGAAAAAACCAATATTCAGCCAATGTTTATGGAAGTATCTGAAATTATAGAAAAAAATAAAATTTTATTTACTCGACGCTATTTACAAGGAAGTGCTGGAAAAAGCTATGGAATCCATGTTGCAGCCTTAGCTGGTTTACCACAAACTGTAATTTCTAGAGCAGAAGATGTTCTGAATGGTTTAGAACAAACAAATTTAAAATCATTTTCGCATGTTGAGCATTCCGCTATCCCAACAAAATCAGTCGAAAATTCTGAAATATCAACAAAGGAAACAGAAACCGGACAAAGTAATTCGGATATTTCCTTAAACAACACATATGTAATTGAAATTATTAAGAAATTAGATTTAAATGAAATAACACCAAAAGACTCTCTCTTTCTGCTTTATCAACTAAAAGATATTATTGAAAAAAATACGGAGGTAAAACCAGAAATTACTGGTAAAGATCTTCTAAAAAATTTCTTGAAGCAAAATCAAAATGGAAAAAAAAGCAAAGAAGTCTCACGTCTGCCAGAACAAACTCTCTTTTAACTTGACGATAGGAGCTAGCTGTGCTTATTTGACAATTCTTAGTTTTGTTGAGTCGCTGCGTCGGCATGTTAAAGCCCAACGCTGCTGCCTGCATATTCGTTATTGAACTTCATTAGGAGTTTTTCCATGGCAGTATCCACAGTAAAGAAAAAACGTCGCTATTCTAGACCAAAGCGTACGCTAGATCCGCAAATTACTTTTGACTATAAAGACACTCAGTTACTTCGCCGTTTCGTAACAGAACACGGTAAAATCGTTCCTCGTCGCATCAGTGGTGCAAGTGCTCAACAACAAAGAGCATTAACTCTTGCAGTAAAAAGAGCACGTACTATGGCAATATTAAGTTATGGCCAAGGCAGCGACGCAAGATAATTCGTTTCGAACTACTTTTTAAAAGTGATTTCAATATTTGAAATCACTTTTATTTTTTTGGCTAAAATAAAATGCAAAGAAAATTAAAATCTAAAATTTCTAATTTAAGTCCTATTAAAAATAATTTTCTCATTATCATTCTTTTTATATTCTATGATATTTTTGTTTTTAAAAAGCCTTTCTCGTTTTTTTTAGATATTTTTGGCGGTCGATATTTTGTTAATTATTTTCTAAGTATCATAATATTAATATCACTTGTAATCATTAGCAGAAGTCTTTTTAAAATAAATTTAATAGGAAAATTTATTGGTTCAATAATACTTTTTTTACCATTAGCAATCCAGACTATTCACTATTCTTTTTACAAAACTCCATTAAGTGCCTACGGAATCAGATTCTTTTTTAGCCAACCAGCTCTTTCTTTTCAATTAGGTTTTGAAAATATAAATTTTATTAAAATTATATACTTCACATTATTTTCTTTTATTGTTATTTATTTGTTAAATAATAATTTAAAAAAATATAAATTTAATTATTTAATAAATAGCATAGCAGCTGTTTTTGCAATTTCGCTTTCTATTCTATGCGGAATGAATTGGTATCTTATATTAGAATATCAAAATGCTACTTCAGCATTTTATGCTGCAATTCCTGAAACAGGAAGATCTCTCTATTTTAAGCAACTAAAAAAAGATAAACCTAATATTCCAAAAGCAGTATTAAATAAAAAAATGCCTAATATTCTTTGGATTATAGGCGAATCTGTAGCAAAAAGCCACATGAGTCTTTATGGATATCACCGCAAAACAACTCCTAACCTCGATCTCCTTGCGGAAAAAGGTGATTTAATTCCTTTTAATAATGTTGTTAGTATAGGACCGCATACTTTAATTTCTGTTCCCTATATGCTTGTGGGAAAACAAAATATAGACCCAGAAGGGAGAATATATTCATCTCCAATTATTTTTGAATATGCTAAAGCTAGAGGCTACAATACAGCTTTTATAAGTTCACAGGATTTACGCTGGAAAAACTTTGACCAATTAAGTGGAAAAAATATCGTTGATTATTATCGTGCAGGAACAGATTTTAGTAGTAACGTCAGTGTCTCAAAAGGAGCCGATGATTTAAAAGTACTCAATGAAAGTATTTTACCCCATTTAAGTGAAATTAAACCTCCCTTTCTGTTTGTTGCTCATATGGATGGTAGCCATTACCCTTATAGTAGCCATTCTGAGAAAAAATTTAAAATATTTTTTCCTGAAAGCAATCCTAACGGAACAAATGCTTACGATAATACTATTGTTTATTCTGACATTTATTTAAGTAAACTTATTGAAGAAGCTAGAAAAAAAGATCCTAATATTTGGATCTTTTATACAACAGATCATGGGCAATCTGTTGAACTTGCTCCAATGGATAAAAATGTTAACTTGCCAAAATTATCTAGTAATGCTAATAGTAGTGATGAATTAAAAAACAATAATATTGAAGAAAAAAATGAAAATATTATATTTAATCAAGGATATGATAAGGAAATTATTCATAATGCATTTTTTGTTGTCCCACCAAAAAATTATCATAATGTAATTTTGCACAAACAAAATGCCCCAGTAGCACAATCTGATATTTTTGCAACAATACTTGATTTATTAGAATTTAATACTCCAGTTACAAAAATAGATGGCTTGTCTTTATTAAAAACAATACCTACTGATCGTTTAAGAATAACAACTGGCTTTGTAGTTACAAATGATAATATTCCTGAGGCACAAATTACTTTGCCAGATTTATCTTCTTATTTTGTAGATTTTACCAGGAAAAGTATAAGCTTTTCAGGGAATAAAAACGTTCTGCCTTTTGACAAAGCTCCTAACGAATTCGTCCGTCTATTTGATGAAAGTAACAATAATAATTCTTTTTTATCAGCAGAAAATTAAAAGTAATGTAATTTGTTTTTAAGGATCATATCTGTTCAGTATTTTGATAGCAGTTGTAGTATTTCCTGTGAGATTCCCATTTCCAAGTTCACCTTTGCCATAAGAATTTCCACCCCAGCACCAGACATCATTATTTTTAAGTAATATACAAGCACGTCCATCGCTTACAGCAAGATCAATAATATCTGAACTCGGCCAAGTTTTAGTGACCTTTACTGCTTTATTGGAATTCGTAGTAGAACCATTACCCAAATTTCCAAGACTATTATTTCCCCAGCAATAAACATTAGTGTAATCATCTGCAACAGCACAACCATAATTAAAAGATAAACTTGCTCCAGAATCACCGGTAGATACCATCATAACACCGCTAAGCGCTTGACTTGTGATTGCATTTATAACCGTATAGCCTGTAGTTACATTTGCTGGCGCTGTGTTTGTTCCATTGCCTAATTCACCACTGCTATTTGTAGTTGCCCCAAAACATTGAACGGTACTATTTGCCATTACTACACAAGTTAAATTTGGATTAAAGGTCGTACCACCACCCAATTGAGATGGTATATTTCCACCAAAATTAATTGTCACTGGAGTAAATGGAGATGAATTACTGAAAGCCTGCCCCCAACATTTAACAACACCGCTTACCAAGGCACAACTATCATTATTTTGTGCAATTAACTGCGATGATACACCATTAATTGACGAGTTTACTGCTGTAGTAGAAGAAGTTTGATTTCCATTACCTAATTGTGCTTTTGTATTATCACCCCAACACGAAACCACACCCGATGTATCCTGAATACAAGAAAAACCATCATTTAATTGAATATATTTAATGGTTCTGCCTGAGACATTTGTTACTACTTGTGGTGTTGTAGCAGAACCTGTAGTCTGCCCATTTCCTAAAACTCCCAATGCTTGATTTCCCCAACATTTCAAACCCGTATAGAAATATGCACAAGTCGAAGATCTTCCTGACACAACAGCAACAATGATATCTGCACTACTTACTGGATTTACACTAGTAGCCCAAACAGGGGAAGATCTATCAGTTGCAGTGCCATCTCCCAATTGAGATTTATCATTTTGTCCCCAGCATTTTAGTTTTCCATTGTTCATCACGACACAACCGCTAGCATCACCTACGGTAATCAATCCACTCTTTGTCCCAAAACTTGAATACAATTGAACTGTACCAGTTAAAATTGATTTATTTGCTAAATCCTGTAAGGAAACAAAACTTGCAAGCGAAATGGGATCATCTTTTTTTCCAGGATCCTCTAAATCTGACAGATCTGAGCAACTTTGTATAACCAAGAAAATAATAAATAAAATGAATATTTTTGCACTTTTCATAGAAATAATCCCAAAGAAAAGTTAAGATCCAGAATTTGATAAATTCCGGTATTTTGTCCAAACGAATTTCCATTGGTGTCATTATAAGCATCTGCTTCTATATACCCGCGAGAATAATAAACAGCAGGTCCAAAATATAAAAAACCCAATTTAAATAAAAATGATAACCCAGCACCATAGAGCACATTTAAATTAACAGTTGGATTAGCAGAAATAATACTACCACTGAAGTTAGTATCCCTGTTCCAATAATTATAAACACCATAATATGCATATGGATTAAATTGAATATCCAACAATGAAAAAGTTAATTTGTAAGCCAAATCTAATCCAACAAAACCAGCTTCATATGTTGAAGTAACAACGCCATTAGGATTAGAATTTGGACTATCGCTCGAAGTTAATGCCTCATATTTCCCGCTTATACCAAATGAAAAATTAGAGCTTCTATCAAATGGTAATAAAAGTTTTACTGTTCCGTTATATCCAGTATAATTAGAATTACTAATTAATGCTTGCGAATAACCACCACTCACTAAAAAATCGACAGACCCCGTTGAACTACTGGAAGATCCTCCAAAATCAGAATCTTGTCCATAAACAGAAAATGAAAATGAAAATGAAAATGAAAATGAAAATGAAAATAATAAAATATATTTAACTAAAGTCGTCATAAATCCTCAAGAAATTAAGGACCTTCTTCACTACTTAAATTAACAAAATCAATTGTCTCAAAATCTGGATTTTCATTTCCTAAACCATCAAATATAGTAAAGGCTGAGTTTCTTTTAACTCTTCCTGTTTCACTTTTAATCGGTGATGAAGTAGCCCTTTTCTTTAGTTTTTCTACTAAAGTTGTACGATTCATAGAAAGAAGCTGAGCTGCTCTATTTTTATTATGATTTGTTCTTCTTAACGCTTCAGATATTAATCTATTTTCGAACTCTTCCACTACTCTATAAAAATCAATTCCAGATCCTAAATCGATTTCTTTTTTTATGAATTGATCGATTTCACTTGGGATATCTTCAAACATATTGCTTCTATTTAATTGATTATGCGCTTGTGCATTATTTTGACTTTGTTGAAAATTATTTCCATAATTACCTTGATTATTATTGATATTTTGAAAAGCGTTATTAATATGATTACCATTTACTTTACTTAAAGTTGGAGTGTGATTAACTTGAGAATTTTCTTTTAAAATATTAGAAGCATAAGAAATATTGTTTTGTAAATTTTGATTAGAAATTTTATTAAACTGATTTAAATTATGTTGATTTATGTTATTAAAATTATTTTGATTAGATAAATTTATTTGTGAGATGTTTTGGTTGTTATTTGTATTTCTATCATAAAAAGCATCAATATTATCAGTAACTAAATTTCTTAATCGCGGAGGCAAATCGCAGATATCTACAGAGCCTGAATTTTTCAAAACAACAATGCGTTCAATTAAGTTTTCTAGTTCTTGAATATTGTGATTCCAAGTATTTTGCAACAACGCATTCATAGCATCATGGGAAATGCCTATTATTTTCTTTCCTTTAAGTTGATTGAATTTTTGAACAAAATACTCAGCTAAAATAGGAATATCTTCTCTTCTTTCTCTTAAAGGTGGTAAATATATCGAAGCACTGGAAAGTTTATAGAATAAATCCTCTAAAAATAATCCTCTTTTTACCAGTTGCTCTAAATCAATAGAGGTTGAACAAATTACTCTAACATTTATCGGGATTTCATTTTTTGTACTGACACTTCTAATTATTCCTTCATTTAGCGCTTTTAGAAGTGCTACCTGAATTTTTGGAGTTAGCTTCCCAACTTCATCTATATATAAAGTTCCACCTTCAGCTTCTAAAAAAAAGCCACTTCTTGCTTGAGTTCCTGCATGGAGCGAACTGGGATCAAACCCAAATAAATCATGTTCTAAACTTTCCTCAGTCATCGAAGCACATTTAATTGGAACAAAACCATTTTTATTTCTTGGTGATTTATCATGAATAATCTTGGCAATAGCATCTTTTCCAGTACCCAATTCACCTGTTATCAAAACCGCTGTATTGGTTTCAGCGACTTTATAAACTAAGTGTTGAACATGCCTAATAATGGCACTTGAACCCATAAGCGCATAAGTTCCGTTCACGGACTTCTCCTTCCAGCAATTACGGCATGATCGTTACAAGATCACTCA
Organism: Pigmentibacter sp. JX0631; assembly: GCF_029873255.1. Lineage (NCBI taxonomy): Bacteria > Pseudomonadati > Bdellovibrionota > Oligoflexia > Silvanigrellales > Silvanigrellaceae > Pigmentibacter > Pigmentibacter sp. JX0631. The sequence continues at coordinate 2,826,077 of NZ_CP123622.1, read as the reverse complement.
AAAAAAAATTATAGGAATTACTGTCTACTATTATTGCACCTTGTGATTATTTAAACAAGACCACAAATGGGAGTTTTTTCGGCAAATCTTTTAATAGGTTCTATCTGTATTTTGATAGCTTAGAAGAACACTACATCGCCTTTTACTAGAGATTCGTCGTCAGCTGCTGCTGCTGCTCCTGCTTCTGGTGGTTTGCTTGGAGGTGGTGGTGCTTTGGGTGGAGCTGCTTTGGGTGCGCTAGCTTGCGCTTGTGGCTTTGCTGCGGCACCACCACTACCTCCTGAAGTGGGTGGAGGAGGTGGAGTTGAGCCTGATGTTGGTGCTGCAGGTGGAGGAGTACCACCTCCGCCGCCTCCATCACCATGTCCAGTATTTTGATGCGCTGTTTTTAAAGCTAAAGCATCATTTTGCAACGCTTTATTTAATAATTCTTCTATGTTTATTTTGATCTTTTCTAGCGGTTGTAAAGCTTGATCAATTTGTTGTTTAGTAATGTCTTGGAATTGTAAACTTAATATAATTTGATCGATATTTTTTGCAACGCTTTCAGAACTTGCAACAGCATTTGAAATTAGTTTAGTAAATACTTCTGTACTTTCTTCAGCAGTTCGTACTAATTCATTAACTGCATGATCCACATGCGTTTTCTTTTCTGTATTCTTTTTAAGGTTTTCCAATAAGCTTCTACTGATATCTCTTACACTTGAGTTTACTTTTCCAACTATTTGGATGATGTTATTACTTGCTAAACTTGTTCTATCAGACAGTTTTCTAACTTCTTCAGCAACAACAGAGAAACCCCTTCCGTGTTCTCCTGCCCTTGCCGCTTCGATGGCTGCATTTAGTGCAAGTAAATTTGTTTGATCGGAAATATATTGAATTTCATCGCTAATTTTATTGATTTCCGCTGTATTTACTAGAATAGTATCTATCGCTTGAGAGTAATCCATATTAAGTTTAGAGTTATGCTCTAACATTTCTATCATTTCTCTTAATAAAGATAAACTACTTTGAATGACTTCACTCAAAGATGTATTGCTATTATTTCCTTTACCTCCTCTAAATTGCGCAGATATTTCATTAGACTCTTCTAAATGTTCTTGCGCTTTTTCATAGATAAATCTAACTTTATCACCTATTTCAATCGCACTTCTTTCTGTTTGATGTGTTACATTATGTAATTGATTGGTCATTTCTGGAACAAGAGAGATAATTTCTTCTAGCCGTTGAACTTGTTCACTCACTCCGATTTCTTTTTGAGAAGCATCGAGTTGAAGTTTTGTTAATTTATTTTGTTGATCTAATCCACGCTCCTCTGCAAGAACAGCTCTGCTTTCAAGTGATTTCGCCAGTGAATCAAATTCACGTTTTTGATCTTGTAACTTTTTATTCATGCTTTCAGCACTAGATTTCCAAAATTCCATATTTTTTTGTGCTTGAACATTTTTAGATTGAAATTCATGTTGTAGAGATGAAAGTCTTGCATTGTTTACTTCTTCCATATGAAGTAATTGGTGTCTTAGAGCAATTATTTCTCGTTGCTGTAATTCCTCTTTAGATGAATCCTTTGATCTAGCTGAACTTACAGATGGAATTTGAGATGCTTGTTCAAATGTTTTCTTTCTTGACTCTAATTCATCTTTTAATTTTGCTATTTCTTTTTCTTTACCATGAAGATCTTTTTCTCTCGTAGCAATATCTCTTTCTTTTTGGTCTAATTGCTTCTCTTTCTCTGAAATTCCTTTATCACTCAAATGACCACCAGATGATTCAATCTCATCTCGTATTGCTCTAGCAGCATCGTTGGCAATTTTGTCTAGATCATGAGTTAGAATTTCATCTATTCTTTTTCTAACAGAAAAGAACCAAACAAAAGCCAATAAGAATAAAACGACACTTACTGCTGTGGTTAACATCCAATCTGTTGATAAAAAACCAGTCGCTGCAATAGCAACTGCTCCCAAAATGGCTATCAACACAAATATGGTAGGTTTAAATCGGATCTCTTCCATGGAAAACTCCAACCGCAATCAATTTTTATCTGCGTGTTCTTCTTCGGATAATGTAACACCTTTCTGAGGAGCCACTGTATTGACATGGTGAAAGAAGATTTCAAAGTTTCATTTAACTGACATCTCATTTCAAACGATAGGGCTAGGATGAAGATAAGGAGATTTACAGATTGAGTTCAATTACCATTGAAGACATTGTGAAAAAATGGACTCAAAAACTTACAAATATGATAAAATATTTATACATATTTGTAGGCTTCGTTATTTTTGTTGGACTTCTTGCAAATTATTTAATCCCTAATTTATTATTTAACATTTTAGTCATATTAATTATTATTATAAGCGGATTTTTTATCTTTATTATCTCTGATAAAGTTCAGCAATTGATGCTCGAATGGCATGAAGAATTTACCAGTCCGACAGAAAAACTTCTCCAAACCATACAAATGGTTTCAATGCAAAAATTAGATTTACTACCTGAGGAACAATTAGACAGTTTTACATCAGAGTCACATTTAAAATTACTGGAAGTGGCTCGAGGAATTTTGGAGCATCAAAGATTTATCGACCAAGTTGTTGATAACATGTTTGAAATGATGTTCTTATTAAATCAAGACGGGATAATCATGAAAGCTAATAAATCAGCTTGTGAAACAACACATTTTTCGCAAGCCGATTTAATTGGACAACATATTAGGAAACTTTTTCCGCACGCTGAAAGCCTTGTTGATTATTATTTGGAACTTGAAATTCAATTTACCACTCAAGGTTTTGTAAAAGACGTAGAAGTTTTTGTCCAAACTTCAGAAGGCGAGCTTCTCCCTTTTTCAATTAATGGGGTAAAAATTGAAAGTACTACTGGAGTTTTATTAGGTTATACGATGATTGCAAAAAACCAAGCCGAAACCGTTCGTCTTTTTAACCAAGTGAATAAAAGTAACTATGAGCTTGGTAGAGCAAATGAAGAGCTAGCAAAACGCTATGATCAAATTAAAAAAGAAATTGAAGAAAAAGAAGGGCAAAGAAGAACTTTGGAAATGGAATTAGCGACTAGTCAACTTGTCCAAAAAACATTTTTGCCACAAATTGCCCCAGAACATCCTAATGTTGATTGTGCCGGAACTGCAATTCCTGCCGCTTTTTGTGGTGGAGATTGGTGGAACACAATAACATTAAAGGATAAATTCTTTGTTTTTATCGCTGATGTGACGGGACATGGTACTGCAAGTGCGATGGTGACTGCTGCTATATCTGGTTATTTTGTTTCAGTTAAGAGCAAACTTTTTGCAGGTGAAAACCTTGATGTGGATGACATTTTACAAGGATTTGATACAGTGCTTTCTAGTATGGGACATAGTGATGTTAGTTACAACATGACTTGCTTCTCTTGTGTCTTCGATTTCGAAAAGAAAGTAATACGTTATGCGAATGCTGGGCATAATTTCCCCTTAGTAGTGAAAGCTGATAAAAAAGTTGAAACTCTTATTGCTAGTGGTAATAGACTCGGAAATATCGGAGCAACTCGTATTGACAATAAAGTATTTGAAAAAAAAGAACTTCCTTTGATTGGGGGAGAATTTATTTTCTTTTATACTGATGGTTTAATTGAAAATAAAAATGATAAAGATGAGGAATATGGCAAACGCAGACTTAGAAAATTTATCGAAAAGAATTATACTAAAACAAGTTCAGAATTTGTTTCCTTATTATTACAAGACAGCCTTGAATTTTATGGTGCGGGTAAAGCGCTTGAAGATGATATTACTATGGTCGTTGTTAGAGTTAAACAACCTTAATGTAAGAATTAAACAATGATCCATCTGTTAACAAAACTAAAATATAAAATTACTTCGTCAGATGTCAGCATTCCACCTGCTGAGAAGATAACGCCGTTTCTTTACGTTATTACAGGTATTATCTGCTCAATAGGAATAGTTCATACTTTTTATATCTATTTTGGCAAATCATTAAATAAAAAAATAGCTCCTTCAATTGCGAAACCTATGAATGAAGGGCAAAAAAACTCCTTTGATTTATCTGCTATTATCTCAAGAAATATATTTAATTTAAAAGGTATTATTCCTGACGCAGAAAGTGATGGCAGTCGAGCATGCTCGTTAGAACCTTTTAAATCTTCATTACCTTATAAAATTTCTGGGATTTTATTTGGTGGGACTTCTGAAACAAGTTTAGTTGTTTTTGAAGGTTCAGGAAATGGCATATTTAAATTGGGAGATCATTTACCACAGGGTGGTACGTTACATGCAATTGAAAAAAATAGAATATTTGTAGTTAATAAAAATTGTCCTGAATATATTGATCTTATTTCCGAGCTCCCAAAAGATCCTAGGCTTTCTCGCTCTCCCCAAAATGCTTCTGGAGCTTCATTCAAAGAAGACGGTTTCGAACGCAATGGAAATACAACGACCGCTACCAAACAGTGGGTAAATAATATTTTAACCAATGATTTTGCCAAAACTCTTGAAGAAGCCAAAGCGAGTCCGAATATCGTCGGAGGACAGGTTAAGGGATTTGTTATTACTAATATTACTCAAAATAGTGTCTATGCAAAACTAGGTTTAAGAGATGGCGATATTGTTTCAACTATTAATGGAATTGAACTAAATGATGCTGCAAGAGCCATTCAAACATTAAATTCCATGCGAAACGAGAATACTATTGAAATGCAAATCATTCGCGGTGGCCAAACAATTTCATTTAAAGTGAACGTCCAATGAATGATAAAAAAGATTTAAATAACACTGAAAATTCTGATGAAAACAAAGAACTAAATAATATCGATAATTCTGATGAAAACAAAGAACAAGATTCACCAACTAGCGAAGAAAATAACTCTAAAAATTCTGATTCTGAAAAAGAATCTCATGCTGAAAATACAAAGAAAAAATTATTTTCATTCAATATCAGTCAAGAAAAAAAATTATTTTTTCGCAATGTAGCCTACGGATCTACAGGAATTATAATTATTTCAGTTCTTATAAATACAATAATTTCTGTGAAACTATTACAAGGTAATAAACAAATTATTCCATCTAGTTTTACCTATACTCCGCAAGTATCAAGCGAGGCTTCTTTTACCGTTGTGAAAAAAAACATTGTGAATAGAAATATTTTCAATAAAAACGGCGATATACCTATTGAAGACCAAGATGACAATAATTCTGGTTTAATAAAAAACTTCGATGAAGTTCCTTGTAGTAAGCAAGAAGAAAAACTGCCCGTTGAATTAGTAGGCATTCTTTTCACTGGTAATTCTAAGACTAATTTAGTAACATTTAAAGATTCAAGAGTAGAAACTGCAGATGTCTACAAAGAAGGGCAAAATATCATTGAGTTTGACAACTATCAAATTTATAAAATTACAGGACCCTCTTCAGTCCAATTACGCAATCAAAATAAAAAAATATGCCTATTTACAGGAACTAAAGAAAGATTAATAACTAAAAAAGAAGATGAATCTTCCAAAAATGAGGAGCAAACAACCGAATTAGATTCTGATTATGTAAGCGAGCAAATTGGACCTGGTTTTTCAAGAATTTTAAATTCTGCACGACTTGTTCCTGAATCACAGGGCGGCAAAACGATAGGATTTAAAATTTACGGGATTACTTCAGGAAGTTTGTTTGAAAAAATTAAACTTGAAAACGGAGATGTGATAACAAATGTCAATGGGATTAATCTGGAAGATCCTGCACAAGGCTTTAAAATCTATGAAGCTCTGCAAGATGAGTCGACAATCACACTGCAAATCAAGAGGGCTGGCGCACTGATGACAAAAAAGGTAATAGTTAGATGAATCAGAAGAAGTTAAAAGTTTTAAAAACAAAAACGCTAGGAAGACATTCAAATGTCCTTCATTTGGTATTGGTCGGTACAACTAGTTTAGGAATAGTATTGAGCCCCTCTTTGCTTGCACAGACGTCTCCATCTTCTCCTCCTAAAGCACCTACTTCAAGTAATTCACAAACAAGCAAAACTAAAGCACCAACTCCTCCCCAAAATTCTGAGCAAACTAGTCCTGGAAAAAAATCTCCTGCCGATGCTATTCCGCACGGACAAGAATTAGTGAGCATAGATTTCCCAAATGGTGCTAATTTAAGCGATATTATTAAAACAATCGGTATGTGGACAAACAAAAACTTTGTGTTAGCACAAGGTGTTGCAGGATCTTCACGTATTTCTATAATTTCGCCTGAAAAAGTAACAAAAGAGGAAGCGTATCAAGCATTTTTGAGCGCGTTAAATATTTCAGGTTTTACAACTGTAGACACAGGATCTGTGGTAAAAATTCTACCAATTGCAAATGCAAAATCGTCTAATATTAAAACTTACTACGGCGAAAATTGGTCACCTTCAACGGACGAAATTATAAATCAGGTTATCCCGTTACGTTATATTGATGCCAATACCGTTATCAATCAATTAAGACCATTGCTGGGTATTACTCAATATGCTGCATTTACGACAACAAATTCCTTAATTTTAACTGACACTGGTAATAGAATCAGAAGAATTTTAGAGGTAATTAAGTTATTGGATTCCAAATCTAATCAACCTATTGTTTCGATAATTCCAATTAACTATATGGATGCAAAAGATACAGTAACAAAAGTAAATGAAATTTTTGGCAATAGAAATGGTCCCTCTTTAAGCGTGCAAAAAGTTTTAGCCGATGAGCGCACGAATTCTGTTATTTTAGTGGGACCATCCAGTGGGTTGGATGATGTAGCGCGCTTTATCCAACGGATAGACAAACCATCACAAGATCAAAACTCTCAAACGATGGTTCGTGTTAGACCTTTAGACTACGCTGATTCAGAAAAATTAGCCCAAACTTTACAAGCGTTAACTCAGGGATCAAATAAACAAAATAATAATACCTTTCGCCCAGCCTTTTATCCTACACCAATGAATATCCCTGGAGCCCCAAATTCTCCAGCTCAACCAGGTCAAGCGGTTGCAGATCTCAACGGAGTTAAAGTAACAGCTGATAAGCCCACAAATTCTTTGGTGATCCAAGGAAGCAAATCTGCTTTTGATGAACTGGATAATATCATTGCGCAACTAGATAAAAGACGGGCGCAAGTTTATGTTGAAGCAAATATTATCGATTTAAGAGTAAATAATGATTTTAATTGGGCACCTTCTGCTTTGGCAGGTTCTGTGACAGGTAATGGTTATACAGTTCCCTTTGGTTTTAACGTAGCACAAGGGGGGCCTCTCTTTTTCTCCCAAACAGGTCAAACCGCCGATCCTTCAAGTCTTGCTGGCTCTTTAGGAAAAGGAGATGCCATTTTAGGTTTGATGAGCAATAGTCCTATAAACATTGGACCTTTTAGCTTAACACCGGGTGCGTTATTGTTTGCCCTAAAAACAGATTCTAATTCCAATATTTTGCAAACACCTAGTATGATTGTTTCAGATAATGAACAAGCTTTATTTTCTTCAAATGAAGAATACAGTGTAACAACTAAAACCAATAATCCAAACGGTAGCGGCATAATAGATACTACTACAAAATATACGGTTTCAACGGAATTAAAAGTAACCCCACAAATTTCCAGAGCCGATTTTGTGACCATGAAAATCAATTTAAAACTTGACGATGCTCCAGCAACGTCAACAGGCGCACCGAATCCAATAAGTAAACGCTCAGCCGAATCTGTTCTGATAGTCCAAAACGGACAAACAGCTGTCATAGGTGGTATTACCAAAGAAAAAACTGTGGTTGAAGATAAAAAAGTTCCTTTACTAGGTGACATTCCAATTTTAGGTTGGTTATTTAAAACATCACGAAATGGTAAAGAAAAAGTAAATTTAAATTTATTTATTACCCCACATATTGTGAGAAATTCAGAAGATCTCGAAAAAATATACCAACAAAAAATAAAAGACCGTGACGCATTTTTAAAAGCGTTTTACGGTGAAAAATTTAAAAAGCAAGATTTCTATTCTCGCTTACCGACTGAAGAAGATGGAAAAGCACCACCACCTTACAAAAGTGATGAAGAAGCAAACAAAAGCAACCAAGATAATTCCCAGAATCAGCATGATCAATTGCCCAAAAAGGTGCAATTACCAAGTGAAGATCCCAATCCAATCAATGCGCCTTCAAGCAATCAAAGTGGAGGAGGGTTTGGCTTTCCGCAACCTTCAGCACCACCACCACCGCCGCCGTTTAATAATTAATTTTGTGAGGTCAGATCAAAACAATGGCAACTGAACAAACAAATTTAACAGTTGAAGATGCGGCAAAGCTCATTTTATCTAAAATTAAAGTGAATCCGGAGCAATTTTCTACGACAGAATTTTCTTCCAAAAACAGAAATTTAGAAGATATTTTATTCAATGATTTTAAAGTACCACAAAGTAATATTGAAGAAGCTATGCTTGAACAGCAAGCAACTAATCGGACATTAAGTGAAATACTTATAGAAAACGAACTTATTCACGAAGTAGATATGCTAAAAGCATTGTCTATTCACTTAAATTTAGAATTCCGAGAAAATTTTCCGTTTCATGAAATCGATCCTAAATTAATAGAAAAATTAAATATTAGTTTTTGTTTACAACATATGTTTGTCCCTATTTCAGAAGATGAACTTAACGTAACAGTCGCGGTGGCAAATCCTCTAGATACAGTCAGTATTGATGATTTACGAGTATTGTTAAATAAAAATATTAAAAGAGTGGTTGCTCCAAAAGATTTAGTAGAAGCCGCTATAAATAATGTTTTTGAAAGACAAGAACTTGTTGATCAAAATAAAGGGTTAACGGCAACTTCTGACGACGACATAGATGGAATTGAAGGACTCGATGTTGCTCATAATCTTTTACAAGATAATGAAGAAGCACCTGTTAGAAAAGAAGTAACAGCGATTATTCGCCGTAGTATTACAGAAAAAGCTTCGGATATTCATATTGAACCCTTTGAAGACCGCGTATCTGTTCGCTTTCGTGTAGATGGTAGATTGCGTGAAGTTCGAGTCATTCCAAAAAAATACCAATCGAGTGTCTCAACACGTATCAAAATTTTAGCTAAATTAAATATTGCTGAAAGTCGTTTACCACAAGACGGACGTATTACTTTAAAAGTTGGTACTCGGGAAATTGATGTGCGGGTAAGTACTTTGCCAATTAAATTTGGTGAACGAATTGTGTTACGTATTTTGGATAAATCCGGTGGTCTGCCAAATTTAGAAGATATTGGCATGCCAAAAGCATTACTGAAAAGCTTTAAGCAAGTTGTTAATCAAAAACATGGAATAGTATTAGTCACTGGACCAACAGGTTCGGGTAAAACGACAACACTGGCTTCTGCCTTAATGCATATTAATAAACCAGATGTTAGCATTATCACTGTTGAAGATCCTGTGGAAATTCAATTACCCGGTGTAAGTCAAGTAGAAGTAAATGACAAAGCGGGTCTGACATTCGCAGCCGCTTTACGTTCTATTTTACGGCAAAACCCAAATATTATTTTAATTGGTGAAATTCGTGACTCCGAAACAGCACAAATTGCAGTGCAAGCTTCTATCACGGGTCACTTGGTATTTAGCACTTTACATACTAATGATACAGCTGCATCTGTCACACGTTTGGTTGATTTCGGCATTGAACCTTTTCAAATTACAACTGCCGTTGTGGCCATCTTAGCCGTGAGACTTGTCAGACGTGTCTGCCCTAATTGTAAAGAACAAACGCAACATACGGCTGAAGAATTAAGTTTATTAGGATTATCACCAAAACAAACAACCGGAAAAGTATTTTATAAAGCACGTGAAGGCGGCTGTAGTAATTGTAAAAATAACGGTTATGCTGGCCGTATTGGGATCTATGAATTACTTGTATTTGATGAACATGTACGAAATTTTGTCTTAAAAAGCTCAGATGGTGCCAGTTTGAAAAAAATGTGCGTGCAAAGAGGCATGAAAACTCTCCGTGATTCAGCTCATGAACGCTTTTTAAATGGTGAAACAACTTTAGAAGAAGCACTATATGCTACGCAATCCGAACACGAACAAGAAGAGGTGAAATAGTTATGCCTATGTATTCTTACAAAGGGCAAAATGCACGCACTGGGAAAAAATTAAAAGCATATATTGAAGCAGAATCACCTAAAGATGCAAAACAAAAATTAAAGAAACAAGGCATTTATGTTCTCGAATTAAAAATTGATAGCAGAGCAAGTGCAGCTGAAGGAAAATCAGGCATTATTGCAATGCTAAATCGAAAACCTCCAAAACCAGAGGACATTGCCAACGCCACAAAACAATTTGCTATTTTGTTACGTTCAGCAGTTGATATCAATGATGCTTTGCGCGCAATTGCTGATCAAGTAGAAAATGATGAATTGAAATCTGTATATGTAAAAATGCGCGAACTTGTATCGGAAGGAAAATCGTTATCAGACGCACATAAAAATTTCCCAAAAGTTTTTTCGTCAATCTATACCAACATGATTGCTGCTGCAGAAAAAGCTGGTGCGTTACCTTTAGTAATGCAAAGATTATCTGAATTTATCAACTATCAAATAGAAATAAAAAGAAAAGTTGTAGGAGCGTTAACTTATCCTGCACTTATGGTTGTCATGGCAATAGCTGTTGTCATTTATTTATTTGTAAAAGTTATGCCACAAATGACAAAGTCTTTTACTACCTTAAAAGTTACATTACCTTGGTATACCGTTTTAATGAATGATATATCTAATTGGATGCAAGATTGGTGGCTCATTTGTGTTGTGTTTTTAGGTCTTGCCATCTTTGGTACTTATTCTTGGTCAAAAACCGAAAAAGGTCGACAGAAACTTGATACTATTATGTACACAGCACCTGTGGTTGGACCTCTGATTCAAAAAGTAACAATATCTCGTTTCTCAAAAACTCTTTCTACTATTTTGTCTAGCGGCGTAAGAATAGTTGAGGGATTACAACTTACAAGAAAAGTTGTGGGTAATAGTGTAATGGAAAAAGCTTTGGATGATGCTATTGTTAAAGTTCAAGACGGAGATAAACTAGCTACTGCTCTTGAAAGAACTGGAAAATTTCCAACTATGGTCATCCACATGTTAAAAACAGGCGAAAAAACAGGGCAACTTGAAGAAATGCTTGTTAATATTTCCAATGTTTATGATGATGATGTAAACAATCAAATTGTTGTAACAACTCGCTTGATCGAACCAGCAATGATGATTTTTATGGCAGGCGTAGTCTTTGTTATGGTGATGTCGGTCATAGGTCCAATGATGGCAGCGATGAATCAGTTGCACTGATTTTAGATATTTGTATAATTGTATTCTTCTTTGGAGATGGAGTTCTATTTTATGAAAATAAAAAATTTTTTACGTGTGAAAAAAGATTTAAATGGCCAAGCTGGATTTTCCTTGATGGAAATTATTATCGTGGTTGCCATTATTGGTACTTTAATGGGAATCATAGTTGCGCGTATTTCCGGAAGTAACGAACAAGCAAAATCAGGTATTACCGATACCAAAGCTTATACTTTGCAATCTAAATTAATTCAGTTTCAATTAGCACAAGGAAAATTTCCAACAACTGGCCAGGGTTTACAAGCATTAACCTCAAATCCAGGAGCTCCTATTGCATCTGAAGATGACTTAAAAGATGGCTGGGGTAATCCTTTTGAATATAAATTAACACCAAAGGGACCACTTATCATTTCCAATGGACCTGAAGGCACAGCGAACAGTGCAGCATCACTTTGTTACCTTAATGGAAAAAAAGTAGATTGTAAGTCGGGTGAAGCAGGAGCACAAAACTGAACTTAATTTTGATCATCTTCAATTGCTTCATGCAAAGAGTTTTAGGAAAAAAAAACAATCAACACGGATTTTCTCTTTTTGAGATTATTATTGTTTTAGCTTTAATAGGAACAATTGCTGTTGTCATTATTCCTAATTTAAAGCTTTCCGTGGACTCCCAAATGTCTACAAGTTTAAGAAATTTAACAGGCCAAATACGTAGCGCCTATGATGATGCTATATTTTCCGGCAGAATACACCGGATGGTTTTTGATATCAAAAATGGTGAATTTTGGGTAGAACAAGCTCCCCTTGGCTATGAAGGTAGACCTCCCATACTAGATTCTGAATCAGAATCAGAAAGCCTCAAAAAAAGAGATAAAAGAGCGGAAGTATTGAAAGTATTAGATGATAAATACAAAGATCTTTCCGACAGACCAATGCCAACTACATCAGGCGAAAGTAAAAATTATTCCATACGGAGCATTGCAGTTGTGCAACGAAAAGTATTGAAGCCCATTGATTGGAAGGAAATAAATGATGCTGTTATTTATCGCCAAAAACTTTCAAGTGGAATCATTTTTGCTCAAGTTCTTTCAAGTATATCAGCAAAAAAATTTGACTATGTAGAAATTCAATCTAATTCAGACAAAACAAAAAAAGAATTTGCCTACATTTATTTTTTACCTAATGGAACAGCAACGTCTACTTCAATAAAACTTGCAATGGCAAATAAAGATAATCCAAATACAATCAGTGAAACTGGCCCAAAATATACTTTAAATCTAAATTCACTGACTGGTGAGTGTAATTTGCTAGAAGGTTTTCAAGATGCAAATTTTTCGTTACCTAAAAGATAATTATCTTTTAAAAGATAAATTAAATAAAATGCAAGAAACCGATGGTTTTACTTTATTTGAATGTATTCTAGCAATAGCTATATTATCTGTCACTGTTGCCAGCATAGTTGGATTACAATCATCCATCATTTCTGTTACGCAAATTGCTTCAGATGGAATGAAAGGTTCTTGGGCTGCACGTTCTGCCATTGCGCAAATGCAATATATTGTTGAGACCCAAGGACAAGATAAATTACCAGAAGAAAAAAACTATCCTTGGATTACCGATTCGCAATTTAGTATTTCTTTAAAAAGAAAAGAATTAAAAGATGTAAAAATATCTCAATTTTTAACAAGCGCTATAGGTATCTATAATATTGTAAATCCACAAGGTAACGAAAATCAGGATGTTGATAGAATGTTGGCTTCAATTACTTCTGTTTTAGATGGTACTTCAGGTTCTAGCCCAAAAGGTTTCTTTAGTAATTTTTTAATTGAAGTAAAATGGACAAGTGGAATTGTAAATAAAACTATCAATGAAGGATTCTTTTTTGTAGATAAAAATACATTTGCAAATATTAATTTACCTGATCCTCCTGGTTCCAACAATAACAATAATAATAATCAGAATAACAATGGCAATAATGGTAATAATCAAAATAATAACGGTAATAACAACAACACAGGTAATCGGTAATTTCAATGCAAAGAAAAATTATTGCACAACAAGAAGGATTTACATTAATAGAAATAGTACTAGCTATTTCTATCTTAGCAACAATAGGAATGTTGACTATTAATATTTTGACAAATCAAATTGAAACTAGAGAAAAAGTAACAGCACACAATTCTGTACAACACGCTATTAATATGGCTATGGATAAAATCTATAGTGACATTCAAAGTTCTTACGTATCAAATCCTAATGATTTAGATTCACTTAATTTATCTGTTCGTGCTGTTCCTCCAAAGTTTAGTTATAAAAATGAAAGTTTAATATTAGCAGTGCAAAATTTTAAGTCTTTATTAGGAAACTCAACTCAAAGTAACTTAGCATTTATCCGTTACTATCTTAGACCTAATAGTAAAGATTCAAAAAAACTTGAACTCATTAGAGTTGTTGATACAGATATGGTTGAAAATATTGAAAACTCTGGAGTTGGATTTCAAGAAGTTTTAGTCCCTGATTTAAAAAGTTTTTCACTTGAATTTTGGAATGGCAATGAATATCAAAAAGAGTGGGATAGCTCAGCAAATGATACGCAAAATAAAATACCAAAACTGGTAAAAATTCATTTAGAAGTATATTTTCCTGAATCAAGCTCTGAAAAACAAATTCTTGATCTTTCCCCTAATACAAAAAAAGAAAGAAGAAGTATTGCAATCGATACTGTTGCATATGTTCTAAGTAGCAATGGAAAGCAAGAAGCCACAGAGCCTTCGTCAGGAGATTTCAAATGGCAATAAAGGCTAAACTAAATAGCGAAAAAATTAGAAAAAAATATAACCAAGGATTTGCACTTATTTTTGTTCTTGTCTTTGTTGCAATGATCATGGGTGTCATTGGGGATATCGTATATCAAACACAGGTTGGTGCCAGAGGAGCTATTGAAGAAAGAAATGGACTTGATGCTCAAACAAGCGCTTTATCAGGAATTGAATTTGCAAAAATAATGCTCAATATGAATCAATTAGCAGCTAAATATGAAGGTAATCCGCTAATCCCAATACCAAAAAATATGTATTCACTAATCAATGGACAACCCATTGGATCATCAGGTTTAGCACAATTGGAAGAACTGTCAGGGGGAAATTTTACCAAAGCAATTTCTCCTAAAATACAAGAAGCATTAAAAGCAATACCCGGATATTTCGTATTAAATATAACTTCAGAAAATTCAAAATTAAATTTAAATTTATTACAAGCAAATTTGTCCGCAGATGCGCAAAAAGCTTTTCTTAGAATATTTGCTTACCCAGATGCTGCAAAAGTTTTAGAAATGTATGGATACACTCCGCAGCAAATGGTAGACAATCTAGCAGCATATATCAAAAAATCGAATACAAATGGCTACCAACAAACAGGAGCATTAGCGGCATATTCAGAGTTAGGATTAAAATATAAACCCAAAAATGGAGCCCTTGAAAGTTTAGAAGAATTAAGAAGAATTCCTGGTTTCCATATAGATGACATATACAATATGTTTTCCCCATATTTCACAATTTGGCCAATTTCTGGCAAAAAAGGGACTCTGAATATAAATTCAGCTCCTATTGAATTAATAGCTGCATTATTGACACCTCCAGGGCAAGATCTCAATGAACAAGATTGGGATCGTTTTGAATTAAAAAAAGAAAAAGAAAAATTTAAAGATAATCCCAAAGACTGGTTATCAAAAAATATTAGTGGCTATAAAGATATTCCAGATACCGATAAGATAACAGATCTACTTTTTGGAAATGCGGATAATATTTTTAGAATCGAATCTCGAGGAGTTGTCAATGGGGTTGAAAAAACTCTTGTTGTTGTTGTACAGATGGATGACAGCAAATCTTCTGGAAATAAAAATCCAAATAATGACAAAGATAGTGATAAAAAACAAACTGACGATAAAAAGCCGGAGAATAATAATAGCCAAAATAGCGACAAAAGTAATGACAAAAGCCAAACCAACGACAAAAATAAGCCGAATGATAAAAGTCAAAAGAAAGACGGAAGTTTTCAAATACTTTACTCAATGTGGAAATAGGTAATTTTTATGTTTTTAAAAATGCTATTTTCTATCACTGCTGCCTTATCTGTAACCTTACTAGGTCATTATTACCTTTATCTTAGAATTATTTTTCCCATTTTTGGAAAAAATCCTTTTTGGATATCAACTTTTATTTGTTTATGGGCAATGACTTTTTTTGGTTTTATTATTTTGCGGCTTGTTCCGCATTTTTTAAGGAAAATATTTGAAACAATAATGTTCATTTGGATGGGTACTGCTTTTATTTATACTGTCATCTGTATTTTGACCTCTCCCTTAAGTGTTTATTTAAACTATAATAATTATAGTTCTAAATATTTAAGTTTTTTTGTTCTATTTTTAGGATTAATATTAACTTTATTTTCAATATACCAAGCCTTAAAAAAACCTACTGTGATTAAAACAGAAATCCCAATCAGAAATAATCTTCCAGAAATTATAAACGAATTAAATTTTGTTGTATTAAGTGATATTCATGTATCAGGCCTAATTGGTAAAAAACGAATGCGTCAATTAACTGAACAAGTAAACAGTTTAAAACCAGATGTTATTTTTATCACTGGAGATTTAATGGATGGATCATTAAATCAACTAAAAAAAGAAATTGCTCCGTTAGAAAACTTATATGCTAAACATGGTATTTTCTATATTACAGGCAATCATGAGTATTATAGCGGTCCTGTAAATTGGAAAAAACATTTTTTAGAAAAATTTAAATGGAAAGTAATTTCAAATTCATCTTGTTCTATCGAAATAGAAAATTTAAATTTAAATATAATAGGTATTGAGGATAGGCACTGGCTTAGTTACGAAAAAATTCCAAGAAAACTAGATAAACGCTTACAACAAGCTGTCATGCATTTAGAACAAAAAGGATTCAAAACAGAAAATGCTTTAAATATTTTATTAGCACATCAGCCAAAGGACGCTAGACTTATTCCTCAATTTCCCTTTATTGATATTCAAATTTCTGGGCATACTCATGGCGGACAAATATGGCCTTTAAATTATTTAGTAAAAAAAGATCAAAAATATGTGCGCGGTCTCTACAGACTCAATGCGCAACAACAAATTTATGTAAATCAGGGCACTGGTTTTTGGGGGCCGCCTATGCGTTTAGGCACAGAATGTGAAATATCTTTTTTAACATTTAAACAGCAAAAGTATATTAAACCTTAATATAGCTTTCCTCAATTTCAACACATTCCTGAATAGTTAATTTTACAGGACAAGCTTTACCGGCAGCAATTAAGCGTTTAAATTGATCATCACTACAATTCGAATGAATAAAATACTTAACAATTATTTTAGCTACTTTCCTTGGTGCTGTCTGCATTATTTTTTCAACTTCAAAATGAATATTAGATAATGGGATTGCATGGTTGGTGGCAAACATGGACATAATAGTCGTTCCACAAGCCCCCAATGAGGCACAAAATAAATCAGTAGGAGAAAAAAGACTTCCATCACCACCATTATCTTTAGGTGCGGTTGTTTTTATGGTAGCTCCTGAGTTGATATGTGTTATTTCAGTTGTCTGAGGTGCTGTTAACTGACCTTTAAATAGATTAGACATTGAAAAATCCTGCTTAATGATTTGATATTCTGGACTGCGAGGCACTGGGAGAAATAGCACTGCTAGGTTATGTGGTCAAGATAAAGGAGTTTTGCTTATGTTAGAAAGTATTGTATTTATTCATTCTTGGACAAGATGGCTAGTAACTCTATTTTTGCTTCTTGTCTTATATCGTTCCTATTCAGGTTGGCTTAAAAAATCGGATTACCTTAAAAAAGATCACATTTTTGGGGGAATTTTACTCGGTCTAACTCATTTTCAACTCGTCATAGGACTTATTCTCTACTTTGCTTTGAGTCCCATTACACAAGCTGCTTTAAATAACATAAGCGTCACAATGAAAAGCTCTGTTCTTCGTTTCTGGGGGATTGAACACATTTTCACAATGCTTTTATTTGTTATTTTTATCCAAATTGGCAGAATAAAAACAAAAAAATCTAGTATTTCAAAGCAAAAATATAAAACTACTGCAATTTATTGTACTATTGCTGTTATATTACTGCTATTGGGTACTCCTTGGACTTTTCGTAAAGAAATTGGTAGACCTAACTTTATGGAATTACCAGGTAGTTTAAACAAATAAGAATGTAAATTTTCGTTAGAAAGTGTTTTATGCAAGATACTCAAGCATTTCCTGATCAAAGAATGGTAAAAATTGCAAAAGTTGGGATTACAGAGGTAAATTATCCCATACTTTTTCAAGATCAAAACCAAATAGCTTCCCAAGTATTGCCTTCAACAGCAAATTTTTCTTTTTTTGTTGAGCTGCCAGCTCATAAAAAAGGAACTCATATGAGTCGTTTTCCAAGCATCCTTTATGAATTTGGATCACTTTTGAGTATTCAAAAGCTTGAAAAGATGGCTGCACAAATCAATGAACGTTTAGAAAGTTCAAAAGCTTACATTAAAACATCTTTTCAATTTTTTTATGAAAAAGAAGCCCCTGTTTCTAAAATTAAAGGAATTGCAAATGTCGATGTTACAATTGAAGTAAGTTCTTGTTTAACTACAAGAACAAAAGAGAGTATTTTACAAGTTAAAGTTCCCATTAAAAGCCTATGCCCATGTAGTAAAGCAATTTCTGAGTATGGGGCGCACAGTCAGCGGAGTTTTATTACTTTAAGACTTTGGCAACCTTCTCTATCAATCCAAGATTGTATAAAAATTGCAGAATTGTCTGCAAGCTCTGCTGTTTATCCAATTTTAAAAAGAGTTGATGAAAAGTTTGTTACTGAAAAAGCATACAATACTCCAAGGTTTGTTGAAGATTTAGTCCGGGAAGCCGCTATCCATTTAAAAGAAAAAGACAACTCACTAAAATTTGAAATCACTGCAGAAAATTTTGAATCCATTCATAATCATAATGCTTGGGCTTTTGTTACTAGTGATGATCTTTTTTAAATTTCCGAACAAGTATTTATGAATAATTAAAATATTTACTTAAAATTATTCATAAATATTTTAATTGTTTACTTTAAATTAACTTGTTTATTTTTTTCTGAATTATTTAATTCAAAGAAAAAAATTAATTTAAAATTGATTCCTTTAATAGATTTAAAAAGTAGCACTAATTTTCTTCCATTGATTTAAAAAAATTTAATTGCTATCAAAATTTTATTCATTATGAATTAATTTTAATTCATAAATTTTATTTTAATATATATTTTGAAAGCAAATATTATGAAATTACTATTAACAATTTTAGTTTTTATAATAACAGTTAATATACACGCAAAAACTAAAGAAAAGTCTTTACATTTAAAAAGATATGAAGATAATAAAATTATTGCGTTTCTGAAAGAAATTAAAAAAACACACGATATAACAAAGCAAATCAAAAATGCTTCTAATAAATTAACTATTCCTAATCTCAATAAAAAATTGCATTTATTAAATTCAAAACTAATTAATGATATTGATAAATTTCCAAATAAAAAAATAGGTTTACTTTTACTTGCTATTGTTAATCCAGAAAAAAATGAACAATATGAAATGGACTTTGAAGTTCTAGATGCGGGCATAGCTACAGTTTTGCTACAAAAGAAATCAAATTTTATTAGCGCCGAAGAATTAAGAACCGCATATCAGTTTATACTTCCTGATTTAAATGTCCATAATTTAAAATTTAAATCAACAATTAGTAATTTGTTATTACATCAAATTTTAAAAGACAAAAAATTACTTGAAAAATTAACGCCAATTCAAATTGAAAAAACCTTTATTTCATCAGCATATTCCAAGTCACCTTATGATGAAAGAATAGATTATGCAATTTTAATGCTGAATACTCATTTTGAATTAATAGAAAGAAATTGTAATTTAATAAAAGTACTATTAGATATGCAGAAAGATTTTCTTATAGACTCACATAAAAATTCAAACGGAAGTGAAAACTACAGAAAACATTTTTATGAATTACTTAAAAATAAATTTGCAGAAAAAAATTATTATACTAGTAGTTTAATGATATATTATAATTTTAATGGACAAAATATTGAGATATTAAATTCTTTAGACATCAATACTATAGGGGATAGAGAATTACAAAATATTTTCGACATATCGCTAAATTTAAATGAAAATTATACGACATCAGATTATAACTTTCGTCGTAAAACAGAAATTGAAATACCAAATAAAAATTTAGCTCTATCTATATTTAAAGCAAGATATCAATCTTTGCGAGAAGAACAAATTTCCAAGGCATTTTTAAAAGCAATACATCTTACAAAAAATAAAAAATTATTATTTCCAGAACTAGCTTTCACTATATTTAAAGAAAAAGAAGAGTATTTTAGAAAAAATCCAATTTTATTAGAAAGACTTTTGATTCATTCAAGTCAAATTAACTCAAATTTTCTACTAAGCGACAAAATTTTACTTCTTGAAACTTTATCTTTTATTTCTAAAGAAAAAATTAAAATTGACTATGATTCAGCAGAAAATATTTACATTAAGATATCAAAATATGTAAACAAAAATAGAAAAGAATTTCTATCTATCTCACAGATTTTACTAAATTACTTATTTTCTTTAGATGAAAAACGAGCAAGTAATTTAGAAGCTTTCTACTAGTTTAATAGTCGTATAATATTTAAATTTAATTTTACTAAAGTATTTTAATGCTTGTTGTATATTTTTTTATTTTTTAATAAATTTATTAAATATTTTAATAAATGCATATTTTTTATTTAATTCAAGAAACATTTTAAATTATTGTAAGAAAATAATAAAAAATAATTCTATTATAAATAAATTTATATAATTAATATTTTTTGATTAATATCTGCAATTTTTTTGCTAATAAAGCATATTTGTGATAGTTAAAAACACAATTAAATAGTTACTAAAATACAATAATATTTGTAACTAATTTATTTATTTTATGTATTTTTGAATAAATACAAAAATTATAAGGATATTATATGACTTTTGTCTGCAAAATTTTAAATAAATTTAAGCAACCAACAGCTCTACCTGAAGTGACTGATCCTAATAAAATAGACATTGATTATAAATATTGGCGAATAAGAATATTTTATTCAATGTATATTGGTTACGCAGTTTACTATTTTACCAGAAAATCTTTTACATTTGCTATTCCAAATATATCTAGTGATTTACATTTAGATAAAGGAAGCCTTGGGTGGATAGGTAGCGTATTAGCTATTAGTTATGGAATTAGTAAATTCGTAAGTGGTATTCTATCTGATCAAGCAAATGCTCGTTACTTTATGGCTTGCGGATTAATTGCAACGGGAATTTTAAATATATTATTTGGCTTATCTTCATATTTTTGGTTGTTTGTTTTATTCTGGGCTTTAAATGGCTGGTTCCAAGGTTTTGGCTGGCCTCCTTGTGCTAAATTTTTAAGTTACTGGTATTCTCAATCAGAAAGAGGAAGATGGTGGGGAGTTTGGAATACTTCACATAATTTAGGTGGTGCCATCATACCTATAATTATTGTTTTTCTTTCCAACTTATTTGGTTGGCGTTATGCAATGATGCTAAACGGTATCTTTGCAATTCTGATAGGAATTTGGTTAGCAAATCGTTTAAGAGATACACCTGAAAGTCTAGGTCTACCTACAATAGAAAAATATAAAAATGAAGAAAAAAATAATATTATTGATCTTAACAATGACAAATCTTTTAAAGAAATATTCTTCAAGTATATCTTTAAAAATAAATATATTTGGATTTTAGCTTGTGCTTACTTTTTTGTTTACATTGTAAGAATAGTTATGAATGATTGGACCATGCCATATTTGATAGAAAAAAAAGGATACACGAACTCAACTACAGCTGGCTTTGTTATTGCAGCTTTTGAAATTGGAGGTTTTTTTGGCAGTATTGTTGCTGGCTGGCTTTCTGATGTCATTTTTAAAGGTGGACGTGGCTTTGTTAATTGTCTTTTTGCATTCTTAATGGCGATATGTATAGTCTTTTTTTGGCAAGTAAGTGCTGGAAAAATTTGGTTAGATACTATTTTGGTTGGTGCCATAGGATTTTTTGTTTTTGGCCCCCAAATGTTAATAGGAATCGCGGCTGTTGAACTTTCTCATAAAAAAGCTGCAGCTACTTCAACTGGTTTTATTGGATGGATAGGTTATTTAGGAGCATTTGTTGCTGGTGGTCCCGTGGGAATGATTTTAGATAAATTTGGTTGGGAAAGCTTTTTTATAACTCTAATAACATGCTCTAGTATTTCTATCTTTTTCTTAGCATTTCTTATAAAAGCAAAAGCCTATCAAGAAAAACAAGAATAGGCTTTAAAACTTCGATTAATAAACAAATGTTTTATTATAATGAATATGAAACTACCAAATTATAATTCATTATATTATATCCTCCACTACTCCCTTTTACTTTATAGTTATTAAAAGTAGATTCAGAATAATCCATTATGCCTCTTGCAACATAAATTCCAGCACCCACTCCAAACTCCGGTGTTACGTTATACATCCCAATTCCGCCTACGCCAATATTCCAATTTGAATTAACAGCCGGATTTACTGTGCCAGAAGTATTACCAATTGTTATACTTGCTGAATACGAGTTATAAACCCCAATGTACAAAGAAGCTAAAGCATATAATGATAAAGCATTAATAGGCATGATTTTAAAGCCTATATCTCCACCTAATTGAAAAGTAGAAATGGTGCTTGATGAACTTGCAATGTAATCTGATGTGCTAGATTTAACACTTTCATACCTAAATCCACCACCAAATACCCAATCTATCGTACTAGGACTATCGGTAATAAGTGCTTTCGCACCAGCATTCCATCCATTGAAAGAAGATCCCCCAAAATCTGGATAATTTGAATAACCTGCAGATCCAAGAATATCTATCATACCATATGAACTTGTTATATAAACTGCTGAAGTAACTATCGTTAAACTTTTTAAAATCCATTTTGTCATAAAACCTTTTCCTTATTCAATAATTTAACTTTTAAACAAAGTTACAGAAAGACGGAAACCATTTTTATAATAACCTTAAATATTAATTTTAAACAAGTTTTTATTTAATAAATTTTTCAATTACTAATAATATGAAATAAATAATTAATTGTATTTTTTGATTATTCTCTCTATTGTTCCGTTAATTTTCAGTTTCTTAATTGCTAAGTTAATTTTTTCTAATATTTTTTGACTATTAGCGTATTTTTTTGCAACAATTAATATGTTACTAGTATTTTTAAATTCAGAGATTTGTATACTTTTTATATCTTTTGAATTAGGTAGCTTTTGAGATTTAATCTCATATCTTAATACTATATTTCCTTCAATAATTGCATCTATTCTATTATTAAGTAGTTTTTTTAGGAGAGAAGAATAATCACTAGATTCTTCAAATTTTATACCTAAAATTTTAAAGTTTTCAGCATAAAAATTACCACGCAATATTCCAATGGTTAAATTTAGTTTTTTTATTTCATTTAATGAAATACTATCAACTAGTTTTATTTTGCTCGATGTAAAAAAAATATGCGAGTCAGCGTAAAAAATTGGCTCTGAAAAAAAATATTTCTTTCTTCTTTCATCTGAAATAGCATATGGAAAAGCTGCAAAAGCTTTACCCGATTCAACTAAGTATTCACATCTTAGCCAAGGTAAAAATTGAATACTACAATTTAAATTTGCTTCTTTACAAATTTTTTTGACAATTTCTACAGCTATACCTTCATCAGGAATTGCCTGTGAACTAAAGGGCGGATATTCTCCTGTCAAAAAAATAATTTCATTATTATTGGGGAAAGAATTCAATGAAAAAAAGGACAAAAAAGAGAATAATAAGAAAAATTTCACTCTCATTTTTGCCTCATTCTTAAAATAAAGTTAAATTTATTTTAATATAGCTCAATACTTACAAACATTAAACAGTAAGAACTTCTTTTTCTTTTTGTGCGCATAACTCATCTACTTTTTTGACATAAGAATCCGTTAATTTTTGCACTTCATCACTCGCTCTTTTTACTTCATCTTCAGACCAGCCATGCTCTTTTTGAAAAGCTTTTGCCTTCGTATTTCCTTCTTGCCGATGATGACGAACTGCTACTTTAGCTTCTTCACCAATTTTTTTAACTTGCTTCGCAAGATCTTTGCGCCGATCTTCTGAAAGTGCGGGAATAGGAATACGAATTATTTTACCATCATTATTTGGTGTTAAACCTAGTCCAGAAGTCAAAATAGCTTTTTCAACTGCTGAAAGCATACTTTTATCAAAAGGATTTACTGTAATTAATCTTGCTTCTGGAGTTGCTAATGTTGCAATTTTAGTTAAAGGCATCAAAGAGCCATAAGATTCGACTCGAACATCATCAAGCAATGAAGCCGATGCTCGACCTGTTCTTACTTTTTGTAAATCAGATTGCAAAGAAGAGATTGTTTTCTCCATACCTTCTTTTATTTTACTTATTAATTGATTTTTATCCATGATAAATTCCTTTCTAAGAAACCACAAAAACAAAAAAGCAGTTAAAAACTGCTTTTTTATACTTAACCTATACTACAAATCACCAGCCTACGCTGCTTCTTTTAAAGTTTTTTCTTATTTTTTCAATACCACTCCAAACTAACTCTCCAGTTGAAATATTTACTAATTTCATTTCGATTTGATATTGCACAGAACTTTTCCCGCCTTGTTTGGATACTATACTAGAAATAGCACCAGATAAGAAAAAGTCAGCACCAAATTGATTCCCTGGACCTTTTACATGGCCTTTTTTGACAACGCCAGATTGTTGGTATTTGTATTCATCCAAAATTTTCTTTCTAGCGTCTCCATCTAAAAAGCGAACTTTTCCGTCATTCAAAATTTGTGAACGCAGATCTTCAAATAATGCTTTAGTATCGATTATTTCACTTGTTCTATTTTCCATATCGTCAACTAGCACAAATGGTCTATCAGTTGCTTTTTTTTGCATATCTTCACGCCAATTTTGAATCCATGGAGCAGCAGACATGTCTTTTACCATTTTTTGCACGGTTAATGTTGCATCTGTAGGATTCCATTTATCATCAATAATTTGCGCTTGATTTGCATCGCCATAGTCTCCTTCAAAAGATGCACAGCCAGACAAAGCAAGCGAAACTGCTAATAAAAGAGGTGATATATAGATTACTCTTTTAGAATTTAACATTTAAAACCCTTTCTTTTTTAATAACAAAAAGCAACATAGGCATTCCAATTTATAAATAAATTGACCGCTGCTAAGTATATGCTTTTTACAAGGAGACTTGCAAGACCTTCACTTCATGCTTAATGTTCTCAGGGCTTAAAGCGTCAGTTGAGTTGAGGATAACTTTATGGTGAAAAAAGCATCTATAGCTGTTGGAAAAAATATTGAATTTGATTTTTTAATTATTGGTGGAGGAGTTGCA
Source organism: Pigmentibacter sp. JX0631 (assembly GCF_029873255.1). Classification (NCBI taxonomy): domain Bacteria; kingdom Pseudomonadati; phylum Bdellovibrionota; class Oligoflexia; order Silvanigrellales; family Silvanigrellaceae; genus Pigmentibacter; species Pigmentibacter sp. JX0631. Next base: position 2,801,226 of record NZ_CP123622.1, on the reverse strand, counting down.
GGAGCCTCAGCTGCCCTAAAACTAAGTCATTTAGGAAAAGTTGCATTAGTTTCAAAAGAATCACTTTTTGAATGTAATACAAGGTGGGCTCAAGGAGGGATAGCTTCAGTATTAAGTGAACAAGATAGTTATGAAGCGCATACGCAAGATACAATAGCTGCTGGAAGTGGTTTATGCCATGAAGCTACTGTGAGAAAAGTTGTCGCAGCTGGTCCTAAAGCTATAAAAGAATTAATTGAAATGGGAGTTCCATTCACCCCCAAAGATCCAAATAGTCAAATTGATTTTGAATATCATCTGACACAAGAAGCAGCACATAGTGCCAGAAGAATTATTCATGCTGATGACATGACTGGAGCCGCATTACAAAAAACTCTTGTAGAACAAGTTACAAAAAATAGTAACATCTGTTTATTTGAATTTCATACTGCAATTGATCTTATTGTAACTGATAAAATATGTCCTGATTTTTCAAGAAATAGGGTACTTGGCGCCTATATTATAAACGATAAAGAAAATATTATTTCAGCTTTTTTAGCAAAAGCAACTATACTTGCAACTGGTGGGCATGGAAAACTTTATTTATATACAACTAACCCTGACGTTGCAGCTGGAGATGGAGTTGCCATGGCTTGGAGAGCTGGCGCTAGAGTAGCTAATCTAGAATTTATGCAATTTCATCCTACTTGCTTATTTCATCCAAATGCAAAAAACTTTCTAATTTCTGAAGCCTTACGTGGCGAGGGAGCTATTTTAAAATCCAAAAGTGGTAAAAGATTTATGGAACAAGAACATCCCTTAAAAGAATTAGCGCCTAGAGACATAGTTGCAAGAGCCATAGATTCTGAAATAAAAAGAACGGGTGAACCATATGTTTTACTAGATATTTCACATAAAAGTTCTGAATTTATCCAACAACATTTCCCTGGAATTTATGCAAAATGCCTAAGTCTTGGAATAGACATTACAAAAGAACCAATTCCTGTTGTCCCAGCTGCACATTATAGTTGCGGAGGAATAGTTACTGATCTACGAGGTAGAACAGGGATCAAAGCTTTGTGGGCTATTGGTGAAGTTGCTTGTACTGGTCTTCATGGCGCAAATCGACTGGCATCGAATTCTTTACTAGAAGGTCTTGTTTTTGCACAATTTGTTTTTGAAGATTTGAAAGCCCTGTGGCCAGATTTACAAAACTACAGTTTACCAGAAGTTCCTCCTTGGAAAATAGGTAAGGCCTGTGAACCTGATGAAATGGTGGTAATTAGTCAACTTTGGGATGAAATCCGGCGAACTATGTGGAATTATGTAAGTATTGTTCGCACAGAGAAGAGGCTTTCTAGAGCCGCAGCGCGGATAGATCAAATTTGTCAAGAAATAGAAACGTATTATTGGAATATCATTCCAAGCAGAGCTTTAGTTGAAGTGCGGAATTTAGCTGTAGTGGCACAACTTACTGTTAAATGTGCTCGGATGCGAAAAGAAAGCAGAGGAATTCATTATTCATTAGATTATCCTTTCACTGATGATGTAAATTATAAAAAGGATACTGTAGTTTTAAGTTAATAGAAAAATTTTTGGAGATCTGCATGTTTATCTCGTTAATCATTCCTACGTACAACGAAAGCAAAAATGTTCCTATTTTGATTCAAAGGATTTCAGAAACATTATCTGATGTGAAAAAGGAAGTGATTATTGTTGATGATAATTCTCCTGATAAAACCTGGGAAATTGCCCGCGAGTTAAGCTCAGAATATCCTTGGCTTCGTGTGATTAGAAGAATGAACGATAGAGGTCTAAGTTCTGCAGTGCTTGCTGGATTTGAAATATCTGAAGGAGAAATTCTTGCAGTTATGGACTCAGATCTTCAACATGATGAAAAAGCATTAATAAATTTTATAAAAGCATTTGAAAATGGTGCAGAGATAGTTGTCGGCTCAAGGAAAGTTAAAGGTGGTGGCATTGAAGATTGGAGCAAAGGTCGCATGTTTATTTCTTGGGTGGCCACAATCTTAGCAAAAATTGCACTACCAAAATCAATTAGCGATCCAATGAGTGGTTTCTTTGCTTTAAAACGCAACGTCTACGTTATCCATAAGAACGAAATTAATCCAAAAGGATTCAAAATACTCCTTGAATTTTTAGCACGGGCTAAAAATAATAAAATTGAAGAAGTTGGATATACTTTTAAAAGCAGAATTCATGGTGAAAGTAAATTATCAAGTAAAGTTATCTTGCAATATATTCATGCTTTATATGAATTAAGTATTGGACAGTTTATCCCCGCTCAATTTATCAAATATGTGTTTGTAGGATCTACTGGACTCATTTTTGCTACTATTAGCTTATTTATATGTCAATATTTCTTTCATCTTTCTCAATCAAAATCTTTAGCTATTTCAATAGAATTTAGTATCTTAACAAATTTCTTTTTGAATAATTATTGGACCTTTAAATATAATAAATTAGTAGGAATTAAAAAAATTCTTAGAGGATTAATTACTTTTCATGCAATTTGTTTAGGTGGGGCATTAATTAATCAAGCTATTGCTTTAAAGTTAATAACTTTGGATTTTACTGTTTATTTAGCAAATGCATTAGGTTATTTTATAGCAGCTATCTGGAATTACATTATTAACATAAATATTACTTGGAAAGGAAAAGCTTAATATGGCAAATTATATCTATAATATGGTTCGACTACGGAAAAATATTAACGGAAAAGATATTTTAAAAGATATTTATTTATCTTTCTTTCATGGCGCTAAAATTGGAGTGATTGGTTCTAACGGAGCAGGAAAATCTACATTACTAAAAATAATGGCTGGTGTAGACAAAGATTTTGCTGGAGAAGCTTTTCCTCAAAAGGGAACAAAAATTGGATATTTACCCCAAGAACCTAAATTAGATCCAAATAAAACGGTTTTCGAAAATGTAGAAGAAGCTGTTAAAGATGTTAAAGATCTTATTCGTAAATTTGATGCCCTTAATGAGAAATTGGGTGAACCTCTAGAAGATGATGAAATGAATAAAATTCTAGAACAAACAGCTGTTCTCCAAGATGAAATTGATGCAAAAAATGCTTGGGAAATAGATAGAACAATAGAAATTGCTATGGATGCTTTAAGATGTCCACCAGGTGATTCTAAAGTAACAAGTTTATCTGGAGGAGAACTCAGAAGGGTAGCTCTTTGTAAATTACTTATGGAAAAACCAGATTTACTTTTACTTGATGAACCGACAAACCATTTAGATGCTGAAAGTGTTCAATGGTTAGAAAGATATTTAAAAGAATTTCCTGGTACACTTGTTACCATTACACATGATAGATATTTTCTAGATAACGTAACTGAATGGGTTTTGGAATTAGATAAAGGTGAAGGGATTCCTTGGCAAGGAAACTACTCTTCATGGCTAGATCAAAAAACAAAAAGATTATCTGAAGAAGAAAAACAAGAATCAGCTCGGCAAAAAACTTTAAAAAGAGAATTAGAGTGGATGAGCATGTCACCAAAAGCAAGGCAAGCCAAAAGCAAATGGCGTATAAGTGCCTATAATGACTTACTCAAAGAACAAAATGAGAAACAAGAAGGATTGAGAGAGATTATCTTTCCACCAGCACCAAGATTAGGTGATAATGTTGTTGAAGCTTTCAATTTAACAAAATCTTTTGATGATAAATTATTGTTTGAAAATTTAAACTTCAAACTTCCACCAGGTGGCATAGTTGGAATTATAGGGCCTAACGGAGCTGGTAAAACCACATTATTTAAAATGATTGCCGGACTAGAAAAAGGGGATCAAGGTGATCTAAAAATTGGGGAAACAGTAAAAATAAGTTACGTTGACCAAAATAGATCTACATTAGATGGCGATAAAACTGTTTTTCAAGAATTGAGTCAAGGTAAAGAAATGATTCAAGTTGGAAACCGTGAAATTCCTGCTCGTTCCTATATTTCTAGTTTTGGTTTCCGCGGTGCAGATCAGCAAAAAGCAGTAGGAAAACTTTCTGGTGGCGAAAGAAATCGTCTAAACTTAGCAAAAATGGTTATGAATGGTGGAAATTTACTGCTTTTAGATGAGCCAACAAATGATCTTGATGTAGATACTTTACGTGCTCTTGAAGATGCTCTGGTTTCTTTTCCTGGTTGCGCTGTTGTTATTAGCCACGATCGTTACTTTTTAGACCGTATTGCAACACATATTTTAGCTTTTGAAGGTAACAGTAGTGTTGTATGGTTTGAAGGAAATTACCAAGATTATATGGCCGACAAAAAACGTAGACTTGGCGATGATGCAGTAAATCCTAAACGCTTAAAGTTTAAAAAACTCGTACATTAATATTACTTTGCTTAATTCTGTGATTATTATTTAAAGCATGTTCTCAAAGTTCATGCTTTATTTTTTTAAAAAAAACATATAAACAATTAATAAATAATTAAAATATTTAGAAAAAATTAAATTATATCTTGACAAAATTCATAACCTTTCCCTAAAATTACTTACAACTTAAAGGGAACAATTAAAATGCTAAAATTTTTATTTTTACTTTGTATTATTTTCGGGATACAAACTCAATTACACTCTGCCGAAAATTCAATAGTCATTCACTACCAAAACAGACCACCTTTTTTTATTGATAATTCTAAGACTAAAAAATTAGATGACGGAATAGCTTTTAAATTAATTGACAAAATTCTTAAAAATTCACAGATAAAATTCTCTTATGAAAACCAACCTTTAATAAGAACTTTGCTTAATATTAAAGAAAATACAATTCCGGTTTGTTTTCCATTTGCCTATAAAAGCTCTGACAGAGAAAAATTTGCGTTATTCAGCAAACCTTATTATAAAACCTTAAAATTAGTTATTCCTGTAAAAGAAAATGATAATAGATTTCAAAACATTTCTAATTTAGAACAATTAATATCAAATAAAAATTTAAAACCTATACTTAAAATTGGTTATAATCATGAACACGATGTAGCAAAACTTCTTGAAAAATATAAAAATTATACTATCTACAAAAAAGAAAACGAAATAAATTCTGATATTGTGTTAAGTTCAAAAAATCAAGAAGAAATGTTAATTCAATTAATAAATAATGAAGGCGATTACATTATCCTAACCTTGGATGAATATAATTACTATAAAGATAAAAATCCGTTTATCAAAAAAAATACAAAATTTATAGAACTAAATGATCAAAAAAATGTGATAAGACACTTTATGTGTTCAAAACAAGTAGGAAAAAATGTTATTGATAAATTAAATCTGGCAATAGATAATTTAAACAAACACTAAACTAAAAGGAAAACCTATGATTTCTACTAAATCAAAAATAAAATACATTGCTATTATATATAGTTTTATATTTTGTAGTACCTCTTATGCATGGAAAAACCATGCATTAATTACTGAATATGCTATAGAAAAAACAAATATACTAAGTAACAAATCTATTGTTAAAACTGAATCTTTAGAAAATTTTTTAAACACTACTTATGCTCAAATTCCAGCTGTTTTAAATAAAGTTGACCTTTGGGCAATTGATAAAAGTCAACACAATAATTTTATTTACTTTCCAGTTCCAAATGACTTAAAATTTTCCTCAGTTGCAGGTGACCCTAAAATAGTTGAAAAATTTTTAGTATCTTTAAGAATTAACCCAACATTAAAGTTTCCTTTATACCTCCAAATATTGCCGGGAGAAAAGTCAAAAGAAAATATGGTTTTAATAGATAATTCAGAAATATTTTTAAAAGCGATTGAAAAAGAAGTTGGCGAATATAAATTTGCGAAATTGACCGAAGGTGAAACAGTGAATTCCCTTGCTGTTTTAGCAACTGCGTCCGATGAACCCGACTATGGAAGTGATATTCATTTATTTGATGATAATGAAAAAGAATTCAATTACAAATTTCAATTTGGCACGCAACCTTTCGGCAACCCAAATTTTGCCATAAGTAGCCAAGCTCCTTTTCATATGGGATTTTATCATGAAGCAAGTTTAGTTTATAATGTTGCTGGTTATCTGAAAAAAACTTATGCTGAATACAGAATAAAATTATATATTGAGCTTTCCCAGCTTGCCTTTCAAAGTGGACATGCATATTGGGGATTAAGATTTTTAGGTTGGGCTCTGCACTATATTCAAGATTTAACTCAACCATATCATAATACACCATTACCTGGATATTCTACTGCCGATTTAATTGGCTTAAATATTCTTGATAAATTAGAAGGTACACTTTATAAAACAAATAAAAAATTAAGTGACACCATTAATGTTGTTTCAAATCGTCATTTTATTTTAGAAAAACTTGTTTATGATGAAACCGTATTAGCTAAAGAAAATAAAGATTATAATTCTGTTATAATAAATTATATTCAAAATACTTCATTAGATACTAACTATCCACATTATGATGACAATTATGTAAGAAATATTCTTTCAAAACAAGCCGTTAAATTTTCTAAACCTACATATGGAAGCTACATTTTCTGGAAAGTTAATAATGATATTTCATCAATAATTGCAAGAGCATTTCCACCTGAGTATTCAATTGATCCTAAATATATTTTTCAAGATTCATTTCCAGCTTTGCAAATATTAAATAATCAACCAGAAAAACAAAGAGCTCAAATGATAGATGTTACATGTAACCTTATGAATAATGCTGGCAGTCATACACGCAACGTAGTAAAAAGTATTTTAGATAAGGTTAATTTTTAAGAGTTGTTTTTTTGATTAATATATTTAATTGCTTATCAAACATTGCGGCAAATTTATGTTTATCAGTTGTTTGCATTTGCGGTGGACCTCCTTGAATAAGCCCTCCCTCACGTAACATTTGATTAAAATTTCGATACGAAAGTTTTTCAGAAATTGACTGAATATTAAACAATTCGCCACGGGGACTTATAGCGACCCCTCCCTTTTTTACAACCAAATCTGCTAAAGGAATATCAGCGGTTATAACAAGATCGTCAGGAGTTAACTCTTGGACAATATATTGATCCGCCCCGTCAAAGCCTTTTGCCACTTGAACTTGAGAAATATACAAAGATTTAGGAAATTTGATATTTTGATTTGCGACTAATATTGTATTTACTTTTAATCGTTCAGATGCTTTAAAAATGATTTCTCTAATGCCAACAGGACAAGCATCGGCATCAATCCATATTTTCATTTTTCTCCTCAATCATATAAAATTTACGTAATACTCAAGATGATCACTCTAAGTTACTCAGAAGACTTATTGGAGCCCAATTGTGAAAAATATAGCCCAAAATATTCTTATCTTTTTCATAATACTAATGCAATTAAAAGTAATTGCTTTAGAAAAAAAATTGAAAATTATCGTTGAAGAAACTCCTATTCGAAGCTATTTAGAAGATGTTTTAAATGAAAAAAAAACTGCTAAAAAAGATCCAAATGAAAAACCTTCAGACGCTAAAGAAGAAAAGGGCGGTGAGAATACCCCACAAAAAAAACTTGTTGGATCAGATATAGAAATAACTACCAAGTTATTTGCACGTTTAAATATTCCTATTGAATTTGAGATTGTCCATTGGACACAAGTATTACCAAAAATAATTTCAGGTGAAGCTGATTTAGCTCTAGGAATAGAAAAAAAATCAAAATTTGACAAATATGTCATTTTTCCAAGGCTTCCCACTTATACAAAAAACTATAGCTTTTATGCCTTAGCAAAACAGGTACAAGAAAATCCCATCATGACATTTGAAGATGCACTTGCTCACAACTATAGTGTAGGTATTTTAGTTGGATTTTCTTATCCAAAAATATTTTGGGATGCTTACCCCTTTGAAAATAAGCAATTAAATAACCATTTAAAAGAAGGTAGAAGCTTGAGAAACAACCTTATAGGATTAAAAGAAAAAAAATTTGATCTTATACTTGCAGACAGAGAAAGAGCTGATGTGCTATTAAAAAAAATAGGTGCGGAAGAAACTATTACTCATTTTAAAAATATTCTTTTTTGGAAAGAGTTTTATTTAGTTTTTTCGAAGAAAATGGTGAACGATAAATTCCCAGAATTAAAATCAAAAGTAGAAAGAGAATTATATAAAATGACAGAATCTGAACAAATGAAAGATATTAATGAATCGTGGGTTTTTAAAGGTATAAATTAAATGCATATAAATTATCTTAAAGTAAAATTCTCATTATTTTTATTCATAATATTAACTTGCACCAGTTGTATTAAATTATGGCTTGGGACACCTGAAATAGGATCTAAATCATATCCAATTGAATTTTATCTGGATAATTCTTATTATTTAAAAGAAAATGATTCAATAGATAAATTTCAAAAATGCCTTGAAGAAAAAACTGGCTATCATTTAAAATTCAACTTTGTTCCTGATGAAAAAGCTGTACTATCTTCTTTACAGCGCGGAACCGCACATTTTGGACTTTCATCAGCTTTAGGTTACGTTGGTGCAGCTGAAAAAAGTTCATTAAAAAGTGTTTTACTTCTTACTAAAAAAGGTTCGGCAACAAATCGTTCTATTATCGTAGGTAATTCTAAATTTTGGAAGAATCAACTCATAAAATCAAACCAATTAAAAAGATCTTTTAATCTATCTAATGATATAATTATTAAAATAAACAATGAATTAACAATCGCTTATTCTGATACTGAAAGTGTTATAGGCTTTTTGCTTCCTAGAATGTTTCTTTTCCAGAAAGACATTTTTCCTTATGCTGCTATTTTTGTTGGAAGTTACAATTCTGTTCTTGATGCATTAAATGATAATTTAGCAAATATAGGAGTTATCTCGGAATCTTTCTTAGAAAAAAAATATCCAAACCTTTCACAAATTCAAGTTGGAGTTCAATTCGGGGATTTTATTATAATTGCCATGACTCCTAATTTACCAAGTAGCACAATTATTGAAAATCAAAATGTTCCTTTACAAACCAGTATTGCTATCATATCTGGGTTTGACCAATGTACTCATAAAAATCCTACTGAATTTAAAAAAATATTCGAAGCGGACGGAGTCTTAAAATCAAATGAAAAATTATTTACTGTGACAAAAGAACTCTATCAATTTCAACAAGAGAATATCAGGATTTTAACTCAACAAGAAAATTAACAGTTTAAGTATTTATTTTTTTTATCAATCATCAAAAATTTTATGATTTAGTAAAATTTTATGTCAAAATATTTGTTTACTTAAAATTTTGTTCCGCCAGCAATCAATTAATTCCTGATAAATAACAATATAGATATTAATTAAAGGAACAGACTATGGCTTTTACCATTTCACCAAACGACATTTTATGGTCTCGGACAGGTGACCCTGTACGTGTTGCTGCGCGCAACAATAAAGATGGGAAAATCATTTTAGATACAAATTTTGAAAATATACAAGATGTAGCTAAAATTGGGATTAAAAATGGCTTAGAGCCTGAACAAAAAGCAGCTTACAATATACATTTATCTCAAATTCAAAATAATGAAGATAGACATCAAGAAATAAGAGATTTATATAATAAAATAACGGAACTTAAACAAGAAAACACTGATCCTAGAGTCATTAAATATTTGGAAAACGAACTTCAATTTAGAATTGTGCGTGAAAAATTTACACCTGAAAATTTTGCAGTAGATGCAATTACTTTAGGGATTTAAATAAAGAGCTTTAAAGGAGTTATCATTATGGTCTATATTCCACCTCCCTCTAAATCGGCTTTTATTCAATTAGGTGATTATGTCCCCAAAGTTGGTATTTATACAAACCCTGGTGTTGTTGCTGAAAAAAAAGATGATGGAACAATAGTAATTGATACTAATAAGGACAGTATTAAACAATATCATAGGCACTCAATTACAACAGGTTTAACACCAAGTGAAAAAGAAATTTTTAATGACATCATGGATGATGTTATGTCAATGGGAGAAAATTCTGAGAGAATTATTGAATTGCAAAAAAGAATTGATTCACTCAAAAGTACTCCAAAAAATAAAAAAGTTTCTGATTTTTTACGGAATGAACAAGCGCAACTTATACGTTGGTCAAAAGATCTTCCGCGAGTTTATAATACTATGCCTGAAAAATTAAGATAACAGAATATATTTAATTAATTATAGATGTTATAAAAATAGCAAATTTGTTTAATTTTTAACAAAAAATAAAATAACCTTCCAAAATTTAACTTGCATAGAAAATTTAACTTATTAATAAGCTTTTTTATCTTGATAAAATAATAAATTTTATGTCGTCATAAATGTTTTTTTTTCATCTGTTTTTCTTTGAAGTTAAAATTAGACTTTATCTACTCCTTGTAGATATCAAAAAAAATTATGTATCTATAAAAAAAACGAACTAAAAATGAATTTGCAAACAAAAAAAATAATGTATCCAAAGAAAAATAACACCATTTTTATTTGGGAAAAATTTTGTTTTTATGAAATTGCAATCAATTGATTATTTTATTATACACTATTGACTTTACACCAACATTTAAGATATCTAACCAATATGATCGTTGTGGATTTCTGTTTTAAATTTTCTGATACAGTTACTATTATGTCTATTTAAAGTAATAATATCTTACTAAAAATTTCTTCCTTATTATTGATTATGTAATTAAGAAAGATGCTAGAACAAAAATTTGTAATGCAGATTTTTAATTTGAATAAAAATTGTTCGACTAATATGAATGTTTATGAAGAAGATGAATACTATATAAACGATCAAATTAGACAATAAAAATTATGATATTTTTAATTTTATTAATAAAAAAAAAGCATGATTTTTATAAAAAATAAAATTATGATAAGACACTCTTATAAGAAAAAATCTTTCCTTATTATTTATTACTTTGCAAAACATTTTTTAAAATTTACTAATTTTTTTGAAAAAATACTTAATAATTTTTACCCCCTTTGTCTTTCTTATTACTAAACATTGCTTACTATTTTTAAATACTTATCAGTTTAAAAATTTGACAGTACAATTTGTTTAAGATACTTTAAAGTAATCAATCAAAAGACAATGCTAAGGGCTATAGGCGCTCCAGATTAAAAATCTGGAGAGGAGTTCTTGTAGTTTACTTATTAAAGAGAAAAGATGGATGAAAAACTAATTGGTTTTTCTGCTATCTAGAAGCTTTTTAAGTACTTCATTAACTTTTCCTGGGTTTAATTTACCACCAGAAAGTTTCATAGCTTGACCGACAAAAAATCCAAAAAGTTTTTCTTTGCCAGACAAATAATCTTGTAGAACATTTGGGTTGTCAACCAAAACTTGTTCACATATTTTAGCTATAGATGTATCATCCGAAATTTGAATTAAATTTTTTGCCTTCACTATATCTTCTGGAGAACGATTTGTTTCTAACATTTCTTCAAAAACGTCTTTTGCAATTCTTCCGCTAATAGTACCTGAAGCCTGTAAGTTAAGTAAAGAAACACTATATTCTAAAGGAACCGGAACTTCAGTTAAGTCATCAATTGAAACACCTTTCTTTTCAGCTACAACTTTACTTGCACGCATTACATCAGTCATAAAATAATTAGATATTTGTTTTGCTTCAATTTTACCTTCTGTAAGTTTTAAAAGACTCTCAAAGTAACTACTGTTAATTCTTGTAGCAGTAATAACTCTGGCATCATATTCAGGTAAATTATAATTTTGAATTAAACGCGCAGCTTTAGTTTCAGGTAATTCAGGCATTTCTTTAATAACTTTTTCTATTCTTTCTTTAGTAACAACCAATGGAGGAAGATCAGGTTCAGGAAAATAACGATAATCTTTCGCAGATTCTTTTGAACGTTGTCCAAAAGTTATGTTTTTATCACTATCAAAACCTCTGGTTTCCATTTGAATTTCGCCACCACTTTCAAGAACATCAAAATGTCTTTCTATTTCATAAGCAATTGCTTTTTCAATATATTTAAATGAGTTTACATTTTTAATTTCACAACGTCTTCCTAATATTTTCGAACCTTTTGGTTTAATGGAGACATTGGCATCAGCACGAAAATTACCCCGCTCTAAATCTCCATCTGAAATATCTAAATTAACAACAAAACTGTGCAATTTTTTAAGATATTCAGAAGCTTCTTCTGGTGATGATATATCTGGAGCACTTACTATTTCAATTAAGCCAACACCTGAACGATTGAAATCAACTAGTGAACAATCGCCAACATGGATATTTTTTCCAGCATCTTCTTCAATTTGAATACGTTCAATACCGATTTTTTTTCCATTAGCTAAGATGACTTCACCACCAAAACAAATTGGTCTATCATACTGTGTAATTTGATAACCTTTAGGTAAGTCAGGATAGAAATAATTCTTCCGCGCAAAAACACTGACATTTTGGATCTCACTTTTTAACGCAATTCCCATTCTTATAGCTAAGTCTACAGCTTCTTGATTTATAGTTGGAAGAGCACCTGGTAAACCTAAACAAGTTGGATCTATATTTGAATTTGGAACATCTCCGTAAGCATTCTTACTTGAACTAAACATTTTACTTTTTGTAGCTAATTGGCAATGAACTTCTATGCCAATTACAAGATCATATTTTTGAGTAATTTCTAAAAGTTTTGGATAATGTACTAATGAATTTCCTGTCATGGAGTGAACTTTTCCTTTTATTTATTCATTATATAAGTTTAGTTAAACCAATTAAATTTTCTTTTTCTAATTCTGCAGCAAAGGCAACAAGCTCTGCATCTTTCCCTAGTGGAGCCAGAAATTGTAATCCTACGGGTAGCTCTCCTTGTTGAACACGCGCCGGAACAGAAATTCCAGGAATTCCAACTAAATTTGCAGGAATTGTAAACACATCAAAAAGGTATTCTTTCACAGGGTCGAAAGCAGTAATTCCAAATTGAAATGCACTATTAGGAGATGTTGGTAAGTAGATATAATCAACTTTTTTAAATAATTCATTAAATTGTTTTGTCATCATTTCACGAACAGCTTGTGCTTTTCCATAAAATGCATCGTAAAATCCAGCACTCAGAGCAAAAGTACCTAACATAATACGACGTTTAACTTCTTTTCCAAAACCTTCTGCTCTTGTTTTACAATATAAATCAAATAAATCATCAGTATTTTTTGCTCTATGTCCAAAGCGTATTCCATCAAAACGAGATAAATTTGAGGAAGCTTCAGCACAGGCAATCAAATAATAAACACTTAAAGTATATTCTAATGACGGGATTTCTACATCAATAAATTCAACGCCTTTTTTTTGCAATTCGGTTTCTAAATTCAGAAACTCTTGCATGACATTTGTATCTACCCCTTCGCTTAGAATACTTCTTAAAACACCAATTTTTTTTCCTCGAAGGGAAAACTGCTCTGGATAACTTACATATTGCCCTTTTAACGAAGTTGCATCTTTAGCATCTTCATTTCCCATAACTCCCATCACTAAATTTAGATCTTCGACGCAACGAGTAAATGGAGAGATTTGATCTAAACTTGATCCAAATGCTACTAATCCATAACGAGAAACTCTACCGTAGGTAGGTTTTAAACCATAAATACCGCAATATCCTGCTGGCTGCCTGACACTGCCTCCAGTATCAGAGCCTAATGTAATAGGCGCAAATCCTGCTGCACAAGCCACAGCAGAACCACCGCTAGATCCCCCACTAACCCGTGAAACATCATGCGGATTTTTTACTGAGCCATGCGCACTATGCTCATTAGCAGACCCCATAGCAAATTCATCCATATTTGCTGTACCAATTAAAATAGCGCCAGCTTTTTCTAAATTTTCTATTACAGTTGCATTATACTGACCTTTATATCCTTTTAATATTTTAGAAGCACATTCTAAAGGAAACCCTACTTTTTGAATATTTTCTTTTATTACAATAGGTACGCCATATAATGGTAGAGAATTTGAATCTGAATATTCTGAAAGTTTTTTTGCCTGTGAAAAGGCATAATCTTTTTGTACGCTAGTTAATGCATTTAATTCTGGATTTAAACGGTCAATATTAGCAAAAAGATCGACTAAATATTCTTCAGGAGAAGATTTTTTAGCATGAAATTGTTTTACTAATTCAGAAGCACTATGTTCAAATTGATTTGTAGTATACTTAGAAGCAAATTTATTTTTATACATCACAAAAAACCTATATTAAGTAGAAGGAGTTAAAATTGCAGGAACTCGAACAAATACGCCTTCTCTTTCTGGTGCTTGCTCCAAAAATACCTGTGTTTGGATGGAATTATTGATAACATCAGGTCTCAGGCGGGAAATATTTTCACTGTCGTTATTTTGACTAGCTTTGGCCATTATAATTGCGGAACGCGCATCACCAGCTAGATCTTCTGGCAATGGGAGCTCTGCTAAAGCTTTAAATGCATCAAGTATTTTTGCTAGTTCGGCCTGATAGGTTGTGATTTCTTCTTCAGTAACCTGTAATCTTGCTAGCTCTGCTATTCGTTTGACTGTTTCACGCGAAAATTCTGTTGTCATATAAGAAAATCCTTTCAAAGCCCTCTAATAGAACAAATTGACAAAGTAATCTGATAGAAGCATTGAATCAACCATCAAATGCATTTATGGATAAAATGGCTCGACGAATAATGGAGACACTCATGAGAATTGCAATATCAGGACACAGTGGTTGTGGAAATACGACCGCAACAACAAATGTAGGAAAAGCTTTACAATTAAAAATAGTTAATTATACCTTCCGTGATTTAGCGCGAGAGCTTTCCGTAAATTTCGAAGAATTACATAAAGAGGCCTCAACAAATCTCATCTATGATTATTTAACAGATTTAACCTTAATTAGAAACGCTATTTCTAATGAAAATATTGTTATTGGTACCCGTTTAGCTGCTTGGCTGATGGATGCTGAGCTGCGAATCTGGTTACAAGCACCACTTGAAGCAAGAGCTTCGCGCATAAACCGCCGTCAAACTGAACAAGAGTCCAGTTATGAACAAGTTTTATATAAAACTTTAAAAAGAGATGAGCAAAATAGAAAACGTTACTTGCGTCTATACGGTTTAGATATTGAAGACCATAGCGACTTTGATATCACTATTAATACAGAAAAATTAACCGCTGATCAGGTATCAAGTTTGATTGTTGCTGCCGCAAAATGGGCAAAGAAAAGTCAATTAGAACGGAAAAATCTTCACTTAGCCCGTATCCAAGAGATTATAGCTGAAAATTTGCAAATTCCTTTGGAAGCAGTACAAAATCCAAAATATAAAATTAATATTGTAGATATTTATAATAAATTAAAGAGTGTAAAGTAAATATTTACCACCCAGTAATTTAAACTATTATAATCTACGAAGATTTTTCAAAAAAACAATAATATCAAATCCAAATTTAATAAAATTTTACTAAAAAAATAAAAATTCTATTTTAATACTCAAATCCAAAAAATTTAAGTTAATATATAATTTAAGAAACTTAGAAAAAATGATTGCTTGGCTTTATAAATTAGGAGTTTTATTGTGAAGTACAAGATTATTGGAATCTTTATAATATTTTTAATTTTAATGAAAGATAATATATATGCTAGTTCAGAAAACTTATTAACCATAGGACGATTCCCTTCACTAGCAAACGCAAATCTTTGTGAGAAAGTATTACTTAATATTTATAATCAAGTAAATATAAAAATTAAAGTAGTTGCCTTGCCAGGAAGAAGATCAGTTATTGAATCGACAAAAGGAAATATTGATGGGGAAGTCTGTAGAGATTTTGACTTTGGAAAAGATTATCCTAATTTAAAGCGTATTAAATATCCAATAAATTATATTAAACTTTCTGTCTTTTCTGATAAAAAAAACATAGAAGTAAGTCCATTTAAATCGCTTGCAAAATATCGAATAGGACTTATCAAAGGTGTTCTTGATTTGGAAAAACTTACTGCAAATTTTCCACAATTAACTATTGTAAATTCGGTTGATCAACTAATAAAAATGCTGACAGAAAATAGAATTGATCTTTTTATAACATCAGATTTAAATGCTAAAGTGGTGATAAACAAAATGGGTTTAGAAAAAAAAATATACGAGCTAAAACCTGCAATTATTGAAAATTATCCTTTGTATCATTACTTACAAAAAAAACACAATGAAAAAATAATCCTCATAGAAAACAAATTAAAACAAATGCAAACATCAGGTGAACTACAAAGCTTAATAAAAAATTATGCAAAAGAAGAATTAGAAAAATCTCTAATTAAATAAAATAATACTTATATATCAGAACAAGATTAAAAATAACAAAAATTTTTATTGTAGTAATATTTCTTTTTAATTATTCTTAAATTACATAAATTTATGAAATAAACTAACGGAGGAATTATTATTTTTACAAATGAATATGTTTGGGCTGTAATAGGAGTTGGTCCTGCAGGAATTGCTGGAGTAGGAAAATTGATAGATAAAGCTATTACTCCCAATAAAATACTTTGGATTGATCCTGATTTTTGTGCTGGTGTTTTTGGAAAAAAATGGTTCCGTGCTCCAAGTAACACGAGTGTACTTGCACTTCGAAATATTTTATAAAATTGTGAAAAATACTAAAGTAATTAACTTTTATAAATCACAGCTTTGCTATGCTTTAAATTATAATGATACTATTCTAAATGATAATAATGGATTAAAAGGCACTACTGCAAAATAGGTAAAAAATAGTCTGCACGGAAATTTATGAATTATTTAAACAATATTTTACCTATTTGGCTTCACTATTCTCTATAATATCCTATAATTGAAAAATACTCTTCTAAAAAAGGTTGACATCTTTATGCCTACTTTTAAACTTTCTAACGGATTAGATATGAATTACAAAGATATTGGTGAAGGTTTTCCAATTATTATTGTGCATGGAACACCTAGTTCTTCAGATGAATTTATTAATTTAATACAGATTTTAAAAAAAAATTACAGAATAATTGCATGTGATCATATTGGTTTTGGCGAATCAGTAAAACCTAGCAATTACTCCTATCTTATTAAGGATCATCAAAATAATTTTAATGAATTTATGTCATTTTTAAACTTATCTAGCTTAAACATTATAGTTCATGATTTTGGCGGGATTATCGCATTACCTTATATAATTGATAATTTAAATAAAGTATCTAATCTAGTAATAAGTAATTCTTGGGCATGGAAGATGAGTAAAATAGAATATTTTCCTTTTTGGATGCGATCATTGATGTCATCTAAAGTAGCACGCTACTTGTATTTAGAAAAAAATTTTTCGCCCAGATTTTTTGTAAAACTTGCGTGGGGTGAATTTAGTCCCTTAGATGCTGAAAAACACAATAAATATATTAGTAAATTTAAAACATCATCAGAGCGACATGGTACTTGGGGTTTTGCGCAAGCACTAGTAAATGAAAATGATATTATTTGGAAAATAGAAAATCAATTAAGTAAATTAAATGGTGCTAAAACATTGTTACTATGGGGAGGAGCTGATAAATTAATTACTTTAAAATCAATGAATTTTTGGAAGCTGTTACTACCAAACGCAAGAGTAAGAAAGCTTGAAAAAGTTGGACACTTTTTGTTTGATGAAGCACCAGAATTATGTGCCGCAGAGTTATTAGATTTTTTTCAGGATAATGAATAAATATAAAGTTTTTTTGAATAATTAATCAAATAAATTATAACTTTTTGCAATAGTGATATTTTTTTGTATTTAAAAAAAATAACAATACATTTATTAAAATATTTAATACACAAATTATCTATTCTCATAATTTTAAATAGATAAATATTAGTTAATAATTTTGGGTATTAAAATTGACTTCTAAACAAGAGTGAATTAATAATTTACATTATTGATAATGATTATCATTATCTAATAAACATTATGATTTTATTGGAAATAAGGACTTCTTATGAAATTCAAATTAGTTGCTACAATGCTTTCTTTATGCGCATCTTTTTGTTCCTTTAGCAGTTTTGCGACAATTTATCCAACCCAAGTATCAGGAGAAAATGGTAAAGTAACAATTCAAAAAAAACCTGAACGTATCATAGTTTTAGAATTTGGTATTTTAGATGAGTTAAAACTACTTGGAGTCAAGCCAATAGGAATGGGTAAAAGTGATAACACAGAAGGACAGGATCCAGCCCATTTGCAAGAATTCATCAAAGACATAGCCAGTGTAGGAACAAGGGATGAACCTAGTTTAGAGGCAATTGCTAAATTAAAACCAGATCTTATTATTGGAGATGCTTCTTTTGTAATGAATATTCTACCACAATTAAATAAAATTGCCCCAACAATTTTGATGAATGGTATTTTAGGTGATCCTAAAGAGCAAATAAAGAATTTGCATACACTTGCAAAAATTACAAATACTGAAAATAAAGTACCAGGAATTATTGAACACTATGAAAAAATAAGAACTCATGCATTAAAAGTTGCTGAAAAATCAAAGAAAAAAACAGTCTTAATTGGATACATTACCCCAAACGGTGTTTTTAGAGCTTTAACCTCAAATGCAATAGCAACTCCAATATTAAAAGAACTAAATAAGGAAAATTTAGTTAAAGAAACTGATGTTATGCACAGAATAGAAATGACTGTTGAAGGTGTTATTAGTAAAAACCCTGATCAAATTGCCATTTTATTAACAGACGGAAATATGGAACCTTATAAAAAATTAGAAAAAAACCCTCTCTGGAAAGATGTTAGGGCTTTAAAAGAAAATCAAATTTATTTCTTGGATAGAAATGTTTGGGCGAAAACTCATGGTATTGAAGCAATGGAAATTATGTATAAAGAGGCTGAAACTTCAGGTTTTTTAGAAGCTATCCCACAAAGTAAAAAAGCAAAATTAAATTAAGAAGCATAAGTATAACTTAGAGATGTAGTTATTTTTAAATAACTACATCTCTCCAAGATAAGCAGAGGCAAAAATGAAAAATATAGCCGTTATAGGGTGTGGGCATGGTGGGCAAGCATTAGCAGGCCATTTGGCTCTACTTGGATTATCTGTTAACTTATACGCCCATCCTAACCACTTAGGTGGTATTCACATTGTAAATTCGAAGGGTGGAATTGATTGTCAAGGAGCTGTTGAAGGATTCGGAAAACTAAATATTATTACAACAGACCTGAATTTGGCAGTAAAAGATACTGAAATTATATTTATTTGTTTGCCAGTAGTGGCACACGAATCAATATTTATAAATTTACTTCCTTTCTTAAAGGAAAATCATATCGTAGTTAATTTATCTGCGCAATTTTCAGGAATTTTTCAAAAAGAAATATTAAATCGTTCAAATTGGGATAAAAATATTATAATAGCCGATGTTACTTCTTTTCCTTATGCTTGCAGAAGCGAATCCCCCGGACAAGCAAATATAGTTTCAATAAAACAATCAATGGGACTGGCGTCTTTCAATCATAATTTAAGTTCTGAAGTTGCAAATATCTTAAATAATTTCTTTCCAAGTAATTTAAGAGTTATGTCAAGTTTTGTTGAAGTTGGATTGTATGATCCGTGCGGTGTAACTCATCCTTCAAATGTATTATTTAATGCAGGTAGAATAGGAAATAATTTAGAGTTCTATTTTTATAAAGATGGAATAACTAAAGAAACAGCATCTTTTCTTGAAAAATTAGACTATGAAAGAATAGAAATTGGAAATAAATTAAATTTAAATCTACCTAAATTTTATGAAGTTATGAATGAATATTACAATCTTTCATTTAAAAATATTTATGATTTTTATAAATTTTCTCCTATCCATAACAAAAAAACTTTTTGCCCAATGGCGATTAATCATCGCTACATCACGGAAGATGTTCCTTACTCACTAGTTCCTTGGTTAACAATAGGAGAACAATTAGGAGTTAAATGTTCCGCAATGCGAAATATTATCGAAATTTCCTCAGTATTAAATAATACAAACTATTTTGAAAAAGGACGTATTATTAGAGAATCTCACCTCAGAGAATTTCATAAATGTGGATAACAGAAGCAATTTTTAGTGCAATCATTTTTGGATTTGCAAGTGTAGTTATGAAATCATCTACAATGCGAAACCAAATAGACCAATATTTGCTATGGGGACTTTATTTAGCTGGAGGCATCTTTTTTTATACCCAGTGTTATAAAGAACTATATTTTTCAACTAACATTTTTTTATATGTTTGGGCAGTTTTAATAGGTTTAGGATCATTTTATGGCAACTGGTTTGTTATAAAGGCGCTTGAAGTAGGGCCTGCAAGTTTAACAGCTCCTATGCTAAGTTTAAATATTCCTTTGATTATACTAATGTCAGTTTTTGTCTACCATGAAGAAATTGACAGTATTAAAATTGCTATTATTGTTACTTTGTTTGCCGCTATAATAATCGTAAAAATAGACCCAAATGAAAAGTTAGTTATTAAAGAAAATAAATGGTTTTTGTGGGTAATTTTGGGATCTTTCTTTCTATTTCTTAGAGAGGGTGGATTAAAAATTACACAAGAATTAAATTTAAATAATACGATTGTTTTGCTATACTCTTACATTTTTTGTTTTATTCTTTCTTCTACTGCTATTATTATAAAGGAAAAAAGATTATTTTTAGCTAATAAAAAATCAAGTTATAAAAGTTATAACTTAAGATATTTGATTAATATTTTTAAAGAAAAAAATAGATATCATGCCGTTTGGTATGGTCTTGTAACAGGTTTATGCTCTGGTTTAGGGTTATATTTATATTCACAAGCTTTGTTAACAGGGCCAACTAGTTTAGTTGCATTAATTTTTTCTGCACGAAGTCTTGTAATAGTAGCTCTCTCATACATAATTCATAAGGAACGATTGTCGTTATTCCAAAAATTTTCTGTAATTCTTTTATGTTTAGGACTCTCCCTTGCAAGTTTTATCAAGTAAGAAATATGTTTTTTTAATATATCTTATTTTAGTATTATTATTAATTTCTTTTTTCATTATTGCCTTGTCTTTAGGTCCTATTAAATTACCTTTTAAAGAAGTAATAGAAAATTTATTTTTCCCTTCAGATAAACTAGAAAGTCGCTTAATATTTGATACAAGGTTACCAAGAGCAATCACTGCTTGTTTAGTTGGTTCAGCGTTAGGAATTGCTGGAATGAACTTACAGTTCATTAGCCAAAATCCAATGGCCTGTCCAAGCTTATTAGGAATAAATCAAGGAGCTGGACTTGGCATTGTTTTAACACTAGCATTTTATCCTTTTTGCCATCCAATAATTTATTTATCTTTCTCTGTAATTGGCGGAGGAATTGCTACAGCTTTTATTTTTTATATTGCAAATAAAGTTGGTTTGACACCATTAAAATTTATTTTAGCAGGTCAAGCAATAAATGCACTATTTTATGCTCTTATTCAAGCTATTTTAATTTTTTTACCCACAAGATCAGGTGTTATATTAATAAATTTAAATGGCTCATTAGCAGGATCATCTTGGGAACTTTTAAAATGGACATCTCTTCCTACTATACTAGTTTTAATATTAAATTTTTTAAATTTAAAAAATTTGCACCTTCTTTCATTTGGAAAAACAACAGCTCATTCGGTAGGATTTAATTATAAATTCAATATAGGATTTTTTCTTTTTTTAACTGTAATTTTAAGTTCATTTTCTGTTGCATTAATTGGACCTATTCTTTTTTTACCATTAATTATTAATCATTTTAGTAAAATGGTAGTAGGTCAAAATCCATATTTTCTTGCACCATTTATTGCTTTATTTGGAGCAATTTTTATCTTAATTTGCGATAGTTTAATGAAATATTTATTTGCAGAAAAAGAAGTAGCTATTGGACTACTAATTGCAGTAATTGGAGCGCCTATTTTAATATTAACCTCTAAATTAAAGCAGCACAAAAAAAATGCTTAGAACTAAATCCAATAAAATAATTTTTATCATGATATATTTGTTATTTTTAATCTTTATTTCAATAATATCTTTAAAATTTGGGATAGTGAATTATTCTTTAAAAAATATTTTTATGGTTCTAATTGAAAAAAACAACGTTGATCAATCTTTTTTTATTCTTCACGATGTCAGGTTACCAAGAATCATTATTGGTGCTTTTTGTGGAATTCTTTTTGCAGTTTCTGGAAGTATTTTGCAAAGTGTATTTCATAATCCCATGGCAGCTCCAGATATTCTTGGTATTAATTCGGCAAGTTCATTTTTTATTTTAATAAATACTTTTTATCTTTCTAAATTTTTTGCATTTCCTAATATTTATTTTTCTATTTTTGGTGCTATCTTAGGTTTTCTTTTAGCAATAATTTTTACTCTAGAAAAAAAACAAATTTTACAAATACGCTTAATAATTGTGGGAATAGCTTGCGGAGTTTTATTTAAAGCTCTTTGCCAATTTTTAGTTATGCAGACAGATGAAAAATTTAGTGCAATACTTAAATTTATTACTGGTACATTATACCATTCAAGTTGGGAACTCATCGAGCAAATTTTTATTCCAGGTTGCTGTTTTCTTTTCCTAACTTTTCTTTTTCTAAAAAAACTTGATCTCTTACTTTTAAAGGATACAGATTCTAAAAATTTGGGCTTCTCACCGTTACCATGGAAATTATATTATATCTTTTTGGCACTAGGTTTATCAGCAGTTGCAGTTTCTGGATGTGGTAGTTTAGGTTTTATTGGACTTATTTCACCTAATATTTCAAAATTACTTTTCGGAAGTCAACATAAATTTAATTTAATTGGTTCTGCTTTTATTGGAGCAAGCATTACACTATTGGCTGATTTTTTTGGCCGAATAATTTACCCTCCTTATGAAATTCCAGTTGGGCTTATTACAATCATTTTAGGAGTTCCTTACTTTCTCTTTCTTTTAAAAAAAACTAGTAAACATAATTAATTTTTTAAAACATAAGTAACTTTAAATTTTCTGCCATAATGCCCTATGCTACAGTATGTGAATAAAATAATATTGGCCTTTTATTTTGATCAAAAAAACATTTAAATTCAATATTAAATACAGAATTTAGTATTTTACTTTCTAAAATATTTTGCACCTTATCAAAAGCTTTTATTTTCCCATCAGCCATAACAATTATTTCCTCAGAATAATGAATGGCGTGATTTAAATCATGATGTACCATAACAATAGTTTTCTTTTGTTCCTGATTAATATTTTTTAATAAATTTAAAATTTCAATTTGATGCCTTATATCTAAATAAGTCGTAAGTTCATCTAAAAATAAACATTGACTATTTTGTGCTAAAGCCATACCTATCCAGGCGCGTTGTCTTTGCCCACCAGAAAGTTCAAAAACACAATTTTCAGCAAAATTTGTTAGTCCTGTTACTTGTAAAGCCCAATTAACAATATTTTCATCATTATTCTTTGTATTTTTAAAATAAGATTGATGCGCATAACGCCCATATTGAACCAACTGCCGAACTGTTAAATCATCAGGAGCTACAGGTGATTGAGATAAATATGCAATTTTTTTTGCAAGTTCTTTCCGTTTCATTTTCAAAATTGGCAACTCATTTAAAAAAACATGTCCACTTTGTGGCAGAATTGAGGCTGCTAGCAATTTTACTAAAGTAGATTTTCCCGAACCATTTGGACCTATAATAGAAATCATTTTGCCAGCTTGGATAGTTAAGGAAATATTTTTTAAAAATGTTTCATTTGAATATGAAAAATTTATTTCTTTAGCATGTATATGGTTCATAAAATTCTCGGTAATAGAAAAGATAAATGATAATAATATTTATTATCAATAAAAACCTAGCAAGTTTTTCTTGTTTTGACAATATTTTATTTTATTTATGATTAACTACATAGCAATATTTAGGGATTTATGAATCATTACATAGCAAAATTTATTTAATACATGACTATCAATATAGCAATACTTATGGGTTACTTAAAATTTTCGCTAGTGAACAGAGCAAAAATAACGAGGCTCTAGTTTGTTGAATTTCTCTTGAATGTCTCGCATTATTTTTTATCTGACAGCCAAAAATAAAATAATCTTTTACTGAATATGAATCTAAAAATCTCCACCCATAGACAGACAATGTTTTTGCAATTTGTTCAAAATCAAAAAAGTTATTTTTTGTGAAGGCAAGAACAAAATTAAATGATGCTAATTCTTGTTTATTTTCATTATTTAATTCTTTTAACGTACCTATTTCAGCAAGACATATTTTTGAATGACTTAATGTTAGCATTCTTAGTGCAACTTCAGCAAGATATTGTTCAGGTTCAGAAACAGACAAAATAGAAATATTACTCGGCAAATTTAAGATACTAGTTATGAAAGATGCAGATGGATAAACTAACCCACCTTTAAAAACATCAAAATCATTTGAAAATTGTGAAAATTCTTTACTAAGAAATCCACAATTTGTATTTTCGATAAAAGATATTGATAATTTATTTTGCTTCAACTTTTCATATAAATAAACAGATACTTTTTTATCTTCAGAAAATAAAATATTATCCTGAAAAGCCTTTTCAACTTCATAATTGAATTCATTATTTAAAAATTCTTCATAATTTTGTTTTTTTTCAACACTATCTGCGAAAATAGTTACAGAATAGGAAACATAATAGGGATGAGCTTGATAAGATACAGAAGAATTAGGAAACCGTAATTGTAAGTTTTTTTCTGCTGTATTAATAGCATTTTGCATAAAAGATTCACCCATAAAAAAAACTTGCCAATATTTTACAACTGGAAAAAAAGATTTATCCTCAAGCTCTGGTAAAACATGTCGAAGAAACATTTTTTCCATTTCATATGGTACTCCTGGCATACTAAAAACTTTTATACGTTTTCCATTTTTCTCGCCAGCAACAACAAAACCAACAGCAGTGCCTAATTCATTAGGTATTAAATTGCAATTTTTAGGTAAAAATGCTTGTTTTTTATTACTTTCCGGGATTTCTTTCCTACCTGCTTTAATAAAAAAATCTGTACAAGAATTCCATGCTTCAGTATTAAATTCAGTAGAAATTCCAAAGAATTTTGCTACAACTTGTGCAGTTAAATCATCTGATGTTGGGCCCAAACCACCTGTCATTAATATTACATCAGATTTCTTTGCTAAATAATCTAAACAATCTAGTAACTCCGTTTCGTTATCTCCACACATCATCGATGCTGTAACTGCCATTCCTATTTTTCTTAAATGCATTCCCATAAAAGGACCATTTGTATCTTTTGTTTTCGCAGATAGAACTTCATTTCCTGTAATTAATAACCCTGCTGATTGCATTCCTCACTCCTCAAACAAAAAATTCTTTTGCAAGACTAAAATTTTATTTTCCAAGTTTTTGCTTCAGTATCATAAATCCAAAACTCACCATTATTATTCTTTAAATTTAGAGCAAAATTATCTGCTAAAATTTCCATAATTTGCGTAGTACTTTCTTCTACAGAAATTTTACCTGATGGGTTTAAATCTGTTTTTACACTCCCTGGATGCAAAGCAAAAATAGATACATCTCTTTGCTCATGGGTTATTTGCATTGCTGCTTGTCTCACATATTGGTTGATTGTCCTTTTAGTCATTCGGTAAACAGATGTTAAAAAGGAATCTCTTTCTCTTAATGCCATTGTACTTGAAACTAAAATAACTTTTGCACTTGCTTCTAAAACTGAGATTAAATTATTAGTTGATTCAATTATTCCAAAAACATTTGTATCGTAAACATGTCTTAATTCATGCATTGTAAGCTGCAAAGCATTTACATCATCTTGAACCAAGTCAGTAGAAGATATTCCAGCATTTTGAACCAGTAAAGATATTTTTATTTTTGTTTTTATTAGTAAATTTTTTACATAATCAGTTGTATAGGGTTTTGTAATATCTAAAAATAAAGAGTCAAAAATATTTTCATTTTCAAAGTTAAAACTAGTGCGTCCAGCAGGAAGAACAGCGTATCCTTCTTTTTCAAGTTTAAAAACTAATTCTTTTCCAATTCCTCTTGAAGTGCCTATAACTAAAGCTACACCTTTTGAACAATTTTTGCCAAAATTTTCATACCATTCTTGCAATTTTATTTGCGTTTTATTTTGAGGATCCCAAAGATCTATTAATTTATCATTAATAAAAATTTGTGGTTTTATATTACATCCAGATTTTTCTAAAATAGCATGGACTCCGCAATACTTTGTGAAGCTTAAAAAAATACAATGAATAACTTTTTCTATCTCTAAATTTTTTCCTGTAAGTTTATAAGTTAGAGTAGATTCTTTGAATATTTTAGGATGTATTTCTGTTTGCGCAGCAGAGCATTCAACGGTAAAAGACTCAACAACTTGGCGCATTTTTTTTAAAGTGCTAATGACATCGATTGCAGTACAAGAAGCCATTCCTTGCAATACCAATTCTTTCGGACTAGGTGCTGTTTTTTTGCTTTCAGAACCATTTTTCCCTGAAATATCTATATTTTTACCTTCTTCACACTCCGCAAAAAACTCCCAATCTTGCGGATATTCTTTTCCATACCAATTTACTTTTATTTTCAAAACTAATAACTCCTTTTACTTCAACTTATAACTTCACCTAGTTGAATAACATTTAATAAATTAAAATTTTTTTTGTTTAAAATTACGATATCTGCATCAAAATTTGGTAATATCATTCCCTTTAAACCTATTTTATTTTTCTTATTTATTCCCAAACAATCTGCAGCATTCGTTGACGTCATTTGGAGCGCTTCAGAAACAGATACTAATTTATGTTGCAAAATATTTTGCAGTGCTTGATGGATAGTTAAGGCTGAGCCTGCTAAAGTTCCAGATTTATCAATATATTTTCCTTCTTTTACAAAGATTTCTTTAGTATAAATTTTAAATTTATCTAGCTTTGTGCCGACTGGAGCCATAGCATCGGAAACCAAGATAAATTTTTTTGCTTCTTTAGCTTTTAAAACAACTTTTAAGGTATCAAATGAAACATGATACCCATCAGCAATAATACCAGCCCAAGGTTTCTCATTTAAAATAAAGGCACCTATCACGCCAGGTTCTCTACTTCCTAATTGACTACAAGCATTAAATAAATGGGTAATCCCTTTAATTCCTAAATTTATACCATTTTGCATTTCATCAAATGTTGCTAGTGTATGCCCTGCGAAAACATTAAAATTATTTTTTAGCAAAATATTAATAAATTCTTTAGATACTTTTTCTGGTGCAATTGTTATAACTTTAAAACAATTTATTATTTTTTTAAGCTCTTGAAAATCAGAATCTGTTGGAGAGCGAATGTGTTCTACTGCATGAATACCTTTTTTATCGCTGTTAATAAAAGGGCCTTCAAGATGAATTCCGATTATGCCAGGAATTTTTTGCTTTAATGCACTATTAAAAGTTTGAATAAACTTTGGTAGTTTAGTTTTATTGTCAGTAATAAAAGTTGGTAAAAATGCGGTTGTCCCAAATTTAGCATGAGTTAAAGAAATTTTTTTAATATCTTCAATAGAAATGGCATCATTAAAAAAAAATCCCCCTCCGCCATTAACCTGTATATCTATGAATCCAGGGCAAACAATATTGTCTTTCGCATCTATGGTTTTCCACTTTTTACTAGATCTTTTGTTACTAATATCATGTATTTTTTTATCTTTAATGAAGATTTTTTTGTTTTTTTTAAATACTTCACCATCAAATAATAATGCATTTTCAATACAAAGCATAAAAACCTCTTTATCAATCAGTTATTTTAAATGATTGATATGTTTTCTTATCATAAGAATTGCGCCATCGCACGCATCACCTAGAGGTTTATTTAATTGTTTTTTTATTGAAGGTTTTAGATAGTCAAATATAAAAGGAGCGACTCCTCCAAGTAAAGAAAAAGTGTTTCTTGGATTATGTTTTGCTTTTACTTTCAATGCTAAATAAATTTGCTCAACTTCACTTGCTGATTTTTTTAAAAGGAATTCAGCAAATTTATCTTTCTTTTTGGCATACCTGAATACATCTCTTGCTAATTCGGCAAATTGACTTGCATTAGCGTAACAAGCCCATTCAGTTATATTTTCAACTTTATTAGCAAATCTCTTTTGTAAATATTTCAATAGCGGAGTCGGTTCTGCAAGACCATCGCAGTAATGTAACAGTTGTCGAATAGTTTCTAAGCCTAACCAAGCAGCACCACCTTCATCTCCATGCGGAAACCCCCAACCTCCAACTTGAAATTTCCCTGTTTTATTTATTGTTAATCCAACTACACCAGTACCAACAATAATAATGCTTCCGAAATTGCCATTATGTGCTCCAAGACAAGCAATATAAGCATCGGATTGTAACTTATATTCTAGAATTCCTATTTTTTGAATTTTTTTTAAGAACTCTTCTCTTGCCGTTTGTACCTCATACCCAGCAACTCCAATTCCTGTTTGAAATTTTTTTATTTGAGATAGGGGAATATTTGCTATTTTCGAAGCCATAATTAATGCTTCTGAAATAGATTGGATTGCAGTATCAACTGACAGACGTATATTAGCAGGTCCCGCAAATGATTCAGCAATTACTTTGCCAGAAGAAGAAACAATACGAAGGTGTGTTTTACTTCCACCACCATCAATTCCAACAAAGTAATCACTTGCGTTCATTTTTAATCTTTTTCCTCAACAATACGAGAAGAAATGGACTGTAAAGGGCGTGCATTCATAGGAAACAATTTTTGAAATTTTTTAATTTGATCTTCAGAAACTTCAATTTTGTCTTTAATAACGTACCATGTGACAATTTCTGAGCAAGGCGGTGTTGTTAAAGAACCTGGATATGTGTAGTAATCTTTATCTTTTGGAATTAGGGCATTTGGATTTAAAGAAGAATTTTCAACAGCATCTTCTTTTCCTGCTTGGGTTGGCATTTTATTAAAAAAAGTTTCAAGCTCACTATTTTTCTTACCTTTCTTCATCAACACTCCTACAACAGCTAAACTCCCATCTGTTCCTTTATTTACAAAGTGAACTTCTAGTTCAGTTCTTCTTCCATTAAATGCATGCTCACTTGGAGTATGAAAATGAAATTGTAGTAAATCAAATGTTGAAGGTCCGATAGTTACTTTACTTCCTTTTGGATAATTCATTTGAATGGTGTGCCCATTATTTAAAATTTTCAATGGGGCTGCAATATATGAAAACATTAGTTGTGGAAGAGACTTATTTTCTTTTTTATTTCCATCATTAATATCTATTGGTGACTGCCTTTTTCCCATAGAACAAGCTTTATTATCTGGCGAAAGTTTTCCCCATTCTGCTGGCCCACCCTCACCTATATATTTCCAGTGGTGTCCTTCTGCAGCAAATGAATTAGCTGCTGCTAGAAGGGAAGCTACTGATAAAAATGACAAAAAACTTTTCAAGGGCATATAGATTCCTTTCCATAATTAGAAAAAAAAAGGCAAAATTAATATAAACTGTATTACTTTTTCTTAAAATATAGTTTACTAATGTTTTTCTGCTTGAGCAATCTTTTAAAAATTGAGAAGTAAAGCATGAGGTAAAAAATGACAAAATATTGGGCTAAAAGATTTAGAAATATCATTTTAACAGGTATGCCAGCAACCGGCAAATCAACTTTTGGCAAGCTCTATGCTCAGCATAGTGAACGCTTTTTCCTAGATTTTGACGCATTTATAGAATCAACAACAAAAAAAACAATTCCTCAAATTTTTTCGCAAGAAGGAGAAGAGGGTTTTAGAAACATAGAAGACAAAATTCTTCTTAAATTAGAACGAAGACATAATTTTGTTATCGCTTTTGGAGGTGGGACCTTATTAAAACCTGAATCTATAGCTTTTGCTAGGAAATTAGGATTAATAGTGATGCTTGATTTGGATTTGACTGAAATTGCAAAAAGAATTTTTGCCCAAAAAGAAACCAGACCCATGTTTTCACATTGCCAAACTTTAGATGAAGTACAAAAAATAGTTAATGAACTCTATATTCAAAGAAAAGATGCCTATGAACAATCAGATGTTATTATTAATGCTACTTACAATACATTTGACTGCTTAAAAATGCACTTGTCTATGATTGAAAAAAGAGCTGGAAATAGAGAATACATGCAAGATGTTTTTAATATTATGAATAAAAAAACAAGGTATCAAAGCAAATGGTCAGAAAAAGAGGAAGAGTTTTCTGAAGAACAAATGTCTCCATGAATTTAGTTGCAATTAGTTTTTAATTTTTTTCATTGCTGATTCATTTTTTTGATCTTTATTTGAACAGTACTTCTTGCTAATCCAAAAGTCTTAGAAAATTCTGAAATACTTTTTTTATTTGTAGAGTTAAATAATTCAAATATTTTTTCAAAAAGTTGTACTTCTAATTCTTCAAATTTATAATATTCTCCAGACTTATTTTTATAAAATAATTTTATATACCCTACATTTTCTATCTTATTATTCAAAGAATAATAATTATCTTTACTTTTCATTAAAATTCGTTCAGGTATTCCAAGCGGGGTAAGAATTTTATTTACATGATGCTCTGTCATTGCTCGAAGACAATTTCTTAATTCTCTAACATTTCCTTCAAACCAAGGAAGTTGACATAAAACATTTAGAGCAGTTTCTTCGATTTGATAAGGCCCACCTCGCATAGTTCTACAAAAAAAATATATTAAATCAGGAATTTCATTTCTTCTTTCTCTTAAAGGCATTAACAGAATTTCTGTTTCACAAAGTCGCTGCCATAAATCATTTCGAAATTTACCTTCTTGAACCATTTCAGATAAAGAAACATTTGAAGCTGCAATAAAACGAACATTGATTTTTCTTGCAACAGAATCACCAATTCTTGTTACCTCTTGATTTTCAATAGCTCTTAATAAGGCTATTTGGGCACTATCTGATAAGCTTGCAACTTCATCTAAAAAAAGCCAGCCACCAGATGCAGCCTCAAGTAAACCAACTTTATTATTTAAAGCTCCAGTAAAAGAACCTTTAACGTACCCAAACAATTCACTCTCCACTAAATTAGGTGCAATGCTACCACAATTCATTTTTACAAAAGGTAATTCTTTAATGTAATCTTCAAATAACTCAGCAACAACTTCTTTACCTGTACCTGATTCTCCCTCAATATATACTGAGGTTATCGCTGAATGAACAATTTGTGGAATTCTTCTGCTAATTTTTTTAATTGTTTCTCCTGAAAATTTTTTACTTAAATTTTCATCTTTTTTATTTAAAAAAATAATTCCTCTTTTGTTAAAAATAGTTGTTCTTACAAGAAGTAATTTTTCAACTAAATTTTGATTATTCATTTTTTTTGATATAAATTCATCTGCTCCAGCTCTTAAACTTTGGAGAATAGTAGACGGATCATCTAAGTTTGAGCTCATTAATATAATTGCATTGGGATGGAATTTTTTTACTTCTTTAACTAAAGATATACCTGTAATATTTTCTTTTTCCGAAAGATGAATATCTAAAATTACAAAATCAACAAATTTTAATTTTGTTAATGAATTTTTAAATTCTGTTCCATTTAAGCATGATGTAATTGCAAATTTTAGATTATTTTTATTTACTTGAAGATTTCTAGCAAAGCTTCGCAATTCGAGAATATCATCATCAACGTGAATAACATAAAAAACATCTTTATCTAAATGATATTGATGTTTTATTGCCATACCACCACCTAATAAAATAAAAATATTGTGCAGAGGTGAATTCGTTACTTTTATGTAATTCTTAAGTTATTTTTTTGGGTTTTTTAGGAATAGCACAACCATGACACTCACCATTTGAACATGATGAGGATTTTAATTTCTTTGAATTTTCTTTATTTCCAAAAATTTCTTTTAACTTCCATTGATATATTAAATAACTGATAGAAGTTAGGACAATAATGAAAACAAGAATATGCTGGAACATAGCTCTCTCCTAATGTAGCAAAGTAATCTTAAGAAACAAAATACTTAGCTACATGAAAAACAACAAACGAGGCAAAGTAAGCTAAAGCAAATAGATAAACAAACATAATAATTGGCCATTTCCAAGAATTAGTTTCTCTTTTAGTTACTGCCAGAGTAGACGCACACTGAGGAGCAAATACATACCAAGTTAGAAAAGCTAAAGCAGTTGGCAATCCCCAAGAACTTCCTATTGTCGCAGCAAGGCCTTGTTGTAAAGCTTCTTCGCTACCACTAATTGCATAAACGGTTCCTAGAGTTGCCACAGCTACTTCTCTAGCAGCCATTCCAGGAATAAGAGCAATGACGATTTGCCAATTGAATCCTATGGGTGCGAAAATCGGAGCAAAGAATTTACCTAACATTCCAGCAAAAGAATAATCAATTGCTGCTTCAGTAGCGTTTTCTGGCGCACCTGGGTAGGTACTTAAAAACCAAATTATAATTGTTAAAGCCAGAATAATTGTTCCTGCTCGCTTTATAAATACAAATGCACGTTCTAATAATCCAAATAAAATATTCTTTAAACACGGCATACGATAAGAAGGTAATTCCAACATCAAGGGATGCAATTCACCCTTTAAAAAGAATTTTTTAATAATAAAAGAAACGATAAGTCCAGAAAAAATTCCTGCTGCATATAAACCAAACATCACCAATCCTTGTGAATTGATGAAACCTAAAAAAGTAACAGAAGGAATAAATGCTGCAATGATTAAAGTGTAAACTGGAAGTCTAGCAGAACAAGTCATTAATGGTGAAATTAAAATAGTGATCAAGCGATCGTTTTTATTTTCAATAGTTCTTGAAGCCATAATTCCTGGAATCGCACATGCAAAACTCGACAATAAAGGAATAAAAGCCTTCCCATGTAAGCCAACTCCACCCATAAGTTTATCCATTAAAAACGCAGCTCTTGCCATATAGCCCGAATCTTCTAATAAAAGAATAAAGAAAAATAGAGAAACTATTTGAGGGACAAAGACCAGCACTCCACCAACACCAGCAATTAATCCGTCATTTATTAAACTTTTTAAAACACCATCAGGCATGGCAGCTGCTATCCAATGCTGTAATGCAGCCATTCCAGCTTCTATCATTTCTTTTGGATATTCTGGTAAAACAAATACTGCTTGAAAGACAACAAATAGTGTGAACAAAAGAGTTAAAACTCCCCAAAAAGGATGGAGTAGTAATGAATCTAATTTTAGAGTCCATTCTGAAACGTTACCTTGCTTTCTATTAGCTTGACTTAATATCCGTTCAACTTCTTTATGATATGCACGAACTTCTTGAGCTATAGGTTCTTTCCAATTAACTGCTTCTTTGTCAGATTTTGTTTCTTTTTCAAGTTCACCTTCAACTGCTTTTACCAAATCAACGATACCATTTTTCTTAATAGCAACCGTAGGAATAACAGGAACACCTAATTCTTTAGATAAAATATTAATATCTATATCATAGCCCCTTTTTTGAGCTACATCCATCATATTTAATGCTAATACAATAGGCTTTCCTATTTTCTTCATTTCTAGCACAAGGCGTAAACCTAAATGGAGATTGGTCGCATCTGCTACACAGACAATAGCGTCAGGTATGGCTTCATCAGTTACTTTTCCTAACACCACATCCCTTGTTACTGCTTCATCAGGACTACGTGCTCTTAGACTATAAGTCCCAGGCAAATCTAAAATTTTTATTTTTTTTCCTTGAGGAGCAATAAATACACCCTCTTTTCTTTCAACAGTAACACCTGAGTAATTTGCAACTTTTTGACGAGCACCTGTTAATGCATTAAATAAAGCAGTTTTCCCGCAATTAGGATTGCCAACCAATGCAATTCGAGGAGTGGATAGTGAATGTGTAGACATATTAATTAAGCTTTCTTACTAAAATAGCTTGTGCTTCTTTACGGCGAATAGCAACAAGTGAACAGGAACGAAGCAACACAGCAATTGGATCTTTCCCAACAAACCCTTCATGTTGAATTGTGAGCTCAGTTCCTTCAACAAAACCCATTTCCAATAAACGCCTTTCAAGCTCACCTTTAGGAAGAGTATGTTTTTCATTTAAATATTCTTCAGTAATTTTTATTACTTCAGCTTTTTCCCCTTTTTTTAATTCAGATAAAGGAACAACTGGTATTTTTAAATTATTTACCAATGGATCAGAAGAAGATATTTCATTCTGATGCTTCAGATGAGAAGGGGGAAACATAAGAATGCTCCATAACTTTTTATTATTACTTAAAAAAAACAAAAAACTAATGACTTACTAGCTTTTGTAATTGAAAACTAGCATTGATGATAACCATTATCAATATGATGTGGGAGATAAATTATAGACAATTTTGCCAGAATGTTGGTTATGACAAAATATTTTTTATGTAAAAGGGTTAAAAGATTTAACCCTAGTAAGAAAATGCCCTCACCCTTCAATAGGGAGAGGAAAATAGATTTACTAATAATTCAGCAGAACCAATGTACTAAACTTTTGATTTCACCTTTAAAGCAAAGAAAGCTATATACAAGTAGCAAATTAATGGAACAATATAGCTGATATGAATGTTGATATGATCGACAACAAATGCTTGTAGCGGTGGGATAAGGGCGCCGCCAACAATAGCAACACAGATAATACCAGAAGCTTTTTCCATGTATTTCCCTATTGATTGTGTACAAAGAACAAATATCGTTGGGAACATAATAGAGTTGAAAAAGCCTACTGCTATGATGCTATACATTGCCAAATGACCTGTAGCAAACACAGTTACAGTTACCAAAAGTGCTGCCGCTATGGCATGAACAAATAAAACTTTATGTGGTTTTACTTTTGTTGTAACAAAAGCTCCAATAAAACGTCCTACCATTGCTCCACCCCAATAATAAGTTAATAATTGCGCCGCTTTTTGGTGACTCATATTACCAATTTCAGAGGAAGAAATGAAGTTAACCATGATACTACCAATAGAAACCTCTGCTCCAACATAAACGAAAATTCCTATTACACCCAGCACTAAACTTGGATAATCAAATAATTTAAATTGGGATTCTTCATGCGAAGTTAAAGTACTTTTAGCAGGTTTATTAGCTGGAAACTTATAAAAGGCTAGAGCTACAGCTATTAAAATTGCAAAAGCCGCTAAACCTAAATAAGGAATTTCTACTGCATGAGCAGCTTTAATAAGTTCTTCTTGAGTTTTTACAATACCTTCGGCCGGATTAGTATCTGATAGTATTCTTGACCCCAATAAAGGAGCAAGTGTTGTCCCTAAAGAATTTAATCCTTGCGCAAATATCAGCCTACTTGATGCTTTTTCAGGTCCACCCAAAATAGTTAAATAAGGATTTGCCGCCACTTGTAAAATTACTATTCCGCTTGCTAGAATAAATAGTCCACCCAAAAAGAAAGTGTAAAACATATAATCAGCAGAAATAAAAAATGACAAACAACCTAGGGTCGTTAATCCAAGACCAATAATAAAGCTGAGCTTATAACCATATTTAGAAATAAGTTTACTTGCAGGGATAGAAATTAAAAAATAAGCTCCAAAAAAGGTAAACTGCACCATTGAAGCTTCTGTGTTTGTTAAATTAAAAACTTCTTTTAAATGCGGTACAAGAATATCATTCAAGCATGTAATAAAACCAAAAAGGAAAAACAGAGTTGAAACAACACCAATGGCAAATGTGTGACTTTGCTGATTTTGCACAACATTATGCTGATTTGGCTGAGGAAACTTCACAGCAGAAACCATTAAAAACCTCTTAAATCTAATAATTCAATAAATGGATACCTCTAAAATACATCCAAGGATTTACTATCATAAACCCAAAGCATCTTAAAAATATTCACAGGGAGTTCACTTAGAGTTTTTATTTTTTATTGACTAAAAACAACAATGAAATAAAATAGGCATAGATATTAATAGGATATATTTTTAATATGAGACTTAAAAACACTTAAAAAATATTATAAATACAATTAATTAAATGTTTTAAATACAATTAATTGTAAATTTTTATCCAAAATTTTGTGAAATTGAAGCTTGTGCCGCTGCAAGCATGGCTATAGGTATCCGAAAAGGTGAGCAACTTACATAGTTTAACCCAATTTTATGACAAAACTTAACACTAGAAGGCTCTCCACCATGCTCACCACAAATTCCCAATTTAATTTCTGGTTTTTGTTTTCTACCAAGCTCACAAGCTAACTCAACAAGTCGCCCTACACCTTCTTGATCAAGAGAAGCAAAAGGATCTTCGACTAAAATACCCTCTTGCTTATACACCCTTAAAAAAGGAGCAGAGTCATCTCTACTAAATCCGTAAGTAGTTTGAGTTAAATCATTTGTTCCAAAACTGAAAAAATCGGCTTGAATCGCTATTTTATCAGCTATTAATGCAGCCCTAGGGACTTCAATCATAGTTCCAAAAGGAAAATGTGGCGCTATTTTTTGCAATCTATTTCTTAACCATTCAAGTTCTTGCTGAATACCAACCAAAGGAATCATAATTTCTGGTAACACTTTTTTCCCTTGATTTTTACAAATTTCAACAGCTTCTACTATTGCTTTAACCTGCATTTCATAAATTTCTGGATGTGATATTCCTAAACGACACCCTCTGTGTCCTAACATTGGATTTGCTTCGTGCAAACTTTTAACTCTTTGCTTTATATCATCAGCCGATAGTCCCAATTGATTTGAAAGGGTCATCATGTCCTTGTCAGTGTGCGGTAAAAATTCATGTAAAGGCGGATCAAGAAGTCTAATAGTTACCGGTAGATTCTCCATGGCACTTAAAATTGCAACAAAATCATCTCGTTGAAAAGGTCGCAATTTTTCTAACGCTTCTTTCCGTTCTTGAATATTTTTTGCAAGGATCATTTGTCTCACAAATGGCAATCTATTTTCATCAAAAAACATATGTTCAGTTCTGCACAAACCAATCCCTTCAGCACCAAAATTTCTCGCAAAGGCTGCATCTCTTGGAGTATCCGCATTTGCTCTGACACGCATCGTACGATATTCCTTCGCCCAAGCCATGAATGTAACAAAATCAGAACTGAGCTCAGCATTTTTTGTTTCAACTTTCCCAAGCATAACCTCACCAGTTGAACCATCCAAGGTCATCCAATCACCTTCCATAATTTCAATACCAGCAACTCTGACTGATTTATGGATTTGTGAAATACTTAAAGAAGAACAACCTGCTACACAACATTTTCCCATCTGTCTGGCAACAACAGCTGCATGCGAAGTCATTCCACCCCTTGCTGTCAGAAACCCTTGAGAAGCGTACATGCCCCCAATATCTTCTGGCGAGGTTTCATCCCGAACAAGAATGACTTGCTCTCCCCTAGCGGCCCAGCTTTCAGCTTCCACTGCAGAAAATACAGCTCTACCAGAAACAGCTCCCGGAGATGCAGGTAATCCTTTAGCAATGACTTGCTTATGCGCTCTTGGATCGAGTGTTGGATGAAGTAATTTATCCAAATCTTGGGGATTTACTTTTAATAAGGCTTCCTGCCTTGAAATTTTACCTTCGTTAGCTAAATCTATTGCAATTTTTAATGCAGCTTGGGTTGTTCTTTTTGCGTTTCTTGTTTGGAGTAAATAAAGTTTCCCTTGTTGAATGGTAAACTCGATATCTTGAACGTCTCTGTAATGATTTTCTAACTTGTCCCGCACTTCTAAAAGCTGTTCATAAACATGAGGCATTTCTTTTTCTAATAAATTCAAATTTTTAGGAGTTCGAATACCAGCTACAACATCTTCACCTTGAGCGTTTAAGAGATATTCTCCATAAAATATGTTTTCCCCAGTCGATGGATCTCTTGTGAAGCAAACCCCCGTTCCTGATTGATCTCCCATATTTCCATAAACCATCGAGCATATATTAACTGCAGTACCCCAATCATTTGGAATAGAGTGAATTTCTCTATATTTCTTAGCTCTTGCACAATTCCAACTCTTAAATACGGCAGCAATGGAAGACCAAAGTTGTTCTGATGGATCTTCTGGAAACGGTTCATGAAAATGCTTAACGTATATTTGTCTAAAAATATTACATATTTCTATTAAGTCTTCGGCAGATAATTCTGTATCTTCGTTCAAACCCCGTTGATTTTTATAGTTTTCTAAAGCATCTTCCATATGATGTGTTTCAAGTTCTTTTACAACATTTGAATACATCTGGATAAATCTTCTATAGGAATCATACGCAAACTTAGGGTTTTGAGTTTTTTTAGCCAATGCTTCCACAGTGACTGTATTTAGTCCTAAGTTTAAAACAGTATCCATCATACCCGGCATGGAAACTCTTGCCCCAGAACGAACACTAACAAGGAGAGGATTTTCAATGTCAGCAAATTTAGCTTCCATTATTTTTTCAGTCTTTTTCAAGGCTTCAAGAACTTGTTCTTTTAGTTCAGGAGAAAAAGAAGCATTATCATGCAGATAATCCAAACATACTTTTGTAGAAATGGTGAAACCTGCAGGAACTGGCAGCTTCAAAAGTGTCATTTCAGCTAAATTTGCTCCTTTACCACCAAGCTCTGATTTCATAGAAGCATTTCCATCAGCTAAACCACCACCAAAAAAGAAAACTAATTTCATTCAGAGAATCTCCTTGTCATAATGAAATAGACGTAGCATCTACAATCGTACTTTATAGCATTAACTCAAGTTCTTATAATTGTAAATTGACAATTATTTCTTAGGCAGTGTAAATAAATTATACAATTTCTCTATGTCTAAAAGAATGATTGAAAAAAATCCAATTTATTAGGAAATTAGAAAAATATTTTATTTTTTTGGGAAAGGATGATTTCTTTTTTTATCAATAATAACATTGCTTTAAAAATTTTTGCTCAAAACGAAAGCTAATACTTGAACATCTGCCTATTTTCTATTAGCTCTTTTTATAAGCAAAGGGTGTTTAGTCTTTCAACAAACCTTGGAAGAAAGACAAATCATTATACCTTGTTTTCATTAACAAAAAGA
This sequence comes from Pigmentibacter sp. JX0631, assembly GCF_029873255.1. Taxonomy (NCBI): domain Bacteria; kingdom Pseudomonadati; phylum Bdellovibrionota; class Oligoflexia; order Silvanigrellales; family Silvanigrellaceae; genus Pigmentibacter; species Pigmentibacter sp. JX0631. Next base: position 2,762,304 of record NZ_CP123622.1, on the reverse strand, counting down.
CAAACAAAGGTTGGCATTGAACTTGCTGACCTAAACTTAAACGTATTTGATGGAGTTTAAACTATGGGTGACGTAATCGACATTTTCTCTAAAAAAATTCTGAAAGATAATTCTGCAGTTGCAAAAAACAATCCAGTTGATGAGCCAAAGTCTCATTTTGAAAAACAAACGCAACGTAATAAAGCAAATCAAGAAAGACTACGGAAAGAACGCGAACAAGCAAACAAGAATGTAATAAAAAGCTATCGAATCAAATAAAGCTGAAAGGACGCTATTTTAAAAAGCGTCCCAATTTTAACTTGCCTTTTTTTATTAATTTTAAGCAGAGGAAAAAATGCTAAATAATTCTTTCAATCCTAAAAGGAATATTCTTGATTTTGAAATGTTTAAATCAAGAAAAAAAGCTACAGAAAATAAACTGCTATTAATAAAACAGAAGCATAATAATATTATTCTTTTTAAAGATTCAAAATTACTAGAAGAAGTTGAGTTATCAAACAAAATTCATAATATTAAACAAAGCGTTCAAAGAATCAATAAGCTTATTGAAGAATTAAGACAAATTTCAGACAAACCAAATAAATAATATTCCCATAAGTTGTCATTCCCTCAATTTACTGTAAAAACAAAACGGCATAGAATTTTTGTATTTAGATCGTTTTGGAGAGGTTAATGATATGGGAAGCATACCATTTTACGCAAAAAGATTTGTATCTGGCTCTAATTTTGAAGAAGCTTTTAACATAGTTGAAAAATTAAACCAAAAAAAAATATCTGTTACTTTGGATGTTCTTGGTGAAAATATAAAAGAAAAAAACCAAGCTCTAAAATTTACCGAAGAATATGACTTATTATTAAAACGCATTGCTGAACAAAAACTTGATAGTTACGTTTCTGTTAAATTAACTATGCTTGGACTTGATATTGATCACGAATTTTGTTTTGAGAACTTATGTAAAATTCTAAAAACAGCAGATCAATTTAATTGCAGAGTTGCTTTAGACATGGAAGGAACTGACTATACTGAAAGAACTTTAGCAATGTATGAACGTGCAGCAAAAGATTTTTCAAGTCCTGAAATTGTATTGCAAGCTTATTTACATAGAACTGAAAATGACATTAATAGAGTAATTGCTGCTAATGGAAAATTGAGACTTTGCAAAGGTGCCTATAAAGAACCCGTCGAAAAAGCTCTTCAAAAAATGCCTCAAATTGTAGAAAATTATAAAAAACTCATTCAAAAACTACTTGTTGATGGCAAAAGAGTTTGTATTGCAAGTCATGATGATGAAATAATTGATTTTTGCATGCAATTCATTGAAAAAAATAACATTCCAAAAGATCGTTATGAATTTCAAATGCTCTATGGGATGCGTGAAAAAACTTGGTCAAGAATTCGAGAAAAAGGCCACAATATGACAATTTATGTTCCTTATGGCGAAGATTGGCAAGCTTATTATTCAAGAAGGCTAACTGAAAGAAAAGAAAATGTATTTTTTGTTTTAAAAAATTTATTTAAATCATAACTTCTATTTTTTGATTTATAAATAAATTTTATTTATCTTTCCTAATTATTTTATGTAAATTTTATATATCTATATCAATAATAAGAAATCCATCGCAAACTTGACACTAATCCGCTCGCTAGTTTAAAAGTCTCCTAAATTGCATTGTGACTGCAGTTCAAAACTTAAGGAGTACAACCAAGTGACACCAAAAAGAAATATAGGTTTATGGGGAGTTACTTTAGCTGCAATTGGCAGCATGGTTGGCTCTGGTTGGTTATTTGGTCCACTCTATGCAGCACAAATGGCTGGCCCTGCAGCAATTATGTCTTGGCTAATTGGCGGTTTTTTCTTTGTATTTATTATCTTAGTTTTTTGTGAATTAGCTGCAATGTTTCCTATTATGGGAGGCTTAACTAGTTATTCATTTTTTACGCACGGAAAATTTACTGGAATTATTACTGGTTGGATTTATTTTCTTTGTTTTGCAACCATTGTTCCAATTGAAGCTTTAGCGGTCATTCAATATGCAAGCACTTATATTCCAACTCTTACCGTAACAGATGCCGCTGGTAAACATGAGTTATCAATCATAGGATATATTTCTGCTGCTTTTACTTTGTTTATCATGATATTTATCAATAGATTTTCAATTAAGTTTTTAACAAATACCAATTCTTTAGCAACAATCTGGAAACTTCTTGTTCCTTTAGGAATTGCGATAGTTTTTATTTCACATAGCAATAGTAATTTTGGGAATTTAACTCAAACACAAGGTTTTTTACCATATGGATTTGAAGGCATTATGTCGAGCCTTTCTGTAGGTGGAATTATTTTTGCTTTTGGTGGTTTTCAAAGTGGAATTATTTTAGCTGGAGAAACCCAAAACCCGCAGAGAAATATCCCTCTCGCAACAATAACTGCTTTAGTTATTGTAACAATTTTATATGTCCTTATTCAATTATCATTTATTGTTGCGGTGCCAAACCATCTCTTACATGATGGCTGGAGACAATTAAATTTTACCGGAGATCTTGGTCCGTTCGCAGGATTAGCTATTGGTTTGGGTCTCACGTTCATTGGTATTTTATTATATATTGATGCTATTATTTCACCATTTGGCACAGGTTTGATAATGACATCGACTACTGCGCGTGTAATGCATGGTTTAGGCACAATGGATGCTGCTCCCAAATTTGTAACAAAATTAAATAAAAATGGAGCACCTGAAAATTCATTATGGTTATCTTTTGTAGTTGGATTAATCCTTATTTTTCCTTTTCCAGGTTGGAAAGAGATGGCTGCATTTTTAACCTCTTCCTACGTAATGACATTATCTGTGACACCAATTGCATTAGTTGTTTTAAGGGAAAAATATCCTCAATATAAAAGGCCATTTAAGCTTCCTTTCTATAGAGTAATTGCACTAACAGCGTTTTCGATTTGCGGCCTTATGATGCATTGGATAGGTTTTTCTGTGTTAATCCGTTTAACTGGAATTATTCTATTTTTAATCGCTTTATATTCTTTTTTACTTTATAGAAAAAGAAAAAGTCAATTAAAAACTTTAGACTTAAAAGGATGTATTTGGATACTCATTTACTTAATGGGATTTACTTTGATAAACTACTTTTCTGTTTTTGGAAATGGTATTGGAACGATGAGCACTTTAAAAAGCAATATCATCGCTGTTATTTTTAGTATTGTAGTATTTTTTATTGGCTGTAAATTTTCCTTAAATAAACAACAAATAATAAAAAATATTCATGAAATAAAAGATTAGATAATTTATGACTCTCAAGCTTTAAAAGAATAGATTTATCTTTATTATTGAATCCTCTATATATAAGTATTTTTTTCTAGCTCAACCAAGCAATAAATTCAGCAGCTAGGATTTTATGTCCGTTTTTTTGTCCACGTAATGACATTTCAAGTTTAGCAGCCACAATAAAAAAATGAAATAATTTTTCTTTGGTCAAAACATGCATTGCTTTTTGGATACGAGCTTGAGCAGGATATGGGATAAATGCTTTTTCAAAAGATGCTTTTAAGTTTTTTGATTCCTCATAATGCTTTAGCACAGAAGCTACTTGTTTTAAAAAATACACTACAGCCATTAAAATACTAGTTGCTTCCTGTCCGCAAGCTTCACATTGTGACATACGCAATTCAATTAAATACAAATCCCCCTTGGCAATTGCGTCAACCACGTGAAAACCATTTATTTCTGGATTTCCTGCCATAGCTTCTGAAAACTTGAGCCCTGTTTTGTCCATTAATGAAAAGTGCAAGTCGCTAGCAATTAAATCTGATGAATAGGTTTCTATTGCAACTTGCAGTAAAGCAGACATCTCAGCTTTGTTCAGTCTTTGAAGTGTTGGGTATCGATTCATTAGAACTTCTAGAGTTTTATAAAGTTCTAAATCATTAGGCTCATAGCAAAGATAAACCATTCCCCATTGCTGAAAATCATTTAGTTTAATAATGTTTTTATAGGACATATTTGCCAAAAAATACGCGCTAGTTTCTTGTACCTTTGGCAAACGTTGGAGATGTATTTTTTCTTCTTCCCACTGTTTAGCTGTTAACTTATCAGGTAAAACAACTATGCTTTTTTGCTGTGCAAAAAATAAAGTTCCAGATGCAGCATATTCAACATAATCTGTGATTGCCGTTTTTCCAGAGAAAGAAGGAACTGACCCCTGAACTTCCTTCGCCAATTTTTCTTCGATAATTTTTTTATAAATGGAATTATCACTGAGAATAACTTTTATATTCGGTGATTTTTCTTGTTCTAACAGGAGTTGCAATAACTTAGAAGCTTCAATTCTTTGCATAAATCTCCTTTTTGTTGCAAAATAAAGAAAAACTCTCACAGAACGTCGACAATAATTTGGTGCGAAGCAGTTGTGAAGTATTTTTTTGATAAAATTTTCCGTATACTTGATCACAAAGTTTAAATTCGTTAAACCTCACTTGGTTTTTTATTTTTGACCTATAGTTAATACAGGTGAACCATGGAACATTCGGTTGAACTTCAAGGCAGGGACCCCGTCGATAAAAGACCTGCTCTTGTAACTGGAAAAGATCCTTCTTTTCATATGGTAACTCAAACTGTTGCCCCCCTTGCAGGACGCAAAGTAGGACCTGGCTGGCATATTGCTTTTTTATTGTCTTCCCTTGGTGTTGGACTTTTAACTGTTTCACTTGCATATCTATTCTGGGAAGGAATTGGAACCTGGGGAAACAATAACAGAGTTGACTGGGCGTGGGATATTACAAACTTTGTTTTTTGGATTGAAATTGCCCATGCAGGAACACTTATTTCAGCAATTCTCCTATTGTTCCGGCAAAAATGGCGGACATCAATAAACCGTTTAGCTGAAGGGATGACTATTTTTGCAGTAATGGCCGCAGCAATTTTTCCGGCTGTACATATTGGTCGTCCGTGGTTTGCCTATTGGCTATTTCCCTTACCAAACCAAATGTCAATGTGGAATAACTTTAAAAGTCCGCTTGAATGGGACGTTTTTGCTGTAAATACTTACTTAAGCATAGGTGTAATTTTTTGGTTTGTTGGTATGATTCCAGACTTTGCTACATTAAGAGACAATGCGAAATCGAAAATTGGTAAATTTGCTTACGGACTCGTTGCCTTAGGCTGGACAGGTTCAGCGCGCCAATGGGTAAATTATGAAAGAGCGTGTATTTTACTTGCAGGCATTGCAACTCCAGCCGTTTTCTCTACTGCTGGAATCGTTTCTTTAGACTTTGCAACTTCTATTTTACCAGGCTGGCATGCTACAATTTTCCCCCCCTATTTTATTGCTGGAGCTATTTTTTCTGGATTTTGTTTGTGCTTAAACCTATTAATTATGGTTCGCTCCATTTTTAATTTTAAAGATTTAGTAACTGCAAGACACATAGAAATTTGCGCAAAATTTATTTTGTTTACTAGCATCATTATGGCTTATGTTTATATTATAGAATTTTTTACCGTGTTTTATAGTGGAAATCCTTACGAACGCTTTTGGAACTGGAATCGTATTTTTGGACCATATGGCTGGGCTTATTGGTCTATGGTCATTCTGAATATCGCTATTCCGCAAACTTTCTGGTTTAAAAAAGCTCGGAATAATATTATTTGGCTTTTCGTCGCTGCTATTTTAATCAATATCGGGATGTGGCTTGAAAGATTTGTTCTAATAGTAACAACTTTAAGTCGTACGTTTATGCCAAGCTCTTGGGGTTACTTTATTCCATCATTTTGGGATATTTCTTTGTTTATCGGTTCCATAGGTTTGTTTTTCTTTCTCTTCTGTTTGTTTGTTAGATTTTTGCCAATGATAAATATGGCTGAAGTAAAATCTGTCATGCCCCAAGCAGATCCACACTCTAAGCATTAAGAAAAATATTCTCGTTTATTTGCAATTAAAATGTTCCTAAATATTTTTAGGAACATTTTTTGTATCCTTTAACTATTGCAATATTGATAATGAACGTCATAATTTTTTCAATCCATTTTTAGTTACTTTCTTCCTTGTTTATTATTCTTTGAACAATTAATCAAGGAGACTTATAATGCCCAAAAATTTATTTGCAAAATTATTATTTTTAATTTTCTTCTTAAAATTTTCCCTAAATACCTTTGCTCAAGAAGCAAAGATAAGTGCTAATAACTATTTTTCTCCTTACAATGACGTCACTGTAAACGCAGTGTGGTCGGATTGGCAATACTTTCCGCAAGGCCGACCAGCAGATCTTCTGCCTATTTCTCAACAAACCAATACAAAAGCTTACACCCTCGCTTTTATTCAGGCGGTAGGAAACTCATGTAAGGCCGCTTGGGCAGGAACGGAATCTTTATCTGTACAAAATAAATGGGGTATTTATTTAACAAATCAACTTATAACAAATTCAATAAAATATTTTATTTCTTTAGGAGGAGCGAGTGGCACAGACTTAAGTATAACCTGCTCAACTGTGGATAACTTAACTAAAGAATATGAAAATATAATTTCAACCTACCTGCCAAATGGACTTGACTTTGATCTTGAGGGGGCACTTCTTGCAAATCGTTCTGCCTTAACAAAGCTACTATTTGCAGTAAAACAAATTCAAAATGAGCATCCTAATATTTTAATTTCTTTTACCTTACCAACAATGCCAGACGGACTCACTGCTGATGGTCAATGGTTATTAAATTTAGCTGCAAAATTAAACATTAAATATAAAGTAAATATTATGACTATGGATTATGGCTATAATTACGATCAAAATATGGCTAATTATGCTATTCAAGCTGCAAATAGTTTATATCTTTTTTTAGAGAAAATTTATCCTAAATTTTCTGCTTCTCAGATTTGGAATCTGATTGAATTAACACCGATGATAGGTTTAAATGACGTTCGTTCTGAAAATTTTACTTTAACTGATGCATATAATTTAACAATATTTGCAAAACAAAATAACTTAGGTGGGTTGCATATGTGGTCTGTTTCAAGAGATAAGCCATGTACACTGGATTATGTCTCAATAAATTGCTCAAGTTTAAACAATCAAAAGTCTAATTATGAATACATGAAAATTTTTGCAAACTTTCAAAATCTTTCTTATATTAATTAATAAAATTGCTTTAAATGAACTAATTATTTACTTTATTCCTGTTAACTTATTCATAAAAAGTTCTGGAATTTTAATAATTTTATTATCCATAATAGTTACAAGCTTTGTTATTACTATTGCATTTATACTATTGTTTACTAAAAATTGCGTTTGCAATACAAATGAAACTGCTGAAAGTTCTAACAAGTATAATTTTAAATTTATACTTTCAGAAAAATAAATTGGTTTTTTATAGTCTACCTGAACAGATTTCGTGACTAATTGCATTCCTGGCATTTTATGTATTTGATTTTTAAAGTATGTGTATCTTGCTTCAATAGATAAATCAATATATTTTGAACTAGTTAGATGGTTGTACATATCAAAGTCACACCATCTAGGCTCAATAGTTTGATCAAAAAGTAAAATTGAATCTTGCACGTTCTAGTCTCCTTCTATCGAACTCAAAACATAAAAATATAAATTTTTCAAGTTTTTTTTAATCCAGTAAATACTGTATTCTTTTTTTATTATGTTACATTTGAGATAAATAGGGATAAAAATAATTTCTGAATCAATTTTCCTTTCTATATAAACATCAAGTATATTTCATTTCACCAAATGCTTTTCATAAATTTCTGTATATTCTTTAGTTTTCGTCCAAGAAGATAAAAATTGATTAAAGTTTTCCATCAAATCTTTATCTTTTAAACGAAATGCAACTCCAAAATATTCATCTTGTACTTCTGTATTTTTATAAATAAAAGAATCACTAAACTTAGAAGAAATATTAACTGCATTATTTGTATCGGTAAATATCACATCAATTTGATTATTTTTCAATGCATTTATTAAATCTACCGTTTCATTAAATTTTAAAATTTTTGCTTTTTTATAGTTTTTTCCCACATAAAAATCACTTGTATAACCTAAACGAACTCCAATTTTAATATTTTCAGAATTCAATTTCTCAAAACTAAAATCATTCAAAAGTGCAGAATTATTTTTTTTCATTAATGTACTAATACCGTCTTTAAAGTATGAATTACTAAAGAGCACTGATTTTTTACGTTCATCTGTTATTGTCATTCCTGAAACTATCATATCACATTTTTTTGTATTTAATGCAGGAATAATACCATCAAAATGATAATCAATTATTTCATATTTAACTTTAAGAAAGTTAGCATACGATTTAATCATATCAATATCAAATCCAACCCAACCATCTTTCCCATGGACAGAAAAAGGTGGAAATCCTCCAGCAGTACAGGTTGTAAATTTACTTTCAGTTTTTATTTTTTGAAAAGTTGAAAGCTCTTGTGCATATCCTTTACTTATCAAAAATCCACTTGAAATTAAGAATAGAGTAAATTTAATTAAATTATTCATTTTATCCCTCAGAATACTAGTAAGAAAGTTTTAAAATAGATGAATATAAATATGGAGAAAATAAATCACATTCTTTTTTATTTAGTGTTGAAAAATTTTTGTTACTTTCTATACAATATAAAATTATTTTTCCTATGCATTCATGTGCATCTCTAAATGGAACTTTATTTTTTACCAGTTCTTCTAAAAGTTTAGTCGCCCAAATAAAACTGTTTTTTGTTGCATTTTGCATATTTTCCACTTGAAATGACAAGCTTGTTAAAAATGGTGAAAATATTTGCAAACAAGATTTTATAGTATCAACTGTATCAAACAGAGATTCTTTATCTTCTTGTAAATCTTTATTATAACCAAGAGGTAAAGCCTTCATTACAGAAAGAATTCCTACTAAATTACCAAATACTCGCCCACACTTTCCTCTTATTAATTCTGGGATGTCAGGATTTTTTTTATTCGGCATGAGTGACGATCCTGTTGCAAAAGCATCATCCAACTTCACAAAAGAAAATTCTTCACTAGCCCAAATTATAATGTCTTCAGAAAACCTTGATAAATGCGTCATAATAATACTTGATACCGAAAGAAATTCCATAACAAAATCCCGATCACTTACAGCATCTATTGTATTTTCAATAGTACCTTTAAATTGAAGTTTTTCTGCTACATAAGCTCTATCTATTGGTAGATCTGTTCCTGCTAATGCACCTGCTCCCAGAGGACAAAAATTTAACCGATTTAAACAATCTTCTAATCTTGTTAGATCTCTGCTAAACATGGATATATATGCACCAAAATAATTTTCTAATTTAATGGGTTGTGCTCTTTGTAAGTGAGTATATCCTGGTAAAAGAATATCCACATACTTTTGTTGGCAAAATTTTAAAGATCTAATTGAATTCTCTAAAAGTAACAGAATTTCTTTAATTTCAGCTCTTAAATAAAGTCTTAAATCTAAAGCTACTTGATCATTCCTACTGCGCGCTGTATGTAATTTTTTAGCTACATCTCCAACTTCATTTAATAATAAATTTTCAATATTCATATGAATATCTTCTAGATCATTGGAAAAAATAACTTCTCCATGCATTACTTTATTTTTTATTTTTTCTAATCCTGATATTAACTGTTCTGCTTCTTTTTTAGTTATAATTTCTTGTTTTCCTAGCATTTCTGCATGTATTTGGCTTCCCCAGATATCGTAGTATGCTAATTTATAATCAAAAGAAATTGAGGCATTGAAAGTAACAGCAAGAGGATCTAAAGACTTTGTAAATCTCCCTCCCCAAATATTACTACCTTTAGAATTACTGTTCATATATAATTTCCTATATAGTTGTTTCACTGTATTTTTTAATATCATAATGAATATTTATTCATTATTTGGATAATTATTCAATTACCTTGTTTTTTTGATTCTGGCAAGAAGGAATTCATTTTTTTCTAAAATAGAAAATTTTTAAAATAGTCTGTATGCTACCAACCTCCCTTCCCTGTAACATCAAGCATTTAAAGAGGTTTGATTATGAAATTAAAAGGTAAATCAATTCTAATTACTGGAGCCAATAGAGGAATTGGAAGAGCATTAGTGGAACAAGCCTTAGAATTTGGGGCGCAAAAAATTTATGCAACCGCACGCAACATTGATAAATTAAGTCATTTTAATGCTAAAAACATTGAGAAAGTAGAATTAAATATCAATTCAAAAGAATCAATTGAGCGTTTAGCTTTGAAAATCAAAGATGTTGAAATATTAATTAATAATGCAGGTGTTCTGGGATTTGGCTCGACACTTAACGCAAAAATTGAAGACATTGAAAAAGATTTCCAAACAAATTTCTTTGGAACTTTAAATGTGATTCGTGCTTTTGCCCCAAGTATTACTCAAAATAAAGAAGGTGCAATTGCAAATGTTCTTTCTATTGTAGCATTAGCAAGTATGGAAAGTATAGCCGGTTACAGTGCCTCAAAGGCCGCATTGTGGTCATTAACTCAATCTTTGCGCGCCGAATTAAAATCTACTGGTACAAAAGTATTTGCCATTTTTCCTGGTCCTATAGATACGGACATGGCCAAAGAATTTGCGTTAGATAAAACATCTACGCATGAAGCTGCCATTAACATACTTAAAGGTATAGAAAATGAAAACGAAGATATATTTCCTGATAACATGTCGAAAACGAATGGCAATATTTGGTTAAAAAACCCTAAAGAATTAGAGCATTTATTTTCAGGAGTATGAATGTTTTGCAACAGAATTTATCAATTTTAAAAAGCTTAAAAATATTCCTAATGTTAACAAAGCTAAAAAGATAAGTTGAGTACTTGGCGCAAATGTGTATTGCGCCAAAAAATTTTTAACTAGTAAAGTAGATAAACTAAACAGAAAAAATGCTAAAGCTTGCATTGTAGCTAAAGCTTTTGGCGGAGAATATCTTAAAATAAAAGCTAGACAAAAAGGAAAAATTAAAAAATTATTCAACATATCAAAACCAGAAAAAACACTTGGAATTGAAGGAGAAATAGTTCCTAACTCTCTTAAAAATAAATTATTTAAAACATAAAAAATTAGTATACTAAAAATAACAATAAAGTAATATTTTAGTTTAGATATCAATTTAATCTTAGCAACAAAAAGAATAAGCAAAATGAAAACACAAAGGAATGAAATTAACCAAAAACTTATTTGATTAGGATAAGTAAATATTCTTCCAGAAAGTGAGACAGACACCCCTATTAGTAAACAAAAAAGTAAACTTTGGATCATGATACTATTTGATTGCTTGAATTTAAATCCTGAACAGTAATTTACTTTCACATTTTTTTCTTTGCGATAAACAAAGGCTAAAATAAAAGTATAACAACTCATTAATATGCAAGAAAACAAAAATAAAGGTTTAAACTGTAATAATTCATTTAAAAACTTTGCAGATAAATATGCAGACAAAATTGATGAAATGCTTACAAATATGATATAAAGCACATATGAAAATTCTTGTAACTTATATGATGTTCCTGCATATTTACCTACTAACACAGAAAAAGCTGGTTTAACCAAAGAAGTACCAAGCATTAAAAGAATTAAGCCTAAAACAATCATATAATTAAAAAAGAATTCAGAAATAAATGCAGTAAAGTAACCTAAAATTAAAAAAACTCCACCATACAAAGCTGATTTTAAGTGCCCAAAATATCTATCTATAACAGGGGCTAATATTAATGGAAAAAGAAGAATTCCAAATGAAAAATAGCTAGAAGTTAAAGTTGAAAAATTTTGCGTCAACCCCAATCCGCCATTTTCACTATTAGACATCATATAAGCTGGGATCAAAAAAGAAACAAAATAATAGGCAAAGCGTTCAATACTTTCAGCAAAAATTAAAACTCCAAGAACCTTATATTTTTTTAGGTAATTCATCCCATTGTTCTTTCTACATAAATAACCCCATCAACAGCCTCAATCTTTTGATGAATATCTTTTAACTGATGAATATCAGTAAGCTCTAGCTTTAATAAAATGACAGCTCTTTTTTGTGGGTTAGTAAAACATTCCATCCCAGCAATATTAATATGCGAAGCAGAAACCATCTTAGTAATAGCCGCCAAAATTCCTGGTTTATCGTGTGCTGTAATTCGTACCCGTACATTGTGTGTAGTTGCAGATACAATATTCCAAGAACAATCGACTCTCCGCGCAGGATCGTTTGACAAGGCCCATTGGCAACTTGCAGCATGAACCGTAACCCCACGACTGCGTGAAACAAAACCGACTATAGGTTGTCCGGGCAAGGGTTCGCAACAGCGAGCCATCCGAACCACAATTCCAGTCATACCCTGCACTCTGACTGCATCTTCACCACCAGCTCTGTTTTTACCTTGTCGCTGTTTTATTGCTTCTTGTACCGAACGCATTTCTTGGAGCTCTTGTTGCATCGTTTTAACAGGTTCAGTCGCAATCGGTATAGTCTCTTGAATTTTAGGAAGCTGTAATGAAGTTAATAATTTTTGCACAGCAGGCTTTACATCAATTTTTCCATATCCAATTTGGAGAATAAAATCTTCATATCCCCCTACACTAAATAATCTATTTAATTCTTGAAAGACTCCCATTTTTTGGAGTTTTTCAAAGCTCGAAGAATTTTTAGTTAATTCTTCTTCAAGCAATTCTTGCCCCAATTGCTTTGCCTGGGTTCTTTCTTCGCTTCTAAGCCATGCTCTGATTTTATTTCTAGCTTTTGTAGTAGTAGTAAAGTTTAACCAATCTTTAGTAGCTCGAACTTTGTTTCCAACCAATAATTCAATTACATCACCACTGTGTAAACGTGTACGTAATGTTGCAATTCTACCATTTATTTTTGCTCCAGTTGTTTTAAGACCAAGATCGGTATGAATCGCAAAAGCAAAATCTAGGCAAGTTGCTCCTTTTCGCAATTCAAAGACGTCCCCTTTTGGAGAAAACACATAAACTTCTTCATCAAATAAATCGACTTTCACTGCTTCCAAAAATTCATCTGGATCAGAAAGTTCTTTTTGATGTTTTACAATTTGTTTTAACCACTTAAATTTTTCAAAAGCAGCTGGATTCACTTGCCCAGCAGATGAAGGATCTTTTTTTCTTTCTTTGTAAGCCCAATGTGCGGCGATCCCGTTTTCAGCGATATGATGCATTTGCGCAGTTCTAATTTGAACTTCCAATAATTCACCTTTTGCGGCAACAATTGTCGTATGCAAACTTTGGTATAAGTTTGCTTTTGGCATGGCAATAAAATCTTTAAAACGACCTGGAACTGGGCGGTAAATATTATGAATAATACCTAATGTTTCATAACATTCATTCACTGTATTTACTATTACGCGCAGCGCAAACAAATCATAGATATCTTCAAATTCAATTTGTTTATCAGACATTTTTCGATAGATAGAATAAAAATGTTTAGCTCTTCCATAAACTTTGGCATTAATTTGCGCTTCTTTTAATCGTTGGTCTAAGTGATCTCTAGCCTGCTCTATTATTTTGTCCCGCTCGGTTTTTTTCTGCGCAACTCTTGCAATTAAGCTATAGTAAACCGAAGGTTTTAATTCGCGTAAACATAAATCTTCTAATTCAGCTTTTATTTTATACATCCCCAAGCGTCCAGCAAGAGGGGCATATATTTCTAGAGTTTCTTCAGCAATCCGTTGTCTTTTTTCTAAACTTAAAGCGCGCAGAGTCCGCATATTATGCGTTCTATCCGCAAGTTTAACGATAATCACCCGAATATCTCGAGACATTGCGACTATCATTTTGCGAAAGTTTTCGGCCATTTTTTCTTGCGAAGAACGAAATTGCACTTTTGCCAATTTGGTCAAACCTTCAACCAACGCAGCAACTTGTTCACCAAATTCCTTAGATACCTCTTCAACTGAGACGTGAGTATCTTCGACCACATCATGCAAAACTGCTGCAACTAAAGAAGTTTCGTCCATTTTAAATTCGGATAGAATTTCAGCAACTGCCAACGGGTGGATAATATAGGGTTCACCACTCTTTCGCATTTGCCCAGCATGCAAATTGTGGGCAAATTGAAAAGCTTTGTATAAAATGGGCTCAACTGAAGGTTCCAAATATTGTAAGCATTTCTCTTTTAATGAAAGGTATGCATTTTGCGCTATTTTCTCAGGGTCTTCCAAGGGAGAATCGGTTTCAGGTTTCATCGGCTCAACGTACGGAAGAAATGTTTTATTATTTTCATTTCCCATTCAGGATTAACTCCCTTTGTGTTAAGAATCAAAAGAATATGCAATAATTTGCATAGTAGATTTTGCACAAAGACAAGCTTTTTGTAAAGTTAAGGAGAGTTGTTTGCTAGCAAATTTTATTTTTCATTTTATCTTTGCTGTTTTTTTAGTATGGGGTCTTCTCGCATGGATTATTTTACATAAAAAATTAAATGAGTTAAGAACCTCTCTACTACCAATACTATGCCAAAAAGAAATTGAATTTCCAAAACATAGAAGCATATTCAGAAGAAGTACACTTTATATTTCTGAAGAACTCTCACGAATGACAGGAAAAAAAATAAAATTTCATTATAAAGTAGAGTTACTTGCAAAACTCCCCATAGATATACTTTATCCTTTTGCCCGATTAAATTCCAATGCACCAGAAAGCAATGAAAAAATTTTCTTCTATGCAAATGAATATATCTCTCTCAATGACCTATTATTTAAATTAAAAAACTTATCTCATACTAAAGCTATAAGTTTTATCTTAATGCTAGATACTAATCATTCTTTTATTTGGAAAGTTGAAAATACAAATGTTTAAAAACTTTTATATCTTTTCTCTGTTAATTTTAACAGCTAATGTAGCATCTGCACAATCAGCTAGTAATTCAGACGAATACTACATAAATTTTTGTGAAAAAAATTCGAATCAAGAAAAATTTTTAGCAAACATTGGAAAAGAAATTTTATCCAACGAACAAAAAAGAGTCGAATTCATTTCTGGTTTAGCGAAAAAAAAGTACCCCTCGTGTATTGAAATTCTGACAGAATACATAAAAAAAATAATTTCAGAAAAAGAATACAAACCAAAAGCTGGAGAACAATCTATTTTATCACTAGCTCTAGTAGCCAAAATTCCTGAAGCTACAAAAATGATTGAATTAGAAATTGACAAAGGATATTTGAGTAGCTGGATAGACGTACTTAAAGAAACTAATGAACAGGGTTACATTCTTTCGTTAAAAAGCTGGATAAAAAGAGTTGGAAAAGAAATCCGTGAAAAAGACAATACAAAATTATTAAACGTTTCAGAATATGGAAAAGCTCAATTGGGAAAAGAAATAAAATATCCTGACATGGTTAGAATATGGACTCCAATCTTAATGGGGAGATATTTAACTGAAATGATTTCTAGAAAAGAAAAATTAACCGAAAGTGAATTTAATGATTTAAATATTATTTTTGCAGCTTCGACAACATCTTATCGAGAAACTTTCTTAGATCAAATAATTAAAATTGTCGAGAATAATCCTAAAGTTTGGATCTCTAGTTTTCGCTGTGAAGAACCTTGGGTTGAATTTCGTCTATTTCCAATCATGAAAGCACTTGGAAAAAAAGATGGTTATATAAAAAGAGAAATAATATGGTTAGCAAAATATCATCAGGATCCAAAATTAAGATCCTTAGCAAGTGCAACTTTAGACAGCGTTGTAAGTGAAAAACTAGAAAAGACTGAAAAAACAAAAAATATTCAAAAAAAATAAAATCAAAAGCTAAATATGAATTCCTGCCGAAATAAAATCTAACATTCTTAGCATTCCTACTGCATTACCTTCTTCATCAACTACAGGTAGTAAATTGAAAGGAGGATTTTTTGAACACATTTTCTTATATGCATCAACAGCTAACATGCCTGGCGAAATTACGGTAGGATTTTTATTCATAAATTCATTTGCTTTAAGTTCAAAAACTTGTGCACCAAATTTTTCCATAGCTGTCCGCAGATCTTTTTCAGAAATAAGACCTAAAAACTTTTTTCCTTCAACTACTAAAACAGCAGCTTTTGAAAATTTTGTAAAAATAGAAATTACAGTTTTAAAGCTTTCATCTTTATGCACTAACGGTAAATCTTCTCCCTGGATCATTAAAGTATCTGCTTTTAAAAATATTCTCTTTCCAATTGCCCCACCTGGATGATTTTTAGCATATTCTTCTATGGGAAAATTTCTTAGTTCAACGGTTGCAGCTACTAGTAATTGACAAAGCGCAAGGGATGTTATTGAACTTGTTATAGGTGCTTGACTTAAAGGGCATTTTTCTTCAAAGGGAGGAATGAATAAAACATGTTTAGCAATTTTTGCTAATGGAGAGTCTGCTTTGGATGTAAGAACAAAGATTTTAACTTCCCTATCTTGAAGACCTGGAATTAGCTGCAATAATTCGCTACTTTTCCCATTATTTGAAATTAGAACGACGGTATCTTGTTTTCCAACTACACCTAAATCTCCATGAAATGCTTCAGTTGGATGCACAAAACGCGCCACGATGCCAACACTAACAAGCATTGAAACAGCTAATTGAGCCACTTGTGCTGATTTGCCAACTGCCACAAAAAACACTTGCTTCAATGAAGTATTTAATCTTGAACATGCTACTAATTCATTAGCTAATGTTTGAAATGTTTGATTAAAATCATCGTTTTCTTGGAAAGCTGTTTTATACCAGCTAATTGCTTGAGAAAAATGCTCTGTTCTTTCAATTGCACTTTTAATCATGGGTTCTAACATATCCAGAGACTCTCCAAAGCTTTTAATTATTGTTTAATTACATTTTCTGTAGTTATATTAGGTGGATTTTTATCAAGCAAAATAAAATTATTTTGGTGCATTGCTAACCAAAAATTAGGATCAGGCATAACCCCTACTTCAAACTGGGTTTCAAGGAAAAATTCATTATCTTTCCGCATCGTATCACGCACGTTTAAACAAAATTTTTGTACAGCTTCTTGAGATTCTTCCAATCCAACAACTCTTAAAAAGATAGTTCTTAACCAACCATTTTCTTGAGAAGTATTAGGCGGTAAAATAGCTCCTAATGCAGCTGCTTCAATATTTTCAAAATCAGTTAAAACTTTCAAAGCGTGTTGTTTTTGCAACTCATTAAACGCATCTGGTGGGAAAGCTATTTGCATACCATCGGCAGGTGCTTGATTAGGGTTCGTTTCATTAGAAACATTTACTTGTACAGGACTGCGTTGAGTTTGTGGAACTATTCCCATTGCAAGCTGCTTGTACTCAACCTTATTCAATACGACAAATGGAGCACTACCTGGATTTATAACAATGACTTCAGCTGGACTTGGTTCCAACAGCTTGAAAACATCTTGACCTCTTATTGAAACATATTGACCGCCTTCAGCTCGCCAGCGTCTTGCAGCAGCAGCACTTGTAAATGCAGCTGCAAATTGGATTCCTTGATTATTAGCAAGAATAGCGACATTTACGCTTGGATTTTCAGCAATGGCTGTAGCTTCATTTACTGCAGCACTAGGAGCTCCTGTATCAGCCAACGCTAATAACAGGTCTGAAAAGAGAAGCTCTTGATAGACCTTTGCTCTTGTTTCAGCATTATCATTTCTTGCATTTTCAACCATAGCACCTTCTAAATGTAGAGCCGGTGAAGGTTCATTTTGTTGTGGTTGGGATTCTGAAGGAATACTTTCTTCAGAGCTTTCAATAGTAGATGAATTTTCAGTTTTTTTAGTTGGGTCTTTTTTGCCAAACAGACTTTTGAGTACCATAAAAGTTTCCTTTATCTTCAATCATAAAACATAGCGAAACATGCTACACCAAGCCTACTTTGGCAAGGCATAATATTAACGATAACGTCTCTTTTTAGCTTGTTTCCATAAATCATTCCATTGTTCCAAAGAAATATTTTTTACAGTATTTTCGCTTAAAGGTGTGCCATTTTCTTCCATGATCTTTTCCATTTCCATAAATCTGTTGATAAATTTATCAATTGCACCTCTTGCTAATAAATCAAAATCATAATTCTTTGCTTCAATGTTTGTTTCTTTAAGAAATTGCACTAAGTTACAAAGAGCATATACCACATCTCCTATTTCATCAGCTACTCGCTCGATATTAATTTTATTTTGTGCAAATTCTTCTTTAAGTTCTTCAATTTCTGATAAAACATCTCCAAATATTTCAGGTAATGTATTCCAACTAAAGCCTAATTTTTTTGCTCTTTTTGATATTTCTTGTCCAAAATTTAGAGTAGGTATTCCTTTCTTTTTTATAGCTTTTTTTAGTAATGAAGAGGAATTACTTATTTTTTTTGTTCCGTTTTCATTGTTTTTTATTTCATCCCATTGCTTTATAACATCTGAATAATTTTTAATATTAAGCATTTCACTCGAAGCAAACACATGTGGATGTCTATCGATCATTTTTTTATTGATAGATTTAAAAACATCTAAAATATTAAATAAATTTTCTTCAGAAGCTATTTGTGAATTTAGATATAATTGCAATAAAACATCACCTAATTCATCAGCATAATTTTTTGCATTTTCTAATGTTTTATTTTGCAAATATATTTGAACAGCTTCAATAGCTTCATAAGATTCTTCAATTAAATATGACTGTAAAGAATTTAAATCTTGTTCTTTATCCCAAGGGCATCCCTCTGGGGAACGTAACTGAGCTATTGTGTCGGCAAAACTTAATGTTTCAAGAGCCAAATTGTAACGTTGTGAAAAATTATCTTGGCAATAAAGAACTTTTTTTTGCAAAATTTCATTACTACTTAATTCTTTTTTTTTTCACCAATGATTAGCAATGAGGGTTCATAATTAGGGGGAGTATCAAAACCAGCTAAATGAAGAATAGTTCCAGCAATATTTGCCAATCCTGCATTAGGTAAATCTTCACGTAAAGTTACAGATTTATCTAATATCTCAGTATTAAAAAATGCACATGGTACTGGCGCTAAAGTATGACTTGTTTTTAATTTAGGAAAACCATTTTTTTCATACACAACCTTCTTCGATTTCTTGTCTAATTCAAACATTTCATCAGCATTTCCATGATCAGCAACAATAATCAATATTGTATTTGTTTCTTTAGCAACTTGCATGATTCTTCCTAAGGCAAGATCAACGGCTGCAACTGATAAAACAGCAGAAGCAAAATGACCTGAATGCCCAACCATATCGCCATTCGCAAAATTAATTCGCCCTATTTCGAAAGAATTATTATACATTTGCTTAATAGTTTCATCAGCTATTTCAGCTGATTTCATCCAAGGTCGTTCTTGAAAAGGGATAAGGTCAGAAGGAATTTCAATATAATTTTCTAAACTCGGATTAAATTTTCCACTTCTGTTGCCGTTCCAAAAATAAGTTACATGCCCATATTTTTGTGTTTCACTACAAGCAAATTGTTTTATATTAGCATTACTAAGCAGCTCACTTAAAGTACAATCAATTGCTGGAGGTGATACTAAAAATAATTCTGGTAATTTTAAATCACCATCATACTGCATCATTCCAGCATAAAATATTTTTGGAAATCTTTTTCTCTGGAATGCTGAGAAGTTCTCTTCCGTGAGAGCGCGGGTTATTTCTATTGCACGATCGCCTCTGAAATTATAAAAAACAAAGCTATCATTATCTTCAACTGTTCCAACTGGTTTGCCATTTTCAAAAATGACAAACGGAGGCAAATCTTGATCAAAATAATTTTTTTCTTTTCTTAAAACTTCAACTGCTTCCAAAATAGAAGAAAATTCACGACCTTCTCCTAACACATGCGCTTGGTAACCTCTTTCAACAATACTCCAATCGCTTTCATACCGATCCATCGTGACAAAAGTTCTTCCTCCTCCAGATGCAACTTTGCAATCAAAACTGCCGCTATTTATTTCGGATAAAAAAGTTTGCAATTTGGCAATATACTCAGTTGCAGTTAAAGGCCCTACATCACGCCCATCAAGAAGAAGATGAAGACGGACTTTTTTCACATTTTCTTTTTTTGCTTGCTGAATTAATGCAAAAAGATGTTCTAAATGACTATGTACATTTCCATCAGAAAATAAACCACAAAAATGCAATGTATTTTGTCCTGATTTTAATTCTTGCCTTAATACTAATTTTTTCCATGCATTACCTTGGAACAAAGCACCCGTTTCTATGGCTGCATTTACCAATTTTGCACCTTGCGCAAAAACCCTTCCCGCACCTAAAGCATTATGGCCTACTTCGCTATTTCCCATATCCTCGTCACTTGGTAAACCTACAGCTAAACCATGCGCTTTTATTGTTCGAAATAATGGATGAGAAAAAAGACTTGACAAATTAGGAGTATAAGCCGCATTTACCGCATTTCCAACTTGAAAGGCTTCTGCAGGTAAAATTCCATTTTGCTTCTTCAGTTCAGAAGTTATATTAGCTTGAATGTTTGTTAAACCGACACCATCCATCACGATAGTGAGAATTTTGAGATTAGGAATTGTAGGTGATATGCGTTTTAACTGATACAAATTAGTAGAACTCATTTTGTTTTGCTCCAATATTAGTCTCCGTAAAACAAGTACGAAGTTCTCGGTTAATTTACCGATGCAATGGCGACAGGTCAATTTATGTTTAGAATTTGAGGTCAAAGGTGAAAATAGTTCCTGCTTTTTTAGTTAAATTTTTTTGCACTTTTATTGGAATAATTTTTATGAATTCTGCAGCATATGCGGAATCTACTTATTTTCCTGAAGAATTTAAATCTTCCCAATTTGATCAACAAGTTAAAATAGAAAACGTGATTAAGTTTGAAGTTATAAAAATTGATTTAGGACAACATCCTGCTATTATTTTATCACTTACCACAAAAGATGATTTTAAAATATATCAAGATAAATTAAAATTTTTTCTTAATATCTCTCAACAACTACCTTTTGAGTTAAAATACGAATCTGATAAATTGCCAGAAAGTTATCATGATCCTTTTTTTAAAACTGAGAAAAAAATATTTAAAAATAAAACACAATTTATCATAAAATCAGAAAAACATTTTAATATAAATGACACTTTAGAAATCAATGTTCAGTCATGTTCAAATTCGGTTTGTTTAGTTCCAGCTAAATTACAAATTGACTTAAAAGTTGGTAGTATTTCTACTTTATCCAAAGAAAATTTTTCTTTCAATTCTGGAAACTCAAATTTTTCTCAACCTAGAAATGAAGTTGATTCGCAAATAGCGAAAAATGAAAGTGTAGTCAGTGACAAAATCACTCTTTTAAATGATAATTTAGCCATTAAAATACAAGATGCAATTGGAAAAGGAAGTTGGATATTATTTCCAGCTTTATTACTTGCTGGACTTCTGATGAATTTAACACCTTGCGTTTATCCGATGATTCCAATTACTTTAAATGTTATGTCACAATTTTCTGGAATAAACGCCAAGAGAAAAAAAGGTTTACTACCGCTTTATTATGTCTTAGGGATGATTTTAACCTATTCATTACTTGGAGTTTTTGCAGCATTATCGGGAAGTATTTTTGGATCTCAATTAGCAAATCCCATCTTTAATTTGATCATTGCAGGAATTATGTTCTTGCTTGGTTTGTCTATGCTTGGAGTATTTAATTTAAGTAGCTTGCAATCTTTTGGAAATAAAATTCCGCTCGCACAAAATTATCCTAAGATAGCTGTTTTAACAATGGGATCTGTTTCTGGTTTAATCTCTGCACCTTGTACAGGCCCTGTTCTGAGCACAATACTTATTTTAATTGCACAAAATAAAAATCCTATTGTAGGTTTTACATATATGTTTTTCTTTGCCTTAGGCTTTGGCCTACCCTACATAGCTCTGGGATACTTTGGGCAGGGTCTCACTAAAGTTCCTAAGTTCCCCCGCCTAGTTAATTTTATAAAAATATTTTTTGCCGCTCTAATGTTTGCATTAGCTTTATATTACTTAAGAATTTACCTCCAAAAAATTTCTTATGTACAGGATATCTATTTAAAACCAAAGTTTTTAACAGTTTTTATATTACTACTTAGCGCCTCTATCTTTACTGTATTCACAATAAAAAACAATTTAATTGGATTTCTTTCAAAATGTGGCCTTATCTTAACAACTTGTTTTTTAGCTCTTTGGGTTACTTTATATACTACAAATAGTTTTTATCTAAAGAGATCTGAAATTAATATCTCGACAAAATTAACAAATAATAAATTAAATTGGTTAAATGACTACCAAAGGGCAGTTGAAATTGCAAAAACCGAAAATAAACCTATCTTAATTGATATTTGGGCAGATTGGTGCACAGCTTGTTTAGAAATGGAAGAAACTTCTTGGCAAGATCCAAAGCTCATTGAATTTCTCCACCAAAATTTTATTGTTGTAAAACTTGATTACACAAATTTACCAGATGATATTCAAATTCTTGTAAATAGATGGCAAATAAATGGTTTGCCAGCAATTGCATATTTTAAAGCGAGTAGCGATTTCGATGCAAAACCAACTATCTTATTACAAGGTTACGCTTCTGCAGGAAAACTAATGAATACTGCTATGAATCTTATCAACTGAAACTCTGAGGAGCTATATCTATGTCACAGTCCCTGTTTTCTTGGTTCCAATTATCTCTGGCAGTTCTGGGGGTTCTTGGCTTATTTTTAGTTTTTTTTGGTATTTTAGCATTAATAAGTTTACGAAAGAAAAAACTTGCGCAAGGAATTAAAATTGAAATAAAAAAATTGAATGAAACTTATAAAGAAAACAAAGAAAAAATACTAAAAGAAATTATGGAAGAAACAGAATATAAAACTTACTTAAAAAAAGAAAAACTTTTTTTAAAAGAAAAAAATCAAGCAAAGAAAAAAGAAAAAGAAGAGCAAAAAGATTTACCACTACCAAAAAAAGTTTATGTATTAGATTTTAACGGTGATGTCGCTGCTAGCTCTGTCACAACATTTCGCGAGCAAATTACCGCTCTTTTGCAAACTGCACTTCCCAAAGATGAAATAGTGATTCGTTTAGAGAGCCCAGGGGGAATGGTGCATGCTTATGGTTTAGCATCTTCACAACTGGCGAGAATTAAAGAAAGAAACATTCCTTTAACCATTTGTGTAGATAAAGTAGCAGCGAGTGGTGGTTACATGATGGCATGTTTAGCAAATAAAATTATTGCAGCACCTTTTGCCATTTTAGGTTCTATTGGTGTAATTGCCTCGTTACCAAATTTAAATAAACTTCTACACAAAAATAATATTGAATATTTAGAAATGACTGCCGGCGAGTATAAAAGAACACTTACACCATTTGGCGAAGTAACTGAAAAGAAAAAAGCTAAATTTCAAGAACAAATAGAAGAAGTGCATGAACTTTTTAAAGATCATGTCAGTAAATATAGAAACTCTGTAGACATCGCTAAAGTAGCAACAGGTGAATATTGGTTTGGGGTAAAAGCAATTGAATTAAATTTAGTCGATGAATTAAAAACAAGTGATGATTATCTTCTAAATTTAAGTAAAGACTATGATATTTATCATATTTTTACTCCTAAAAAAGAGTCTTTTAAAGATAAATTAGCAGGAACAGCACAAAGTTTATTGCAAACTTTTTTGACAAAAAATGTTGAAAAAGAAGAAAACAAATATCCTTTATTAATGTAATCCAATTGATAGGAAAATACCTAAATGGAAACAACATTAATGGAAAAAGAAACAAACGAAACGCTTAGTATCATTAATAATTTGATACTTAACTCAGACGTTCTTTTTCTTCCAATAATAACTGCATTAAGAAATGTAGAAATTCATTTTATTGCTACTATAGCAAGAGGTAGTTCTGATCACGCAGCAACATTTGCAAAATATGTTTTTGAAACGCAATTGGAAATAGCAACTGCATCTATAGCACCATCAATCCACACAATATATCAAAAAAATATAAATTATAAAAATTCTTTAGTGCTTGGAATTTCGCAATCTGGAAAAAGCTTTGATTTAGTTGAATCAATGAAATATGCAAAGCAAAATGGAGCAGTTACTGTTTCGTTTATTAATGAAAACAATTCACCTCTTGCAGATCAAAGTAAATTTAATATTCCATTACTGGCAGGAAAAGAATATTCTGTTGCTGCTACTAAAAGTTTTATTGCTAGCTTAGTTAGAATTATTCAATTAGCATATTATTTAAATCCCCAAAATAGTATAAATATTGATTGCTTTAAAGTTATAAGTCAAAGATTAAATGAATTTGCTAATGATAAAGATGAATTTCCAATTGAAACTTTTAAAAATGCAAAAAATTTTCTTGTATTAGGAAGAGGTTATACTTTTCCTATTGCAATGGAAGCCGCTCTAAAATTAAAAGAAACAAGCGGTATTCATGCCGAAGCTTTTAGTGGTGCAGAGGTAATGCATGGTCCTTTTGAATTAATAAATAAAAGTTTTCCAGTAATAGTTTTTTTAAATAAAGATGAAACTTTACCGAATATGCTTTTATTAATTGAAAATTTCCTTAAAAAAGAAGCTAATATTTTTATAATAGGCACAAATGAAATTTTAAAAGAAAATAAAACTTTATTTTTAAATCTTCCAGTCATTAGTATAGGAAATTCGATTCATCCTATAGCAAATAGTATTTTATTTATTCATAAGTTTTATAAATTTTCCGCATTATTTGCAAAAAGCCTAGGAAGAAATCCAGATACACCAAAAAACTTAAATAAAGTAACTAGTACTTTATAATTATTGAAGCAATAAAGTTCCAATTAAATAAAGAATACTTGCCTCTTTTTGATTTTGAATGCCATTATTATTTGTGTAAATTTCATAATTAGCTTTTGTATATAAGTAATCTATTTCTAAAGAAAATGCTTCTTGTTTATATCCAAATCCTGCATTTATGATATCATTATTCAAAGATTGATTAGAAAAACTTGTTACTCCTGTCGAGGCTCCGCCTCCAGAAACTAAAAGACCAGATATTTTTTGATAAGCTAAAGTAAGGAAAATTGAATCTTCTTTCTCAAGAAAATCGCTTAAATTGAAAAATTTACTATTCAAAATAAAACTTAACCCAGAAGTATTTATCGTTTGAGAATCATCATTAGTAGAATTTGAATAATTGACTTGATTCGTTGCTGACTTAATACCTGATTTACTTTGTCCTAAATAAACAGATTGAAACCAAATACCACCTGAAATTATCCCAGATTTATAATTATATGAAACTGAGGATTCAAAATCAGAAACATCTCGTGCAGTATAATTTGTATCTCCTGAAACTTTAGTGACTGCTGATTGTTGTGAACCATATAAAGCTCTTAATTCAAGAACACCATCAGAGATTGAAAAATCACTTCCTAAACTGCCTATAAATGCTCTGGATTGTGTATTCGGAGAAGAACCAAAGGTTGTGTCAGCATTATTCACAATTTGGGGAATAAAAAACCAGTTTCCTCCTGTTCTTATTTGAGCAACTTGAATTGAATTTACAAACCCAAATTCACTACTAAATTTCCAAGTATCATAATCACCAGAAAATTTTAGAAAGATACCATCTGAACCAACTAAACTAGAATGCAAAGTTAAATTTGTAGCTATTACATAATCAAGCGCATCGGGGGTATATAAAACAGGTCCTGTTACTCTATATCTTCCAATTATAAATGATAATGAATTATTCTGAAAATTAATCCCACTCACTCCAACAAAGGCTCTTCTTATTGACAATAAATTTTGTGAGCCATTTGTTGTTGATGGGCTTGTATTTATTTGACTTGAATAAGGATCGGCAGGCAAGCCGACTTGACAATTAAAAGCACCAAAAATATTTTTAGCCTTATATAGTATACCTAGTCCTAAAGAATTTATTGTATCTGACTGATTATTTCTATAACTATCATAAATACTATAGCGAGATTGAATGCGGATAAATGGTTTTAAAACTTGCTGCTCAGTATTTGCTTTAGCAGCTCCATTTAAGGCAAGAGTCATTAGGAAAAAGAAGAAAGTTTTTTTCAGCATTTTCATATCTTTTTCTATTAAAACAGTTAAAAAAATAGATGCTAATTTAAATCAGCACCTATTTTCGAAATGTATAAAAAAATCTTATTATAGAGAAATTGTACCAACTAGATACACGATACTTGCAGTTTTTTCTTTTGCAACTCCATCATTGTTAGTATAAATTTCATAATTTGCACTTGACATTGCATAGTTCAACTCAAGATTGAATACCCCTTGATTGTATCCAACTCCAACGTTGTATTGACTAATTTGGAGTGATTGATTTGTAAATGCAGTCACACCATTAGAACCACCACCAGTTGCTTCTTGTCCGTTTACATTTTGATAACCTATTCCATAAGTAAAGGCATCTCCATCAGCCAACAAGCCTGTAATTCCAAATAATTTAGAATTTCCTGTCACACCTACACCAATGGTTGATATATTTTGAGAGTCTTGATCTGCAGTTGGTGAAGTAACAGTTGTATAAGCTGGAACATTATTAACGCCGACGATAGTACCAGTTTGCGCTTTCGCTAAAGTAACAGCTTGGTACCACACACCGCCCTTAATTTGACCTTTCATGTAGTTGTAACCAGCAGACGCTTCTAGGTTAGTTACATCTTGATTTGTATAAGTACTTGCACTTACTGATGTTACAGCACCATTTTGCATACCGTAGCCAAATCTTGCTTCAACAGTTCCATCACCAACATCGATGTCACCAGTTAACACACCTTGCATACCACGGGATTGAGTTTTTGGTGCTGCACTGAATGAGTTGTCACTTGACACTATAGAAGTGTTACCAAACCAAGAAGAACCAGTTGAATATTTTGCTACCGCAATATTATTTACAACACCAAATTCTGCACCAACCTTACCAAAATCAAATTTACCTGCATATTTAGCAATGAGTCCATCAGAACTTGTGGAGCTGGAAACGTTGTCTAAGTTAGTAGCTAATATTTGAGTAATTGCATCAGGTGCATACACTTGGGAAGCAACGAAACGATAACGTCCCATAATTAAGGAAACGGTCGCAGGTTCCATATTAACAAGCTCTAATCCAATGAAAGCTCTTCTTACTTGGAATAAATTTTGGGAACCATTTGTTGTAGATGTTGTACTGCTACCAGTTGTCGTAGATGATTTACTCGCTTGAGTATAGGTATCAGATGGGGAG
Organism: Pigmentibacter sp. JX0631; assembly: GCF_029873255.1. NCBI lineage: Bacteria > Pseudomonadati > Bdellovibrionota > Oligoflexia > Silvanigrellales > Silvanigrellaceae > Pigmentibacter > Pigmentibacter sp. JX0631. The sequence continues at coordinate 2,735,111 of NZ_CP123622.1, read as the reverse complement.
CCCGCTTGTACTTCTAATACGCCCATAACATTTTTATAACGATAATTTAAACCAAAACGAGCAGTATTAGTTATTAAGTCGCTTTGATTGTTACGATAGGAATCGTACAAGCTATAACGGCTTTGTAACTTTAATCTAGGAGAGAAATTAGAAAAATCAGTCGGGGATTGCGCATTTGCACAAAACGGAGCAGAAACTAAAGCAAGAAGTGACGTAGTCTTAAGTAGACGGTTCATGTAGAGCCTCCAATAAAGTAACAATAAAAACTGTTGACAATATTACCTATAGCTAACGAAACAGACTTTAATTAAATACCATTACATCATATTTGAGGAATCCGAATTGTGCAAGCGAGCTAAAGAAATAAATTAAAGATTTGTTGTACTTGCACCAAAATCGCGGCCTTGTTGGTGTGAAAAACTTGACTCACGTGCAAGATAAATTTGACGATTAACTACATTTAATGTGTAGACAAGCAATACTGCCTTAAAACTTTGCCATGTTTGAACATCAAGTTGTATAAGCAAATCATCATCAAAATACATTTCTGTATTTGTTAGAATGGTTTCAATTGCGGAAAAAACTTGTTCAAAAGAACTAGCAGTAGCAAGATCAACCAAATCATCTTTACTACGGATAGAGCTAGCTAACCGAATTGCATTTATGCGAATTAATTCTACAGACTCACTATTTAAAATCATAAAAAAAAACCTCCTTATCAAACTCATTTATATCTTAGCTAGGAGAAGCAAGAGGAGCAAGAAGAGTATCAGTTTTTTTTTCTGATAAAATGTAACTACACAAATTATTTTGACGTTTTAAAAATTGAGATGGCTGTAACTGTAAAAAGAAAAAAAGCAAAAAATAAAATGGTGAGATAAATATATGCTCGACTAGGAATCACCCCATAAATTTCAAAACTTGGAAAATCAGCGGATTTATCTCCAACTCGTACTAGCTGGCGCGATAATTGGTTAGGATCTTTTAATTTTGAATTTGATAAATCTAAAGGATCTGGCCCTAAAATAGATCGAAATTGTGTACTGATGTTTTCTAATCTAGGTGGCCAAACATTTGGTGTACGAAAAAAATTTGACAGTAAATTCCGCAAAGCAGCATTATGCTCGGGCATCATTATAATAGTAACTCCAGGTAACGTCTGTAAATTAGCAGCTTGCCACTTAGCAATCCCTTGCGAAGCAGGTAATGAAAATTCAGCACTGATCTGATTGACTCCTTCACTTAATTCTAAATTCAATACAGGACTTTCCTGACCACCATTTTTTTCCAAAGTAGCATTTTGCGCGCCTAATATTTTTAGATCAGTAAATCCTTGTGGAAAAGGTAACAATAATTGAGTTCCCTTTGCATGAAAAGTATTTGTAAACATTCCTACATAATAAACTTTTACTTCACCCATTGCTGGCATTAAAATATATTGATTTACTGCAGGAAGCCAATATCCGGATTTATCTAAAATAGTTGGTGGTGGAATAACCACATCAGTGGGTATATTTTCATTTTTTTGATCTCCTAAAGCAAACGCACTAGACGATAAAAAATTAAATACTATAAAAAGTACTCCCAATAAAATAACTAGAGAATACAAAAAGTCTTTTTTTATATTGCCTTCTTCCTGATTGTTAACAGGATTTTTAACCTCAGTTGGGAATTTAGGCAACTCTTCATCTTCAAGTTTTGCACAGATCGCCAAAAGACTTTGATAAATTTCTGCTTCACTGAGCAATTCAATATCTTTTAATTCTGATCTTCCATACACTAATTTTTGGAAAAGCGCATTCCTTAGAATTAGTATATTATTTAATTCATTTTCCGTTTGAAATGTAAAGTTTCGTTTTAGGATGTTAGTATTTCCATAATTACTAAGCAAAGGGTATATTATAAAAAATATTAAAGGAATTGCTAATGCAATACAGATTATTAAATTTATTAACATTTTCCAATTTCTTCCTTTTTTATTTTCACAAACTCTTTTAATTCTAATAGTAATTTATCATTTTCTATTTTCATGTTCTTTCTTGCTCTTTTTAAACAAAAAATAATTAGCATAGGTCCTAATATAATACCCAAAATTGGTATTAGCCAAATAAGGAAACCTAAAGACGATTTCGCATCTGGTTCGCGCAAAATCCATGGCCCATATGCTTTTTTAAAGTAATTTACTATCTGTTCTTTATCTTTTCCTTCAGATAATTGTTTTTCAATTTCTGTTCGCATAGCAACACTTTGCAAAGTATCACTTTCAAGGACACTCATTCCAATACATGTTGGACATCTAAGTTCCTGAGCGACATCTACAAGTTTAGGATCTAATTGTTGTGCAGGTATTAACTTTATATTCGTTTGAGGTTGACTAGAATTTGATTGTGCATATACCGTTCCTGATAACCCAAAAGAAAAGAGAGAAATAATAAAAATTATTAATAAGCTAGAACTTATTTTTGCTGAAGAACTTCTAGAGGTATTTGCAATTATCATTGACAAATAGTCATCAATATTTGTATCTTTAATTTTCCCATTTTCATCAATTTCTAAAGATCTTTTTCTAATTTTATGTGAAACAGCAATTGCAGCTCCAAGTATCATAATCAATAAACTTGTCCAAACTAATTTAACAGTAGGATTCCAATTCATTTTTAAAGAAACTGATTGAGTATTGATATCAAAAGATGCTAAAACAATATAAAGATCATGCCATATTGTTGAATGAATACCAATTTCATTAAACCATTGTTCATTATTCGTAAATTTACTGCGCATTGGCAAAATAAAAACTTCTTCTTTTGAGTCTTGTTTGATAGCTTTTATTTTACTTATTACATATTGAGCATTATATTCGCGATTGTATCCTAATCCTTCATTTTTTATTATATAACCATTAAATTCTGTTGATTCATGCAGTTTTAAATTAACCTCGGCAGATAACCCTCGGTAGTTACCTAAAAAACCGGCAACTGCACACAAAAAACCTAGATGGATAATGATTGAACCTAAATAAGGTCTATTATAAATTAAAAAAAGTTTGGTATTCCATCTTAATGCTTTTAATTTATAGATTAAATCCATAATTAATACCAAAGATGTCCAGATTATAATTTGAAATGCAAGCGTATTTTTGAGATCTAAATAATGTTGTTTTTTAATAAAGTAAGTTAAAATACCTGCCAAAATAAAAGGTAACAATAGACAATAAATTGGATTTGGAATTTTCCCATTTTTCCAACGTAATAAATTCCCAACTCCTAAGAGTAAAACTAATCCAAATCCTATCCAAGGAGCAAAAGCATTGAAAAATGGTTGCTGAATAGATATTTTAATACCGCGAGTGGCTTCAACTACTAAAGGCAATATTGTACCAATAAAAACTAAAGCTAAGAGAAAAAGAAAAAAGAAAATAGTAAAAAGCAAAGCGCTTTCTTTAGAAACTCGCCAATCGTTTGCTTTAGCAGCTCCAGGTAATAAATAGCCTCTCAATAAAACTAATCCTGCCGCTAATGTTAATAAAAACACAACCCAAATTAGATAAGCTGGGCCTATTTCACTTTCAGCAAAAGAATGGACACTGCTTATTACACCTGAACGGGTAATAAATGTACCGAGAAAAGTTAACGCAAATGCCAACATATTTAAAAAAAGCAATAATCTTGGCAATCTGCCTGTCTTATCGGTAACAAGAAGTGTGTGCAAAGCGGCAGTTAGCGCTAGCCAAGGCATAAAAGAACTATTTTCTACAGGGTCCCAACCCCAATATCCGCCCCAACCTAATTCTACGTAAGCCCACTTTCCTCCCAAAAAAATAGCGATGGTCAAAACCGCCCAACTATATAGGCTCCAGGTTCTGACTGTTGAAATCCATTGGTTTGAAAACTTCCCATAAATTAATGCAGCAAAAGAATACGCAAAAGGAACTATCAGTAAGCAATATCCAGTAAAAAGCATTGGCGGATGAATTGCCATATAGGGGTTTTGAAGAAGAGCATTCATGCCTTCGCCAAATTTTCCAGCTGGAAATAATCTTTCTAAGGGAGCTGAATAAGTAATGTTTAAAAATAACATAAAAAATAAGGCACAACCATAAGCAAGACATAATGCAGGATAGTAAGATGCATTTTCTTTTTTTACAGTTACTAAGGATAACGTAACAACAGCGCTCATTAAAAGAGTCCAAAGCAAATGGCTACCTTCGAGAGCACTCCAAAATGCAGTAAATAAATATAAAGGAGGCATATCTATCGAAGAATGTCTATAAACATATTTTACAGAGAAATCATGAAAAAATATTGCATTCCATAAAACTAAGGAAGAAAATAGAACACAAAAAAATACACAAATTAATGCATTTCTTGCGCTTGCTATAACGGCAACTTTTGGTTTAAATAATGCATACCCCCCCATTATTAATCCATAAATAGAAAATAAAAAGGCAAGACAAAACGAAAAATACCCGACTTCAATCATAAAAAATCACCACTTTACTTGAGGAGGCAATGAGCAAAAAATGGCTTCATAATTGCCTCCAGACATAAGTCCAAATTTTGTTCCTCGATCATAAACCAAGTTAAATTCAGCATACCTTCCTCGCCAATAGTGGTGCTTCTCAATAAGATCTTGATCATAAGGAGTATCTAATCTTTTTCCTAAAATTTCAGCATACGCCCTAGCTGAATATTGACCTACATCTAGAAGTAATGAGAAATCTTTTGGACTAGATATTTTTAAGTAATCAAAAAATATTCCTCCAACACCACGCTCTTCTTTTCTATGGGGGATGAAAAAATAATCTTGAGCCCAATTTTTAAATTTTTGATAATCTGCGATTTGTTTATTTTGCTCACACACATCTGACATAGCTGAATGAAATAAATTGGTATCCTCTTTAAAAGGTAACATTGGTGTTAAATCTGCACCACCACCTATCCAAGTTACAGGATTTTCTTTGTCAAAGACCTTTAGACACCTAATATTCATATGCATAATGGGTGCAAATGGATTTCTAGGATGCGAGATAAGCGAAACTCCCGCTGCAGCAAAAGGTTTGTTTGCATATTCTGATTCGGTTGATGGGTAATTCTCTCCCCAGACACAACTTAAATTTACAGCAGACTTTTCAAGATGATTCGCTCGAATTACCGTCATCACTCCGCCACCATTCAAGTTCCTACTTGGATTATGCTGACGAGCATCCCACGACTTGACTGAACAAAGTTCTTCACCTTCTAAGGTATTAAAGGCTAGTTTATTTAGATTTCGGATATAAAGTAATAAATGAATAAATTCATGCGGAAAAAAAACTGTTTCACTATTTTCTGGAGGGATAAACTCCCAAATAGGATCTGCTTTTTTTGGATCAGATAGAGAATGCGAGAAAAGCTTATCTAGTTGAAGAATTGGATTTTTTTCTAAAAACTCTTTCCCACGAAGCAAGGCACTCATTTGTAAATTCTCCTTCATATAGATTCCTAACCGAATCCAACAAAGAGATACACCTGATGTCTACTCAATTGCAATTGCTTGGGGAATATTCAGACAAAAATAGTTATCATTTTAAATTCTATATTTTTTCCGTTTTGCATCGATAGCATTCCGACTGATCCCTAAAGCCAAATGCGCCTTCGCAATACTGTCATGTCTTTTCATAGCTTTAATTAAAATTTGCTTTTCAATTTCATCTATTGTCTCATTCAAAGAAGTATCAGTTTGCAAAGCTTTTTCTAGCAACTTAATAATTCCTACATCGGTACTATTAACATCTTTGAAAGAAACTTCTGAATTTTGATTTTGCAATGACGGTGACTTTATTTGCTCAAACTTAAAAGTCATAGGTTCTTTATGCGGTAGAACTAAATGATTAATATTAAGCTCTTCTTCATGTAATTGGGAATTTATGAGCATTCTTTGTAATACACGAAAAAGTTGTCTGATATTTCCTTTCCAGAGACATTTTTGACACATTTTACTTATTTGTAAAATAAGTTCATCAGATACATCAATATTTTCTCTTTTAAAAAATACACTGATAAATAGAGGTATGTCTTCTAACCTATCGCGTAAAGGATCAAGAACAATCTCTGCTCCACTGATTCGGTACTTAAAGTCAGCAAGCATTCTTCCTTCTTCAACTTCTTCATCTAAATCTTTTGTAGTTGCTACTACGAGCTGGAAATACGAGTGAATCATTCGCATATCACCAACTCTATTATAACTTCCATCATTTAAAACACGCAAAAGTTTCCTTTGCGTAGTAAGATCGAGAGTATGAATTTCATCTAAAAATAAAATTCCACCATCAGCTGCTGCAACATAGCCATTTGTAGTTTCATTTGCGCCTGTAAAAGCACCTTTTTTATGTCCAAATAAAAGAGAAGAAGTTAAATCATTATCAAGTAATGCACAATTTACTGTAATAAATGGGATCATACCTTCTAATTCTACTCTTTTTTTGTGTAATATTTTTGCAAATTCTTCTTTTCCTGTACCAGTTTCTCCATTTAAAACTAAAGGAATTTTTTTATTTTTTGCTACACCACTTAAAAATTTATCATGTTTATTTGAGACTATTATTCCATTTTTATAAATTTTAAAATAGGGATTATTATCAAGGAATTTATTATAATTTACTTTTTCAAGTTGAGTTTGATTTGTTGTATGTTTTTTTTGCAAAGCTAGCTTTATATAAATTAATATTTCATCGGAGTTATAAATGGGTTTCCTTAGAAAGTGAGTTACTCCTAATTTAATAGCTCTATCAAATATAGTTTTATCTAGATCATGCGACATAGCCAATACAGTTAATTGAGGCTGAGTTTCTAAAGCAAATTGGATTATATCAAATCCAGAATCTTCAATATTATGATCGTTTAAATTCTTTAAATGAATATCAGTTAATAAAATATCGAAACCATTAAGGGCTAATGAATTTTTGGCATCTTCTAAATTAGTGGCTCCAAATGAATGCAAACCACAACCTTGAGCAAAAGCCATATATTTTTCAAGCTCTTCTTTATTATCTTCAACAATCAAAATACTTAATTCATCATAAAGCATAACTAGCCACCATTATTTCTTCATAAATTGAATAACTTTTTTTAATATTTTTTCATCAGTGTAATAGCCTTTATGCAATACAACTGCTATCCCTTGAGATAAAGCTTTTTCTATTAAATCTGAACTAGTATCAGTATAAATACAAAAACAATTTAGTAAATCATAAGATTTTTCTAGATGTGAAGTAAAATCCACTTCTATATTTTCAGGCCAATCTATATTTTTTAACTTTTCAAGAACATCTTTATTTTCGATAATGAACATTAATTTATTACAAATTGGTTTATCAATTTTTTTACAACTGTTTGTATAATTCAATTTATTAGTATTTTCAGAAAAATAAGTTAAAACATTTGGAATTATCAAAGAAAAAACAGTTAAATTATTTCTTCTAAAGTATGAAACTCTTCCTTGATGAATATCTACAACAAATTTAACATAACTAAGACCTAGTCCCGTACCTTCCAACTTATTATTTGTAATTCTCCATTCAAACATTTTGTCAAGCATTTCATTAGAAACACCCTTACCATCATCGATAACTTCAATATATAATTCATTACTTTCTGTTAATTTCCATTCAATAGAGCAAGTACTTTGACAATAAAAAATAGCATTTCTAATTAAATTTTGTATACATCTTTCTAATTTAATGTGATCACAATAAATTACTGGAGTATTACAACTAGGTTTACAATTTATTTTTATTTCCTTCTTTTTAGCATACCAGCTTACTTCAGAAATAATTTTAGAAAAATCAAAATTATCATTTTTTAAATTAATTATTTTTTCTTTTTTTGGATCCCTTATATTTTCTATTAAAGAATAGACTTTTAGTAAAGCGATATTAGATCTTTTATAGAGTTCTTCATTATTAATTAACGCCTTATCGTGAAGTAATTCTTCAAAAACAGAAATAGGACTTTTTAAATCATGAACAATTTGCGAAACAATTTTACCATTGCTAATATCATTTTGGTGTTTTATTAAGGAATTCAACATTTGTATTTTTTCAGCTTCAAATTTTTCTAATTTTCTTAATGATTTTAGCAAAGTTACTCTTAGCCAACGTATATGGTTAAACTCAAATTTATTTTTAAATTTAAATACTGAAGAATTTAAATTATTTAGATTAAATTTTTTAATAAAGATAAAAACAGGAGCAATTGCAAAAATTGTTATCAATAAATACAACACAAAAAAAACAAAAATAACAATAAAATCAATATGTAACATTTTAGCTAGTAATTGATTACTCATTATTTTGAAATTTGATTTATTAGATCCAATTAAAACAAGTAAATTTTTATCTACATTTATTTTAACTACTTTTGATACAAATAAGTAATTAGGAAAGAGACTATTCAAACCCAGATTATTTGCAGAATATAATTCATTATTATTACTTTTTTCAGTATCATTTAAAATTCCTTTTAAATTACTTGTTTTAATAATTTGATTCTCATCAAAACCATAAGGAGTTATAAGACTATTTTTTAAAGGATCATAAAAAATATAAACAAAATTATCTTCACTTAAAAAAAATTCTTTTGATAGGGAAAATAAGTCATCATCTGTGCCTATTTTCATGTTACTTAGTACTAGTTGAAGTAATTTTTTTTGTTGCTGCAAAGATATATTTAACAAATATTCCTGATTAAAATCAAGAAAACTATCAACTCTATATTTTTTCGTTAAAAAACTTAATCCACCAATAATAACGTAAAGGATAGAAATCCAAAATAATATAGACCTGTAAACTGTCTTAGATTTGCTAAATTTTAATGATTTTTTAATTGGATTATAAATTTTTTGTAATTTGCTAGAACTTTTAACAAATTGCTCCTCCATTAAAATTAGCCTCCACATTATTTAATGCAATTTGTTCTTTAATTTCATGGATATTTTCTACTATAATTCATATCACACTTGCAAAACAAACTTCCAGCAGAAAGGTAACTTGATTAGCTATTTGTATCAAGGGATTTTTTTGATATTTTGGAATGCTAGAAAAGATAATTTATTAAATATATAACTATCTGTTATTATTAAGTTTTATATTATTGGTCTGCTTTTTGTCAATTCTTTTTGCAACTATATTTTTGTTGAAATTAAAATTAAAGTAATTATAGTAAAACGTAACGCTTCCATGATAGCGTTAAACAACTGCTTAAATAATTACTTATTAGAGCACTTCTTAGCTTCTATTCTATTAATTTGAGAGGTTTATTTCATCAGTGAAAAAAGCAAAAAAAAAAATTGCAACCGCTTTAAGCACCTCTTTAATTGCTCTACTAGGCATTTCTTATTCTAATACTGCCTTAGCGCAGGATAACCCCTCTGGACATGATAACCTAAAGACTAATGCGGAAAATGCCCAATCCGGCGCAGAATCAGCTACTAGTACAGCTAATTCAGCTAAAGATACCTCAAAATCTATAAATGACTTTTTCAGCTCAGAAGATGATCCAAAAGGAAAAGAATTAAATCCTAAGCAAAATAGTACTGGATTACAATCTAGAGAAAAACCGGGCAATTTATTTGATAGATTATTTGGTAGAGTAACTGGTGTACAAATATATACTCAAAAAAATGCAAATAATAATTCTTCTATTTTAAGCGAAATTGTTATTGTTTATAAACCAGAACTTTATCAACAAATACTAGATACAAAAGTTAAAGACTGGTTTACCTTATCACAAGCTAACAAAAATTTGCGTATTTCAAATGATCTCCAAATTTATCGTTTCGAAACTACTCCAGATCTAACTTATTCAGAGTACTTACTTGATGTTAACTCTAGCGCTGTTGGTGCATTTTTATTCACTCGTACTCAAAATAATTTAAACTCATTACCTATTAAATTAAATCCTTATAAAAATACAAGAATAAAATATTTTACATTTGGCTTTAATTTTAACCAATATCCGGAGTAAAAAATGGAATTTAATGCATATCAAATACCACAAGATAACGATCTGTATATTCAACAAAATTTAATTACAGAAGTATCTCAAAATAGTAGCAAAGATAATTTTCATATTTTTGCCTCCCAAAGTGCAGCTTACACTCAAATGAATGGACAAAATATATTTCCTACAACTACCGAATTAGGTATTGAATTAAATCACTATTTTCAAACTTCATTATTTTGTACTTATACTTTTCAAGAATTTACAATTGATGAAAAAAATAACGAAACAATAAAAAACTTTTGGTACTGTGGGAATAGTCTCGCAGTAGTTCCTTTTGCTTCTTCCGTCGTTCATCCAAAAATAAAAATTTATGGTGGTGCTGGTCAAGCATTTGGCGAGAATAGTACCCCAGGCATTATAAACAAAAGCATTGTTCACTATTTTTGGGCTTTAACCCCTGTAGTTTCTGCTGAAGTTAATATCTCAGAAAATTTTAAATTTAATATTGGAGCTGGATATCAACTAATCATGTCAGATTATAAAAAATTAAGTGACACTTCAAATATTGAAGGGGTTGCCTCTATTTCTTATAACTTCAAATAATTAAAAGGAATTCATTATGAAAAGTTTGAAAGATATTCCTGATAAAGTAATGTGGCATGATGGTATGTTACTTTCGCCTCAACATTTTCAGCAAGCATTTAATAGAGTAGAAAATATTTTTCAATTCTCAATGAATCAAAATTTATACTATCCATTTGGAATTATTAACTTCAGATATGAAGAAAATACCTTTACTAATGGTCTTTTAAAAATTGAAGAATTGGAATGTATTTTTCAAGATGGTTTAGAATATTACTTTAATTCTTTCAAAGATAAATTTTCGCTTGAATTTGATCTAACTAAATATAAAGATCTTCTTATTAAAAAACCTTTAACTTTAGTTGTTTGCGTACCTAAGAACGAAAAAAATAACTACGTATTAAACTCTGCATTTTCCCGTTATAAATCAGTTAATATTGATGCTTATTCTTTAGATGAAAATACCGGTGAAGACGAAATTTATATCCCAAGATTAAAACCTAATGTTTCTTTAGCATTTGAGCATGAATTAGTTTCAAATTATCTAGCTATTCCAATTGCAAAAGTATATGTGGAAAATAATTTTTATAAGACTGAATTATTTACTCCTCCCATTACTAAAGTAACTAATACTTCTGAAATATGGAAAATTTGTAACTCAATATGTATGCTTCTAAGATATAAAATTCAAGACATTATGGAAGATATCCATAAATTTGAAAATGATGATTTTAAAAGTATATTCTTTAGTAGAAAAGAATCTCTAAAAAATCTTAAGCTATGCTTACCTAAGTTCGAAGCATTTGTATATTCTGAACAACTTCATCCTTTTCATCTTTATTTAGCTTTATATGATGTTTATAGCGCAATTACTTCAAGTGATATTGATGAATTACCTAAATCTTTAATTAATTATGATCATTTTAATATCATGAGTTGTTTTCAAAAATTGCAGCAGCAAATCATCGAATTTTTAGAGCGTGAGATTCCTACTGGGTTCAAACTATCTAAAATATCTAAAGTTGATAAGCGCTTCCAAACAACGATTTTTACTAATGAAAATACTGTGGATAATCATACACATATTATCATAGGATTTAAAAAGAATTATACAGTTTCTCACGATAATTTTTCTAATTGGATAAAATCAGCAGTCATTTGTGATGAAGAGCTATACAGTACAACGATTGAAAGAAAATCTTTAGGTATGTCAAGAACTATTATTGAAAAATATGACTCTCTTATCCCTAAAAAAAGCATTTATTTAGTCTATATTAAGCTTGATGGAATGAAAAAAGATAAAATAAATTTAATTATTTCTTCTAGTGTTCAAGAAAATATACAATATCAACCCCAAGAAGTCATTTTATACTCTAGGAAATAAACAACATGAAAAGTTTAGATTTATCTTCAATAGAATGTTTAATTTTAACAACTGAAGATGCAATAACATATTTCAGTACAAAAATTACTGACTATAATTCAAAAATAAGAAATATTGAAGATAATGACAATATCTCTCATGATAATAACAACCAAGATTTTCATTTAATTTCTTCTGAAATAGAAGAATTTATTTCAAGAAAAATCGACTCTTTAAAGAAAAATAAAAAATATTTTGGTTCGGAAGTTTTAAAGTACTTAAACTTTGCTTTAATAGCCGTTGTAGACGAAATGATGATCACTCAAAATTGGCCAGGCCAAAACTATTGGCAAGAGCACAGTTTAGAAAGCAGACTGCTTTTTTCAAATTCGGCTGGTGACTTATTTTATGATAATTGTGAGAAAATTTTGTTGAACCGTGATTATAAAACAAGAGAATTGGCATACTGCTATTTTCTTTGTTTATCTGCTGGTTTTAAAGGTAAATATCATAATTCAAGCGATTTTGAAAAAATTGAAGTTATAAAAACAAATCTATACCAATTTTACATTGAAAGTAATTCTGAAATAGAAAATCGAAATATGCTTGGTGTTCTTCCAACATCAAACTATGAACCTAGTGACAATGAGTTTGAAATACGAAATAAGAAAATAAATTATTCCTTAATGTTAACAAATATCTTCCTCTTTGCTGTTTTTCTTGCTTTTTCTATTTACATTTGGGTTTTAAATAACAATATATTAACAAAAAGTATCCAGTAAAACATAAAGTAGGTTAAAAATGACACTAATTTTATTTTATATCGCAATTTTTCTAACAGCAATTTTGGTTTTTTCATGGTCTGTTTTTAATTATTGGAATCCTGATGTTTCAAAATTATTTAAGAGTGAAAGAATTAAAAAGTTTTTATATGATAGATATTGGTTTATAAATAATAAAAAAATATTTAAAAATAAAAACTTATTTCTCGTTTTTTCTCATGATTTTTCTGAATACTTCAAAGAATTATCTGAAGAACTAGATAGACCTGAAATATTAAATTTCTTTGTCGACCAAAAAAATGCTTTTGAAATTATTGATATTAATGCTACATCTTTTGTCTTTTTTAATCACTGCTTGTTACAGAATAATGAAGATCTACAATCCATGCGCTTGAGTTTGCATTTGCGTCATTTGATAAAACTTAGAAAAAGCTTAAGCATTGATGGAATCATATTTTTTCCCAATCAAAATGCCTTTTCAAGAACAACAACTAACTATAAAGAGCTCTCAGAAGAAGCGTCAAGTTTTGCGAAAATTTTCAAATCCATAACAAGGAAATTAAAAGCAAAAGTACCATTATTTTTTATAGATAATTCAAGAATGAATGATGTACCTCCTTTTCATTTATTTCCATTAAATTCTTTGCAAAATGACCATTCTTCTATCTTTTCATTTTATCACAAAACTTTAAGCAATGCTGATGATTTATATAGAGAAATGAAAATAGCATTAGATTTATGTGTCGATAGTTATGAAGCTCAAACACAGCACTATTTACTTACACTTGATCAAAACTTTCAATTAAAAGTTATACAATTCTTTTTTAATTTAAAATCAAACTTAATTTCTTTTAACAAAAACTATAATGATTATTTTTATAAAAATTTAACCGGTTCAGAAAAAGATTTAACAAATTCTCATTACATTATAAATTTAAGCAGTTTTTACAAAAAAGATTCTTTTGATGAAACAACTTCACAACTTCATAACTTTTTTAAATATATTTCAATTAATTTAATTAATGGATCAATTCTTTCTAAAGAATATATTAAAGAAAAATTAAGAAATAGGACAATTTTAGCAGCTCTAACTGCAGTAAATCTTCTTTTTGTTGGATACTCCTTATTCAGTTCTACTAATTTTTTAACTGAAAAACGTTCTATATTTCTAAAAAGTTTTGATGAACTTAATAAATTTATAAATACTGGATATAATAAAATAATCGCTGAAACAGAGCATACAAATTTACTGCAAAATAAAATTTGCTCACTAATAAATAATTCTAATACATTATCAAAAACTAATTTTCATTATCCACTACTATATCCATCTTGGAATTCTGATATTTCCGAACAATATACAGAAAAATATAATTTAAATTTAGCTAAATTTATTTCAAAAGTTATGGTACAAAGTTTTAATGATAAAGTTACTTCTCAATTAAATACTTTTAAAGCTATTCAACCAGCCTCTTTTCAAAATCATGAAGAGTTTTTGAAAGTAATTAATAACTTTGTAAAAGATAACAAAAAAATTAGTGATATTTATTCATATTTAAATGGGAATTCAAAAAATAATACTGAAGCGTTAACTTTAATGGCTAATTATTTGTATGGTCTTGATTGCGGTAAATCCATTGCTGAAAAAAATGTGTTTTCTGCTCTTAATTCAACTAATTTATCGCAATTTGTAAAACCAACTATTACTGATTTTAATGCTAGATCAGTTGAAGCTTTAAAAAGCAATTTAGCAGCATATTTTATACATTCTGAGCAAAGCCACCCGTTATATAAAGCTTTAGACAAAGTAGATTCAGATATTATATTTATAAAAAGCGGAAGTCATACTAACAACAAATCTGATGAATTACAATTTCTTCACAACTTTATAAATGACTTAAATAATTTGCAAGATAATTTACTAAAAAGTCAAAATGAATTGAAAGATGTTAATAGTTTTTATGGCCCTAATTTTATTTCATTATTAGCAGACTTAGAAAAACATGCATTGTTTGGAAAACCTTTTTCAGCTCAAGTTCTTGAAGATGCAAAAAGAAATTTTGAGAAATTTAAAACAGATCTTGTTTTATTTATTCCATTAGGAGCCAATTTCCCAATTATTTCTAATAATGGTGGGTTATTTATATTGAATTCAGGATTAGGCCAGCTTGCTATGGCTCTTGCTAAAATGGAAAATACATTTAATCAAGATAATACCTTTTCTCAGTCTGGTAATAAGGACATAAATTCAGATCTAAAACTTGTTTCCTTAAATCTACCCTCAAACTCTTTATGGGATATAGAGGCTCTGCAAAACCATCTGCAAAAAGGAACCATCTTTGCTTCGGCAATGACAAGTGTAAATCAAAACTCGTTACCAGAAAGCCTAGCTCTTTATTTTCAAAATATATCTAAAACATTAAGCTACCAATACTGGAATACTAAACTTGCTAATTCTATTAAAGTTTTTAGTGCTGCTAGCGACCAACAGCCGTCAGTATTTAGTAATCAAGTAGATCCTAATATTCAAAATATTCAGATTTCTGGTCCCATTTTAAAATCTATCTCAGATCTACTGATAGCAAGTAATAATTCCGATTTAAATATTTATTTAAGCTCAATACTAAACCAACAAATAGTAAGACAAGCTAAGATTTATTCTAGATTACTTGAACTGAGTCCATTTTTTAATCCAAATCCCTCTGACTTTATGAATTGGTCTGGTGATAGTTCACCAGCATTTTTAGGTTTTGGGGTAGGATCTGATGATGACTTAAAAATGTATTTAAGTACCCAAAAGTCAAATTTAGAACAATTTTTTAATAAAAGTATTTCGCCATTATTGCAGACAAGAAGTTTATTTTTTAAAGATACTTCTGCAGTTTATGATAAATCTTTAGAAAATTTAATCTCTCTTCAAGATGCGTTGTCAGCAACGCCTAAAGTAAATTCTTATGCTAGTTTTTCTAATTTTATAAGTACAAATATGAATAATCTTAGAACAGAAACCTGTAGCAGATTTCTTGCACAACCTCCCGTGATAGGTGCAAGAGATTACTTTTCTTTAAAGCAAAGAGAGTTATACGCAGCTTTGAGTAAAAGATGCCAAAGCTTATTAATCAAACAAGCTTATCAAAGTTATGATAAAATAGCTTTGAAATACAATAATTTATTAGCAGGAAAATTTCCTTTTACTTCCGATAACAAGTCTTTAGACAGCGCTTCAATGGACGATATGGCAAACTTTTTTCAAAGTTTTAATGAGTTTCAAAAACAAGACTTACCTACTTTAAGAAACTTTAGCAATCTCTATAAAGGAAGAAGTGATGTGCAAAACTTTGTTCAAAGTATTGCAAATGCTCAAAGTTTTTTCAGCATCCAAACTGATAAAGATGGAAACATCACTCCTACTAAATGGAATGTTGATTTTGATTTTCGCACAAATTCAGATAGAGAAATCTTAGGAAATCAAATTATCAATTGGTCTTTACAGAGTGGAAACCAAGTAATTGGATCAGATCAAGGCAATATTTTTAAAGGAAAATTCACTTGGAGTTATTCAGATCCTTTGCAATTTTATGTAACATTAGCTAATACTTCCAAGTATTCATTAGATAAATTTTCTCAAGATAAAAATATATTTATTACTAATAATACTATATACTATAATATAAGAAACCGCTGGTCATTATTAAAATTTATAAATGACTACGCAGATTGTGCAAACATTAATTATTGCATTAAAAATACATTAAAATTTGAATTTCCAATTAATAATGACAAAAAAGTCTTATTTTTTGTCACAATTAATATTAAAAACAATAAGGGTTTACGTTTGAATATCCCAAAACTTCCGACTGAAGCTCCTTATTTAGATAGAAAATCTGCAAAAAATCAGGAAGTAGATTAAACACTTTTTGAATCGCTAAGGAAAGAGTTGAAACCATGACTATTTTTTCATCCATTAGTGAAGTAAGCATAACGAAAAATTCAGCAATTTTTTTTGATTCTAAAATTCCTGAAAACAATAGAATTGTAGAATCATTTGAACTTGATGAAGATTCGATATCAGAAATATATAACTTAAAATTAGTAATTAAATTTCCTTATAAAAATTTTAAAGAGGAAAATTTAAAGACTGATATTTTAAATAAAAAAATCCAAATAAAAATTGTCTACAATAAACTATCTGATGAAAAAAATGAAAAAGTAAAATTCTTAAATGGCATTATTAAGGAAGCTACTTTTGTTGCTTTTACATCTGAAGACTTTTTACTTGAATTAAAAATTGTTCCTCCGATCTTCTTAACAACTCAGAATAATGCTTATCGGAGCTGGAATAAAACTACAGCTAAAAATGTAATTTCTGATGTCTTAAATACTTATACTAAGCAAGAATTAAAATTTGATTTTATCTTAACTAAACCTAGTGATATATTAACTAGAAAAAATATAGTTCAGTATGGGGAAACTGATTATCAATTTATTTGTAGACTAATGCATGAAGAACATTTAAATTTTATTCATACTCAGTCTGAAGAAGGTGCTAAATTAATAATAACTGATGACTTAGAAAATAAAGTTTTTGAAATTGAAAAAGCGATACCAGTTAAAATTCAATTAAGCCATTCTATTTTAAATAAAAATATAAATACATTTATTAACAACTTTTTTGGCTATAAACATTCATTAATTGATGGTACTCAACAAATAAATACCCAATATATAGATCCTAGAAATATAAAAAATATATTCACTGCAAATACTAAAATAGAACAGGATCATATCAATACCTTACATACTAAGGCGTATCATGGAAAATCTGATAAATTACTTACAGATACTATTTCTACATCCTATACTAAAAATGAACTTAATCGAAAAAACACCTTGAATAATAAAGTTTCATTTTTGCATCATCTAAATTTTCTCTCTGTTGGAGAAATTATAGAATTTGTTTATAAATCAAATGCAGATAAAAATTCTCCGCTAAAGCTTGATAAATATATTGTTGCTAAACTGACACACAACTTTATTAAAGAACCACATCTTGCTGACGGTAAAAAAACTTCTGTTTATAATTATTCCGTTAATGTTATAGCTTATCCTCTTACAGAAAAATTTATTGCTGATTATGCGCCCCAAATTGCGAGTTTAAAAACACCTTCACTTACAACTGGCATTATTTTTGGAGAAAAACCAGAAGAGCTAATTAGTGAAATCGAAGAGTCTGTCCAATATGTTGGAGTTGTATTAGACTGGCCCAAAATCGCTAAAGCAGATAATTCATCGAGTGGATCTGAAAAATCTATGTATGTATTAGCCAGAATGAGTCAATTTTGGGCTTCAAAAAACTCTGGCGCAATTTTTAATCCCCAACCAGGTGATGAAGTTCTACTAGGCTTTCTTGATAACGATATAGAACGCCCTGTAATCATTAGATATTTTTACAATTCAGTACAAATACCGCCTAAGTTAACAACAAGCGAAGACCCAAATGGCTTAATTTTTAGAGGTATCGGTTTAGATTCTACTCTTGAAAAGAATCTTAAATTTACTTTCATTGATGATTCAGAAAAAAAAGGAGATGAAGCTAAAAATAGTGCTGAAATTATATTAACTAAAGAAGGTTTAATCGAGAAAAACTCTAAAAATATTAAGTTAAATACTACTGAAAATATAGAATCAAAATCAACAAAAAATACTGTGATTGAAGCTACTGAAAATTTACAAACGAAATCTACCAAAAACACGATGATTGAAGCTACTGAAAATTTGCAAACAAAATCTACTAAAAACACGGTGATTGAAGCTACTGAGAATACGACTATTAAAGCTAGTAAAAATTTAGAAACAACATCTAATGTAGCTAAAGTAAAAGCTTCTGGTGGTGCTGAAATTAATGAGATCTCTATTTCTTAATTACTATTGCTAGTAGAACTTTTTACTGAAAAAATATTTCCAAATTTAAAGCAGTTTTATAGCTTTTTTTAATATTATTAATTTAAATTTATAGTTTTTAAAAATTTCTACTTGTCAAAATTTTGTTGCAAAAATTAACTTTAAAATAGCTAAAATTTACTATTAAATAGAAGTAGTTAATGCTTATTAATAACCTTTAATTTTTAGAAAATTATACACACCTTAAAGGAAATATTTGTGAAAAATAAAAATATATTTTTAATAATTTTTTGGGTCGCAATTTTCAATTTAACATTTTTTGAATCAGCAAAAAGCCAAAGTACATTTACTAGAATTGATGTGGAAGAATTTGTAAAAAATGCAGTAAAGTTTGCAAAAGAAAATGGTAAAGATATAGCTTTAAAAGAATTTATGAATCCTAATGGAAATTTCATTAAAGGAAGTCACAAAGAACTTTATATTTATGCTTACGACTATAATGGTAAAGTTATTGCACATGGTGATAAACCCAAACTAGTTGGTATTAATTTACTTGATTTAAAAGATCCTTCAGGAAATTATCCAATACGAAAATTAATAAAATCATTAAACTCTCAAGATCATTGGGTTGAATATAGTTGGTTTAATCCTGCTTCAAAAAAAGTAGAAAAAAAACTAGGTTACTGTTTAAAGGTTGATGAAACTTGGTGGTTAGGTTCTGGTATTTATAAGACTGAAGAAATAAAAAAGTAATTTCTTTTTTGCATAATAGGGAATACTATGAAATTTTTAATATACCTAGCATTCAAATTATGGCTTTTCAGTTTATTAATATTTAGCTTCTTAATAAAAAAAGCTTATTCATCAGAACCTACGGTAAAATTAGCTACTTCTACCTGGTCTCCATATACTTTAGAAGAACTGCCAGATTCAGGGCTTTTAGGTGCTTTAATTAAAGAAGCTTACAAAAAAGAAAAAATAAAAATAGAAATTATTTTTTTACCTTCAGCAAGAGCCCCAATAGAAACAAAAAAAGAAGTATATTTAGGCTACTTTCCAACATATGATTGCGAACTAAATGATTTCCAAAAATCATTTCCTCTTGGAAAAAGTACTATGGGTTTTGCAAAATTAGCGAAAAATAAATGGAATTGGTCTAAATTAGCAGATTTATCTGGAAAAACAATCGGAAATGTTCGAGACAGATTTTTTTCTAAAGAATTTAATAGCCTTATTGAAAGTAAAACTATTTCACTTGAAGAATCAAATAATGATACTACAAATTTAACAAAATTATTGCATGCAAGAATTGATTTAGCAGTTATTGAAAAAAATATATTTGAGTATTTAATCTCAATCAATCCTGAATTTAAAAATCAATTTGTTTTTGAAACAAAAAATTCAATAAATCGAAATCTATACATATGTTTTAATAAATCGAATGATGGGAAAAAATATTTGAATATATTTAATTCTGGTTTAGCAAAAATTGATAAAGATAATTTTATTTTTCAATACATTATGCTAAATTATTAGCAAAAAATATGAAGGTTAATCTGTGTTACAATTTTTTTGCTGTAATTAAATATCTATCAAAAGTCTTTATTTGTTAAATTAATGCTTTCATAAAAAAAGCTTATTTATTTTTAATCCTCCCAAAATGGTTTCGCTTGAAAAGCTGGTGGTTTAAATTCATCTGCTTCGTTGAACTCTTCATTATATTTATTTATATCAAATTGATTATTTGACTCACCAAATTCTGATTGAAAAGATGAATTTTCTTCATTAGAGGAATGTTGAAAATTATTTTGCTGATTTTCAGAATATGATGGACTACTAGAACCTGAAAAACCTTGTTCATCTAAAGAAAAAATTTCTGGTAAAATTCCAAAAATTTCTGCCAATTTTTCAATTTGTTTATGGGATAATAGTCTTTTTCCAAGAATAAATTCCATAGCTATACTCGTTGTCCCTAAAACGGAATATAAATCTTCCATCGACATTTTTTTATGTTCTAACAAATCTAGTATGATCATCCCGTTTGTTGATTTATAAGGTTCATAGTGATTTAGCATTTCTTCTATTTCAGACATATTTTCTCCAGAAGTATCAATTTAGTTTATTTTTTTGATTTATCTAAATGCGATAACCCAAGTAGTGAAAAAATTTCTTGCGGTTTTGTTGTTGAACTAAATAATTCTAGCAAAACACTATAAAGACTTTTTTTCCGCCATTCTAAGGCTCTTCTAATCAAATAAGGAGAAGGGGAGTGAGGATCATTTTTTAATAAAAACTCATTAGCTTTTTCAATTGCATTATAAGCTTCTTGAATGGTGTTTACAGAATTTGAATTCAAAAAAGTCATTCCAAACTCTCCATTAATTGTATTAATTTCATTTACTTCTTGAATTATACTAGAAGATTTTTTCTCATTTTTATTTTCAAAAGAATTTAGTCTTTCTAAATATATTGGATTAAGAATACTATAAATTTCTTGAATTAAATTGCTCAAGTCCTCAAAAGTAACATGATCATCTTCATCAAGAACTAATAAGGGAATAAACTCATTTTCAAGTATCTCAATATTTTTTAAAATACTTTCTAAAGCCATATTTATTAATTTTACTTCGGTATCTGACTTTTGCTGAAAAATTTGAATAATCTTATTTTTTGCTTGAATTCCTTCATTTTTTCCAACACTTAACTGAGATTCAAACCAAGACCAAGTAATATTTTCTAGATTTTGTTCATTTTGTATTTGAAATGAATAACTTTTTATTCCAAGCAATGTGATATTTCTTAATGCTTTAAAAGAAGCAGCCCTCAATTCAAAATTTTGATCTTGAATTGGCGGATTAATGTCATCCCAATAAACATTACAATATTGAACAAATAATGAAAGAATTTTCGCTAAACCAACAAATCCTTCAATTTTAAATTGAGCTTCTAATAAATAGGTTACTAAATTTAAATCTTTTGTTTGATTAAGTAATAAATCTAAAGATAATGTTACTATTTCACCCCAATTCGATGAACCTGTTTGTTTTTTTACCCAGATTCCTTGATTTTCATCGTTTTCTTGAATTAATTTAGTTCTTAATTCTTTTATTTGAATAAGAGCAGAATTTCTTTTTAAATATTCTCCACAAGGCAAAGCAGAAGAAATTGGAGCCATTAATTTATCTAAATTTGCTAATTCAAGTTGTTTATCTTTTTCGACAAAATTCATTTTCATAACTCCAATAATTTAGGTAATGTATAGACATGTACGCATTTATTATTTTCAAATAACAGTTTAATCAAGCGAGATCTATTTACAACTTGATTTTTTCCGGAAGAAATAAAAATATATTTTGTTAATTGAAGCTGAGACAGTAATTTTTCTAATGCATTAAGCTCAAAATCAAAAACTTCAATTGAAACAGCAAACTTATTTACAAAAGAATAAAAATACCCACCCAAAGTAGGAGACTTATTAATTAATCTTGCGGAAATTCGATCTTCTCCTAATTTAAACTGCTTATTATTTTTTATTTTTTTAGGGCATCCCTCAATAAATTGAGGTTCAGAAATAAAATATCTTCTAAGAAAAATAACCACATCTCTTCGACTACAAAACTTTAATTGCTTCTCATCATTTTTTATAGAATAATTATAAATAAGATTTTTTTTGTTTAATTCTACATAATAATTTAAATATAAAATTTCTTTAATAAATATTTTTATAAAATTTATTATAATATTTTTTTGATCTCTAGAGTGATGCGAAAAATTTTCTAAAATAAAATCTGGTATAAGTATTTTAAGAGGAAACTTTTGCTTAAGAAGATTCCCATCATTCATTTTTATATTAAAAATTGAAGTTGAAGAGAAAAATAATTTTTCATCAAACTCAATCCCATTATACTCAAGAACTTGTCTTAAATATTGAGAAATTAGTTCTTTTTCAGAATAAGAAAGTTGTTTAGAAATACTTTGCAAAAGATTCATACTTGTTCTACTTCAAAATGAATAAAAAAATTAAAATCACGGATGTACTCAAAATAACTATTCATAAAATTTAATATAAAGTAAGTACCTTGTGGAAGATTATCTTTTTTATTAAATATTATTTTGTAAGTTATACCTGGAATGTAATAAACCTGTTTTTTCCATAGCTGTTGAGAAACAGATTCTTCTTGTACGATATTTACTGATTTTGCTAAAAACTGCTTAATTAATGATCTGATAGGATTACCTAAGCTTGTCATATACTCAGCAATTTTTTCAAATTCAAACACATTTAACATATTTTTAGACATAAGCTCTTGATCTAATTTATATAACAATTTTAAAACTTCTATATTTCCAAAGTGCTTTAAAGGTCTTCTTGAATATTTCGGCCAAAAAAGTGAAACTGAATTTTTTATTTTTATCTCTCGAGATCGACATTTAAATTCTGTGTATGGTTTTATTGATGTTGCCATTATCCCATTCGTGCAAATGCCTTCAGGAAAAAGATAATCAGGCCATCTGCCAAAGTTTAGATCTTTTATATCGCTCATAATTCTTATAAATAAAGAACCATTATCTTGTGTAGAATTATCAAAGGATCTTCTTACAGACCATAAAATATTTTCAAACCCTAAAGGGTTTGAAATTTGTGAATTTTCATTTTTATCATTATGGAAATTTTTTAAAGTAAATGAGTCACCTGTTTTTGCATCATAAGTAATTATTGTTTGAACGGATAAAAGTTCTGTTTGATTATCAAAATTTCCCATAGGTCTAACTTGATATTCGTCTTTATCTTTTTGACATTTTATAGGCTCAAGTTTTGTTTCGAAAAAATTTGCTACAGGTACACAATTTACATTAAGAAATTGATTTCCCAACTTAGTTAGTGAAGGTAACTCATAAGAAAAAGGAATAACAACTTTCATTTTAGAATTAGCACTAAAATTTAATTTTATATTTAAATTTAAAAATAAATACTTTTGAAAGTAATTAAGATAGTCAAAAAAAGGATATAACATATTATTTTTTTTATCTTGACTTTCAAACTTTATATAAGGTGATATCAAATTCCTGGCTAATGAAATTGGAGTGGGATTATCATCAATATAGAGTAAAAAATTTTGTTTACTAGAAAATAAAGCATCATAAATAAAAATTGAAGAATAAAAATCAGAATCAATATAAATAGGAATAGAAATGGATTTATTTTTTTCTTCAAGCAGCGGCTTTTTTAATTGAAAATCAATTGAAAAAGCCTTTGTATGCGGAGAACTAAATTTTTGATATTGATTAAAATTAACAACACTTGTTGATTCTATTCTAAATGGAAATAAAGGCATTTCTTGCGTTGAGGAAAACTGACATTCAAATTTTTCTTGATTAAATGCACTAAATTTTGTATTTTTTGGTAGCAATACTTGATTTGTATTTTTAAATGCGTTGAGCTCTGGGGTTAATTTTAATACTGTTAAAGCGGAAACAGGAGAGATCAATTCAGGAAATAATTTTTCAATAAAATTTATGGCATAATCATTTAACGCTAATACTGATTTATGTTCTATTTGTGCAAACATATAAGCAAAAGACTCTATTAGTCTTTCAGTTTCTGGATCATTACTTTTTCGATATGAAAGATCAAGATAAGGTGCCAAATCTGGATTTTGTTTAGAAAAAACTTTTCCATTTTCTCTTAATTCATCAATTATATTAATATAATGCCGTAAAAATTCTTGGTTACTTGTTTTGCTATACATGGACAATAAACTCCCAAAGCGCAATTTTTAGTAGTAAATTTAAAACCAATTCTTCATCTACATAAACAGCACTTAAAGCAATTTTTGCCTCTTTTTTGAGAGGATCATAGCTAGTAAAAGATACATTCACATTTGATAAACGATGTTCAAAAGCTACTATAGATTTAGCTACTGTTAAACAAAGGATCTCAATATCTCGTTCTGATGTCATTGAAAGATGGGTGAAACTTGGTAAACCATAATTTACAACACTCATACTAGCTATATCAGTATCTAGGAAATCACCTAATGGCAAAGAACTTCTAGTATTTAAAATATTACTAATATTTCTTACAATAGGAAAAAAAAAATCTTTTTTACTTGCTTGTGAATAAAAAAGCTTATGTAAATTTTCCATAATTCTTACCTAAAAAATCTAATGAGAAAGAATGCTCCTTCTCATTAGATAGTTATCTTCTTAATGAGAAGTATTATTATTTAATACCATCAACAGCTTTATCATCCCAAGTTTTATGTGCTGCTTGTTCAACAGTATTGTTTCTTGAGTTGATCATAATTACTGGACCAGCAACTGTAGATTTTTCACTTTCTTTATAAGAAGTTGTATATTTAATACCAGGAACTTCTTCTTTATTTACAGTATCTGGAACAATAAATTCAATAATAGCAACGCCTGCCATTTTTTGAACTTCAGTTTTCATTTGATAGTTATATAAAGTCATGTCACTTAATTTAACTAAAGTTTTTGTTTTACCATCGTCTTTAGTACTGACAGAATAAATTTTCACGGTTTTAACGTCATGTGCGCGAATTTCATATTCAGCCAATTTATCAAAGAAATCTGGTGAAGAAGCGCTATCATTTACTTCAAATAGTAAACGACCTTTTAGAACGTATTTATCACCATACGCTTCTAGCTTTGGTAAAGTAGTTTGTGCACAATAAATCCCTTTTTCACCTTCTTTATGAGCGTTAAAACCACCATTGAATCCAGGGATAAAAATTAATACATAATCTGAACTAGACATAATCTATTCTCCTAGTGAGTAAAAATAACCAATTATTATTGAGGAAGTTCTGTTACAAGGCGTAAAGAAACTGTTAATTCATTTAAATAAAAATGGGGTTTCAAGTACATAACAGCCTTATAAGCTCCTACCTTTCCAGGGACAGAAACGACATCAACTCTTGCTTCTCTTAATGGGTAAATACTTTTGATATAAGTACTTGCATTATCATCAGAAGTAACATAACGAGATATCCATCTATTTAAATACGCATCAATTTCTCCTTGTGTTGCAAAAGAACCAATTTTATCGCGCATGATCACTTTTAAATAATGAGCAAAACGGGATACAGCCATAACATAAGGTAACTGAACTGAAAGTTGTGCATTTGCATTTGCTAAATCATTGTCATACTCTGTTAACTTATGGATTGTTTTTGATCCGAAGAAAGTAGCAGAGTCTGTGCCTTTTTTGTAAACTAAAGTTAAAAATCCTAAATCATCTAATTCTTTTTCCCGTCTATCAGTAATGATAGTTTCTACAGGCATTTTAAAAGTATTGTTACCTTCATTATCTATAAAAGAATGATATGGAAGACTTGATACTGTCCCACCATTTTCAGATCCACGAATATTAGAAAACCATCCAAATTCTCTATATGAAGCAACCATTCTTTCTGCTAAGGAGAAGGAAGGATTTCCCCATAAATATTTTTCATGTTCAGTGCCATCAAGATTTTCTTCGAAATGAAATTCCTTAACTGGAATACCATTTTTACCACCATAAGGTTCACGCATAATGACTCTTGGAAGAGTTAAAGTAACGTATTTAGAATCTTCTAAGGATCTAAACTGATTCCAAGAACCGTATTCTGCTGTATTGAATAGCTTCCCTAAGTGTTTTGGTTTATCAATTTCATCAAATGCGTTAATATTAAATAATTCATGACTTGCAGCATCGATAAAAGGAGCATGTGCAGCCGCAGCAACACTCGATACTGCTTTTAAACACTCGATATCTTCAATTCCTTTTCCAAACGTATAGTCACCCACTAAAAGTCCGTAGGGTGAACCACCAAAAGTACCGTATTCTTGTTCGTATACGAGTTTGAACAAGCCACTTTCATCAAACTGAGGTGCAGCATCTGCATCAGCTAAGATGTCTTCTTTGGTTACGTCTAAAACTCTAATTTTTAACTTATCATCAGGCTCAGCAAATTTAACTAAATTTTGCACACCTTTCCAAGAAGCCTCTAATTTTTGAAATTGCGGATTATGAATAATCTCATTAATTTGCTCACTTAAAATAGCGTCAATATCTGCAATTCTTTGGCTAATCATATGAGAAATTGTCTTTTTATATTCCATTTTCTCATTAACAACTTCTTTTGCAAAAACTGTAAGCATATCTTTTGCATTAGTAATTTGTTGATCATTTTTATTTAAGTCAGACTTGTTTAGCAACTGTTCAATTACTGAAGACTGACCATTTTCTAAATCAAAAAAAGATTTTGTTTCTGTAGCAAATTCTGTATTACTCATAAATGATATCCTTTCCTTTTAAGCGAAAACTTATTGAGCTGATGTTTGTTCTTCAGAACTTGCAAGTAGTTTTAAAGCTTCAGGAGTTTTTACAAAGTGAACTAATGTTTCTTCTAATTTTTCATTGCACTCAACATTAGTTTGCAATTCAATTAATTTTTTTCTAATTTCTAGTAATTCTTTTAGTGCATCAACTTTATTAGCTATTTTACCTGGATTAAATTCATCAATAGAATTAAAATTTAATTCTATTTGAGAAAAGGAACCATCATTTTTAATTTTATTTGCGACCTTTAATTTTAGCTTAGGTGAAATTGATTGAACGACAGAATTAAAATTTTCTTTATTTATTTCTAAAAATTTTTCATTCTTAATTTTTTTAGTTTTTTCATGCAAGTGACCAGATAAATTAGCCATTACACCAACGACAAAAGGAATATCCTGTTCCTTAGGAGAACCATTCACTTCTAAATCATAAGTAATTTGTACGCGTGGTGGTTTATAAACTGATAATTTTTGTTGTGTACCTTTTGACATCTCTTTTCCTTTACTTTCGAGTGAAAAATGGCTGTTTTAAAAGCTGCAAAAACTTAATCAACAGCTTCTAATTATCACTTAGCAATTTTCATGCCAGCGTCGACTTGGATACAATACACTTTTATTGATTACGATTTGCGCAAAATAGTATTATGTAAGTATTACATTAATAATCTTTTTTAAGTAAAGTTTCCTATATTATGATAAGATTATTATGTAACTAAATCTTATAAATTTATGGCGAAGATATAAAATGAATCAATTTTTTTTTAGACTATATTCCTCTTTTTAAAGAGGAATACCATTTGTTAGATATATATTTATTAGCAAAGTTTTGCAAAAATAGAGGATAAAAAGATGGTATTTAATTAAGAAAAAGATTGTATCTTTATTTAATAAAATATTTTCATTTAAAAATCAATATATTTTATTAAATAAAATAGCATATTTTAAAGGCACTGTTAATTTATTTTCAACAAAAAAAAGTTACTTTATTAAACTCAATAATAACTGCATTAAATTTTTACAAATCGTTAGATATTCAAGATATAACTGATATACCTCTTAAATAATATAAAATCAAGTTTTTTGGTAATCTATTTTTATTAATGATTTGGATTTAAAAGCTGTCGAATAGCTTCAGTCGTCTTTTGTGGATCATTTTTAGCCAGATATAAAATTTGTTCTTTTGGTGAAAGTTTATCAAATGGCACATCTTCTTTTAATTTAACTCTTCTGGCACCAGCACCAGTTCTTTCTAATTCATAATCAACCAAAGCAAGCTGTTCTTTACTTCTTTTTTCAGGATCATAGGTAAGCCATCTAAAATAAGGACGAACTAGTGCATAATAGATAAAGAACATTGCAGCTATAGCAACTGCACCTAGAATAGCTGTTTGAATAAGAGCTGTTTGACGCGCAGAAAGTGAAGCCTTTTCCGCAAGAGCAAACTCATCTAATTCAAATTGAGTTGATTCGACAGTAATTGTATCTCTTCCCTCTTTAAACCCAATCGCATTTTTCACAAGCTTTGTTACCATAGCCATTTCTTCAGGAGTTCTTGGGACGTATTTTCCATCAACCATCTTTCCATCAACTAGTATTGAAGCACTTAATTTTGTAATAGTTCCAATAGGCTCAACTATTTTACTTAAAGTCTTTTTCACTTCGAAAT
Organism: Pigmentibacter sp. JX0631; assembly: GCF_029873255.1. Lineage (NCBI taxonomy): Bacteria > Pseudomonadati > Bdellovibrionota > Oligoflexia > Silvanigrellales > Silvanigrellaceae > Pigmentibacter > Pigmentibacter sp. JX0631. The sequence continues at coordinate 2,706,494 of NZ_CP123622.1, read as the reverse complement.
TTAAATTTTCAGTGCTTGATTTAGTACTATTTGTGAGACCACCAGCAATTCCAATGTCTTCACGCTCACCAGGGAGATTGCTTTTTGCCCCGGGAACACCTGTTGGATTAAGGCCATTTCCTTGAGAAGACTGCTCATTTCTTTGCGAAGCAATAACCGCTGTCCGTTCAGGATCCACATCTGAAATCGTGGTTTCTACTTTCTTATATTCTATTGAAGCATCAACTTTCGAAACAACTTTATCATGACCAACTGCTCTAGCCAAAATTTCACGAATTTTTTGCTCTAATTCTCTTTCAACTTTTCTTTGATATTCACGTTGAGCAGATGTAATTTTATCTATACCACCATCCTGCTCTTCTGGTTGGGTCAATAAGTTCCCATCTTGATCAACTATCGTAACTCCTTTCGGATCTAACCCTTCAACAGCTCTTGCAGTTAAATGAATTATACCTTGAATTTGCCTTTGGCTTAGAGTTTTTCCTGGCTTTAATTTTAAATAAATACTTGCAGTGGGAGATTTCTTATCTTCTGCAAAAATAGCATTGTCAGGAATGACAATATGAACCCGACTGTTGGCTACGGGTTCTAATTTACCAATAGTTCTAGATAACTCTCCTTGTAACGCTCTTAATTTATTAACTCTTTGCTCAAAATCAGACATACCAAAAGATCTATCATCAAACTTTTCCCAACCAACACCAATTCCCGTATTTGGAAGTCCTTCTTGAGCTAAAGACATTTTTATTTCCTGAATTTTATCTTCAGGAAATGAAATTGTATCACCCTCTAATTTATATTCTTTGTATCCTGATTTTTTTAGATGTGCTAAAATTGCAGTTTTATCTTCATTTGAAAGATTTGCGTATGCTGGTTCATACCGAACTGTAGGTTTCCAAAAAATAAAAATTGCTAGAATAAAAAATATAGTAAATAAACCAATTCCTATAGCAATTTTTCTACCTTTAGTTAATCCAGCATAAAATGCTTTACTTTGGATGAAAAACTGCGATAAGAATTGTTTATATTTTTCTAGCATTCTTACTCACCTATAGTTTCTAAATGAAGTCTAAACCTGCATCCGCATCACTTCTTGATACGCTTCAATTACTTTATTCCGCATTTGTACAAGCATATCGAAACCTAATTCAGCCTTGGTAACAGACAACATTGTTTCATGAATATTACTGGAACGACCAGACGCTAAATCCATACTTGCCTTTTCTGCTTCTCTTGAGGCTGTATTTACTTCTTTAATTCCTTTTTCAACCAGATCTTGGAATTCTGTTTTACCAGGATTAACGGGAGGAGTTCCTCCGCCACTTTGTGCAGGTACAGTGCGAATTAAATTTTGTTTCATTCTTAAATATTCTAGATCACTTGCTGAAATTTGCTTTACCATTTTTGTTACCTTTTATTTTATCTACCAATACTTATTGCAGTAGTTGCCATTGATTTTGTAGCATTTATTGCTTGAGTATTACTTTCAAATGAACGATTACTAGTAATCATATTTACCATTTCTTCCATAATAGAAATATTTGGCATTGCTACATAACCATTTTCATTTGCATCTGGATGATTTGGATTAAAAACTAATCTTGGCGCTCTTCTATCCTCAGTTATTCCATCTACTTTGACCTCTTTCAAATTTGGATCAAAAGCTAACCGCATTAAATTATCAAAACTTAAACCTGAATTTCTTGCTGTGAATAAAACATCTTTTCTTTTATATGGTCCACCTTCTTCTGTTCTAGATGTATTTGCATTGGCTAAATTAGAAGAAATAACATTCATTCTAATTCTTTCCGCTGATAATCCAGAAGCACTTATTTTTAGACCTTCTATAAAACTCATAAACTATTCTCCACTAAAACTAGTTACTTGCTACTTACCGCCATTTATTGCATAACGTAACATTCCTAATTTTCTATTTAACGTTTCAATAGTTGCTTTATAAATAATTTGATTGCCTGCAACTTCAGTCATTTCCTGATCAACATCTACAGTATTTCCATCATTTCCAATACTTTCAGTGGGTTTTACATACATGTCAGGCTTTAAAACCCCATCCGCTCCCATCCCAGGTGCTTTTATATGCCTTGAATCACTTACTTTCATTATTAAATCTTTGTCTGATCCAATTGCTGCTTGGAGTTGTTTTTCAAAATCAAACCCAAGCGCTCTATAACCTGGAGTAAGAGAATTTGTAATATTAGCAACACTTACCGTTTGTCTTTTTAATCTTTGGTTTAAACTTTCTTCAAGAACAGCATCGGGTTTACCAAATATTTGGTTCCCAATTACGGTACTCATACATTTTTCCCCTCTACTTCATACCCACATTCAACTAATTCATTAAGTTTATAACGCAATGCTCTTAAAGAAATACCAAGCGCTTTTGCTGTATGTGTTCTATTTCCATTCATTCTTCTTAAAGTTTGTAAAATAAGTCTTTGTTCAAGCTCCATTAAAGTAACTTGTGGTAATGGCTCCCCCATTGCTACTTCTGTACGGCTATTTGCGCGCATTAAATGCAGTTCTTCAACTCCAATATAATCTCTTGTAGATAATAAAACTGAGCGTTGAATAACATTTCTTAGTTCTCTTGTATTTCCTGGCCAGGTGTAAGTTCTTAATGCTTGTTTAGCCGTTGGTGATAATTGAACATTTTTAGAAAATTGAATGTTAAATTCCCTTAAGAATATTTCAGAATAAAAATCTATATCTACTAATCTTTGTCTTAATGATGGAATTTCTAAATGAATTACATGTAGTTTAAAAAACAAATCATTTCTAAATCTTTGAGCATTTACTTCATCTTGAATATTTTTATGACTGCAAGCAATAATTCTTGCATCTGCAGCAGTTCCTCTTCTAATTGCTCCTTTATTTATATCTTGTTCTTTTAAAATCCGAAGAAGTTTTAGTTGCATAGCTGAGTCTAATTCTGTTACTTCATCCAACATAAGAGAACAAGTTTCAATTGGCCTATTAATAGCGCCTTGATTATAGTCATGCGGATTTCTTTGGGTTGTGAAAAGTTCCATTTCAAAGAAATTTGCAGGAATGTTTGAGCTATTTGCAACAATAAAACGACCTCTTTCTCTTCCACCAGCTATATGAATTGCTTTAGCAAAAGTTTCTTTTCCTGTTCCACTTTCACCAGTAATTAAAATAGGAACTTTGGTAGGAGCAATCGTTCTTGCAACCTCGAGCAATTTAAATACCTTTTCATCTCTCGTTGGATAGTGGCGAAGCATTTCTTCTTCAGAAATTCTATTATCTGCTTCTGAAGGAACTGTATTTGGATGAATACTACGCCCTTCTAAAGCATTGTTACCTTGATGTGTTCCGTAATTTGGGGAATCTAAGTCAAACAATCCCACAGGACGCACTTCACTCATAAACAAACCTCCACAAGATACTTAACTGTTTACTTACTCAAGCGATCTAGTCTTTCGCTTGCTAACGAAGAGAAACGCTTGTCATTAGTATCGTTGGCAGCAAGTAACCATGCTGTTTTAGCTTTTTCAAAAAGCCCAACTCGTGCATATACAACTCCTGCTTTATATGCAGCTTCCGCTCGATGTGTTCCCTGTGCTAAATTTGCGACTGCAAGGAACATATCTCCTGCGTTGGCGAATCTTCCTGCCTCTCGTAAATCTTCTGCATATTGCATGATTGACGTTTCAACTGTCTGAGTTTCATCCATAGACTTTGCAGGGTAAGCTAATATCTTTGCATACAAAGGTTCAGCATCCGCTGTTCCGCGAAGTCTTTGGGCCCATTCGGACAGAGTGGGGAGATCTCGTTCAACGTAACGACCAAGTTTCATCTCATCTAAAAGTAAACGTAACGCTATTTTGTTACGGTATGGCGCAACAGATAATTCTCTGAGCGCAGTTACTGAACGATCTGTTAGACCTTCAGTTTTTCTTTTTGTATCAAGCTCTATTCGCCGTAATAAATCATCTGCTTCTACGGGTTTATTACTTCGATACAAAAGGCGAGCTGCAATAGCTGCCGCTTCATTTTTCTTTTTTTGATCATTAGATGCTTGCCAAAACGCTGTATAAAGTTGCGCTGACTTTAGATTTTCACCTACAGCTTCAAATGCTTCTGCTCTTGTAAAAAGAGCTTCGCCATCGGCAAAAGTGAATTCTAGTAAGGAAGGCCTTGCCTTTCTTTCAAAAGCTATCCAGTCTTCCCATTGTTTCGTTTGAGCTGTTTTCTTTAAAAGTTCTTTTACTCTATTAAATACAATTTTCTCTAACTCAACACTTCTTTTATCGCCAGCAGACAATTTTTTAAATTGTTGTACTGCCGCATCAGAAGAATTGATAGGCTCTATTTCAATTAAAGCTCTAGTTCGATCATATGCACAATTTTTCATCAAATCAAATGGAACACTGTTATCTGTTACACATGCGTCGAGATTTTGCTGGTATGTTTTTGCCGCTGAAGGATTTTTATCTACAACTCCATTTAAAACTCTTAAAGTAGCAGCATACTTAACAATGGAGGGAGAGTTTTCCGTAATAGCCATTTCTGAATAGATTTGAGCATTTTGATAACGGGTAACTCCAAATCCTTTTTCCTTAGAGTTTGTTAACTCATCAATATCTATAATTCGTAATTTTGCCAAGCTTGAATAATAACTCCCAGGATAATTTAATATTATTGATCTTAGATAATCATTTGCGATGCTAAAATTTTTAGTTAAATAAGCAGATTCACCTGCATACCATAGTAATCGAGCATCTGATTTTATACTTTTTTCAGAAAGCGCCGCTAATCTTCTAAATATAGATAAAGATTGTTCTTCATTACCACTTTTATAAAATTCTTCTGCTAGTTTTTTTCCAATATCAATTTCATCTCTAGTGCCAAAAGCAGCCCCCATTTGCATTTGCAATTGACCTGATTTTGTAGCAGTCATTGGAATAAATTTCTCTAATCTGCCATAAATCTCAGGAAATCCATATTTATTCTTCATTGGTAAATTTGGTATAGGTGGATTTTCACTACTGTTTTTTTCAATTTTTAAATCTTTTTTTTCTTCAGCTGAAACAGCCACTGTGCTTGATATAGATGGTTTACTGTTAATTGTTTCTTTATTTTCAACTTTAGGAAGCATTAATTCTTGAGCTATTTCTTTACTTAATCCTTCTATAAAGTCTGGTTGCCAATTCCAATCAGCTTCTAAGTCTTTTTCTTCGAGTTCAGTTCGCCAAAAATCAATTAAAATTCTCCAAGGTTTATTTTGTGTTGCAATCACCCAACCTATTGGCATATTTTTTAATTGAATACTAATTATTACTTCAGATTTTTCTTCTTTAATTAATATTCTTTTTACAAATCGAGTGTCGTAAAAAGCCGTAGAATTAAATTCATTCGCTCTTGCTGGAATTATTTTAATTTGTAAGGTTCTTGTTAATTTATCATATCGCGTTGCATATCTTCTTGGATCATTTAACTCAAACACTAATCTATAGCTATCTTCTCCAACATTAGTTACTTTTTTTTCACTTTCCTTTTTCAATTTACTATTTTGTGCATAAGAAATTGCATTATGGCAAAGACTTACAGCTATTGAAAGAACTGCAGTAATTGAATTTGTGAAAAATTGTCTCTTCAAAAAAAATTTCCCCTAATTAAATTGTTGGTAAATTAGTGCCATTTCTTGTAGCTTATATGATTAATGTTTACTGATAGCAGTCTGAAATTTGTCAGAAAGAGCAATTTTGACGTGTCAAATACTTAATAACTGTATTTATTAGATATTTTTTTAGAAAAAAAATTCCTTATGTCATTTTATCTATTATTCGTTTTGTGTTTGTGTCCTAGCTATTATTTGCACTAATTGATTTGTTCTTTCTTGCAGTAGAGTAACAAATTCTTTAAATTTTTTTCCATCATTTTCTAAATCATCAGGAAAAAAATTTATCTCTGGCCAAATAATTTGCACCGTTTTGAAGGGAACAATTTCTAGCTCCTCTTTCGGTAATTCAAAATTTCCCAATATTATCAACATTAAAGCTTTATTCCAATTCATTGAGGTAATGCGCGCAATCGGAAAAATCTGAGGCGTAATTTCAAATTCAGCTAAAACATTTGAAAAATTTAAAATATTATTATTTTTCATAGGTTGACTCGCTACAACAGACAAATCAACAATTTCTTTCACGTTTTGATAAAGAATAGAAGCAGCAATACTAGCTTGTAATCCACCCACATTGTCCATAAAAATAAGTCTATATTTTTGTTTATGAATTTTTCTACGCATCACACCATTTTCAGCTAAATCTATTTGTTCTGCCCAGTTACAACAAAGATCTGCAATTTTTTCTATTTTTGAACTCATACTGATAATTCTTAAAGCTTTATCTATATTATCTTTTGTATTTTTCTTTAAAATTGTTTTTGCAATTCTATAAAGTTCTCGTTGTTTGAAATCAACCTTGTCATCTAAAACATGAATTTCATGTATTAAAGTTAAATCTCCTTCAAACATTGCAGAATAGGATCTCTGAAAGAGATCTTTTGCATTACTAAGCATTTCCAGAAAAATTTCCTTTTCATCTGGAATATCTCCATTTACTAATTGACGCGCAAGACTTTCAACCGCATCACCTATTCGTTCGACATGGTGGGCAATTTTTGCGCATGCATAAGCCAAGCGTAATTCATATCCCAATGGTTGTTGTGTTGCGAGAATTTGCAATATTAGGGTATCAATAGCTCTCTCTAGATTGTCAATCTCAGAATCTAACACAACAATTTTAATAAGTTTGTTGGGATTAGGATGTTCAAAATGCTGCATCAATGTGTGAATACCAGCATTCACCGCATCACACATTGTGCGTAATAAAGTTTTAACATTGCTGAGTTGCACTTCAAGACTAGAAATTCGTGACATGCTCGAGTTTACCTCTTATAATTTGCATATTTTCTAAAGCACTGTTAGGGAATTATTTGTGATCTCCACGAACAACTCGTTGAAAAGTGATTATGGGAGGACAAACATGCAAGTCGAAAATTTAACTATCCAAAATCTCAATCAAAATTACTCTTCTCTGATTGAAAATAGGGAAGAAGTTTTTGCCAAACTTGCCTCTCTTGCAGTAGAGCCCGTATACCATCCTAAAACGGGTAGACCATTAAAACCATCATGGCTAAAAGTAGGGCTGACTGGTGGTGAAACACTATATACTATTAAAAATAGTTTACGCGAAAAAAAACTTTATACAGTTTGCGAAGAAGCGCGTTGTCCAAATATATCTTCTTGTTGGAATACAGGAACCGCTACTTTCATGATAATGGGAGACGTTTGTACCAGAGGTTGCCGTTTTTGCCATATAAAAACAGGAAATCCTGAGGGACTGCTAGATTCCGAAGAGCCTTTTAAAGTTGCTGATAGCATTAAAACTATGAATTTAAATTATGCAGTAATTACCATGGTTGACAGGGACGACTTACCTGATGGCGGTGCAAACCATATAAAAAAAACAATTGAAGAAATTCAAAAACAAAACCCAAGGACAAAAGTTGAAATACTCGCTGGGGACTTTAATGGTAAGGAAGAAAGCATAAGTAAAGTAGTGCATGCTGGGCGTGGGTTAGATGTTTTTGCTCACAATATTGAAACAGTACGAAGATTAAGTCCTAGAGTCCGTGATGCTCGCGCAAAATATCAACAGAGTCTTAATGTTTTAGAAATGGCTCTAAAAATAGGCCCAAAAGGAATGTTTACAAAAAGCGCTATCATGCTAGGACTGGGAGAAACTTTTCCTGAAGTTGAAGAAGCTTTGTTTGATCTTAGACAAATTGGTGTTGAAATCATCACTATTGGACAATATTTACAACCTACACCAAAGCACTTAACTGTTAAACGCTTTGTTCATCCTGATGAATTTAATTTTTGGTCTACCCTAGCGAAAAAAATGGGATTCAAAGCTGTTGCGGCAGGTCCCTTAGTTAGAAGTTCCTATAAAGCATCTGAATTGTTTCCTGAAAATTGATAAAGCAATTATTTTCTCTTTTTTTGAGATATCTTATGAAAAAAATTTTTCCCAAAATATATGTGATATTTTTTCCTTTATTTTTAAACCAAAATGTATATGGATTTGATGAAATAAGTGAAACAGCTAAAATTACTGAAAATTGTTACTTTGAACAACACTCGTTTTTTAGTATAAAAAAACCTTATGAATCAAAAGCTTGTTATTTAGAAATTCAACAAAATGGATCAATTACTCAAATTACTTCTTTAAGTAACCTTATCCAATTTATATCCTCTAAATATACTGAAAATATAAAGAATGAATTAAATTTAGATATAGTAGATGATAAAACTTTCAGCGAAATCTTATTGAAAAATTCTATAACTAAAACAAATAATACATATTTATTAATAAAAAACGAATGTAGTAAATAAAATTCATATTTAATGATTGCAACTATTTACAGAAGCTTTTTGGTTAAAAATAGTTCCACTTGTGTTTAAACACAAAGGTAAATCTGAAAGTTTATAGTAACCGACAAAAAAAGGATCATCCCAACCAAAAAGATATGATTGAATTGAGATTTTGATATCACTTGTATTTATAGGTATTTGTGGTGTTATTGTAAATTTACTTCGTGACCCCCACCAACTATGGAATAATGATTTTTTACCTTTTATGTCTTGAATTTCAATTTCAATAGCTGAATTATACCAACCTTCATTTACAAACATAATACTTCTTCTAGGAAAAGATTCTTTAGGATATTTTTCATCTAATTTTACTTGGGAAGTTAATTTTGAATTTTGTCTTAAAATACCTGAATAATAACTTGCAGCTAAATTACTTTCAACAAGTGACCTTTCTTTATATAAAGGTTTAAAGTAATTTAATTCCTGGAGTTCCTTATCACCTAAAGAAACACTCTCTTTTGAAAAATTTATAGGAGTGGAAAAATAGATAGTATCTTTAAGATTTTTAGCAAGAATAAAATCTTCTTCACTTGAATTTGACTTAAAAGATATTCTTTCTCCGAATTGCTCAAGTTTATAATTCTTTAAATTTCCTGATTTTAAATTTTTTACATAAATTTTATTGCTCCCAACTTCTTTAAAAAAATATACTCCATTTTTATTATTCCCCAAATATTTTTTATTACTATCAAATAAAAGAAATAAATCATTTGAAAAATGATACCATGCTAAATTCCCAATGGAATCAACTAAAGTAATAACAGGTTCATGTTTGATATGACTTTTTAATATTGATTTTATTTTAAATTCAAGATTGTCAGTTTTGTCGCTGGGAAAAGAAAAATTTATCCCACTTAGCACAAGCTCCCCTTGCTGATTAAAGTGATACAGAAATCTACTACTTGACATAATAATAGGAATATTATTTAAAACTGATAAAGAAATAATATTTTGTTTTTCAAAATTAATTACTGGAAGGATAATTTTCTCAAAGATAGATCTTTTTTCATCGTATCTAAATAGAAATATCTTATTTTCTTTATCTTTCTTACTAAACAAATGGAAAATTTCATTTTTACTATTTTTATAATATCCAACATAATTGAGATTATTTATCTTGGTATTTTTTAATTTAATAAATTTATTAAAATTAATATCTTTATTCTTTTTAATGTACCAACCAAGAATGAAATTACTTTTAAAAGTAAACTTTACAGCTTGATTTATATTAAACGCTATTTGATTTTTTAATATTGATTCTATATCTTCTGGTTTAATATTTTCAGCATTGATATTAACTTCAATTAATGTTCTTTCATCGGAATTCCTTGCGACAAGAAATTCCCATTCTTGAGCTGATGCTGGTAAACTTCTTTCTAAATTCATTTTATAATAAATTAAGCCATTTTCTAAATCAAAAAATGGCTCAGTATTTTTCATTACCCTTGCCAAAGGTTTAGTGTTAACTTTATTTTTTACTAAAATATTTTGTTCAAATATTATTCTTGTATCAAGGTCAAAATAATATATTTTTTCTTTATTTCTTCCCATAAATTTTAAATTAAAGAAATTAAAATTTTCTTCATTTTCAAGATAAGGTGATAATATTTCAGAATTTTTAACATCATACCAGGCAATTTTATTTACATTATTTTCAACATATTTATTTATTTTAATAAAGGAGTTATGACTTCCAGACAGATATATTGTATTGAATAATTTTTCATTGATGCCATATTTTTTAAATTCATTAAAATCAAGTTCTAATATTTCTAAAATTTTTCCATTTGCAGGTTCTAACTTATAAGATTTTTTCTCTTCATTAATTACAATTTCTTTTGGTAAGTTTCCAGTAAAATAAATTTTCAAATTTCTTCCACCAAAGAAAACTCCTTTAGAAATAAATTTAAGTTGAATATTTTTATCTTGCAAATTGAAAATCCATTTATCTTTATCTTTAGCTATAATATTAATACTCAAATTGTCGTTAATTAAAAGAGAATATTTTCCTTCACTTCCCTTCAATGTATAAGATAACTTATCTAAATATTGAAGAGGTATTTCAGGAAATATCAGATTTCTTGATTTTTTACCAAGAAGTACATTTATATTTATATTTTTAGTTTCAAAAAAGAGATTACGCATTCCATATTCAAATAAATCTACAAAATATCTGAATATAAATTCATTTTTTCTAGCACTTGCAAGAATATCTACCGTTGTTAAACTATCATTATTTCTTGACATAATACCTGGAGTATATGAGTAACTATAAGATATATTTTTCTCTACTAAAAAAGGTAAAATTATATTATCTTTTCCTGTTATGTCAAATTCCTTATGCATATTTTGTGAAATAGATTCTCTTAAATTAAAAAATTCATTTTTATTAGACTCGGGAAATTTTGAGCTTCCTTGAAAATTTGAAAAATAATTATGAAAGACACCCGCATCCCAATTTTTAGTTTTCGACACAGAATGAGAACCATAAGTTAATTTTAGTTTATTTTCTGTTTGTAAATCAATTGTCGTTATAACTGCAGAATTTAGCATTCCTTTACACTCTTTATCACTATTTTGTATAAATAAGCTGTGCATTAATGAGATAGTATTTTTATTTTTCTCTCCACAAACATCCATAATTCCAATCCTAGAATGATCTTTGGCATATTCATTAAAATATTTGGCTATTGAAATTGCTTCTTCTTGTGCATTTATTGAAGCCGTTGCAAAACCAGTAAATCCAATAGATAAACCGGCTAAGGGGGTACTCAAATATCCTAAAACACTTGATGCTATTCCTTCCCCGATTGAAATGTTTGCTAAAGTTGAAAAAGCATTTACTGAATCAAAAGCTAATTGAGTTGCAAATATAGATTTTTTATTATTATCCACATAGGCTAATTCAAATGCATCTAATGCCACATTTGCAAAGCTAAACCCAACTCCTAAGTACCTAGAAATTTGTAATTTTCCGAGTAAATGATCAATATTAGAAACAAAGTTTTTTTCTTCTTGAAAAGCTTTTGATTGAATAAGTTGCTTTATAATGAATTCAAGTTGATCAATTTTACTTAAAATATCTAAACTTAATTGTGAGTAAAATAAGTAAGCTTGAAATTGAAAAATTTTGCTTAATGCATTCTCGGTTTTTAATGTTTCAGTTTTGAAAATACTATAAAGAGTTTGAGCCATAAATAAAGGAGTCATTCCTAAACCTTCTCCTTCATTTAGATAATTGATCACTCCGTCGTTATTTGTTTTTATTTTTATCCCATCTAATGATTTCATTTCATTTTGCAGTAAATTCCATGTTTCTTTAAAAACTTTAAACTCATCATCTTTAAGTATAATGTCTTTGGAAAAATGACCTGTTTCAACATTTGTAAAACTAATTGACTTATTTTTTTCATCTATTGTAGAAAAAAATGGAGCATACTTTTCACTTAAATTTTTTTTATTTCTAATTTCTTTTGTAATTTCTGAAATTTTTATTGCCAATGAATGATAGTCATTATAATTTGAAATTTTTTGCTGTAAATTATCAAGATATATAGATAAATCACCAAGAGGACCTGATGCGCCTTGCTCAGAAATTGTCCTAAAATGCATTGGAATATTTTCGAAGTAATTTCTTGCAGCAGTTCTATAGTTTTCAGTAAAATCTGTTTCATGATATTCTGCTTTGATTGTTAAGTAATTATCAATACTATTTCTTAGAATATAAATCTTATCATTATTTCTATGTGCAGTAAATTTATTCTCATGGAAATAAAATTTTTCACCTTGTTGATCAATTCTAATTTGCGTGGCTCTAAAACTTGCTAAATTAACAATAATACCTTTTGCGTTAATTGCATCCATTAATTTTTTGGTAAAACTTTCAATAATTGATGTATCTTGATTTTTAAATTCAGGATTACAGGTTATGATATTTAGATAATCTATTTTTTTTAGTCCAGAAAAATTTTGCCCTATTTTTTCAGCAATAAAATCAGCATTTAATCCGCCTAAAGACATTGAATTATCACTTAATTTTTCAGAATGTCCTATAATACTAAACGTTAAATTTTCTTCTGGATATAAATCAAACTTTCCTGTTGCTTTAAATTGATTATTTTCAATTATTAAATTGTCGTTAATTAATTGAAAAAAAATATTTTTTTCAGCGTATTTTTTAAAGTAATTATCAGCAGCAGTTTTTGTATTTTCATCATCCCCAATTTGTAAGATAATCCCATTTCCTAATTTCACATTTTCAGTGCTATTTTTATACCAACTTGATATTTCAGATTCAGGAGTATAGTAACTAAATTTATCGTTAAAATATTCAAAACTATTTATGCTATTAAACTTTGATTCTTTTTGCAAAATCTGATGATATACCATTGGACCTGAAATGACTACTGTAGCACTACTATTAAAGATCAAGCTATCATATCTATATTTAGATACATTTTCATTAGTTAAGTATTCAATTTTTTTAAATGGTAGTGATAATTTTGGATTATTTTCTTTAATACTACTAACTTCAAGATAATTATTGTAAATTTTTTCATTAATTTTAAACATCCAGTCATTGGGATTTTTAGTTGGATGACTTGCAATAAATGAATTATTTCCATAAACTATTTTAAATTCCCCCTCTCTAACATAGATATCATTTAAATTACTGAAAATATTAGTTACTTCTTTAAATTTATTTTCATAAACTAAATCATCAATAATTGCTTCTAAATTTTTAAATTTTTCCTTAAAATTTGCATCTAAAGTCTGATTATTCTGAATTTTTAACATATTATCACGAAATTTCGAAGTGTAAATTGAAGTTACAGTTTCACTTAAATTCAAATTTTTATTTACTTTAAACAGCTTTTCTAAAAATACTAAACTTATTAACTTTAGAGGCAATGCAAATGATGATTTTAATTCAGTATTCTTTTCTATAAAACTATTAAAAATATAAGAGGCTGGAAGCAAATCAGCATCTATATGTATTCCTCCATAATCATTTAAAATTTTTGCTCGCACTATATCAGCAGCTCCTGCATAGTTGCTCCTTAAATTTAATTCATGAATATAAAATTCTTTTAATTTCCAATTTTCTAAATTATCATTAATATTTTTAAACTTAATATTTTTTATTTCATTTTCAATATTTTTAATATCATCATTCATTTTTAAAGAATTTAATTTAAATTCTTCTTCAAAATTTATTGTACTTTTTATATTTTCATGTAAATATTTTACTCTAGCAGAATCAGAATTAACTTCCTTTTTAAAATACTCAAATAATTTATTTTGCTCTTCAATTATTTTTTCTGCTAGTAATGTTTCATAGTTTTTCTCATTTCGATAGTGGTAAAGACTTAAGCTTGCAAATTCTTTCATATGCTTCTTTGTATTGTAGGCATACAGATGATTTGAATCATACCAGATATGAATTTGATGGCTTGAATTTAGTTTAGCCCAAATTTTAATGTAATTTTTTTGTGCATCACCAAGAGGACCGCCAAGCCAAATAAAATGAATTATTCGAGGCACAGGTTTGGAAATTTTTTCATAATAATTTTGCATGAGCTGTATTAATTCTTCATACTTTAGTTTGTAAGGAGTATTTAAGTATGGCTTAGGAAGAGTTTTTATGAAATCTATTAATGCGAGATACTTTCTTTCTACATTAGTTGAGTTTTTTAAAGATTTTAAGAAATTAATCTGATTTAAAACATTTGCTGATATTGTTCGTTCTTTTTTTAATACATTTTTTAACTCATTTAAATATTCTTCAGAATAAAAATCTAATTCACTCCATTTTGAATAATTTAATTGGATATGATTTTTGCTGTCAATCTCCGCAAATTTTACTTCTTTATTTTTGCAGGATATAATTACAAAAACAGAAGAAAAAGAAACGAATTTTAAAAAAATAATTAAAATACTAAATTTCATACAATTCCTTATAAAATATTTTTATAAATAAATACTGTTTACTAAATTTCAATAAATAAACAAATACGCAAAGAATGCATCTATATCTTAAATTTTTTAGAAATCAATCATTCCAATATCAAATAGTTTCGCTAAAACTTTGAGCAATTTTTTTTGGGAATGGTAAAATAATCCACTTTCTAGTCAGAAAATCGAAACTAAACTCTTCGCAAGATATTTTGTAGTAACTTTGTTTCTTCAAATAAATGGTTAAATTCACTTAACCCATGATTTAAACATTAAAATATTCAAAAATATTAAGAAAAAATATTTACTAAAGAAACAATTTCATGTTTAATATACAAAACTAAAAAAATAGGGCTTTTTATATGTTAAAAGATAATATTCGTGATATTACAGATGCTATAAAATTCATATCACAAGAAAATAAGATATATGATTTAAAGAATTTAGAAAACACATCAAATTTGTTTAGTATATTTTTCATTACTTATATTTGGTTAAGTATTTTTGCTGCATGGTATTTAGTTGCTTATAAAAGTTTCTATTTTTTCCCATTAGCAATTATTATTTTTGGAATTCAACAAAGAACAATGAGAAATATACTACATGATGCATCACATTATAGTCTATTTAAAAATCAATATATCAATGACTTAGCAGCTAATTTATTTGCAGGCTATTCATTTTTTGAAAATATTAAGTACTTTCGCAAATCACATTTAGAACACCACAAATTTTTAGGTATACAAGAAAAAGATCCTGATTTTGTTAGTATAGAGTTACTTGATCCCACAAACCAAAAAAATAGTCTTTCTATTTTTATAACAGCACTAAAAAGTAAACGTTGGATAGTAAGTTCCTATCTTGGAAATTTATTTATATTTTCTTTCAGTGAAATTATAAGAGCTTTTACATGGTGGATTTTTTTAAGCATAGTAATAATTTTTTGTTTTTCTTTACAAAGCTTTTTTATTTTTTTAATCCTTTGGTTTAGTGCAAAATTAACCATATATCATTGTCTTAAAGTATTCATGGAAATTTCAGATCATGCAGGACTACCACTAAATGGAATTATAAAAGGAACAAGAAACCATCCTGATAAAATTACAAAGTTTATTTTTTTCCCATTTGGAGATAATTATCATTTAACTCATCATTTATTTCCAAAAATTCAAACTTATAAATTAGAAAAAATGCATAAAATTCTTTTAAACTGGCCAAATTATTCAAATGCATGTAATCCAAAAAACTATATAAAAGGAAATAATTCAGTACTAAAAAGTTGGATCGATTATAGATTTAAATACTTTGAAGAAAGTAATTAATAAAACTATTTTGCACAATATGCATAAACTTGATTTAAACCATTATCTAAAGATTTTGTAAATGAAGCAGTTTTTGAAATTTTATCATAAGTCGCAGAAATTTCATTATAAGCAAAATAAGCTTTTGTATCATCTTGATCAACTAATTCAATCACTACATTTTTTGCAATTCCAGTAGTTGGAATAAGCAAGCTTGCTATTTCAACAGTCGCAGGATTTGTGCTCTTGTTTTCTTTTATATTAAAATAAAATTTATCTCCTGAAACATATCCAAATCTTTGAAAGACTACACAATTCAAAGTTTGTAATACAGTTGTTGCATTTGCTGAGTTAATTGTAAGTAAAGAAAAAATTGACAAAATTTTTGTTATTTTCATTTTATTATTCCTTTTTTATTTGAAGCTTATATTTACTATCTAGTACATAAAAAAAGAATTATTGTCAACAAAAAAATTTTTTATATAAATTTAAATATTAACAGAAAAAAAACAATTTTAAAATAATATACCTTCCTCTTGAGAGGTTTCGGGATCTAATATTATGTCAATCATATCTTTAACCTCACTTAACATTTTATCTAACATCCGAGACATATTAAATAATTCTATATTTGTAAGATCAAAAACCTTTCTTTCAGTATATAAATACTTTACATCTTCAAATTTTTCAACATAAATTCTTTGTTTAGAAAAATTAAAAATATTTTCTGTTACTTCCATAAGTTTATCATTTTTTTCTTTAATTTCGTCATAAAAATGAAAAATATTGCCGTTTTCTAAGAACTTTAGTTTATCGTCACTACAATTGAAATCAAGTTTATTTTTTAGATCATTTTTATTTATAAAAAATGAGAATTTCTTTTGTAAGTCAATTAAAATGTCATTAAAAATTTTGGTGTCTTTAATATTTTTATTTAAAAATTGGACAATATTTTGATTATTTTCAGCTAATGCAATTTCAATTTTACTTTGATAAAATTCGTGGATTTTTTTAGTTTCTGCAATGAGAATATTTAATTTAACTTCCATTGTCAAAATTCTGTCAGTTTCACTATTGCTATAAATACATAAACTCGTTTTCCATATTGCATCATCTATTTTTTGCATTTTATCATAAAGCGTTTCCTCTTTATTTATAATTAGTGCTGAATTATTTATCACACTAGCTGATGCAGAAAAACTTACAAATATTAAGGTACTAAAAATTAAAGATTTTATTTTCATAAATATTTCCTTATGAGTTAAATAAAAATCAATTAATTCATTATTAGAAATTTATTTTTATGTCAAAAAAAATAAAAATAAATTTATTAAATATTTTTTTTCATTAAATAAATTTTAAATTTATTTAATTTATTTTATTCTTTTAAAATAGTTGACAAATATCTAATCTTAACATTAATTAATAATTCAATTTATAACTGCATTTGGTGTGGTGAAGCCCAGTGAAACTCTGGCTCTGTCCCGCAACGGTGATGAAAGATCATCTTTCTTAGTCCGATCCCCCCAAACTGCCTAACAATGAGTGAAATGTTCTCTTCGATGGAAAGGGTTTTCACAAAAATATTATTATTTTTTTGAAGGTTTTAAACCTTTTCAGTTTTGAATATTTCGCTCTCTCCCGAAGGAGGAGCTTATGTCAGTTTCGTTAGCAAATTTAGGTTTTCCCCGCATTGGAGATAATAGAGAATTAAAAAAAGCGTTGGAAAATTTTTGGCAAAGAAAAATAAGTGAATCAGAGTTAAATGTCGTTGCCTATAAAATTAAACTTAATAATTGGTTTTTACAAAAAGAATTAGGGATAAATTACATCCCAAGCAACGACTTTACTTTTTATGATCATGTTTTAGATATGGCTATTTTATTAGGAGCAATCCCAAAAAAATTTCTAGTGATTGAAAATCCTCTTGATAGATACTTTGCAATGGCAAGAGGTTTCCAAAATAGTGACAAAAATATTGATTTAGTAGCACTTGAAATGACAAAATGGTTTGATACAAATTATCACTATATTGTTCCTGAATTAGACGAATTTCAAACCTTTAAATTAAATGCAACTAAAATAATGCATGATTTTCTAGATGCAAAATCTTTAGGAATAAATACACGCCCAGTAATAATTGGCCCATTTTCTTTTTTATTGTTAGCAAAATTTTCAGATAGTAAAATCGAAAAATCTACTTTGACACTTCTCGACAATATTGTACCAATTTATGAAGAACTTTTTTCAGCACTTACCCAAATTGGAGTTGATTGGATCCAAATAGATGAACCTTGTCTTAGTTGTGATCTTGACTACACCAAATTGCAATATTTTGAAAAAGCATACCATAAATTAACAGCAATAATATCAAGACCTAAAATTATGTTAACTACTTATTTTTCTTCTGTCGAAGTACATTTTGATTTATTTGCAAAAATAAATCTCGATGGAATTCATCTTGATTTAATACGAGCAGAAGAACAACTCGAACTCGCATTAACAAAAATTCCTACAAATGTAATACTATCCCTTGGAATAATTGATGGACGAAATATATGGAAAGGTAATTTAAATCATGCTTACTCAATTTTAACTTATGTAATTACAAAAAGAAATTCACAAAATATTATACTAGCTCCATCTTGTTCTTTGCTTCATTCACCAATTAACTTGAACTATGAAGAAAAGTTAGATTTAAAAATAAAAAAATGGTTATCTTTTGCCGTTCAAAAACTAGAAGAACTAAGTCTATTAAAAAATGTATTTCTGACAAAAAATTTAGATTTACTAAAAGAAAATGTTGAAATTTTAGCAAATAGAAATAACTCTAGTCTAAACTCCCAAATAATATCATTAGAAGAACAAACAAAAATAAAAGATAATTTCTTTAACAGAAATTCTCCCCATGAAGTACGAGAAAAAATTCAAAAAGAAAAGTTAAAATTGCCTGACTATCCAACAACTACAATTGGTTCTTTTCCACAAACAGAACAAGTTAGAAAAGCTCGAGCTAACTGGCGGAATGGAAATTTATCAAGTGAAAATTATAATCACTTTATGCAACAGGAAATTCAAAAATGTCTAAATAAACAAGAAGAAATAGGACTTGATGTTTTAGTTCATGGAGAATTTGAGCGAAATGACATGGTCGAGTTTTTTGCAGAAAATTTAAATGGTTTTGCCTTTACAACAAATGGTTGGGTGCAAAGTTTTGGCTCACGCTGCGTGAAGCCACCAATTATTTATGGCGATGTCTCCAGAAAATCAGCTTTAACAGTCGAATGGACAACTTATGCGCAATCATTGACTCACAAACCCTTAAAAGGAATGCTAACAGGACCTGTAACAATCCTTCAATGGTCATTTTGCAGAGAAGATCAACCAAAAAGTGAAACGTGCTTTCAAATTGCACTCGCTTTACGTGAAGAAATTCTTGAACTAGAAAAGTTAGGGATTAAAATTATTCAAGTCGATGAGCCAGCCATTCGCGAAGGATTACCTTTGCAAAGTAAAGATTGGCCAAATTATTTATCTTGGGCAGTTCAAGCTTTTAAGTTAGCCACTAGTGGAGTAAAAGATGAAACACAAATTCACACCCATATGTGTTATTCTAGTTTTGGCGATATCCTACCTGCTATCATAGCACTGGATGCAGATGTCATTTCAATTGAAATGTCTCGTTCACAACTAGAACTTTTTTCTGATTTTTCTAAAATTAGTTATCCAAATGAAATTGGGCCTGGGGTTTATGATATTCATTCACCAAGAATTCCAAGCAAAGAAGAAATTGTTTCTTTATTGAAAAAAGCTGCACATATTTTTGCGAAAAATAAAATTTGGGTAAATCCAGATTGTGGTTTAAAAACAAGATCATGGAATGAGGTTGAACCTGCCTTAAAAAATATGGTCTCTGCTGCTAAGGAATTACGTTGCAATGATTCTTAACAAAATTATTAAACCAAAATCTTTGAAATTAGGCGCTACAGCAGGAATATTTACTTCATCTTCACCAGCCCATATTTGGTTTAAGGAAAAATATTTTCATGCTTTGGAACAACTCAAAACAAATGGATTTGAAATTTATGAAGGACATCTAACAAGACAGTTTATTTCCCAGGGATATAGAACAGCTCCTCCTAAAGAACGTGCGCAAGAATTCATGGAACTGATTGAAAATCCCAAAGTAGATTTCTTAATTGCTACAATAGGAGGTTATAATTCTTCTTCCTTGTTACCCTATCTTAATTTCGAAAAAATTGCCGAAGCTAAAAAAATAATTTCAGGTTATAGCGACATCACTTCACTCCACATGGGGATATTAACTCAAGCGAATTTATCTACATTTTATGGTCCCGCAGTGATCCCTACATTTGGTGAATGGCCCGAAGGATTTTCTGATTCAATTGCCTCTTTTAAAAATTTATCTTCTGAAAGCAAATTAAATAATTATAAAATAAAACCTTTTAAATATTGGAGCAATCATTTTCGCAATGCATTAAATTTAGAATGGAAAACCGGTGAAAGGAAATACAATTCAAATAATGGTGGAAAAATTTTAAATAATGGTTACGCTGAAGCTCCAATAATTATTGCTAATTTAAATACATTATGTGCACTTGCAGGAACAAAATATTTTCCTGATTTAAAAGGAAAAATATTACTAATTGAAGAAGAACAAGCCCCTTTTCCCGAAGAAGAACGCTCATTAACACATTTAAAATTTTTGGGTGTATTCGATAAAATTGTCGGTCTAATCATCGGCAAACCAGAGGTTTTAGAAAATAAAAATGCTCCGTTCACTTATGAAGATCTTATATTGGAGATTGTAGGTAAACGCAACTACCCTATAATAAGCCAATTTGATTGTGGGCATACGCATCCGTCACACACATTAGCGCAAATGCTCAATGTGAAAATTGAAGCAGAAAATGAAAATTTTAATTTTGAGATTTTAGAAGCTGCGGTATGCGACTAAATGTATTTAAAAAAAATATCTTATTGCCTTAGAACAATTCAAAACATATGGATTAGAAATTTATTAAGGAAATTTAACAAGACAGTTTACTATTTTCAAAACTATTTTTCCACTGTTCCTCCTGTTAACGTACCAGTAAATCTTCCACCATTTCTTATAACAACTTCACCTATCAAAAGAAATAAAACTAAAAAAAATTATAATATTTTTCAAACAGTATATTATAGAGTAGAAAAAAAATAATATTTTTATACAATATATTATACAAAATTTATCTATATAGATAAAGTATTTTATTTTATCTCATTAATTCATTAAAATTTTAAAATTTTTTACTCACAATATAGAAGTGTATTGATTTAAATTACTATCCTAGGAATTTTAAAAAATTGTATTATTTCTTTTTCTAATAAAGAAATATTTTGATTATCTTTAAAATAAAAATGCTCACCACTTAATGGCAAAATTTTACAATTTAAATTAGAATAATTTTGCCACATTTTAATATCATTGGAAGTAATAAATTTATCATTTAATCCATATATAACCAGAATATCTGCATTAATTTTTACAATACTTCGATCACTAATGTGTTGTTCATAATTATATATCAAGTTAAAGTCATTTCTAAGTATGGGAAAGAAATAATTTATTAATTCTTTGTTATCTAAAACTTCTGGCTCAATTCCACCAAATTCAGTAATTAAATTAAAAAAATCGTTATCTTCCATAGCTGGGAAATATATTTTTTGTAAATATTGAAAAATAGGGGGTAGCTTAGATGAAATGATAAGCCCATACTGTATTGCTTCGTTTATATTTTGCTTGAGATATTCATATGCAAATATACCACCCATACTATGCCCCAAAAAAATTCTTGGAGATACTTTGTCTAATTCCATATCTAAACAGTTTATTACTTCTTTTAGATTATCTGAGAAACTATCACATAGATTTTCATTAGATCTTTTACCTCTTCCTTTAAATTCATACGACAATATTTCAAGCTCAGGGATATTTTTTAAATACTTTATCATGGGATAAATCGAATAAGCATTACCCCCTGCATGATGAAAACATATAAGATAAATTTTATTACCACTAATTGCCGATTTAAGCTTTAATAACATATTAATTCATTTCTTTTTATTAATTAATTGGTAAAATATTGTTCTTTGAAAAAAGAACTGCTCCATATAAATTTTCAAATGGATTATGTGATAAATTAGATAACAAAAAATTAAATACATTAAAAGGAAAAGGCATTGGAGTTAAACGTCCCAATTTATTTCCTTCAGCTAAAAAGGAAATAAATTCATTTTTATTCCATCCCTGTTTTGTAAAAAAATCAAACCAATCTTTAGGAAAAAATTGAAAAGGAGAACTGTTCATATTCTTTTTCCATCTCTTTGGAAAAACTTTATACATATTTAATGTATAGCAATCTTGTATCCAGTAATTAAAATTTGAATTACTTATTAGATCTTGTGATAATAAAGAAACATCATCTTCTTTTAAATAAGAAATAAAACCTTCAGAAATTAGTAATACATTTTTCGCAGATGAATTTAAAGAAGAAAAAATATTTCTTCTACCCTCTATATTAGAGAGATCAAGTTCTATATGGTTTAAAGAACATTTAGGTTTAGCATTTACTAAAACTTCTTTTTTATAATTAATCATATTTGGAAAATCAATTTCAAACCAATTTATATTTGATAAAAAATTTAAACGATAAGGTCTTGTATCTAATCCTGATCCTAAATTGATAACAGTATCAATATTTTGACTTTCTATAGTTTTCAAAATTAGTCTATCAATAACACTCGTTCTAATAGCAACAACCCAAGCCATAAGTGAAGTTGATTTCATTTTTTTCGCCATTTGATTACCACGTTCTCCTGCAAGCAGTATTGCTAAAGGATCTTCAAAAATTGAATCTTTTCTTTTAGATTCCATTGCTCGATAAGCAGCAATCCACAATGCTGTATCTGAGACATGGTAAATACTTGATGATTGATTTTGCATTTTTAAATTCCTTTAATTAGTTATATTTACATTTCTACTTTCTGCATTTTTATTATCAAATTTGATAATTCTGAAATGGTTTGAAGTTCAAAGATTTTTTGAAAAGGAATTTCTATATTAAACAACTTACGCATATGATTTATTAATTTTATTGCAGTTAAAGAATTTCCTCCTATTTGAAAGAATTCATCATAAACCCCAATTTTATTTGCATCAATATGCAAATATTCAGACCAAATTTTTGCAATTTTCTTTTCTAAGTCAGTTACTGGATAAACTTTTTTATTAAAATCTAAATTTTCTTCATCAACAGGTATTGCTAATAAATTCCTATCTATTTTTCCATTATTACTTAAGGGAACTCTATCAATTATTTGAAAATAATTTGGAATCATATATTCTGGCAAATTTAATTTTAAGTAATCCTTTAAAAAACTGTAATTTTCTTGGACTTTTGATTCCTTTTTTTCTTGCTTTTGTGCATCACTGATTTTTCCAACATATAAAGAATGTAAAATATTTTTATTATCATTTTCCATAAAATATTTGCTAATTTTTTGATTTGGGATACCTATGGGACACATTCCAATATTAATTTTAATACCTTCATCCATAAGCCATTGTGATAGCATACCTGCTGCTACATATTGATTGCTATTTCCTACTAAAAATATTGCCAGAGATGCGTCATTAAAAACCATGCATTCAGTTCCAAACGGCAGTAACTCATTTTTTAAATCGATTGATATGCTAACTAACTCTAATAATTCTTTATTAAAATTATATAAATACCATTGACTCTCATTTGTTTCATTAATATTTTTTACGTATACATATAAATCGGGTAGATTATATGAATTTTTAATTTTATCATTTTGTCTATTTAAATTATTACTAATTTCAACTGAAACTATAGTATCTTCAATATCAAGATTTAATTCTTGCCTTAAATTAATACCATTACTTTCTTGGAAAAGTAACTCTAAATTAAGTTCTTTTGCTTGTTCAGTTAATAATCCTAAAATATAACCACTTTCAAGTAAACAAAAGGAAGTACTTAATTTTCCATACATTGGCCTAATTGCATATTGTTTACCAATTAAATGAACTTTTATTTGAGAATTTAAGTCTACACTACTATTACTATTATTTCTTACAGAGATTAATTGATTTTTATCAGGATGATAATAATAAAAATTAGATTTAGAATGAACTGACTCACAAAATTCTATAAACACTTGAACTGGATAAAGACTTCCTGCGGAAGGGTATAAATATTTTGGTAATTGATCTTCTTTAAACTTAATTGAAGCAAGAACAGATAATAATAAGCTAAATTTTTCAAAGTTCAAACTATCTAATAAAGATTTTCTTTGATTTATTTCTAAAATATATCCTGTAATTCTTGATATTAATTCTTCAATTATTTTTTTTGAAGATATTTTTTCATCAAAATTCCGATAACTTTTCCTAAAGAAATATTTACTTAATCTTTGTTCTTTATCTTCTTGAATAGAGAGCAGTATAGATTCACTAGGTTCATTTAAATCATTTATAATGTTATGTCTTGCTATTTTAAATTGAGCTCGCTCTATAGAGTTTGTTATAATATCATTATCAACATAAGAGTCAGATAAAATATAAGCAATTAATTTTGAATTATTTTTTACTATATTTACAATTGCTTTTTTCACTCCTGGATACTGTTGCAAATTATATTCAATTTCACCTAGTTCAATTCTAAATCCATTTACTTTTACTTGAAAATCTTTTCGGCCTAGGAATTCGATATTGCCATCTGGTAAATATCTACCCAAATCTCCTGTCTTATAAAGTCGTTCATTAGTTACAGGATGATGGATAAAAGATTTTAAAGTTTGCTCCTCATTGTTAAAATATCCTTTTGCTAAACCTATCCCACCAATATAAAGCTCACCTACCACCCAGTGCGGAGTATTTTCCATTCTATCATTTAACACATAAAAATGTTGATTTCTTAACGGTTTTCCATAAGGAATACTTTTCCAATTTTTATCAATTGACTTAATAGGATAATAAATTGACCAAATAGATGCTTCAGTAGCTCCTCCTAAACTAATTATTTCAGATTCTTTAAAATATTTTCTAATTTTTTCAGGTAAATCTAGGGGAATCCAATCCCCACTTAATAAAATCAATCTTAAGTATGATTTATTTATGTAATTTAAATCTAAGGATTCAATGAGCATTGACATAAAAGTTGGAACAGAATTCCATATAGAAATATTGTGTTTCAAAATTAAATCAGACCAATATTCTGGATTTTTTTGCTTGTTTGATGAAGGGATCACAATGCAACCACCAACCGCTAAAATTCCAAAAAAATCATAAACGGATAAATCAAAATTTAAATTTGAAAGAGCTAAAATACGATCATTTTCAGTTACTTTAAAACGATCGTTTAAATCCAATATTGTATTAACAGCTCCTTTATGATCTATCATTACACCTTTAGGTTTTCCAGTAGAACCAGAAGTATATATTACATAAGCTAAATCACTTATAGACTGAATAGATGATAAAATTGGATAAGAATTTAATTGTTTTTCTGAAATTTTATCAATAAAAATGTCAAGTAAAATAACTCTACTTTCGCCAATTGTTTTACTATATGGTAATTCATTTTGAATCTTTTTATTTGTGGATTGTGTTATAATAATTTTTGAATCACTTTCCTCCAATATTTGCTGTATTTTTAATATGGGAGTATTTGAATCAATAGGTAAATAAGCTGCACCTGATAGCATAATACCTAAACAGGCAACAACCTGTTCCCATCCTTTATCCATTATAATAGCAATAATTTCATTTTTTTTAATTTCAAGTTGGCGTAATTCGTTTGCAATTACATTAACTGAATAATATAAATCAGAGTATGTAATTTCTTTTTTATCATTAATTACAGCTATATTATTAGGTGTTATTAGTGCTTGTTTACAAAAAAGTTCATGGAGTAATACCTCACTTGTATGCCAATAAGTTGAATTCAAGATTTCTTGTTGAGCTTTTTGTTCTGCGGGTAAAATCACTAATTTATTCGACCATTCTTTACTACTTTCTGATAACACCAACAGGTTTTTTTTAAGCATACTAAACATAGTTTCAATTAAATTATCTGGGAATAAATTTTCAACATAATCCCATTCAATTATTAAATTATTTGAACGGTTATATACTTTAAAGTCTAACCAAACTTGTGGAGTTTGTGTTATTCCATAAATCTCTCTACCATTTAAAAGATTAAAATCATTATTTTCATTTCCTAACATACAGGTAAACACGATTGGCATTGAACTTAATTTATTTTGCTGATATTTAGTTAATTCACGTTGAAAACTTATACCACTATATAAGTTATGTTCTAAGTCCGTCCACAATTGCTCTTGTAAACGTGTTGCCTGATCTAAAAATATCTCTAACTTTTCACATTGAGCCTCAAGTAACAATAAAGTAGTAAAATCTCCAACTATAGAATTTACTTGTTGATGAACCGGCAAGCGATTAAAAAGAGTTAAATTAATTGCAAATTTTGAATTGCTACTCCATACAGATAAAATACTAGCATATAAAGCACCTAAAGCTGCTGCAGGGGTGATTTTATATTGATTAGATATTTCTTTGAAATTCTCCCACTTGTCATTAGTTAAAATCCACGATTCTCTTTTAAATTTAGTTTTCTTAATACTTTCAGGTGAATTTTTTATTGGTAGTTGCGGGGAATTTGGAAAATATTTTATTCTATTTTTCCAATACTCTTCATCCTTTTTATATTGAGTTGTCTCTTTTCTTTTATTTTCATTTACAACATAGTCACGAAATGTTATTTTTAACGGTGCTAAATTAAATTCGGGATTAAAATAAAGATCTTTAATTTCATTAAATAAAACTTGGACACTCCACATATCTAATATTAAAGCATCGAGACTTAAGTGTAATATAATATGATCTGAAAACTTACTTGCTCGAATCTCAAATAAAGGCCACTTATCGGCAGAAAAAACCTGATGAGATAATTCATTGCGAATAAAAGTGAAATGCTTTTCAATTTCTATCTCCGATAATACAGTGCAATCATATTCTTTAATTTCATAATATGGTACGTTTTCAAGAACGTATTGCAAATCACTTTGAAAAATTAATCTCAGTGAATCATGCCTCTTAATTAATAAATTCCATATTTTTTCAAACCGAGGTAAATTTAAATCAGAAAAATGATATTCACTATACCCATGAGTAGATACACCACTAAGTGAATACTGATTATTGCGTCCTATTAAATAAGCATGCTGAACATCAGTCAAAGGAAATGGTTGAAAACGATTTTTGCTGTCTACTTCAATTTCCAGAGTGTCTTGATATAAATCACTACTATTTTTTTGCTTTTCGAAGATTAATTTAGATAAATCTCCAATAGTTGTTTTATCATATAATTCTTTTATTGAAATAGACGCTCCAAAATGTTTTTGGATAACCCTATAAATCTGCACTATCTTTAATGAATTTCCACCTAAATTAAAAAAATCAGAATGGAACTTAATTTCGCTAGCAGAAATTTCTAGTATATCAGACCATATTGTAAGCATTTTTGAATAAATTGAAGCTAAATCAAAAACTGTAGATGACAAATTTGTGTTTTTATCAAAATTTGTATTTTGTTGACTATTATCTATCCATTCATTTATACAGTTTAGTTCCCGATTTAAATATTTAGATCGGATAGCTTGCCTCTTTATTTTACCACTACTTGTTTTTTCAATACAATTTTTGTTTACAAATAAAATACTATAAACAAGTAGCCCAAAATTTTTTGAAATTTCATTGCATATTTCTGCTACCTTATCTTCTAATTCAACTTCAGTCATTCTCTGAATAGACTTGGTAACAATAACTAATTGCTCATGATCAAATAAATCAATACTAAATGCTGCTGTATTGCCAGAATTTCTACTATTATGATAAATGCGATCAAACACTTCTTCTATATCTTGAGGATAGTAATTTTTTCCAGAGATAATAATTAAATCTTTAACTCGGCCAGCAATAAATAATTGATCACTATTTATAAAACCTAAATCACCAGTTCTAAGATATGGACCTTCTCCATTTTTTAAGTAAGCTTGAAATATTTCTTTTGATAATTCTGCTTTATTCCAATATCCCAAAGCGACACTAGGTCCTCTCACCCATATTTCACCGATATGATTGTCGGTAATTTCACTTTTATTTTCATAATCAACAATTTTAATTACTTGTGTTTCGTGCCCAAAACCACAACTAACCATTGCTTTAACATTATCTTTTTTTTCAGAAATATTTTCAAAGTATTCAAAAGACTCTAAATCAGAATTTTTATGAAATTTGAAATAATTAATTACTGCACCATTATTTATTTTTTCACTTGCTACGAATAAGCAGTTTTCTGCAAGCCCATAACAAGGATAAATAGCTTCTTTTTTAAATCCACAAATACTAAATTCTTCAACAAATTTAATTAAAATATTAGAGCGAATGGGCTCAGCTCCATTAAATGCAATTTTCCATGAACTTAAATCAATGTTAAGCTTTTCTTCAGCATTTATTTTATTTATAAGAAGTTCATATGCAAAATTGGGCCCACCACTAATAGTAACTTTGTAATCACTAATAGCTTTTAACCAACGGAATGGTTTTATCATGATTGATAATGGTGACATTACTAAACAAAAAAACTGCTTGTATATTGGATGTAAAATTCCATTAATTAATCCCATGTCATGAAAATGCGGTAACCAGTTTGCCATTATGGAATCTTGATTTGTTGCAGTACGTGCAGAAATCATTTCTAAATTACTAATTATATTTCCATGCGATACCATCACTCCTTTCGGATTTCCAGTAGAACCAGATGTATATTGCAAGAATGCGATATCAGAATCTTTGATTAAAGGCTGAACCCATTTATCAGGCGAATTTAAGACAATTAAAGTACTGTCTAACCACGGAATACAATTTGTTATATCTTCTTCAAATTTTTTCAGCAAACTTTCTGTAGATAAACAAACTTTAGCATCGCAGTCATTAATTATGAGATTTAGTTTGTCAATATTTTTTTTATTTTCAGGAGGGACGACTGGAACAGCAATATAACCAGCATAAATACAGGCAAAAAAACCCACAATAAAATCGAGTCCTGGTGGGTATATTAAAATAATTCTTTCTGCAATGTTACTTTGATTAAGTTTTGACTGCAAAACACATGCTAGTTCTTTCGCTTTTTCAGAAAGCTCTAAATATGTTATACTACATTCACTTTTTGTTTCAAATTCTAAAAAAGTAAATGCTACTTTATTTGGATTTAATTGTGCAGAATATTCTAGCATGTCAAAAAGATTGTTCATACCTATCCTTTAGAAATTTATTTATTTTATATTATTTTGTTTTAAATCAATAAATTTTGTATGTCAATACATTCTAGTATGAATTAATTATTTAAAATTCTTAGTAAATTTTAAAAATAATATTAAAAAAAAAATTATTGCAAATAAATTTGCAAAAAATTAATAATTATTATTTTTTTGACAAAATTTAATCGTTTCTCAACTTTATGGAAATATCATAGAATTTGAAAATTTTATGCTTAAATTTATATAAATAAAGTAATTACATAATACTTTCTGATATACACTTAGTAACAAAAAGTAATTAAGAAACAAATATAATTTAAATTGTAAAAAATTTAAGATAAAGATATGAATATCAAACATAAAAATATTTTTCTATAAATGCAATAACTATTCTAACCTGAGGTAACGAAATGCTGAACAAGTTGAATGTATCTTTTAAAGATTCTGTGAATTTACTTTTTTCATTAATATCAATTTTAGCTTTATCGACTGCTTGCGTTTCAACCCAAGAAAGAAGTAAAACGATTCAAGAAAGTGATCAAAAAATCACCACAGAAAAAAATTTAAAAATCCAAGAAAATACCCAAATTTACACTGCAAAAAATCCGAAAGAAACAGTGAGTAATTTTCTGCGAGCTGTAAAAAATAACGACCCCTCAACAATACGCAAATTAGCCAATTCAGATTATATTCAACACAACCCTTATGTTCCTACAGGACTAGAATCATTTATTTCTATGCTAAATATTTTACAGCAAAACCAAACCACACTTGAAAATGTACGAATGTTCCAAGATGGGAATTACTTTTTTTTGCATAACATATGGAGAAATGCTAAACCATTTGGTGCAGATAAAATGGTTGCATTTCATATTCTAAGAGTTGATGACAAAGGGATGATTGCGGAACATTGGAATGCTATGACCACATTGGTTGAAAAAACGGCTAGCGGCAGATCCCAAACAGACGGGCCCATAACACCTGAAGATAGAAACAGCACTGAAGCTAATAAAAAAATTGTGCAAGGCTTTTTAGAAGATATATTGATGGGTAAAAATCCTGATAACTTAACAAAATATATTAGTAGTAAAGAATATCATCAGCATAACCCTATGGTTAAAGATGGTTTAGAAGGAATCTATGAAGCAGTGAAATATCTTACATCACAAAATAATATGTCTAAATATACTAAAATTCATAAAATTTTAGGAGAAGGAAATTTTATTCTTGCTATTAGTGAAGGAAACTGGAATAAAAAACAACAAGTTTTTTATGACTTATTCCGGGTAAAAGATAATAAACTTGTTGAACATTGGGATGTCATTCAAGAAATACCAACACAAAATTTAGCAAATACAAATACGATGTTTAATTTTAAATAAGTTGTTGTTTATTATACTTACTAATTTCAACTTTATACTGAATAGATATTGAATAATTTATTTTCAACCTATTCTTTCTTTAAAGCAAATAACTCAACAGCTTTTTTAAATACGTCTATTGGCAAAATATCTTCCATGCATTCATGTCTTGGCATTTTACAAATATTACTCGAGCAACCAAAACAACCCGTATTTTTTTGGATACCTAAATATTTCTTAGTATCAGGTGGAATCCAATTTAACGGAACAGTTGGACCATGCAATTGAATCATTTTTGTTCCAGAAGCAACAGCAAAATGACTCATTCCATTACTATTTGCTACACAGCCTAACGATAAACTTGTCAAGTATGTAATTTCACGGATAGTCATTAAAGGGGGTAATAAACTATAATTTTCTTGAATTTTATTTAGACGCAATTTTTTAATTAAATTGTGATGAACTTTTAAAATATATTCTTCTTCCCCTGGAGCTCTGGACCAAACAACTGGGACATTAAATTCACGGATAATAAGCAACGCTAATTCAGTATAATGTTCTATTGGCCAGCATCTATCGAGATAACGAGATGTGGGACTCATTACAACAAATTCTTTAGCATGTAATATTTCCAATTGTTCCTTTAACCAAAGCTCTGGATTAATTTTATTTTCGGAAAGTATTGGTAAATTTAATTTTATTTGCAATGGATCTATGTTACTTATTTTAATACCTAAAGGCTCAAGAAGTAACAAACGTGTATAACCTAAATATCCCTCATCCAGTTTAGTTCTGTCAACTAACTTATTATATGCAAAATCTCGAACTGAATTACATTTAAAGGATATTCTAATTGGCGCAAAAGTAGCTACAGCTTGTAAACTAGAACGAGGATAATTAATAGCATCAATTACAATATCATATCCGTTTAACATAAGTTTGAGAAATAGTTTCAACTCAGAAAAAATATAACCAAGCCAAAGGAAAAATTTCTTCAAGAAAAAAGTTTTTTTATACTTTTTTTTGTCCCAAATTGGTAAGTAATAAACTTCATTTAAAAAAGGATTATCATTTAATATTTCCTTTGCCATGGGATGCGACCACCAATGGAGTTCAGCGGCAGGAAATTGTTTTCTTAATTCAGCAGCTAGCGGTGTGGCTAGTAATACATCACCTAGTTGCCTTGGAAGCATAATTAATATTTTTTTAGTTTCTTCTTGTTTATCAGAATTCATACAATTGTCTTTTGGTTTAGAGAATCAATTTCTTTAATTAATTTTAATTTATCTGCACTTGAAAGAAAAGATGCTTCAATAGAATTTTTAGAAATATCACACATATCTTTATATGTGAATCCTAGTTCATTGTGGCACTGAATATAATTTTCAAGGAGATAACCGCCAAAGTAAGCAGGATCATCCGAATTAATAGTTACTTTAACTCCTAAATCAAATAATTTTTTAACATTATGCTCTTTCATTTCTTGATACACTTTTAATTTTATATTAGACAATGGGCAAACAGTTAAAGGAATATTTTTTTGGATGATTGTTTTTAATAATTCAGGATCTTCAGTACAGCGTATACCATGATCAATTCTTTCAATTTCTAGTAGATTTAAAGCTTCCCAAATATAACTCGCGGGCCCTTCTTCACCTGCATGCGCTACTGTCAGGAAATTATTCTCTTTACATTTTTTGAATAACTCAACAAATTTACTTGGAGGATTCCCTAATTCAGAAGAATCGAGACCTACTGCTTTTATTTTATCTTTATAAGGTAAAGCCATCTCTAACACTTCTAAAGCGTTTTCTTGGGATAAATGTCTTAAAAAGCTCATAATTATAAAGTAACTAATCCCAAACTCTTTTTTCCCTTGTTCTAATGCTTCACTAATACCTTCAATTACATCTTTAAACTCAATCCCACGCGAAACATGACTTTGTGGATCAAAAAAGATTTCAACATGCCTTATCCCATCTTGCTTTGCTTTAGCTAAATAGGCAAAAGTTAAGTCATAAAAATCTTGTTTCGTTATAAGAACATTTGTTCCATTATAGTAAATATCTAAAAAAGATTGTAAATCATGAAAATGATATTTATCTTTCAATTCATCGATATCTTTATAAGGCAATAAAATATTATTCCTTTTGGCCAAAGTAAACAGAAGCTCAGGTTCTAGAGTTCCTTCAATATGCAAATGCAGTTCAGCTTTAGGAAGTTTTCTTAATTCTTCAAGCATGTTTATTGCTCCTTAATTTTATTTCCTTATAAAGAAAAATATAAAAAAAATAGCCATTATGAAATGGCTATTCAAAAATATTTACTTAACTATGCTTAAACCAAAGTAACTGATTCGATAATTACAGGAGTAACCGGTACATCTCTGTGAAACCCTTGATTTCCAGTTTTTACTTTTGCAATAGCGTCAACAACATCCATTCCTTGTGTGACTTTTCCAAAAACTGCATAGCCCCATTGTTCACCACGATTATTTAAGAAATCATTATTTGTTAGGTTTATAAAAAATTGAGCAGTTGCAGAATGAG
This sequence comes from Pigmentibacter sp. JX0631, assembly GCF_029873255.1. Taxonomy (NCBI): domain Bacteria; kingdom Pseudomonadati; phylum Bdellovibrionota; class Oligoflexia; order Silvanigrellales; family Silvanigrellaceae; genus Pigmentibacter; species Pigmentibacter sp. JX0631. Next base: position 2,673,421 of record NZ_CP123622.1, on the reverse strand, counting down.
GATCGTTTGTACGCGCCATTGCAATTGTACCGCGTTCATTTCCTAAGCCATTTTTTGCTTCATTTTCTATAGGATTATTTGTTGATTTTTCTTTCATATTGGAGTCAAAACCACCGCCTTGAATCATAAAGCCTGGAATAACTCGATGAAAAATAGATCCATCAAAATGTTGTGACTTAACATATTTAACAAAATTTTCACTTGTCATCGGAGCTTTTTCATCATTTAATTCGATAGAAATTTCACCATAATTTGTCTTCATTAATAAATTTATCATTTCGATTCCTTCCAAATAACTATCTTTGATTAGTATCTAAGCCCCAGAAAATTCCGCTTTCGTTTTTAATAAAAGTCAGAAAATCTTCTGGTGACATTGGCGCTAGGTTTTTACCATCACGATAACGAGCAGTTAGAGTATTCGTTTGAACCTCTTTGTCACCAATGACTAACATATAAGGAATTTTAAGCAACTGAGCATCGCGAATTTTTGCTCCTAATTTATCATTGCTAAAATCAGTTTCCACTCTTACACCGTTCGCTTTTAAGAAATTTGTTACTTTATGTGCATAACCGTCTTGAGCTTCTGTTACAGTGACAACTCGACATTGAACTGGTGCTAATCCAACAGGAAAATGTCCTGCACAATGTTCAATAAATATTCCCATAAACCTTTCGACAGATCCTAACACTGCTCTATGCACCATTACAGGTGATTCTTGAGTGTTATTTGCAGCCTGATAACTAATTCCAAAGCGTGCAGGCATTTGGAAATCTAACTGAATGGTTGCACATTGATGCATACGTCCAATAGCATCTTTTACTTTAAAATCAATTTTAGGCCCATAAAAAGCACCATCACCAGGATTTACCTGATAATTTACATCTGATTTTTTCAAAGCTTCTTCAAGTGCATTTTCTGCTGTATCCCAAATTTCATCAGAACCTATCCGATTTTCTGGCCGTGTTGAAAGCATATAAATTACTTCATTAAATCCAAGATCTGCATAGACTTCTTTTACAAATTGAAGAGCAGACATAATTTCAGTTTGTACCTGACTCAGCATACAAAAAATATGCCCGTCGTCTTGGGTGATACGTCTTACTCTTGTTAAACCATGCAAAGTTCCACTTAATTCATTTCTGTGAACAACTCCAAATTCACCATAACGTAACGGAAGATCGCGATAGGATTTTTGTCCAACCATAAACATTCGCACATGTCCCGGACAACTCATTGGTTTTATACCAAATTCATCATCATGGTCATCTTTAAAAATGTACATGTCATCACGATATTTTTCATAATGCCCACTTACTTTCCATAAGTTAACATTCATAACCTGAGGACTTTGTATTTCTTGAAAGCCAAATTGCGCCCATTTCACTCGAATATAATTTTGTAATAGTGTAAATATTTTAGCCCCATTTGGGAAGAAAAAGGCTGCGCCTGGAGCAATATCACTCATTAAAGTAAACAAGTTTAATTGTTTACCGAGCAAAACATGATCTCTTTTTTTGGCTTCTTCCAGCATGTTTAAATAGCCATCTAAATCTTTTTTAGTTGGCCAAGCGGTACCATAAATACGTACTAATTGTTCGTTATCTTTATTTGCACGCCAATATGCACCTGCCACACTCATTAGTTTAAAATGACCTAATTTTCCTGTAGATTGAACGTGAGGACCACGACAAAGATCATCCCAATCAGCTATGGCATATATTTTTATTTCACTATCAGCTGGAAGATCTTTTACAATCTCTACTTTAAATTTTTCACCTAATCTATCAAAATGCTTTACTGCATCCTCTCGAGAGACAACTCTTCTGGTAAAAGGAATATTTTTTTCAATGATTTCCTGCATTCTTTTTTCAATTAAAGGAAACTCATTAGTTCCAATTTTTACCCCTTCTTTTGGGTAAATATCGTAATAAAATTGATTTTCTACCACAGGCCCAATAGTAATTTGTGTTCCAGGAAAAACATCTTGAATAGCCATTGCCATTACGTGCACAGTTGAGTGCCTGATAACCTCAAGACCTTCAGAATTTCTATCTGTTACGATTTCAACCTTATCCCCTTCGTGAATAGGATGATCTAAATCAACTAATTTTCCATTAATTTTCCCTACAATAGCACTTTTGGCTAGCCCAGAACTTATGCTTTTCGCCACATCAAATACAGTTGAAGATGAAGGAAAAGAACGAGAGGACCCATCTGGCAAAAATATACTTAAAGAACTCACAAATTGTCTCCTTAGTTTAGCGCTCCCCACCTACTGTGCGGGTATGCGAAAGTCATGGGCAGACTATCTAAAATTATATCGTTGGTAAATGCTCATTTTAATTATCCTTGACTTCATTAGCAAAAAATTGTTTAAGTTCTGAGCCTGATTAGAGCATTCTCTGTAATACCCAAACTTGGTGGGTTGTAAAACCTAGGTATTACAAGGGGTTAAACCAATAAACCAAGTAGGAGTTTATCTATGTCTATTGAAGTTCAAATGCGTGACTTACTCGATGCTGGCGTTCACTTTGGTCACCAAGTACGCCGTTGGAATCCTAAAATGCGTCCATTTATCTATGGTGAGCGCAATGGAATCCACATTATTGACCTCCAAAAAACTCAAAAACTATTTAAAGATGCTTTAAGTTTTATTGAACAAACTGTTGCTGAAGGCGGACACATTCTTTTTGTAGCTACAAAAAAACAAGCGCAAGAAATTATTGTTGAAGAAGCTGAAAGAGCAAACATGTTTCATATTCACCACCGTTGGTTAGGTGGTATGATGACTAACTGGCAAACAGTTCGTTCTAGTATTACTAAATTAAAACGCATTGAAAAAATGGCGAGCGACGGAACTTATGACAACATTACTAAACGTGAAGTTGCTTTAAAAGAACGTCTTCGTATCAAATTAGAACGCTCATTAGGTGGAATCAAAAATATGCCTGGCTTGCCTTCTGCTATTTTTGTTATCGATGCAAAGAAAGAATTTACAGCTATTGCAGAAGCAAATCGCCTAGGAATTCCTGTAATTGCAGTTACTGATACAAACAGTGACCCAAATGGCGTTGACTACATCATTCCAGGTAACGATGACAGCCTTAAAGCGATTAAGCTTTATGCTAGCCTTATCTCTGATGCTGCGATTGCTGGAAAGCAACGTCGTAAAGCAGAATCTGGTAAAGATGATTCTTCTTTCTCTTCCGATAGCGGGCGTTCACAAGTAAAAGTAAAACGCTTGAAATCTCGTGACGAAGACGAAGCAAACTAATTTCCAAGGTGTTCCTCGTTAGGAACACCTTTCTTGCTTACAAACATTTTTAAAAGGAAATCATAATGGCTGTTGTAACTGCTCAAATGGTTAAAGAACTACGTGAAATGACTTTAGCTGGAATGTCTGATTGCAAAAAAGCACTCGATGCTGCTGAAGGAGACATGGAAAAAGCTGTCGTTATTTTACGTGAAAAAGGCCTTGCAAGTGCAGCGAAAAAAGCTTCACGTGCGGCTAGTGAAGGTGTTGTTTCAACCGTAGTTGAAAATAACATTGGGTTTGTTTTTGAAGTGAATTGTGAAACTGACTTCGTAACAAAAAATGACGGTTTTCAAGCTTTTGTAACAAATTTACATAAAATTATTAGCGCTACTAAACCGGCACATTTAGATGAATTATTGGCAGCTAACTATGACTCAACAGGAAATGTAAAAGCTGCTGCAACTGCTTTAGTTGCACAAATTGGTGAAAATATCACTGTTCGTCGTTTTGAGCGGGTTGGTTCAGGCAAAAACTTTGTTACTTCCTATGTCCATGGCGGCGGAAAAATTGGCGTTCTTGTTGAACTTTCTGGCACTGGAATTGAAAATCATTTAAATGATTCTGCATTGAATGATCTAGGAAAAGACGTTGCCCTACAAGCTGCTGCGATGAAACCACAATATTTAAATGAACAAGAAATTCCTGCTGAAACAATTAAAGCTGAAGAAGAAATTATTCGGAACAAGTTTTTACAACAAGGAAAACCAGAAGCTGCATTAGCTAAAATAGTTCCAAGTAGTATTAAAACTTGGTTCAAAGAAATCTGTTTAATTGATCAACTTTTTGTTAAAGATGACAGTAAATCAGTTGCTGCACATGTTGCAGAAACTGGAAAAAAACTTGGCATTTCTGATCTTAAAGTTGTTTCCTTTATCCGTCTTGAATTAGGACAAGGTGTTGAGAAAAAAGCTGAAGATTTTGCTGCTGAAGTTGCTGCAACTGTTGCTGCTGCCACTAAAATGTAATTGCAGAATAAATTAGTATTATTCTAGTTTAAAAAGTAGCTGATGTAATAATTAGCTACTTTTTTTTGTACTAAATTCATTTAGGATTTCGGAAAGTTCTTTTCCTGTACTAACAATAAAATTTGGTTTTTCTTTCGATAAAAGTGCCGCATTTTCTTTACCCCACAATACAGCGATTGATAATACCTCAGCTTTCCTCGCAGCTAAAACATCTCGCACTTCATCACCAATATAAATCATGTCAGCGTTTTTTATTCCAAAACACTTCATTACTTCTTTAATTTTTTTAGATTTTTTAAAAAGAGAGACATCTCCAATAATTGCTTTAAAATTTACATAATTTAAATTTGTTTTGACAAAATTCAAAATTAAATCTGTTGAATTTGATGATAAAATGATTACTTCAATTTTATCCTTATTTAAATTTTGAAACATTTCTGTTATTTGTGGATTTAGCGTTATCAAATTTTTATTTAAGTTTACTATTTTTTTTGCTAATTTATAATATTTAGGAATTTCATACCAACGGATCTTTAAATATTTAAATAAATCTTTGGTACTTTTATTTAAAATATCCTCTTGAGTTAAAGGAGGAATATTTTTTATTTTTGAAATTTCTTTTATAACCTCTAAAATAGCTTTATAGCTATCTGCTATTACACCATCGAAATCAAAAACGGCTATTTTCATTTAAATTTCCATAAATACATTATTTTTTAAAATTTACCTTCTGAAGATTCTTCATAAAGATTTAGTATCTATATATAAATACAATTTTCATTAATATAAGCAATATTTTTTTAACTAAATTTATATTAATTTGTGTAAAATATTTATATCTATTTTTATATCAGACAGTCAATAATTATATATAGATTTTTAATCGATATTGTTTAAAATTTAACTTAATTTACAAAAAAAATATTCTTCATTAAAAAACTCTTTAAAATGATTATAATAAATGGCAAAAAATAAACGACAAAGCAGCTCCTGGTTTTTGGATCACTTTTGCAGGAGCATTGGGATTGACAGCAACATTTTTAATTTATCGGGGAATAGTAAAAGAAAAAAAGCACTAAACCTCACGTCTTTTAGTTTTTTTCAAATCATCTCGCTTGGGTTCTTCTTCATTTTTCCTAAACCGAATAGAAAATTCTATTCTGTGTTGTCTCGCTACAGAAAAAAATTTTTCAATCCCAAAAGACATAATATTTTTTACAACGTCCTGGCTAAGTCCTTTTAATATTTCTTCTTTTCCCTTGTTTAATAATTGCGTAGCTTCTTTCGGGAAATTTTCCTTTACTTCCTTGATAACATCACGACCTGTCGCAACAGTTTTTTTTAAAATATCTCCTCCTATTTTCGCTAAATCTTGAAAATTTTCACGATCCAGCCATTTTTGATGTTCATCATCTGGGGAAACTCTTTTTTTAAATCTATCAGAATTTTTATTTTGTGTCATATTTAAGCCTTTCAGTTAACAGGCAAAAGTCAATATGAAACATAAGTCATTCACAAACGAAAAGCAAAAACTATCCTAACTAGCTTTTGGTGGGTTCGCCTTTGAAACTGTTTTAGTATTTGGTACTGCTGTTCCTTTTATTCTTGCTAAAGCAACAATTGTTTCCTTACCATTTGGATCTAATTTTAAAGATCGCTCATAACATTCAATAGCTTTCTTTTTATCTTTTAAAGCTTCATAACAACAACCTAAATTATAGGTATATTTTGAATGATCAGGATCCATTAAAGTTGACTGTTCATACCATCCCAAAGCACTTCTATAGTTTTTAAGCCTTATAAATAATAAACCTACTCTTGCTAAATTGTCCGCTGTTGGCTCCATATTTGCGACTTCTTCGCAAGCTGCAATTGCATCTGGTATTTTTCCCATTTTGGCGTAAATTCTGCCTTTTGCTTTTAGCACTTCTAATCTTAGCGAAACGATGGTTTTAGGGATTTTATTTAGATCTGTTATAGCTTTCTCATTTTCATTTAGCTTTTCAAAAATTTTAGCTCTACATAAATAAACATCATACTGATTTGGACTTTTATTTAATATGTCTGAAAACATATTTACAGCTTTAATTGGATGTCCATCTTGAATATAAAAATTCGCTAGTTGCATGAGTGCTTTGGTACTTTCGGGGTTTTGTCTTCGAGCTTTTAAACAATAGTGAACTCCTTTTTCTTTATTTCCAGAATTCCATAGCATTTCAGCATAACGTAAAAGCAATGTCTCATCGGTAGGTTCATCATGTAATGCCAGTTTCATTTGTTCTATAGCTTTGTCAAAATTTCCAGGTGTTTTAATATTTTCAATATAAATATCAGCTAATAACATGCGTCTATGAATTTGTTTTCCATTTATCTTTAATTCTTTTACCAAGAAAGGAATCGCTTCAACTTTCTTTTTATTTCCTAATAAAATATCAGCACCTGCAGCATATGCGGGATAATACATACTGTTAATTTCAATAGCCTGATTAACTAAATCAAGCGCAGCCGAAACATTTCCAAGTTTTGCTTCAGTTTGTGCTAATCCAATTAATGATCTTGCTGTTGGTTTAAATTTTTCATTGATACTTAAAAATTCATTTTTGGCTTCTGCATATTTTTCAGTAAAAAAAAGATTTTCAGCAAATCTTACTTTTTTTATATTTTCGGGTGGATTTTTATATTTAGCATAAATAGATTCAGCTTTTTGAATAATATCTTGAGGCTCAAAAGGTTTTAAAATATAGTCACTAACACCTAAGTCAACACTCCGGACTATATCCTCTTTTGTCGCTTCACCAGAAATAAACAAAACAGGTATATCATTTTGCATCGCACGCCCACGAATATATGCTAAAACTTCAAAACCATCTCCCTGAGACATATAAATATCGGTTATGACTAAATCAACAGCGTGAGTTTTTAACCAAGCAATTGCTTCTTTTGCATTTCCAAAATCTTCTACATCATAGTTTCCAGTTTTATCAAAAATTCTAAATAGAGCTTTACGCATATTCAACTGGTCATCTATGACAACCACTCGAAGATGTTCTGATTTTCCATCAGTCATCGTAAGCTCCTTCAATACAATTAAAATAAAACCGCACTCTCCAAGGTCTATTTCGGTATTTAGTGATAAAAAATAACAAATGGATTAGTTTGAAAAAAAACAAAAAAGAAGTAAAATATTAATGATTTCGAAAATTATATTTTTTCAAGAGATTTTTTTGTCAAAATTTTGACAAATTCTTACATAACAAAATGTAAATTAAAGAATACTTTTTAAGGTACAAAAGACATTGTTATTCCTGAAGTTATCTTAATATATTATTTTTTTATAAAATTAATATTTTCTTCATATTTAATAACAAATAAAAGGGTACTTATTTTTTTTACAGTATAATTTATTTTTTAGTACTCATTTATTTCTAATATTATTGCTAATAATTCTTATCAAATTAAGAACAAATAAAAAATATTTTATTTTAATAAGTTTTTATTATATTTTTAATTATAATAACTTGTTTTTTAAATTATAAAATTAATATAATTAAAATTTTGAAATAAATTTATAATTTTGAAAACTTTCTGGCTGGGTAATCATTTTATAATGATAAAAATACTGAACAAGAAAAAATATTCAAAATTAATTTATAAAATAATATAAAAATAATTTTAAATCAATAAATTCAATATTTTAATAGAATTAATTATGGATAATTATACCACAAAGATGAGTTTCTTAGAACTTGATCTTAATATTTTTGGTAAGCTACTAAATTACTCCATTTGTAAAATAATACGAATCTTTACGAATATTTTTTTATGCTTTACAGTATTTTTAGTCAAACACTCATGACCCTTTGCTCTGAACTATTTTAATATTGCAAAATATTTCTGCATGAATGTTTGCTAATTTTATAATTCTTTTGGAGGTTGCCATGAAATTTTCTTTGATTAGTAAACTTTCTCTAGTTGCAGTAGGATTTTGTTCATATTCTATTTATGCGCATGAATATTACAAAATTGAAGGATCTCATGAAGTAATCATTCCTATTAAAGCTTCCACAATGGAGGCTAATGGAGAATTTGATTTAGATAGATTAACCGGAGTGAAAAGAATTCAACTCTTAACTATTGTTCCGACAGAAGCTTTTAGAGAGAAAAATAGAAAAGCTCTTGCACAAATGGAAGCTGATGGCGGTGAACAAGATTATTCAAAAGGAATTCAACCTTTCACAAACTCCGCCACATCAGTTGATTTAGGCATGGGTAAAGTACCAGTACTCGATCAAGGAGCGTATGGTACTTGTGTTACTTTTGCTTCTACTGCAGCTCTTGATGCTAAATTAAAACTCGGTGATTACATAGATCAACAATGCAGTTTAGCACTTAATAAATTTCTTGGAAACGATGTTTGGGATGGAGCATATACAGCTGTTGAAATTCTTCAACCATTAAAAGAACATGGAATTATACCAAAAGGTCAATGTTTTGGTTCAACTTATCCAAAGAGAAGTCAAAAAGTTTCCGTTGCAAAATATGAATCAAGAAGTGATAAAAGTTATACAGGCCAAATTACTTATCATTATACTGAAAAAGCTGATTTAAATGTTGTAAAAGCAACTTTAAAAGCTGGTTATAGGGTGACAATTGGAACTGGACTTTTAGACGACAGTGGCGATCCTATTTCTGTAAATGGATTTGATGTTACAATAAAAGGCTCCAATAAATCTTATGATGGTGGCTTATGGGCATGTAAACAACCAGGAAATTCAACTAACTATTGCTCTGATCAAAAAGCAGGTCATGAAATCGTTATATTTGGTTATGATGACAAACAACAATTATTAAAAATCAGAAATTCTTGGGGAAAAACCGCTGGTGAAGATGGTAATTATTATATGACTTATGCATTTTTTAACGCAATGGTTGGTGACCACACTGAGTTAAAGTAATCCATTATCTCCTCTCTTAGAGGAGATTTTTTTTATCTAAAGGAGGTTTTTATGAAATGGCAAAAAAATGTATTTCTTTATGCATCTCTATTTAGTTTGAGCAGTATTCAAAGTTTTGCTGCAGATACATCAATGTTTCAATTAGAGGGAAATCAGGAAACAACAATAAGTGTGAAAAGCAAAACGTTAGACAAAAATAGATTAGAAAAAAAGATAAAATTAATGAAAATTACAACAACACAAGCAATGAAACTTAAAAATAAAAAAGTAATGGACGACTATTTTGGTTACTTTGAAGAAAAAAATTATTCAGAAGGAATATCAACCTTTAGTGAAAGTAGCACAGCAAGAGATCTTGGGATGAGTTTTGTTCCAGTACTAGATCAAGGTAATTATGGAACTTGTGTAACTTTTTCTTCAACTGCCGCTTTAAATGCAAGATTATCTGAACTTTTTCCAGAGATACAGAGCACAAATCCAGACTTTATTGATCAACAATGCATTTTATCTTTAAATAAATATTTAGGAAATAATTTATGGAACGGTGCAAAAAATCCAGGTCAGGTTTTAGATCCATTAAAAGCTTATGGTATAGTCGAAAAAAATAATTGCAATGGAGTATATTATTCATCACCAGATTTCGTTATTTCTCCTAAAAACTATACTCAAATAAGTAAAAAGAATTATTCTAATAATATAAATTATAATTATCTTGCAAAAGCAGATTTAATTTCTTTAAAAGAAGCAATTGATAGAGGTAACAGAGTTTTACTTGGATTTGCTCTAGCAAATTATCCCGAAAATAAAATTTCAGTAAATGGTTTTGATTTAAACATCAATTATGCTTCAACATCAGGTGGTTTATGGGCTTGTAAACAACCAGAAAACGAGTTAAACTATTGCCCTTCAGATCCAAAAGCTGGACATGAAGTTATAGTAATAGGTTATGATGATTCACAACAATTACTAAAAATAAGAAACTCTTGGAGCGAAGGTGCAGGAGATAATGGTGATTTTTATATGACTTATACTTTTTTTGAAGCTATGGCTATGGATCAAACGGAACTAAACTAAACTTTAAAATTCTGAATTAAATTTTTATTTCAAGTAATCTGAAAGCACCCGTTTTAATGCTAAATGCGAATGAAGCATAGGCTCGGCATTCTCCTTATCCCAAATAGAACCACTTTTAAATTCATTCATACTTTCTGGTAAAGGAACAAAGCCGCTTTGCCAAAACCAATTTAAACGACTCCTAGGATTCCCCAGAAGTTCAGCAGAAGGTCTCCAATCACTATGTTTTTCCACAAATTGATCTGGAGGATAACGTAACTGTAAAGTCTTATACCTTTTTTTTACAATTGATTGCGGAGCCCAAATTTCAACTCCAAGACATGCAGCAGCCTTTGATGGAGAAAGATTTTCAGCGGGTTGAGCAGAAGACCACTCACTTCCAATTTCTTCACAAGGAGTTTTTCCTTTCGGAATTAACTCTAAGCGCAATAGTTTGATTTCACTTGCAGCCCTTCTTCTAGGAACAAAAAGATTTTCATCGTATTTTTCTAATTCTTCTTCTTTCATTAAATTGTCTGCCTTTTTTGATTTATTAAATTTCTTATATAAGCAACTAATTCATCGTTATTTTTATTTTTTTTGATATTATTATCTAAAAATTTATTCATAGTAGCTACAAGATTATAATAATTTTCCTCAGTAAGAAATGCATTATCTGTAAATATTTCTCTCTGATTTTGATCTTCTGGAAAAGTTTCTGGCATTTGAAATGTTGTAGCTACATCTGATAAGAAATTATAGTCAATTAAATTAGGAGAAATTTTTTTAAATAAACATATCCCATATACCAAAGTGATTATAATATGAATATCTTTAGAATATTTCCAAGAAAAAGCTTTAATTGCAGAGGAAGGATCAAACGAAAATTTCCATTCAAAAGGTTTTTTACTAACAAATGAAAGCAATTCAGGATCAATATTTTTTCCTTGCGCACATAATGTACATTGTTTTAATACAAATGATGAAAAGTCATCACTATTTAATTTTAATCTGGAATTAGAAAACTTAAGTAATAAGTCTAATATTTCTTCAGTATATTTATGCCTGCTCACTGAAGCTGGTAAAAATATCTTCTGAAATCCAGAAAGCAAAACACCTACAGTTGCATCTAATTCAGATAAAATATCGTCACTTAAAAGATTTTCTACCCTATTTTCTACTAATATATCACTAATCCATTCTTGAAAATCACAAAATGATTCCAAACACCAAAAAGCAAGAGAATCTCTGCGTGAATTCATTTTTTGGGTTATAGTTTCAAAAGCTTCGACATTTTTTTTATTTTGGTTTTGCTGAAGATTATAGTAAATTTGTCCATATTCTACAGCCAATATTGAATTCAAGTGTTCCCATTCATCTACAAGTAAACAAATTTCTCGTTGTATAGTTCTAATTCTTGCAAATAATTTTCTTTCATCCGTTCTAATATTAAAAGAATTTAATTCACAAACTTTCGAAACAGGCAAACATTTCGGTTCATGATTACTACTATCTAATCCAAATCTAATTCCATCTTCACTTAATGAAACAGCAAAATTAGTATTATTTTTTGTTAAAAAGACAGAACCAAGCCCATCAATATCATAAAAGTGAACTACAGCTCTAAATTGATAGTTTCTATCGTTCAAACCAAACCAATAAAATAAAGATAAATTAACTATTTTTTCAACTTCATTTAAAATAAAAAAGATATCTTTCTCGTTTTCTTCGGCAAGACCTTGAGTTGAAAAAATATTTGTAAAAAAATTTACCAAATTTTCAGCAGTTTTTTCTGACATTCTTTGCAGTTCATAAGTTCTTTCGAACTTTTGATCATTCATTCCCCTATAATTTGATAAAAACTTTTTAAATTCTTTTATATGTGAAGGTGATAGCAAATATTCTTCAAATTGAGGAAAATTTTTTTCAATTTCAGTAACAATATTTTTTAATAAATTTTTTATCATTAATTTATTTTCCCTCTAAAAAAGAAAGAAGATCTATTTCAATATTTTCAAGCTCTTCATCATTATCTTCACCTTCCTGTGACTTTATTAGGAGTTCTGTATAATTATTTAATAATTGTCTTAATTTCATAAATTCGAGAGATGATGAATCTATTTGTGAAAGATATCTTTTTGTTCTAAGCATCAAAGCGTTAACTACAGTCGTTGAATCTGGAGAAACAACCACATTTTTGTTTCCACCAAAAGGAAATGAAAGAATATTTCTATTTTTTTCGGAAAACACCGATGGATTTGAACCTGAATCTTCAATTTGCATTTGATCCAAATTTTCATTTATAGGTTCAACAAAAGGATTTGTTTCTTCTTCTGTTATTGATGTCCAACCTTTTACTTCACCAGTTCTACTGTCAAATTGAGCTTTCGCTTCATTTTTAGTGCCTAATTGTCTAGCAAAAACTTGTACCATTCCATTCACATCATAAGTAAGCTGAATTTCGCAGCGTGTTCCTTTGGGACATGGTTGTTCCAATTCAAACAGAAATGAACCTATTAATCTATTTTCTCCAACAGTATCTCCATCACCTTGCACTACAACTACATGGACAGCATGTTGATTATTATAAATAGTATTAAAGAATTCAGATCTTCTAGCAGGAAGAGCGCTATTTCTATGTAAAATAGGTGCAACATGGAGCAAATTTTGGAGCTCTTTATTAAACTCTTCTATTCTAGCCCCAAGTTTTCTATGCAGTTCTTGTTCAGATATTGGGTAAGGAATCCCAAATTTTTTAGCCACAAGCTTAAAGTTCTCATTGATAGATTCTGTATTTTCTACCACTCCTATTCCTAGTGTATGACTGCATACATCTACAAGTATAGTATCTGGTTGAATTCCTAATATGATAGCAGCCTGTAATGCAGCTCCCCAACTGACAGCTAAATCAGGTTCTAAACGTGCATCGACAATACAAGCAAAGTAATCAGAAAGCATTTTTCTAACTAAAGCTAAACGGGTACTGCCTCCGACTAATAAAATTCTTGAAATATATTTTGGATTTCTTTTTGCAGCGTGCATTGCACTTTCAGTTAAATGTAAAGTCCTTTGAATAATAGGAATAACGAGAGTATCAAAATCTTCTCTTGTCATTTGCATTGAAATGCTTGAACCTTTTCCATCTAAGTCAGAATGGGAAATATCAACTAATCCTTCAGTCATAAAGGTTTTCTTAGCATTTTCAGCTATCACAAGCAAATTTCTAAACATTTCAGAATCTTTTGAAGATCTGCGAGCTAGCAATTGGGGATGGACTTTCGTCAAAAGAAAATTCGCAATAGCTTCGTCAACATCATCACCACCAAGATGTATGTCTCCATCACTACTTAAGACGTTAAAAATAAAACCATCCCTATCAACTATACTAACGTCGAAAGTACCGCCACCCAAATCAAAAACAGCTAGGCTTTCTTTCTCTACGACTTTATCCTCGGGCATCATACTATATGCAAGAGCTGCAGCAGTTGGTTCATTTACAATGCGCAATACCTTAATTCCCACTTTTTCAGCAGCAGCAATAGTAGAAAGTCTAGCGGCATCATCAAAATGTGCTGGTACTGTAATAACAGCCCAAATACCTCCATTCTTTTCTTTTTGCTCCTGCAAAACAGGGTGAGAAACTAAATAATTTAATACTAGTGAGGCTATTTCTTCAGCAGAAAATATTTTTTCATTCGAATAAAAATGGGTTAGGTTTTTCCCCATTGTCCTTTTTGTACTTTTGATCACTTCAATAGGTTCAAGCTCTAATTTTGCTTTTGCTTCAGAACCTATTATTACTTTATCATTTTTAATGTCATAGTAAACCATTGATGGAACTAGAAAACTATCACCATATTTTAAAGTTACAGGATGAGAATCCCCCATTGAATAAACAGATACTACTGAATTGGTAGTGCCTAAATCAATTCCAATAGCTGCTACTGAATTTGGGATTTTATTAATTTCTTGAACATTATAAACAGATTGATTGTTTATATCTTTACTTTTTTTCTTGAACTGCAAAACATTCATATATTAGACTCCAAACTTTGCGTCTTTTATAGCCGCAGGAATGTCTATTTGATAGACTTTGATTACTATGGCATATTGCAGATTGCAAACCGGTGTGACCGGAATAGTTACTATTTATTTTAAAGATTGGTTTTTAATATATGCTTAAAACTCGTTTAATAACCGCGGCTATTTTTTCAGGAATAATTATATATATTTTAAGTTTTTCGCCACTTCACCTTTTTTATCCACTATTTGTTTTGATCACTTTTATCGCCATTTTTCTCTCAGGTACAGAATTTGCTGCCTTGAGATGGAATATCATGGATGGCTCTTCTATCACATTAGAGCAAAAACGTCCAAAGCTAAAACCAAAACACTTTGCTATTGGTTTTTCCTACGCTTTTTTAATTTTAACATTTTCAATCTCAAGCATTATATTTAAAAATAATCCTGAAAAAATACTTATTTTACCTATTAGTTGGACTTTTCTGTGTTTTTTCGTTTCTGCTGCACTCATCTACCGTAGAGCGACGGATATTCATACTGCTTCTAACAAACTTCTGAATGTTATTGCTGGGTTTATCTACTTAGCACTCCCAGCAGCTTGTTTAACTAAACTAAGTTTAATAGATTTTGACGGACCTTATCGAAGTGCTCAATTATATTTCTGTTTAGCAACTATTTTAATGGGTGATACTGGTGCGTACTTTATTGGAACTCGTTTTGGCAAGCATAAACTCATTCCAAAAGTTTCTCCGAAAAAAAGTGTAGAAGGTTCAATTGGTGGTCTTATTTTTAGTGGATTGACCGCATTTCTGTTGAATTACTTCTTTCAACTTCCCTTTCCTGCTTGGTATGCCATTTTAATGGGTATTTGTATGGGTATTGCAGGACAAATAGGAGATCTTTTAGAAAGCGCATTTAAAAGGGCTGGAGGGTTTAAGGACAGTGGTAATTTATTACCAGGTCATGGCGGCTTTCTTGATCGCATCGATTCTTTAATTTTAGGTATACCTGTCGCATTTCTTTTTTTCTCCCTCTATCATTGATTTGACACCTCCCAGTTACTTTTTCATTTTATACTCCCGGCTTTTTCCGAAACATCTATAGCTTAGCTTAATGCTTATATTGGAAGTTTCTATGAGTGAAGAAGTTGAAAACCGAAGAGACGCTCGAAGATGTGTTTATTTGGGAGAAGGAATAAAAGTTTATATTAAAGATTTGGATGAAGTTCGTTCAATACAAGGAGAAATAACGGATATTTCTCCTTGGGGCTGTAATATATACATTGCCGATCAAAAACTTGCTAGTTACCCAAAAAAAGGTGACACAATTAAATTATATTATAATACCAGAGAAAAAAAGACCTTTACATGTAAGGGCCGTGTTATATATGTCATCTCAAAAGTAATTGATGATATTAAATATTTACGCTATGGAATTGAAATTATAAATGAATATATTTTGAACCCTGAAGTTGCAAATATAAAATATTACGAAATACCAGATATTTTTACTCCTCACTGTTGGTGTGGTGACGCATTTTTTTTTCAAGAAAAAATAATCTTTAAAGTAAAAAGCTTGCACTCAAATGGAATGATTTTAATTACTTCTGCAAGAAATAAAACCCTGTTACCAAACTTAGATTTACAATTAAAAGTAAGCATTCCGGCGTTAGATGAATTTATTGTCAATACAAAAATTGCCCAAGTAATTAACTCCACAAAGCCGAATGAAAAAGACAAATACTATGTGCATGTAATTTTTGAAAATAAAAATACAAAATTCCTCCAAGTATTTGTTGAATATATTTTATTTTGCGGAGTTGAAGTCACACCCAAAGAATTACGAGAAAATAATTTACCAGTAGATATTATTGAAAATAGTTTATCACATTACTATGCAATGGATAAATTTGATTTAGAAAAAATATATGAATTAAGAAAAATTGGACTATTTGAAGAAATACCAAAAATTATTTCAGATAGCGTAGTAGAAAACGAAAATACTGAAAGTGATCATCCTTTTAAAGATAAATTTGATGAATATTCTAGGCAATTAATTTGTAAAGTTGGAAAAAAACCTATTGCTTGTTTGAGAATTATTTTTAATAATCAAAATCAAGAAAAAACTGAATTATACGAATTCTGTGAGAATATTCCTGATTGGTTATTAACAAAAAAATTTGTAGAAATATCTCGCTTT
Source organism: Pigmentibacter sp. JX0631 (assembly GCF_029873255.1). Classification (NCBI taxonomy): domain Bacteria; kingdom Pseudomonadati; phylum Bdellovibrionota; class Oligoflexia; order Silvanigrellales; family Silvanigrellaceae; genus Pigmentibacter; species Pigmentibacter sp. JX0631. The sequence goes on along the minus strand of NZ_CP123622.1, from coordinate 2,656,909 downwards.
GCTTGGGACAAAGAATATAGAGAAAGTGATGTTTTTATCAATATGATAAGACAAGTTGTTAGGATAGTAATAGAGTCAGGTCATACTCATATTGTAACAAGTTCTCCAGAACCTTTAATTCCACTTTATACAAAAGTGGGTTTTCAAGTTCTAGATGTACCTTGGAAATCGAAATATTCAACGATAAAAAGCAAAGAATCAATTTTATTCTTAGATGCTAAAGGAATTTTATCTGGAGAAATTGTCATCGAAAAATTTATTTGGAACAAAATATACTCAAGAGTTGCGAATTATTTAGGAATAACAACAAAAGAATAATATTTTAGTTGTTGTTCCTTTTATATATTGCAGGAATTACTGATTTTAATTTATGTTTATTTCCTATCATAGCTTCTGAATGACCGATAAAAAGATAACCATCTTTTGTTAGACATGATGATAATTTTTCTACCGTATCTTCTACAACTTTTTGAGGAAAATATATCAAAACATTTCGACAAAATATTAAATCAAATTTATAAGGAAACTTATAAACTTCGCTTTTTAAATTAAATTTAAAAAATTCAATCATATTTCTATAGTTTTCTTTAATCTGATAACAATCACTTGGAATATTGTTTGATTCTTCAAAATATTTTAATATAAGATCTGCGGATACATGCTCACTAATTTCTTTTTTATAAATTCCTAATTTTGCTTTTTCTAAAACTTGCGTGTTTAAATCTGAAGCTTGAATTTTTATACTAATGTTCTTTGTTTTACTAAAATATTCATTAAGTATCATTAAAATTGTATATGGTTCTTCTCCACTGCTTGATGCAGCACACCAAACTTTTATTTCCTTCCGTTTTTCTTTCAATAAATTTTCTTCAATTTTCGGAAGATTTTGTTTTAAAAATTGAAAATGTTCCTTTTCCCTAAAAAAATGGGTCGTATTTGTGGTTAGAACTTCCAAAAACTCATTAGTTACTTCATTACTTCCAATTTCTATCAGATTAATTAATTCTTTATATGATGAACAATTATATTTTTTTAGAACTTTATGGAGTCTATTTGACATTAATGAAAAGTTTTTTTCGCTAGGATCCATAAAAATCCCAGTTCTATCTAAAAGAATTTTTGATAAACTATTAAACCCAGCTTCATCTGAAATTAATTCATCAAAAGTTAGATTATTTTGTTGAGGTGCTTTAGGCATTTTTTTCCCTCGATAGCATTCTCTACAAAGAATATTATAAAGCAATCACGTTGTCTTTTCGGTACAAATAATAACTAGAATAATACCATGTCGAAATCCTAACACAAATAAATCTGTCATCTCATAGAATAGAATGTAACATATATAAAATACTATTTTTTTGGAGTAAATTATGAGCTGCTTAAAGGAACATCTTATCCTTGTAGTGGACGATGAGCCTGATCTAAGAGAAATGCTTGTCTCTGAACTTCAAACACTAGAAGCAAAAACATTAGAAGCTGGGAATGGAAAAGAAGGAATAAAAATTGTTAAAAATGAAAAAATAGATCTTATTATTAGTGATATTAGAATGCCAGGTGGCAATGGTATTGATTTATTAGATGAAACAAAAAAATTAAATTTACTAAAACCAAAATTTTTATTTATAACTGCTTTTTCTGATTTTACCAGAGAAGAAATTCATGCCCATGGAGCTGAAGGTCTAGTTTCAAAACCATTTGATTTACCTAGCTTAATTGAAAATTTAGAATGGCTTTGCACTGACTTAAAAACAAAATATTTAAAAAAACCAGTACAACCAACATCAACACGCCTCCAAGTGTCTGCCAATAATGCTAATGAATTTATTTTAGGCAGGGGCGGAGCTTTAATGTATACAGGAACAAAGTTACTTGAAGCTGCGGAATTTGTTGAGTTTGAAATTCAATTTCCAGATGGAACTAAAGTGACTGGAAATGGTGAAGTACTTTGGAACGGAAATGTTCAAGATGGAGAAAACTATTGTGCTGGTATTGAATTTAAGTATTTTACTCCAGATTGTTTAGACTATGCAATAAAATTAATTGAGAGTTGCAAATCAATAGCATATGTTCCGGAAAGAACAAAAAAAATAGAATAATTTCTGTTACTTTTTAGCAGATAAAGAATTTACGTATTCAGCCAAATCTTTTCTGTCTTTTTCATTTGGAACCTGCGCTTTAAAGCTTGCCATTCCAGTTCCTGGTACACCTTTTTCTATAACTTCCATAATATATTTTACTGGAGGAAGATTAGCTTTATTATTTTTAAATTTACCTTCAGCTAAATTAGTTGCTTTCATCGCCTGTCCTGAAGGAGTATCTGCTTTTCCAGTTGCTCCATGGCAAAGAGCACAAGTCGCAGATTCATAGAATTTTTTCCCATTTGCAAGTTGTTCAGCACTTGCTCCGCTTCCTTTTGCTGGTGCGGCAATAGCCGATTCGGTTTCAAGCATACTAGTTGTTGAGTTTGCAGCCGTTTCACTTGGTTTGTCTGTTGATTTATTCATTTTAATTAAATCATACCTATAAACAACTATAAACACTACGAGTAACGTTACCAGAAAAGAGACCAGTAGTACCTTTGTTGGGGCTTTCATTTTTTCCTCCAATGAAAATTGAAACCTTAAAAATTTATTGGCATCTTACTCGACAGTCTAAAAAGAAATTTAACATGGAATAAGATAAAAATTTACACTTAAAAAAATATTATACTAAAAGCAACCAAAAGAAAATGATTACCAAAAGTTTAGTCTTCGCATTTTCTTTCAATAAATTATTTTATTGCAGCTTTGATACTAGCTTCTAATTGTTGTGGATTAGCTTCTAGAATTTTTCCATTTAAATAAAAAGTTGGTGTTCCTTTAAAGCCAGTTGAACTATTAAATTCATTTTGAACTTTTTGGATATATTCATTTGGTTCATTAGAATTTAGACATTCCGTAAATGCTTTTAGATCAAGATTGGATTGTTTTGCCACATTGATAGCTTCATCGAGAAATTGTTTTGTTGGATCATTACCAGTTGGATTTGCTTTTGAAAAAGGCACTTGAAAAGCGTTAGTATGATAATCCCAGAAAGATTTTTCACCTTGTTTAGTAGCACAAAACGCACCTTTGGTTAAAGCACCACTCAAACCTTGTGCTGCAAGAGGGTAAGAAATATGGACAAATTTAACTTTATCAGCAAATTCTTTGGAAATTTTTTCTATGATAGGCTCTGTTTCACGGCAATGTGCACAAAGATAATCAGCCACTTCAACAAATACTAAACTGGCGTTTTTATTTCCCCTGGAAGGATAACCTTCTAAATTTAATTTGACCGAAGGAGATGTCGGTGGATTTAATAATACTTTGATTCTCCCGCCCACTTCTAGTTCTTGTATTTTGCGCAGAACAATTTCTGAAGCTTTTTGTTGAGACATTTGCATCTGAAGCTGCGCTTTTATTTTCTCGAAAGATTGCCCCCCAAAAACCCCGGCACCCATTTGGGCAATTATTTTTTCATAATATTGCTTCGCATCTTGCTCAGAAACTGGCGGAATATTCAATAATTCTTCTAATTTAGGAAGTTCTGTAGAAGAAACAGGTTTTCCTGCATCATTTGCCAAAGCTATTCTAAGTGCAATTTGAGAAGCAAAGTTTTTTTCTGCATTATAGATATTGTTTTGCAGAGTAAAGTAATCCATTCCTGAATCACCAGGTAGCATACCTGTATCCCAAGTTTTACCATCTACAACGACAAATGGTTTTCCTAGATTTGCAGATATATCAACTGCTTTTTTGGCTTTTTGGGCAAGCATCACACCTGTAGTAGCTAATGCTCCTAAAATAATACCCCCTATAAAAAAACCAATTATTTTAATGTTACTAGATTTGTTATCTTGCATTATTTTTCTCCATAAATGAAAGGAACGGAAGCTTTCAAAATTCTCAACTATAATTCAATTTCTTCAGAATCATCAAGTTCCGAATGTAATGTAATTAATCTTAGTGGAGAAATTTCTTTAATAATTTTTGCCGCAGAAAGTGGCACTATATAAAACTCATCAACTTCATCCATTGGTCGCCCAATTCCTAATTTCCCACGCGCCAGCATTTCTCTCTGCCAAGAGGTCACTAGAACCTTACGGACTTTATTTTTTTCTGCGAAATAATAAGGTTCTGTAGCATTTGGAGAATTAAGACAATTGCTATTTAAAATTTGTCTAGCCCTGTATATTAACTCTCTTTGCTGAATCAGCAAATCGCGTTGTTTGTTTAATTCTTTATCAATTTCTTTCTGTTTATTTTTTTCTTCTTCAATTTTATCGAGTTCTGCTTTTTTTTCGGCATCAATAGCATCCGCAAGTTGTTTATTTTTCTTTGAATCATGTTCTTGTTTGCGGTTTGAGGCTTCTGCTTTTTGTGCTTGTTTTTTGGAAACCAATCCTGCTTTTAAAAGTTGATCCCTTAAGCTCATCTTTATTCCTCCCTTACCCTTTCATCCTTCTCCCGACTTTTATGAATTGTCAATTTATCTTCAGCTCTGGAAAATAGAAATGTATCAAAAATGAGGCATTTTTTAGAAGTTATCCACATTGAAAGTGGATAACTCGAGGGAGAACAAATGACTTATTCTTAAAAATAAATAACTTCAAAGGTATGCCATTTTATAGAGCACTATTTATACTTAATTGATAGATAATACAAAAATTAGAAATCTAGTTTCTTTTTCGCAAAGATACTAACATGATTTCTTTCAAATTTTTAATTTTCATATCTTTAGAGAGGTATCGAACTAAACTTTCCCCTTCTCAATTGAGAGAAATGATTCTAAAGAATCATCTTTCGTCTCTAACCAACTCGTATGATGATAAGTAGAAAAATTACCAGTTAGAGCTGAACAATAGATTTGATCTCGAAAAGTTATGATATTTTCATGTTTATGTTTTTTCCAAAGAAAAAAATTAGCATTTACCTTATCTATATCTAATTTTGGGTAATCAGTTAAAGATATTAATTCCTTTACATAATCTCCTTGAAATAATACACCGTCATGAGCAGTTTCTAATTTTTCTTCTCTATCTATCCAAATATTATTTTCTATTTGTTGTTCTTGCAATGAAGGTAACGAAAACTTCCCTAGAATAAAGTTACGAGCTAACCATGCTTGGGCATCAAACATATTAAAAGTGTAATACTGATCTTGCATACCTAAATATATTAATTTTGGATTTTCAAACCAAAATATTCCTTTATACAAATGATTTGGCCATAATCTATTTTTAGTTTTTAACTGTAAATTTTCTGCCATAAAGGGAAAATGGTGCTTATAACCTGTACATAAAATAATAGCATCTATTTTTTTTGTTGTTCCATCTTTAAAATATGCAATATTTAATTCTACTTTATCTAGCATAGGTTTTTCTTCCCAATTATTTGGAAAGTTAAAGCCCATAGGCTTTGTTCTGTAACAAGAAGTAATACTTTTTGCTCCGTATTTGTAACATTGAGATCCTATATCTTCTGCTGAATAACTACTACCTACTATTAAAATATCTTTATCTTTAAATTCTAAGGCATCGCGAAAATCATGCGCATGCAATATTCTTCCGTTGAACTTATTCATGCCAGGAAAAGTTGGATAATTTGGAAAGGAATAATGTCCTGAAGCTACAACTACATAATCAAATTCTTCAATATACTCATTATCTTTTTTTAAATTCCGGTATTTTAAATGAAATTTATTTGTTTCGTTATGAAATACGACGCTTTTTACGGGACATTGAAATTTTATCCATTTTTTAACCCCTGCTTTTTCTACACGTCCTTGAATATAATCAAACAGAACCTCTCTTGGTGGGTAAGAAGGAATTTGTTTACCAAAGTGTTCTTCAAAAGAGTAATCTGCAAATTCTAGACATTCTTTAGGCCCATTAGACCAGAGATAACGATACATACTGCCGTGCACAGGTTCCCCAAATCTATCCACACCAGTTTCCCAAGTGTAATTCCAAAGGCCTCCCCAATTATCTTGCTTTTCAAAACAAACAATTTCAGGAATAGGAATGCTCTTTTGCTCTATAGCTGCAAAAGCTCGCATTTGAGCACACCCTGATGGACCAGCCCCAATAATAGCAACTCGAGTTTTCATATAAATCCTCATTAATATTTAAATACTTGCGAAATAAATATAGTAATTAAAAAGAAATTTTAAATTATTAGAAAAGAAATATTGTTTTTTGTACACAAAAAATATATTACAACTATTTTTTCAATTTCTCAACTAATATGCTATTATTTTTGTACTTTCTATAATTTAAAAATGCCTTTACAAATACCTAAAAGAAGAAATATACCCTTTAGGACAGTTGGAATTGATTCATGCCTTCTAAGAATCAAGCACAATTTAATAACCTTAATAGATTATTAGAAATAACTATTAAATTGAGTATAAAATAATGGAGATTCACTTGAAAAAAAGAGAAAAAGAACAAGAAAAAATAAAACAACATGGTGAGCACAGAAGAATCCCAAAACCAAGAAAAAATTTAGAAATGAAGATATGTGGTCTCCATTCTTGTAAAATGTTATTTAGCAAACGCCCTCAGGACCTTATTCGTGTTTATATTACCGAAAATATGCTAAAAGAAATGAATAAAGTTTTAAAATATTGTGCTGAGAAAAAATTAGCTTATCGTATTTTAACCGAAGAAGAAATGCTGAAGGTTTCTGAATCAAATCATCATGAAGGAGTTTGTTTTTTAATTCGCCGTACTCCTTCTTTAAGCTATGAAGAATTTCTTAAAAATGAAAATCTAGTTAAAAATACAAATTGTATTGTTGCACTCGAAAATGTCCAAAATCCACATAACTTAGGAGCAGTTATGCGTGTTTGTGCAAATTTTGGAGCAAATGCTATACTAGTATCACATGCAGATGCAGCATTATCGGGTGCAGCTTATCGTACATCAGAAGGTGGTGCTGAGTTTATCAAAATAATTACTACAGATAATTTTAATAAAGCTTTGGAGAAATTTAAAGCATCTGAATATAAAATTATGTTAACTTCTAGTCATAAAGGTACGAATATATTTAAAGAGAAACTTCCTAAAAAATTGGTATTTGTTTTTGGATCAGAAAATTCTGGTATAACAGAACCCCTCTTAAATAATGGTGATAAAATTATCCAAATTCCAAGTTCAGGTAATGTAGAAAGTCTAAATATCGCATGCGCATCAAGTGTCATTCTTGCTGAATATTGGCGAATTCATAAAGAATAATTATATAAATAAGAGTAGCATTATTATGTTGCCAATTATTTTGGTAACTTTAATTCAATGATAATAAAACAAAAAAATAAAAATAAAACTTTTCTTTTGTCAAAAAACTGATATCTTACATCTTGTAGTTCTAAGTTTGTTTAGTTAAATATTTCAATATCTAAATATTATTCAATTTTAAAATTAAAGGATTTGTTATGTTAAGTAATAGACTAACGATTGATGAATTATCAGAATTAATGAATGGAAATGGAAAAAGTGACTACGAAATATATTTAAAAACAAAAGACTTACTTTCTCTACAAACAAATTATAATGAGCTTTGTAATGCAGATGAAATTCATTTTCAACTAGTACATCAAGCAGAAGAACTATTTTTTAAATCCTTAAATTTTTCTCTCCTTGAAATCAATAAATATTTATTAGAAAAAAATTATCAAAGAATTATTAGCAATTTTAAACGTGCACATAAAGCACAAGAGTGCCTTTTAAAAACAATTGAAATTCTTCATTCTATGTCTCCAAGAGAATATCAAGATATTAGATTAAAATTAGGTAACGGGAGTGGCCAAGATTCGCCAGGATTTAAATCATTTTTAAAAATTTCTACAACTCTTTGGCTTTCATTTAAGGAACTTTTTGGCATTCATGATATTTTAGACTTTGAGAAAATATATCATACAGAATATGTCCATAATGATGTTTATTTAATTTGTGAATGTTTCCTTGAATTGGATGATCTTTACAACAAATTTCTTTATTCCCATATGAAATTAATTGGTAGAAGTATTGGGCTACAAGCGCATTCAATGAAAGGTAATGTTGTTACAAATCTCACTAATAGAATTGCACGCTCCCTTTTTCCAGAGTTATGGGAAATTCGTTCAAAAATGACTTCAGAATGGGGGCATCAGTATGGAGTGGTTCGAGATAGTTTAAGTTCACAAAAAGTTATTTAAAAATTAGGTTTTCCAATGTCTTTATTAATCAATCAGTTTCTAAAACCAAACGGTCTTTACTTCCTTAATCACTCAATGGGCTGTTTAAACAAAAATCAAGAAATTGCTAAAGAGCTTTATTTCCATTCATGGAAAAATAAAGGTGGAAATTCTTGGGAAGAATGGCTCCCTTATCTCGAAAATTTCCATAAAATTTTAGCAGAAATAACTTTTAGTAAATCAAAAAATTTTTGTTATCAAATAAACAATTCTTCAGCACTCTTAAAAATTATTCATGCAATACCAAAAAATAATAAGCGGAAAAAAATTATCTTAAGTGACTTAGAATTTCCATCAATGCAATTTATTTTTAATTTTCTCCCAAAAGATTTTTATGAATTTATATTGATTAAAAGTAAAAATGGAAGAATTCAAACCGAACAATGGTTAAATGAAATTGATGATAAAACACTATTTCTTTTAGTTTCTCATGTAACTTATGGTAACTCATTCAAACAGCCTATCGTCGATATTGCTAATAAGTGTAGAAAATTTAATGTTATATCCATATTAGATCTCGCCCAATCAATTGGGGTAATTCCAATTAATTTAGAAAATTCTAATTTCGATTTTGCCATTGGATCATGTTTAAAGTGGCTTTGTGGTGGAACTGGAACTGGATTTATCTGGGCAAACAGCAGTGTATTTGGTAAAATTAATTCAAATGCATTTGGTTGGTTTGGGATGGAAAATATTTTTGCTGAAAATATTGATGAATTAAAAAAAAGTTCAAATTCAAGTCAATTTATGGATGGTACTCCATGTATTTTACCTTTAATGCTTGCAATTGAAAGTATTAAATTGTTAAATAATATTGGATTTGAAAATATTTATAAAAAAAATCAGGAATATATTTCTTATCTTCATAGCTATATGCAAGAAAAACCAAAAATCAAAGTACTTTCTCCGCTTCAGCATGATGAAAGAGGAGGTACTTTCGTTTTTTCTACTAAAAATGATGAACAGTTTTTAAATTATTTAAAGCAGGAAAAAGTCTTTGTAGATAGCAAACCTAATTATGGAATTAGATTTTCACCCCATATTTACAACACATGGGATGAAATATATAAATTTAAAGAAATTGTTGAAAATTTTGAATTTTAATTTTTCAATAAATAATTAAAATAACTTAAGTTTCCAAAAATTACTTGGTTGATGAAAATCGGCTTTTAAAATTTCATCTTTTTTTCTTTTCTTATTTTTTAATTGAGAATACTCTACATGTTTCCAAGCTGGTGATAAGTAATATTTGCCATAACCCAGGCTTAAAGCACATTGGAAAGAAATAAAATTTTGCTGCTCACTAATAACATTTTTTAAATTATTAAAAGTAAAATTCATGCCAAATACGTATCTTAAATCTTTATCATTATGGAAATGAATACTCATATTATTAATTGTTAAAGAGTCCCATAATTTAAGATTTGGTTGCAAATTTTGAGTTGATCTTTGCCTAACTCCATCAAATTCAAAAGCAATCCATTCACCATTTGGAGTTACTTCAAATTCTAGATAACAAGTTTTTGGTTTATCAGGATGCGCAAAAAATATTTCACTTACACTAAAATTCCAAAGCTCATCTATAAATTTTTGGTTCTTTTTTCCATACTTTTCAGCAACTGGAATAGAAAATATTTTATTTGGATTGTCTGTTGTAAAAGTTTTCCATTGAAGAAAAGGTTTCGCAGGATTTTTCTTTGCATCTTCAAGACTTATTAATTGACATAGACTTACAAATACATCAGGACGACCATTAAATGGAGTTTGAAAATACTCGAAAAAGGGGCCCTCATAAAGAATTTTTGGAAATTCATTATTAGAATAGAAGAGCTTAGTAACAAAAGAATTTGGATAATAAAAAAGACCTACCCATTTTTTTCCATGTTCATTTTCATAACTTGGACCTAAATTTTCCATCCCACATTTTTGATACATTTCTTTGGGAAATAAACCTACGGGTTGTACTTCTAACTCCAATTCTGCATTTAACTCTTTTTTCGCTTTACTTCGCATAATAGCTGTTAAGTTAAGCATGTCTTTAGTTTTTGCAGAACCCATATTCCAAACAAAATTTGCATGAAATTGACTAACTTCCGCAGCACCTACTTTTAAACCTTTTAACCCTAATTCATCAAATATTTGTCCACTTGGCTTGCCTACTGAATAATTATTTTTAAATGTGGAGCCACAACTAGGTAAAAAGAAATGTTTTTTCTTGTGCCTATCTTCTTCACAAATAAGCATATGTTTTAACAGTTTTTCAGCAGCTAATTTATTTGGAAAAAATAATCTCACTCCAACGACAATTTCTGGTTTGTGCATAAGTGTTGTTAATTTATATCCCTGAAATATTTCTTCTGAAGTATAAGTTTTTATATATCCATAATGATCTATAGTTAATACATTTTTGACAATTTGAGATATCTCGCCCCCGTAACAACGAGCATTCATTCTAACAGATGCACCAACTTGCCCTGGCATTCTAAACATCCACGAAGCACCAGCTCTATTTGCAACCATACATATTTCTGCAATTTCAGTATTTGTAACACCTGCTTCAACAAATAAATATTCATCAGTTTCCCAAAACCAATGATTTAAATTTTCAAGAGAAAGAATAACTCCTGAAAAATTTTCATCTGAATAAACAGAATTACTACCAGAACCTAAAATCGAACAAGGTAACTGCTGAGAATGGCACCACAAAATAGTTTGCTGAATTTCAAATAAATTTGAAGGAGTTGAAAAGTAACGAGCTATACCACCCATTTTATAATAGGTTTTTTCTTTTATATTTTGATTTTCAACAAAATAATCCGGAATTTTTTTTTGCATTTTTACTTTCCAAGAACTTGTTTTACTTCTTCTTCATTACAATATTTCGGACCACCAACATAATTAATAATTGCATTAATTTCTTTTGCTATAGAAGGATATGAATAATTTAATTTGTCTAAAGATTCACATATTTCCAAAAATAATAACTCTGTTTGTTTTTCTAATTGCGTTAAACTTTGTTGATAATTATTATTATCATATTTTGCGTATAAATCACCTACATTCCAATTTTCAGGCGGTAAATGCCCCAATTGAGTTTCGATAATCTTTAATTCCATTATTTTATTTTTTATATTATCAGGTATTTTATTATCCTCTTTTTTCTCTACCATTCCAAATTTTCCTCAGCTTTATTAATCACAAAATATCTTTGATAAATACTCTTTGACATTCTTACTTTAAATATTCCTTCATCTTGAGTCCATTTTGCTTCTAATACTCGAGTATGAGAATAAATTAATGACAACATTTTAGAATCTTCATAATGCACATTAAAAACTTTTTCTACCATATTTAGTGCAAGAAACTGTACAATAGTTTCTCTAAATTTTTTTATATCTTCTTCTTTTTGGCTAGATATGCATATACTTTTTGGATAACTACGCATTAGTATTCTAGCCAATTGTGGCTCACCTTTAATAGCATCAATTTTATTAAAAATTATTATTTTTGGAACGTCAGATGCTCCTACCTGACGTAGTACTTCGTCAGTTACTTTAATATGCTCTTTATAAGATTTATTGGAAATATCTACAATATGCAAAATAAGATCAGCTTTACAAGCTTCTTCTAAAGTACTACGAAAACTTGCTACTAATCCATGAGGTAAATTTCTGATAAAACCAACTGTATCGGTTATCAGAATATTCATGTTATTTGTGCCGCGAATTTTTCTTACACTTGAATCAAGAGTTTCAAATAAAGAATCTTTAGCAGACAAATGACTCTCAGTTAAAGCATTCATTAATGTGGTTTTTCCAGCATTAGTATATCCAACTAAAACTACATTCCATTCATCTAATCTATTTTTTCTTTGCGTTTCTCTTTCTTTTTGGATTTTTTCCAAATCTTTTTTGAGAGAAGCGATTTTGTCTTTCATGCGTCTTCTATCAATTTCAAGTTGTGTTTCACCGGAACCTTTTACTCTTCCACCAACACCACCTCCTCCTCTTTGTCTTTCCCATGCAATCCAAGCATTTGATAACCGAGGAGCCATATACTCTAAGTGAGCTATTTCGACTTGAGTTCTTGATTCTTTTGAACGCGCATTTTTTTTAAAAATCTGGAGAATAATACTTGTTCTATCTAAGACTGGTTTGTTTATTAAATTTTCTAAATTTCTAACTTGTGTTGGGGAAAGCTCTTGATCAAAGGTAACATAATCAATTTGTAACAATTGACAAGATTTTTTAATTTCTTCTGCTTTTCCTAAGCCTATATAAGTTGCTGGAACAGGTTTATTTTTCTTTTGAACTGAAACGCCGAGACATTCGTCACCAAGCGTTCTTACTAAAGCTCCTAATTCTTGTAAGCTTTCCTGAATTTCAACAGGATTGTCTTCAGGTAGTTCTAAACTTACTAGATAAGCTTTCATACCAACTATATCACGATTTTCTAGTTGTATTCTTGCTTTTTCTAACTCTATGGTTTTTTCAATATCAATATTTGTTTTATTCAACGATTTTCCTCAATAAATTTGGTTATATCTTTAATTTCTTCGCTAGAAATTGTATGCCCCATATTACTGTAAATTTTATTTCTTAACCGTTTCACACCTAAATCTTTTAATGAATCCAACATATCATAATATGTTGCAGGAAAAATAACTTGATCTTGATTTCCATGCAGAACAAGCATAGGTGTATCTATTACTTTTCCTGCATAAGCATTTTTAATCGTATGTGCTTGAAAAATAAAACCACTTAATGCCAAAATTCCAGCGAGTTTTTCTTTTAATTTTAAACCACTATAAATTGCTAAAGCAGCTCCTTGTGAAAATCCCAAAAGAAAAACTTTTGAATAATCAAGCTTGCAAACTTCAATGGCTTCATTGAGAAGTTGTAAAACTAATTCTTCTGAATTTCTTCGTTCTTCAGTAGGATCACTAAAAAGTGGGAACCATTGTGCTCCATCAAAGCCCATAGGATAGTTTTTTGGCCCTTGTGGAAAAAGCCAAAGAACATTTTGAATATTTATTTCATTTGCTAAAGAAGCAAAATTTGCAGCATTATCGCCAAAACCATGTAAACAAATAATAATATTTTTAATCTCATCACCTCTAACGTTCGATACAACTTTTAGAGGACTATTTATTTGAATAGTTTTCTTACCTTTAGCATTATTTGAATTTGATTGTATTGACATTCTGTCTCCAATGGGTGAATTTGACATTTAATAATGTCCAGTATGGCAATATACTCAATTTTAGATCACAGCAAAACACTAGAGGCAAATCTTATAATGATTCGATTTCTAGCTTTTATACTTTGCAGAATTTTTTTCAAAAGAATTTGTATATCAGGAACACCTTATACAGGTGGAAGTTCAATATGGGCTTCAAACCATTCTAGCGGAATAGTTGATCCGGCTGTTATGTTAGGACTTGCACCTGTACAAATTAGACCGCTTGCAAAACATACGCTTTGGGACATTCCCGTAATGCGCCAATTCTTGAAATTGACGAGAGCTATTCCAGTAACTCGTTTGCAAGACATCAAAAAAGATATTCAAGCCCAAAAAGAAATGTTGGAACAAGGAAATTTTGAAGCCGACTGGCGCGCAAAAGCAAATAATGAAGCCTTTCAAAAGGTTGGAGATGCTTTACTAGAGGGAGATAGTATTCTTATTTTCCCTGAAGGGGTCAGTCACGATGAACCTTTTATTTTCCAGTTAAAAACAGGTTTAGCCCGGATGGCTTTACAAGCGATGAGTAGATGCAAAGATGAAAACTTTACCGTTGTAGTTCAACCAGCAGTTATAGATTATTCAGAAAAAGATGAGTTTCGTAGTGAGTTATATTTGCATTTTTGTGAACCCGTCGTAATCACTTCTAGTGATTTTTCTGTGAAAGATATCATGGATGGGGTGCGAGAATCCTTAGAGTCGGGTTTTGCTAGTTTTTTCAGCTGGGATGAAAAAAGAAATTGGCGCTTTTTATTTGAACTTGCATATGGAAGAAGCCCATCTTCTGCAAGAGAGTTTAGAATTTTTGTTGAACAAAACCGTCCTAATTTTGATTCTGACCAAATTATCATGGCAAAAATTCAAACCATGCGCAGAATGATGCAAGCTGTAAATGTTTCACCTGCACAACTTGTTTGGGGAGACAACAATTATAAAAAGAGAAATTTCTTTTGGGTAATGATTCGTCATGGATGGTTTTATCTTTTTGTTTCTTTTCCAATAGAAACACTTGGTACATTAGTTTGGGTTCTTCCTGCCAAAATATGCGAACGACTTGCTAAAAAAAGTACATCAGACCGAGACGTTCGGGCTACAATGAAAATTGCGCATGGAATGTGGTTTTTTCCTCTTTGGGCATTTCTCATGTCTTCTATTTTTACTTACTTTGCAGGTGGCTATTTACCTCAAATCAATAAAATCGTATTATGGGTTGCTTTCCTTATCTTAACTCCAACATTTCTTGCGTTAAGTTTGATAGTCCAAGAAAGCATTAATTTTTTCCCAGGCTTTTTACGCTTAGCTAAACTTCGCTTTTTCTTTCCCAGAGGCTGGTATGAACTCATGAAAGAATGGAGAGAAATTTCAGACGGAGTTATGCAAAAAATAAAAGATTCTGAAGAACAAAATTTAAAAAATAAATCTCTTAATAAATAGGGTTTTTCCTGATATGCCATTTGCAAAAAAAATATTTGATTCAGATTTTGAATCGTACTTAAAACGAAATTTTCCTGAACATGCTCGAAGAATCATTCAAGCTCGCTCCATCGCCAATCTTGTCCGTTTTTTTTACCCTTTACTTTCATTTTTAATTCCAATAGTTTTCTTTGCTACTATTGCATTAATTATCGCTTTATTTAAAAGTAAAATATTAGAAGAAGCTCAAAAAGGACGATTTTCAGAAATTATAACAAACACTTCAATTCAAAGTGTAATAGCCGGAGTATTTGCAGTTGGTATTGTTTTTGCTTTTATTTCCTTTATAATTGGTTTAACATTTGGGTTTTCTAAAGCTAGAGATATTCTTTTTAAATCAGAAGAACTTGAAGCAAAAATGAAACATATTTGGTTGATCGATAAAAAGGATTCCCAATTACCTCACTTAATAAGAAACCAAACAACAGATCATGAACCAGAAGCATAAAATTGAGAAATTTATAATTTTTTTAAATGGTTCAAATTCCCATACAAATGTTAAAGTCTTTGCAAATAAACAAAATTCCTCATCCTTAACTAACTTAAATGTGAATGAAATTTATATTGCTGATGGTGGATTGAATCATTTTCTGCGGAATAAAATATCTTGTAACAAAATTATTTGGGCTGGTGACTACGATAGTTTGACAGAAAAATCCAAAAAATTTCTTGACAAAAACTCAGTACGTAACAATATGAAACAGGAGAGAGAGCTGATTGTTGAAGAAATCTCTTTGCAGAAAAATAAAGACTATAATGACTTTTCATTTTTATTAGAATTAATAAAGAAAAAGTCAAAAAATATTCCAATATTTATCGAAATATTTTTTGGCTTAGGCGGAAGAAAAGACCATGAAATAGCAAATATATTTGAAGCAAAAAGATTTATTAAAAACCATGTTCCTGGGGGGATTTGTTATTTTCACGAAGGTGTTATTATTTCATCTGTTAACTTTGAAGTAATTTGTGCCAATAAGTTAACATTTTCAATTTTTTCAGATGAAGATAATGCTTCAATATCTATAAAAGGAGCTAAATATAGTGGAAATATTATACTTGAAAGACCTTCACATGGCTTGAGTAATTCAACAAAAGGAAGTAGGATTTTAATAAAGCCTAACAGTTCTACCGTTTTATTTTATTTTTAAAGGATAAGAATATGACCCAATCTAAATTTCAAAAATCAACAAAAGAAATTTTAGATTTTATTTTAGAGATCAAAGATAAAGGTATTTCTATGGAAGACGCAGAACAATTTTTAAAAGTTTTTCTTACCCCTGCAGAAATAGACGCCATTTCTCAAAGACTTCAAATTGTTGATATGATTTCTAAAGGAATAGCGCAAAGAGAAATTTCTGAAAAACTGGGAGTAGGAATTGCAACAGTCACCAGAGGAAGCAGAATGCTGCAAGAAAATAATGAACTTCTTAAAAAAGTTTTTCCAAGAAGTTAAATTATTGCATTTTTTTCATTTTATTTAATAATTCATTAATATCGTTTATATGTTCTTCCTCCAAATTTTGGTGAATATTTAATACAAATTCCATTATTGAATTTAACCATTTCTCATTTTTTGAAATATCCAGAACTAATGCTAAAATTATAAAACATTTAATTATTTTTTCTATACTATTTTCATTATCTTCTATTGCTGGTTTAAGACGATCCTCAATTAAAATTTTTCGAATTAATGGTCCACACTGTATAAAAACTTTTTTTAAAATAAATTCCCAGTCATTTCCATCTAAAGAAAAAAAGTTTTTATCAATATTTAATTCTTCAATTTCAGAGATAAAAGAAATTAAATCATTATCATTTAATGAAGCAAATTTTTTTAAAATAGAAATGCTATTAGATATTGGAGAAAATTTCTTTAGTCGAATTTTATTATAATAACTTTTATCCATATTTAGAAGTTCGGCAACTTCTTTATTTTGATAACCTGTTGTTAAGTGAAATTTTTCTAAATATTGTGATAAGGTCCGTATATATTTTTCATCGTCCTTATTTAGCTTAACTTCATCCATAAAGTTTGTGCTCCTTAAAATTTGAAGACTCCTTCTTCAAAAGTTTTTTTTTTACTACATCCTTTTATGTTGATCTAGTTATTTTGGAAAGTTAAAAAAAAGAAAATTTTAGAGAAAATATTTTTTTAGATAATTACTTTAAATTACTATAATTTTATTTTAACCACTAAATCTATCAAGTAATAAATAGAAGATTATTCTATTTATTACTACAAAATTAGATTAAAAATCTATTAAATTAACATACTTGAGAATAAATCAGTTTATAAAATTAATAAAGTTGCCTAAAAAATATTTTTTTATAATGTTACATAATTATTTTTGATCACTTGAAGAAATAATGCAATATTTTTTTTTACTCAGTTTTTCAATACTTTAGACTTTGTTTTTTCATATTCTGCTGAAAAAGTAACACGACTAATATGCTCTCTATGATCATTTCCAAAAGCTCTCCGAGTTAGTGCGACCACTGGCGGAGCTTGGACTCTTTTAAAAGCAGCCATACCACGATACAAACTCCACCAACGTTCTAAGTCTTTTATAAAGATTTGAACATCAGGAAATAAAGTATCTATTAATTTTTTTTCACAACCTAAAAACTGAGCAAGATTATTTTTTAAATATGCTTTTAAACAATCTTCAGGAGTTTTTCTATTCCAATGTTCAACCCAAGATGCAAAAAGGAAATCATGATATGGGTAACACAACGGATCTCCTTTATTTTCCATAACATTTTGCTTTTCACTAAGCTCTGCACTAGGCACAACTTGCAGTGTTTCTAGGGGAATAACTTGTTTTTTAAAAACCTGATTATTATAGTGGTGGGCAAGTAAATAAACATCTTGTTTCCATAAATCTGCAATAGGAGCTAGAAATCCTGCTTGGTCTCCGTAAAGAGTAGAATATCCTACAGTCATTTCAGATTTATTAGCATTGCAAACAAATACTCCACCTAGAGCTGCAGCAACTGCTGCTAATATTCTTCCACCCCGATCTCTAGCTTGTATATTTTCAAAAACAAAAGAATTAACTATAATAGTCTCTCCTGATTGAGAAAATACAACTTTACTTAATTGTTCTTTCGTATAATTAATAGACTCATCTATAGGAATAAAAGTAAATGGACATTGAAGATTATCTGCAAGTTTTTTTGCCGCATTTTTTGTGAGATTAGAATTAAACTTAGATGGCATATTTACTAAATATACATTTTCGTTACCCAACACACGAGTAAACAGAACAGCACTTAAAGCAGAATCAATGCCTCCACTTAAACCAATAACTACCTTTTTAATATTCCACTCATTTAAACAATTTTTAATAATATATTCCAAAGAAATTTGTAATTCTTCGGCTTTTTCAATCTTCAATTTTTCTTTCTGATTTATTTTTTTACTTTCAATGATTTTTTTCTTTAAATCATATTGAAAAAAACGGAGAGATTCAGCGAAAAAATTACCGATTTCAATTATTTCACCTTTTTTTGAGTAAAATGTAGACGAACCATCAAACCCATAAATTGTTTTTCCTAAATTTTGCGCGCCTACACAATTAACATAGAACAAAGGAGTGGAACATGATTTAGCAATTTTGCAAAATAATTTTTCGCGTTTTTCTTTTTTTGCTAAAGTAAATGGTGAAGCACTTAAGTTTAGAAAAAAATCATGCTTATATTTCTTATTAAAGGTTAAAATAGGTTTATTGTGATAATCATCTGACCATGCATCTTCACAAATAGAAATTCCAATGTTTATTATTTTACCATTCTGTTTTAGCTTGAGTGGTTCATATAAGTCTTGAATTAACAGATTTTTATCATTAGCTAGTTTTCTGAGATCATAAAAATATCGCGAATCATCAAATTCTCTATAATTAGGTAAAAGTGATTTTATCCAAAAAGGATATTTTGTTTTAGAATTTATCTTAAATTTTCCATTTGAAGCGCAGTAAATAGAGTTATATTTCCGAACTCGACCATCTTCGTTTTTTTTTCTCCAATCTATTCCAACGGATCCAAAAATAATATCTATATCCTTTGATAAATTAAGAATTTTTTTATGGTAAAATTCGCACTCATGAAGAAATGATAGCTGCTCCCAAGTATCTCCAATAAAATATCCAGGTAAAGCCATTTCAGGAAAAATAATCAATTGCGCCTGATTTTCAACCGCTTTTATTATCTGATCTTGCATTTTATGAAAATTCTCTGCACAGTTTGCTGCTTTTACTATCAATTGTCCAATTGCAATTTTCATTACTCTATTATTCCTCAATCAGTTCTTAAATTTAGAAGCAATTTTAACTTCTAATAAAGAAATCTATAAAATATCAAATTTAGAAACAAGCTATTCTAAAATTCATCTTGAATTTTTTTTGCAATTTGAGATAATCTTCTAATAATCTGTCTGTTAAACCCGTTTTATTTCTTCACCTTGTCATCGTTTGAGGATAACTTCATGCTTCTCAATAGCTCTAACACAAAACTATATTTTAAGACTTTTTTTCTTTTAAACGGTCTTGCCTTTTTTTCTGCAACTTTTGCCTTAGAAGTAAAAGTCGGCGCTGTTCTTTCTATGACTGGAACTCTAGGATCATATGGACAAGATGCAAAGAAAGGAATGGAACTAGCGTTAGCAGAAATGGGAAATACAGAACCAAAGATCAAACTTATTATAGAAGACTCGCAAAGTACTCCTGCAGAAGCCGCAAAAGCGATAAATAAACTTGTGACTTCAGATAAAATAGCGGTTGCCATAGGTGATGTCACCAGTTCAAATACAATAGCAGCTGCTTCTATAGCTGAAAAATCCAAAGTTCCTATTATTTCGCCTGCAGCAACAAATGATAGTGTTACCTTTCAAAAAAAATATGTTTTTCGAGCTTGTTTTATAGATAGCTTCCAAGGAACTGTAATGGCAACTTTTGCTACATCTACTTTAAAGGCAAAAACCGCCATTGTCATGGAAGATTCGGATTCGGATTACAGCAAGGGATTGAGTAAAAGTTTTGTTGAAAATTTCACAAAAAATGGCGGCAAAGTTACAAAAATATTACGTTATTCTCAAAAGGACACTTCTTATAGTGCACAGTTAACAGAAGTTAGAAAAATTAAACCTGACATTTTGTTTATTCCCGGCTTTCATCAGCAAGTTGGTGTTATTTTAAGAGAATCTAAGGATCTCCAAATAACTGCAAAAATTCTTGGTGGAGATGGTTGGGATACTCCTGAATTGAGACAAATAGCAAAAGGTGCAGAAAATGGGAGTTTTATTTCTAATCACTACATTGCAACTGGAGATAATAAGAAACTTCAAGCTTTTGTGAAAGCTTATAAAGCAAAATTTAAAGAGGAGCCTAGCTCGTTTGCTGCTTTAGCTTATGATTCTATTTACATGGTAAGAAATGCAGTTAAAAATAAAAATTCAATTGATTCTGAAAAAATTACGGAAGGGCTTGCTTCAATCCAGAAGTTTGAAGGTGTGACAGGAATGATCACGATGGATAAAAACCATAACCCCACAAAACCTGCAGTTGTTCTAGAATTTATACCCAACGGATATAAATATATTTCCACTGTAAATCCTTAATTCTCTCATACAAATAATATTTTTTATTTTTTAATCTCAAGTTAATTATTTGTTAATTTATGTTTTTTGATTTAATTTGCAATTTTTAAAAAAAAATGGTATCAATCAGTTCTATTTTATGGAGCTTAGTTAATTTTTCATTTCTAAATAAGCATCATATAGAGTTTTAAAAATTTTATAGGTTGGGTGGCCAGTATGAATTCTTTAAAAATTAATTCTTCTGTAGTAAGTTGTGCAATTTTTTTTAGCTGTTACGCTTATGCTGCAGAAAGCAAAATAGGTGTCATCATTCCTATGACAGGGAGTCAAGCTTATTACGCAAAAGAAACAAAAAATGGAATTGATTTAGCTGTTTCAGAATATATGGAGAAAAACCCTAATTCTAAAGTTAAAGTCATATATGAAGATAATCAAAGTTCTCCCACTGAGGCAGCGAAAAGTGCTAACAAATTAATTACATCTGATAAAGTTTCAGCAATCATTGGAGATTTGGTTAGTTCTAATACTATAGCAGCAGGTTCCATAGCTGAAAAAGCAAAAATTCCTATCGTGACACCGACAGCTACGAATGACAGCATTACAGTAAATAAAAAATATATTTATAGAACTTGCTTTACCGATAGCTTTCAAGGGCTCGTCATGGCTAATTTTGCAACTAAAAATTTAAATAAAAAAACAGCAGTAATTATTCAAGATATTGACTCTGACTATAGTATTGGTCTCAGCAATACTTTCACCAAAAAATTTAGTGACGATGGTGGAAAAGTGTTAAAAGTTGTAAAATATTCCCAAAAAGATACTTCTTATACTCCACAATTAGGAGATGTAAGAAAATTAAAACCAGAAGTTGTCTATATTCCTGGCTTTCATCAACAAGTGGGAGTCATCCTTAAAGAAGCTAAAGAATTAAAAATTGATGCTAAATTTTTAGGTGGAGATGGATGGGATACAACTGATCTTCGAAAAATTGCAAATGGTTCTGAAAAAGGAGGTTTTTTTTCTACCCATTATTCTTCTGAAATTCCTGCGCCAAGATTAAAATCATTTATTACTAATTATAAGAAAAAGTTTAACGTAGAACCAAGTGGTTTTTCCGTTTTAGGATACGATACTGCACAAATTATTTTTTCTGCTATCAATAGTACAAAAAATGGAACACCTGAAGAAATTAATAATTATTTAGCAAATTTAAAAGATTTTCCAGGTATCACAGGAAATCTTTCTATGGATAAAAATCATAATGCAGTAAAAGCTGCAGTAATTATGGAATTTACAGAAAAGGGTAACAAATATATTACTAACATCAATCCTATGGAAAAATAATTAATTTGCATTATAAAAATAAAAAATTTTTTAGTTAATAACCATAACTAATAAAATAAATTAGTTACTTTTAATTAATAAAAAAACTGATAAAAGAATCTTCGTCAGTATAACAGTAATTTTTAATGGAGGACGAGTATGCTTAAAAAAAGCTACTTTGGTAATTTCAAGTCAATTATAGTTTCCAGTTTTGTTTCTTTAGCTATTATAAATTTTTCAAATGCAACTGAAATAAAAATAGGAGTACTTCTTCCTTTAACGGGAAGCCAAGCTTTTTATGGGAAAGAAGCAAAAAATGGAATTGATTTAGCCATTAAAAATTATAATGATCCAAATTTAAAAATTAAATTGATTGTAGAAGATACTCAAAGTACTCCACTTGAAGCTGCAAAAGGGATTAATAAATTAATAACTTCTGATAAAGTATCAGTCGTTATTGCTGAAGTTATTAGTTCAAATGCTATTGCAGCCGCTTCAATTGCTGAAAAAGCAAAAATACCTATTATTTCACCTGCCGCAACAAATGATGCAGTTACTTTTGGAAAAAAATACGTTTTTAGGACTTGTTTTATAGATAGCTTTCAAGGTGTTGTGATGGCAAATTTTGCCGTCAAAAATTTAAACGCAAAATCAGCAATTATTCTTGAAGATTCCGATTCTGATTATTCAAAAGGTTTAAGCGATAGTTTTAAAACAACTTTTACTAAATCGGGTGGACAAATTACAAAAGTACTAAAATATTCTCAAAAAGATACAAGTTTTACAGCTCAACTTGGTGATGTACGGAAGCTAAAACCAGACGTCGTTTTTATACCAGGTTTTCATCAACAAGTTGGTGTTATTTTACGTGAAGCAAAAGAACTCGGCATTAAAACAAAAATGTTAGGTGGTGATGGCTGGTTTACTCCAGAATTGCGCATGATAGCAAAGGGAGCTGAAATTGGGGGTTATACTTCAACCCATTACTCAACAGATAGTGACGAACCAAAAGTAAAGTCTTTTATAGAAAATTATTCAAAACGTTATCAGGCAAAACCTAGCGCACATGCAGCTTTAGGATATGATACTTTTAATATAATAGTTCATGCACTAAAAGGCATTGATAAATATGATTCAGAAAAAATAACAGAAGCTCTCTCGAAGATAAAGGATTTTCATGGTATAACTGGAAATATTACTATGGATAAGAATCATAATCCTATAAAGCCAGCCGTAATACTTGAATATGTACCAAATGGATACAAGTATGTAACAAGTATTGGCCCAGACAAGAAGTGAAAAGACTCTAATTTAAGGTAACATGATTATGATAGACTTTGTTCAAGCTGTTATTGATGGAGTTGCAATAGGAAGTCTGTATGCTCTTATTGCAATAGGCTACTCGATGGTCTTTGGAATTTTACAATTTGTTAATTTTGCACATGGTGAATTATTCATGCTTGGTGCTTATTTTGTTATGCTTCTGCTTACTATAGGGACACCAATTTGGGCAGCTCTTCTTTTTGCAATTCTAGCTGTAGGATTAATTGCAATTGTAATTGAGCGGGTAGCATATAAGCCACTAAGGAAACACAATCGACTAGCTCCTTTGATTACCGCAGTTGCAATGAGTCTTTTTCTCCAAAATATTGTACAAGTTTTGTTTTCTCCTAATTCATTAAGTTATCCAGTAAATATCCCTGGAAACATTTTAACATTTGGAGATCTATTTGTCAGAATTAGAGATATTGGTATTTTCTTGTTAACAATTTTATTGGTCATTTCTCTTGAACTTTTTTTAAATAAAACCAAAGCAGGCAAAGGGATTAGGGCTCTTGCGATGCATACCGATGCTTCTAAAATTTGTGGTGTTCCTTTTGACAGAACTGTTAGTTTAACTTTTTTCATTGGTGCAATGCTTGCTGTTATTGCTGGAACAATCCAAGGTATGGCTACAAATCAAATCTTTCCTCTGATGGGAGTTAATGCTGGCCTAAAAGCTTTTGCAGCAGCTGTTTTAGGAGGAATTGGTGATTTAAAAGGAGCTGTTCTTGGTGGACTATTTTTAGGTATTTCTGAAAGTATGCTTGTAAGTTATGAACTGTCTACTTACAAAGATGGATTTGCTTTTGTCTTATTAATTATTGTTCTGCTTGTTAGACCGCAAGGAATACTTGGTAGAGCACAACTAGTAAAAGTATAAAACTATGAATGATATTTTAAATTATATTCAACTTCCATTTATTATGTTTTGTATACTTGCTATTCAAGCAATGAGTTTGCAAATTATTCTTGGTGGAACAGGTTTATTGTCTTTAGGCCATGCTGCATTTTATACTGTAGGAGGTTATACTTCTGCAATTTTCACAGTTTTCTTAGCGCCAAAATTAGGGATTGAAAATCACAGTTTAATGCTATTTTTAGCTTGCTTAGTTGGAATGATCAGTGCTGCTTGCAGTGGACTTATCGTTGCCATTCCTTGTTTAAAATTAAGGGGTGATTACTTAGCTATGGCCACACTTGGTGTTGGAGAAATTGTTGCCACTATTTTTAAAAACCTAGATTTTGTTGGTGGCACAAGAGGTTTTAAAGATATTCCTAAATTAGGCTCTGGATTATTAATATTTATTAGCATGTTTATAGTTGCATTATTTATTATCAAATTTTATAAAACCAATTTAGGTTTTGCAGTTAGAGCCACAAGAGATGATGAAATTTCGGCTAGAAGTATAGGAATAAATATTTATAAAACAAAACTTGTTTCTTTCTTAATTGGCTCTTCTCTTGCTGGTTTAGCTGGTGTTTTTTATGCACATACGCTTCAGTTTATCAGTCCTGATGAAGCTGGATTTTATAATAGTGTTGTCTTGGTTTTAGCTGTTGTTATTGGTGGTATGTATAGTGTTTTTGGAAGTATTTTTGGCGCACTAATTATAGTTTTAATTCCTGAGTTACTTCGTTTCATACCTCAGCTTGTAAATCCATTTTTATTATCTTTAGTAGACAAAGGTATTTTGAGCAATTCATTTGTAACTATTTTTGATTCTATATTTTCAAATAGGACTTTAGTTTTTTCAGTTTTAGTTATCATGATTATGTTACTTAATCCAAAAGGAGTAGCATCTTTGATAGAAAACTTAAAAAAAATGAGGTCTTCTCATGTCTAATATACTCTCAATAACAAACGTAACAGTAAAATTTGGTGGCCTTGTTGCTTTAAATAATTTCCATATCAATGTTCGAAAAGGTGGAATATCCGGAGTTATTGGTCCTAATGGTGCTGGGAAAACTACTGTATTTAATATTATAACAGGTGTTTATAAACCTTTTTCTGGTTCTGTTTTAATAGATAATAAAGAATTAGTTGGATTGCCAACCCATTTTATTGCACACTATCACGTTGCTAGAACATTCCAAAATATTCGATTATTTTCGAATATGACTGTAAGTGAAAATATTCTTTCCGGTGCCGCAATTGAAAGAGAAGGTGATTTTTTCTCTTCATTATTCTTTCTGCCAAAAACTAGAAGAAAAGAAAGAGAATTGCAAAAGAAAATGGAAGAACTTTTGCACTTTTGTGGATTAGAAAAATTTAAAGATTTCCCTGCAACATCTTTACCCTATGGGCTACAAAGAAAACTAGAAATTGCACGGGCTTTAATGACCAATCCTAAATTATTATTACTTGATGAGCCTGCTGCAGGAATGAATCCTACAGAAAAGCTGGCTTTACAAGAACTTGTTAAAAAAATTTCTAAACAAAATATATCAATATTATTAATTGAGCATGACATGAAATTTGTAATGAATTTGTGTGAACACATTACTGTTTTAAATTATGGTAGTGTGATTGCTGAAGGATTACCCAAAGAAATTCAAACGAATCATGAAGTAATTGAAGCTTATTTAGGTTCAGATGTCGAAGATGACTTTATAGTTAAAATGGAAAAGGAAACTTAATATGCTTCATGTTGAAAATCTTTCGGTTGAATATGGTGCTATTCAAGCCTTAAAAAACATTCAGATAGATGTGTTTCCTGGAGAAATTGTTTCCTTAGTTGGTAGTAATGGTGCTGGGAAAACCACTTTTTTAAGAACTATTTCTGGTTTAATAAAAGCAAAAGCAGGTAAAATAAAATTTATAGATAATTTTATTCAAACTTTACCCACGCACGAAATTGTTACTTTAGGAATTAGTCAATCTCCTGAAGGAAGAATGGTTTTTCCAGATATGTCAGTAAAAGAAAACCTATTAATGGGTTGCTTTGCTTTTTCATATAGTAAAGAAGAAATTCAAACAAATATTGAACGCATGATAAACTGGTTTCCAAGACTTGGAGAAAGAATAAATCAAAAAGCCATCTTGTTATCAGGTGGAGAGCAACAAATGCTTGCCATTGCCCGTGCCCTCATGGCAAAACCCAAATTGCTGTTATTGGACGAACCTAGTCTTGGGATCGCTCCATTAGTGGTTCAACAAATTTTTAAAATTATCGTTGAACTCAATCGTGAGGGTATGACAATATTGTTAGCAGAGCAAAATGCACGATTGGCGTTAAAAATATCGCACCGTGCCTATGTTTTAGAACTCGGAACAATTATTAAACAAGGCGAAGCCAGTTTACTGCTCCATGATAAAGATGTTCAACGGGCATACCTCGGAGGTTAATTCCTGTGCCCCAAGTTTTTACC
Organism: Pigmentibacter sp. JX0631; assembly: GCF_029873255.1. NCBI lineage: Bacteria > Pseudomonadati > Bdellovibrionota > Oligoflexia > Silvanigrellales > Silvanigrellaceae > Pigmentibacter > Pigmentibacter sp. JX0631. The sequence goes on along the minus strand of NZ_CP123622.1, from coordinate 2,630,331 downwards.
CGTCGCCACGAGTTTTTGAATTACATCAAAGAACAAAAAAGGAATAGAAACTCAATTGGATTTGTGCCCACTATGGGTGCGCTGCATGCGGGACATGCACAATTGATCAAGCAATCAACAAGCGAAAATAATTGTACTGTAGTCTCCATTTTTGTGAATCCAAAACAATTTGGTCCAACTGAAGATTTTGCTAAATATCCTAGAACATTTCAAAATGATGTAGATCTGATAGAAAGTATGGGAGCTCAAGCTGTTTTTTCTCCTACTGTAGAAGAGATGTACCCTCCCCTTTTTGCAACACAAGTATCAGTAACAGGTATTACAGAAGTTCTGTGTGGAGCTTACAGACCAGGGCACTTTAACGGGGTAACAACTGTTGTCATGCTCCTCATGAACCTTGCGCAAGCAGATAAAATGTATTTAGGGCAAAAAGATTTCCAACAAGTCCAAGTAATAAAAAAAATGGTTCAAGATCTTGTTCACAGCACAAGTATTATTATGGTTCCTACAATTAGAGAACAGGATGGCCTTGCTTTAAGTAGCAGAAATCGTTACCTTTCAGAAGAAGCTAGACAAATAGCATCTGCAGTACCGAAATCTTTAGCGGCCGCAGCAAAGCTTTTTTTACAAGGCGAAAATAATATTGCAAAGCTAACGAAGGCATCGCAACAAGAATTAAGTAAATTTGGGTTAGAACCTCAATATTTGGAGTTTCGAAAAGTTTCTGATCTCACAATTAAAATTGATACCAATATTCAAGAAGAAACTGTTCTTGCTATCGCTCAATTTATTGAAAGTAATGGCTCAAAAGTGCGCTTGATCGATAATGTTATTTTAGATAACAATTCTACAAATAAGCAATCTCTTGAAGATCTGATCTCCAGAGCATTTAGCTAAATTTGTGGAGTAAAATTATGTATAAAGTATTCGGTATTCATTTTCGCAATTGGCTTTGGCTTTATTCACCATTAGCATTATTTATAAGAATAAAAATTTATCCAAAATCAGTTACTAAAGAAACTTTTTTTGATATCCATAACGGAAAATCAATTGTCTATGTTTTACCTAGAATGTCTGTCCTTGATACGCTAATATTGAATAAAGCATTAAAAAACTTTGGACAAAAAAAAATAATTACAGAAGCAAAGCCAAAGCGTTTTCGCCATTGCGCTCTACTAGCTATAAAATCAGGTTCTATTCTTTTTTCAAATTATCACAAAGATCATTTTCTCTCTGATTTTATTAAGCTTCTTAAAAACGACCCGCGCGCAAAAAATGATAAATTTATTTTTGTTCCAGTGAGTATTTTTTGGAGTAGAGCTCCTGAAAGAAATGAAAAAGGCTTTATTTTACGTTCTCTTTTTCCAGATGATGGTACGGGAAATTTTCTCCAAAAAATATTTATGTTACTTTTGCATAGAGGTGAAGTAAATATTTCATTTGGTAAGTATTTTCATACTCCAAATTTAGAAGCATTAACAAACAATGAAGTTGAAAACAGTTCTACATTTGATAATGAAGTAGATCTCGCTCGGAAAATGAGAAGATTATTTAATATAGAATTTGCTAAAGAAAGAACCGCTGCATTTGGACCTACTTTATATGACAATGATAAAATTTGCCAATGGATATTATCAACATCTTCAACTAAAAAATTTATTGCTAATTCAGATAATCCAATTAAAACGGAACAACAAATAGTCAAATATATTTATGAAATTGGTGCAAATTATAATTATGTTACAATTCGTGCTTTAGAAAAAATGTTTGATTTTGTTTGGAATAAAATATTTGAAGGAGTTCGTGTTCGAAATTTTGAATCGATAGAAAGAATTGCGAAAGATGGGCAAATATTATGGATGCCGTGCCACCGAAGTCACTTTGATTATTTACTGCTTTCGTATGTCTTATTTAAAAAAGGGTTTGTTGTTCCACACATTGCTGCTGGAATTAATTTAAATTTTTGGCCTGTAGGTTCAATCCTTCGCAGAGGAGGAGCTTTTTTTATTCGAAGAAGTTTTTCTGGAAATAAAATATATGCGCATACTTTTTCTGAATATGTAAATTTTTTACTGCAAAATAGTTTTCCTGTTGAATTTTTCCAAGAAGGTGGCAGAAGCAGAATAGGAAAACTTTTAGTTCCTAAAATGGGAATGCTGAATATTTGTATTCAAAGTATAATTCAACGGAAAGCTGAAAATACATATATTGTTCCTGTTTACTTTGGTTACGATAAAGTAATGGAAGACGATTCTTATGCTAAAGAATTAAAAGGTGCAAAAAAACAAAAAGAAAATGCATTTCAATTTTTAAATGGAATAAGAAAAGTATTTAGTAATTATGGTAGTGTTGATGTTTCCTTTGGAGAACCTATAAGAATTGGTACTGTATGGACAGATTATTTTAATAATCTCAGAAAAGAAATGCCAAATATTTCGTTCCAAAATGAAATATTACCTAGCGATTTAAAAAATATCCCTGATAATATTGATACTAGAGATCCACAAATACAAGGACTAATAAAAAATATAGCACTTCATGTAAATCAAAAAATCAATTCAGCCGCTACAGCTTCTGGAACTGCTATATTAGCCTCTTGTTTATTAGCTAATACAAATCAAAAAATAGCTTTTGAAGACTTACAATTCCAAAGTGTATTAATTAATTATTTAATAAATGAATTAGGAAAAAACTTAAATTGGAAAATATCTACCAGTATTGAAGCAGAAAATATCTTTGAATTTATTAAATTTTATTTAAATCAATTTAATCCAACTCATGCAGAAGTTGAAATAACACAATCTCACACAAATTTAGCTTCTATTCATAACTTTAGTGAACAACTATTTTCTATGGGAGAACGTTGGAAACTTATATTCAAAGAATTTGAAACTGAAAATAATATATATTTTCTTAAAAATGAAGATAAAGAAATGAATTTATGGTGGTATAGAGGAACTATATTCCATATTTTAACTCCTTTTGGTCTTATTTCACAAGCTATTACACAAGAAAATAAACAAAATTTTTCTTTTGAATATTTTGAATTTATAGTCAATTCATTTAGAAAAATATGGCAAGATGAATTATTTTGGGATCAATCAACATCCAGTGAAATAATTACCAAAACATGTTTAACAATATTCACACAACTTGAATTTTTGGTACCTAATTCAACTTTTACCGAGTTTAGCGTACAAAAAGAAAACCCTAAAAATATAGAAATCATAGAATTTTTAGCCAAAACAATTCAACCAGAATGCGAACTTTATGGCATAATTTTGTCCACAGCTATAGAACTTGTAAAAAGCAAAGGAGTTTTTTCTCGCGACGAATTAATTCAAAAAGCGATAACAACCCACTCCGCTGCTTATTTAAGAACAGTTGCTAATCAGCCCCCAATTTTTTCAAAAGTATTTTCTCAGAGAGCTTTTGAATCTTTATATAAAGCAGGAATGTTTACTCCCCGTGAAAACCAAAAATTATCTTTGAATCCTACTGTAATTTCAGGACTTACACATTTTTTAAATATTTCATTATGGTCTAATTATGTTACTTCATAACTAAATAAATATTTTAAACAGAAGAATTGCAAATATTTCTGAAGTTTTATATTTTCTGTTTATTATTTATCTTTTTCAAAATTAAGTAATTTTGTCGTAGCACTTTTTATTTCATCAAGACACTGTTGTAAAATTTGTCTATCAGTTATATATTGATTATTATTTTCAGTAGAATTTAATAGTGTATCTAGTTTTTGGACATAAACAAAGGTCTTAAAACAAGCTTTAGAAATTTTCAACAATTCTTTCCACATATTTCTAGTTTTCATTGCCTTTTCAAGGACCAAAAGAATATCAAGAAAGTTAAATGGTTTTTCGATAAAATCTGTCACACCTAACCGAAGAAAGTTTTTTGCATAATCAAGATCTAAATTACCAGAAACAAGTATAACCGGAATATAAAGATTAATTTCTCTTAAACGTTCAGTAAAGACAAAACCATCCATTTTTGGCATTTTTAAATCTGTAAAAATTACATCTATTTCATTTTGTTTTAAATATTCCAAAGCTTCAATCCCGTTTTCTTTCGTTACAACATTGTAATTTTCTTTTTCTAACACTTGCTTTATAAATTCTGCAATTTCATTTTCATCATCTATAACTAACACGTTACCTTTTATTTTTTTATTTTCTTCTGGCAAAGAATTTATATTTTCTTCTAATTTTAAATTTTTACTATTAAGTATATTTTCAATTTTAACCAAAGGCTCATGTAGAAAATTTAACTCAAAATTAATGTCTTCATCAATTCCATTCACAGCTTGCTTTAAATGATCATTTCCAATTAACAGGACATCTAAAATGGGTTGGGACAATTCAATTTTTTTATTTTTAACTTCAATTAAAAGGGTTTCAAATACATGTGTAAATTTTACAATTCCTTCAATTCCAACAACACCAGCAGAACCTTTAATCGTATGCAAAAAACGAAGTAATTTATCCATATTAGAAAATTCTTGCGGATTTTTCTCCAGTTGCATAAAAATAGCTTCAGTTTCGTCTAACATTTCTTTTGTTTCTGAAATAAAAGTATTTATTAGTTCTATTTCAAAAGATAACTTTTCCATTCATCCTTCCTACTGCTTGTTTTTTAACCTATGAACCGTAGTATTTTCATAAGATTCAATTTCATAATCTTCGGAAAGTTGTAAAATACTTTCAGCTCCACCTAATATCAAATAACCGTTTGGATTAAGTAAACGTGAAAATCTTGAAATTACACTTTTTTTATTTTCAAGACTTTGATAAATTAAAACATTTCGACAAAAAATAATATCAAAAGGTTCTGTCATTGGCCAACTTTGGAGCAAATTAAGTTGCTTAAAAGTCATAAAGGCAGACATTTCTGGTTTTATTTTATATGATGGTGTTGATGAACCATCTATATGTATTTCATCAAAATATTTTGCTAAATAATTGTTTGGCAGTCCTCTTTGAACTTCTAGTAATGAATAAACTCCACTTTTTGCTTGTTTTAAGACTCTATCACTAATATCAGTGCCATATATTTCATATGATTTATAAATTCCTTGATCTTTTAATTCATTCATTGTCATGGCAATTGAATAAGGTTCTTGACCAGTACTTGTAGCTGCACACCAAATTTTAATCTTGTTACTATTTGCCATTATTTTTGGAACATAAATATTTTTCAAGAAATCAAAAAGTTTTGGATCTCGAAAAAATGAGGTTTCATTATTTGTTGCCATGTCAAGTAATAAGTCTTTCAATTGTCTATTTAGACCATTAGCTTGAATATCATTCCAAAGGGAATCTATACTATTAAAATTTAATTGTTTTATTAGCGATTGAACTCTTGAAAGTAACAAATATTTATTTGAATTGTCATAAATAATTCCAGTTTCATTTTCTATGACCGTCGAAAAGTAATTTAATAGATGATCTTTATAATTTTCCATGTTCAAAGCAAGGTTCCCTTCATAGGTTTTGACCTATAATTGAGTAGAGTAATTTAATTTTATCTTGAAGTGAATTTTCACTATCTTGTTCTTTACCTTCCTTTTTTAAAGAAATATATAAGTTTGTTAAAATTTCAAGTGCGATATTTAGGAAATTTAAAAGATTTTCTTTATCAATTTTTATTTTTTTGCTCATTACATTTTCAAGAAATTTCCCACAATCAGAAGATATATTTTCTGATATTTTTGCATTAATAAAATTTGCTGCGGCTTTTGCTGTGACAAATTCAGCCTGAACCTTTTTTATTTCTGCATAATTTTTATCATCTGCTACTTCATTATTTCTATATTTTTCAACTAATGTTTTCAAACTAGGCTGAACAGATTGCTCAAAGCAATTTAAATATTCAGCTAACATTGATTTATTTACCCCATGTAGGGGTTTTAAACTATTATTAATATTTTCACTTATAACTGGATTATTTTCTGAATTTTGGCTATTAATTTTTTTATTAGTTAATAGTTCAGAATAATTTACGGCTTCCTTTGAAAGAATTTCACTTGTAATGTAACCTTTTTCCAATGCAATTTCGGTAAATGTTTTTTGTTTTACAGCAACTTTTGCCATTATTTTTTCTAATATATCTTGCTTCATTAAACCCAATTCATAAGAAGAAGTTAGAAAGTCTTTATTATGAATTTGTTGCCGAAATAAAATTTGCAGAAGATCTTTTTTGGGAAGTAAACCTTGTTCATCAACAATTTCAGGAACAGAAGGAACTGAAGTTATTTGTTCAAGCATAATTGCTAAAACCTGCTCAGGAGAAAGAAGTTGTTTATCTAATAAATATTGACTAAAAAGCACCGATTGCTCCTTTACTCAACCATTTTTAATAAAAATTGTCCGCACTCTTCAACACTACTCATTATATCAAAATGTCCTGATGCATAAACCGCCCCTGGCATTCCCCAAACAGTGGATGAAGCTTGGTCTTGAATGATAACAGTACCTGCAATAGATTTTACAGCCTGTGCACCAACCATCCCATCTTCACCCATTCCCGTAAGAACAAAAACCGTACAACCGTTTCCATAAATTGCTGATAAGGATTCAAATAAATTATCCACAGCAGGACGCACAGAATTTCTTTTTGGCCCTTGATCTAAACGAATGTAATTATTTCCATCAATCCTTTTTTCAACCGTCATATGGTAATCGCCGGGTGCAATGTAAATACGACCAGGTGAAATAAGTTCTCCTTGTTTTCCCTCAAAACAAGGATGACCTGATATAAATTGAATTCTTTCAGCTAACGCTTCTGTAAACTTAGGTGGCATATGTTGGGCTATTAAAATAGGTGCATTTAATTTATTCCCTTTTAAGGGAGAAAGAACAATTTCCAAGGCATTTGGTCCACCAGTGGAAGAACCAATACCAATTATTTTAGGTTTTTTTAAAAACAAGTTACTTAAATTTATTTTTGGAATTGGTTTTTGCGAATCGTATGTTGGGGATGATATTTTTTTCTCTTGATTGAGTTGTCCTGCTAATTTTCCTTTAAATTGAAGAACTTTTGGAATTAATTCTTTTTTAATTCCATCTAATGCTTCTTCTAAGGAACCCGTTGTCGAGGCTGGTTTAGCAATAAAGTCAGATGCTCCTGCCTTTAATGCGCGAAAAGCCAGATCAATTCCTTCGCCGGTGGGTGCTGCAAAGATGATCACTTTTTGTTGTAAATTTCGTTTGCGCATTTCTTCTAAGGTTTGCATGCCATCCATGACAGGCATTTCTAAATCGAGTATGACGACATCTACTACATTTTGTTCAATTTTTTCTAATGCAATTTTCCCATTTGCAGCGACAGCAACAACAACTATTTCACTGTTTTCTTCTAACGCAGATTTTATTTGTGAGCGAAACACCACAGAATCATCTACTACTAATACACGCATAAAATACACCTAATAAAATATAACTAATTTTTTTTATTTAAAAACTTAATAATGCTATCGACATTAATCGCACTTAGTAATGTATTTGATATTTTATAAACTCCTAACATATATTCACGAATATTTTCTGGTACTGTTTGAGGAGTTTGTTCGAAATCTTTTTCCGATACCTCAATAACATCACCTATTTCATCAACTTGAAAAGAAATTAACATTCCATCTAATTTGCAAACAATATTGATAAATTCATTTGGTACAGAATCTAAAAAACCAAATAAGTGTCTTAATCCTATAGCAGTTGCAACTTGTCCTCGTAAATTTATTAAACCCCGCACATAATCAGGTGCTAATGGAATTGTAGTCATTAACATGGAACGCACGACTTCCTGAACTCTATTTACTTCAATACCATACAATTTGTTGTCTAAATAAAATGAAGAGAACTGCTTTGTTTCAGAATGTACCATTGAATTTTTTTGCTCAGAATTGCTGAGCTCTAAATTACTTGACATTTTACTCTCCACTTGCTGGAACAGTTTTTAAAACTATTTTATCTATTTCTTTTACCATTTTTTCAGCATTTAACTTTTCCATGTAATTTAAAAATCCAGCTTTTTTTCCTTCTTCAATATCTTTGCTACCAAATTTTGTTGTAATCGCCATCATCGGTAAATGCGAAAGTGAATTGTTACCTTTCACTCTTCTGGCTAATTCCAATCCATCCATTTGTGGCATTTCTATATCAGAAAGGACAAAACAATAATGATTTTTTGGAGCCTTTTCCAATATTTCTAATGCGTTTGCACCATCAAATGCTGTGTCAACAATAAACCCAGCATCTTCTAAAACTGTTTTTACATAGTTTCTAAAAAAAGAACTATCTTCAGCATATAAAATTCTACAATTAATTCGTTGTGATTTTAAATCTTTTTCTTGCACTTCATCATTTATTTCATCGGGCTTTTTCACATGACCTACTTGAATTTTTTCTTTTAATATTTCAATCATATTTAAAATATCTGCAACAACTATAATATTATTATCAGTAGTTATCGTTCCTAATATTCCTAATCTATCTTTTATTGATTGATTTATTTTACTAGTAACTTCTATAATGTCATGCACTGCATTTACTTCAATTCCATAAAAATTTTGACCTTTCTTTACAACTATAATAGGAATTCTTGTCGTCTCAATTTTATTTGGCATTTCAAACTGTAAGTTCAAAAATTGTGGCAAGGAAAAAATTGGCAATAATGATTCCCTGTAGCGAATTACTTTTTGTTCACCAGAAAACTCAAATGCTGTTTGTTCAAATTCTTCAATTCTATTCACAAGTGTTAAAGGAACAGCATAGTGCCCTGGGGCACCAACATCAATTAATAAATATTCGCTTGAGTCATGGTGATAGTAATTTGAGATTTTGCTTTTAATTAATGTTGCCTTTTTTTCTTCTGAGTTTTCAAGAGAGATATGAGCTCTTGCAGCAATTCCTAAGACATCGAGAGTAAGTGCTACCGTACCATCACCCATTATTGAAGCCCCGGAAAAAACTTTCAATTCTTTTAAGAATTGGGTTAAAGGTTTTACAACAATATCTGCTGAATCATCAATATCATCAACTATTAATCCAAATAAAAAATTATCCGCATTTAATATCACTACATTTGCAATACTTTTTTCGATTATGGAGAGATCAACTTTTTTACTAAACAAAACTTCAGAAAGAGAGATAATTGGTATAAGTTTTCCTCTTAAACGAAATACCATGTTACCTTGCAGTGATTCAATTTTTTCTGAATTTTGTTCTGTCCCATCAATCATGATTAGCTCTACTAATTTTGTTTGCGGAATAGCAAATTTTTGTTCATTTGCTTTCACAATTAATGCAGGAAGAATGGCCAAACTTAATGGAATTTTTATAACGACTGTTGTTCCTTGACCTTGTGTACTAAATAAATCTACAATTCCCCCTATTTTTTCAATATTCGTTTTTACAACATCCATTCCGACACCTCTACCTGAGATATTAGAAACGGTTGCTGCTGTTGAAAATCCGGGGTAAAAAATGAACATTTGAATTTCTTTTTCAGTCATTTTTGCGAGTTGCTCAATAGTAGCAAACCCTTTTTCTACTGCTTTTTCTCCAATACGTTTAATATCAAGACCTTTACCATCATCAATAACTTCAATAATAACAAGCCCATTTTCATTGTAAGCTTTAATTTGAATTAAAGCTGTTTCTTTCTTCCCAAGTTTTTTTCTTTCTTCAATTGTTTCTATTCCATGATCTATTGCATTGCGAACAATATGCATTAGTGGATCTTTAACTGCTTCGATAACAGTTTTGTCTAATTCTGTTTCAACGCCATGCAATTGCAGTTCTATTTTTTTATCGAGTTCTCTTGATAAATCTCGTACTACTCTTGAATATACAGTCAAAATATTTCCGATGGGTTGCATGCGAGTTTTCATAACTTCTGTTTGCAGCTCAGCGGTTAAAATATTTAACCTTTGACTCATTTTCAAAAATTCCTGATTTTCATCATTTTCTTTCGCATGTTGCAACAATTGATTCCGAATTAATACTAATTCACCTACTAAATTCATTAAACTATTTAATAAAACTACTTGTACTCTGATTGTTTCATTTACATTATCTTCTACAACAACCTTTTTTATTTCCTTATTTTCATTACTGGTAATTGTATTTTGTGAATTTTTTTGAATTTGTTCTTCTTTTTTTGCAATTTGTAAATCGCTTCCTGAAGATTTTTTTAAATTAACATTTCCGCTATCTACTTTAGGAAGATCATCTCCAAAAAATCCAAATCCAGTATTTTCACCTTTATTGCTGCTCACTTGTCCAACTCTTTCTGTAAGATTAATATTATTACCTAAAGTCTGTGGCTTATCGGCTATAAGAAGGACTTCCTTTATAAGGGGTTGTGTTTTTATGAAATTCATTTCAATCGAATTAAAAAATTGGATGAGAAGTTTATCTAACTCTTTACTTTGTTCTGGCTCTTTTTTTATGCTTTTAATGCTGAGTAAAGCAATTTGCATAAAATCAATACCAGTAAAAATACAATCAATAAGCTCCTTTGAAAAAGGTAACTTTTCTTTCCTGACAGGGTCGAGACAAGTCTCGAGCGCGTGGGCAAATTGGCCAATTCGCAAAAATCCAAATAACTGCGCTGAACCTTTAATGGTATGAATATCACGATAGATTGAAGCTAGAAGTTCTTCCTGCAGACCATTTTTTTGAATTTCATTTAGACTTGAGGAAATTCTTTCAAGCATTTCCTGACATTCTTCGATATACTCTTGAAATGCTGCATCGTGTTTACCAGCCATAAATACCTTTCTTATGTAAGCCCTAAACTAGCAGAAATACTTATTTTATAGAGAACATTTGGCACATCTATAATTGAAACCGTTTTTCCATTAATTTGCACATTTCCTAAAATTCCTATTCTATCTATAATATGCGCATCGATTTCTTCATGTCTTTCAACAATATCTAGGACCTCTTCAACTGTAAAACCAACGAATTGTTCATTATTTTTTACAACTACGACATTCATATTTTCTTCGCTATGTTTTAAATTTTTTGTTAAATTCAAAATATTAGCCATATTGTAAACTGGCATTACTTGTTCACGATATTGAATCACATCTAGTGCGCCAGATTTTTGAATGTTTTTTTTTGGAATTTCTTCAATTCTAAAAATATATTCCAACGGAAAAGCAAACATCGATTTTTCTTCTAATTTTGTTACTAACATATTTGAGTTTTGTTTACTTTTATTTATATCTAAATTTGATTCTTTGGAAAAATTTTGGGTAATTTTTTTTATTCCTGTAAATTCCGCTATTTTTTTTGCGTCTAAAACAAGTCCTACAGAGCCATCACCCATGAATGTTGCACCAGCAAAAATCCCCCCAAAGTTAAAGCAATTAGGTATTTTTTTTAATACTATTTCTTCTGAATCAATTATATTATCAATTATAATTGCAAAAGAATACCCCTCATTTCTAATAACCAATATTTCAATGTATTCAGTATTTCCTTTATTCACTGGTTTCAAGTTTAATATTTTATCAAGTTCAACTAAGGGATAAATAACATTTTGTCTTTTTAATACTTTTTGATTAAAAACTGTGAATATACTATCAATAAATTCTTCATTTTTTATGCGTAAAATAATTTCAATGCTTTCCTCTGGTACGGCAAAAGTTCTTTCACTTATTTCAATAATTAAGGAATTTAAAATTGTTACAGATTTTGGCTTTGGTAATTTAAGTGAAAATTTTGTGCCCCTATTTAAATTAGACTCTATCGTCAATTTTCCATTTATTGCTTCCACTGAAGATTTAACCATATCCATTCCAACGCCACGTCCAGAAATATCCGTAACCTTACTTGCAGTACTAAATCCAGGGGCAAAAATAATTTCAAGAATTTCTTTTTCGGTCATTTTATTTATTTGTTCTTGGGTATAGATTGCTTTTTCTAAAGCTTTTAATTTTACTCTTTCTTGATCAATACCTCGACCATCATCTTGAATATTTAAAATAAAGTCATTATTATCTTCTTCACATTTTATCTGAATTGTACCTTTTGCTTGCTTATTTAATTTACCTCTTTCTTCTGGTGTTTCAATCCCATGATCTGCACTATTTCTTACTAAATGAATGATACAATTACTACACACTTCTGCAATTGAATTAGCAACTCTTATGGTATCACCTTCAATCATTAATTGAATATTCTTATTTAATTCTTTTGAAATATCTTTTATAATTCTCTGCAAAGGTTTAAAAATACTGCCAATTGGAACTTTACATATTTCACTAATTTTATTTTGAATGACACTATTAATTTTTGTCATTTCTTCAAACAATTCACTTAAAACATGAATTTCTTTATTTTCAACATACTTTACTTCTAATCCATGAATAATTTTTAAGACCATATTTCTTATTACTGTAATTTCCCCGGAATAGCTTGCTAATTCATCTAGCAGCACAACAGGAACCGAAATATTTTCTTTAACTTTTATGCCAATATTATTTCTTTTTTCTTCTTTTGTATCACTTTTTTCATTTTCTTTCTCATTATAATTTAAATCATTTAATATTTTTTCTAAAGAAAAGGTATGCAAATTTCTTTTTTGGATTGCGCCTACAAGTTCTTTAATTCTATCAAAACCAATAAATAAAGTATTTAAAATACCGTCACTAATTAGCAAGTTATTCTTTTTTACATTCTGAAATATATCCTCATATTTATGAACATATTTGGTTATTATATTTGAAGTTAAACATCCACTTGAACCTTTCAAAGTATGCAATTCCCTAGCAATTGAATTTATTAACTCACCATTATTTCTATCATCCTCTAAAAGAATGAGTTTTTCTTCTACTTCATCAATAATTGAAATTGCTTCTTCAAAAAAAGTAGCTTCTATCGCTCTATTTTCAAGAATATTTTGACTGCGATCCTTTGAATTTTTTTTTACAATTTCTAACATTTTTTCAAATTGAAATGGCTTTTCATAAAAACCACAAATTTTTAAATTTAAAGCCTCAAGCGCCATTTGTTTAGAAACATATGCTGAAATTATTCCAAATGGAATTTTATCATCAAATTCTAAAGTTTTTTTTCTTAATTCAAACCCATTCAAACCAGGCATCATATAGTCACAAAGTACCAGAACTAGATCTTCAATATTATTTTTAAATAATTCTAATCCTTCATTTACATCACTAGTAAAAATAGGTATATAACCCGCTTTTATAATAATTTCTTTGCCTATTTCCAATAAATCATTTTCATCATCAATCCATAGTATTTTTAAATTTTCCTTATTGTTAGACATATTTTTCTCTTATTAAATTTATTAACCACAATATTTATATATTATTGAAATTTATTGAAATAATATATAATGCATTTATTTCCTAATTAACGATAAATAAATAGGAAATAATTAACATCTCAAACGTGACATTTAAAAATAATTTCCTATTTTATTTTTCCTATTTTTCTATAAAGTAAGAAACAACTACTTTACTAGGAATTAACTATGCAAATAAAAACCGATTTAATTAAAGATTGTTTTGAACTTATTAAACCTATTTTAGACCAAATAGTTTTAAGATTTTATGACAATTTGTTTTTAGATTTCCCACAAACAAAACAAATATTAATCAAATATGACCTAGAAAAACAAAAGAAGGTTTTAATAAATTCTTTAATTACAATAATTGATAATTTAGAAAATAAAAAAAATTTATCGCAATTTCTCCAAGAATTAAGCGAGCAATTGCAAAAGTTGCCAATCTCGGATCCTCACTATGATTGGGCTGCACAAACTTTTTTAAAAACGCTAGGTCAATTTTTAGGGCGATCATGGAGCTCTGATTTAAGTCAGGAATGGGGTTGTGTATTTAATTTAATTGTCAATACTTTAAAACAAGGAGTAAATAGCAATATGCAAAATGATCTTCAACATTCGATTGTAGCGCATAGCTCTCAGGAGCAAATTATTTCTGATGGAAAACATGAAACTAGCTGCCTTACTGATGAATTTAAATTAAATATTCAAAATGCAGTAAAAGCTATCGTATTAAAGCAAATAAAATTAGAAGTTGAGAAGTATCTAAAAGAAGAATTAATAGAAATTTCAAGGATGACTCCAGAAGAATTAATTGCCGTAGCCATCCAACCAAAGAGTTAAACCTTAATATTTTTTACTAACACATCTAGTTTACTTGCCAATTCACTTAAAGATTTAGCGGAAATTAATACCTGCGAAGAGCCATTAGAAGTTTGGACTGCTGCTTCAGAAACAACTTTTATATTTTGAGTAATATTGGCAACTCCCTCTGCAGATTGTTGGACAATTCTAGCCACTTCATTTGTTGTAGCAGCTTGTTCTTCTACAGAAGCTGCAATTGCTGTTGCAATACTATTTAATTTTTCAATTGATTGGCTTATTAAAGTTACAGCATCGATAGAACTTTTTGAATCACTTTGAATTCCTGTTATTTTATTTGTAATGTCTTCAGTTGCTTTCGCAGTTTGTTTTGCAAGTTCTTTCACTTCATTTGCAACCACCGCAAAGCCTCTACCAGCATCTCCTGCTCGCGCCGCTTCAATTGTGGCGTTTAATGCCAACAAATTAGTTTGTTGTGCAATAGAACTAATAACTTTTATTACATTACCAATTTCTTTGCTACTTTCACCTAACTTCACAATAATTGAATTTGTATTTTGTGCTTGCTTAAGAGCGAGTGAGCTACTTGCAGAAGCTTCAGCAGCATTGCGCGCAATTTCTTTTATAGCTGCACTCATTTCTTCAGTATTTGTTGCCACAGAGCGCACACCTTGGGAGACTTCTTCAGAAGAAGCCGCTGTTGAGTTTGCTACAGAAGTCGTTTTTTCGGCATTGGTGCTCATTTGTTTTGAAGTGGCATTTAATTCTTCTGACGCTGCTGCAAGTTGTCTGGACGCTTCACCAATATTTTCAGTCAAAACAACTCTATCGGTAATAATTTCCCAAGTTACCATGATACCAATATATTTTTTATCTCCATCATACACTGCTGATGCCAATAAACTTAATTTTTCTGGACCTACTGAAATAATAGCTCTATGCGGAAGATTTTTATCATTTGCAAGTAATCTTCTTTGATGCGCTGGATTTTTATGGAATACATCAATACTCGATCCCACTAATTCATTTAACCGAATGGGCAAATATTTTTCCAATTTTTCTAAAGTTTTTAAACTTGTTGTGTTTACATAAGTAATATTAAAATCCATGTCAGAAAACATCACATTGATTGGAATATTTTCCATCATAGAATTAATTCTAGCTAAGTTACTTTCTACTTGCAATTTTTGGGTTACAATGTCCCAAGTTACCATAACACCAATATATTTTTGGTTTGAGTCATATATTGCTGAAACTAAAAGATCCAATTTTTCTGGCCCAACAGCAATAATTGCACGATGGGGTAAATTTTTATCATTTGCTAAAATTCTTCTTTGATGCGCTGGTACTTTATGAAAAATATCGATACTCGATCCCACTATTGCATTAACTCTGATTGGGAGAAATTTTTCAATTTTTTGCAGTGTATCTTTACTAGTTTGATTAACATATGTAATGATAAAATTTAAATCACAAAACATAATGTTTATTGGAGAGTTATCAGCCATTCCTTTATATTCATCTAAATTTAAACCAGTCAAAGTTGATAAATTTAGACCTGGAATATTTGTATTTTGATTACCTTTTAACTCTTCCATTATTATCCCCTTAGAATTAGTAATTTTAGCAATATCTTTTAATCCATTAAAAATAACATAGTCGATAAATGATATAGAAATAAAAAGTGTTTATTTTTTGTCTATTGCAGTCAACACGGTTGATTGTATAATAAAGCATACTGCCAATTATTTTATTCTACGGAGAACCAAATGGCTCACAAAATTTTAATTGTTGATGATGCTAAAACAATTCGCCAACAAGTGAATTTTACCTTAACAAAAGGGGGCTTTGAAGTCATTGAAGCAGAAGATGGGGTAGATGGAATTGCAAAATTGAAAAATAATAAAGACGTTAAAGCAATTATCAGCGATATCAACATGCCAAATATGGGTGGACTTGAAATGGTAACACAAATAAATACAAGTAGTGATTTGCCCCATCCACCAATATTAATGCTAACCACTGAAGGTGCAGCCGAAATGATAGCTGAAGCAAAAAAAGCAGGAGCCAGCGGTTGGATCACAAAACCTTTTAAGCCTGAAGTCTTAATCGAAGCCGTAAAAAAATTAGTTGGTGGTTAAAATTGAGGGTTAAATGTTAAAAATTAAAATTTTTATCTTTTTGTTTCTATCTCTATTAACGAAAAATTCTTTCGCTGCATTTTATACTCTTGACTACCCCCCTTTTAGCTGCACACATGAACAGGCAACAAAAGGTATTTCAATTCACTTTGTCCGTGAAGTTCTAAAATTAGTTGATATTAAAGAAGAAATCATCATTGGTAACTGGTCTGTGGGACTAGAAAAAGCAAAAAAAAATGAAATTGATGGCATATTTCCTACAATTAAAACAACCGAACGCAATGATTTTTTAATTTTCCCCAAAGAAACCCTATTTACAGAAAATATTGTTGCAATTGGAAAAAACACACCAGAATTAAATTTAATTGATGACATTTCAAAACTTGCTGGAAAAAAAATTTGCTCTGGGAAAGGTTTTAGCCTTGGAAATAAAATTGATACTTTAGTGAAAGAAAAGAAAATAATTCGAGAAGATGAAACAGATGTTAAATTTTGTCTTAGTTCTGTTTTAAGTAATAAAGTTGACTATTTTCTTGCAGATAAATTAATTGCAGAGTTTGCTTTAATTCATTTTGAAAATAAGGAAAACAACTTAGCTATAGCAGAGAAAATTTTAGACTCTACCCCAAACTACCTTGCTTTTACAAAAAAAAGTAAATACATAAAAAAAATTCCTGAAATTGAATTAAATATTAAAAAACTCAAGCAGGAAAATTTTATTAAACAATTAATGACGAAAGAATTTAAAGATTGTTTTTAAATTTCACAACCATTATAAAAACTTATCCAATCCCTCACAATTATTTAGAATTCCATTTTGATACAACGGGATAAGATCATTTTTAAGACGTACATTACTGATGTCAGAAGATATTTTATTGTAATTATTTTTTAAAACTTGAATAGTTTCACTAAACTGGTTATTCATAAAATCTTTCCATTTTTTAACATCTGAATATTGCATATAATCTTTGCTACAGTAATTTGTAATAGTTTCTAATACATTTGTAGCAGTATATCTAAAAGAATTTACATTAGAATTTTCAACCAACATAATTCCTTTTAAATTATTTTCGTCAGTACTATTTAAGCCATAATAGGCTGAAGTATTACCTATTTTTGTATAATACAAATCTACTAACGAATTATTTGCATTTTCAAGTTTTGATAACTGTTCAAATAAAGCTACTTTTTTAGAATTTATATTATTGCATTCAGCATTCTTAAGCGCTCTATCGTCTGCAGAACCTTGAGAGTTTTTTGAAGAGGAAGCGCCTTCTCCACAACTATTTAATATTGTTAAAACAATTATAGAAATAGCTGTTTTTTTAATTAAATTCATATACTATATAAACCTTTCATCATATCTCGCATTTTTCATAATAATAGTCGGTATGAAATAAGGATATTTTAATGTATTTTATAAAAATATCAAGAAAAATAAATGTAATTCAAAGTTAATAAAAAAAATTATATTTATTATTATTAATTCAAATACTTATACACATTTTATAACCTTAATTACCTGAAAAAATTTTAATTTACCCATATTTTCAAAGAACTATTTCATAAAAATAATTCCTTATTTTGAAAAAAACACTACGGCTTTATAACATTATGAAATTAAAGAAAAAATTGTAGTATAGATCAGCAACTCATATTCAATTGTACTTCAAATGTAGTATTACGTGCATTTTCGAGATATTTTAAGAAACCATTATTTGCTTGAATAATTCCTTTTGCGATACAAAGCCCTAAACCTTTTGGTAAATTCATAAATTCTTTTGATGAGACAAAGGGTTCCATTAATCTAGCCTGTAAATTTTTAGGAATTCCATTCCCTGAGTCCACAAATTGAATTACGATAGAACTATCCAAATTTTTAACTGCAGAAATATTAATCCAGCGCTCAGAATGAGTTAAAATAGATTCATAAGAATTTAATATTAAGTTATAAAAAGCATGCGATAAATTAATAAGTTTACATTTTATCAACAAATTATCAGGAATATTTAAACTAACTTCAATACTATCTTTAGAAAATTTCCGTTCAAACATAAAAAAAATAGATTGAAAAATTTCTTTTACCGAAACTTCAGTTACAGCTTCATTGTCGTCACAATGAGAGAAATCTCTTAAAGATTTAATTATTTTAGAAATTCTATTACTTGCATTAGTAATAACTTCCATATCTCGTTTTAAATTGAGGGACTCTAATATTTTATTTTCAGAGGCTTCCATTTTAGATGTTATACCAGATATTTTTCCCAGAATAATGGCTAATGGATTATTGATTTCATGCGCAATACCAGAAGACAAGTTGGCTATCGAATTTTGTCTTTCTTTGCGTATGAAATCTAACCTAACAGTTTCTAATTCTTTTTTTGCTTTGTACAATTCAAAATAATTGATTACTTGTTTAGACAATACAAGGAGCATTTCTTTTTGTTTATTTGTTAATTGTTTTGTTTGATGATCTATTACGCACAATGTACCAATATTGTTACCATTTGGTGTTTTTAACGGTTGCCCAGCATAAAATCGCACATTGGGCTGACCAAGCACTAAAGGGTTATTCTTAAATCGCTCATCTTTATGAGAATCTTCCACCAAAAATAATTCATGCTGTTCAATTGCATGGGTACAAAATGAAATATCTCTTGCCGTTTGAGTTGCTTCCAATCCTGTTTTTGATTTAAACCATTGTCTATCTTTATCCACTAAGGAGATTAATGCTATCGGAACTTCACAAATACTTGCTGCAAGCTGGGTAATTTCATCCAAATTAAAGTCAGCATCTGAATCTAATATTTGATAACTATACAATTCTTGTATACGTTTTTCTTCATTGCAAAAAGCGTTTTGAATCATAAAAATCTCCTTAAGTAAAAATGATTTGATAAAAAAATTTTATACTTAGTCTTTAAAGAAAGGTCTTTAAAGAAACAGATAACTCGTTTGCTAATTGTAATTCATGTTTAGATAATTCTCTATTTTCTTCAGACATGTGTTCAAGAATATGACTCTCAATTACTTCACACATAAGACCAGTGAGCGCCCCTCGCACCGAAGCAAGAGTGTGCAATATTTTTTTACAATCCTCGTCACTATCTAATGCTTGTTCTACACTTTTTAATTGCCCTTGCATTTTTTTTACCCTCGCAATTAAACGCATTTTATTTGAAATAATATGTGATTTTTCATTTGCAGACCGTATTGACATAATATACCCCCCTATCCTATAATTTCTTAACAGATCTTCAACAGAAGGTCAATTCAATGCTCACCCAGAGGTTCTTATGTCACAAGAAAATATGAAAGAATTAAAATTTTCCATAACCGGGATGGATTGCCCAAGTTGCGCACAAAAAATTGAAATATTCTGCCAAAAAATAAAGGGAGTAAAAGATGCAAAAGTAAATTTTATAAATTCTACTTTATTGTTGAAATTTGATGTTGATCTTTTTATCAAAGAACAGTTTTTTCTCTCAACAAAAAAAATTGGGTATACATTGTTCGAAATTAAGAATGAGATTAATACTCTATCTACATCAGAATTAAAAAAACAATTTAGAAAAAACAAAAAATTTAAAAGTTTCCCGCAAGAAAAAAAAATCTCAGAGCAAAATAAAACAGAGATAAAAATATCTAATTTTTCAAAAATTGTAACATTCTTTTCAAACCATAACTGGAAAACAATAGGTATATTAAGTTTTATCTATATTATTCTACTTTCTCTGCAATTTTTTACTAACAAAAATTGGCATTTCCTATTCACAATTCTAACTTTAATTCCATTCTTCCCCATTGTAAAAAAAGCATTTTACTTAGGAAAATCCGGGCAGATGTTTAGCGTGGAGACACTGATGAGCATCTCCAGTTTAGGAGCCATTATAATTGGCGCAAGTGAAGAAGCTGCTGCGGTGCTAATCCTTTACTTAATAGGCGAAAAACTAGAATCCGCCACTTTGGCTAAAAGCAATCAAGAGTTGAAAACTCTTTTGACAATTTTGCCAGATAAAGTAACACGCATATTAGCAAATAAAGAACAGGAAATTATTAATTTATCCGAAGTTAAAGTAGATGACATTTTAGAAATAAAACCCGGAGATAGATTTCCAGTCGATGGAAAGGTAATATCAGGAGAATCCTTTGTAGATGAGTCATTAATTACAGGAGAAGCAACACCTATATTCAAAAGCAAAACTGTTTTGGTCTCTGCAGGTTCTATTAATATTGATGGTTACTTAGTAATTCAAGCAAATACAACTGCACAAAATAATACGGTTAGTAAATTAGTAAAGCTTATTTCTGAAGCTCAAGCGTCAAAAACAAAAACAATGCGCAGTATTGAACAATTTAGTAAATTTTATACTCCTGCAGTTTTGTTTTTTGGTATTTTAGTAGCTTGTATTCCTCCACTTTTTTTCCAAGAAAGTTGGCTTGTATGGATATATCGGGGATTAGCTATTTTACTCATAGGATGTCCTTGTGCTTTAGTTATTTCTACACCTTCAGCTATATCTACAGGTATATTAATAGCAGCAAAATTAGGGATATTAATAAAAAATGCTGTTTCTTTAGAGACAATTGGAAAAATAAAACAAATAGCATTTGATAAAACTGGAACTTTAACCTATGGAAAATTGGATGTTACTAAAATTGTTACTTTTGATAAACCTGATACACAAATATTACAAATTGCAGCAAGTATAGAAGCAAAAACAAATCATCCTTTAGCTAAAGGTATCATAGAGTATGCTAAAAATTTAGATATTTCTTTCTTAGTAGTAAAAAATTCTAAAACAATTCCTGGAATAGGAGTCCAAGGAGAAATAAATGAACTCCCAGTGTTAATTTGTTCTCCTCAATATGCAAAAAAACTAACGCCCATTTCTCTGTATTTTGAAAATGAAATTATTGAATTACAAAACAATGGAAATACTGTAATTTGTATAATTGTGAATTTTAAACTAGAAGGATTAATTGCCTTAAAAGATAAAGTAAAATTTGAGGCAAAAGAAGCAATAAAAAATTTAAAAAAATTAAATATTAATTCTACTATACTGACAGGAGATAATGCAGCTACAGCAAGATTAATTGCTGATCAACTAGACATTGCAGTAAAAGCAGAACTACTACCTAGTGAGAAGTTAAATTTTATTAAATCAAACTCTGAAAAAGCTTTTATTGCTATGGTTGGTGATGGTATAAATGACGCGCCAGCTTTGGCTGCTGCTAATATAGCAATTGCTATGGGAAACGGGAGTAATATTGCAATAGATTCTTCCCAAGTTATAATAACGGGTAATAAATTAACAAGTATAATTGATGCTATATCCCTTTCTAAAAAAGTAATGCTGACTATTAAACAAAATATACTTATTGCAGTTGGTCTGAAAGTAATTTTTTTCACTTTGACTATTTTTGGTAGTACTCAATTATGGATGGCAATTCTTGCTGATACAGGTGCAACATTAATTGTTACATTAAATTCTTTAAGTATTTTATTGTATAAATCAAAATTTAGTCGTTGAAGTTAACTTTTATCCATTTTTTTTGTTCATTACTAATATATGCTAATTCAATTAATTTAATGACATTTACAGCATCGTTGGGATCAACAGGGTTTACTTGTTGTTCAACCATAGCTGAATAAATTTGCTGATAAAATTGAAAATAATTTCCTGCTAAAGTTGGTATATCAGTTTCCAATTGCCGCCCTTCAATGAATTGAATATATTTGCTTTTATTTTCTATATTATTATCTACACCCCAATCCGCAAAATTTATTTTTTCACCTTTAGCTAATAAGTTTAAGGCATTTTCTTGCGGATCTTGACCATTTTTTTGAAAAAATCCGTTGTCACCTAAAATAGAAAATACCGGTCGAGGTTGAAAACCTAAATTTGATGCACCGAGAATTGCAGTTGTTTTTTCATATTTTAAAATAAGATGAAAATAATCTAATGTTGAAGCATTCGTTCTTTGCAATTGAAGATTAGCAAAAATTTCTTTTGGCATTCCTAATGTAAATACAGCTTGATCTAATAAATGCGAGCCTAAATCATATAAAATTCCAGAACCTTCTTGATCTTGTTCTTTCCATTTTTGTTTATTTACTATAGGTCTAAATCTATCATAATAACTTTCATATAATGAAATGTTTTGCAGTTTCTTCTCCGCAATACAATTTTGCAGAGTTAAAAATCCATTATCCCAACGTCTATTCTGAAAAACACTTAATAATAAATTTTGTTTTTTAGAGATATTAATTAACTCTTCCCCTTGTGCAGATGAAACTACAAATGGTTTATCTACAACAACATTTTTTCCTGCAAGTAATGCTTTTTTTGCCAATGAAAAATGTTCTTTATTAGGTGCCGTAATAATAATTAAATCTAATTCTTTTATTTTGCAGAGTTGATCATAATCAGCAATGACAGAGACATTTGGATAAAATTTTTGCACCTTTTCCAATTGAGAAGAGTTTACATAGCACAAATTAAAACAATTGCTATTCGTTATTATAGGAGCATGAAAGGTGGAGCCAGATAAACCAAAACCTACGATTGCAGTATTTAATTTTTTCATGAGAGCATCCAAAAAAAAGACTATAGAATAATTTATATTCTATAGTCAATTCATTTAATACATTGAATTTGTTACTCTAAAGTTAATCTACCAGAGCAGGAAGTAACAGCATCTTCAATTGATATTTCGGAATCCATAGTTGATTTGCAAGAATATACTTTTCTAAACTTCTTCTGCTTACCAATATATGCTTCAATAACGCAGCGAGTTTCTACTACTCGATCTTCCGTTTTTGGTATTTTAGAGCCAACTTTTGCTTTGCAACTTGAAAGAATTCTTCTTTTAGATTCAGTTCCTTCGGAAACAGCTCCATCCATTATTTTAATTTTTTCGTCTTTATCCTCTTCTAATAAAGAGATAAGATCATCTCTTAAAGCTAGAGATACTTTATCTTTATTTGAGATAAATACATATTGATCTTTATCACCTTCTTTGGCAACTAGTTCCGAAAGTTTACTAAAAACATCTTCATCTTTCGAAATTTTATCGCACCCACTATTAATTTTACAAAGATTTAAATCATCTTCATAAGTATTTTGATAGTCTGCTAGAAATTTTTTAGCAGTATCAACATTTTTAGCAAGCGATTCATCATCTTTCGCATTTTCTAAAGATTGAGCTAAACTTTTAGCTTTCTTATCTATAGAAGCTAGCTTTTCTTGTAAAGAATTCATAAAAAAAGCTTTTTCTAGAGTAACAACAGCTGAAAAAGTATCTTTATTATTACATCTTTTTAATGTTTTAGCTCCAATAATTACTTCAGAAACCACAGATTTTGATGTTGCATTTAGAGAAGCATTCTCATTTGTTTCTTCAACAGTAGCCGTTGCTGTTACTTTTTGTCTTATATTTCTTGCCAAATCTACTTGTGCATTTTGATCTGCTTCTTTCTGAGAAGATCCTGTTCCATAACCAACATATAATTCTTTTTGTGTTTTGGATTGTAGATCTGCAAGAGTTGAACAAGGATCTGTTTGTGCATATATATTACTTAATAAAGAAATAGAAGACAAACTAATAAATAAACTAAGAGCTTTCATTTTTCACCTTTATTATAACAGATGAGAATAATTGTTAGGAAGGATACTTTATTTGTCATTAATCTTCTGATTTTTCAGAAGCACCAGCATCCTTATTCCCTACGCTATCAATGAATTGTTTTTGTGCATCAAGTAATTTTCTGCGAATTTCAGGATTTCCACCAGGTGCGCCATTAATAGCATCACGCATTTGTTTATCTAAAACTGTTTTTTCAATCGCGACTTGAACAGCACACATGAGCTTTTGAGTAGGTCTTACCCCTGACTCATCTGCTTCCATCGTTTTTTCCCAATAAGTAGTAGTTACTTTAGCTCCTGAGATATTCCCTTGGGATAAAAATGCTGTTAGAGATGAAAGAGATGGATCTGTAGAAGCATTTAAATCTTCAACTTGTCCAGAAGCAGTAACAGAGTTTTTAATATATTTCAACATTTCTGCAACGGCTTGAGTACGAGCCATTGAAACACAAGCGTCAGGTCTTGATGCCCCACTTAATGTTACCTTGTGAATAAAAATAATATTAGAACCTTCTTCACGTATTACAGAACTATTCAAAACCCAATCAGGAGTCTCTAAAGTTTTATCAGAATTTGCTATTACTTCCTGTTTTACGTACTTAGAAGAAGATTTACAAGATGATAAAAAAATTGTACTGATAGAAGAAATTATAATTAAACTTGTTTTTAATGTCTTAGATTTTGAAAACATAACTAACCTCAAATAAAAGAGTTTGCAAAACACAGATAATATTATATGTGTTTAGTGCTTTTCGCAAATAACTTTTTCATAAATAAAATGGGGTTTATCTAGAATTGAATTTTGGATAAAAAAAACTGTTGTGAATGTAAAAAAAATACCTAAACTTGCAATAAAAACACCGCCTAAAAAGCCTAGCCAAAACCACCATTTTTTTATTTGATTTGAATGTTGATTTTTTTCTTTTGAATTTTTTATCACATCATTTAAAAAGCTTTGTGTTTCTTGAGCGCCAATAATAACAGGAATAGCTTTGTCTGAATTATCAAAAACAAAAGAATTCTTATTTTGGCTCTTCATGGGCTAGACACTCCCAGGGGCATATTTCCTTCTAATAGAAGATAGGGAAGAAAATATTGTTCCTGCTCTTATCGACTCACGCATTTCAAAAGTTAGATCATATAAAAATTGCAAGTTATGTATCGACAACAATCTAAAGACTAGTAATTCTTCTGCAACAAAAAGATGACGTAGATAGGCGCGGGAATAATTTTTACAAGTGTAACAATTACATTCTGTATCCAATGGGAGTTTTGAACTTTTGTGGATAGAATTCTTGATTTGCATTTTTCCATTTGCAGATGCAGTCGATCGCACAAAAACGCTGCCATTTCTTGCATTGCGAGTAGGCATTACGCAATCGAACATATCTATTCCAAGAAGAATTGCGTCTATTAAATCATCAGGAGCTCCTACTCCCATCAGATAACGCGGCTTGAAATGTGGCATCCAAGGTATAGTAGCGGATAATAACCTACGCATTTCACGTTTAGATTCTCCTACTGACAAACCACCAATAGCATATCCTTCAAAATCATTTTCAACCAATTGTTTAATACTTTGTACCCTTAAATCACCATACATGCCGCCCTGCACAATTCCAAATTGCGCTCTATTCAACTTATTCCGAGCAGCTCTTGCTCTTTTTGCCCACCGCATTGATCTTTCCATACTGGAAAGAGCTTCAGCATGTGTAGCAGGGTAAGGAGTGCATTCATCAAGAACCATTTGAATATCAGAATCAATATCTTCTTGAATTTTTACCACATTTTCAGGTGTTAAAGTTATTTTAGCGCCGTTGATATGATTTGCAAAAGTAGCTCCTTCTTCTGTTAACTTACGAATTTTAGCTAAACTCATTACTTGAAAGCCGCCACTATCCGTTAAAATTGCACCTGGCCAACGCATAAACTCGTGCAGACCGCCAAACTCATGCATCAATTCCATACCAGGACGAAGATTTAAATGATAAGTATTACCAAGAATAAGTCTATAACCAATAGAGTACACATCTTCAGGAGAAAGAGATTTTACACTTCCTACAGTCCCAACAGGCATAAAAATTGGGGTTTCTAGTTCTACCGCTCCAAATTTTAGCTTTGTTATTCTTGGGCCTACCTTATCTAATAGTGATAAGTCAGAAGCTTGCGCAATTCCTTTTTGCTGAACTTGTTCAAACTCTGTGTAAAGATCTTGAGCTTTTAAATCATTGGTATCAAAATCCCCGCATTTATAATTTTCAGGTAATGGCAAAGATTGAAGCAAATTAAATTCTATAAGATTTCTTTCTGAAAACATTTTTAATTTCTTTCTCCAAATATAAGAAGACTGGAATCTCCATAACTTAAAAAACGATAGCGTTTTTCTATAGCATGTGCATAAAATTTTTGCCAAAAATCATACCCCATTAATGCGGCTATTAACATTGCTAAAGTGCTACATGGTTGATGAAAATTAGTTATAATTCCATTTCCAATAAATGGTTTAACAGTCGCAAATTTATTTTTTGGATAAATAAATAATTTTGTTTGAAACCATCTATCTGCATATGGCATTAATACTTGTGTTAAATTTTTATTTACAAGATTTTTATTAAACTCTTCATAATTTAAATTTTGAAATACATGGCGAAAGAAGCTTTCCACCGCACGTAAAGAAGTAGTTCCGACAAATACAATTGGCCATTTATTTTCTAAATGTTCAATAATTTTTTTTACAAGTTCTTGTGAAAGCATATATATTTCTTCATGCATATCATGTTCTTCAATATTTTCACTTTGAACAGGTAAAAAAGTACCAAGACCAACATGCAAAGTAGCGGAAGAAAATGTTATATTTTGTTCTTTACATTGCTTAATTATTTCTTCTGTAAAATGCAGTCCTGCTGTAGGTGCTGCACTGCTTCCTTGTTCATTTGAATTAGCATAAACCGTTTGATAACGCTCTTTATCCATCGAATTATAATTTTTGACTTTATTAGGATCTCTTTGAATATAAGGAGGTAATGGCATTTCACCAAATTTATCTAAAATAGTATCAAGCAATTCGTTTTGCACTAAAGAAACAGAAGGATTTTCAAGATTTATTACTTTAAAAAGAGGAATTTTTCTATCATCATCGGAATATAGAATTTCTCCAACTTTTAATTTGCTTTTTGGTCTAAGTAAACAAGAATAAACATCTTTTATACCTCTTTCTAAAAAGAAAACTTCTCCTCGACCACCAGAAATGCGTTGAATCCGCACGCGTGCGGGATATACCTTGGAATTATTTGCAATTAGCAAAAGTTTTTTTTGTTTCTCTGATAAGGAAAATAAATTATTCAATATCTTTGGTAATTCTTCAAAATTATAATCAAGAATAGATTTTTCATTGGAACTACAAACAAGAAGTTTACTCGCACTTCTTTGTGATAATGGAACTTGAGCAATGAGATCTTCAGGCAACTCATAGTTAAAAAATTCTTTTTTCACTAATCTACAACCATTCTTTTTAAGTGGGGGGCAATTCGCGTCACTACTTCATAGTTAATGGTTTGTGCCCAGTCTGCAATTTGTTCAGCAGAAACAGACTCATTGCCATCTTTCCCTAAGAGTGTCGCAACAACTTCAGAAGTGTTTTCTCTTGTTGCTTCCGTTACGTCAACAATTATATGATTCATCATCACTCTTCCAAGTATTTTACAACGAATTCCGTTTACAAGAGCATATCCTTTATTGGATAAAAGTCTTGGGTATCCATCAAAATATCCCACAGGAAATAAAGCTACTCTTAAATCCCTATCTGCCCTACAAGAGCATCCATAGCCTATGTAAGTCCCAGCGGAGATTTTTTTAATACTTTGGCTTCGACATTTCCAAGTTAAAACTGGTTTTAAACTCGGCAGTTCACTTTTTACTACTTTAGCTGATAACTTTGTTTCGTTTGAAGGCCATAATCCATACAGAGAAATGCCAATCCTAGCTATATCATAATGGGAATCTGGTATTATGAGCGTTGAGGCGCTTTGGGCAATATGTTTTTCTAGCTTATAACCTATGTTAAGTTCGGCGGTGATTAAATCATATGCTTTATCTAATTTTGTGAGCTGTTCAAATGCATAAGATTGTTCAGTTACATCTTCCGTGTTAGCAAAATGGGACATCACACCTTGCACATAAATTAAATCATTGTTTTCCTTTAAAAAATTTAATTTTGTTTGAATTTCTTCTAACATAAACCCTTCTCGAGAAAGACCAGTATCTACATGCAAATGGGCTTTTAAAGGTCTATAACTATTTCCTTTTTCTTTTTCGCACTGTCTTAGTTCAGGAATAAAATTTTCCCAAAATGGACCCGTTATAGCAACTTCAATCACTTTCCTTGCACACAACACTGCTTCAGCTGGAGATATAGCACCTAAAACTATCACTCTTTTTTGGATTAACTCATTCTCTTTTTCATACTTCCGAATTTTAAAAGCATCCGAAGGAGAAATGACAAATAAAATGTCCACGTAACTGTGCATACATTCAAGTATTTCTTGAAATCCATGCCCATAAGCATTCCCTTTGATAACACCACCCAACACAATGTGAGAGTCTATCTGAGACCTGTAAGTATTGATATTTTTTATAATTGCTGATTTGCTTAGCTCGATCCATGAAGCGCAATCCTCGTGATCTATAATTTGAACTGACTCTGCCATGAACCAACCTCCCTGTGAAAAACTCAGGCATTAGAAAGAAAAGTGAGCTGTTTTCACAATTATAATATTTTTTAATTATTCGTAACAATCCTACGGAACAAAAAGTTTACACCGATAACTAACGGGGTTGTTAGAAGTTGTAGAATCGGGGCGATATGGATAATGAAAGGCTCATAGCACAAATATCTCAAAGAGAAGATGCGAGTGTTGACAAGGTTGCTAGTCTTAAAATTAAAAGCAGCCCTATCATTACACGCATGCAAAGAGCTGATGAGCTAAGAAGAAAGACAATTAAAGTAGAGGGACTAAACAAGTCTCGCTTTTGTAAATTAAAACTGCAAGAAAGCTTTGATCTTTTACAAAAAGCCCTTCCGTTTGAATATGGTGAAAATCTTGAAATCTTTTTAAAAACTAATGAATTTGAAGTTTTCTCTCGCTGGGTGGAAGGAACCACCTTATCCGATGCGAACAAAAAAGATTCTCCTTTAAAGGTTAACGATTTTATTCGTTTGAGAAATAGAATTAGATTTTGGGTACGTATTTTTGAATATTTGTCCTTTTATCATGCAAAAGGTATTATTCATGGAAATTTAAAACCGCAAAATATTCTTATTCGGGATAGAGCTACTGTTGACATTAAAGTAACGTACGAATCAGAATTTTTTGAAAGAAAAGAAGAAATTCCCCATATTATTTTTCTAGATGGCGGATATGCCCACTTTTTGCCTAGTTCTTATGAACAACAAAACAACGAAGAAAGAATTTCAATTTTTCAAAAAATAGTTGAAAAAAATTACTGGTTAGCACCTGAAGCAAGAGGATTAATAGAAGGATCATATCGTGAAAGTTCGGACATTTTTAGTCTTGCTGCAATTATGGCTTGGGACTTAGGATTGATAAAAGATTCGGGTTTAAGCGTGTTAGAACAAATTTGGTCAGCATTTTTAATTCCAGAATCTAATACATTTATTTTAGGAAATGATTGGTATAAATGGACAACTCGCCATCCTATCTTTGAAACCTTAAAAAGATTAAGAACTATCCTCTTAAAAGCCTTAGAACCTCTACCGGAAAAAAGAATATCGAATGCAAGAGAAATAGCATTTGAGCTTATTATGCTATCAAATAAGCTTACAGATAATATTGATGTACAAAATATTAATAATATTTTTTCCAATTATTCTTTTTCTCATTCTGATAAACACAATCAATTGTTACTAAATAAAAACTTTGATATTCCTGAACAAGTTAGTGATTTCATTTTACAAAAAAGCAATAAAGACAAAAATAGATTATGGATCGATGCAAAAACAATCGGTGCTAACAAACACCTTTTAATGCGAAATTTATGTGTTGGATTAAATATTATAAATAAACATACTTTTTTCTATCCAGTAAAATTTAGCTCGTTAAAAATACCTTTTTCAACCTTAAATGATTTATGTGAAAGTTTACTTAATTATGCGATATTTTTAAATCCTAAATTTCTCCAAGAAATGAAATCAATATTCTTTAATTTGGGTAATCAAGTTGAAATTTTATTTTATATTTTACCTTCCTTAAAAAAGTATGCAGAAAATAAAAATGTTTTGAAAAAATCAACAACAAATTCGCTCATTCAAATTACTCATGAATGGTTGTATAGTAACATAGAGAAAATTTTTGAAAGGATAATTTCTTCATCAGAAATATCTTTTATTATAATAGATGACATTAATCGTTCTGACTTTTCATCACTACCAGTTCTCCTAAATATAATCAAAAAAAATTCAATAAATAACAGATGGATTTTAGGTATTAGATCAGAAGAAGATATTTTTGATGAAGAAATTAAAAAAACTATCCAATTACTAAAAAGTCAAGATGTTATTTTTTCGAATTTAAAAGATGATAGAACAAGGACTTATTGGGTTTCAAAACTCAATCATTTAACAAGTCAACAAGCACGTTTTCTGGCAACATGGGCCATGGCTGACTTAAAAATTGATACTGACATTATAGAACTTCTTAGTAGTAAAGTAATAAATTTAAAAGAAATTTTTTCAGAAAAATATCATGAAGGAAAAGAAGATATAAATACAGTAAATTCTGAAATAAATGATTTGATTCAAGAAGAATCAAAAGAAGTAATTAGTGATCAAGCTAAACCTACTGAAGTAGATGAAGATTCAGAAGAAAAATTAGAAAAAAGAAAAAAAGATCCTCTTCATTTAGCATACGAAACTCTAAATGTTGCTATTAAAGTAGGTCTTGTTTCTGAAAATAGAGATATTTTAACAGGGCACTTAATAAGTTACTATTGGGAGCACCAATTTATTTGGTTAAGCTTATCCTTATTACTAAATAAAGATATTAAATCAAAAATATACTATTTATTATCAGAACATTTATGCAATAAATTAAACGAAAAAACCACATTATCTGAAATTATTCAAATATCAGAATATTTGTCGAGATCGGATCTTAAAAAATGTGCTTATAGTGCATACTCAGCTCTATTAATAGCGACAGAAGACTTATGTGATTACACTTCTACTGAATTTATTATTTCTAAATTACAAATGTTAAGTGAAAATATTGAAAAAGAATCTCCCGATGAAGCTCCTGTTCTAATTCCTAAAATAAGAGAACATATTGCCGATCTTTCCCTTTCTTTAGGAAAATACGAGCAAGCTGAAAAATATTATCAAGCAGTGAGTTGGAATACTGTTAATTTAAAAAGAAAAGCTATTTTAACTATAAAAAGTTTTTTCCCATCACAAATTAAAAAAAGAGAAAAAAGAACTGATGAATTTTATAAACTAATTCACTTATCAGAAGCTGCTGGCATAATAGAAAAATCATTATTTGAAACAAAAAGTTCTTATATCGGAATTATTGAGAGCGAAATATATAAAATACAAAAAAAATTACAAGAACAAACTGAATTTTTAAGTAAAGTAGATTCGAATAATTTAAAGATTTTGATGGAAAGCATAACGAATCCAATAGAGTTTCAAGAAAACGCTAAACAAGATAAAACAAAACTTTTCCCAAAAATGCGTCCTGTGCGCAGCGCAGTAATGTCGCGTTTTTTTAGATCGTGCATAGGGTGGATAGATAACAATATATTGATCCCACAAATAGTTAGAGTATTGAATTTTACTATTGAAAGCAATGATGGCGAAAGTATTGTCCATTTATTATTTTCTTTACTCATTTGTGCTGAAAGAAATATTCCCAGTCGCTTGAGAGCATTAATCATAGAAACTATTCTTGAGCTGTCCGGAAGATTAGGAAATGATTTAAATATTTTTGAAGCTTATCTATTAAAAGCTTGGTCTTCTATTTTTTATGACGGCAATTTACTAGAAGGTAAAAAAAATATAGATAAAATTAATTCATCAATGTCAAACGATCTTCCCTTTTCTTTACGCCAATGCACAAGAAAATTACAGATCTTAATAGAATTTGAATCGATGAGTTTTGATACAATTAAGAATCATAAAAATAATCCACAAAAGTATTTAAAAAAATTTCAAGATTACAACCTAACAGAATGGTATATAGGGAATGTTATATTTTCAGTTCAACAATCTCATTATAAATTAAAAAGAACGCCTGGTGATGAATTATTTATTGGAAACATTCTCGATGAAAAAACAGATCAATTACTTCTTTTAACTCATCTTTTATTCGAAAAAGGTCATGCACATGCTGCAGCCATTATTACCCAAGAAGCTAAAGAAGTTGGCATAAGACAATGGTTTGTTGATCCATCAACGCATATCGAATTTGTCCCTGAATTATTTGCCAACAAAATGTATGAATTATCGACTTTAAAGAAAAAAGTATTTGCCTCAGCACCTCAAAGCAAAGCAAATAGATTTTTAAATCAAATAAAAACATTAAAAAAATTTATGACCTTTACCAAACAAAATTCCTTAAAATATTGGGGAGAAGACAGAGCAATACTTACTGGAAATAAAATTGAAAAGGCAAATACACAAGATACAGAAAGATTACATTTTTTATCCCAAACTGCGATTTTATCAGGCTTTCACTGGACAGCATATCGCTTAGCATTAAAAGCAAGAACTGATATTATTGTCATTATTGATGATTTAAAAGACATTGAAAATACTGTAAAAGGACATGCTTCTATTCGGAAAGACCAAACAAGTTCTACGGAACTTATTTCGCAAAATTTAACCCGAATGAGTGAAAACCAGGGAAGATATGACGAACTAAAAGAAAGAACATACGTTAATTCAGAAGCATATCCTGAACAAGGGGTTGCAATAAACTATGTTCTAGAGTTTTTGCATAATTTTCAAAATAACATTCAAAACTCAAAACTATCTGAAGAAGAGCTCTTTCTTCTTGCCAACATGATCCGTCGCTCCATACCAAAGGATAGTGATATTATTGAATCAACTTTAGCTGGAGCATTGAAAGCCTCGGCTAAGAGAATGATATTAAAGGATAAACACCCAGAATCAGCCCCCGCAAAGGAACAACAAAACTCCCAAGAAGAAGAAAAATCAAAACAAAATGAGCAAGAGAATTTGAAGCAGACAGGATAGCTATTGACATAGCTAATTGAGTCCATTATGAAGATGGGACGTTTTATTTGCGTGATGTGTGATGTGGAGAAATTTTCTCAGGAATATCACACCCGTTTATTCTTGAAAATTTTTGTACTGTATTTCAAAGGGGATAACCTTCTGAAATTACTATAAAAGGATACCCTCGTATGCCAACTCCAAAGATGAAAGTTTCCCGCGCTCGCCGTAACTCACGCCGTGCTCACGACTCTCTAACAGCTATCAACTTTTCTAAATGTTCTAACTGTTCAGCACCAAGACTTCCTCACTCAGTATGTGAGTCTTGCGGTTTCTACAAGGGTCGTTTTGTAGCTAAAAACATCCTTAAAGCTGACCTATTGGCTGTATTGCGCTAATTGTAAGTTTTCCAAAATAAAAACAGGGGATGGTTCCAATATCATCCCCTGTTTTATTTTTACCTAATTGCTAGAAGCCCCCCGACGCACATAAAATTCTAATATTTTTGGTTTATTTAACCAAATTAAATACATCAACAGACAAAAGATGATGAATCCTCCAACAAAGAAAAATGTTGTAGGAATTGAAAAATAATGCGCTAACAATCCGTTCGTTAAATTGCTCCCAAACATTCCAAAAGAGTATGCTATGTTATAAATCGCATAGGTAACAGCATACGCCCCCGTATTTCTTCTATCTGCAACAGAACTAAGCTCAGAAAGAGTAGGATTCAACGCAAATCCATACGCTATATTTGCAAATGATAAAGCAATACCTGCATTTAACAAATTTTTTGAAAGACACAGAATAGGTATAGATAGCGCTAAAAGAAATAGTCCAACAAACATTACTTTTATGGGATGAAACTTATCTGTAATTGCACCAATGAAAGGACAACTTATTCCATAAATTAAACAGCTAATTGAAAATAAAGCTCCAATTTGAGTGGGATTTGCAGAAGCAGTGTTTTTCAAAAAAATAGGATATAGGGGTTCTAAAACACACCAGCACCATGCGACCATGCCAATCACGGCTGATGAAAGTAATATGGTTTTGTCCTTTGAGAGCGAAATAATTTCTTTTATTGGAATTGTTTCTTTTATCTGAGTATTTTTAATCCAATGAAATCTACAGAACAAATCACAAACCATAAACCCAGCTAAAATTAAAAAAGGAAATTGATAATTAAACTTTTCAAAGAAAAAACCGCCTAACAAAGGACCAATAAGTAAACCAATTGTGTTACCGAGTAATGCATAACCAAGCATTTGTGCTCTTTTCATTGAAAAATGATCAGTTATAAATGCCAAACCGGAAGTCCAAGTAGTAGAAGCTGCAATTCCTTGGGCAAATTTGGCAATCACTAAGTAAACAAAATGATGCGAGAATGCAAAAATACCTAACGCAACAAATTGAATTATCACGCTTAATAACATTGGTACCCGTCTGCCAAATCTATCAGACAAAAAACCAATTAAAAATGTAAACATGATAACGCCTAAAGCATAGCTTGCACTTAATATTTCATACATCCAATCAGCAGAAAGCTGTGCGGGTGAAAAAGGGAGCAAGGGAATTAACAGCCCATAAAATAGGCCATCAGTAAACAAAGCTAATGTAACAACAATCATAATCTTAAATGACTGAGGCATATATCTCCAGACTTCCGTATTTAATTTTTTTATTTTTTAGTTTTTCTTAGTAATCATTATACCAGTTTTTGTGATACACTTTA
Organism: Pigmentibacter sp. JX0631; assembly: GCF_029873255.1. NCBI lineage: Bacteria > Pseudomonadati > Bdellovibrionota > Oligoflexia > Silvanigrellales > Silvanigrellaceae > Pigmentibacter > Pigmentibacter sp. JX0631. The sequence continues at coordinate 2,595,393 of NZ_CP123622.1, read as the reverse complement.
TAAATCACCATGCGAGGATCTATTGATTTATTTTCTCTTCCGCGATGAAATATTCTTCCATCAAACAACAAGACAGATCCCGCTTGTACTTCCGTCTGAAATTTTGGTAAATCAACACATTCATTAAAAGATTTTTTATGTGAAGATAAAATAAATTCAGTCGAACCATTTTGCACATTTATATTTTCTAATGGTATAAGCAAAGTATAATAAAATGGCGGCATTAATTTTACTTCAATAGAGTCATCATAATTATCTTCGCTTCCTTCTCCCTTGTCAAAAAAAGGATAAATATCTCTGTGCCATGGGCCATTATCAGAATTAGGGATTGCCGGCACGACTCCTGCATGTTGGCTGTACTGTGTTTTTAATTTCATTTCCATTAAACTATGAATAGGTTCTGGATTTAAAAATTCTTCTGTTGCAAATATTCCCTCAGAAGTATTTAATGAATAATCATATCTACCTTTGGCAAGTTCGATAATTTTTTCATTATTTAGGTCATTGTAATATTTTTTTTTGTTGTAATATATTTTATCAAATGCTGTAATATATTCACGTATTTGTGGATTTGAATTTTGAACGATATTTTTTACATCAGCAAATCTTTCTAAAGCAGCACTTTCAAATAATTTAAGAAGATTTGAAGAAAAAACATTAGGAATAACTACAACACCGTCACTATCCAATTTTTTAGAGTATAATTCTAAATTCATTTTATATTAACCTTTCACTTCTAATTATTGAAAAAGTTTTAATCTCGTCCCCAAACTTCAACAATAAAATCAGAATAAGGAACATTTCTGGGGCTTGCTACGTAACCTAATTCAATACCTGAACATAAGGAAGAATGATTAGCTTGTATCGTATTTGTAAGAATTTCATAACCAGCATATACGCCAGCAAAAATAACTGGATCAAAGCCACGATACCAAGGTTTATTACACATTAAATCGAATCTAATATTTTGATTTAAAACTAACTTATTATCTAATGTTTTTAAGCGAAAATAAACGCTAGAATACTTTCCGCTATCAACAATACTTTTAAAGTCAAGAAAGTCTACAGAAGATCTTTTTTGTTGTCCAGGCAAAGGATATCTTCCTGATTTTGTTTTAGCTATTAAAGAACCTATGTTTGGCTTTAAAAAACTTTCATCATAATCAAGTAGTATATGACTTATTTTTTCTTTATAGTTACTTAAACATTCAATTAAATTTTTATGACATTCTTTTGAGAAATTTCTTAAAGAATCAATATTTATTTCAGACTTATCTAAAATTTCTTTCAAATTATTTCTCTCATCAATTGCTAAATTTGTGGATTCTAATATAGAATTCGCAATTGAGTAATTATTTACTTCTCTTGAAATAGCTTGATGAATAATATTTTTTAACTTTGAGTAATTTAAAGAATCATTATAATTTTCTATCCAATTAAAATTAAAGAATTTACCACTTGGGTCTAATATATTTAATTCATCATAAGGCATTGTTTGAGAAGACTCTACTACCCAAGAGTCTGGATTATTTGGACTAAGTTGTTTACTAAAATCTTCAGAAATATATTTATTCAATTGATTAATTGTATTTTGACACTCTTCAATTTTGGAAATCTCACAAGATGTCTTCATACTCAAAATTTCAGTTAAATTAACAGGATTTCCACCTAGCTGAACAGCATATAAATTTAGATGCATGCCTTTTTTAGTTTCATCATCTAAATATTTAACATTTGTATTAATACCTATCTTTCCCGCTACCGATAGAATATTTTGTGCTAACCCTAATTTTCCTTCAACAGTGTTTAAAGTTTTCTGTGAATCAAAATTTAATTTTAAAGTTATAAGAAGTTTAGCTGACAATTTTTGTGAAACTACTACTTCATCTCCACATTTTTTAATAAAATTGAAGGGATCGTTTAATTTACTGTCATTGTTAAAGTAACTATATGCAAAAGGTTTCAAAGTTAATTTACTTTCCTTCGTGTTAGAAACTTTTGCTTCTCCTAATCTAACATAAACAGAATATGTGGTAGTGCGGCTGAGTCTAGAGCTTGCTGCTTCACGGGAATATTTTATTTCTGGTGATAATTCTATTCCTTTTACTGGTACAGTAGCTGAAACACCTACATTTAAAGCTGTTCTGAAATCTTCTTCTTTCATATTATCTGACAAACTAATTGCAGTTTTTTCAATAGATTTAGGAAATAAGATAGCATCACTTTCTACACAGGTGTCAGTAAATGAATATCCCATTTTATTAAAACCTTGCAATATTGAGTTTGCAGTTGCTCCTGTTGTAGGAATAAAACTTTGCTCGTCTACTGTAGCATCGTCATCTTTTCCATTTTCATAATCTAAAAAATCTTTTTCTTGCATACTGCTGTTTGAAAGGTTTTGTGTAACCGCTAATTGATTTTTAGGGGCACTTGAAAAATTTTCTTTTTTTCCACAAGAATAAAATGAAATAGCAATAAAAGAACAAATTGGCAAAATAGTATAACGTTTTTGCATAAAAGACCTCTAATAATCATTTTGTTAACTGACCAACAAGTATTTTGAGGATAATAAATTTAATTCTACAAATTGCAAGAAAAATATTCTAACTTTAGTTAATAAATTTTAGGATTATTTTTGGTAAGCATATAAAGTTACTATTATTGAGAAATAACTATTAAATAAATAGTGTTTTATTATGAAAAAAATATTTATAATTAGAATGGAAGAAAAATCGAAAGAATAAATTTAAATATTTTTCTTTAAAAATTTATTCTTTCCCCCAAAATTCAACCATGAAATCAGAATGATTCATATTTTTTGGACTTGCCACATATACCATTTCATCATTTCCACAAATTCTACTATAATTTAGCTCTAAAGTATCAATAGTAACTTCATAGTCATTAAAAGCGCTTGCTACAATTATAGGATCATCACCACGGTACCATGGCTTATTACACATTAAATTAAACCGTACAGATTTATCACGAATTAACATGTTATCAATTGTTTTAATTTTAAAATAAACACTATTAAATTTTCTATCTTCTATTACAGCCTTTAAATTTATAAAGTCACTGGAAGATCTATTTTTTTGCCCCTCAGAAGGGAGGCTATCAGAACGTATTTTACTAATTAATCTACCAATATTTGGCTTAAGATAATATTCATCATAACTTTCTAAATATTCTTGAAAACCAGATTCTTTATTTAATAAGCAACTTTTTAAATCTGAATAGCATAAAGCTGAGTAATTTCTTAAAACAGATATATTTTTCTTGGTTTTTCTAATAATCTCTTCTAATTCATTTTTTTCATCAGTTGCTAAATTGCTATTATTAATTATAGAAGTAGCTATTGAATAATTAGCAAATTCTTTTGCTATTCTAGTAGATAAATCGGATTTCAAAATACTAAGATTAATTGAATCTTTGATATCACTTGTCCAATTAAACTTTAAATATTTAGATTTACTATTTAAAATACTCATTTTATCATAGGAAGTTGTTTTTGAACTTTCTATTGCCCATGTTGACATATCATCTTCATCAAGTTGTTGTTTATAATCCTCTGAAATATATTTATTTAATCTTTGAAAAATTAAATTACATTCTTTTAAGTTATCAAGGCGACAAGAATTATGAGTTGAAATGACTTTCATCATATCCTCAGGTTGCCCACCAATTTGAATTCCGTGCAATTCTAACTTAATTTGTTTTCTGGTACTTTCTTTCAATTGATTAAGTTTAACTGTTGGCCCAACTTCTACCCCTTCTAAAATAAAAGCATTTAATACACCGCCAATATTTGCATTAAACTCCTTTAATGCTTTTACCGAATCAAAATTAAGTTTAATAGTAATCATGAGCTTTGAAGAATAAACTTGCGAAGTGACTAATTCATCCCCACATTTTTTAATAAAATTATAAGGATTAATTAAATCTCCTTCATTATTAAAAAAATGATCGTAGCTAGGTTTTAAAGTAAAATTATTTTCATGCGATGTGTCTATCTTGCTTTCACCTAATCTAACGTAAGCATGATAAGTAGTAGAACGACTTAATTTATTTACAGCTGCATTTTTTGAATAATTCATTCCTGCAGCAATATCTATTAATTCTCCTGGTAATTTTATGTCTGTACCAATATTTAATTTTTGCCTTATTTCATCATCTCGTAAATCATCAATATAACTTACTAATATTTTTTCAATATTACTTGGATAGATTATGTCTTTCTTTAAAAAGCAATTTTCTGCTAGTGTAACTCCCATATAATGAATACCTTGCATCATACCTGCCTGATTTTTATCTAGGCTAAAGTAACTTTGATTGATATTCTTTAATTTTTCATCTTCAACTTTTTTTTGCTTTCCGCACCCAGAAAATACGATAGGTATAAAGCATAATACAGAAAAAAATTTATGAATATTTTTCATAAAAACCCCAAACTATTTTATAGGTTTGTCTCCATAACCAAATAATAAATATTTTTTTATAAAAATCAATAAATTTTATAAATAATTTTAACAAAATTTTCTTATAGTTTATAAGGTATTATATAAATAATTGTTTTTATTAAAAATAAATAAAAACAATTTTATCTTTAAGTTTCTATTGAATAATTTTCAGATTAGAAAATGATATTTCAATTTGTATTAAATGCTTTTTTAAACTTTTTGATAACACTGGGATTTGTGCCTTTACTAAATGTGACATACATATTCCCATCTATTTTATCAGCTTCAATTAATTGTTCTAGGTCATCAAGTGATGCATTAAATTCTTTAATCTTTTCTTTCACTGTTCGATCACTTAAAATGATCAATTGACAGCGATTGTTTAAAAATTTCTCAATATTATTCGAGTAATGTGTTGTTTCTTCAAAATTAGTAAATTTTTCATATTTCAAACTCTCATGTGTATTTGTATCCCTTACTACACATATTGAGTATTTTTTTGCGTCATCAAATTTTGTCAGTTTTATATTTGTGTTTTTTTTCAATTTATAAAAATACAATTTTTGCTCATAAACCTTTATAGCAAAATCTAAATATTCCAAACGTTCAAACGTTTTCGCAACTGGAAATAGCATTACATTTTTATTGGTTCTGGCTGTTAAAAGAGCCCTTGTCCATTGAAGAACTTCAATTTTTTTAGGATCTAATTTTAATTTTTGAAATGCATTGACAACTTTTGAACCAATTTCACCACTTAAGGAATGATCTTCATTTACGACCACATAAGGAGGATTATTTTCAGTTACAAATTGCATTTCCTTGAAGACATCAGCATAGCAATTCAAACTCACAAATAAACTAAGCTTAACAAAAAAAGAGATTTGCATTTGAGACCTTATTTTTTTATAAATAACTAATAACATTTATAAAAAAATTAAAAATTGATGTCAATTCAAAAAACGTCAAAGTAATTATTCAGCCCAAATTTCATAATTAAATACACCTAATTTTTCTAAATCTGAATTTCTTGTACTTGCAAATAATTTCTTTCCTCTACATTGACTGATCATAGAATCAGTCACAGGATAAGTTTTATTCGGTAATAAATTTTGAAACCATATTTTACCAAAGGAATCAAAAAACCAAGTTGTGCATCTTAATGTTGAACTTAGATTTAAGACTGGAAATTTGTCGGGAGTTATTTTATTCCTGTGCATATCCAAATACTTAATCATAAAATTGGAATAGCCTCGTAATTGAAAAGTTTCAAAAAAATCGCTACTTATTCTATCGGATCGAAAGAAAGGTCCAAAATATCTTGGTTTTTTCCATTCTGCCTGACTCAAGGCAACTAAACTCCAAGTTTTGATGTCATCAAAAATAGGATTTTGCTTATTTACAATTAATGAATTATTACTAGAATAGTTTTTTTGACAGTGCGCTATATCTAAAAAGCATGAATTCATAAAACGAAATAAAGTATATAAATAATTTTCAGAATTTTCTTTCGTCTCGATAACCGCCGCAATTTCATCCGTTGCTAAATGCTTATATGCTATACTATTTTGAATATCTTGTGCTCGAATATAGTTTTGAAAATTTTGCCTTAAGTCTTTTCTAATTTGCAATTTAAATTTTGAAATTTCTAATGTTTGACTAGTGAGCTTTAAAATTTCTTTACTTATGTTACTTCCAGAGGGATCTGTAATAGTTACATTTCCATATAAAGATTTTTCAGTGTCTGCTAAGTAATATTTTTTATTATTATTTTTATCACTAGGATCAGTAGTACTACTTTTTAATTGTTCAGGAAAATCTTTGGCTGCATAATTTTGAATGGTAGTAAATAAAGAATCACATGCACCTGGATCACTCAATTTGCAATTTGCAGACAATAGTACTGGAAGTTTTTCAGGATCTCCACCTAACTGAATTGCTTTAATTGAAATACTGATATTTTTCTTTAATTCATCAGACATTTGATTCACTTTTATTTTTAATTCAGGAGACATTCCTTTCATATTAGAACCATTGTCAGCGCTAGATAAAACATCTTTTAACTCATCTATTGTCAAATTAATTTTATTATTTTTTAAGTTATTTGAATTTGATAATTCTGAATATAATTCACTTACATCGTTAAAATCATTTAATAAAGGATCTGCTATTCTATTTCTAATTTTAGTTTTTTTAATTGCTTCGACCACTGGTTCCCTTAATTCATTTCCATAAGCTGAGGTACTTGCTTCCGTGTTTTTACCACCTAAATTAAATGGCACTGGCATTGAAGCTCCCATAACAGATTCAAATTCTGATTTTGTTTTAGTATCAGAAAATATAAATTTAGCAGTTATAATTAATTGAGCTTTGATATTTTGCTTAATTATAAACTCATCACCACAAGAGTTAAAAAAATCTGTTTTACTATTTCTTAAAATTGTATAGTGCTCATTCCTCAATTTTAAAAAAGAAGAGTCTTTAATAGAAAGTTTATTATGTCCTCTGATGACTTCGATTGTAATACTAGATGATCTTGATAAACTATTAACCGCTGATTCCATAGAATATTTTACTTCTGGAGAAAGAGTTATTGGTACACCTGAAGCTTGGATAGGAATAGTAGCATTTACTCCAATACCTAATTTTCCAAGTAACTGCTCACTAGTAAGATTTTCCTCGTAAGCAATTTTTGATGATGGCTCATAAATGAAGTTGTAGGTATCATTTTCAAAACATCTTTCAGCTACTAATCCAGTAATACTATTGTAGCCTCGACCTATTGAGTCAGTTCTATCATCAATTTTATCGTTTAGATCGTTCATAAGATCACTAAATTTATTTTTAATAGAAGATCGATGTGAACTTAGAAAATTTTGTTTTTCTTCTTGAAAATATTTTTGCTCCTTTCCGCAGCCAAATAATAAAAAAATACTCGACGTAATGCATATCCTTGCATTTTTCATACATTAACACTCCTTGTTAGTACGGGTCTGATGCTTTTCTTTATGATTCCTTGATAAATTTTAGTAATCTAAAAAAAGAAATTTTTCAATATATAAATATTAAATAAATTCTTATATTATTTTTCCTTATTAATAAATTAAAGTAATTAAAAAAAGATAAATTATTATTGTCTTGATTAAACTCTTATTTTTTTTTGCTTTACTTCCCATTTAATTTTATTTTTCAGTGACAGAAAATAACAGAAATTTTATTGAGCCCATATTTCAAGAAAAAATTGACTTAATTTTCCTAAATCGCTATTAAACGATCCTGAAAAAGAAGCTTTTGTGCCACATATATTTGTTAAATGCTCAGTAATTGGAAATACAATATTAGGATTCACTTCATGCAACCAAACTTGTCCTAACGCATCGCTTAACCAAGCATGGCAGCGGAATGATGTAGCTAAGTTTACATTTGGTAATTTATCTATTGTTATTTTATTTCTGTCTTTGTCTAAATATTTGAAAAAAAATAAAGAATATCCTTGAAAGCTAGAATTAACAAAGAAATCTTGTGTAATTCTATCTGAATTAAAAGCTCCTAATATATATCTTACCGGTTGCCAATTTGCTGAAGTAAAAGCAAGGAGTTTCCAAGCTCTTATATCATTAAAACTTTTCTCGATATTTTGGTAATAAGCACTCTTATTATTTAAATATTCATTTTGACATTTTATTTTATCAAAATAACATTGATTTACAAAGCGCAATAAATTAAATAAATTATTTTCTGCTAAAGTTGCTGTTGTATGCACTAAATTTATTTCATCTTTTGCTAGTATATTAAAGCTTTTTGCTGATTTAATCTCTTGAGCTGCTAAGTAACCAGAAAAGCTTTCATTAATATCATTTTTTAAAATTGATTTAAATTTTGAAAACTCTACACTACTATCTGAATATTTTGCGATTTCTTGTCCTACACTAAGATTATCTTTAGTAAAAACAGGTAATGCACTATATAAAACTTTTTCAAATTCACTTGGATAAAATTTACTACCAAGATTTTTTTGGTTTAAATTTTGATCCTCTAAAAGCTGATCGGGAAAGTTATTCGCAGCATAATTTTGGATAGTTTTAAAAATCGAATCACATGTTTTTATATCTGATAGATTACATGCAGATACAAGAATTGTAGGCAATTTTTTAGGATTTCCTCCCAACTGTATTGCTTTTATACTTAAACTTATGTTTTCTAGTGTTTTTTGATTTATTTTACTTAATTTTGTTTTAATTTCAGGAGAGAGTCCTCCACCCTTACTGCCAACAAAGCTATTATACATATTTTTTGCAAAAGAAATAAATGAAGATAATTTGCTTTGTTTAACTTCAATTTGCGAACCATTATTTGTATTAGCAGATGGCAAAGGCTCTTCTGTAATTTCTTTTTTTGCAAAAAAAAGAAAAGGATTAGGTAAACTAGCACCAATAACACTCTCAAATTCTTGTTTAACTTTAATATCTGAAAAAGTATATTTTGCAGTTATGAATAGTTGAGCTTTTAAATATTGTTTAACAATAATTTCATCACCACAAAAATTAAAAAAATCACCCGAGTTTTGTTTCAAATATTTATAATAATTATCTTTAATTATATAAGAATTTGAATTATCTTTTAATGATATTTGATTGTATCCTTTTTTTATTTCAATTATTAAGTGAGAAGTTTTTGATAAATCTGTTATTGATGAGTCTCTAGCATAATTTATTTCTGGCGTAAGAGTTAATGGAACTCCAGAAATTTCAAGTGGAATATTTAAATTTATACCCGTACCAATTTTATTTAGAATTTGGCTAGAAGATAAATTTTCTTCATATGAAATAATCGACACAGGAGCTTCAATATACTGCACAACATCATTTTCAAAACATCGTTCTGTTGTTGTTCCCGTTATACTATTAAATCCTTTTCCAACAGAATCATAACGAATATCTATTGTTTTATTTAATTCAATAATTTCTTTTGGAAAACTAGAAGCTACTACGTCTCTAGAAATATTCATTCCTGAGTCAGGAACTCCTCCAGTTTTGGCACAAGCAATAACCAAAAATAGCACAGGAATTATTTGACCAAGAATTCGCATGGTTGCTCCTTGCAAAAAGCGCAACCTTCAGATCGGTATATTGAATAGTAAATTTAGTAAAACATAGTCTTCTTAACGCCTTATTACCCCTAAGGCCGTATGATTTGGTAATAGAACGGTTTCTGGAAGCATAATTGTACCTGGGTTTGTTACCGAATTACACCCAGTTTGAGCTCTATTTCCAAGAACAGCTCCAAATTTTTTTAAACCAGAGTCTATTTTTTTATTATCTAATGCTAAAATAATATTTTTATGATTCATTTTTAAATTTGCTAATTTAGTGCCTGCTCCTAAATTTGTATCAACCCCAAGCAAAGAATCACCTACATAATTAAAATGAGCTGCTTTTGCATGTGGCATTAAAATACTTCCTTTACATTCGGTTGTATGCCCTACAATAGCAGATTGAGCTATATAAACAGAACCTCGGACATATGCTCCATGCCGAATTATAGCTTCAGGGCCTATATAAGTCGGGCCTGAAATGAACGCCCCAGCTTCAACAACAGCCCCTTCAGCTACTACAATTAATTCTTTTTTTTCTAAAAAAGCATGTTCACTCACCGTCCCCTTAATTCTTTGTTCCGGTGGTATTTTTTGAATACAATTTTCAATAAATTTAGTCAGAGGTTTTCCTAGAGCTTGCCAAGGGTATTCAACTTCAAGCAAATAGCGATAGAGTTCTTCTGGTATATTTAGCTCTTTTGCTCTTTTTAATTCAAAAAGAAAGTCGTTAGTAACAAACTTTGATTCTATTGATATACGATTCATCATTCCTCCTATCAATGTGCTATTAGTTTAACAAATATCAAGAATTTTGAGAAGAACTTGGGAATGCTAATTTTTAAGTTAAGTATACTGACTTTTGTCCGAAAGATCTCTTGATTCCTGAAAACTAAACAGGAATCTAATAGATTCAGCTTAAAAAGGCGTGAATAAAATGTTTGATAAAAATGTATTTAAAGAACAATTTCGTTTATGGACTGAAGAAAATCCTAATGCTTCTTGCGAAGAAGCCAAAAAATTCTGTGAATTTTTAATTCCGTTGGAATACAAAGAAAAGTTTAATTGGTTAGAAGAAGAATCCCTTGCTTGGTTTGCTTGGAAAAAAGAAATGCATAGACAAAATAAATATCCTGAAACACAAGATCTTGAGGAAGATATTTCTAGAAATATGCATTAACGAAAAATTAAAATTTTATTTTAAGTAACTTTTCTCTAAGTTTTGATAAATAATCTTTTGCTTGCGTGTCTATTTTTGAAAAATCAAAGTAACTAGAATCCCAATTATTAGTAAAAGCAGATTTTAAATGTTTAAAAGCAAGACCTTCAGCTTCTCTATATATATTATCTTCATTAATAAATCTATCACCTTGAAAAACTAAATCACAAATGTCATGTAAATTTTTCCAATTGTTTGTTAATTTTGGATGTATTTTCAATTGATTCCAATGCATTAAACAAATAAAACGATCAATTTCACCTAACATTTCTATCTCAAGTTTAGATATATTTGAATTTAAAACTACAGTATCAATAATTATTTTAAAGTGGCTTATTTCTTCTGAAATAACAGCTAAAGAATTTAAGGATATAAACTCATTGTTTTCAATTTCATCAATGATGTAATTACCAAATTGAATTCCAATAAATAATTCATTACTTTCCGCATTTTCTTCAAATAGTGTCTGACCACAATTTGCAAGCAAATCATTTGAAGGAGAAGAAATTAAATAATCATCAATAGGTTCTTTGTTGTAAAAATTATAATAACCTGACAGTATACTTACTAAGTGATTGCAACTTGCGAAAAGTTTAGATTTATCCCTTATTTTCATTTACTAAACCTTGCGAGTTGAAACTTTTATAGGAGTTACTCCTCTTAAATATAATTCTTTTTCTAGTTTTGCACTATTTGTATTTAACCAAGCATCGTAAATGCTTAACAAAGATCTTTCATGTCCCGATTGTGTTGTTTGTTCTGAAATATCAAGTAAAATATCTACTGCGATATTAAAGCTACAACTCATTTCATAATAAATTTTGGACATTGTTTCTTGATATGTAGTTTTTCCTTTTAATAAATTAGACAACTCACTATAAGCAGATTCACCCATATTTACATAGTATTTAATATTAAAACTTTTCCTATTAAAATATTCTTGAAAAAAACCTGAGAAATATAACGCTGTATCAGCAAGTTTTTTATATAATGCTATTTTTTCATTATGAGGACTCTCAAGTGCTTTTTTTAATATTAAAACTAAACAATCCTCAGTATCATCTGTCTCCGTACTTCGGACGTAAGCACACAACAAATTGACTATATAAAACTCAACATTCTCTGTTAATTTAAGCCCTTGTCTTTCCTGTGCTTCAACAACCATTTCATGAAAAAATTGTGTTGGATTTAAACCTGTCATCCAAAGAGCATTTTGATCCAATTTGGAGCTCATTTTTGCCTCCAATTAACTTAACGAGATGACTTAGTTAATTTTAAAATACCCGAAATAAATAGTCAAACCCCGTCATTGTTGTATATCGTCAGATAAAATTGATGATTAAAGCTTTTTCTTTTGTTTCTCTTGATTGTAACTATTCATATTGGTAAGCCATTGAAAGGTGAATGAATAACCCTCAATTAAAACTAGCTGAGGAGCCCTAAATTTTGTCTAAAGAAGAAAAACCTAACAGTTCTCATGTTTTAACTACAATTGAAGATACACCAGAGTTAATGATCAGCCGAAAAAATGATCATATTACGATCTGTCAAACAAAAGATGTTGAGTCTATTGGAGAAAACTTTTCTCAATACTTCTTCACACCTGAAGCTTTGCCTGAATTTCATTTCAATGAAGTTAGTACATCACAAAATTTCCTTGGGAAAACGTTCTCTTTACCAATGCTTATTACTGGAATGACTGGGGGAGTTGCAAAGGGGCAAGAAATAAATGAAGCTTTAGCTTTGGCTGCTCAAAAATATAACATTCCTATGGGACTAGGTTCACAAAAAATGATGCTATCTGATTCAAAATTTCAGAAATTGTTTGATGTGCGGAAAGTCGCTCCAAACTTATTTTTAATCGGAAACTTAGGGGCGGTAAGTCTCAATTACGGCATTAAAATTGAAGACATTCAAAGACTTATAGATAAACTACAATTAAATGCATTTGCTTTGCATTTGAATGCTTTGCAAGAATGTATCCAACCAGAAGGTGAACGAAACTTTTCTAATTTATTAAATAAAATTGAAAATATTGTAAAAGTAATTTCCGTCCCCCTCATTATTAAAGAAGTTGGATCTGGAATAGCTCCTGAAACTTTCAAGAAACTTGTTTCAGCTGGAGTCGCTAGCGTAGATGTGGGAGGTAAAGGCGGAACAAGTTGGGGATATATCGAAGGTCTAAGATCCCAACAGGATGGACAACGCCTTGGCGAATTATTTCGCAACTGGGGGTTAAGAACAGATGAGTCATTATTGGCATGTTCTAGACTCAAAAAAGATCTTGGATACAATATCCCCTTAGTGGCAACTGGTGGTATTCGCAATGGTCTGCAAGTTGCAAAAGCTGTAGCTCTGGGAGCAACGATGGCGGGGGTAGGTTTGCCATTATTCAAGGCCGCTATTTCAAATGAAAATGGCTGCACCCCGTTAGAGTCAGTAGAAAAAGAACTGCAGTTTTTTCAAAAAGCTCTTTCAATTACTATGTTTTGTTCAGGAGCAAGAACTTTAAAAGAATTGAGTTCAAGAATCGCAGGAATAACTTCATGCTAAGGGCACTAAAATGAGAAAAGACAAACAGCAGGTTCTTTCCCGAAAAAATTCTCAAGTAGCTGATACTGCAGAAAATTCAGTTCATCAAGCTTCAAAACAACAACATCCACTTGCTTCTAGTAGAATTCCTAACTTTGCACAAATGACTGCAAAACAACGCTCTCTTGCCTTAACGACAAGAAATATTTTAAGCCACGAAGACGCTTCTATTTTAAACAATTCAGGCGCTTTAAATATAGACCAAGCAGAAAAATTTATTGAAAACTGTATCGGTGGTTTTACGTTACCTTTAGGAATTGCAACAAATTTTTTAATTGATGGAAAAGAAATTTTTATCCCTATGGCAGTAGAAGAATCCAGCGTTGTAGCGGCAGCTAGTTTTGGAGCAAAACTAGCTAGAACCTGTGGTGGATTTTCGTCAAGACCCACTGAAACTATTGCAACTTGTCAAATTCAATTCATTGTTGCCCCGAGTTTAAATATTTCAGTCCTTTTTCATGAATTTCTAAAAGATAAACTTATAGAAATAGCTCAAAAATGCCATCCTAGATTAATAGAAAGAGGTGGTGGGGTAAAAAGTGTAGAGTTAAGAAGTTTAAATAAACTCGGTTATTTTGTTTTACATGTAAATGTTGATACTAAAGAAGCAATGGGCGCAAATATAGTAAATAGTATTGCCGAAGAAATAGGAAGAAAATTACCAGAACTTATTCCCTGCTCAGTTGGATCCAAAATTTTAACTAACTTAACTACACACAGGATTACAAAAGTAAAATGTGAAATTGAATTTTCAGCTTTAGAACGTGATGGATATTCTGGTGAAGAAGCTGCAAAAAGAATTTGCTCAGTATGGGAATTTGCTGATTTAGATCCTTTTAGAGCAGCTACTCATAATAAGGGAATTATGAATGGAATAGATCCTGTTGTCATCGCAACAGGAAATGACTGGAGAGCAGTGGAAGCTGGTTGTCATGCTTATGCATCCCTAACAGGGGTTTATAAACCACTGACAAAATGGTTTATAAACTCAGCCCGTCGCTTACAAGGTGAAATTGAACTCCCAATTGCTGTTGGTACGGTAGGCGGAGTAACAAAGCTTCACCCTGCAGCAACTGCGTGTTTAAAATTGCTTGGTTCACCTACGGCATCGGAATTATCTGCAATAATTGCCAGTGTTGGTTTAGCGCAAAATTTATCAGCAATACGTGCTTTAGGCTGTGAAGGTATTCAAAAAGGTCATATGGCTCTTCATGAAAAGAATTTAGAAATGATGCGACAATATGATCATCTTCCAAGTATATCTGTAGTTGAAAACCAACGGCACAAAAATTAAAGAAGTTTTATTAATGCATATCGTAAATATAAAGATCCCTGCAAAAGCCATGCTTTTTGGGGAATATGGAGTGTTGAATTTTGGGAAAGCAGTAGCTGTTACTTTCGACCAATATTATTTTCAATTCAAAATTAAAGTATCTTCAAATATTGAACACACATCTTCTATTAAAATTGAAAGTAGTTTTTTCTCAAGTAATTTTGTTCAATTTTCTTGCAAAGAACTTGAGCAAAATTCTACTATTGCTGATAAAAAAACTTTGTTTTTTATTCAATTACTACAACCTTGGAAACAATTTATTCAAAATAGAAATATTGAAATTTCTATTTTGAATAGCTTTTCTCCAAGTCTTGGGTTTGGTTCATCATCTGCTATTATAGCAGGAATTTCAGCTGCATTTAATACTATTTTTTTAAATGATACTCCTATTTTTTCTAATCCCATTTTATGGAAAAATATCCGCCAGTCTATTAAGAATATTCAAGGAAAAGGAAGCGGGTATGATGTTGCTATTCAACTAGCACATTATTTAATTGAAGAAAAAAAAGATAGAACTGAATTTTGGACTTTTCAAAACCAAATAAATTCTGAAATTCCAAACGTAACAAAATTCAATCTAATTGATGATATAAAATTATATGGTTGTTTCTTGAAAACAAACATTTATTCTGATACTAAAAAAGCTATCCATATTTTTTCTCAGAATAGTAAAAAGGAAGATTATGCCGCTTCCCATACAAAATTAGCTGAACATTTTATTGCAGAACCAACCTTAAAAAATTTGAACTACTTAATGGAAGAATCTTTCTTAATAGCTAATAAACAAAACATACTTCCATTAAATATAGAATCTTTTAATAATTTAACTCAACAATTAAAAGCATTCAATATAAAGTTTAAAACAATGGGGGCGGGGCATGGTGACTGCTTATGGGTATTATCCTCCCCAGAAAATTTAATAAAAAATTGTAATATTTTAAAAAATGATATTGTGTTTGCCTTTAGTAAGGTTGGAGATTTAAATGAATAATGAACTAATTTATACTGACCTTCCTCCAAAATTAATTGAATTAAATCAAATAATTTATAAATTATTTGATTCAAAAAAAATATTTCTTCAAAATGGGGACTTAGGCTTTGCTTCCGCACCTAGTAACATTGCTTTAGTTAAATATTGGGGAAAAAAAGATAATGAACTTCAATTGCCTCTTAATTCTAGCATTAGTTTTACACTTGGTGGATTTAGGGCGTTTACTAAAGTTACAGTACAAGGTCGAATCGTTGAAAAATCTGAAAATCATCCTTCATTATTCAAGCACAAATTATTCTTAAACAATGAAAAAACTGGTACTAAAATACCAACTAAAATGGAAAAAATAGTAAATACTATTTTGTTTCCATGCACTCATTCAGTTGCCTTAGAAATAACAAGTGAAAATAACTTCCCAACAGCTTGTGGTATAGCCTCAAGTGCAGCCGGATATGCAGCGCTTATTGGCTCTATTGCCGATCTTTTACAACTTGAGAAACATTTTTCTAAAGAAGAGTTACAATACTGGTTAGCACAATGGGCAAGGATTGGCAGTGGTTCAGCTACTAGAAGCGTATTTTCTATTGAAGATTATTTTGTAAAATGGAATGTTGAAAATAGCGCATCAGAAATTAAAAAAATTTATAGTGATACATTTCCAATAAAATACGATAGTAAATGGTCAAATTTAAAGCATTTAGTAATCGTTTTGGACTCCTCAGAAAAAATGTTAAGTAGTTCTGAAGGGCATAAATTTGTTCATACATCTCCTTTCCAAAATATAAGACTTGCTGGGTTAAATTCTAAATTAGATATATTAGAACAAGCTATTGCAAAATATGACTTTAAAAAAGTACAAGAGATTTCTGAAGAAGATGCCATTTTAATGCACGCCGTTATGCAAACTTCTTCCCCCAAGGCTTGCTACTTTAATCATGATACATCTGAAATTATTAAAGCATTCATGGAAGATAGAAATAGGTTACAGATTGAAGCCTTTTGGACTTTAGATGCAGGGCCTAATCTGCATATTCTATATATGCCTTCAGCAACTACTTTTATAGAAGATTTTATCAATAATTGGAAAATAAAAAAATCTGGTCATATCCAAATTTTAAAAAATAATTATTCGGGTGGTTTAATGCTTGGAAAAAGCAATTTTTATGAAATAAAAAACAAATTAAATTTTACTGGTACTTTAGCATGAGCAATGACTTAGATAAAAATAAACAAATATTAACCGATATAAACCTTTCTGCTAATGCTGGGGGAAAAGCTATATTAATTGGCGAACACTCAGTAGTTTATGGACATAGAGCAATTTCATTAGCCCTTCCTGATATCAGACTAACAATGCAAATTTGCCCAGATAAATTTACTGATACATGGGACAATTCTTGGGAAACAAGAATAAAAGGTAACGTCTATAATACAGATAAAAATATTCAAAAACTTTTAACAATGGCATTCGAGAAAGCATTAAAGCTTTGCCATCCAACTTTGGAATTAAAACTTTTTTCCCCACAAAAAATAATTATTCAGTCAGAAATTCCATTAGGTGGAGGAATGGGAGGAAGCGCTGCTATTAGTACATGTTTAGTTAAATTATCTATGGAAATCGCTAGGAAAAAGAAATTACTTAGACAAAATATTTCTAATGCAGAACAAATTCAATTTTCAAATGAAGTTGATTGTTTGTTTCATTCAGGGAAAGCAAGCGGCCTTGACGTAACAACAGTTGCTTGCGACGGTCTTATTGAGTTTAGTAAAGAAAATGGTTTTAAATATATTAAAAATGCAAAAGAATTTTGGCTTGCCTTGGTTGATACAAAAGAACGAAGTGATACTGCTTCCATGGTAAAAAAAGTAGCTGATTTTCTAAAAATAAATCCAGAAAAAGGAAAAAAATATTTAGATAATCTAAGTAAATTAACAGATACAACCTTAATTTTCTTAAAAGAAGGGCGCTTACTAGAAATCGCAAGCAATCTAAATTGTGCGCAATTATTTTTAGAAAAACTTGGAGTATCCACTAAGAAAATTAGCGAATTGATAAAAACTTTACAATCTAATGGAGCATTAGCTGCAAAATTAACTGGAGCCGGAGGCGGGGGGTTAGTTTTGGCACTATTTGAAAAAAAACCTGAACATTTATATACTATATTTAGTGAAGATATTCTTTACATCACTAAAGTACCTGTTTATGAAGAACATTACTAACAATCTGAATATTTCTTCTTCTACTAAAAAAGAAGTAAAAAAAAATTCTTTCTTTGATGGAAAAATTCTTTCAGAATGGTCCCAAAGAGAACTTACAACAAATTTTAAAGATATAATTTTACATTTTGTCTTTAGTTTTTCAAGTATTAATACAAGACGTAGCTATTTAAATGATTTAAAAGAATTTAATTTATTTTTAGAAAATAAAGGCATTTTTTCTATAGATAATATAGATGAAAAAATATTAATTTCATGGAATAATGAATTAAGTAATAATAAAAATTTAAGTCAAAAAACTATTAGGAGAAAATTAATAGTAATTTCCTCTGTATTTATGTTTTGCATTAAGAGAAAAATAGTTGATAAAAATCCCATGGATTTTATTCAGAAACCTAAATTAACATTCGAAAGCAAAACAAATGCATTAAATTTTTCTGAAGTAAAAGTATTGTTAACTTATTTAGAAAATAATTACATAAAATCTGTGCAAGAAAGTCAATTATCTCGTTCTTCTAAAAGCGCTTTATTAGCTTATTCAGTAATTGCAACTTTATTATCAGTTGGAATGCGAGTTGATGAACTTTGTCAATTAAAAATAAAGGATATTGAAAGTAACTCTGATTTTACGCGGCTGCACTTAAAAGTAAAAGGAAATGAACAACATTCTCCCATTATTCACCCTAAAACTGCAGCTATTATTGAAAATTATAGGAAAATATGTCGATTTAATTCCAATGAAAATGATTTTCTATTTGTTCGTAGCCAAAATGTTAAATCTCAAACAAAATTAACCCAACCTGCAATTTATAAAATGTTAAATATAGCCATTCAATCTGCAGGTATAGAGAAAAAAATAACTCCTCACAGTTGCCGTGCTACTTTAGCTACTCTTTTACATAACCAAGGAACACCGATTGGAGAAATTCAATATTTATTAAACCATAAAGAAATTTCAACCACTGCTATCTACATCAAAAAAGCAAATGAAATTGAAGAATCAGCAGCGTTAAAATTAAATTTAGCTAAATTTAATCCGGTTTAATTTATTGGATTGTTTCAATTATTTCAATAAAGTCTAATATCTGAAGCGAACAATCTTGCTCAGTAGCTTTCCCCATGTCAGCTAAAAAACGAAGTTTAATTCCTTCGTCAATATGAATTTTAGAATGAATTACCCTATAAGAATCTAAATATTTTTTGTTTTCTACAAGTATTTTAGCATATTCATCAACCGCAACTTTTAAATTCGAGTAGTCGAGTAAAGTAAATTTTTCGTAGTCATTAATCAAACTTTTTGCTACCTCTAATATACTATTTTTAAGCTCAGCATCTGTTTTTAAGCTAGCAGTTTCGGTTTTATTGTCTTTGTTTTCGTTACTTTTATTATTACGAAATGGAATGACATTATTACTGACTTGTTCTGGTAAGTCATCTCCTTGTTTTACTTCGGATTCCTTCTTTACTTCACTTTCTTCAATTTCCATGGTTCCTCCAAAGAGCAGGAAAATTAACCACATGCCAATTCCGGAAAGAGAGTTCAATACTATGACTACCTATCGACTTTTTTTGGTAGTTTGTTTAAAATTTTAAATTTTATTAATGATTATATATTGTTGCAAAAGTATTTAGTGAAATAAGAGCAAGTTAACTTAACTAGTTACTTTTTCCCAAAAGGTTGGATTGATGCATCATTTCTAATATTATCTACTAATGTTTTATATTGACTCTCTAGTTTTCCCGAATCAAATATTTCATTTAATATTTTGTACAAACGAATGCCTGATTTTTTAATTTGATTTGATATGGCACTTACTTTATCATCATGATAATATTTCCAGTTCCGATTAAAAGAAACAGTAATTGATGCTTGCGAACTAAAATCTGAAGTTGGTAATTTTATATCAGTATAAACATTCTTAATTGCAGTTTTATATGAATCTAAAACCCATCCTTCTATAGAATTTTCTGCTAAACTATTTTCTAGACAATGTGTTAAGAAATAAAATTCTTTATTTTTAGTAATAGAAATTGAGTCATTTTTTGTAGCGTTCATTTCCTCAGCAGTGTAAATTCCTTTTTTCGTCCGCTCAGGATCGTAAGCAAACTGCAAGTAAACATTTAACGATGAATCCCAAAGTTTATGCATATTATTTGCTGTTGAAGATGTCCCATCAATATTTGTAATACTTACTGGTTTATCCAATTTAATATTATTTCCACCGGCATCAACAAAATTACCAGATACAAGTTCTGCACTATGTAATGGTTGACCAATATCACCGACAATATGAAGAACCATTCTAAGCGCAATAGCCTTTTTTATATCACTTTCTGAATTTGTTATTAATGTTTTAATTGAGCTTTTTAAACAATTAACAGAATTATAATTATTTTTTGCTACGGCCTCTTTTAATTTAGCCATCGCCTCATCTTCATTGATATCTCTTCCAATCATTTCTTTTGTGAGTGGAACATCAGTATAGTGACAAGTAGAGTAGCTTTCTGAATCTTTATAACTTTTTATATTATCCGCCCATGAGGCTGCAGTATCCATTGTAGAAGAATTTCTTGCTAATTCTTCGCTACCGGGTGTAATAATAGCTATTTTTAGCAGTCGGTTGACTTCTGTTTTTGTTTTTTCTGATATTTTTTGTTCTGCTATTCCAGCAATCAATTGATGTGATTGATCCCAAAAAGCAAAAGATTTATTCATACTTAGAAAATTTACACAAGTTATTATAGCAAATACATTTCCTTGAATTCGCATTGCTTCTCCTATGGATATTCATCAAATATTAATTTAAATCATAGTACGTTTTTATCTGGTTATCATCTTGACTTGCTTTACCTGTAATAAGAGACTGATTAAGGAGGCTCATGAATGCTAAAAATAATTAAAATGTTACATGTCTTTTTACTCCTTTCTTTTACAATTTGTGCGCCAAGTATCATCGCGGCTCCGAGTAAAGGAGAAGTGGTTAAAAAAGAGAAAACACCGAGAGTGAAAAAAAAATCAAATAAGCAACAAAAAGCGTCTAGCCAACAAAAAACAGCACTTGCTGAACTACCAGTTCCCAAGGGGCATGCCGAAGTTGTGATGGTCACCAACTTCGGAAAAATAAGACTAGATCTTTTTAAAGATAAGGATCCCGAAACTGTAAATAATTTTCTGGAATATGTCAAAGCGGGTTACTATAATAATACAATTTTTCATAGAATTGTTGATGGTTTTTTAATTCAAGGAGGCGGTTATGACATTCATTTTAATGAAAAAACTCCGCTATTTCCTCCAATTAAAAATAATTCTAGAAATGGATTTAAAAATTTAGTTGGAACTATTGTAATGGCAAGAAAACAAAGTGACGCAAATTCAGCAACTTCACAATTTTTCATAAATTTATCAAATAATTCGTATTTAGATTCTTCAACAACAGAAGAAGGTTACACCGTTTTTGGGAAGGTCCTCTCTGGAATGGAAATTATTCAAAAAATAGCAAGAATAAAAATAGGCCAAAGAGAAGGTATGTATCATGTCCCATTTTATCCAGAAGAAGCAATCATTAAAGAGGCTTTTCTAGTTGAATAGGAAGATATTTACTAGGTAATTCATTGATTATAATAGAACCATTTCCTCTATTTATTATTTCTTCTAAAATACCAGAAGCTTCTGTTGTATAAAAAGTAACAGATATTTTATCAAGATAAATAGGCTTTTCATAAAAAATTTTATGGCTTTTAAAAAAATATTCTATTTTATTCCAATATTCATAATCTAATATTAACTGAAAAGATTGGTGGAAAATATTTTCTTCTATTCCTGCATGCTTAATAACTTCTTGGGTAGCAGCAGTATAAGCTCGAATTAATCCCCCAGCTCCTAACTTTATTCCACCAAAATATCTGGTAACAACTACTGAGACATTTTGTAAATTATTTTTCTTTACACATTCAAGAATTGGTTTTCCAGCTGTTCCAGCTGGTTCTCCATCATCACTAGAACGCATTTCATTATTATTAATTAAAAAAGCAGAACAATTATGAGTGGCATCCCAATACTTACGTTTTATCTCATTTATAAATGAGACAGCTTCCTCTTCTGACGTTACTTTCTTTATTGTGCCAATAAATTTTGATTTTTCAATAATAATTTCACAACTGACATTGATTCCAATTGTGCGATAATTTTTGAACATTTCAGTTACTTTTCGTTAAAAATAAAGTTACTTCTTGTTTATTGTTATAAAGCTGTCTAGTGAATAAAAGCTTAGCATTTTTCTTCTTAAAAATATTCACTATTTTTTCATATTCATGAGTAAAATCTGAAATATTATGAATTTTATAGGTAAATACTACAAATCCTTTATTTTCTAAGGCTTGAATAAAACCAGCACAAATTTCGGCTGCTATTAAAGCTGGACCATTCATATCACAGACAATGCAAGAAAAATGCTGATCAGGTTTATAATCCCGTGCATCTTTGTTGATGAAATGTACCAAAGGATTTTGCAATAATTTTTTATCCAACAATGCTTTATCCACAGCCCAAACATGATTCTGGCGTTTTATCAATTCACTTGTAATACCACCCGGAGCAGCTCCTAATTCTAAATAGTTTCCTTTCTCAGGTATTTTAAAGCCATTTAGAAGCATTAATTCAGCTGCTTCAACAAATTTAGCAGCAGCTCTACTTGCTGTATCTTCACTACCAACACTAACGAATCTGCGCCCTCCTGCAAAAAAAGAGCCTGATAACTTGGGTGATAAAATTCCAGCCCAGATACACTTTTCTGAAATTGCAACAATTAAATTTTTTTGTTCAGGATGCTGTGAAGTAGGGTTTTTAGTCCATTGAGCCCTTTCCACTTTTTTTCTGTCGACTTGATTTAGAGAATCTAAGACTTGCAATAGTCTACCTCTAATATTTGAGGCTAATGTCTGATTTTTTCTTTCCACAGAAAAGACAACTGCATTTAAAAAACTTTGCTCTTTAAATTTAGCAAATATACCTTGAGCACACTTTTCAATCATACCTTTTTGTTCAAGTTTAGTAGGCCACATATAATCTACTGGCATAGCAAATTTGACAAATATACTATTTAGAAGAGTTTCTGCTTGTAAACTATCAGTTGCATTTAAAAAATAAAAATCATTACTTATTTTTTTAATTTCAACAGAACTTTTTAACTGTTTTTTGAAGAGATTCTCCCAAACAGGGAAAAAATTCTTTGCCACATGGACTAACCATGAATTCGATTCACTAAAGCGTTCTTTCATTTTTAGAAAATTCCTGATATCAATAGGTTAGAAAATTTACTGGCTCAACCCAAACAGACTACTCACAAGCTCTTACATATTCCATAATGAAGAGCAACGATGATTTGTTAGGAATGGCAGTTTTCTAAGATTTTTTTCAGACCTATGCTATTCTAAATTTAAAAGCAAAATGCAAAAGAGTGATAAAATCACAGACTGAGGTAATGAAGATGTTTCGCTCGAGAAGTCCTATGGTAAGAAAAACAGATAAAATGACTTCTTTCATGACAGTTTTATCCAGATATGTCCTTTTTTCTAGCATATTTTGGGTTTTATTTTCATTAGCTTGCTTTGTTCTATTATATAACCCAAATTATGGTGAAAAATCTAAACTCACTTTGTTATCTTCATGGCACCTTCTGACATTCTCTTTAATGGTTATTGCTGGAATTTTAATTTTTTCAGCATTTCTTGGTGCTGTAATCTCAATCCCAGCAATTTTGTTAAAAATACTGATGAAAATAAGAGTTGATAAAAAAAGTCTTAAAGGCCAAAAACCTATAATTTTAATTTATCTATCCATTTATGTCCCAATTTTACTATGTATATCCTCAAATTTAATAGTTTTGTTAATTAGTACTAGTTCCGCACCTCAACAAATACGGCATTGGATTGACCCTAATTTTAAACTTTATAAAATACAAAATAAAATTTACAGTAATATATTTGAAATTAAAAGAAATAACCTTTATAAAACTTGGAGAAATTCTACAAAAGAGTTAAATAAAAATTCAAAATTTATTTTTCTAATTCCACAAAACTTATTACTTTATAAAGATCTATTTAGTGAAACAAAAAAAATTCTCGAAAAAGAAAACCAATGGCTTTTATATTTGCCTACTAAAGAATCAATTGCTGCATCAATTTTAAATACAACCTATTTTTCTGACGAAAGACTTTACTTACCAGCTCCAATTCAAAATAATGAAGATAAAAATCCAGTACAAACAAATAGTGAATTAAATTTTATTGGAATTAATGGAAGAAATTTATTAAATTTCAATAGCATATTTCAAAAAGATAATTTAGGAAGCAATATCAATAATACATGGTTTAATATTTTTTTAAATAGATTCGCTTTATCTCAACCTCAAATCTATTTATTTTTCCGTTTAGGATTTATTTCATCAATTTTTAATACTTGGCATTGGGAAAATTTAATTAATTCAGATAACTATCTACTATTTTCCTATGGAATGAAAATTGGAAATTTAACTTCTAAAAAAGAAAATTTTCTTTTATTTCTAACTGAGCTAGAAGGGAAAAAAGTTAGTAACTTTTTTAATGCTATAGATTGGCCAGAAAATATTTCAAAAGAAGAATTTGAAAAGATATTAAAAGAAATTGATTTGAATTTATCTATTGCAATAAAAGGACTCAAAGATTCAGGAATTGAAAACATTGTGGTTGCACCCTATAAACAAGGAAACAGTAATTTAGAAAGTAGCTTAGGTTTTTCCAACTTTGATTTTAAAGATCAATTAATGAATACAGAAATACTTCATAAAGAATTATTTAATAGTTATAGTACTGCAAATTGCCATCCTTTACTCATCAATTTTAATTTAAATAGTAATAAAAATAGTACAAAAGTAGTTAACTCATTTTTACTAGATACAATAAACCCTAAGAATGACCCTTATCCTACAATCAAATCTGAATTTACTTTAGCTATTAAAGAAGAAATGCGCCATGGAGTTATTTGTCAAACACCAAAAAAATCAACTTATATTACAATTAGTAAGGAAAATTATCTTGCTAAAGATAAAATTGCTTTGAGAACTGGATATAAAAATATTTATCAACAAATTTTTAAAGAGCAAGAAAAAAAGAATAAAAAATCTGAGAAGGATGATATTAATAATTATAAATCAATTAAATCAGAAATAAATATTGCTGACTTTTTAAAACAATTCGATATATTTAAAATAAATATGGATCCTTACTTAAACTATGCTTTAGTAACGGATATAGAAAAGGAACAATTTATTAAAGTATATGGAAATGAAGTTAAAGATAATTTTCAATCTTATATTCAATACTTTACTAAGTAGGTTTAATTATGCCATTGCGTTCATCAAGACTTTCAAAGTGGTCAATTTATATAATTCTATCATCAATATTTGTAGCTTTTTCACTGCTTATTTTTCTAATTATTATATACTTTTATCCAATTCCTGCTGTGACTAATAACTTTCAACATGCGCAATATTCAAGATTTATTTCTCCTTGGCCAATGTCGTCACTTGATCAAGAACTTATTGAAAGAAGACGTTTAAAAAGATATGCCAAAGGAGAACAATTAAGAAGAATGGAAAAGCAATTACAGCGGATGGAGTTACTAAATATTCCCATTTATGATTTATTTTTAGATGCAA
Source organism: Pigmentibacter sp. JX0631 (assembly GCF_029873255.1). Classification (NCBI taxonomy): domain Bacteria; kingdom Pseudomonadati; phylum Bdellovibrionota; class Oligoflexia; order Silvanigrellales; family Silvanigrellaceae; genus Pigmentibacter; species Pigmentibacter sp. JX0631. The sequence goes on along the minus strand of NZ_CP123622.1, from coordinate 2,569,798 downwards.
ATGCAGAAGTATCAATTCCAAGATTTGTAAATTCTCCAGATATTGCCTCTTTTTTATGGCCCATCTTACCTGGCAAAAAAATCTTTTCTAATATAAATAATCCTAATTTTTACCGTAAATCATCTAATGTAATTTTTCCATACAATCACTGGGCACAACTTTCTGAAGGAATAATTCTCCAAGGTGGAGAAGAGGTAAAGGCTACTATCCCACTCGTAAAAGGAAGAAGAGTTTTTGCTTTTAATTTATTTCTATTGTCACCAGGAAGTATAAGAATTAATTTAGGACAATATGTATGGTCTAAATCATTTACAGATGATGACGTCCAAAAAAAGCTCCATTTTTCTATACCAATAAATGATTCTACCGCAACTACAATAAAAGTTGTAAGTATTTCATCAAGTTTTTATTTATTAAATGCAAATGTAAACCATATTGAACACACAGGCAGATCAAGTATTCATATTTCTGCAACTAGTAATTTTTGGACAGCTAATAAAGATTACTTAATATCAAATCAAAAAACAGTTGAAGAAAATACTGCAGAAAATTCTGATCAAGACGATTTAGAAGAGGAAAAACTGTTAGAAGAGGTAAAACCCGAAGAAGCAAAATTTGAAGAACTCGTTACTCCACAAAAATCGCCTATTCCACCTAAAAAAGATCTTAAGAAAAACGACCAACCTGTTCAAGATCCACTAAATCAAGTTGCAAATCAACAAATTGTCACGAATGATTTATATACTACAGCATTTGGGTATAATATAGTCTTTCTTCAATTACCAAAACTAAGTGACAATATCATTCAGAATAAAAAACTATTTTCAAAATCAGCTCCAAATATTTTTAAACTAATGGAACAATCTGTAGTTTTTAATAAGTCTATAGAAATATCAAGTAATGTAACTGAAAATTTTAGAAAATTTATTTATTCCAATACTCCTCAATTAAATTCAGAAAATTTACCTGTTATAAAAGAAGAAATAAATGAAAATAAAAATAAAAATACATATTATCTTCTAAGAAAATATGGTTATAATATAGTAGGTATATCTTATCCTGAATCTTATTTTTATAATAAAGGAATAAGTGATACTGGCGAATTTTCATCGCTTTATGGAAAATGGTTAGAAAAAAATGATTGGATCTTCGCTAACAAAAATATAAAAATAGATGATCGTAACTTACCTGTCACCGGATTGGATGCAATTTTTAAAACTGGTTCAAAAGGAATTTCTCCACCATTAAACTCCAAAGATTTTTCTATCATTTCTAATTATCTCGCACAAACTTCTAAAAATTTAGGAAATATTCCAGATTGGGGAGCTAGTGAATATATATTAGTTAACGATAAGAACTTATACATTCCTAGAGTTGTTGAAGCCTTTCAAAATTGGTCTAAAGAAAATCAACAATCTCGTTTTCTTTCACACATTCTTTTAGACTCAGAATCTAATATTTTTCATCCGAGCATAAAGGAACTAGGAAAAGCTATAGCGACTCTAGGATTTTCATCAATTTTAAACCCTTTTGAAGTAAATAATGTCGCTAACATTACTTTTATAGATAAAGCTATTGGACAAATTTTAGACACTATAAAAGCAAGAAAAATAGAAAATAGAACAATTATTTTCGCATTAATTCCAAGTAGTGAAAATAAAAAAATACAAAAAGCAACTGGAATTTTCAAAATACCTGGCCTGGTTCCCAAAAAAAATATAGAGTTTAGCAAAATAAACATAGAAGATATTGTATTAAACATTTTAGCAAATGTGGGCATACCTTTAGAAAAAAATAACTCAATAGTCTTAGAAAATAAAGAATCAATAGTTTTAGAAAATCTAAAAGATAGCGAGTATTTATCTTATAAATCTAAAAAAATTAATCTAGCAAATAATTACTTAAAATATTCAGTAGTTATAAAGCCAGATGAAAATAATTGTTCTTCATTTATATGGAATTCTTTGCAAGAGCAAATAATTAATGTCCAATCAAATTATCCTATCCATCAATTACTATCAGATAATCAATTAGAAATATTTCCTTGCGCTATCAAAGGAAAATATATTTATCTAAATTGGTTTCAAAAGAAAAGCAATCAACAAATTAGTAACAATATATTAGAGAATTACTTAGGAGGTTTTTTTCAATACAAAAAAGATGGAATTTTACTCCCAAACTTTTACTTTGGTAAAAGACTTATCCCATTTGATAATATAGCATTTTACTTTGATAATATTACAAAGGAAGAAATTGAATCTATTTTTACTATTGAAGAAAAATATTTGAAAAAAGGAATAAAGAATTTTCACGATAATTTTCAAGCAAGCGATATTTTTGAAACTAAAAATATCGATGAACAAGAGCTATCAAAAAAAACAAAGATTGGATTTTCTATCACTCCACTTTAATCTATCATAGGCAACTAATACCCATTATTACTAAAATAAACTACCGAGAAGTAATATTATTACTTTTTAAAAGGTTGGTTTTTTTTATGTTTAGCAGCAGCTATATAATAAAATTACTCTCTTTCTTATACTTTCTAGGAATATTTATTTCACAAATATATGCTGAGTCCATTCCAACCGATTGGAATGGTTCACGATCAGCAGGAATGGGATCTTCATTTACTGCTAATTCAAATGATGAAACAGCAATTTTTGCTAATCCATCTGGAATTAGTGAAACAAGAAATCCCTTAGCAAAAAGATTTCTCCATGAATTAAAACTTCCCGATCTGCAAGTTGGTGGAAATCCACAAATGTTATCAAATTTAAGCAATGATCCGACAAATTGGGGTTTCGATTTATATCGTTCAGCAAAAGCAAATTCCGGGAATCAATCCTACCTTTTGCTCCAAAGTTTTAATGAAATGATTGTGGGTGCAAAAAATTCTCTTACAATATTGCTTGGAGTACCATTGAGAAGCGAAAATAAAATGGCATTTATCGATCCTAGTTCACCGACGAAAGCATACTTTGTTTCTACCACAACAGCCACAGGAGCAATTGGTATAGCAGGAGCATCGGCAAGAGGATTTTTTAGATATGGAATTTCACTGCGCCCAAATTATAGGGTTGATTATCAAACTCAAAATTTAGATACAACAAAATATAATTCAACCAACGATCTCGTAAATGTAAGCAATAATTTGGGGTATCAAACTACAGCTTTCGCAACCGATGCTGGTTTCTCCGTAACGGCTGCTGACTATTGGTTTCCTACTTTTGCTTTCGCAATCAGAAATATTCCTACTGGATGTATAAACAATTATACAAATCCAATGACTCAACAAACAGAAACGATGTGCGGGACTCTTCGAGATGGAGCTAGCACCTCAGCACCAAATACTTCAAAAATTGATCCCACAGAACTCAGAGCCGGATTATCTCTAACTCCAAGAGGTAAAATAGGAAAATCAAAAGTAAATTTAAGACTTTCAGTTGATGCGTATCCGATTCCTTTGCAAATTTCAGAAAATAATTATGGTGTTGATGGTTTGAATTTAAATCAAATTTTACATGCAGGAGCTGAACTCTTTTTTGGAAGTGTGCTGCTACAACAGGGTTTTGCATTGCGCGGAGGCTTTATGGAAGGAGGACCTACATGGGGGGCTTCTATGGACATCGCCTTCTTCTCTATTGAGTATTCCTCGTATTTAGTTACCGATACTCTACCAACAACAACAGGTACAACAAATAAATTTGTTGAAAGAAGACACTTGCTAGGTATCTCCTATCACTGGTAACATGCCCCATAAAACTTGAGTTATTTTAGCTCAACTTTCTTTTTAAATAAAATTTAAAGGACTATTACTTGAAAAAATATCATACCATAAAATGCGTTGTTGGCATAAATTTCGTTTTTTTATTAGCAAGTTGTACGAGTATGAATGGGAAAAAAGAAAATGTTAGCATCGTTAATCCTCCTATAGTAAATCCAAGCCCAAGTGTTATTCCAAATCAAACTGGAAAAAATAACTCTGTAAAAAGCGTTGAGTTTAAGGAATATCTAGAAGTTATTAGTGACATTGAAGAACAGTTTTTATCTCAAAACTGTGTAGAAGTTTTAAATAAAGTAAAAAAATTAGAAAATTTAATTAAGAATATTAATTTAAATTCATTACCTCCACTTGCTCAAGCTGCAATTTATTCTTGTGATGCCCGAGCAGGAATGGACAACCCTTTGAGAGTTCAAAAGGCTGTTACCGTTCTTCAAGGTTTGGCTCTCCATTATCCTGTTATTCATGAACCTTGGTTACACAATATGTTATCTGATTTTTATTTTGCATTAGGTGATAAACAAAATGCATTAGCAGAAAAGCGGCTTGCAAGGGATCTTATTTTAGCTCAACAACAAGATATTTCATCTTTAAATGCACAAATTTTACAAATTAATCCTAGCGAACCAGGATTATCGCAAAACAATAGTAATAGTAACGAAACAAGTGGTAATTTTAATCAAGATCAAATAGCAGCTTCTGCTTCACAAATGCTAAATAATGACTCTCCTGAACAAGCAATTGCTTTAATTGATTCAATTCCTCCAAATCAAAGAAATGATAATTTAAAAAGAATTCGCTCTGATGCAATAAATACACTTGTTATGAATTTACGTTATAAAGTTCGCGCTTTATTTGTTCGCTCAACTCAACAAACAGGGACTGCTCGAAAAGAAACACTGCAACAAAGCGAGCAAATTCTGAAAGGAATTATAAAAAATTATCCTGAATATTCTGATATGGCAGCAGTGCAAAATAATTTAAAACAAGTACAACGTGAATTAGCAAAACCTTAAGGAAACAAAATATGTTGCAAGAAACATTAAATGAATTATCATCATCAAATTTTTCAATGCTAAATGATTGTTTTGATAAAATTTCTACTTGGCTAAAAGACTCCTCAATAACTGAAGAAGATAAACAAGAAATTCTTACATTAATTAAGAATAAAAAGACGGAAGAATTACGTGACAGATTTTATCGTGATCTTGAATTTGGCACCGGAGGTATGCGTGGTGTCATAGGGATGGGGGCAAATCGTTTAAATAAATATGTCATTCGTCGAGCCGTACAAGGTGTTGCAAATTATATTAAAAAATTTGGTTCTGAAGGATGTTCAAGAGGAGTTGCTATTGCCCATGATTCAAGACATTTTTCCAATGAGTTTGCAAAAGAAGCGGCTAGTGTTTTAGCTGCTAATGGCATTAAAGCTTTTTTATTTCCAACTCTACAAACAACTCCTTGTTTATCTTTTGCAATAAGAAAATTGAATTGTATCAGTGGTTTTTGTATTACAGCGAGCCACAATCCTCCGCAATATAATGGAATTAAAGTTTATTGGGATTATGGTTCACAAATTATTCCACCTCAAGATGAAGAAATTCTTTCCCACGTTTTTGCATTAAAAAATTATTCTGAAGCGAAATGCATTTCTTTTAATCAAGGTGTTGATCAAGGTTTAATCCATTATATTAGTGATGAAATATTAAATAATTATTTTGATGATTTAAATAATTTAAGTATATTAAAAAATAATTCTAACAAAGATTTTGAAATTGTTTATACTCCTTTACATGGTACTGGTAAAATTCCAACATTACGTGCGTTAAATAATTTTGGTTTTAAAAATGTCTTTGTTGTTCCTGAGCAAGCAGAGCCAAATGGTAATTTTCCAACTGTAAAAAAACCTAATCCTGAAGAAGCTGATGCATTATCCCTTGCAATTTCTTATGCAACTGCAAGAAAATCACAATATGTATTTGCAACAGATCCCGATTCAGATAGACTTGGTATAGCTGTTTATGATCCAATTATGGCAAAAGGTTTACTGAAATCTCAAGCTAAAGATGACTTTATAATTTTAAATGGAAACCAAACAGCTAGTTTACTTATAGATTTTATATTAAAGACTAGAAAAAATAGTGGAACTTTAAAACCTCAACATAAAATAGTAAAAACTATTGTTACTTCAGATTTAGTTGCAAATATTTGTTCTACTTATGGAGTTGAATGTTTCAATACTCTTACAGGGTTTAAGTGGATAGCTGGCTTAGTACAAAAATGGGAAAAAGAAAAAAATGGGTTTGAATATCTGTTTGGTACAGAAGAAAGTTTTGGGTATATGCCCAACAACAATGTAAGGGATAAAGATGCCATTGGTGCAATGTGCCAAGCCGCTGAAATGCTTGCCTTCCTTACTGCACAAAACAAATCTCCATGTGAGTATCTATTTGAAATTTTTGCAAAATATGGTGCTTGGCAAGAACATCTAATCAATGTTGATTTATACGGAGAAGAAGGTTCTCGTAAAATTGCCCAAATGATGCAAACAATGCGAGAAAAGCCTATTCAGGAATGGTGTGGCGAAAAAGTAGTTAATATTATTGATTACTTAACTCCAGAAGTACAAAACAAATACCAAATTGCTAAATCTAATGTTTTGCAATTTTTACTTGCTGATGGAAGTAAAATATCTATGCGTCCTAGTGGGACTGAGCCAAAACTCAAATTTTATCTATCCGTTTGTACTAAAGAAACTGATACTAAGGTAGCATATCAAAAAACTTTAAATAAAATTGATATTTTATCGAAAGAAGTTCATCGTTTTATCAATCTTTTTTAATAAAAAACTAGAAAAATTTGTTCAAAAACCCCCTATTTTATCCGAACACAAAGAATACGGGGGCTTTTTTAAAATGCAGTCATTGGATCAAGACGTATTAATTAGAGATGTGTTACTGTTTATAGCCGCTCTCATTGGCTTGGTCTATATTTTAATTGTACATTTTAAAGAATCACGGTTTCATTTTAAATATTTAGGAAAACTGAATAAAGATAACAATGACTACGATTTTTCCAAACTTGAATGGTTTGGTCAATTTGCAAGCTTTTATTCTCTGACTTTTGATGAGCCCCATGTTATCTGGGAAATAAATATGTTTTCTATTAGAATGATTAAAAAAGATAAAAAATTTTCTTCTTTTGCTGGTTTTTCTTGGTTTGAATTTTCTAAATCTCAATCTACAACTGAAAAAATTATGGCGCCAATTTTAAGAAAAATATTTTTAAAGTATCGTTTAAAATTTGAAAAAATACATCCTATAAAAGTAGTCAGAGTTCCCAAAGATTCCGTACATCTCTATACCTGGTTGCAAAATGAAACCCATACAACAACAGCTATCTTTAATTTCCTTGATGAAGCATTGTATATATCTTCAGAATCCAAAGTTTATCCAAGTTTAACTATAGTTTGGGATGATATTATATCAATAGAAGTTATTTTACCAAATAGTGTTAACATAAATAATTTAGATAAAAAATTTGAAAAAATAATAGGTGTTGAATATACGAAAACAGAGTCAACTATTCATTTAAAACTTTGGGTTGCATTTAGTATAGAGAAAATACCACTTTCTCTAAAAGAAAAAGAAAAGAAATTAGGAAACTTAACTTCATACTATAAAGTTTCTTAACTAATTAATTTCAAAAGTTCTTCTCTAATAACGTCTTTTGCGTATTTAGGTGCTTGTTCTTTCACCCATTTGTCAATAATTTCTTTCATATAATTTTCAATTTCTGTAGATTTTATATCTATATGAATAGCTTCTGTTTCTTTAATTTCATGGATATCTAAAATATCATCTATTACTTTCTTCCATTCACTACTCGCAAATGGTTTTTGCAGGAAAAAATATTTATTTTTTTTTGTGATATGTTCAATTTCTTGTTTATTTTCATAAATTAGTAATACTGTCTGATTTTCTATCTTTTTTTTCTCTAATAAATTGTAAAACTTTGAATTGACAATTAATAAATCAAATTTTTCTTTACTTACTATTAAATCAAAATTTTTTGGATTACTAACTACATTAATATTGTAAATTTTTTCGTTTGCTAAAATTAATTTTAATGCTTTTTGTAATGCGAGACTATTTTCTAAAAAGAGAATATTTTTCATATTTTCCTCATAACTTTATTTTATTATTTTATGTAGGCTCCTTGCCCTCATTATAGCCCTAAGCTAAATTTCTGTAGCTGATTAACTCGCCACATCTTTGGCATATGAAAGTAAGCAAATGATCGTTTTAATTAAATTAAGGAATAGTTATGCAGTCATCAGTATATGCAGGTTCTTTTGATCCTTGGACACAAGGACATCAATTTGTTTTAGAAACAGCATTAGAAGTTTTTGAAACTGTTCATGTTGTCTCAGCTGTCAACCCCGCAAAACAAAGTTTGCTGAAACCAGAGGTTCGTGCCCGAGTTATAGCTCATTCCATAGACCCCTTTCTAGATTGGTGGGCTTTAGATCCGCCTTTTCGTGTTGGGGAAAAAGTAATTGTAACTTCGCAAGAAGGTCTTATTGCTGACTATGCAAAAGAAAACAATATTACACATTTAGTAAGAGGTTTAAGATCAACTTCTGACTTTGAAGCTGAATTTAATTTGTATTTCTCCAACCAAGCCATTAATCCCAAACTACAAACCTGGGCTATTTTATGCCCCAATCATTTACTGCACTGCTCTTCAACGTATGTTAAGACCGTTGTTGGCAAACCCCATGTCCGTTCTGTGGGGGCTAAGTTTATAGCTCAATCGTTGATGCTAAATTGGGTTAGAGTAATAGGCCAAATTTTTGATCTCATAGAAACATGTTCCATTCATAGATTTGATATCGACTCTTCCAATTTAACTGAAACCGATTTAAATGAAAGTCTTCAACTTCTATTTACTGCCTTAAGTTACAGGATACTTCGTATCTCTCGTTCCGTTATGGTAAAAACATCGAAATATGTTGATCAGTTTTTAAAACATCATGGCTCTCGTCTAAGAGATGAAATTAGAAATCAAAAAACTTATCCTAGAAATGAAATCAATTCCCTTTGGGCAATATTAGCACATTGCATTGAACAAGATGCTATCTTTCCAGAAGGCGTTGAAAGTGGTGTTACTTATCTACTCTCTCTTGCAAAAAATTTAGGTAAAACAACAATAAAACTTTTTAATGAAGATGAAGTGAACGAAGCATATGAAAACCTGAGAAATAAATAAAGGAAATAGTATGGAGTTAAATGCTAGTGATTTTCTCAATGCTTTTGCTAATATTGATGAATCACAAAAATTAATTAAGGAAACAGTAAGAAAATTTGTTCAGGACAAATTTCTTCCAAATGTAACTAATAATTTTGAACAGGGCCACTTTCCTAAAGAATTGATAGCAGAACTAGGAAAATTAGGCCTTCTAGGATGTAATTTATCAGGCTACGGATGTGCAGGATTAGATGAAGTTTCTTATGGCTTGATAATGAAGGAATTAGAAAGAGGAGATAGTGGCTTACGAAGCTTTGCGAGTGTTCAAAGTAGTTTAGCTATGTATGCCATTCATGCTTTTGGAAGTGAAGAACAAAAAAATACATTTCTGCCCAGGATGGCCAAAGGAGAACGCATAGGTTGTTTTGGACTAACTGAACCAGATTTTGGATCAAACCCAGCTGGAATGAAAACTTATGCTAAAAAAGATGGCGAGGATTGGATAATCAATGGTTCAAAAACCTGGATAACAAACGCCCCGATTGCTGACATCGCTGTTGTTTGGGCTCAAACAGATGATGGAATTCGTGGTTTTCTAGTAGAAAAAGAAACAAAAGGATTTTCTACCCCTGAAATAAAACATAAATTAAGTTTAAGAGCTTCAATTACAGGTTCTTTATTTTTTGATCAATGTCGCATTCCACAAAGAAATATCTTAGAAAAAACTGTTGGCTTAAAAAATGCTTTGATGTGTTTAAATCAAGCCCGCTTTGGCATTGTATTTGGAGTACTAGGAGCCGCTGAAGATTGTTTGCAAGAAGTCATTCAATATACAAAAGATAGAATTATGTTTAAAAAACCTTTAGCTGGGTATCAATTAATTCAACGGAAATTAGCTATTATGGCAACAGAAATTGCCAAAGGAAACTTGCTTGCCATGCAACTAGCTCATTTAAAGCATACAAAAACTCTTCATCCGGCACAAATTAGCATGGGAAAACAAAATAATGTGCAAATAGCTCTTGAATGTGCAAGAACAGCAAGGGATATTTTAGGTGCAAATGGTATTAGTGGAGAATATCGTTCCATGCGCCATATGTGTAATTTAGAGTCTGTTTCTACTTATGAAGGCACAAATGACATTCATTTGCTGATTGTAGGAGAAAAGCTTACTGGTTTATCAGCCTTTGAATAAAGGAACACTATTAAATGTTAATAGATACTCATTGTCACTTAGTTTCCAATAAATTAAAAGATAATTTAAATCAAATTTTGCAGCAAGCTAAAGACAATGGCTTAGAAAAAATAATAAATATTGCTTATGATCCTGAAACTATTCAATTAGGATTAGAACAACTGCATTTTTCTGAAATGATTTACTTAACTCTTGGAATTCAACCCCATGATGCAGCAAAATTTACTATTCCTGACGCAGAAATAGTTCGCTCCCATGCTAAAAGTAACAAACGGGTGGTAGGCATTGGCGAAATTGGACTTGATGCTTACTACACACTATCACCAATGGAAAAACAAATAGAATGTTTTGAATATTTTTTAGCAATGGCAACGGAATTAAAATTACCAGTTGTCGTGCATGTACGTGAAACTCATTCATTGGTATTAGATCGAATAAAGCAATTTTTGAGTAAAGGACTTACAGGTGTCATTCATTGCTTTACAGGTACTTTAACTGAAGCAAAAGAATTTTTAGATTGTGGATTTTACTTATCATTTTCGGGTATTGTTACTTTTAAAAATTCAACAAGTCTGCAAGAAGTAGCTAAAATTGTTCCAGAAAACAAAATTTTAATTGAAACTGATAGCCCCTATTTAGCACCAGTACCCATGCGGGGAAAAATTAATGAACCTGGGAATTTAAAATATACCTGTGATTTTATCGCAAATCTAAGAAATATATCTTCCCAAGATTTAGCAAATTTAACTAAACAAAATGCTGAAACATTATTTTTTCGACTAAAAGAAAAATCCTAAGGCTTTAAAGAATGATCTTGCAAAATTTAAAATTACCTATCGATGCCTGTCTTCCTGATATCCTCAAAGCGATTACTACCAATAATCAAATTATCATTCAGGCAACACCTGGAGCAGGTAAAACGACTCGAGTTCCTCCTGCTCTATTAGATGTTCTTCCGGGTAAAATATTAGTTTTAGAACCTAGAAGAATGGCCGCTAAATTATCCGCCGAAAGAGTTGCTGCTGAATTAAATGAAAAAATAGGTAAAACCGTTGGATATCAAATTCGTTTTGAAAATATTTCTGGTGAAGAAACAAAAATAAAATATATCACAGAAGGAATATTTACCCGTCAAATTCTTTCGGATCCATATTTAACAAATATTTCCTGTGTTATTATTGATGAATTTCATGAGAGACATCTGCATACTGATATTGCTTTAATGTTAGTTAATTTTATTCAAAAAAACTTTCGACCAGATTTAAAACTAATTGTCATGTCTGCTACTTTAGACACTGAAAAATTAAATAACTATCTCAATGAAGCAAAATTATTTGTTTCTGAAGGTAAAAATTACTTCGTAGAAATTGAGCATTCTTTAGATTATGAGCTAAAAAAACCACTACATATTTTAGTTTATAATGCAGTTATAGACCTGCTAAATAAAAATAAATATCCAGGAGACTTTCTTGTTTTTCTACCTGGAAGTAGTGAAATTCAACGCTGTGCAGAAGTGCTTGATGAACTTGCATTAAAAAGAAATTTAGAAATTATTCGTTTAAAGGCCGATTCTCCTAAAAATGAAATCCAAAAATTATTTGCAAAATCTGACAAATTAAAAATAATTCTTGCTACTAATGTGGCAGAAACTTCTATTACCCTTCAAGGTGTAACAAATGTCATTGATTGTGGACTTGCTAAAGTAGCAGGACATGCCAGTTGGAGCGGAATGCCAACGTTAGATCTGTTACCTATCAGTCAGTCTTCAATCATTCAAAGAACAGGTAGAGCAGGAAGAACGGCTCCCGGCATAGCGAAACGATTATTTACATTAAATGATTATCAAACTAGACAAGCATATCAAAAACCTGAAATTCAAAGAGCAGATCTTACACAAATGATCCTTGAATTGAAAGTGATTCAAGAAAAGTTAAAATTAAATGAAAGCTTAGTTGACTTACCTTGGTTTGAAAAACCAGCTAATAATATTTATCAAGCAAATTTACAATTGCTAAGGCAAATAGAAGCTATTGATAAAAATTTTAATATTACTTTATTAGGTAAAGAAATTTGTTTTTTCCCACTTCATCCAAGATTAGGTAAAATATTATCCACAGCAAAAACGAATCATTGCTTACCTCAAAGTATTTTAATAGTATCAATGATAAATGAAGGGTTTCTATTCAAGAAAAACTTTAACTCACAAGAAATTCATAATTCTGACATTACTTTTCAATTAAATTTATTGAAAAAAAGCCTTCAACACGAATTTTTAGAAAACGAATTAAAAAATAATATTGACAAAATTGCTATCCAAAAAATAAATAATTTAGTTCATCAACTTTGTCATATTTTACATATTCAGTATGAAAAATGTTTTGCAGAAATTACAGATGAAAAAATTAGTTTAATACTAATTTCTGCTTATCCCGATAGAATATGCCAAGTAAGAAAACAGCAAAAAAACAATACTAGTAGTTTAAAAGAATTAAACTTATGCCTTGGAGGCGGTGCGGTTCTTGCTAAAAATAGCGTAGTTCAAGATTCTGAATTTCTTATTGCCATTGATGCAGAAGAATCTGCAACGGCTTTATCACAAGCAAATTCAACACAAATAAGAATTGCCCATGGCATTGAAGCAGAATTACTTGTTTATGCTCCAGATGAATTTACGAAAGATATTGAAGAATACACATGGGATAAAGAAGCTCAACGAGTAAAAGGAAACAAAAAAACATTATACGGAAAACTTTTGCTTGAAGAGAAATACATAACTGAAAATTCAGAAAAATTTAGTGAAATTCTATACAAAGAGCTTTCAGCTCAATGGCCAAAACCATTTCCAGATGATTTTGAGTATTCTAATTTTAAAAATAAACTTAATCTTGCAACTCAAAATAATATTTCGATAAAAAATATTGATATAAAAAAATTAGAACTTTCTTACATTCAAAGCTTTATAGCGCAAAATAAAAAAAGTTTTTCTGAAATTCTAGAAAAATCATTAGAAGATTATTTAAAAGAAATTTTTGACTTAGAAGAAATTAAAATTCTAGAAAAGTTATTTCCAAATTATATTAAAATTGGAAAAGGTCGGAAAGTAAAAATACATTATGAAAATGATAAACCCCCATGGATTGCCTCTCGTTTGCAAGATTTTTTTGGTACTAAAGAAACACCAAAAATTTGCAATCAATCAATCCCTTTAGTGGTTCACTTGCTTGCCCCAAACATGCAATCTGTACAAGTTACACAAGATCTGTCTAGCTTTTGGCAAAAAAGTTATCATTCAGTAAAAAAAGAACTTTCAAGAAGATATCCCAAGCATTCATGGCCCGATGATCCTATTAACGCAGAACCGCCAGAACTATTCAAAAAAAAGTAAAGAGCTTTATAATATTTAAATTAAAGAAATAATTAGCTTTCTATAATTTAATTTTACAAAGCTAACTATTATTAAAATAAACTTTCATTATATAGAAGTTAACTGTTATTAAAAATGCTTTCATAATATTTTAAAGCATTATCTGAAGAATAAATTGGTGGATATATTTCTGTCAAACATTGTAGATTCGGCCATTCATTTTTTTCATTAAAAAATTCAAATAATATGTTTAATCTACACTTTTCAGCACCTAAATATTTCTGTTCAAAAAAATCTTCATAATTTATTCTAAAAGCTAAAGGAATATGTGCTAAATTTTTAACTCCTACAAATCTAACTTTTTCAGTCATAAATTTTTCTTTTAATTCTAAAGCAAACTCTTTAGTTGCAGAAACATCTGCTTCACCAGTTACAATCAAAGTTTTCACATTCAAGTTCTTGTAATTTTGTTCTGAATTTTCATTACTGTAAAAAGGAACGTACTGACATTTATTAATGTAATTTTCAATAAAACCAAATTCATTTATAGTTATATTATTATTCTTGTATGATCCTATTATCTCATTACAAAAAACATTGTAATGTAAATACACTGAATATTTAAAATTTCCAATTTCAGTAACATTTATTTCGCTTTTATATTTAAAAATATTGTTTATTATATGTTCATCACAGTGCTTAATTCCAGATATAAGAAGCGGAAATAATGGTGCAGTATAGTTATACTGCAGAAGCCATAAAGATTTTTTAGCAATTAATTCTCTTGTATTCTCATTAAACTCATGGCTGCATCTTTTTTTATGAGCAATATCTCTAAAAAGCTCTTTTAAATTCTCGATATTATTTAATTGAATTTTATCACTACAATATTTCGCTTGCTTACAATTATCATAAAAACTAAATACTGCAGTTTCTAAATTTCTTTCCAAGAAATTATTTTTCCCTGCTATAAAAGGAGATTCTAAGTAAACCTTTTTGATATTCAAGGTTTTTTTATTCAGCACACGCTGTGCCCAAATTGTTCCATAACTTGAAGCATAAATATAAATAGGAATATTTGGATACAATTTAATCAATTCATGAATATCTTGTCCTGCTTGAGAGGAGTTAAAATGTTTTAATTTATCTTGCCATTTGCTCTTTAAGTAATCAAAACACGAAGCGAATTTATTATTATCAATATCTTGAATACTTAAAGTTCGTTTATCTATTGGGCAGTGCAAATTTTCAGAGTATCCTGTACCTCTATGGTCTGGCATAAGAACTAATGCTGTTTTATCGTATTCATAAAATTCTTTCGCCAAAGAAATATAAGAATTGCCTATTCCACCAGGGCCCCCACTCAATATTAAAATAATTTTTTTAGGATTCTCTTCTCCATATCTACGAATAAAAAATCCAATTTTTTCTGAGTTTTTATCTTCCCAGTTCAATGGAACTTTAATTTTCATACATTTTTCTAGTTTGCTAAATGTGGAAAATTCACAACGGTGCCATTTATTGTAAACATATTGATTTAAATTAGTTGTATTTGAAATTTGGTTAAGCAAATCGTGTTCAAAAATTTCAATCTTTTTTCTATTAATTTTATTTGTACCCCAAAACCATAGTAATAATAAAAGAAAAATTAATCCAAAAAAATTTGGGACATATTTAATAATAGTATATTCAAATATTTTTATCTTAACCTTATAAAAAATTCTTATAAATATTTTTCCCATTTTACAAAATTTTCCTATCTCATCAAAAATTCAGGAATATCAAACTTCATTAAAAAATAAAATTCATTTTGTTGTCAAGAAATTAAGTTTTTATTTTAATTTAAAAATTTTTATTTTTTATTCTTAATATTTATGGAAATCTTAGAATATTATTTGGTAATTTATTTAAGTTGATATTTATCAAAAATATTTGCCTTATACAGGTATCAATAAAATTTATAACTAAAATCTTTTCTTTCTAATTTTAGAATAAAATAAAATGCCTTTTTAATTTGATTTACAATTTTAAACAACTAAAATTTATAGCTGTTCTTAAATTTTAGTTGTTTAAATAGAAGAGCAATTATTCTTCATTCAATAAATAAAATTAACTTTCCAATCTAAAAATTAATAAATATCTACTTTTTTCCTACTACGATCTAGTTCATTAGAATTTTTTTTATTTTATCTGTAATTTTTATAGACAAACTTATTTTTACCAGTTATTATTCAAGTAATTCGAATATAATTATGAAATTGCATGCAACAAATAATATATTTAAGTGTATATTATTCTAAATTATTATTTAATATAATTTTTGAAATATAAATTTTTCAATAAAATAAATATATAAGAGAACAAAAAATGAATAATTATTTTAAAACCTTTTTCCTATTTTTTATAAACACTATTTTTTTTAACAATAGTTCCTTAGCTACTTTTTCAATCATAGCTTTGGATCTTAAAACAAATGAGTCTGGTTCAGCATTGGGAACTTGTTATTCCAAAGAATTTAAAATGTATTCAAGTAAACTAAAAATAAATCTTGCAGACTATGTTGTTTTTGAAAATAATGGTTTTGGAATAATGAATATTCAATCTGATATCAATGATTTAACACCAATCTGGCTAGCAACAGCAAAAGGTATATTAGCCCAAGATGAACCTTTTTATTCAGCTACTATTATTCGAAATTTTCTCACTCATCCTAATCAAGACTATAGATATAAAGATAGGCAAATGCTTATATTAAAAAAAGACAAATATTTTAACGTCACTGGCGATATATACCATGGCGAAAATGTAACAAATTTCAAAACTGGAAGAATTCGTTTCCATATTAACGATCGTTTTAGTATTGCTACTGCTGGAAACTACATGACTAATACCGAGGCCCCTGAAATAATGGAAAAAGCATTTATTGCAGCAGAGGGGAACTTAAGTGATAAATTAGTAGCCGCTCTAAATTCAATTGGAATAACAAATGACTCAGGAGATAGTCGATGTCGCACCACTGAAGGTGTTTCCGCTAATTTTGCATTTTTAAGAACATTTCATCATGGAAAATTAAAATTAGATTTAAATGTAATAACAGATGAAGAGGAACAAGAAGCAACTTTTCTGCTAAAAGAAAAATATGAATTTCTGCAAGATGAATAATATTTATTTCTTGAATTTCTTAATTTCTCTTCATATATTTGCAGTTAACTTATCTTTCCCAATACTTTGCTGGTTCAAACCTTTTTCCATATTTTGCAGCTAGTTCTTTTAATTTTTGTTTCACTGTATCTTTCCCTAAAACCTTTGCATAATGGAATGGACCTCCTAAAAAAGGAGGAAAGCCTAAACCAAAAATAGCTCCTAAATCACCATCATCTTCAGATTTTATTATTTTCTCATCAAAACAACGCGCAGCTTCATTCATAAAAACATATAAACAACGATCTGCAATTTCTTTTTGATCTAAATTTTTCCTTGCTGTTGAAAAACTTTTGTAAACACTTTCATCAGGTGCATCTTTTTTACCATTTTCATATTTGTAAAACCCATGATTATTTTTTCTGCCTTTTCTTCCTTCTTTAGAAATACTTTCTATTTCTTTTGGAACAATTAAGCGATCAGAAAAAGGTTCCATTAGGACTTTGATAATATGTTCACCAACATCAATACCAACTTCATCTAATAAAGTAATTGGCCCAACAGGCATTCCAAACTTTTCCATTGCTTCATCAATATCTTCGGTTTTTCCTCCCTCAACCATGATATTCAAAGCTTCAGCAATTTGAAATGCAAGGATTCGAGTTGTGTAAAATCCTGGGCCATCATTTACAACAATAATTTGTTTCCCCATAATTGATGCTAAATCAAACACAGCCGATGTCGCTTCTGGATTGGTTTTATCAGTCGTAATAATTTCTACTAAAGGCATTTTTGGTACAGGTGAAAAGAAGTGCATTCCAACAACATTTGCAGGATTTTTTGCATGTTCTGCTATCTTTGTAATTGGTAAACTACTTGTATTTGTTGCAAATATAAAATCACTTTGCGGAATATTTTCTTCGCATTTCTTTAATACATCATGTTTAATTTTTAAATCTTCAAACACAGCCTCGATAACAATTCCTGATGAACGTAAAGGAGAAAATTCTAAGGCTGGACTGACTCGATAAATTCTTGAATCACGTTCAAACCATTTTAATCTTTTCTTTTTGAAACGCTCATCAAAGTAACTGGCTACTGCTTTTAATCCACGTTGCAATCCAAAAGAATCTTTATCGATTAAAGTACTTCTTACTTCTTTTTCAGCTAAAACTGTTGCTATTCCACTTCCCATAAGCCCAGCACCTAACACTCCAACTGCAGAATTCCCATTTTCTAAATTCTGAATATATCTTTGTGCGGCTGCTTCTTGAATGGATTTGGAAAATGGATTTTTCTTTGCAGCTGTCATGATGTTAAAAATATGAACTAAAGAACGGCTTTCTTCACTAATAACTAATTCACCAAAAAGTTTAGCTTCAATTTCTAAACCTTTTTCTAAAGGTAATTCTACTCCACGCATTACGCTTTCTAATGCTTTTAGGGGAGCTGGGTATCTTCCTTTTGTGCTTTTTAAAACCATTCCACGACTTTGTTTACTTATCAATAATCTACCTAAAGGATTACCTTCTAAAGCTAATTTTTGTAAGTCAAAATTTCCTTGCATAGAAGAAACAATTCCTAAAGACGAAGGTAACAAACGTTTTTTGAATTTATTTTGCTTACACAAAGAAACAGCTTTCTCTAATAACTGATTGACAGGCACAACATCATCAACCAATCCTAGTTTTAAAGCTTTTTTTCCATCAATTTTTTTTCCCGTTAAAATTAAATCGAGTGCGGGAGCTATACCAATAAGTCTAGGTAATCTTTGAGTTCCACCACCTCCTGGAAGAATTCCAAGTTGGACTTCAGGTAAACCTAATTGGGTTGATTTGTCTGCAGAACAAATTCTAAAGTGACAAGCGAGTGAAAGTTCTAATCCACCACCCAAACAAGTTCCATGTATTGCTGCTACGGTAGGTATTTTTGCAGAAGCAAAATAATTCACAATTCTATGCAATTCTTTACTTCCACGTTCGCCAGCCTCTTTACTAGTGAATGTATTAAAAATAGAAATATCAGCACCAGCTGCAAAACAATTTTTTTTCGAGGATGTAATTACTATTCCTTCAATTTTATCATTAGCTAAAATTTTAGGCATATTTTCATCGATGTCTTCTAACATAGCTATTGTAAAACTATTTACAGCTTTGCTTTCATCATTCATATCTATAATGCAAATACCGTCTCGAATAGAAAAATGAAATATTTTTGATTTTGAATGCAGTTTTAATTCCATATAAACAACTCCCTTGTTTATTTATTTTTCTTTTTATTTATTTTTTTTTGTTACTTAGACTCAAGTAACATTGCCATTCCTATTCCGCCAGCTGCACAAACAGCAACAATTGCATATTTTCCACCTTTTCTTTTTAAAATACGCAAAGCATTTCCTATTAATCTTGCACCAGTAGCACCAAAAGGATGCCCAATAGCTATTGCACCACCTTGGATATTTATTTTTCCGGAAGGAATTTCTCCAAATAAAGGAGAATCTAATTTTTCACGACAAAATGTTTCGTTATTCATACATTCTAGACAACTCAATACTTGCCCTGCAAAAGCTTCATGAATTTCATAAATATCAATATCATCTTTAGTTAAATTATTTCTTTTTAAAATTTTAGGGATAGCATATGCAGGTCCAATTAGTAATTGATCATGAGGATCAACTGCTACAGTTACAGTATCTACAATATATCCTAAAATTGGAAGTTTTTTTTCTTTTACATAACTTTCACTGGCTAGCAAAGTAGCCGCCGCACCATCGGTTAAAGGACTAGAGTTAGCAGCTGTAATAGTTCCATTTTTTTTATCAAATGCTGGTTTTAATTTTGCCATAGATTCGAGAGATGTATCTGCTCTAACCATATTATCTTTGTCTACAAAAATATTTTTATCTTTTCCACTCCAAACTGGTACAATTTCATCTTTAAAGTAACCAGATTCTTGGGCTTGAGCTGCATTTAAATGACTTTTTAAAGCAAATTCATCTTGTTTAACTCTTGCTATATTATTTTTAACAGTCATTATTTCTGCGTGTTCGCCCATCGTTAAGCCAGTAAATGGTTCAGCTATTGCTGGAGCTTTTGGTAAAAACCATTTTGGATTAACGTTACTAATTAAAGAAAGTCTTTCTTTTAATGAACGCGCTCTTGACATTTTTGTCAAAAATCTTCTTGCATCATCTGAAAAAGGAATAGGTACATCTGACAATACTTCAACCCCACCAGCTAAAACTAATTTGTTTTTTCCTAATAAAATTCTATCAGCCGCAATTTCAGCTGTTTGTAATGAAGAATCACAAGCTTTATTCAAAGTAAACCCAGAAATGCTAGTTGGTAATCCTGAAAATAAAACTATTTCTCTTGCTAAATTTGCATTTTTTGTTTGGGGTATTACAACACCCCATATACATTCATCAATATCTGAGGCTTGTACACCAGTACGTGAAATAATTTCATTAGCAACCCTTAAACTTAATGATAAAGCAGTTTCTTGCTCAAAAACACCAAAAGATTTTACAAATGGAGTACGTACTGTACTAATTACTGCAACTTTTTCTTTTTTTGAGTTGCTGCTTTTTTTTGTTGTATTTTCTTTTCCATCATTCATTTCCATTCAATCACCTCACACTAGTTAATCCAATACCTCTAAAATTATAGACGTAACACTATCAGATATTTAGTTAACACCCAAATTTTTAGACCTGCTAAATAAAAATACTTTTTTTTAATATTAAATTAGATTATTACCTATTGATTGAAGGTTAAAATTTAAATTCTTTCATTAATTAACATTTTATTTAAAAAATAATTTTAGCTTAATTAATTTCTTATTTAGCAAATCACTAAGCCCTTTTCAATCTTAAGTCTTAATGGTAAATCACTTAATGTATTTTAATGCACATTTCTTGAAGAAGTTTTGTGCAAAGATTAAATTCTATATATATAAGGATATTTTTATGGGTCGACACAATACTATTGCTGGCAGAATGGCTTCAAGTGCAGCTGCTAAAGCGAGACTTTTTACCAAACTTGCCCGTGAAATCATGGTTTCTGCACGTGCCGGAAGCGATATCAACTCTAATTCGGCTCTGCGCGCTGCAGTCAATAAAGCAAAAGATAATAGCATGCCTAAAGATAATATAGAGCGCGCTATTAAAAAAGGCTCAGGTGAAATGACCGGTATGAGCTTTGAAGAAATTACTTACGAAGGCTACGGTCCAGCTGGCTCAGCCATTATGGTAGAAGTTTTGACTGATAATAGAAATCGGACACATCCCGAGTTACGCCGTATCTTTCAAAAAAACGGCGGAAACATGGGCGAAATGGGTGTTGTTGCGTGGATGTTTAAAAAACGGGGAGTGTTTGTTATCAATGCCCAGAAAGTTGCAGAAGATAAAATAATGGAAATTGCTCTAGATTCTGGCGCAGAAGATGTCCTTACTGAAGACAATTTTACTACGGTGTACACAGAAGTAACTTCTTTTGCGCAAGTCCGTGAAGCCTTAGTAAAAGCAGATATTCCCTTTGAAAAAGCAGGTCTCGAACTAATTCCAGATAATTCTGTTTCTTTATCTGGAGAAAATGCGAAAATAGCTCTTGAATTAATTGACAAATTAGAAGAACATGATGACGTGCAAAACGTCTACCACAATTTTGATATTCAAGAATAATAAAATATAGAAGCTTAAAGGAGATCTTATGTCTAAATTATCTTTTCCACATAAATATTTAAATTATAATGAAATGATTTCCGATTTAGATCTTCTTTGCAAACAATTTCCTAAAAATGTAGAAATAGAAAAAATAAACTTAATTAAAACATTAGAAAATAGATCCATTGTAGCATTACGTGTTTATCCAAAAGGTAAAAAAATAAAACAACCAACTGTTTGGATGGATGCCAATATGCATTCAGCAGAACTTATTGGCACCAATACAGTTCTTGCTCACATTCAACAATTAGCGGAAAAATTAACAAATCAAGAAGATAAATTTTTCCAAGTGAATTATGTTTTTATTCCTCGAATTTGCCCTGATGGTGCTGAACAATATTTTACAACTGGAAAGAAAAATCGTAGCAATGCACGAGACATGCGAAATCAATCTGAACTTGGTTGTTATTGGCAAAGAATGTGTTTGTTAGAGAAAGATATTAAACTTAACACATATGAATTGTTGCAACAAAAAAATAGAATAGGATACATACGAAAAAAAAGTCCCTCTGGCACATGGGTTCAAGATGAAATGTATCCTCAGTTGATTCGCAAACGTGAATTAGGTGACAAAGAACCTTTTTATGATATTTATCCTGAAGGAATAATAGAAAATTTTGATGGCACATCAATTCCACCTGCTAATTGCGTAGGTGATAATGAAGTAGATTTAAATCGTAATTTTCCTGTTGATTGGGTTCCAAATTATTTAGATAACAAAGGCGGTAAAATGCCTTTCTCTGAACCTGAAAGTAAAGCCATTGCAGATTTTGCTTTGAGCATCCCTGAATTATATTTTTGGCTAAATTATCATACTTTTGGTGGAGTTTTTATCCGCCCTCTTGAATCTAAAGATGATTTTGCCATGGATATCACTGATAGAAGTATTTATTATACGTTAGATAGAAAAATTCAAGAATTAACTAACTATCCAGCTGTAAGTTGTCACAATGAGTTTACTTACATTCCTGGCAAACCTCTCCAAGGTTGCCTTACTGGATTTTCCTACCAAGCTATTGGGGCAATTAGTTACGTTTGTGAATTATGGGATTTACCCAAACGCATAGGCAGAGATGATAGACCCTTTGTAAGAAGATATGATTTTTGGACAAAAAAAGAATGGCGAAAAATTTATGAACTCGACAGAGATTCCAATAATAATACAATATTTGGAACTCCTTGGAAAAGTTACCAGCATCCTCAACTTGGCGAAGTTGAAATATCTGAGTTTCCACTCACATTTGGTATTTTCAATCCACCAGAATCTTTGATTTCAGAAGTCGTTGAAAATCAAATGGGACTGTTACCTTTAATTGTTGATATCGCTCCACAACCTAAGGTTACAGCTAAAATAATCGATGGCAAAGATCAATCTTTTTCATCAATATCACTTCGCATAGAAAATACAGGATTCTTATCTACAAATATTTCCGCTGCAAGAGTTAAGGCACAAGGGGAAAAAAAGATTATAGCACAAGTTATTGAGCTAAAAAATGCTGAAGTATTAGGTTCATCAATTCATCATTTTAAGCCCTTAAACGGTTATGCTCCTGTTATTAATGGTTGGCTTGATTCACCTGATTTAGGCAGCAATTATTCTTCATCATATACTGTAAAAATTCCAGTAAAAAAAATAAATGCGAACAAAGTAATTCAAGGAGTAATCAAAGTTCAAATCCCTTTTCTGGGTGAATATTTTGCAATAATTGGTGAAAATTAAAGATAGTAACTCATTGATTTCCTAATATATTTCTCATTTTTATTAATAAATCATTTAGAATAAAAGGCTTGTCTAAGAAGTCTATACTATTTTGCGATTCACCTAACTCAAATCCGTGCAGATCATTGTATCCTGTTAAAAATAATATTTTACCACGAAATCCATCATTAGAAAGTATTTCATTTAATTTAATTCCATTTAGTAGTGGTAATACAATATCTAAAATAACCAGATCATAATGTCTTTTATTTTGTTGAAGTAGATGGAAGGCATCAAGACCATTTGAAACTGAGTGAACTTTATACCCATAAAATTCTAAACTCTGAACAATTGCTTTTCTTAAATCACCGTTATCTTCTACAACTAAGATATTTTCATTTCCTTTTAATTTACTTGCTTCAATCTGTTTTACAGTCGGAAAATTAATTGCTTCTAAATTCGAAGCTGGAAAATACATAGTAAATGTAGTTCCTTTCTCAACTTCACTTTCAACAAATATAGCGCCATGACATTGTTGCATAATATTGAACACAGTAGCAAGCCCAATACCTGTTCCTTTATCTTCTTTAGTAGTAAAAAATGGTTCAAAAATTTTAGAAAAAATCTCTTTTTCTATTCCTTTACCATTATCTTTGATAGTAAGAACTACATATTTTCCAGTTTTTAAAAGAAAATTTTGATGACTTATTTGCTGACTTATTTCTTTATTAGATGTGCTTATTTTTATTTCACCCATTCCTTTAATTGCATCTTTTGCATTAATAATCATATTTAGAATAATTTGTTCAACATGAATTGGCTCGACTAATGCGCTAGATAAATAAGGATCTAAATCTTTAATAAGAGTTATATTCTCAGGTAATATTCTTAGCAACATTTTTTCTAAATCATCAATTAAGTAGTTAATATTTATTGGTTGAATTTTATTAGCAGATCTCTTTGTATAATTTAAAATCTGTTGCATTAATACAGCAGAATGTTTTGAAGTTTTTTTAATTTGCTCTGTTTGTTTTTTAATAACAGGAGAAATTATTTGAGACGAGTTTAAAATAATATCGCAATTAATATTTATTATTGTAAACATATTATTTAAATCATGAACAATACCAAGTAACATTTTTCCAATATTTTCTATCTTTTGAGAACGTAATATTTTTTCTGATAACACACTTTGATATCGAGCTCCCAAAGAGTAAATATTTTCAAACAGATTAAAATTATGATTTTTGCTCGCTCTATTTTCAAAATGAATTAATATATTTGAAATTTTTTCTTCAAAAAAAATAGGAATAATTGCTATTTTAAAATCAACTTTTGCTAATTTACTATGAATCATTCCCTCATTTTCTAATTTCAATTTAATTGAGAATGAGCTAGGAATTTTATTTTTTAACACAAAATTAATTTTTTCTTCAAGAATATTAGTTTTTAATTTATCGTGCGATGAAGAATGAAAATGTAAGAACTGCGAAAATACAAGCTGATCATTTTGCTGCATTTGAAAAAGTGAATTAAACAAATTACTAGACAAAACTATTTTAAAATTTAAATCTAAAACACAAAAAACTGAAGGTAAAGAAAATAAAATATTATTAAGATTTAAATCTTTATTCAAACTAAACTCCTGGATTACTCTATAAAATATAGAATAGCACCATCTCATTTAAAAGCATAATGAATTTAAAATATTTTTACTTTCTGGCTTGCACTTCTTCATCTATCCATTCATTAAAGCCATGTTTCCTTAAAGCCTCAATTATAGAAGAACGTTCTGTTACGATCATTTCCCTTTCACAAAACTTTTTGTCTAAGTAACCTCTATGATCATCATAAGGATTGCAAATAGCCAAACGATGCTCATCTAAAGGAGCAGCACCAACACTCATTAAATCATCAAAGTTTTCCAAACTCACTTCAGAAAAATCAAATTTAAGTTGGGTACCAGGTAAATAAGGTAAATTATGCGAACGAGCGAGACATCTAGCCAATGTCGATTCATCAATGTAACTTAAGTCGAGAAGTGCATCTGCCACAGAAAGTTTCCAATTTTCAGCAAAACGGGTCACTATTGTCCAATCAATTCTATCTATTTTAATTTCGTGATGTAATGCATCGTATAAATGGGGTAAAATTAAAGTAGTATTATTCATAAATTCCTTGAAATATTACGTTTTTGTGTTTCTAAGATGCGTTTGACTTCCTGCAACTTTTCACCTAATTTGCCTGCTATTTTTGTTAATTCCGGATCGGATTCAACTTGATAGGGAAGCATATCACTTAAAATTTTATTCGTCATTTCAAGTTTTTTTAATGCCTGCTCATATTGCTGCGACTTTAAAAAAACCAGAGCATGATGATAGTTGATAACTGGTTCATCAGGTTCATATTTCAAAGCTTCTTCTATATATTTTAAAGAATTTTTCAAGTCATTCTTTTGAAAATATAACCAACCTAGTGAATCTAAATAAAATCCATTTTGTGGCTCAAGCGAAACGGCTTTATGCAAAATTTTTCTTGCATATTCAATCTTGACATTTTTTTCTGCCAAAGAGTATCCTAAGAAATTAAGTACTTCAGCATAATTAGGCCATTTTGTTGAAAGTTGCTCTGCGAAAGCTATCGAAGCACTGTCTGATTCAGAAAACTTCAGATATTCGGCCTTTTTTAAATACAATTCTTTAGCAGTAGGAACTTTTTTAATAGCATTATTTAATAAATCTATAGCCTCTTTATACTTAGAAAAGTAAGCATACATATTCACTTTAAAGATAGTATCCTGAACTAGGTTGGACTCAGAAATCCCAAATTTTTCTATACTTTTTTTCGCTGAATCAGTATCTTTTGCATTAATATAAATTATTATTTTAGCTTTCAATGCATCTCTATATAATTCATTTTCTATAGGTATTTTATCAAGATTTGCTATAGCTTCAGAAAATAATCTTAAACCTTCACTACAAATTGCCAAATAGTAATGGATTGTAGAATTATTGTAGTTCAACCCTAGCAACTCTTGCAACCTTTTTCTTGCACCTGTAAAATCTTTATTTACAATCAGTATTTTCGCTATTTGGAAAGAAAATTCTGGTGGAAAAGGAACATGTTCATCAGAGCTTGCTTCAAGTTTTAATAAAATTGATAATGCAATCTGAATTTTTTTCTGAAAAAGTAAAATATTTATATAGTTTTGAGCTGCTAAATTGTTTTCAGTTTCTTTATCAAAAGCTATTTTAAAAAATTTTTCAGCTTCTCCATAATTTCTAAGATTTTGTTCAATTCTTGCAATTAAAGTTATTATCTCAATATTGTCATAATCTATTTTATATGCTCTTCTAGCAAATTTTAAAGAATTAGTATAATTTTTTTCATTATAATATTTTTGCGCTAGAGCCATCATAATATTAGTTGACTTTGGATTTTTTAGTAAAAAATTTTCTAAAATATTTTTCCTATGCTGTTTAACATTTGCAACATAATTAATTACTATTGCTTCATTATTTGGATACTTTTTATATGCTTTTTCTAATTTTTTTACCAGAATAGGATAATTACCATTCAATTGATATATAGAAGCTACAGCTAAATCAATTTCAGGTTTATTGGGAAACAAAACAGACAATTTATCTCCAACTAATAATGCTTCTTGATATTTTTTTAAATTTAACAAAACCCCCATTAAACTCAAACCGCAATTTAAATTACTATTGAAAGAAAATGATATTGAATACATCTTTTCAGCATCAAGATAATTTTTTCTTTCCTCTAACATTTTTCCTAACATAAAAGCTTCATCTGAATCCGCTTGCGACAATCTATTTGTCTGAAAATTATAAGAAATTCTTAATATTCTTGCTTGTAAATATGATGGTGGATTTACTTCCAATGCTGGAGGATTTCCTGTCTGTATTTTAGATCTTGGTGGATTTGGAATAGAAGCCGAATTATTTTCTTTATTTGTTTGACAAGAAATGAAAGTAAAAGCAGAAAAATTTAAAAGAAAAAATAAAAATATAGGTTTTGATCCTTGCAGCATATTTTAAATCCTCTTTTAAGGAGTCGTTATAACTCCTTTGCAAAGCGAGCTGGAATTCCATCAAATGAACCACTTGACATGAATACAATTGTATCACCAGGACGTACTTGTTGTTTTAAACTTACAAGTAATTTTTCATTGTCGTCAAAATATTTTGCATTTTCTCCACAAGCCAATGCAACTGCAGGTCCATCAAGTACTTCTTCTTTGTTCATTCGCAAATCTTGTGGCACCTTACCTAGTAAAATTTCGTCTGCATGAAAAAAACTTTTTGCAAGCTGATCTTGAAGAACTCTCCTACGCATAGTTGCATTTCTTGGATCGAAACAAGCTATCAACCTTCCTTTTTTCCCGACACTTTTCATATAACTTCTAAAAGCTTCTAAAGTTGTTACGATTGCTGTAGGATGATGGGCAAAGTCATCAAAAACGGTAATATTATTTTTTTCACGCAAAAGTTCAAATCTTCTTTTTACACCTTTAAAGGAAGTCATAGCTTTTGTTATTTTCGCAAGATATGTTTTATTTTCTTCATATTTTAACGATCTTTTCTTTCCAGTTTTCTTTTCATCTTCTATTATTTGATGCGCAGCAAGAATTGCGACAGCAGCAATAGAATTCAAGGCATTATGCTGACCAAAAATACTTGATTTAAATTTAAGTAATTTCCCATTTGGTTGCTTGCATTCAACTTCAATCCCATTTGAAAGAGTTTTATAAGATTTTAATTGCCAACAGTAAGAATTTTTTTCTTGTTTATGAGCGCTAAATCCTATAACAAATGCTCCCGATTCAAGAGCAACTTTTTTTGCCCTTATATCATCAAAATTAGCAATAACAATTCCATTTCTTTCTTTCGTTAACTTAGCTAACCTTAGAAACTCGGCTTCAATAGCTTCAACATTTGCATATATATCAGCATGATCAAATTCAATATTATTAATTAGACAAATTTTAGGCTCATAATGAAGAAATTTAGGACCTTTATCAAAAAAGGCTGAATCATATTCATCCCCTTCTAAAACAAATAAATCTTTCGATTGAAAAGAAAAACCAGCATCAAAATTTGCAGGTCGACCACCAATTAAAAAAGATGGCTTTTTTCCAATTTGCGTTAACAAGTGTGTTACTAAACTACTTGTTGTGGTTTTTCCATGTGTCCCACTGATAATAATATTAGTACTTTCAGCTAAAAAATATTTCCTGAGTGCTGAAGGAAAACTTAGTAAAGGTATTGTTTGCTGCAATAACTCTTCTAATTCTTCATTTTTTTTCAAACTCGCACTAAGCCTACTGACAACATTCGCAAGTATAACAGCATCAGGATTGTTCTTTTGAATATTCTCAGCAAGAAAACCAACATCGGGTTTTATACCTAGATCAGCAATTACCTTATCCATTGGAGGGTAAATCGGCGTATCACTTCCTGTTACTTTATAATTTGCTGCTTTAAATAAACCAGCAACCTGCGCCATTCCTGTCCCACCAATACCAGTCAAGTGAATTTTAATATCTTTTTTCAATAAATCATTATTTTTTGTAAATAAATTAGCAGGAAAATTTGTTGCTATCATTAGCTTATCTTTAATTTCGTTTGTAAATTTAATTGTAAATTTATTTTTAATTTTCTTAATAATAATTTCACTTTTCATCAGCAATGGAAACCGAAATTCTTCATGACCAAATAAAGGAAAATCTATTACTGGGAGATTGGTTTTTTTTGCCAAAATATTTAACAATAATTCTCTACTCAAAGGCCTATCGCTTGGATCAAAACAATCAGAAAAATTTCCGATTACTATTGCTTTTGTTTTTGCAAGAAATTCTGAATTGATCAAAGAATCAAATTTTCTTAAAATTCTATATAAATGTTCATTACACTCTTCAAGAAAAAGAATGTTATCTTCTGGTAAATTTAAATATTGAATAGCAGCAACACTCTCAGCTAGACTTAAATTAAGGGGAATACATTTTCCAGAAATTTCATTACTAATATCGATATTTTTACTCGAAATTACATCAACAGGAAAATTATAAGCTGTTGGTTTATGATTTAATAATTCAAAAAGGGCTTTTTGATCGAGCATTGGCCCCGACAATAAATTTGGACTAAAACTATTTTGCCCATGAATATATTTAAAGTTAGGGAATCTAAGTCCTAAATAAACACCTAAAAAAGAAATATCTGAAAAACCTACTAATATTTTGTCCGAAATGACTGGCGGAAGAAGATTTTCTAAATAAGGAATAAGTTCAGTACAACCCATACCACCTCTGGCCGCGAACAAAATATCAAACTTCCGCATTGTTAAAGCATAACTTAATAAACAAGCTCTCTCTAATACAGGTCCCGCAGTTACACCGTCTAACGAGTTTTGTTGTGGCAGTATTTCTGTTACCAAAAATCCTAAATTTTTTATTTTTTCAATCCGTTCATTTCTTTTTTCATTTGAAATTCTATTTTTTCCTGCTGGATGAATTATAGCAATATGTTTAACGTTTAAATTCATTAAAGCTCCTCTAAAACATTTTTAAAACTCATTGATATACTATATTTATTTTTTTCAGATAGACTCCAAATATTTACATTTACAGCATCTATATCACTATAATTTTTGAAATTTCGAATTAAGAAATCTTTTAATGCAAATTTTATTTCCTTAGAATTTATTTTAGTTGCAACTATTGCTGGACATGAAAATTTAAAAATAGAATTATTATAATCACGCGCAATACAAAAAGACTGAAGTTCACTTTGTTCTTTCTGATTAAAAGAAGACCTATCAAACATCTCCTTGGACTCAATCTGACAAATAACATTGTCTCCAATTTCATAGTTATCTATATCAAAAAATACTCCTTGAATATCTCCAATTCTTTCTTGAATCATTTCAGAATTTAAAAAAATAGAGAAATTTAAATCTTTTAGATATTTAGAATCATTACTTGTAACTTCACAATAAAATCTATTTTTATTTTTACTATCTTGATAAATTCTTGATGAAAAAAAGAAATTAGAAAAATTTTCTTTACTTTTTTGATGATTAGCTAGTGGAATATTTTTTTGAACTAACTCGTTATTATCGAAAAATATTTTTAATGGAAAATATACATTTAAATAAGTTTTACTATCTTTATAAAAATAATCTAAATAAAATAAATTTTCTGAATTATTTCTTTTTTTATCAATTTTAAATTCAGTTTCAATACTTTCTAAATCATTCACTGATTTATTTAGTTCTGAAATAAGTAATTTATTTTTCCGACCGAAGATCAAGTTACTTGATATATTTTTTTGATGCAAATTTAAATGTTCTAATGCTTTTATATCTTTTTTCATTTTATCTTCAGAAACAAGCTTAGCTTTGCTAAAAGAACTTTGTGTTCCATTTGATATGTTAATTAAACAAGAATCTTCTTTTTTTTCAAACTTAAATTTATACTGAAACACATCGAAATTACTAAAACTATTCTTAAACACTTCTTGCTGACTATTTTGATCAAATTTATCAAAAGGTGAAATATTTTTTTTAATTTTATTCTTTACTAAATAAAACTCTGCTGAGAGGAAAAGTTTTTGTGGATTACTAACTATGGCGTAACAATTTTGAGAATTATTATTAGTAATCAAACCAGAAGATAATATTACTGGCTTATAATTTGGAATAATTATTTTAAATGTTGAATAATAATCAGTTACTTTTTTATCTTCAAAAAATCTAATTAAAAGCGGTAATTTAGGGAGATTAAATATATCGAATATTTCGTTTTTCTTTAAATATTCAGAAATTATGTGAAAATCAAGTTGAGTAATACTTATTTCATTAAAACCATTTTTATTTAGTTTGCAAATATTTTCTGTAATTTTATCGCCACTTGTATTCAAAATAAAACATTCTAATTTATTGTTGTTATGATTTTTTTTATTTTGGAATAACATCATTTTATTATTTATCTCAGGATTGTAAAGATAAGACTCTTTCAACCAAGATGGATTTTTTTCATTAAAATTGACAATTTTTTTAGCATTAGCACCGATAAATAATTCATTTTTATTTTTCCCATAAACAATACAATTAAGTAATCCATTAAATTGATTATTTTTTGCAATAAGAGAATCTTTAAAATCAATTAATTCTTTTTCATTTAAAAACCATTTCACATGAAAATCAGTTATATCTCTAATATTATCTGGTATATTACAATCATAAGAGTCTACTTTGGAATTATATTTAACTGTAATTTCTTTAGAAATATTCTGGAGATTTATTTCATCTGACTTTAAGAAATATAGGATAATTTTTTTCTCTATTAATTCATTCTCTGTATCTAGTTTTAAAGTTACAAATGAATTTTTATTTCCTCGCCTTATTTTATCTAATCCTTCAATAGTAATTTGTATTTTATTATCTTTCTTTAACACTTTACATTTCAGATCATTTGATTCAAAGCAACTCCATTTAATTTTATTTTCGTCTAAGTTTGTATTAGTATAGTATATTTCAGAAATACTTAAATCATTCTCTTGAAACGAAATTTGTTTTTTCCCAACTATTTTTAATATTTTCGAATCAATTTTTACATTACTTGATAAACCATTACTATTCTCACAACTGTAGTTATTTCCATAGATAATTTTTTTACTTGGCAATATATTTTTATTTTCGTCTAATATTTTTTTCCCATTTTCGTACCAGATATATTTTATATTATTTGGACTATTCAAAAACTGATTTGTGTTGCAAAGTAAACTTATTGATTTACCTGTTTCAAAAAATTCAATATTGGGAGGAATATTTCCAATATTTTTACTTTCTTCAGAAGGCATTAAGACAAATTTAACATTGTTTTTTATTTCCACTTTTTTTTCATTTTTAATACCGATATTTATATTAAAAATTCTGTATTTTTCTGAATTTAAAAGTTGATAAAGTATTTGACTATCAGAATTTTTTTTCTCAATTTGGCCTGTTTCTGGATCAAGTAGAGAACAAAATTTTTTTTCATATTCAGTACCAGATAAACTTTCACAGTAATAAAAACTGTTACTAGATTTTTTACCAAAAAAATCGCTCATGGAAAATTCACTTATATTTGAAAAAGTGTAAAAATAAACACCAGGCGACAAATTTTTCCAAAATAAAAAATCAGAAAAAGTTTTAGTTTCTTTACGATATAAAACTCCATCAAATAATATACTTTCGCAAGTAATAATTGGATATTTTTTTGCTACCGAAAAATCAACATTTTCATTGAGTAATTCTAATTCTTTTTGTTTATCTTCTGTTTGTAATATCCACTTTTTCTGAAAAACATGAATATTCTTCCCAGTATGATTTAACTTACATTGGATATTTTTATTAATATAATCAGGTAAAATAGATATATATGCAGGATGATTTGCTTGAATATTATTAAAATATACAATATTCTGCGCATCAATTGGCATTGCAAAAATTCTTTCTTTATAAAATCAATAAAGATATTTAAACAATCTAGTATCTCGGAATAGAATTGTCTATTTTAATACTATACGCTTCTATTCCGCCTTGTAAACTTCGAGCATTTAAAATACCATTATCTTTTAAATACAAAGTTGCGTTCATAGATCTTAACCCATGATGACATACTACAATAACACACTCAACGTTTTTAGATTTTTCTACATTCTCAGAAAAATTTTTTTCTGTTAACAAGATTGAGTTTTGCAGATGTGCTATTTCAAATTCCCATTCTTCCCGAACATCTAAGATCAATATTTTAGCATTTCTTTTTTTCAAATCAGCCAACTCATCAACAGTTATTTCAGATTTTTGCATATCCAATAAACCTAAGTTAAGAGCCTGAAGCATTAGATCTGCATCTTTTTTATGTTTTCCAGCAACTTGAGTAATTGTTTCTTGTGGTTCATAGCCACACGTAGCACAACCTCCCACATGAAATTTACTGTGTAGTAGTGATCTTGCAAATGGAAATTGAGTTTCAACTTCCTTCATTGTTGATTCCAAAGTAAATTCTCGCATAGTTTGACTCCTTCTGATCTCATCAAATAAACCAAAATAGGGTTAATTATCATGTAAATATCTTGAACTGAATCATTATTTGCAAATACTGAAATTACTCTTTAATACTAGTAAGTTACATTTTTTTATGCTACATTTTCCAGGTCCCATTTTTTCAACATTTTGGTCTCTTGTTATTTTAAGAAAAGCTAAAGGAAAAAACTATGGACGAAATTAAGCTCACAAATGAGAATCTTGGAGGATTTGCGCAGTTAAAAGATTTTTTTGATCCAAATTTTAATTCAGAAGAATATTTTAAGAGTGAAGAATTTGATAGAAAAATTCGCTTAAAAGAAGAAATTATTAATTTTCACGCGCATGTTTATTATACAATAGATAACAAAGAAATAGCTAAACTACTATACCAACAAATTGCAGAAAGATTTCGAATTCAATTGGGAATTATGTATGATTTTGCTACAGGTCCCCACACTTTTCCACAATTTGAAGTTGCTTTTACGGAAGCTGATTTTGCAAATATTATTCCTTGGTTAATGCTAAATAGAATGGGTTTAAGTATTTTAATTCATACAAATACCCTGTATCCAAGAGATGATCATCTAAAAACGTGTTTTTGGTTGGGGAAACAACTTCTTTTAAAAGGAGAAAAAATCCCTGCACATTTGAATGCGGTTGGAATGAAAGAACCACCAAATATATCTCCCAATACAGTTCCAACCATTCTAACTCATTAATTTTATAGTTCACAAAAGCTAAATGCCATAGCATTTTATGGCACTCATATTTGTCACAAAGTAGAAGTAGTTATAATGTACTCCTAGATGGAAAAGCTCACTGTGCAATTTTGGAGGGCATTGTATTTATGTATACAATTGAAAAGTGGATAGCAGAACGCTTAAATCAAACAAATTATACGAAGTTTGAAGGAAGTGGAAGAAGGCACTTTTCCCAAAATAGTCTTCAAGATGTTTCAATAAGTTATTTTGATGTTCCCCTTTCTTCAGGACCAGGAACGGCTTTTTTAGCTGTTCCAAAAGGTTTTGAAAGCACACAAAATTCTTTAATTATTTTAATGCATGGTTTGGGTGATGATTGCTCTTATCCCCTTTTGCATTGGATAAAGTTTTTGAATGCCGCTGGGTTGTCCGTACTATCATTTGATTGGGATGGACATGGAATAAATGGTTCTTCTGTCCTTGATTTTCAACAAGCAACAAGAAGCTTACCACTGCTTATAGAACGCTTATATGGAACAGAATCAGGAATAGGTCTCAGCGCAAAGCGCCAAGGACCAGCTTGTTTTTTAATGGGTCACTCCATGGGGGCATCTTACACACTTATTGCAGCTACTCGGAATGATGTCGCACGCAACATAGATGGGGTCATAGCAGTATCTCCAGCTTTAAGTATTAATACTTATTCAAGTGCTGCTGGTGAATTATGGAATTATTTATACCCAAGCGCTTGGCTGAAAGATTTTGTTAATAAATTTTCTTACTATGGGCTTGATGGTTTATTTCCCGCAGTTGGCTCCTTTAAACGCAAGTCTTTTCCTATTCGAGTTAAAACTGCAATAAGCTACGCAGAACAAGCCCGTTACTTTGTTTCTGAAACTTTTGAAAAAAGGCGAATTCTTAGAGATATAAGAACTCCTGTATTGTGGTTACACGGCATGAAAGATAAAATTGCACCTTACCATAATGTAGCTTCATTGATGATGGAAATTCCTTCTGGTTTTTTTGCACACAATGATGAAAAAAGAGGGCATTTAAGGATGGCTTTTTCCGATCAAATCCCTAAATATTGTGCTTCATTTATCAAACAATGTAGCGATCTAAAAATAAATAAATAAACACTAGGCGGTAATCGTGAATACAAAAATGAAATGGATCATTGGTATATCAAGTTTTTTTGTAACTATAATAGTAATCTTATTCATTCTTCCTTTTCTTATAGATTTTAATAAATTTAAACCGCAAATACAAAATGCAGTCGCAGAAAAAATGAATGCTAGAATAAACTTTTCCTCAGCGAAATTAACTATTTTTACAGGGCTAGGAATTGTTATTAAAGATGTTACTATTGAAAATACTGATGAAGTTTTTATGGGAACAGAACTTTTTAAAGTTAAAGAAATTAAATTTAAAACTGAATTAATGCAGCTTTTTAAAGGTAAATTTGTTGGTACAATTGATATAAAAAATCCTGAAGTTAATATTTTAAGAGGATCAGGAAAAACAAATTTAACTACTCTAGCAAAAAAAGAAAGCTTTAAAAAAACCAATGAAGAACATTCTCCGCAAGAGGAAAGTCTTCCGTCTCAAGTAGGCAATTCAAAAAGTTCAAGTTCTTTTACAGATAAAATATTAATTAAATCATTCGAAATTAGAAATGCAACGTTTAATTTATTTAATGTTAATGGGCCAAAGGAACGTTTAGTAGCTAAAGTAGAAAATACAAATTTAATAATATCAAATATTGGTTCTGGTAAAGATACAAAAATAGATTTCTCAACAGAAGTTGATTATTCTGAAAATGATGTTACAGCAAAAGGATTAATTAGTTTAGCTTTAAACGTAAATACCGAACTAAATGGTACAGAGTGGAAAAATTCTCTTTTTAATGGAAAATTAAGTTTTGATAAACTCGATATTAATTTTAGAAATGCTTTTGTTAAGAAAAAATCAGTTCCTTTTAATTTAGCATTTGCAGGTATTGCTAATCCTAGATTACTCACTATTGACGATTTTAAACTCAATTTACAATCTATAGATACAAAAGCTAAAGTAGCTTTAAGCTTGCTAGATAAATCAAATGCTAATATTAATTTTTTAGTTAATTCAAATAATTTAGCCGAACTGGGAGAAATTTTACCTCAACATAAAGATATGCTTCTTAATGCGACTTTAAATCTTAAAGGAAAAATTGAAGGTTATCTTACAGCACCTGAAACTCTAGATACAAATATAAGTTTACAATCAAAATTAGGTGATTCTGATATTAATTTATTATTTGATAGCAAATCATTCAAACCTCTTAAAGGTTCATTAAAAATTCAAAGCAAGAACTTATTTTTATCAAAAATAATAAGTCCTTTTATGGCAAAAAATAACAGTAAAGATGAAGAAAAAAACCAAAGTAAAGCTGAAAATAAAGAAGAAAATGAATCTCCAAGTTCTTCTGCAAATTCAGAAAGTAAAAAACAAGATTTGAATAAAGATGAATTTAGTCTTTCAGATAAACAAAAGAAACTTCTTTCTGGATCAGACTTCAGCACTGAAATTTCAATAGGAAAACTTGTCTATGAAAATTTTAATTTTACAAATTTTATTTTAAATTCAAAAATTAAAAACTATACAGCAACATTAAATAAATTTTCTATGAATTTATTTTCCGGAAATTTAACTAGCAATATGAATGTTGATTTAGCTGTATATCCAATTATGTATAATGGTAATCTAAATTTAAATAATGTAAAAGTTGAAGAAATTTATAAGACTATTAAAGCAGATGCAAAATCAAGTCCAATTGAAGGTTCGGCTGATATTAAAATGACTTTTAATGCGAAAGGTTATTCAAGAGCATCACTTTCAAAATATTTAAATGCAAATGGTAGTTTTCTTTTTAATGATGGAACTTTAAATACCAAAAGTTTAATTTCATTGGCTGGTGAACAGTTTAATCAATTTATTAAATCAGGCCCTTTTTCTAGTCTAAAAATCGACAATAATTCATTAAAAAATTTAAGCTTGTCAGATGATAAAGATTCTAAAAAAAGTTTGAAAAATCAGAAAGGCGAATTTGAAATAAGAAATGGAAAATTAATTGTCAGAAACTCAATAAATACTGAACAAGGTTTTCTAAAGCTCGACGCAGATATAGGAATTGATGAATCTTTAACAGGATCTGCTTTATATATCGCCAGTAAATCAGTTAAAGAACAATTAATTCAACAAAGTAATTATGCAAAGTACTTATTAAATGACAAAGGTGAATTCGAACTGACCCTTTATTTAGCAGGAACTGTTTCCAAACCTGAAGTAACAATTAATACTGAACCCCTGCAAAAAAGATTTATAAAAAATGCTTCAAAAGAAGTTACAAATAAGATCAAAGAAGAAATAAAGAAAAACCCCGAAGTACAAAAACTGCAAGACGATGCCAAAAAACTTCTTGAGAAAAACGGAATAGATCCAAGTCAGTTTGGCTTTTAAAGAAGTAAAAAAGCTTTCTTTTTTACTTCTGAGAAAATAATTATAATATTATATCTTTACGTCTTTTAAGTCTTTTAAATGCTTTGTCAATCGCAAATAAAACACAATTTCAAGAATAGGAATATAAGCAAAATAAAATATATTTGCCAAATCACCCATGTAATCTTTAGGTATTAAAAAAGAAAGACCCCATAATAATGGCATACTTCCAAGCATTGTCAGCAATGTAAAAATGATAAAGCGGAATGCAAGTACAACATAGATAGGAATAAACTTGGTAATAAAAGAGTTTCCTTCCTTACCTCCATGCATACGATATGCCAAATAGATTCCCACCAGTTGAATTAAAATACTAAGAATCGACTGAATTTTGTCAAATATTGTAGGAGTTGTTGGAAAAAAAACATAGACTTCAGAAAACACAGAAAAAAACGCTATAAAAATAAACAAATAAATATATTGTATTTGCTCTGATAAGCCATTCTCAAGAATTGCGATTTTTAACTCTTTAATACTTAGTAAATACATTCCCCCTCCTAAATATGTTTAAAGACAACTTTTTCATTGAACAATAAAAAGAACAATATTTCACTACCTATTCTAATCTTTCCTGAATAAATAAGTTTTAAAGTATAATCTGCTTGCTTAGAAGTGCTTAAGTCATATAAAATAATTTTAGTCATTTATTTTTGTTCAGATTACAAAATTAGGAATGAACATATAAGTCTATATATTTGTGAGTCATTTTTTATGCAAAAAACTTCTCATTTCATAAAATTTATCAGATATCTAAAGACAATAATTTTTTGTTTCATGATTTGTAACTTTAATTTTGTTGCCGTAGCTCAAAAAGTTGTATTACGTGATGAATTAACTAGGTTTTCTGGAGGAAAACCAATTACCTTCGATCCAACAAATACAAATGATAAACCCACCGAACAGATTCTCCAAGATATGTTTGAAGGTCTTACTCGTATAGATAGAAATGGTAAAGTCATTATGGCTATAGCTGAATCATACAGAGTAGAAGATAATAATAAAACATATATTTTTAAGATTAGATCAAATGCAAAATGGTCTGACGGCACTCAGGTAACAGCTGAACATTGTGCATTGCCAATAAAACGTCTTATGAATCCAAATATTTCAACAATTGTAGGCTTTAGCGCCTTTCCTATTTTGAATAGTAAAAAAGTGTTTGAGGGAAAACTGTCACAAAAATTTCTTGGTGTGCAAGTAATAAATCCTCGAACTCTCCTTTTAAAACTCGAACATCCTTTTCCCCATTTTTTAGAACTTCTTAGTAGCATTAATTATGTTTGCTTGCACCCAAGAAGTTACGATAAAAACGGTAAATTCATTGAACATTTCCCAACAATGTCAAATTCAGCATATCAAATTCAATCATATGAAGAAGATAAATATATTATTTTAGAAAAAAATCCCTACTTTTATAATAAAGATAAAGTCCAAATAAATAAAGTAACTTACTTTTTTATGGAAGATATTCTTTCACAAATAAACATGTACTTGACAGGTCAAGCTAACATTACTAGTGCTAATATTTCATCTGAAGATTTACCATATTTAGAAAATAAGTTAGTAGATAATCAAATACAATTTAATCCTTCTAATGACTCTGTTCTTTTGCTGGTTAATACATCTATAGAGCCCTTTAAAAATAATGTAAAACTAAGAAAAGCAATCTCATTAGTTATCGATAGATCTGATTTAGCAAAAAGAGTTTTATCTAAACCTGAATTTAAAATATTTGATATAGTACCTTATAATATTGAAGACTATAAAGTATATATCCCAGATTGGGCCTTTTGGACTTACGAAAAAAGGATCTTAGAAGCAAAAAAGTTAATGAAAGAAGCAGGGTATGAAAAAAAACGTTTGAGTCTAAAGCTAAAATATAACTACTACCCAGATAATCATAAAATAGCTTTAGGTATTGCTGAAATGCTTGAAAAAAATTTAAATATTACTTTAACACTAGAAAAACAAGAAATTAAAAACAATATTCAAGATGTTAGAAAAGGAAATTATCAATTATCTATCAATAAATTTTATCCTAATTATATAGATGCAATTGAATATCTAAGCATCTTAAAATCAAAGCACAAAGAAAATCATACTTTTATGAATGATAAAACATTTGATGCCCTTCTTGATAAAGCAAGTCAAGAAAATGATTATAATGTCAGAAATAAACTTTTACAAAAAGCTGCTAAAAAAGGATTAGAAAATTACACAATTATTCCAATGTTAAATTACATATCAAAGTATTTAATAAATTACGATTTAATGGGATACACTAATGAAGATAGTTATGTAAAATTGTATTCACAAGATCTTTATTTTAAAAAAATGATAATTCCCCAATAATTCAACGATCCATTTTATTATCTTTCGTTTCTTTAAGATATAAACCACCAATAATTAAGGTCATAAATGCAACTGCCATCGGATAATATAATCCAGCATAAATATTTCCTGTGTAAATTACCATAGAAGCAGCAATTAAAGGTAAGAATCCTCCAAACCAACCATTGCCTATGTGATAAGGAAACGACATAGATGTATAACGAATATTTGTAGGGAATAATTCTACTAGAAAGGCCGCAATTGGCCCGTAGACCATGGTAACAAATATTACTAAAATCGTTAATAAAAGAATTACAGCTACATAATTAATTTCATTTGGATTTGCTGTAGCTGGATATTTTGCAGCAATTAAAGCGTCTTCCACCAATTTTCCATCAAAAGATTTTATTTCCATTGAACCTATTTTTACAGATAAACTCTCGCTTGGGATATTAGTATTTGTTTGTAAATCAAAATTATAGCCTTTTTTTGAAAGAAATTCTTTTAATTGCTCACATTCTGATTTGCAATTATTTGCCTCAATTACTATTGGATTTTTTTCCATTGCTTCACTCAAAGCAGGATTTCCATAGAAAGTAATAGCTTTAAAAATTGGAATATATGCAATAGCTGCTAATAAACAGCCTGTTAAAATAACTTTTTTTCTTCCTATTTTATCAGATAGTTTTCCAAAAAAGATAAAAAAAGGCGTGGCCAAAATTAGAGAAACAGCAATCATTAAATACGAATTTTTAAAATCTATTTTCAGAGTATTTTGGAGAAAAAAAAGTGCATAAAACTGTCCTGTATACCAAACTACACCTTGCCCAGCGGTGGCTCCGAATAATGATAATAAAACTAATTTTAGATTTGGTATTTTTGTAAAACTATCTCTTAAAGGTGAGAGTGAACGAGTTCCTGATTCTTTCATTTTTAAGAATAGAGGAGATTCGTGCAATTTTAAACGAATATATACTGATACAATTAATAGAACAATTGATATTAAAAATGGAATTCTCCATCCCCAAACTTTAAAATCATTTTCACTTAAGGATAACCGGCAAGACAAAATAACAATAAGTGATAAAAGAAAACCTAGAGTAGCAGTAGTTTGTATAAAACTTGTATGAAGTCCACGTTTTTGATGTGGAGCATGTTCAGCAACATAAGTTGCTGCTCCACCATATTCCCCACCTAAAGCCAGCCCTTGTGTCAAACGTAACACAGTTAACAAAATAGGTGCAAAAATTCCCAGCTGTTCATAAGTTGGTAACAATCCTACAAGAGCTGTAGAAAGTCCCATTACAATTATTG
This sequence comes from Pigmentibacter sp. JX0631, assembly GCF_029873255.1. Classification (NCBI taxonomy): domain Bacteria; kingdom Pseudomonadati; phylum Bdellovibrionota; class Oligoflexia; order Silvanigrellales; family Silvanigrellaceae; genus Pigmentibacter; species Pigmentibacter sp. JX0631. The sequence continues at coordinate 2,528,667 of NZ_CP123622.1, read as the reverse complement.
TAATTAAGAATGTATATTTTCTTCCAAATAAATCACCAATTCTACCAAAAATAATAGCCCCAAATGGGCGAACAGCAAAACCAGCTCCAAAAGTTGCAAGACTTGCTAAAAACCCCGCAGTTTCATTTCCTTTTGGAAAAAATAAAGAACCAAAGAAGACAGCCAAGGTTCCATAAAGATAAAAATCATACCACTCAAATACTGTTCCAAGAGATGAAGCAATTACAATTCTTTTCATATTTTTATCATTTGACATACTTACCTCAAATTGAAAATGCGATTTTTTATCGTACTGCTTTTATTTAAATTTAATGTCAAAATTTTGGTTCTTTTATTTTTTTAATTAATTAAAATATTTTTTTAATGTTTTTTCATACTTTCCTGAATTTTTCCATTTATCTAAAAACAAATTAAAGCTATTTATCAAATCTTTATTATTTTTTCTTGCTGCAATTCCATACATTTCATGATCTTCAGGTGTTAATTTAAAAAGAAATTGATTTGGATTTTTTTTCTCAATAAATGCAGCAAAACTTAAATCAACAATGACATAGTCAACTGCTCCAATTTTAACAGCGTTTAAAATTTCAGTATAATCTGTATATTTAGTAATATTTGCATTTCCTAAATACTTTACTGCAAAATAATCGTTTGTAGTTCCTAATTTCACTCCAACTTTGAATTTTGCAGAATTAAGCATTTCAAACTTTTCAAGCCTATCAATTTCTGAATTTCCTTTGCTATATAAATATACAATACCACTAGTATAATATGGAAAACTAAATAAAAAATCTTTTTTTCTTTCATCTGTTATTGTTATTCCAGCTGCAATAAGATCACATTTATTTTCTTTTAGAGCTTGAAAAATATCATCTATATTGAAATTGTAAATTCTATATTTAAAATGGTTTATCTTACTAAATTCCTGAATCATCTCAATGTCAAATCCTATCCAAGCTCCATTCGAGTAAGAAGAAAAAGGAACAAATCCACCAGTTGTGCAAACTTTTAAAGATCTAACTTTCTCTCTTAAATTTGAGCTTTGTTTTTCAGAATATGCTTTTATATCAAACAATGTCAAAATAAAAAAAACTGATTGAAGAAAACAAATCTTTAATTTCATAAAATTTTTCTCCAACACCAAAAAAAATCACTTCCATTTATTAATACAGGTAATTTATCTAATTAAATATCTTATACTTAGATGCTCTATTGAATCAAGAAATTTCCTTTTTGAGATTATTTGACATCTGATCAAGCGCTCTTTAATTTAACTTGGAACAGGCTTGTTTAATATTGAAATATTGCATGCCAAATGCTTTGCCATTTTTATTAATCAGGATTTTATAATGAAACAAAATACGCAACAAGAAGATCGCATTATTGTCGATACCATTAAAGGGCAAAAAATTTCTCAACAGAATGAGTTAGTTGAAAAACTTAAGACATTAGGTATTGATATCCCGCAATCAAGCTTATCTCGAAGACTTAAAAAGTTAGGAATTGCAAAAATAAATAATTACTACACAGTCTTAGATCAATTTACGAAAACACAAAGTCAAATACTTGAAATAAAACTCTCACAACCAAATATTCTCGTGTTACATACCCTTCCAGGACATGCAAATTCGCTTGCAATCGTAATAGATGAAAAATTGAGTTTCGAGGAAAAATCAGGAATAGAAAATGGTTATAAATATTTATGTGGAACCATAGCTGGTGATGATACTGTTCTAGTCTTATCGGATGGTTCGAAAGATTCCCTGTCTAAGCTTAAAGCTCAAATTGCTAAGGATTTTCTTTTCGATGAAACAACCGATTAACAAAAGCGGTATATCAAAGTTTTTCTTATATTTTCTGAAATTTATTTATTTATTTTAAGTTAAATTAAAAAATTCATTCTTAACATCTTTAAAAAAATAAAAAAAAATAATTTAAATTTTATTAAATTGCTTACCAAAAGTATTTTTGATAGAAAATATTATGTTTTATGTTTTTAATAAATTTCATAAAATAAACTTTTCTAATTTTGATTTTAAGGGGTTTTTATGAAAATACTTGCTGCCTCAATTGCTTTTTTAGTTTCATCAAGTGCACTAGCATGTTTCGCTCCCATTAAAGAACAAGATGAATTTGAAGAAGAAAATTATAATAATTATATTGATTCGTTTTCTTACGCCGTAGATATAGATTTAAGAATTATGGATTACTGTAAACCTTATGCCGCTATAATTGAACAAAATAATGAATATAAAGGAAATTTTTCAATCTACAATTTATGGTATGATTTTTCTTTTGCTTATATTAAATTGCAATATAATAATACCAAAAATTCAAACATTGTAGTTCTTGAACCTAGTGAGTCCAGTCCTTTTATTTGCAATGGAAGCAAGTTAGAGCATAAATTGCAAGAACCTATTATATCAACAAGTAGAAGTATTTTAAAAACTGCTCCAGTTCGGATTAAATTTTTAAATACCAAAAACAATAAAAATTATTTAACTACAAATACAATAAAAAACACTTCATACTTTTCTTTAAATAAAAAAGGGAGCGAATTTCAGTTAGGTACCATTACTAAAAGCGTCAATTGTTATAATTTAAATGACTATTGTACTTTTGATAATAATAAAGAGTTACAATTAAAATTTATACCTCTGCATTAAATATTATAAACGTGTAACATAGATTTCTGGCTGTATATCAACCTGTCGAGGCATTTCATATTGACCAATATTTCTTAATCCTTTCGAATATGCTTCATTTAATTTTTGCCTATAATAATTTTCTATTTCATACCGTTGTGAATGATGAACAAATTTGGTGTATAGGATTGATTTAACTTGAACAATATATGTCTCTGAACTAAATTTACTTGGTTCATAATTTTCTTGGAATATTGTATAGTGAAACATTAAAAACTCTTTTGATTTAGTTTTCATTTCAACTAATAAACACTCAATTACTTCTTCCAAAGTCAAAGGATGTATGATTGCTTTTTTTATTTTTTTATCAATCCGACTTCTTTCACTAAAAATAAATGTAGGAAGAAAATCCTTTTTTAAAATTCTTATTGCTGCGAGATAAGAGGAAGCTAAATTTAAAATATTTTTTGTTCCAGCTAATGGTGTGAACATACCACACAGTGAACGAGAATTTAAACCAACCAAAAGCTCATTATAATTATCTGCTCTGAGTCTTTCTCTTGAATGATTAAGCAGATCACTTCTTAATTGATCAATTTCAATATAAAGATCTTTGTATATATCTTTTAAATACATATTATTTATTTTTTGATTTCCAACCCACCATTTCGAATTTGTATTTGCATTAGATTTAAAAACATATTTCCAATTTTTGTTGTGTACCTGAAATAAATTATGAATAAATCCTACTGGGTTTTCTATACTTCCATGAAATGTAGTATTTCCATCTGGGCGAATTAAAGTTGTAGATAATTTTTTTGAATAAGCTCTATTTGTATGCTCTCCACGTGTATCTGATATTTGTCGAAACTCTTGTTGTCCTGTTCGTGGATTAAAAAAAATAGATCTATTTCCTTTTACAGCTCGATCCTTTCCAAAGAAATTGTAATCTGGATTACTAGGATTATCTAAATGTTTTACTTCTTTTAACACGCAGTCATCATACTGATCTAGATTTTTTTCTGTTAATCTCCCCAATCCATAGCCAAATGAAATTAATTTTAATGTAACTTTACTAGCCAATTCATTTCTTTCTAATTCATTCGAGTAAAGTCCATTTTTATTTATGCTTTCAATTCCACTAATAGCTCTTAAATATAATTTTTCCTCTAAGTAGTGAATTAAATTTTTAATTGAAATTTGATTTTTTTTAGGAAAACCTATCCAATGTGCAAACTCTTCAAAAGCACTAAAGCTGTAATACATTTGCAATTCATTAAAAGATAGAATTAAAATTTTTCTAATATCTTCTCTCTCAATTTGTTTTAATGCATAAAGTTTTTGTGCAAAAGAATAGTTTGGATTTGTATAAAAGTCGCCATAATCATAATCAGAAAAGTGATTTGTTGGTTTTCCAAAACCATTTAATTTTGACCAAGGTACCTTTTTGTAATCCATTTGATTCTGGATTTCAGCAAAACTCCATCCATGGTCAATTTTAACAAAATGCATATTACCATTGATATTTGCTAATCCTAAATTTGCAATATGAGTATCATAATCTCCAAGCCATAAGTTCACTGCTAATACTTCACCTAAATTTGTATTTTTATATTGAGTTACAAAATTTTTTGCTTTTTTATCGTGAAATGTCTGAAGAAAAATAGGACGATCTCTTAAATTCATTAATTTAAATATTTCTTTAAATTCTTGAAAAAAAACAGAGCCTATGTATACCTCTGAATGCAATTTTTGTTTATTTAAAACTTTTGTTTGTGTTCTCTCATTTTTTGTTGCAAGAAATACACTCGCTCCTAAACCATGTAATGCATAATTATAAAATTTTGAAGCAATAAATTCACTTATCGTTTCGCCATCATTTCTTCCTTGTTTGAACAATACTAAATAATTTGTATTGCCAACTGTAGTTTGATATACTCCACCTAATTCTGATTTGGACTCTTGCCCTCCTTCCTTTTTTTTAAAAGGCTGATAAGTTCCATCTTGAATAAATCTAGAAAAACCTGTTAATTTTTCATCTACAAATTCTTTTTGCATAAGTCATCCTAACAATGGGAAAAGTATTTCTGTTTCAAGAAATAAATTTTACCATTTGAAAGATGTCTAATTTATGAAATTACGATGAAAAAACACTGTTACTATTATATTTTTATAGAAATAAGAATTAAAAATTAATCATAAGTTTTATCCCACTTTTTATAGGATAAATAGATCTAATTTCTTTTATTATTTCTTTAAAAGCTTTGCATCCATTAAATTCTGGCATGTTAAATCATTGTTACATAATTTATTTTCTTTCATCTCTTTTAAATAGAGGAAAAAATTATTAAATTGTTCTTCAGAGATTTTTACTGGCGGCATTTTTGCATTCGCTCTAAATGAGGTTGGCGATTTAGTATAGGCTTGAATATACTCAACGGAATAGTATTCAGAAAAATTTTTGGGCACATTCATTTCAAGGCCAAGCTGACCACCGATTAAGTTCATAGAATGACAAGCGGAACAAGACTCCTGAAATACTTGAAAACCTTTTAAAACCTTCTCGTTTGAAGTATTTTTGGGAATACTTGCCCCGTATGTTTCATGAAAAGTACTTAGATTTATTTCTACTATTCCAAATGCCCAATATTCAACTGGTACTTTATCTTCTTCACGCCACAGTAAGTAATATGGTCCGCCATTAATTATTCTCCCTCCATCTCTAGTATCTTGCCACTTCATTTTATTTTTTAAGGTAATATCACGTATAGCTAGGAATGGTTTATATTTTTCTAAAAATGAAATGGGTATAGAAATTTTAAACTTATCTTTTGCAATAAAAGTAATAAGATCATATTTCTTGTAGTCTATTTTTTTTTGGAAAAGTATATTTAAAAAATTATAGCCTGAAAAAGTACGACGTTCTTTATACAATGGGTCAAGTGTAGTTAAAAAACTTTCTTTTATATTTAAATTTTTAAATAAACTTTCATCTATAAGAAAATCTTTATTTGCATCTGCAAAAACAGGTAATAGTAAAAAAAATGGAAATAGTAGAAAAAATTTATAGCATATTTTCTTCATCAAATCCTCCTTCTTGATTATTCAAAGTAATCCTCAATTTGAAAAAATGAACTAATAAAATTAGTCTATTTTAACATATGACAAGAAGAAGAAATTCGGACCTTTAAAAATTATTTCCAATCAATGCCAAACAAATCTCCATAATTGATAATTACCACCATTACACCCTAGAGTATATAATTTTCCAGCCCCATTACTATCTAAACATTTTCCAGTTTCTTCATTTCTTAAACTAAATTTTCCATCGCTTTCATATTTAAGTTCCCACTTTTGATTGTTCCCTCCGTTAGCTACTAAAGTATAAGCGTTCCCTGCAGCGTTACTATCTAAAGTTAAGCCTGTTCCATAGCTTCTAAAAGAAACAACTCCGCCATCAAACCATTGGACATCCCATAATTGGTAATCTCCACCATTCTCATCAAAAGCATAAGCATTTCCTGCACTATTACTATCTAAATATTTCCCAGTAGCTACGTTTACAACATTCACAAGAGCATTAGCAAATGCTGGGACTAATGAAATTGAGGCAAAAAAAACTACAGAATTAACCCTCAAATGTTTCAATAAAATAGACTTCATGTTATTTCTCCTATAAAAATTGTTATTAAAATCTGAAATCTCTTAGCATGACAATAAAAACCGATCAACAGTAAATTAAAAAATTAATTAAATACTGATTCATACTGATTCATACTAATTAATACTTTTTCTTTTTTTAACAACAAGAATTAATTAATTGTTTAATTATTTAAATTTAGCAATTAATTAACTTTAAAATTGTAATATTTTATTTTCTTATTTAAATTTATAATTTTATTAGAATAATTTAACATATTATATTTTAAATTATAATTTTTTTTATTAATGATTAAGCAATAAAATTTCACTGCTTGATGAAGTAAACAAATGAATTTTAATTAATCGAGAGTTAGAAAATTTTTCTAGTATACTTTTAAAAATTTCCTAGCTTAAATTGTGATATATATTTAAGAAACAGTACAAAGTGGAATTTAATGCAAATATTTTATTACATATCCTAATGTAAGTGCTATAGATCCTATTTTTTTAGAAATAAATTCAATGCGGTTGAAAAAATTATATAATATTAATTAAAAAATATTAGTAAGAAAAAAGATAAATTTTTAAATACATAAAAATAAAACAAGTTAAATAAATATTTTCTCTGCCCAATTTTTAACTACTTTTTGTTCACTTTCTATCTACCACCATACATTTCATTAAATTTTATTTAAGCTCTTTTTCCGTTTATAAGAAAGGAAATGTAATGGAACTTGAATTGCTTGATATTAAAAATGATTATGTTTTTAAACGTATTTTTGGGGAGAAAGAAGATATCTTAATTCACTTTTTAAATAGTGTGTTAAATTATCCGGAAAATGAAAAAATTATTTCCTTAACTTATTTAAATACGGAAATTAATAAGGATCAAGAAGATGATAAAGAAACAAGGTTAGATGTCTTAGCTAAACTCAACAATGAAAGTTTTGTAAATATAGAAATCCAAGTACAAAATACTTATGAATATGAAAAACGGTGCTTGTATTACTGGGCGAAGCTTTATGAACAACAATTAACTAGCGGAAAAAAATATAAAACCTTAAAGCCAGCTATTTGTATTCATATTTTAAATTTTAATTTCTTTAAAGATAAAGATTATTTTATGACTAAAATTAAACCGTTGGATACAGAAACAAGAAAAGTTTTTTCTCACGATTTCCAACTTTACTTTTTAGAAGTTCCCAAAATCCCAGATCAGTATTATAATGAACTGGATAAATGGATGCACTTTTTTAAAGGTGCTTCAAAGGAGACCGTCATGGCAATGCAAACACCTGAAATTGAAAAAGCATTTAATACACTTGAATATATCAGCCAAGATCCCATTGCTAGAGCTAAATACGAAGCCAGAAGAAAATATGAACTTGATTACAACACCGATATGGATGGGGCTAGGGAAGAGGGTTTTGCTAAAGGGAAAAATGAACAAAAATTTGAAATAGCAAAAAATCTTTTAATAAATAATTTTTCAATTGAAATGATTAGTAAAATAACAGATTTAACAATTTCTGAAATAGAGAAACTAAAGAATACTTAGTTTCTCTAATATTCATTAAATTTTTAATATTGATCCTTAAAATCCAACGAAAATAATGATATTTGATCCATAAAAAAATATTGACCTAATAACCTACCGAAATAATTTAATTTAATATTTTGAGAAATTAAAAAATTTATTTTAATAATGAAAAGAAAAATATTAAATAGAAATTCACAATGTTCAGTTTTTTATCAACTTTGTTCATTTTCTGGTCAGCACCACACATTTCATTATTTTTAATTTATGTTCATTTTTTATTTACTTGAAAGGAGATTTAATGGAATTTGAATTGCTTGATATTAAAAATGATTATGTTTTTAAACGCATTTTTGGGGAGAAAGAAGATATTTTAATTCACTTTTTAAATAGTGTGTTAAATTATCCGGAAAATGAAAAAATTATTTCCTTAACATATTTAAATACTGAAATTAATAAAGACCAAGAAGATGATAAGGAAACAAGGCTAGATGTGTTGGCAAAGCTCAACAATGATTGTTTTGTGAATATTGAAATCCAAGTACAAAACACTTATGAGTATGAAAAACGTTGCTTGTATTACTGGGCTAAACTTTATGAACAACAATTAACTAGCGGAAAGAAATATAAAACTTTAAAACCAGCTATTTGTATCCATATTTTAAATTTTAATTTCTTTAAGGATAAAAATTATTTTATGACAAAAATTAAACCGTTGGATACAGAAACAAGAAAAGTTTTTTCCCACGATTTCCAACTCTATTTTTTAGAAGTTCCCAAAATCCCAGATCAGTATTATAATGAACTGGACAAATGGATGCACTTTTTTAAAGGTGCTTCAAAGGAGACCGTCATGGCTATGCAAACACCTGAAATTGAAAAAGCATTTAATACACTTGAATATATCAGCCAAGATCCCATTGCTAGAGCAAAATACGAAGCCAGAAGAAAATATGAACTTGACTACAACACCGATATGGATGGGGCTAGGGAAGAGGGTTTTACTACAGGTTTTCAAAATGGGAAACATGATCAAAAAATTGAAATAGCAAAAAACCTTTTAGCCAATCATTTTTCAATTGAAATGATCAGTAAAATAACAGATCTACCCATTTCTGAACTAGAGAAACTAAAGAATATTTAGTTTCTCTAATATTCATTAAATTTTTAATTGATCCTTAAAATCTAACGAAAATAGTGATATTTAATCCATAAAAAAATATTGACCTAATAACCTACCGAAATAATTTAATTTAATATTTTGAGGAATTAAAAAATTTATTTTAATAATGAAAAGAAAAATATTAAATAGAAATTCACAATGTTCAGTTTTTTATCAACTTTGTTCAGTTTCTGATCAGCTCCACACATTTCATTTTTTTTAATTTATGCTTCTTTTCCGTTTACTTGAAAGGAGATCTAATGGAATTTGAATTGCTTGATATTAAAAATGATTATGTTTTTAAACGCATTTTTGGTGAGAAAGAAGATATTTTAATTCACTTTTTAAATTGTGTGTTAAATTATCCGGAAAGTGAAAAAATTATTTCTTTAACTTACTTAAATACAGAAATAAATAAAGACCAAGAAGACGATAAGGAAACAAGGCTAGATGTCTTAGCAAAACTTAATAATGAAAGTTTTGTCAACATTGAAATTCAAGTGCAAAATACTTATGAATATGAAAAACGGTGCTTGTATTACTGGGCGAAGCTTTATGAACAACAATTAACTAGCGGAAAGAAATATAAAACATTAAAACCAGCTATTTGGTAAATCATCGCACAAGCCCACATTTCAATAAAAATTAAATTTGTTAGATTAAAATAGTCATCATAAAAGAAGAGAAAGGAGATGATAATGGAGAATGTAACCTTAAAAAGGAAGTTAAGTTCTTATGTATCAGATAAAGGGTATTTAAAGCATGTCCCCGATGACATATTGTTTGAAGTGTTATTAGCATGGGAGAATTGGACAGGTTCTAGTAAGGAATTTTATGGTACTTTAGGTTTTACTCATGCCCAAATGGCATCTTTAATTGGTAAAGCAAAAAGGTTAAAAAGAGAAGGTCACTTTAGTGACGAAGATTTTAAACAAATAAAGATATCAACGGAACAAAATTTAAATTCAGAACATGCAACAGTAACAACATCTGTATGTGGTGCTGCAGAGTTAGTGTTACCAGGTGGTAAATTGATTCGATTTTCAAACATAGATTTTTTATTGGATTATTTAAAGAAAAGCGCATGATTAATTTTAATAGAAGAACAAAGATATATGTAAATAAGAGTCCCACGGATATGCGAGAATCGTATGATGGGTTATTTAATCGCGCAAAAAATGTTCTTCGTAAGGATCCTTTTTCGGGACATTTATTTTTATTTATAAATAAGAAAAGGTCTTCTTGTAAGTAAGTGCCTTTATTATGATGGTACTGGACTCGTAATCATATCCAAAAGGCTAGAAAAAGGTTTATTTTCAAGAATAAATCCGAGGTATAAAAAAGAAATTATTCTTACTCAAGCTGAATTTAGTTTATTTTTTGAAGGAACAGATCTAAACAAAAGATTTGTTGAAAGTCCTGCAGAAATTAGAAAATACATAACCAAATCAAACACTTGAAATTTAATGAACTAGGTGTTATCTTGCGCGAATGGAAAAAAATCTATTCGAAAAAATTACCGCGAATGATCTTTTAAAATTCAATAGCAAACAGCTGATTGAATTCTTTGAAAATCAAAAGAAATATACTGAGAAAATATTAAATTCTCATAATGAATTTATTCAAAAACACAATCTCATTCTTGAAGAACGAGATAGCTTAAAAAAGCATAATAAAGAGTTACTGGATAAAATTGTTGAAGTTGAGGGGCAACTTGTATTACTTAGACGAAGGATATTTAGAGAAAAATCTGAAAGGATTGTAAAAGATAAAAATACTTCGGAACCATCTGATAATATAAAGAAAAACAGCTCAAAAAAACGTGCCAAAGAAATTAAAAGACTTCCATCTGAGCGATATCCTGAAGCAGAAATAATTGAAGAACATGTAGAATTTAAGGAACTGCCTATTTGCAACTGCTGTGGTTCACAAATGCGTGATTCTGGAATGACTGAAGATAGTGAGTTTTTAACAACAGAGCCAAAAGATTACTACATAATAAAACAAAAGCGACATAAATACCGGTGTACCAAATGTCATGGAGATATTAAGACTGCTCCTACTCCTAAAAAAATAATACCAAGTTCAGTTTATAGTGACGAAATGATAGTCGATGTTGCAATGACAAAGTACTGTGATCTCATCCCTATTGAAAGATACAGTTCAATAGCAGGGCGTGAAGGCTTTGTGGATTTACCACCCAATAGTTTAATAGGTACGACACATAAACTAGCCGAATATGTTGAACTGGCATATAATAAAGTAAAGGAAGAAATATTATCTTCAAACGTATTACATGCGGATGAAACCCCTCACCGCATGTTAGAAGGAGATGAAAAAAAGAGCTGGTATTTATGGGGATTTTCCAACAAACAAAGCTCATACTTTGAAATCAGGAATACCAGATCAGGCGATGTCGCTTCTGAGATTCTTGGCAAATCTAAGTGTGAATATTTAGTCAGTGACATTTATTCCGGTTACGTTAAATCAACAACAGAAGTAAATAAAAAGCGAGAGAATAAAAATATTCCATTAATTAAAAATATTTATTGCAATGCGCATAGTCGTCGCAAATTCATGGAAGCTGAAAAATTCCCTGAAAGTAAATTCTTCATTGAACAGTATCATGAAATTTATAGGTTAGAATCAGATGGAAAAAAAGATCCTCAACTACTGCAAAAAAATAGAAATCAAATGAAAGCACTCTTTGAAGACATGAAGATAATAGGAAAAAAATTGTTACAAGGAGTTTCTGCTCAAAGTACACTAGCAATCGCTATAAACTATTTTTTAAAAAACTATGAAGGGCTTACAAGATTTATCGAAAATATTGAATTGCCCATTGATAATAATCACCAAGAAAGACAACTTAGAAGTCCTGTTATAGGAAGAAAAACTTGGTATGGAACTCATTCAAAACAAGGTGCAAAAACAGCATCTATTATGTTTACTCTTGTAGAGTCTTGTAAATTAAATGGAATAAATCCTAGAGAATATTTTTCAATGCTTGTTAAGGATATTCATGCTGGGAAAAACGTCTTTACCCCAAAAGAATTTAATAATATAGACAGCGGATAAAGAAACAATTCTTATTCATTTATCAAATTACGTAAATAAATCACTATAAATTAAATTATAAAATTAAGTTACTGCATTGACGTTTACTCGGCAATGTGTGAAGGTTCGACGATTTACGCTATTTGTATTCATATTTTAAATTTTAATTTCTTTAAAGATAAAGATTATTTTATGACTAAAATTAAACCGTTGGATACAGAAACAAGAAAAGTTTTTTCTCACGATTTCCAACTTTACTTTTTAGAAGTTCCCAAAATCCCAGATCAGTATTATAATGAACTGGATAAATGGATGCACTTTTTTAAAGGTGCCTCAAAGGAGACTGTCATGGCTATGCAAACACCTGAAATTGAAAAAGCATTTAATACACTTGAATATATCAGCCAAGATCCCATTGCTAGAGCAAAATACGAAGCCAGAAGAAAATATGAACTTGACTACAACACCGATATGGATGGAGCTAGAGAAGAGGGATTACAGATTGGTTTTACTAAAGGTTTTCAAAATGGGAAACATGATCAAAAAATTGAAATAGCAAAAAACCTTTTAGCCAATCATTTTTCAATTGAAATGATCAGTAAAATAACAGATCTACCCATTTCTGAACTAGAGAAACTAAAGAATATTTAGTTTCTCTAGTTCAGATTATCTTCAATTAATTATTTTTAAAAAAATGTTTTCATTAAAATTAAAATAAGCACTAAAAATTATTTATTTAGTTGTTTTATTTTAACTTTATGCATCTGAAACCATTTCTTTACTTGATCTAAATTTTTTATACTAGCAGCACATTCATCAGCTAAAGTTGCTATTTCGTTATTCTTTGGACTAAGAGGGTATTTTAAAGTCCACCCATTGCTTTCTAAAAAGACAATTGCAGTAATTAAAGCTGTTCGTTTATTTCCATCAAAAAAAGCATGAGATTTTATAATGTAAAAAAATAACGCAGCAGCAATATCAACAATACCACCATGTACAAATGGAAAATTTCCTGGATAAATTGCTGCATGTAAAGCACTCTCTATTTTTTCTGGTTGTGCACAAACATGCTTTTGTTCTAGCGGTAAAGTTATTCTTTTATTAATTTCAATTACTAATTCTGTTTCTATTACTTTAATTTTCATTTAAGACGTTCCAAGGCATCTGCATGTTCAATTATAGCTTTATCTGCTAGATTTAATCCTTCTTCACTATTAATTGAAACTAATTCAACTGGATTAGTTGTATAAGGAGAAAGTACAAATTTTCTAATGGCTTGATTGGCCAATTGTGAAATAGTCCAACCCGGATTTTTTTCAAACCATTCTTCGACTAATGGGTGCAAATCTTCGTCCCAACGAACGCTAGACTGGTGTGGCATTTGTTTTCTTTGTTTTGGCATAGTAACCTCCTTGTAACCCATTATAACCCAATTAGTTACTGAAATCAACCTAATATTACATCTTCTTTAATATTTTTATTAATTATATCAAATAGTTAAGTTAATAAATAAAATTTTATTCTAAGAAGAAACAATAGTCCCAATAGTAAGCAAGAATTTTTATTTATCTTTATGTTTTAAATCATTGCAATTTTTTTAAAAAATTAATTAATTTTAAAATTTAAATTTTAATATATAAAAATATATTTTTTAATACTTAATCACTTTGACCATTTTTTTATCAACTTTGTTCAGTTTCTGTTCAGCTCCACACATTTCATTTTTTTTAATTTATGCTCCTTTTCCGTTTACTTGAAAGGAGCTGGAATGGAATTTGAATTACTTGATATTAAAAATGATTATGTCTTTAAACGCATTTTTGGTGAGAAAGAAGATATTTTAATTCACTTTTTAAATAGTGTGTTAAATTATCCAGAAGATGAAAAAATTATTTCTTTAACTTACCTAAATACTGAAATAAATAAGGATCAGGAAGATGATAAGGAAACTAGGTTAGATGTCTTGGCCAAACTCAACAATGAAAGTTTTGTAAATATAGAAATCCAAGTACAAAATACCTATGAATATGAAAAACGGTGTTTATATTACTGGGCAAAACTTTATGAACAACAATTAACTAGCGGAAAAAAATATAAGTCATTAAAACCTGCAATCTGTATTCATATTTTAAATTTTAATTTCTTTAAAGATAAAGATTATTTTATGACAAAAATTAAACCGTTAGATACAGAAACAAGAAAAGTTTTTTCCCACGATTTTCAACTCTACTTTTTAGAAGTTCCAAAAATCCCAGATCAGTATTATAATGAACTGGATAAATGGATGCACTTTTTTAAAGGTGCTTCAAAGGAGACCGTCATGGCTATGCAAACACCTGAAATTAAAAAAGCATTTAGTACATTGGAATATATCAGCCAAGATCCAATTGCTAGAGCAAAATACGAAGCCAGAAGAAAATATGAACTTGACTACAACACCGATATGGATGGGGCTAGGGAAGAGGGAGTAAAGATTGGTTTTACTAAAGGTTTTCAAAATGGGAAAAATGAGGGAGAGCAACTAGGTTTTACTAAAGGAAAAACTGAAGGAGTTCAGATTGGTGAGTACAAAAGAAACAAAGAAATTGTTTTAAACCTTTTAGCCAATCATTTTTCAATTGAAATGATCAGTAAAATAACAGATCTACCCTTTTCTGAAATAGAGAAACTAAAGAATACTTAGTTTCTCTAATATTCATTAAATTTTTAATATTGATCCTTAAAATCTAACGTAAATAATGATATTTAATCCATAAAAAATATTAACCTAATATCCTACCGAAATAATTTAATATTTTGAGAAATTAAAAAATTTATTTTAATACTGAAAAGAAAAATATTAAATAGAAATTCACAATGTTCAGTTTTTTATCAACTTTGTTCAGTTTCTGGTCAGCACCACACATTTCATTTTTTTTAATTTATGCTCCTTTTCCGTTTACTTGAAAGGAGCTGTAATGGAATTTGAATTGCTTGATATTAAAAATGATTATGTCTTTAAACGCATTTTTGGGGAGAAAGAAGATGTTTTAATCCACTTTTTAAATAGCGTGTTAAATTACCCAGAAGATGAAAAAATTATTTCTTTAACTTATTTAAATACAGAAATTAATAAAGATCAAGAAGACGATAAGGAAACTAGGCTAGATGTCTTGGCTAAACTTAATAATAAAAGTTTTGTCAATATAGAAATCCAAGTACAAAATACCTATGAATATGAAAAACGGTGCTTGTATTACTGGGCGAAGCTTTATGAACAACAATTAACTAGCGGAAAGAAATATAAAACATTAAAACCAGCTATTTGTATTCATATTTTAAATTTTAATTTCTTTAAACACAAAGAACATTTTTTTACTAAAATTAAAACCTTAGACATTGATACAAAATATATTTTTAGTTCTGATTTCCAACTTTACTTTTTAGAAGTTCCCAAAATCCCTGATCAGTATTACAATGAACTGGACAAATGGATGCACTTTTTTAAAGGTGCTTCAAAGGAGACAGTCATGGCTATGCAAACACCTGAAATTGAAAAAGCATTTAATACACTCGAATATATCAGCCAAGATCCAGTTGCTAGGGCTAAGTACGAAGCCAGAAGAAAATATGAACTTGACTACAACACAGATATGGATGGAGCTAGAGAAGAGGGAGTAAAGATTGGTTTTACTAAAGGAAAAACTGAAGGGGTTCAAATAGGTTTTGCTAAAGGGAAAGATGAGGGAGTAAATAACCGAAACAAAGAAATTGTTTTAAACCTTTTAGCCAATCATTTTTCAATTGAAATGATCAGTAAAATAACAGATCTACCCTTTTCTGAAATAGAGAAACTAAAGAATACTTAGTTTCTCTAAATTACTTGTTTTAAAATATTAAGAAAACCTTCTTTAAAGCTGCTTCAAAGAAGGTTTTCTGTGTCTAGTTGGTGTAAGAATTGCTAGGATATAGCAATCACCCACTACATGTGCTTAAGCATTTTGAATTTACTTGCATTTTTTTACACTCATCAATTATAGATTTTTCACATTCAGTTTTTTCTTCCTCTGAAATTGCTTCAATATAAGCGAATTTTAAACGCCAGAAATTAATTAATTCCTCCGGATAATCATTTTCATAATAGTACTCGCAAATTTCAAATGTCCCATCATAAGGAGAAATTTGCTTATCTATAACTTTATTTAATATATCTAAAACTAAATAACGCATAGCCAGATTTTTTGGAATATGAAACTCATTATAATATTTGATTAATACATCATCTATTTCTGGAATATCTGGATTGCATAATGAAGCCAATTCAAGAATAGCTGGGTGATTTTCTCCGTTAATAACTGCCTCACACGCAATTTCTGGAATTTTATTCAAAAAATAAGTTTCTTTATAAGACCAGTAAATTTTAATTAATTCTACATAATTTATCATTTTTTAACTTTTACTCCATTAAGTAAATAATAAAATAAAAATTCTCAATTACTTTATTCTCTCTAACAACTATTTTTACTAGTTCATTTTGTTTCAACATGCAATTACTATTTTCAAATTAAATTCTATTTCTAAATGTATGTTTGGTTTAATGATATAAAATTTAACTACATCAAAATACATTATTATTTCTTATTAATTAAAAACCCATTTCTAAGATTGTTATTTACAAAAATATTTATATTATTTCTAACTATTCATCTAATATATTAATTTTAATAAAATTAGTTTTATATTTAATTCTAATATAATCGCCTTTTTTTATTTCCTCATGATATGGGATAATAGGAATTTTAATTTTACTCCCGTTAAAATAGCATATTAAATTTGTAATAAATACATCATTAAAAAATTCATCATTAAATTCTTCAATTTTTAAATTCATTATGAGCATATCTTCAGCAACAATACTTTTTAAATCTATATCATCGTTTATAAAATAATTTACATATAGCTCTAATGGATTGATAAATTCTATACAAACATCATACCATTTATTTTTTTCTAAGTTTAAATAATTAACAATACCAGCAATATTTCCAAATTGATTCGAAAAATACGAAATATTATTTTTTATTTCTAGTAATTGCATTCTTAAATTTGGAAATTCAGTGTCAATTAATTTTTTATATTCTCGATATATTTCTTCATAGTAATCATCTAATATTTTTTCATAATAAAATTCGTCTTTTATCCACTCTTTCGAGTTAATTTCATGACTATCAAAACTACTATAAAATCTAAAATATTTAGACATTCTTGGATCTATAACTTCAAAAAAGTATGTCAAATAAGTATATGGAATAAACAAATCATAATAAGGAAAAATTAAAAAGTACATTTGTCCTTCAAATACCTTTAAACCATATACATTATATTCCTTATTTTTTTCAAGATTAATACCATCTACTTTATATCGCAGCAATTTATTTCGAATATTTTGATCTACTATATCATCAATAGTATTATACTTACATCTAACTTTCATTTGGAGACCTATTTAACTACAACCAACAAATCACTTTAAGCTCAATATCATGTTTAACTTATATTACATTATTTAAAAATATATTTTTATTCTAGTTCTATAAATTATTTTTTATTTTTTTTTAAAAATATTTATTTTTAGTAAATAATGAGGAAATATCTAAATAAGAAAATTTCCTCATTTTAATTTTTTACAACTTTAAGTATTTTACTGCAAATATTTAATCATTAAAGTATAAAGCTTTTATTCTTTCAAAATATTCTTTATCTTCTTGCTCATCTTCACACACATAAATTTTAATATTTTTTACATTGTAGAGTCTTAATTCTGCAAAACCATCACCTGTTGGACCTTTAAATTCAAGATATTCATCATTTAAGTTGTAATCTAAAATTTCTGTAAAAAATTCATTTCCTAACTCTATAGTATTAATCCTATTCCATTTATATAAACCTTTTTCATTCCTAACATATACATCGACGTCGTGTTTTGATTCAACTTTATCCCAATCACTCAGCCAAAATTCGACATTATAAAGATCAATAAGATCAACAATATCATTATCTCTAAAATTTTTATAGTATGCGTTTCTTACTTTGAAATATAGCCTTTTATTTTCTACATCATTTATATATTTATCTACTGTAGAATCTGCAAATGATATTTTTTTAATATCCAAATTATTTAAATCATTTATTTTCTTCATATTAGTTTCCGCCTTTATTAAGGTTGTTTAATAGGGATATGTGCTTCTAAAGACTGTTTATTTACTTTCATTAAATCCTTACTCAAAGAATTTCCTTTTGCATCATATATATGTAAGTGATGATATTTTGATTTATCATCTGGCGGATGAATTTTTGCTTTTACCGGAGGTCTTTTAATGCCCGAATCTAATAGTGATTTTTTAGAAAACTCTACTTATAGAAAACTAATATCACCTTTTATATCTAAACCAGTCTTTTCGAACAAGTAATGATTTTACAATTGTATATAATTTATTATATATACCGTTATTACTATTCATAACAATTTTCATTTCAAACAATAAAAACAATTACAACTATAAATTAAAAAATACTCAAGGAATTATGATTTTTTTTGAGCTCTAATTAATTTTCATAGAGAAAAGCATTTTCAATGAATTCATTAAAACTAATTTGGACAATTTCATGAATATTTTTTAAATTTTCATCAAAATTATCATGAATAATTCTTAGGACAGGAAATTTACTAGAATTAGTATCTATAAAATAAGGATTTCCTGACCCCATAGCACAAATACCGAATGGAAATATTTTCTCAGATTTTAGATTAATTCCAGGATAGTAATCAAATAACTCCTCTATAGTTTGTTCAGGAGACATCCAATACAAATCAATTCCC
Organism: Pigmentibacter sp. JX0631; assembly: GCF_029873255.1. Taxonomy (NCBI): domain Bacteria; kingdom Pseudomonadati; phylum Bdellovibrionota; class Oligoflexia; order Silvanigrellales; family Silvanigrellaceae; genus Pigmentibacter; species Pigmentibacter sp. JX0631. The sequence continues at coordinate 2,509,765 of NZ_CP123622.1, read as the reverse complement.
ATTCTAGAATGATCTTTATCTTGAGAAATTTCAATGCCTCTATTTATAAGAGGATAATTAAATATTAATTCACAATACCAATTTGGCACAAATGTTACTTTTGTCAATAATAATTTAATTTCTGCATCTGTTGCTTTTCTACCGCTAGAGTTAAAATTAAAATTTTTTAAAAAATCAATTTTCATCAAAATCAACCATTCTTTGAGCTAAAGGACCATTTTTTTTGGAAAAAATTGACCATCCAGGTTTAAAATTTTCAGAGATTATACCTATCAAGAACCCAGAAAATAGAATTTTAGCATAAATCCCATTTTTAAGAGATTGTTGGAAAATAATACAATAATTAGTTTCATCAATTTGTGAATAATTAAATTCATTTTCAATAGCATATATTATTGAATTTTGAAATGGAGGTATCTTTTTTTCCTTCCAAGGTTCTGTAATAGGAGAACTAGTAATATTAAAAAGCCAAAGATCTGATATAATTTTATCTTCTTTTAATAAGTAAGCATAAACCGAACCAATCTTTTCAGAACAAATTATTAATTTATAATTATTATGAATTTTTTCAATAAATAAATCATTAATCATTAATAAATCTCCCTGAGTCCCATTCTTTAGACCAATATTCATTTCTAATTTTTGCAAATTCACTCCTATCAATTTGAGTAGGAGAATTTCCTGGGTGATTTAACTTAAAATTTTCTCCCAATCTATGTTCTGTCCTTGTCATTTCATCAATAGGCCCGTTTGGAGTCCTATTCCTATGATGCAATTCTATTGGATGTCCATCTTGTCCTGTTGGAGGTTTTCCCCTTTTAACAGGAGGTGCTTTAATCTCAGCAGTTGGAATTTTCTTACCACCTGTAGAGTTTAAATTACAAGCATTATGAACCAAATACCCATCATTCGATACAAAATAATTATGATGATCTTCAACTTCAAAATTATATACCATTTGTTTTTGGCGTTTAAATTTCGCACCAATAACATAATGAGTTTTACCAGAAGTAGTGACTAATTGCTTTCCGGGGGTAAGAAGAAATGCTGGTGTATAACCTTCACCTACAACATAATAGGGATGTTCCACTGTGCTTGTAATATTTGCATAGCCAACATCAACCGTAACCAAAGATTCTTCTTCATGTGCAAATGTTTGTAAAACTGTTTTAAATTCAATTTCACCAGTTTCAGGATTTTTTGCTGCTACCTTATCACCAGGTCGAATATCTTGAATTTCTTTTGCACCAGCTTCTGTAACAACTAAAGTACCAGCTACAAAACAAAGTTGTTTACTAATCTGTCCAGTTAAAATACCAGGATTTTTTGCTATACTTTTAAAAAAACTAAATAATGAATTTGCTTTTGTAATGCCTTGGTAAATAGCATTTGCAGCACCAACACCACCCATAGCCATACTAGTATATTGAACAGCTTCTGAAAGAATATTTATTGTAATTTGAATCTTTTGACTACTTTCCATGTAATTTTTTATATAATTTAATTTGAATCCCCAAGGACCTATATTCGGATAAATTCTTTCCCATGTAATTTTTGATAAGAAATCATTTACAATAGAACTTTGATTGTTCAGAGAGTTTAAATTACTATTACTATTCGAAAAATTATTCTTACCACCTAGCCCACCTGAATTTCCTGGGTTTTTGGACATATCATGACCACGCCCACTTACTTTTCCGCTTGCCGCATCTTTGAATTTATCTTTTAAATTGTCCCAACTTAATTTCCCACTCGGATCATTAAATGCTATAGGATTGTTTCCAGCATATTGAAATAAATTGGCTTCTTTAACTCTTTCAAACATTAAATGAAAATTTTGGCCAATAAATAAATCAGGAGATAACCACAATCCACGTGCAGGATCGTAAGCTCGCACACCCATATTGTGTAATCCAGTAGATGCTGAGAATATCCCTTTTGCAAAGGATTTTGAGCCGCGCATACCTTGTTTATCAATATCATTTAAACTATCTAAATTAATTACTTCATAAGATTTTGTATCCCAATTTTCTCGCATATTGCTTTGTGGATTTAAATATAATTGACTTTCAGCTCTTTTATTATCTGTTTGAAATTGATTTAAAACATTATTCGTTAATAAAGGAATTCCTCTATTCAATCCAAAAGGTTCGCTAGCATTTTTTTCAATAATTTTATGTGTATCGATATCTAAAACCTGAGTAACACTTCCCACTAAATCTTTTAAAACAAGTTCTTTTCTTGTTTGCATTTCTTGTTTACTTAAAGATTCAGGATTTGTTGCATTGAGTGCTGGATATCTTGTAATTAATCTTAATGAAGCAAAACTACCCACTTGGATATCAAAATGAATTTCATCTCGTTCAAAACTAATTCCATTAGAAAATTGAACATTTCTTGGTAACTTCGTAATTTCAGTTTCGTAAGTTTTTTTCTTACTATCTGAAGCAAGAATTTCATTCAACGTAACAGAATCAAACTCTGCAAGTTGATTGCCCTTTTCATCGCTCATTTTTAAATTAAGCAATTCAGCTGCTTCAATCTGATTTTTACTATTTTCAAATGCAGAAAATACGCCTGATAATTGTCCACGTCCACTCCAAGCGTATTTTTGCATTGGAATTTGTTGTGGATTAGTCCAGTTTTCCTCAGTTTGATTACTATTTTTGCTTTTTGTAAAAACAGCAAGAGTTGGTGAAACACCAAATTCACGATAGCCAATACCATCATGAGTAAATTTTGAAATTGCAGATTGTTTTCCTGATCTAGAAGTAACTGACTGTAATACACCAAGCTGATTTTGGTTTGAATAATGATAATTTTCTTCTAGAGTATCAAATCCGTCACTCAATCTATCCTTAACAAAATTTCCAGATCTAACAATTTTCTCTATTTTTCCACCAACGGAATATGAATAATCAATTTTACCCCAACCAATTGAATTATTAGTAAAACCTTCACTTGATTTTAAACGCCCTTGTTGGTCATAAGTAAACTTTGAATTGCCAGCTAATGAAATAGATTTATCTACAAATGTAGAAAAGTCTTTCGTTTCTATTGGAAATAAATCATTATTATATTTCCAACGGGTATGAAAATATCCACTGTTAGCTGTATTTGTTTCATTACATAAATTATCTACGTTTTCAGTAGCTTTACCAGCCCAAAACGCAATTGGAATTTCTTTCCTTTTGTGCCAGCAGGATTTTAATTTTAAATTATTTTCTAAGTAAACAGTACTTAAGTAGCCTTCAGAATCATAATTTAACCCTTGAATAGGGACACTTTGTTCTTTTCCATCTTTAAGGAAACTTAATTTATCAATTTGTGAAATTCCATTTAAATATTGGACGGCATAACCAGTAAAATATTTGTCTTCTAATTTATTTAAATGCTCTCTAGAAAAACCGCCTCTTGATTTTAACTGTACTACATTTCCAGCAAAATCTGATACTTGATAAGATTGATAAACACTTATACTTTTTCTTTCTTTAATTAAACCAGTTGGAGAGCCTTTTGTTTTATAAAGAAACAATTCTAATTCATCAGTTGAAATTTGACCTTCACTATTATAAGCATAATTTCTTATACTTTCATTTTGCCCTAATTCATTTATTGAATTTACTTTTATTATTATTGGTAAACCAATATCTTCAGCTCTATTTTTATTTTTTAATGATCCATAAGTATATTCAATAACTTCTTTGGCATGCGTTCCTTTTGCTCTTTCAAACCGAGTGTGTTCTTCTTTAACTAAATTTCCTAATCCATCGTAGTTAAATTGTTTGTAAAGAATAGAAGATTCAAGCATATTACAATTGCCAATATTTGTACCAACTGGACAAATTGCATTTTGTGTTAAGCGACCAAAATTGTCATAGAAAAATTGTGACACACCTAAAAAGTTATTTGTTTGAGCAATGACTTTATTATTTGCGGCATAAAGCTGTTCAGCAATTAAACCATCGTTATTTGTAACTTTTATAATTCGACTTAAAGCATCATAGGTTACATTTGTAATCAATGTTTCATTACTTACATTCCCTTGATTGTCTAAACCAATTTGTTTCGTTACAACTTGCCCAATATCATTTAATATTGTTTTTGTTCTTCTTCCTTCAGGAGAGATAGATTCAACATAGTCCACACCTTGGTTGAAACTTTGTTTAATTCCTTCATCAAACTCTTGATTTTTAATTTCCCCATTGGCATAAAATTCATAAATTGATTTAACTTTAAATGTATTTTTATTTGGCAATTCATTGGCTAAAACATTTTGGAAACTAATTTCAGAATTTAAATATTCTTTATAAACTTTTCCTAAAGAATTTATACTTGCTTTATTTGCTAGAGAAAATCTATCAACACCTATTTTCGATGCTGAATACAAAACTTCATCTGCACCTGAAAGCCAATTTTTTGCAACTAATGTTAGTTCTTGATCTATGCTATTTCTGCGATAAGTATTTATATACCCTGGATTCATCTTATGGTTACTAAACTTTCCAACCGTTTGTTCAGTAAAAGATGAAGCTGTTGTAAATTGCGGCAACAATTTATCAAATTCATTAATTTGTTCTAAATTTTCTTCTAGTGTTAAACCATTTTGAAACTCTAATTTAGGAAATGCATATTCATATTTTTCAAAAACATGGGTTGAATTATCAGTGTTTAATTGATTATTATTACTTACTCCACCTAATCCAAATACTTTCTTTAACCAATTAATAAATATATCCCAAGACTTCTGTGCTATATGCACAATTTTTAACTGTGGTTCGCTGGCTTGATTTTTACTATAAGAAACAACTCTTCCAAAACTGTCATATCCAAACTCTGAAATATTATTTTTAGAATTAGATAATTTAACTATATTACCAAATTCATTATATTGCGCTTCAGTTGTGATATCATTATGTGTTTGGATACTGTTTAAATTTCCATTAGAATTATTCCAATGAAATATAGAATATTCACCTGTTTCTTGTTTTAATTTTGTGAGACGACCAAATTGGTCATAAGTTGCAGATTCTTGTAAAACTAAATCACCAGCTTGATTGGCTTCCCAATTTTCAATCGGCAAGCCTGTTTGAAAATCATATTCAATTTTTTTAGTAATTGTTTTTACATTTCCAAGTGAAGAAGATACCTGTTCTAAAGAAACTTGATCACAATATATTTTTAAATTTTCTGGGTGCGATAACGGACAAAAATAAGTGTAATTAGTAACTTTATCTTCCCCATTAAGCAATGAAGAATTTTTTTGTTGCGTTGTAATAAGTCTACCAAGTTCATCATAGACATGCGTTACTTTACTATGTATTTTTTGATAAGTTAAATAATTTTCACCACTTTTTTCTGTTTCCTCAGTAATATTTAAAACATTTGCCAATTCTGGTTTTTTATCTTGCAAAGAAGGATTACTTGAATATTCACTTGCAGAAAAAAATCTTAAATCAAAATTATTATTTTCTAATGTATAATTTTCTTTACTATTAATTTGCCCTGTCGCAAAAGAAAGAGAATCTAAGGCCGCACCAGATTTTTGATAATAAGAAAAACCAGCTAAGTCAGTACACCATTGAGTATTTTCAGCAGTTAAAGATGGATTTAAACATTGCTGCAACATTTCATGTTGAATCACATTTTTTTCAGATTGTAAGCGATAATCAACAAAACCAGAGAATTTTTCAACTTCACTTAAGCGTACACCTGATAAAAATCTTTTTTCTTGTAAGGTACCTAATTGCGTTTCATCACCAACATTTTGTTTTCTTACCAGTGAAAAACCTAGATACTTATTTAAGTAACTATCAAATCTAGGCAAGCGATATGCATAACGAGTCATTCTTGTGGGGTTAATCCCATCTGAGAAACCTATTTGTTTTAGTAAAGGCAAGACAACAGGCATGATAGGTTGTTGCATTTCAAGCTGTTTCACTTCAACATCTTGTTCTGTTGTAATTGCTTCTTGATTTTCTAACACAGAAGATGTGTAGTTAAAACTTAAAAATCTACCATCTGCGCTAACCACTGAGTGCAAATGATTTGGAAAGGAACGACTCGCAAGTTCAATAATTGCGTTACCATGTGTAGCGGGTGTGGCAGCAAAAATTTGTTGCTTGCCAGTTCCTGTTAACTGGACAACAGCAGCATATTCAGGATTAAATTTTTTAATATTTTCAATGTATAATTCTGTTAAGGGTTTTCCTAAACCGTGATTAATTAAAAAACGGCTATGTTTAAAATTAATACTTGGTAAGCCTGTACCAGTAAAATCACCAATAAGCATTTTTGAAGCTTTGATACCGCCAAGGTAACGGTATAGTCCTAAGTTTAATTTTTCAAAAAAGCTACTTTGATTTTCACCTTTTGCAAAATTACCTGTATTAAGTAATAAATAAATACTATTTCCATGATTAATAAGCAAATCAGAAAGTCCATCGGCATTCCAATCAACAATTGCGTAGTCATCTTGAAGCGTTGATTGCAAGTTATAATCTAATTTAACTTTTAATCTTTTTGTGATTATTTCATACCTATTTTCTTTAGCATCAACTAATTTCATTCCTTTATTTATTAAAATAAAAGCATTTTTATTACCGATACAAAGAAAATCACTGCGCCCTTGTCCAGTTAAATTTAAAGTTTTCCACTTTCTAGGGTCTAAACCACATTGTCTGATAAAATCGTAGTCATCACGACTAAGTCTTGCATAGCGTTTAAAAATCAATTCGCCTTTTTCATTAAATTTTCGGTCATTTAATAAAATAACAGGATTGGCGCCATTGGAACTATAAATATCAGTCGTTCCTGTTCCCATTAAGTCCACAAACTGCAAATCTTTTAAATTTTTACTGTATTGAGTATATGCTTCTAGTCTTACTTTTATTTTTTGGGTAGTTACCAGTCCTCCATTTGGTTCTGCGGCAAAAACTTTAGTAGGGTCAAATGAAGTTAACCAAAATGAATCACTGCCTGCCTGATATAACATTTGTGATTTACCTGTGCTTAGTAAATCTGCAAATTTAAAATAGTTGTCTGAAAAGCTTGGAAAAGACCTATCAAACTTTTCATTCACGCTGCTTAATTCATTACTAACGGTTGAGTTGCTTCCTCGATAGCTAAAAATTGTTTTTGGATAGGCACTTTTTCCATCACTACCCAATTCTTGCATGGAATAAAGTCTAGGAAAGGCGACTTTTGCAGAATCTTCATATTGAAAAACATATTTGCGTAATAAATGGGTATTTTTTAATACAGAAATTTCAGAAACTCTACCAAATAAAATTTGTGGAATGCCACCATAAAAATGCAAATTTTTAAAAGTATTTTCTTGATATTGAATTTGTAGCTCAACATCATCAGAGTAAATTCTTTTTAACATTGGCTTTGCATACAAGTTAGGAATATTTGTATTGCTTAAACCAAATTCAGTAGGTTGGCCTGTTGGCTTTTCGTATTCATAAAATATTTCTTGTTTACCACGAAAAGTAGAGTGTTTACTTATAAGCCATTCAATGGCCTCTCCATTCGCAGTCATACTGATAGATTCTGGAGTCAAACCAAAATGAAAAATATCCCCTGTAGATTTATAAAAAACAAATCCATTTTCATGGCATTTTAATATATCTCTTCCTGAATTTAAAGAAGTCATCCAAATACCTGGAGACTGTGGTATTAATTTTGTCCCATTAATATTTAAATTGTCTGCCATTGACTGCGTACATAAATTACGGGTTAAAAATTGTGTTTGTCCTCTTTTTAAATCTAAAGAAACTTTCATTAAAGAAAAATTCCAAAACGCTCCAGCATCACCATAGGCATGCGTTGGTGAGTAATTGAGACTTAAATTCATGCTTAATTGTTTTAATGCAGGAGCTGCAATTGGAATGCTATAACCAACTTCACCTAAATCGCTAACAGTCCAATCTAATTGCCTCGCCCCAAAAGTACCAGGAGCTGATGGTTTTGATAGAGTAGGTGCTGAAAATACTTCAGCAAATGCTATATTTGAATATAAATGTGAGAATAAAATAAGAATAATAAATTTAATATAATTATTTAATTTTTGCATATTCGTCCTTGAAATTAAAAAAAGCCCTTTCTGTTAAAAGGGCGTGTATCGTTGTTATTCTGAATAAATAATATCGATTTCTATTCCTTCTATGGAACTTTGTTTATCTGGTGTTCTTTTTAAATTTTTAATTTTATCTTTTTCATGCTGCGCATATACAAACGTATACTTACCTAACAATGGAAAGCCTGCAAACGATTTATAAACCGTATTATTTGCTATAGTACAATTTGACGAATCTAATGAAGAAGAATTAATACATTCGTAAATTTGTCTTGTTAAGTTACCAATTTGAAAATTTTGGGTCAAAGTATCAGTCATATGACCTGTTAATGGCTGCCAAAACACTTCACTTGGTGCAGGAGAACTGGTTGGATCATCTTTCAAATTTTCAATCCAATCAAAACTTGCAACTTTTAAAATTGATTTTGATTGCGAATTAATATCTTTATCTTTATTAAATAAAGAAATAGATGTTAGTTCATTCTTTGCATTAACATATTTCAACTGAGAATTGTCTTTTGTAATTCCTTTTGTGTGAATAGCAAAGACATTTGTGCACATGATATTTTGTAATTGTTCAGCAGAAAATAAATATTTCATTGATCTGCTATAATTTTTTAGTTTATTTGGATTATTATTTAACACATGCATAAACCGTTCGTACATTTTTTGTGAAAATGTTGAATAATTGCTATTGCATTGAAATAAATCGGCAGATTTTTCTGCATTTAAACCATCATGTAAGACATAAGCAATACTTTCTGTTTCATCAAAAGGCATGTCTATATATTTTTTGTTTTTTAGGTTTTTCTGAATAATATTTACAGTCATTCCTAAAATACGTGCACGATAATATTCATCGACAAATTTTCTTGGAAAGAATCCTTTGTCAATTAAAAACTGCTCATCAATATTTACAAGCATTCTTCCCGAATCGTTTAATTCATTGAGTAACAAATTATCTTTATGTTGTTGCAACTCAGTTACTTCATCATCGTCATCATCTTTAGTTTTTCTTAAGTCAGAAGAATAAATTTTAAAAGTCATGCCCTTTTTAATTTTTGCAAACTTTTTTTCAGTTCTAAAGTCAAAGTTTTCTTTTAAGCTCTTTAAATAATTTAAACAAACCAAACCATCTTCAAAACTAGCAAGATAACTACAAAACACTTTAACTTTTGAAAGGTCGTATAACACGTTAAAGTCTAAGGTATAGTTGGGATTCATTTGTAACAATCTATTTGATGCGACAAATACCATTTGTCTAGATAGTTCATTTAAATCTTTTAGATATTCAAGCTCATTTTGAAAGCTATTTGTATTTACTTTTAAAGAAGTAATAAGGTATTTTGTTAAATCATGTGATTTTACTTTTTGTTCTGTTTGCAAAATGGAAATATCATTATTTTCAATTTGTTTTTTATTAATTTCTAAATTTTGTTGCGCAATAATGACATTTGTTTTTGCGGCTAAATTTTGCGTTTCTTGTGATTTTATTTTTAAATCAATACTTTTAATTGGATAATAATAAAATGCATTTAAATTATTAGAATAAAAATTTGCAAATGCGAATTCGGAAGAAATTAAATCCTGAGCTTTACTTGCAACTAACTGTTCAAAACTTTGGCTTAAGCCTAATTGTTTTGCTAAATTTTTATTTGTTTGCTGTAAACTTTGAATTTGATCGGCTAATTGCACCCGTTTTTCATTTACAACTCTGTCGAATTCAATTTGATCGTCATTGATAGATTTTGTAATTTGTAATCTTTGCATTTGTAATTGTTCAAACTCAGAACGTACTTGCAACAATCTATCAAATTGTGGACGAATTCCATTTTCCATTTCCGATAAACGATTTGCACAAAACCCATCTTGCGATTGAATAAGTTGATCTTTGCTGGATTCGGATAATTCTAATACTCGTTCTAGTAATATTTTATCTGAATGCATTTTAAGCATGGCTTCAGTTTGGGATGAGTCTACCCTTAACGTTGAAAAGTAAGAATGAATACTTTCAGTGCTATTGTTTTCTGTTAATTTTGATCTATCAAGACCTAGTTCATTTATTAAATTGCGAAATTTTTCAACATTGTCTTTGCATTCTTCTCTATCAAAAACATAGTTTACTCCTCCTGTACAATTATTATCCCTATCTCCACAATTTCTACTTACTGGTTTATAAATACTTTTACACTCTTTCCCCGGTTTAAAATTCCTTAAAAAATCATCTAATTTTTTATTCCGAATTTGAGTGCGCGACTCAGCTATAGCCGCTGCTTGACAGGTTGGAGTGATATTTGGATTATTTTTTAATCCTGCTTGCAACGCGTTATAAATTTCATTTTCGCTTTTCCCATGCATATTAGGCATAATATTTTTAATATCACAACCAGTTTTACCAATTTGGCGATAAATATTACTTAATGATTGGGCGTCTTTGAGACATTCGTTTGTCCAATCATTTTTTACAGTAATCATTCTTTCATTAATTAGCCTATTTTGTAGTCCATATCTTCCGCCATTACAAGCATTAACATCAGTCGAACCGCAATATTCTATTTTATAATTGTTAATTGCTGTTGCTTTATCGTTTTCGTATCTATCTAAAATTCCTTTTAGCTTTTCTAACGATTTCAAGCTTGAATGTTGAGTGACATAATTTCTAAATAAATTACTTTGCTCTATTTCTAAATTCTTTTTTTCTTCTCTATAAGATTCAGCAATAATTTCTGAAGTTTGTTTATTGAATTCAGCTAAGGTAATTTCTTCTCTGACTTTATTTTGTTGTTTTAATAGCAACTCTTTTTCAGCTTTTAAATTAACAACAGCGTTAGAAAGTTCAACTTGCTTATTTCCAAAATCAATTTTTTCAATAAAACGAATTTGATCGAGTCTTTGTTTGATATTTTGGAATGTTTTTTGAAAAGAATTTAACTTTTCATCTAGCTTTAAGGGGTTTAAGTACCCATAATTTAAAGAATGGTAAGATTCACCATTTGCTTTTAAATGCATATTTTTTAAGCTTGGATTTGTTTCTAGATAATCGACACAAACAGCTTCTTCCCAAAAATAATTATTTAAATAGTCTTCTTTTGTAATTGGTGTTTCAATTTCTTTTCCAGACGTACAGATAAGACGTTTTAAGTCAACATCATAAGCTTTGGCTTGTATTTTTTTTGCTTCTGCACAAACAGGAATTAGGTGTGTAGAAATATTTTTGCCATCACAAAATGAAGTATTTTTATAATCTAGCTCAGTAGCTTCGTTGGCATATTTATTTGCCATAAGTAAATCGTAAGCAATGACATACTTTAAAGGAACTAAATTATTAGTACTTGATGAATTTCCTAAATAAATTTTATCAATGATATTTTGCAAATTTTCATTTGGCATATTCACAGGCATATTTAATTCATTTGCCGAAAAACTTCCATCCCAACGAAAATGTGCGCGTTCATAATAGCCTATAGCTAGTAATGAATTAGCAAGTGTTAATGTATTTGCATAATAAGTTTCTTTTTGTTGTATTTCTCCAGTATCAAATAAATAAACATCTGCGCCATCTACTTTTGCTTTTAATTTATTTGCAGTATTTAAAGTTGCTTTTTCTACTGTAGTTACTTTTCTTGCAATTGTTGCAGAACGAATTAAGCCATTTAGTTTTGCAAAACGACTATTTTTTAGTTGCTCAAGGTCACGCCAGTTTGTTTGTTCAAATGAATCATCAGCAGAATCATTTGTAATATTTAAATTTTCTTGATTGAAAGGGATAAATGGAATTTGCTGAAGCACATTCATCATTAGTGCATTGGTTAAATAAATTTCAGGATAGTAACAACCATGAATTGAAGTTATATTTGATGCCTTATCAGAAACTAATGCGCTAGTTTGTTCTAAAATTTTAAAAATAGGAATTGTATTTCTGTTTTCGACACTCAATAAATTTTCTTGCTTAAAATCTTTAATTAAAGTTCCTAACTCAGAAGTTAAATTAGAGTGTGTGATAGGACAGTTTTTTGTTCTGTAATCAATTTGTTCTTTGCTTATTTTATCTATACTTGAAATATTTTGAAATGAACTATTTGCAGAATAACTGCTAATTGCATTTACTTTATTATTTTCGTACTCTTGAACATTTTGTTCCGAGTTTTTATTACATGATACAAAAGCTATTCCTAGCAATAAATGATATATTTTTTTTCGCATTTTCAACTCCTTTGAAAATTAATTTTTCATACCCCAACAATTTATTGTTTTATCTGTTTTTAAAATACCGCATGCCATTTTCTTTCCTAAAGAAATTGAAGTGTAAGAATTATTTTTTTGCACTTGATATGGTATGTGGTTTAAAAAAGCTAAAGATCTTTCTTCAAAGACATTTTCCAAGTCTTTGCCAAAACAATAGGTTTCATTATTTTTATTTAAGAAACAGGTAGTATGCTCACTTGCTGTAACACTAACGATATTTTGTGTATTGGGTACTTCAAATGGCAAATGGATATTGTTATTTTGATATGGGTCTGCAATATTTTGTTTTCCTACTTGCCCAAAAGAGTTGTCTCCCCAGCAGTATAATTTATTTTTATTTACAGTTTCGTCTAAGGTTACACCACAAAAATGTTTGTTTCCTGCGACAATAGTTTTTAATTTTAAGTCTTTTATTTTATGAAGTGTTGTTTTAGACATAGAAGCTATTAAGGTAGATCCCATTTCACCATATTCATTAGAGCCAAAACAATAAACTTCATTTGTCACTGACAATCCACACGTCGTTCTGCCACTTAAAGCGAGATCTTTAAATTGAATTTTTAATGGATTAACAATTGGTTTAAATTCTACTGCATATTTTGTAGAACGAAATGACCCTATTCCTAATTGTCCAAATGCATTATTTCCTGAGCAATAAATTTGTCCATTATCTTTTTGAATAGCGCAAATATGGCTATCTCCTACTGCTATTTTTAAACTTGAATTGGGTAAATTTACTTTTTTAAATTTAAATTTATCTTCAAATAATGGAGTTTTTTTATTAAATGCACAGTAAGTATTATTTGCATTTTCGCTAGTTATTCCACATACCGCAAATTCTCCCGCACTTACTTGTATGAATTCTTCTTTACTTACCCAAGGAAACTGCACTGTTGTATTCCAAGGATGGGTTAAATAATTATCATTACTTTTATTTGCACTCCCACAAAGTGCACGAGTGCCTTTTAAGCTTAATCCACAGTAAAAATCATCGCCTAAACTAATTTCTTTAAAGTAATTTTTTTCAGTAAAGCCCCAACATTCTAATTCTTGCTGTTGTGTTAGCCCACATAATGTTCTGGAGTTCCCTGCTAAACTTACATAACTTTTATTTATGACATCTGAATTTTTATCTAGCTGCTTTGGCAAATATTGAATAGAATAACGAAAACCATTTTCTTCTTTAATGGCTTCGTTCCCTAATTTATAACCAAGTTGGCCAAAAGTATTATCTCCAAAACAATATGTTTTATTTGTATCTGTTGTTCCGCAAGTTGCATTTGGGGTTGTTACTATATTTTTAAATTGACTATTATTAAATTCATTGTCGCTTGGATGTGTGACTAAAACAGAAACATCAGAATACTTTTTTACATTTGGATTTACGCCTAATTGACCAAACTTGTTTTCACCCCAGCATTCAATTTTCCTTTGTTTATTTATGGCGCATGTGTGATTAACTGCGGATGATACTGCATAATAATGGTTTGCACCCATTCCTTTTAAAATTAAGGGATTGTATTCAGGATAATCATCATTTTCTTGTTCTGTAAAATTTTTACCATAACAATAAATTTGTCCAAACTTTCCATAGGTATCTTCACCTTCATTTTCAATTGCACAAAAGTAATCATTTCCAGCTGAAATGGCAAAATATTCATCTTCATCTGAACTAATTTGCGAAGGATAGTAAGAAGGAAGTTCTAAGTTAGCATAACCAAGTTGTCCAAATTGATTACTGCCCCAGCCCCATATTTTACCGCTACTATCTAAAGCGTACGAATTATTTTTACCGACTGCTAAGTTAGTAAACAACTCAGAAGAATATACTTTGACTGGGAAGAAAGAATTTTGTTGATCGCCAGTACCAAGTTGCCCTTCTTCATTATTACCCCAACAATAAATAGCGGAATCATTCAAACCAATTGCACAATAATGTTTTTCACCAGCGGCTGCTGTTTTGTATTGACCTATTAATTTTTGTGTATTGGGTGGTAATTTATTTGGATCAGAATGAAGATTATAACATAATAAATTGTTATTGTTAGCTATTAAGCATAACGAGCTATTATTTGAAAATAAACTGCTAAATTTTTCCTCATGATTATTCCACACAACACTGCGCTTCGATCTTTTCATGCTTGTTTCATTAGCATTTGCATCATAAATGCATAATAATGTTGTAAAAGTGAGTAAATAATTTAATTTTTGAACCATAAAAAATTCTCATATTCTATTGAAATTAATATAAAATGTGATTTTGCATATTAAATACACATTAATTTATTTTTATATTTAAAATTTATTAATTAGTCAAAAATATTTTTTTATTTTTATAAATTGACAAAATTTAATTAAATAGTTACTTAAATATTTGTTGGTTATTTATAATTTGCTATAGGTTTAATCATATATGAAAAAATTAGTAAAATTTCTTCTCCCTACCTTCGTCATTATTCCTTGTAGTGTTTTTGCCAATAACGAGTCATTAACTTCGCAAATTAATGAAATTGAAGATGATATTTATACTCTGCAATCAGAAGTTGTTACCTATACAAGCCGAATGAAAATTAAAAAAGAAAGGGAAGAAAAACAAGAAAAAACCTTAAAGTCCCTTGATGACAAAATTAAAGAAATTACTGAAAATGAAAAAAAAGTTGAAGAGGCTTTAAAAGCAATAGAACAAAATAATAACAAAACTAAAAATATGTAAAAGGAGTTCATTATGCAAATAATAAAAAAAGGTTTTGCAACCCTACTAGCAGTTACGGTAACAAGTACTGCAATAGCAAATACACAAGAAACTTGCACAGCTGATGTCAATTTTCTAAAAAACCAAGTTAAACTTTTAGATACTTCTGTTAAAAATTTAACAGGCTTTATGGTAAGTGGGAAAGACAAAGCACAGCTAGCTACTATTAACGATCTTAAAATAAAGGTAGAGGCATTAAGTCAAAACTATCAAAACTTACTTAGCAAAGTTCAAAATCATCCTTCAAATGACGCTGATTATATAACTGTTGGCACGAAAAGAATTCCTAATCCTTGTAATTCATTTGGAGTATATAAGGTTAGTAAGGAAGTTACATACTTAGATATAAATGAGAGATATTGCACAATTAGAATAGTGTCTGAAAATTCAGAAACAAGTGATCGTAATTGTAAGAATTTTAATGAATTTCATTTGAATTTCATCTTATCTCTAGCACATAGTGATGATCCTTATCCGAAAATCCATCCTTGCAATAATTATCCACTAACTAGTGTAGAGAAAAAATCGGCTAATTATTACAATATACGAACTTTTCTTCTTAAGCCACGTAATTAATTTATAAAAATAAATATTCATAGAATTTTTGCAAAGAATATAGACATCTAATCATAAAACTATTCTACTAATTAGCATTAGTTTTTATTTATTATCTGTAAAAATGAGTGAAAAAATTCTCTTATAAAAAGATTAAGTAATTCATTTTTATTTAAAAAATGAAACCTGTCAAAATAACTTCTATTCAATAAACATCAAATTAAGAAAATTTAAAATTAATTTATATTACTAATAATTAATTTTTCATACCCCAACAATTTATTGTTTTATCTGTTTTTAAAATACCGCATGCAATTTTCTTTCCTAAAGAAATTGAAGTGTAAGAATTATTTTTTTGCACTTGATATGGTATGTGGTTTAAAAAAGCTAAAGATCTTTCTTCAAAGACATTTTCCAAGTCTTTACCTAAACAATAGGTTTCATTATTTTTATTTAAGAAACAGGTAGTATGCTCACTTGCTGTAACACTAACTACTTTCTGAGTATTGGGTACTTCAAATGGCAAATGGATATTGTTATTTTGATATGGGTCTGCAATATTTTGTTTTCCTACTTGCCCAAAGGAATTGTCACCCCAGCAATATAGTTTATTTTTGTTTTCGGTATCGTCTAATGTTACACCACAAAAATGTTTGTTTCCTGCGACAATAGTTTTTAATTTTAAATCTTTTATTTTATGAAGTGTTGTTTTAGACATAGAAGCTATTAAGGTAGATCCCATTTCACCATATTCATTAGAGCCAAAACAATAAACTTCATTTGTCACTGACAATCCACACGTCGTTCTGCCACTTAATGCGAGATCTTTAAATTGAATTTTTAATGGATTAACAATTGGTTTAAATTCTACTGCATATTTTGTAGAACGAAATGAGCCTATTCCTAATTGTCCAAATGCGTTATTTCCTGAGCAATAAATTTGTCCATTATCTTTTTGAATAGCGCAAACATGACTGTCCCCTACTGCTATTTTTAAACTTGAATTGGGTAAATTTACTTTTTTAAATTTAAATTTATCTGTAAAAAATGGAGTTTTTTTATTAAATGCACAGTAAGTATTATTTACATTTTCACTAGTTATTCCACATACCGCAAATTCACCAGAACTTACTTGTATGAATTCTTCTTTACTTACCCAAGGAAACTGAACTGTTGTGTTCCAAGGATGGGTTAAATGATTATCATTACTTTTTTTAGTACTTCCACAAAGTGCGCGAGTGCCTTTAAAGCTTAATCCACAGTAAAAATCATCGCCTAAACTAATTTCTTTAAAGTAATTTTTTTCAGTAAAGCCCCAACATTCTAATTCTTGCTGTTGTGTTAGCCCACATAATGTTCTGGAGTTCCCTGCTAAACTTACATAACTTTTATTTATGACATCTGAATTTTTATCCAATTTCTTTGGAAAATATTGAATAGAATAACGAAAACCATTTTCTTCTTTTATAGCTTCATTCCCTAATTTATAGCCAAGCTGGCCAAAAGTATTATCGCCAAAACAATAGGTTTTATTTGTATCTGTTGTTCCACAAGTTGCATTTGGGGTTGTTACTATACTTTTAAATTGACTATTATTAAATTCGCTATCGGTTGGATGGGTAACTAAGAATGGTCTTAGGACATATGCATTACTTAAAGGATTTAAACCTACTTGTCCATACTTATTTTCACCCCAACACTCAATTTTTCTTTGTTTATTTATGGCACATGTGTGATACATTGAAGAACTTATAGAATAGTAATTATTATTACTTAATTTTAAAAATTCATTTGCCGTATCAAGTAACGTTTCTTCGGTTTCAACTTGCGAGTAACCTTTCCCTAAACAATATATTTTTCCATATTTCCCAAAACTATCTTCTCCTTCTTCTGAAATACTACAAAAAAAGTCGTCTCCAGCTGTAATTAAAAAATATTTATCGTCATCATTGCTAATTTGATAGGGGTAGTAGGAATTTAAATCATAATTAAAGTAGCCAAGTTGGCCAAATTTATTGCTACCCCAACCCCAAATTTTTCCAGAGTCATCTAAGGCAAAAGTATTATTAAAACCTAATGCAAAATGTGTGAAGTTAGTGCTAGTAAAAACTTTTGTAGGTTGTGATAAATTTTCAGTACCACCTGTTGCAAGCTGACCATTTTCATTACTACCCCAACAGTAAGTTAAATTATCTTCTGCTCCTAATCCACAAACATGTCTTTCCCCCACAGTTACTTTTTTAAACTTTCCAATATTTTTTTGCTGCTCTGGAGGCAATTTCAATTGATTTGCATATAAACTAAAACATTCAAAATTGTTAGTATCTGTTTTTGTTAAACATAAAGATTGATTATTCATAGTAAGGGTTTTAAAAAACTGATCAGGTAAATTCCACACAACGCTTCGTTTGCTTCTTTTGAATGCCTGCTCCGTACCTTGCGCATGGATTGATACTTGAAAACAACACATTGCTAAAAGTGGGAAATATTTTAAGTACATAAAGAATTACTCACCTATAAAATAAAATTACAAAATTAAATTTGCACACTATCAATGCACAGTGTTGTTTATTTATTATTATTATTTAATTTAGTCAAAATTTATTTTTAAATTTTAAAATTGACAAAATTTGTATAAATTGATACTTGAAATTTTGATTTTTTTTAAACTTTATATATTAAGGTAATATTATAAATGAAATTATTAAAAATTATTTTTATTTCTTTGGCAGCAAACGTGGCAATGCCAACTTATGCTGAAGAACAAGACATTATTTACCAATTAAACCAATTGGAAGATGACGTTTATAGACTACAGTCGGAGTATGTTACTGCCAGTGACTTACTCTATAAAGATCGCAAAAAACAAAATACACGATCTATGGAAATTGAAGATTTAAAAGATAAAATTAGAATTCTTCATTTTAAATATAAAAATCTTGAAAAAAAACTGCAAGAACTTGAAGCAAAAAATAATTAATTCTTAAAACTAAGTAAGGTGCTTATTATGAAATCATATGGAAAAATATTAACTTATCTAAGCTCGCTCGCTGTGATATCCCAAGCAACAGCGACAGACAATAATGCTACTTGCACTGAAGATATTACTAACTTAAAAAAACAAGTTACTTTATTGCAAAATGGTTTACATAATTTAAACGCATTTAGAGTTGTTGGGCGCGATTCCGTTTTTAATGAATTAAAAACAAAACTTGAAACCTTAACTATGAACTATGAGTTACTTGAAAGAAGAGTAGACAGCTTAGCAAAAAACGATAATTTTATATTGAGTAATCCTTGTGAACAATGGGCGAATGCCCCAGGTGCTATTAAGCTTGAATATACAAATACTGACCATATAGCTGGTACTGTTAACTATTACTCACTTCCAATTGATACTACTGTTAATTATAATGCGTATGCTGTTTGTTTTTATGATGATGTTAAGTATAAAGGTGGGAATAAATCAAGAATCTTAATCAATAATAAGCGTTCCTATGATGTAATACCAAATAGTAATTATGAAAATTTTTCATGTGCAGGCGGTGCTGGTACAGAAATTACAAGTGGCAACTATTTATCAATCGTTAAACAAAATGTTACATTTGATAGTAAGTATTTAGAACGAAAAACTGATATTAGAAGTTGTGAGTATGGTGCGGAAAGTTGTTGGAGATTATATTTAACTGAAAGATATAATAATGAAAAATTAAAAATAGATCCTAATACAGTTTCTTATTATAAAAATTTAAATAACTATACAGATTATATTTATTTCAATAATCCATATAGTTATATTAAAAATTTATCAATTACTAAAAAAGGAAGTTCTAACGGTGAAATATTTAAAATAAAATCCGTTAGAAAAAATTCTAGTCACTATGGCCCTATAATAAATGATTTTAGTGACATTAATCAAGAACATAGTACGACAAGCTTTTATAATGCAGATTATTCGGCTGAATTTCCAAAAAAGTGTTTAGAAAAATTCAACG
Organism: Pigmentibacter sp. JX0631; assembly: GCF_029873255.1. Classification (NCBI taxonomy): domain Bacteria; kingdom Pseudomonadati; phylum Bdellovibrionota; class Oligoflexia; order Silvanigrellales; family Silvanigrellaceae; genus Pigmentibacter; species Pigmentibacter sp. JX0631. The sequence continues at coordinate 2,490,138 of NZ_CP123622.1, read as the reverse complement.
CAAATAGTTATAATATAATTAATCGTTCAACAGAAAATATTTCATTAGATTATTCTCAAATAGGATATTTAGAAACAGGTTCTTCAAGTAATATTAATCTAAAAATCTATGTAGATAAATATTCTTCAAAATTAAATGTGTATTTAGTACCTTTAAAATATTAATATTACTAGTGGTTAAAAAATTTAATTTGTCTGCTTGTATTTATTATATTTAATTGATATTAAATTTTATGCAATATTAAGTAAAAAGAATGAAATTTAATGTAAAAATGTTAATTTAATGAAATAATATACTTAAAAGAAAATTTTAATCACTGATCCTGACCCCTCATTTGAAGTTCACACCTTTAAAAATGCAATAATAAAAACATTAAAAATCTAAAATTTTTAGCTATATAAAATAATAATTTAAATTCAAAACAAATCTTTCTTGTTCACTTTTTTTCAACTTTGTTCAGTTTCTGGTCAGCTCCACACATTTCATTTTTTTTAATTTATGCTCCTTATCCGTTTACTTGAAAGGAGCTGGAATGGAATTTGAATTGCTTGACATTAAAAATGATTATGTTTTTAAACGCATTTTTGGGGAGAAAGAAGATGTTTTAATTCACTTTTTAAATAGTGTGTTAAATTATCCAGAAGATGAAAAAATTATTTCCTTAACTTACCTAAATACAGAAATTAATAAAGATCAAGAAGACGATAAGGAAACTAGGCTAGATGGTAAATCATCGCACAAGCCCACATTTCAATAAAAATTAAATTTGTTAGATTAAAATAGTCATCATAATAGAAGAGAAAGGAGATGATAATGGAGAATGTAACCTTAAAAAGGAAGTTAAGTTCTTATGTATCAGATAAAGGGTATTTAAAGCATGTCCCCGATGACATATTGTTTGAAGTGTTAGTAGCATGGGAGAATTGGACAGGTTCAAGTAAGGAATTTTATGCGACTTTAGGTTTTACACATGCACAAATGGCATCTTTAATTGGTAAAGCAAAAAGGTTAAAAAGAGAAGGTCACTTTAGTGACGAAGATTTTAAACAAATAAAGATATCAACGGAACAAAATTTAAATTCAGAACATGCAACAGTAACAACATCTGTATGTGGTGCTGCAGAGTTAGTGTTACCAGGTGGTAAATTGATTCGATTTTCAAACATAGATTTTTTATTGGATTATTTAAAGAAAAGCGCATGATTAATTTTAATAGAAGAACAAAGATATATGTAAATAAGAGTCCCACGGATATGCGAGAATCGTATGATGGGTTATTTAATCGTGCAAAAAATGTTCTTCGTAAGGATCCTTTTTCGGGACATTTATTTTTATTTATAAATAAGAAAAGGTTCTTGTAAGTGTCTTTATTATGATGGTACTGGACTCGTAATCATATCCAAAAGGCTTGAAAAAGGGTTATTTTCAAGAATAAATCCGAGGTATAAAAAAGAAATTATTCTTACTCAAGCTGAATTTAGTTTATTTTTTGAAGGAACAGATCTAAACAAAAGATTTGTTGAAAGTCCTGCAGAAATTAGAAAATACACAACCAAATCAAATGCTTGAAATTTAATGAATTAGGTGTTATCTTGCGCGAATGGAAAAAAATCTATTCGAAAAAATTACCGCGAATGATCTTTTAAAATTCAATAGCAAACAGCTGATTGAATTCTTTGAAAATCAAAAGAAATATACTGAGAAAATATTAAATTCTCATAATGAATTTATTCAAAAACACAATCTCATCCTTGAAGAACGAGATAGCTTAAAAAAGCATAATAAAGAGTTACTGGATAAAATTGTTGAAGTTGAGGGGCAACTTGTATTACTTAGACGAAGGATATTTAGAGAAAAATCTGAAAGGATTGTAAAAGATAAAAGTACTTCAGAACCATCTGATAATATAAAGAAAAATAGTTCAAAAAAACGTGCCAATGAAATTAAAAGACTTCCTTCTGAGCGATATCCTGAAGCAGAAATAATTGAAGAACATGTAGAATTTAAGGAACTGCCTATTTGCAACTGCTGTGGTTCACAAATGCGTGATTCTGGAATGACTGAAGATAGTGAGTTTTTAACAACAGAGCCAAAAGATTACTACATAATAAAACAAAAGCGACATAAATACCGGTGTACCAAATGTCATGGAGATATTAAGACTGCTCCTACTCCTAAAAAAATAATACCAAGTTCAGTTTATAGTGACGAAATGATAGTCGATGTTGCAATGACAAAGTACTGTGATCTCATCCCTATTGAAAGATACAGTTCAATAGCAGGGCGTGAAGGCTTTGTGGATTTACCACCCAATAGTTTAATAGGTACGACACATAAACTAGCCGAATATGTTGAGCTGGCATATAATAAAGTAAAGGAAGAAATATTATCTTCAAACGTATTACATGCGGATGAAACTCCTCACCGAATGTTAGAAGGAGATGAAAAAAAGAGCTGGTATTTATGGGGATTTTCCAACAAACAAAGCTCATACTTTGAAATCAGGAATACCAGATCAGGCGATGTCGCTTCTGAGATTCTTGGCAAATCTAAGTGTGAATATTTAGTCAGTGACATTTATTCCGGTTACGTTAAATCAACAACAGAAGTAAATAAACAGCGAGAGAATAAAAATATTCCATTAATTAAAAATATTTATTGCAATGCGCATAGTCGTCGCAAATTCATGGAAGCTGAAAAATTCCCTGAAAGTAAATTCTTCATTGAACAGTATCATGAAATTTATAGGTTAGAATCAGATGGAAAAAAGGATCCTCAACTACTCCAAAAAAATAGAAATCAAATGAAAGCACTCTTTGAAGACATGAAGATAATAGGAAAAAAATTGTTACAAGGAGTTTCTGCTCAAAGTACACTAGCAATCGCTATAAACTATTTTTTAAAAAACCATGAAGGGCTTACAAGATTTATCGAAAATATTGAATTGCCCATTGATAATAATCACCAAGAAAGACAACTTAGAAGTCCTGTTATAGGAAGAAAAACTTGGTATGGAACTCATTCAAAACAAGGTGCAAAAACAGCATCTATTATGTTTACTCTTGTAGAGTCTTGTAAATTAAATGGAATAAATCCTAGAGAATATTTTTCAATGCTTGTTAAGCATATTCATGCTGGGAAAAACGTCTTTACCCCAAAAGAATTTAATAATATAGACAGCGGATAAAGAAACAATTCTTATTCATTTATCAAATTACGTAAATAAATCACTATAAATTAAGTTACTTCATTGACGTTTACTCGGCAATGTGTGAAGGTTCGACGATTTACGCTAGATGTGTTGGCAAAACTTAATAATGAAAGTTTTGTCAACATTGAAATTCAAGTGCAAAATACTTATGAATACGAAAAACGTTGTTTGTATTACTGGGCAAAACTTTATGAACAACAATTAACTAGTGGAAAGAAATACAAAACCTTAAAACCGGCTATCTGTATTCATATTTTAAATTTTAATTTCTTTAAACACAAAGAACATTTTTTCACTAAAATTAAAACCCTTGATATTGATACAAAATATATTTTTAGTAATGATTTCCAACTTTACTTTTTAGAAGTTCCCAAAATCCCAGATCAGTATTATAATGAACTGGACAAATGGATGCACTTTTTTAAAGGTGCTTCAAAGGAGACCGTCATGGCTATGCAAACACCTGAAATTGAAAAAGCATTTAATACACTTGAATATATCAGCCAAGATCCCATTGCTAGGGCAAAGTACGAAGCCAGAAGAAAATATGAACTTGACTACAACACCGATATGGATGGGGCTAGGGAAGAGGGATTACAGATTGGTTTTACTAAAGGTTTTCAAAATGGGAAAAATGAGGGAGAGCAACTAGGTTTTGTTAAAGGGAAAGATGAAGGTGTACAACTAGGTTTTGCTAAGGGAAAACTTGAAATAGCAAAAAACCTTTTAGTAAATCATTTTTCAATTGAAATGATTAGTAAAATAACAGACCTACCCATTTCTGAAATAGAGAAACTAAAGAATACTTAGTTTCTCTTCATTACTTTTCTTTTAAATCATAGAATATAAAATAATACACTTTTTCAAAGTTGTCTTAAAAAAGACCAACTTGGCTATGCAAACACCTAAAATTGAAAAAAATTTAGTACATTAGAATATATAAGCCAAGATCCCGTTGCTAGGGCAAAATACGAAGCCAGAAGAAAATATGAGCTGGACTACAATACTGATAATTACATTCCTAAAGAAAAAGATTAAATAAAAAAAATCCTTAGATAAACTCTAAGGATATAAAATACTATGCATTACAGTAATGTATTTTTATTTGAAATTAATCAGCAAATTTAACAACTAATTTATCACCATTTGCTACTTGTCCGTTGTTTAATGGAACTTTAGCTGTGATTGAAACTTCATTTACTTGGTCTTTATACTGAGTTGAAATATTAGCATTATGTGAAAGCACCCAATTACTACCATTTATAGCTAATTTAAATGGAGAATTTGTATTGCTTAATGTAAAATTAAACTTAGCAGCATCGGCTGTTGAAGCTTCTTGATTAGATATTTTTCCATCAGTATAAGTATAGTAAGCTTTAACATATACTTCTTCTTTTTTTGTTAAATCTTTGAATTCAACTATACTTTTACCAGCAACACCAGCAGAAACCTTTGAAGTTAAAATTGCATCACCAACTGTAACAGTTAGAGGATTTGAAACAATACCTTGGAACTTATAATTCAAGACAAGTTTAGTATTTAAATCAGCAGCTTTTTGCGCACAAATAACATCTTTAGTAATACTAAAGTTACTTGTAAACTTATCACTATCAGATTTAATCAATTTTGAATCATCAAATGGGATTAAATTTTCGAGTACAGTTGTACCAATTTTCAAGCGTGGCAATACTTTTACGCAGTTATTTTTAGCATAATCTTGGTCTAACTTGATAAAGTTAATATCGCTTTCAGAAGCACCTTTTGCTAATGTTTTTGCAGTCAAAGTATCATTTACGGAATTAAATTGCCCAGTAAGTCCAAGTTCTCTAAAGTTAAATTGAACTTCTGGTGCATTTTCACCTACAACAAAAATAACTTCATGAAAGTTATTAGTTTGAATAATATTAGAACCAGCTGTAGCTTTTAATTTATAATATTTACCAGAAGCTACTGAGTCTTGTGCTGTATTTTTAATTATTAAATTACCGTTTTCAACAGTTACATCAGTTGGTACTGTTTCACTATCATCTTTAACTACAAATGTAATATTAGTATGAGCAATTGGTTTAACAGAGTCATCACTATAAACTGCAACGAAATTTAATTTATTTGTTGAGTCTTTTAAGAAATTGCTTTTAACATTTTCAAACTTAACAGATTTAACTACAGGAGCTGTAATAGTTATTTTAGCTAAATTTACTTCGTAGAATTCTGAAGTATTGTTCTTTGATGTAGCTTTAATTTTTAAAAGTTTTTCGTTTTCAGTATTTTTCGTAGGATCAGCTTGGTAACCAAGTACTTTAGTATTTAATTCCCAGACTTTAGTTTTAGCATTAAATGTAACTGCATTCGCAATTACAACGGAAGATACAGTGTCAATAACTTCAATAGTATAATTTGTATCAGTTAAGGTATTTAATGCATTCAAATCATCATTACTGACTGAAGAGTTAGAAAACCCTTTTATACTAAAGCTTATTTTTTCACCAGAAGCTTTTACTTGATCAGTTGTTAAACTTGTATTGATAGCATTAAAAGTATCTTTAACAGCGACTAAAGTGTTTGAAGCAAATAAATTATTAAATTTTGCAACAATAGTAGCTTTTTCACCATTGTTGGTTATTTTTTTGCCATCTTTATCAGCAGCAACTGTACAAAGCTCACCATCTTTTAATTCGAAATATTTACTTGAAGCTCCAACAAGAGAAATAGAAAAATTATTATCATTAAATGCTGCTAAATTAGGAGATTTATTTCCTTTAGCATCAGTATAATTAACATTTACAACGGCACAACCACCTTTTAAAGAAAGACTTTTGCTGCTAAAGCTGACTTCAAGTTTTTCCATATTTTTATTTTCCGTTGTTTTTTCAACAGGATTTGGGTTAGCTGATTCATTATTTTTATTATCATTTTTACTTTTGCAAGAAACTAAAGCAAAAGATACAAGACCTAAACCAATTGCAGTAAGTTTTACTGATTTTTTATACATACTTTTCTCCAGAATAAAAAAAAAAGAACGTTAACGAAAACATCATTGCAAGTTCACGAATTGGTAATCTATGCAATTCGGCAAACTATAGATCATGTTTTTTTAAATTGTCAAAAAGAACAAAATTTAAAACATAAGTTAAAACTTCATTATATTTTTAAAAATTTAATAAAATTAATTAGTTAATTTTTTTTATGGGAATGAAAAAACATAAAATTGGTTAGCTAAAAGATTTTTTTTCTATATTTTTAAATTTTACTAAAGTACATAAATTATAATTAAATAGAAAATTTATTTTATTTGTAATCTTATAAGTTTTAATATTTTAATTTTTTATTAATAATATATATATTTTAAATTACCACAGTACACAGGTATTTTTGAACTGGTACAATAAAAATTTGTATTTTTTTCTTATTTCTTGAATTTTATGATTTAAATTTCCATTATAATAAGGATAAACTATATAATTAATTTAAATATAAATAATTATAAATATTTTTAACTATTTTATATCAAATTTTGTTATAATTTTAAATGAATTTAATTATTGAATTTATAAAAAAATACAAAATTGTATGACAATTTTTATAATATTAAGTATTTGCTATTACTTTAATCAATTTTTAATATTACTATTATGAAATATACTTAAATTAGTAACATTACTGATTTTTATAAAATTTTAACACATTATTTTAAATTTTATAAGAAAGTAATCAAAAAATACCTAAATAAATGTATAAAACACAATCCAACCCAATTAGGAGTATTGGGTTGGATGATTACGATATAATTTTCTTCATAAAGAGAAAATTATTTTCAAAAAACTAGATATGCTCTGGAACATCATTTTTTAAATCTTCTAACTGTTTTACTAAATTAGATTTTTCTTGTTCTAAAGTAGTTTTTTCTTGTTCTAAAGTAGTTTTTTCGGTCTTTAGAGTAGCTAAACCTAATTCAAGAGCAGTTAAATCAGTATCTAGAGCTGTAATTGCTTTTAACTCAGTTTCTTCAATATCTGATCTTGTAGCAATAGCTAATAATTGAGTTTTTCTAGCCGATTTATTAGCAATCTCAGTTTTCTTATTACTTATAGCAGTTTCTTTTGCTAAAATATCATTAGCTTTAGTTGTAATTTGACCTTCTTTAGCTGTTATTTCACCTTCTTTAGCTTTTATATCACTAGAGATTTTAGATGAATCATAGTAATATTTGTCCCATTCAATGCTGCCATCAGAATTGATATTATTATAGTTGAAATATTGATTATCTTGTTCATTTAAAGTGTACATAGCTCTAATATTATTTTTATCAAGGCTTAATGAAGCAACATGGCTAAAATACTTATCCATAATTGTAGCTGGACGAGTGAATGTCGCAGGTGTAAATTTAAATTTAACTTCTTGAAATTGATAACTTGAACTATCAAAAGGAGTATTTGTAACAACAAGTTTAGCATATGGACTGCTATTAGCTGTATCTACAGACAATGACATAGGTGAAATGTTGTTATTAGTTGAAGTTTTATCTTCGCCATGAACAACTAATTCGTTATAAATTGGAGAATTCTTTGGAATTAGGGAACCTAGTTCGTCATCACTCATTAAGTAAAATAATGATATACCTTTTTCTTTGTTACTAGCAGAAAGAATTGTACGTTTTTGCTTGTCATCAAATGCAAGAACAACTTTAGGTGTTTCAACAGCTTTAACCACAGTTACACTTAAATTATTAGATTTACGATCTTGGAAAACCGCATTAAATGAAACTGTTTTTAAATCAGCTTTATTGTTTGCACAAATAATATTTTTATTGAAATGAGTTGAAGGTACTGCTTCTGCTTGCTTATCAGTTTTGTCAAAATATAAGGTAAAGTTTTTTCTATCAGCGTCTAACTGTTCTAGTTTAGCAATTTTTTGGAATCCTTGAACTTCCACATTTCCTACGAACAATTTTGGAAGTGCTTTTACGCAAAGATTTTTCTCAATTTCATCATAAGCTATACCGCCTTGAGGAAGCTCTACTGAAGTTGCTGGGATTGATCCGCTTGCAGCTGTAGTTAAGATAGGTTTATTATAATTAGCTCCACCTTCAATTCCATAAAATTCTTGCTTTAACTCTGTAGTTTGATCTGAAACCACAAAGAAATGTTTGTCAGTAAGAGTTCTATTTTTATTCCACTTGTCTTCAGCTGTTTTCCAATGAACATTATTATTTACAATTCTTGCTAATTGGTTTGCAGATAAATCACTATTAATTAATTCTTCATTAAAAGTATCAATACTAGCTGAAGTTGTGATTTTGTCATTTCTATTCAAATAGTCTCTTGTATGTTCAATATCTACAGTTAAACTATAGAAATTGTTATCTGTAGAACTAAATTTCTTTTCAGAATCGACATCAATAAGTGGCAAATTATGGATATTAATATCTTTCTTTATTAATTCACTATACTTAATATCTTCAGTAAAAGAATTTTGAACAACGCTATTTAGATTTTTTGTTTTAGCTAATACATCGAAGCCTGTATTTGTTTCACGTTTGATAGAAAAATTAAGAGAATTATTTGCTTTAGCAGTTTCAACATTTGCAAATTTATAAGTTACCTTAAAGGAGTCATTATATCCTTTATTTTTTGTGTTTTGTGCTTCATAAATTGAACGTTCAGTTCCATCAGAAAACTTAGCTCGTATATCGAAAGATTGTCTTCCATGAATGTTTGTATGTAGCTTATGAATTTTGTAGCTTACAGGAATTGCAGGAACAACTTTAATAAATAGCTCTTGATTGTGTACAGGTGTTTCAGCTTCATTTTTTGCTAGGTCTGCTTTGATTCTAACAGAAAGTTTATAAACTTTAGCTTCAGGGCTTATTTCCAAATCTTTAGAATGTACTTCCCAACCCATTTTTTCTTTATTGAATGTTATTTTAACTGGTTTCCCTAATTTATCTTTTAAAGTAACCTCAGCAATACGCTCAAATAATTTGAATGAATTTTCATTTGCTCTAGGATCTCTTGAAGATAAATAACGACCAACCAATTTTGCAGTAATTGGAATTGGAAAGGAAACTGCACCATGCGGAATTACTATTGTTCTTTCTTCAGTAGGAATTGAGTTAACTACAGTTTGTGCATCAACCACTTTGATTATTTCATTTACTGGTTCTAAATCACCCATTCTTGCTGTAAGAACAATATTTTCTAGAACTTGTTCATTACTACCATTTGTTCCATATTCATTTTCCGTAGAAGAAGTTGATTTTTTTAATACCTCATTATACAAGAAACTCTTTGCACAGATTTGTCCATCTTCAATAACAAAATCTCTTTCAGATGCTGAATTGAGTGTTACTTGCGCAACTCCTGAATTCATGTTGTTACCTGTACCAACACCTTTAAAAAATGCAGTTATGTCTTCTAAAATTTTATCATTTTTTGCAGAAACTAGTTGCACTGTAAAATTCATACAGCCATTTGATGCTATTCTATCAGAAGCTACAATTTTTAGTTTGTGTTTTGATTTATTGTATGTAGTTGTAACTAAAACTTCTTCACCTTTATCATTTTTATATCTATGAGTAACAGTAGTGTCAGATCCTTCTTCTAAAGGTGAGCCGCCGCGAATAGGCTCTTTCGTTTCAGGATGAACTGCTGGCTCACCTGCACCATTAACTATATTTGACTTCCCATCAACACCATTACCACCATCTTTACCTTTACATCCCGTTAATGCAATGCTTGCCATACCCAAGCCAAGTGCAGTGAGTTTTAAAGTTTTTTGAACTGTCATGTATTTTTCTCCTAAAAAAAACAAAATACTTAAAGCAAAAGATATAAATTGCTGTAATTGCAAAGTAACGGATGCGTATATTTGCAATTTTGTATGTATAAGCGAAATGAAATTAATTTGTCAAAAAAAATGCATATAAATTATAATTAATTTTACATATTTTATCATAATTTTTAATTTTAATATCTAAAAAAATAATAGTTTATTAATTTGGTTTCCATTTCAGTCTGTTATCTTAATAATTTTAATATTTTATTTTTAACTTAAATTTAATTTTTTAATAAGATAAAAATTTTTTAAAAATATATTTTAAATTAATAAAATTAATATTTTAAATATACAAATATTAATTATGAATTATTTTTATGCAATTTTTTAAAATATTGAATTACAAAATTTATAGATAATAATTAGTTTTAAAATATTTTTTTAGATAAAAGGGGTTAAGTAGTTTGCAACTTGTTGATTTTGATTTGCTCCTGGGGAGTTATTAATTCCATTTGTAATATTACTTACGGCTTGACTGACTTGATTATTATTGCTTCCCGAAACCGAATTGATATTACCAATTGTATTGAATAAAAGAGTTATTTGTGCATTTGTTAACGTGCCACCAGCACGAAGTGTATTAATCAAATCAAGAATTTGCAAAAGTAAATACAAGTCTAAAAACATTTGTTGTTGAAAAGACATTTCACTAGTTAAACTAGTTTGTGGAATTGTTGCCATAGTGTTAATAGCAATTGCCATTTGTGCAAATACAGTTGGAGTTGGTGTTGGTAATACTGAAGAAGCTAACGTAATAGAATTACTATTTGAATTGTTTCCACTTGTTGATTGTACGGCTGATTTAATTAAAATATCAACTAATATAACACCACCAATGGCAGCGTAACAAGCTGCTAACATAGAAACAGCGGTATAATTTAATGGATCACCAGCTAAAATAGTTTGTAATTTTGTTTGTGCTGCAGTGTAATCGCCATTTTGCATGTCATATTCTGCTTGTTCTTGTAAACTTTTTTGGGTGGAATATCGGGCTAAAATATTGCCTGAACAACCAACTAAATTTACAGAAAAACAAAATATTGTAACAAAAATAATTTTTTGTTTCATAGCTCAAAACCTAAAGAAACAAAGTACACTTTTTGTCCAACTAACCCAGCTTGATTTGCAATATCTCTTGTGTAAACACCCGCTTCTAAGCGGAATAAAAATAAATTCAAAACAAATCCGTAACTCGGCCAACCTTGCAAATATCCAAAACCAAAACCAAATATTCTGGTAACCAAAGCTTTGCAGCCCATATATATTTTTTTAGGCAAATCTTCTCCGTAAACATCAGTAATGTCGCGATAATCAACTGCACAATGAAGAGCATTGGTAAAGTCATGCACGGCAAAACCCAAACCTGCGTTATATGTTTGCAACCAAGGTGGAAGTCCACTATTAAACGTCGTGTTTCCTACATCGGCGACAACACCTGCCAAGCGAATGTCAAAGTTTTTTGTGCGTTGTTGAAGGGTAAAACCTATATCTGCTGCGAGAGCATTACCTGTTAATAAGGCGTTACTTAATTTTGCAGAAGCAGTAGACGGACTTAATACTTCGTTCACCGAAAGAGTTGTGTTTACTTCCGCATTGTAAATATATTTTGGTCCAATCCCAATTGCGAGATGATCGCCAAATGCGGTGCTCATGGTTGTTGCAACACCCGCAAAACCATTATCTTGCACCACTAATTGCGGCACACCAACGCTCCCAAACCGCTTGCCATTGGTAAATAATTTATTTGCAGCAAAACCTGCTATTCCAAATTCAGAAGTAATTACTCCGGCAGCGTTACTTAAACCGATATAATTTGGATACTTAAATAAATCACTTGCTGCATTGTTAATTAAGCTCGATGTTGAGCCTGCACTGCTTGCTGATTTTAGCAGATCTGCGCCTGTTTTTATTGTTCCCTCAGCAACACTAAAAGTACTACGTAGAAAAATCCAACGAAAATGCCCTTCCCCAAAAGCAGGTAAACTAGGATTGGAAAACATGACCCCTTCTTGGGTTGCACGAGTTAGCGAAGCTCCGCCGCTAGCCAGATCAAACGGATTTTGATAGATTGGCTCAGATTTTTTTAAACTTGAATTATTTTGACCTGTTGCTTTTAAAGGAACAAATAAAGAGAAAACAAAAACAATTCCTAAGGATATTTGGAAAAAAAAATGCTGTCTTGCAAGATGTAACGGTTTCATTGTTTTTTCTATTTTCCAATAAACTAAGAATAAAATTGTCACATAAAAAGATCGGTTAAAACTTTTAAAATGAAATAAACAAAGGGTTTTTTATGACGCAGAGCAAAGGGAAACAAAAAAATAGAAGTCCGTTGGCAAGTATTACTGCATATCAAGGCATTCTTCCTAAAATAGCAGATTCAGTTTTTCTCGCCTGCGGCGCAAGGATTTCTGGCGCTGTTACGTTAGAAGACAATTGTAGTGTTTGGTTTAATGCAGTTGTCCGTGGAGATGTGCATACTATTTTTGTAGGTGAAAATACTAATATTCAAGACGGGGCTATCATTCATTGTACTTATCAAAAATATCCTACTTCTATAGCCAAAAATGTGAGTATAGGTCACTTAGCGACAGTCCATGGTTGTACAATTGAAGAAGGTTGTCTCATAGGAATGGGTGCTATTGTAATGGATGGTGCGGTTGTTGGAGCTCAATCGATAGTTGGCGCAGGGGCCATTGTCACGCAAGGAGTAAAAATTCCACCCAGAAGTTTAGTATTGGGTTCTCCCGCAAAAGTTGTTCGTCAAGTAACAGACGAAGAGTTTGAAAAAATATTTGCAACCACAATGCGTTACTTAGAATATGCAAAAGGTTATGATTACTCTCTATCCTAACAAGGTTTTTATTTATGGATAAATTATTACCAAGCAAATTAGGAAAATTAAAAATTATCTGCTCGTTACCTTTATTTTCCGACTCCATTTGCATAAAGAAACAATCCGCAGCAGAACATGGTTACACCCAAATTATATTGAGCATGATCTTAGCTCCTCATCTAAATTTAACTATAGAAGAACAATGCGAATTTATTGAATTGTCTATTTTTGCAGAACTTCCTAAGACTTTACTTGGTGATCCTAGTTATCATTTACGAAAAAATCATCCCAAAGTAAAAGATATTTATAATCAAATTCGTGGAAAAATTTGGCAAGAAACGGAACAGTCTTTAGGGATTGAGACTACTCGCAATAGCGAATTATTTGGCTTGCATGAACTTGTCGATGCTTTCGCGTCAAAATTATATATTGAGAAAGAATGTTTACTTGGTAATCAATATTTTGCAGCTGAACGCCATAAAACTCATTACGATGAAAAACGCAAACAAATATTTGCTGGCCAATCTCTAGCTAAAAAGCATCCTTGCAAGGAAACCATTAAAGCACCTGCAAGAAGACTTGAATGGAAAAAAGCGGTCGATTTATTGGATGAATTATTTTACGAGGCTAATAAAGGATTACAAGAAGATGGTATTTCTGGATTTTCAGGAACCTTCTTAGGTATGGTAGAAAAATTAAAAGAACACTACCGTTATAAAGGTTGGAGTTATCACTTTCCAGAGAGTGTGGGGGAACACACTTTTCAAGTGGTTTTTTTGTGCAGACTTCTAGCAGCAAAATTAAATTTACCAGAAACCCACCGCATTCAATTGTACCATGCTGCAGCATTACATGATTTGGCGGAGGCTTATTCCAGTGATCTTATTTACCCTATAAAAATTCGGGAAAAAGAAGTGGATAAACTCCATAGAGAAATTGAAGAAGATATTCTGCAGACCATTTGCAAACGGTTTCAATTAGCTTGGCCCACAGATAGGCATTTGCTGGCTATCGTTGATATCTGTGACAGGTTTTCCTCGCAAATTTATTTTGATAGGGAAACCCGCAGTGGGAACACCCATTTCAATGTCCCCAATTCTTCTATGGAATTTGTCCGAGAGCTCTATAGCAATGAATTTCCTGCATTATTTCATGAACTCGATAATTTATGGTTAGAATATGTAAGCAGTTTATCTTAAAGCTTAAGGCGAATTATTCCCAAAAATTTTACTATCCCCACTTGCAAAGCCTAAACAGAAGGGATATACGTCTTGCACTCAAGGTGCTGTGGCGGAGCGGCTACGCAAACGATTGCAAATCGTTTATACATCGGTTCAAATCCGATCGGCACCTCCATGTCTATCTAAAATCTCCTATTTGAAAAATATAAATAATCTGCAAAAAGTTAAAGTTGAAGTTTTTGAAAATTCTTCCTGTTGCGTATTTCTTTTTTTAAAAATTTCTATATAAAAAATTGATTTATATTTTTTGCTGATTTCAAAAAAATATAAAAAAATTAGAAGAAATAAATAACAATATGGAGGTTGTATATTTATGGTCTTTTTTCAAAGCATGCCTAGGATCAATAAGAATTTGATCAAGAAGCATATCCTTACCCTTGAGCCGATTAAAAATTCTAAGGGAATTGTAGATGAATTGGTAAAAAATTCTTCTTTCGCACTAGTCTGTTTATTTTTAAAATTTGTAAAAGAGGATTACTTTACTTATGGTGAGCTTTCTAGTTTTAAAATGTTTTTTGAAGAAAAACGTTTAGATTACATCAATTTTTTAATTAAATGCCAAGAAACAAAACATAATATTCAATACTGTCTCAGCAATCAAGAAGATCTTCTTTTAAAATACAACTCAATTATAGGCCAACTGTTTCCAGATTATATTATTGATAGCGTATTTGAACATGAGATTGAAAGTAATAAGTTTTCAACACTGCTTGATCGAGAAATAGCCCAACTTATTCAAGAAAATAAATATAGTAAATTTTATTTTATTAAAGAAAATTGTAGTGAAAATTTTTATGCCGTCTTTCTTTATAATCAATATCAAAAAATAAATATTATTTTATATAATCCCCGCATTGGTCTAAAAAAATTCTTGGGTAATGAACTTGATTTATTTAAAGAAACATTTGATAAGCTTCTTAAAAAAGGCAAAAACAACTACACCTCATTTCGTATAAAAATTTACAAAGAAGTACTAGAAGAAAAAACTGCTCCTTGTATTGAAGCTCAAGCTTTTTATGAAATTTTACAAAACTCAGCTAATAAATTTACTCAATTTATTAATGACAAAAATTATATTCATATCGCAAATCATATTAAAGATGAATTAGCTATTTGCGAATCTATGAATAAAGTATGTTATAACGCAAAAGATCCGACAATATTTAACATTTTTATTAATAAAAAATGTGAACTTATCCATAAAATAAAAAATAATTTAGATGTCATTTATGAAAAAAGCTTTTGGATCATATTTTTAATTCATTTTTATTCTCTCACACCAGAATTAAAAGAAGAAAAATTATGCAATCTAGATTCTTTTTTAGGGAAAGAAAAAATTTATGATTTTTTAGTTAATTTTTATAACAAAAAATGCTCTATATCACATTATCAAAGCAAAAAAATTACTTGCTTAATTATCATTCATACCTATAAAAAAATGTTGTTATTTTCATATAGAATACCTTATTTTTTAAATTTAGTGTCAATTCAGTTAAATTATAATCAAATTGAAGAAGGAAAAAAATTAGTACGATCTATACCTAAAAACATTGATAAAACATTAAGTAATTGGCATAAAATAAATATTATATTTAATGAACGCCATATTTCTAAACGTTTTAATGGAACTTTTCAATCTATGATAGGGTTTGAAAATATTGGAAGAGTTCAAATTCCATTAATCGCTAAAAAAATGCCGACAATTCAGCAACTAGAAAATCATTTTTTAACTTCTACTAATTGTAATGATTTAAATTTTATAAAATATTGTACTGAAATTCTCAATCAAAATATATTTGAATATTTTAAGCGGTTATTTGATTTTTCAAAGGACGGATTTCAATATTTATATAATTTTCCATTTAGTAATATTTTTCTGCAGAAGTCCTGCCCAAATCTATATGATATTGCTTTGGTATATTACATAGACGAATTAAAAACTCGGGATGATCAGAAAAAACTTCTTCATCCCATATTTTTTACAATTGCTTTTGCTGTAGAGTTAAAAGAAGATTCATTCCAAGCCTTGAACTTCCAAACTGGTTTTTTAAACACAATGATTTTCTCAGATGAGTGTGAAAAATTTCAAGAATTATTAAGAAGAAAAATGCTCGAAAATAAATGATTTAATATAAAGATCAGAACGTTTATCAGCGAGAAAATTATAGGCCGTTGCTTCAGTGCCTGCAGCATCAGCATTCGTAAAAGCATGTGTACTTAATCCGTGAGCGATAAATGTATAATCAGCATTACAAGCGTTCATTTCCTGTTGAAAAGCAACGATATCTTCTTGCGGCACCATAGGATCTCTTGCCCCATGGAGAACAAGAAGTTTTGGCATTTTTTTATGGGGCTGAACTCTATTTTTAGTTGCTAACAAGCCATGAACTGAAATTGCACCGTGCAAATCATCAACCATGCGGGCAAGTTTCAAAGAACAGACTCCACCAAAACAATAACCAATACTAAATAATTTATTGGGATGAATATTCGAATTTCTCTTTAGCAGTTCAAAGGGAGCAAGCAAACGACTTGTAAAAATGTCATCATGATCCACAACTGAATGCATGAGCTTGCCTGACTCTTCAAAAGTTGTCCCAATTTGTTGTTCACCATACATGTCAGCAACCAACACCACCATTCCCATTTGCGAAAGTTTTTCAGCTACTTTTTTTTGTCTGGGGTTTAATCCCCAAAAATCGGTATACATAACAACACCAGGTAGTTTTAATCCTTGTGCTTTAGGTTCAACTAAATAACCTCGACATGTGACATCTTGCACACGATATTCTATATCTTGTGTTTTCACCGCAACCTCCCTGGTTCAAAAAACTTACACAAACGGAAAATCAATTATTTTAACTAAAACTTAAATAAACTGAAAATCAATTATTTCAAATTCACGCACACCTGCAGGGGCTTCAACAACAACTATGTCACCTCTTTTTTTATTTAATAATTCTTGTCCTAAAGGGGATTTCCAACTTATTTTTTTTAAATTCAAATCAGCTTCATCTTCCCCAACAATTTGGTAAGTAAACAGTTTGCCATCTGCATTTTCTAATTTTACAGTAGCCCCAAATAAAACTTTTTCACCCGATTGTTCCCCTGGATCGACAACCCTAGCTGCAGAAATACGTTTGTCAAGGAAACGTAGCCGTCTGTCGATTTCACGCAACCGTTTTTTGCCATATTGGTATTCCGCATTTTCAGAACGATCACCTAATTTTGCTGCTGCAGAAACTTCTTGGACAACAATAGGGCGTTCTTTTTTTGCCAATTGCTGAAATTCGTCGGTTAGTTTTTTATATCCGGCAGGTGTTATTAAATTAACTAATTTAGTAGGTACTTGTTCAATATTTTTCTTCATCTTAAAAACTTTTATTTCCGAAAATTTGATACTCCATAAGGAGCATATTCCACAGGAACCCAAGCGAATCCTTTTCCTTCTTTGCGAATATGACCTATCCCTGGAAAAGGCAAGTGAGCCCCGCTTAACCATATTTTATTTTTAGCTGCATTAGCAAATAATCCCACCCGTTGGGCAATCGCTTTTTTTCCATCGTTATCAAACATAATTCCAATTTTTGGATTAGGAAATTGAGTAGAATAGCTATGAATAATATCTCCAATTACAATTAACGAATCGTTACCCGAAGAAATTTGATAGCTTGTATGTCCGGGCGTATGTCCATATGTTGGGACAGCTGTAAATCCTTTTACCAAAGCATCTTTTGGGCCAAATGGTTTAAATTTATTATTGTCGCGATAAACTTTTACAGCATCAACTGCCATTTTTACAAAAGACTTAAATTGCTCTGGAGCTGTTTGATAAGTTTTTTCACTTAACCAGAAATCAGCTTCCGCCTGTGAAGGACTGACAGTTGCATTTGGAAAATTCATTTTCCCATCTGCACTAGTCAATCCGCAAACATGATCACCATGCATATGCGTGATATAAATAGTTTCAACTTGGTCAGGGCTGTAACCAGCCGCTTTAATACTATCTATTAAATTCCCACCACCTGCTCCAAAACACTTCGCAGCACCTGCATCGACTAAAACTAAATTGCTACCTGTATTTACTAAATAAGCACTTATTGGAGTGATTACTTCTGTTCCGGTAATAAATACTTTTTCTAGTAGTTTTTTTATTTCCGGTGCCGTTACCCCTTTAAAAATTTGCGAGTGTTCGAGTTTTAAATTCCCATCATATAAAGCTGTTACTTCAAAATCACCTACTGCAAGACGAAAGTAACCGGGAGCTTGAGTTTTTATTTGAGCAGGAGCAGCAAAACAGTTTTGCCAAAATTGACCTGGAATAGGAAAAAAGGGGGGGAAAAAAGGAAAACAAAGAGCTAAAAAACCAGCGGAATAACATATTTTTTTAATTTTCCGTAAATTTATTTGCATAAATTGCCACCTCGATAGAATTATTGAATATCTTTGGGCTTTTTAACACAAAAAAGAGATTGATGCTAATTTTTTAAATAAAAGTTGAAATTGAAAAATCGCAATCAAAATTTAAGCAAAAAAAAACTCCCTAGAAAAACTAGAGAGCTTATTTTGCATTAACAATGCGAAGAGTAAAAATTACTCAATGCATTTACCAACTGCACCAGAACCAACAGTACGACCACCTTCACGGATAGCGAAGCGTAGACCTGGTTCCATTGCTACTGGAGTAATGAGTTCAACAGTGATTTCAACGTTATCACCAGGAACAACCATTTCCACGTTAGCTGGCAAGTCAACAACACCAGTCACGTCAGTAGTACGGAAGTAGAATTGAGGACGGTAGCCTTTGAAGAAAGGTTTATGGCGTCCACCTTCGTCCTTATTAAGAACGTAGATTTGCGCAGTAAACTTTTTGAAAGGTTTGATAGAACCTGGCTTAGAAAGAACTTGTCCGCGTTCAACGTCTTCACGTTTTGTACCACGAAGAAGAACACCAACGTTGTCACCAGCTTGACCTTGGTCAAGAACCTTACGGAACATTTCAACACCAGTACAAATTGTCTTAGATGTTGGTTTGATTCCAACGATTTCAAGCTCTTCACCAACACGGCAAATACCTTGTTCAATACGACCAGTACAAACAGTACCACGGCCAGAAATTGAGAACACGTCTTCAATTGGCATAAGGAAAGGTTTGTCGATTGGACGTGGTGGCTCTTGAATAAAGGAGTCAACAGCAGCCATAAGATCTAAAATGCATTTTGCATTATTAGCATCGCCTGGATTTTGAAGCGCGCCTAAAGCAGAACCGCGAATTACAGGAGTGTCGTCACCTGGGAAACTGTACTTAGTTAAAAGTTCACGAATTTCCATTTCAACTAGATCTGTTAATTCAGGGTCAGCGATGTCGCATTTGTTTAGAAATACAACGATGTATGGAACGTTCACCTGACGAGCAAGCAAAATGTGCTCACGAGTTTGTGGCATTGGACCATCAGTCGCAGCACAAACAAGGATAGCACCGTCCATTTGCGCAGCACCAGTAATCATGTTTTTTACATAGTCCGCGTGACCAGGACAGTCCACGTGTGCATAGTGGCGGTTAGCAGTTTCATACTCAATGTGGGAAGCGTTAATGGTAATACCACGAGCTTTTTCTTCTGGCGCTTTGTCGATTTCATCAAATTTAGTAGCAGTTTTACCTTGACTTGTAGCGAGAACAGCAGAAATAGCAGCTGTAAGAGTGGTCTTACCGTGGTCAACGTGACCAATGGTACCGATGTTCATATGAGGCTTGGAACGCTCAAATTTTTCCTTTGCCACGGTATAATCCTCCAGTGTAGGCAACAAAAATAAAAACAAACAAAAAAAAATCATGTGTAGGATAAGCACAGAAAGAATAACTTGTAAAGAAGTTCTTGCTCCTGTGAAGGGCATAGATACAAACATTCCAAAAAAAATGCAATCATCTTTTAAGGTCAAAGAATTAAATTTTTCCAGAGAAGTTAGCTGCATTTTAAGACAATTTCAAATGGCGGGACAATCCAATGTTTTTACTAATCTAGCATGTTGTTTTCCATCCCAATAAGTTCTTCAAGAATGGTTTCGTTATCTTCTGCTCTAGTTTTCAACAATCTTTCCCTAAATTGATTGTAACGCAACTCCCCATCGGCTTCTTCAAATGAAAAATCAGATAAGTTTGAATACCTCTGTTGATTGTGAAAATCAGTAAAGAGTATTTTTGGAGCAGGAATAACAGGAGCTGTCGCTGGAAAAGTAAACTCTAATGGAATGATCTTAATTGCTCTAAGTGCTGCTATTACACAAACACCTATTATGACAAAACACAGAGTATTGGTTTGCAAAGAACGGATTTCTAGAAAGAAGGGAACAAGTATAAATAGGATACCAGCAGAAACACCCTGCAAACCAATATAAGTTAGTACATAGAGGTAGTCGTCTTCCCAGTTTTTTAAATTAATAGGTAGCATTAAGAAGATCGCTTGGACAATCACGGCAATAAAAACCCCGACATACATTATAATGTAATCAATTGTTTTTATGAGCATAGCATTGTCCTATTAAATGATTTATGTACATATCGGATTTAACATTGCTTCGGTGGGGGATTTTTTTTCCCATCCTTGTTCCAGAAAATGTCATATTAATTTCATTACTTGTTCATAATTTTGGAGATTGAAATGAATATTTATACCATTCCCTTTTGCCCCTTCTGTTTTCGAGTTAAATTAACAACACAAATAAAAAATATTTCTTTGAGTGAAGTTTCTTTCCTTGAAATTGATTTGAAAAATCCACCAGAAAAATTTGTGCAGTTAAATCCTAATAAAACAGTCCCCACAGTTGAAATTTCTTCAACACAAGGATTGGCTGAAAGTCTAGTGATTATGGAATATTTAGACGAAACATTTGCAGCTAAAACTCTTTTATTTGGAAAAGACTCAACAGAAAAAGCATTAAATAAATATTTGATTGAAAGACTAAATAATGAAGTAACAGGATACTTAATGGCTTGTTTTTTTTCCTGCCAAAGTAAAGTTAAATTTACCCAAGCTTTAGAAAAACTTCATTTAGCATATGAAAATCTAGAAAAATTGTTACCAAAAAATTCAGTTTTTTTCGGTGGAAATCAATTAAATGCTGTAGATATAAGCTTTGCACCATTTTTTTGTTACTTTTATTTAACTCAACTGTTCCGCAATGAAATATTTTTACCTGGAAAAGAAACGAAATCATTCCATTATTTTAACGCTTTGAGAAGCGATGAAAATATTAAAAAGATAATTTTAGATAACAATTTTTTTAAAAATCATATTGAAGATTGTATTAAAGATAAAGAAGAAATTCAAAAAATTAAAAAATCTTCACGCGCTTTAATTTCTAATCTACCAGAAGCGGTAGCCCAATTAAATAATAAACTTCAAAATACTTTTTATAAAAATATTACTTGGCATTTAAAATCAAATACAAGTGGCCCCTATATTCTTACGAATTTTAAATTTTCTAATTATCATCAAGCCTTAAATGCACTTGAATATTTATGTGACTTGCAAGAAACTTCTGATCACCATACAAATTTTAGACTTGATAATTTTACTGAATTGGCTGTAGAGATTTGTACGCATCAACCCAAATGGGGTGTTACTGAAATGGATCTCGCCTTTGCAGAAGTTCTTTCAACCCATATTTTTAATTAGGAGTTCTCATGACTGAAACAAAAAACACATTTTTGGCATTTATTGGGGGAAGCGGCTTATATGATTTACCTGGAATACAAAATGTTCAAGAAAAAGAGATTGAGACTCCCTTTGGAAAACCATCTGATAAAATTATTACGGGTGAAATTGATGGACGCCCAATTGCATTTTTACCTAGACACGGAAGAGGACATCGTTTTCTTCCGTCTGAAGTAAATTACCGCGCTAATATTTATGCTTTAAAAAAATTAGGAGTAACGCATATCATTAGCGTTAGTGCAGTGGGTGGGCTGCAAGAAAAAACGGCCCCAGGAACCGCAGTGATCCCTACCCAAATTTTAGATCAGACGACAGGCCTTCGCCAACGCACATTTTTTGGAACCGGTGTTGTTGGACACGTTAGCTTTGCCGAACCTTACTGTCCTGAATTGCAAAAATACATTCATGCAGCTTGTTTAACTGAAAAAATTCCTACCCATTTTGGGGGGGCTTTGGTCTGTATTGAAGGTCCGCGTTTTAGCACTCGCGCAGAAAGCCATTATTTCCGTTCTAAGGAAGCTGTAATTATTGGAATGACAGCTATGCCTGAAGCTATATTGGCCAGAGAAGCAGAAATTCCTTATGCTACTTTAGCATTTGTTACTGATTACGATTGTTGGAAAGAAGAAGAGGAGCCTGTTACTGTAGAGGCCGTAATTGCTGTCTTAAATAAAAACGTTCAAACTTCGAAAAAAATTGCTTTGGAAATTCATAGATCCTTCCCAAAACAAACAGAAAATCCAATCTTTTCTGCTGCTCAAAATTCTATCATGACAAATATTAAGTTAATTCCTGAAGAAACAAAGAAAAAGTTAGAGTTACTGTATGGAAAATATTGGAAATAAAAGACTCTAAAAGCAGAAAGGTAACAAATGCCAAATTCATTAGAAGCAATAAAGTATGCAAATGGGAAATTAGAAATATTAAATCAATTACTGTTACCAGATCAATTTGTCTATGAAGATTGCAGCGATTCTACAAAAGGTTGGAATGCTATCCAACAAATGAAGGTTCGTGGAGCACCGGCAATTGCTATTACAGCAGCACTTTGTTTAGCATGTGAAGTTGGTCAATTAAAACAACAAATGTCCCTCCAAAATTTAAAACAATTTATTTTTGATAAATTAGATTACTTGTGCACAAGTCGTCCTACTGCTGTTAATTTATTTAAAATGGCAGAGCAAATGAAAGCTTTGATAAATAAACAAACAGATGTTAAATATTCTGACCTTTTAAATTCAGATCAACTTGCCCAATTTTTTATTGCACAAGCGAGCGGATTACTTGCAAAAGATATTGCAGATAATAAAGCTATTGGAAACTTTGGAGCAGATTGTTTTTCGCATTTAAATTCAGTAAAAATTTTAACTCATTGTAACACAGGATCTTTAGCAACGGCTGGATACGGCACAGCCCTTGGGGTCATCAGAAGTTTATTTGCAAAAAATAAATTGGCTCATGCTTATGCTACAGAAACTAGACCTTATAATCAGGGAGCACGTTTAACAGCTTTTGAATTGGTATATGAAAAAATTCCTGCTACTTTAATTACTGACTCAATGGCAGCATTTTTAATGCATGAAAAAGGAGTTGATGCAGTTATTGTTGGAGCGGATAGAGTTGTTGCAAATGGAGATACAGCTAATAAAGTGGGTACATATCAGCTAGCAATCGCAGCTCATTACCATAAAATACCATTTTATGTAGCAGCACCAAGCACATCTATAGATTGTTCTAAATTAACAGGAAAAGAAATATTAATCGAAGAACGACCAGCGCATGAATTGACTCATCTGCATGGAAAACAAATTTCAGCACCCGGAATTTCAGTTTGGAATCCTTCATTTGATATCACTCCTGCAAATTTAATTACAGGAATTATTACTGAATTTGGTGTTATTCATAAAACTGGGCAAGAATTTCAAATTTCTAATTTTTTAAATGCAAAAATTTAAGCTTGAAAAGGTAACAAGATGGATTTAAATATTCAACGCAAAGAACTTCTTTCTCCATTAGGGAATGAACCACATGCTTTTGCTAAATTTGTCATCAATGCAGCACAATATCCAACTTCCATCATTGAAGAAATTGCTATTGGCCAAACTTTAGGCGCGTGGGAAGAACAGTTTGTAAAAAAAAGTGTGTTGATTGAAAAAGTTGCTAAAATTGTGAGTTATGAAAGAACTGAAAGCTCCCACGTTGTTACTTTAGCTTTCCCGCATAATATTTGGCAAGGGAAATTATCTTGGCTATTAACTATACTATACGGTAAAATGAGTTTTTATGAAAATATTCAATTAAATTCAGTATGGTTTTCTAAAGATTGTTTTGCTAAAAATATTTTGCAAGGTCCGAAGTGGAATGCGAATTTATTAAAAGAAAAAGTTGGGGCAGATTTGTCGCATCCCCTTTTGATGGGAATTTTAAAACCTAATGTTGCTATGGCAGATGAACAAATTTGTTCCTTTTATCAGGAAGCTGCTCAGGCAGGGTTGCATATTTTAAAAGATGATGAAATTAGACATGACGAAGCTTTTTCTAGTACTTTAAAAAGAGTTGAACAAGTTGCTAACACCGCAGAAAAAAATGGGCTGAAAACCTTGTATGCTGTGCATTTTCAATTTTGTGCGTTAAATTTCAGAGAACAAATCGAACAACTGCAAAATGCAGGAGCACAAGCTCTATTAATAAATACTTGGACAAGTGGTATTGAATTTTTGCAACAACTCAGAAATTTAACTCATCTCCCCATTTTATCTCATCCAGCTTTAATTGGTGCTTTTGGTATTCGAGAATCAACAAGCACAATTCATCCTCGTGTTACTTTAGCTCAATTTATCCGTGCAGCTGGAGCCGATTTAAGTTTATTTCCGAGTCCCTATGGCAAACTGGGTCTTGATAAACCTTTAGCAGTGGACATTGCCAATTCTTGCCAAGCTAAAAATGAAAATTGGGAAATCAATCCTACTATTCCTGTACCTAGTGCTGGAATAAAACCTGAGCATGCACCTGAAGCAAAAAAAGATTTTGGGAAAGATTTTGTTTTAAATGCAGGAACAGGTATATTCGCTAATCACAAAGGAATTACTTCCACGATAAAGCTATTTAGAGAAGAGTTAGATAAGCAATGAGACAATATAGGAAAATTATAAAAGATGCATCATTCTACCCATTGTCGTCGTTAGAACACATCGAACTTAATAAAATGTGTGAGGTAGCAAAACGTTTAGACAAACGTCATGCAATTCCCGCAACAAGCAGTAATTTCAGCATTCGCACAAAAAATGTAGATCATTTTTTAATTACTAAGTCAGGAATTCACAAAAGAAATTTAAATTCTTCACAATTTATTAGAACTCAGTTAACAGGTAACGCCATTCATCCCCTTGCACCTAAACCCAGTGATGAAACATTACTACACGCTTTAGTTTATAAAAATTTAGATTATGTTAACGCGGTAATTCATTGCCACGCTTTAGAATTTGAATACATTCAGTTACAAAAAAACTGTGTTAACTTAGATGAAAGTAAAAATTGCGAAAAATTTGGTTTTTATATCTTTCCAGGGCACGAGTTATTAAAAGCATTAGGTTATAAAGATCACAACACTGATTATTATTTACCCGTAATCAAAAATAATCAGGATATGGAAAAAGTTTCCCAGCTTATCGAAGAGCAATTTTTTAGTCAGCAGAAAAAAATTCCTATTTGCGCCTTTTTACTTGAAAACCATGGAATATATTGTTTTGGAAATTCTGTACGCCAAGCAGAATTGCGCCTAGAAGCACTTTTGCATTTATCTGCCTACCTAAAGTAGATTACTAGACATCCGAAAACCGCATAGAATTTTTTATTAGAAATGAAATTTTTTAAAAGGATTCTATGTCGCAATTAGCAACAGCTAAAATTAAATATCCGCTTACAGCTAAAATTGCGACAGCATTGATTTTTATAATTCTAGTAGTGACAGGTTCTTTTGCATATTATGAAATTTCAGAAAATAGAGAGGAAATGGAATCTTACGAAAAGAAAAATAATTTTTCTTCATTTACCTCTGCCATACCTGTATTAGAAAATGCTCTTTGGGAAATAGATTTTAAAACTATAAACTCAACCTTAAACCAATTAATGAAAAACTCAAACGTTATTTCTGCTTCCTTATTTTCTGAACAAGGTTACTCTATCTCATATTTAGTTAGAGGCACAAAAAAAGAACCTCTTAACGTAGTAATTGAAGATCTCATTTCAAAGGAAGAAAAAGAAAAGTTATTTAAAATAGAATACAACAATAAAAATAGTATTTTGTTGCAAATAGAAGACAGAAAGAATGAAAAGTTTATTTTAGCGTACCCTTTATTTTTTAAAAATTCCAAAAAAGAAAAATATGCTAACTTAAAAGTTGGTTATTTAGTAATGACTTATTCTACAAAACATATTTCCTTAGCATCAAAAGAATTATTAATAAAATATTCAATATTATTCTCTATTTTAGGAATTGTTTTAGTCATAACTAGCTTTTTAGTAGTGAATCATTTGATCATCAGTCCTATAAAAGAACTTGAACGAGCAAGTTTGGAAATTGCAAATAATAGACTTTATGAAACCGAATTTAAAAATAGATTTTTTGGAAAAGATGAAATTGAAAGTTTGAAAGTAAATTTTAATTACATGGTAAAACAAATTATCCAACTCATTAAGGATGAAAAAGAACAACAAAGAATGGCTAATGAATTAGAAACTACTAAAATAGTGCAAAAATCCTTCATTCCAAAAGCAAATAATTTAAGAGTCAGTTACTTTGAAATATCTGCATTTTTCCAATCAGCTTCTGAGTGTGGCGGCGATTGGTGGCATTTTTATCCTTTAAGCAACAAAAGAATTTTAATTATGCTCGGCGATGTAACAGGGCATGGTACTCCTAGTGCTATGTTAACTGCCGCTGTGAAAGGTTACTGCGACTCTCTTTATTCTAGAGATATGGATGAACCATCAACCATTCTTGAAGAACTTGACGTTATAGTAAGAAGTATAGGTGGAGAGGAACGAATGATGACTATGTTTAGTGCTATCATCGATCCGCTCAAACAAAAATTACTTTATGCAAATGCAGCTCAAAATTTTCCATTTTTAATCAATAAAGATTCTAATACTTCTTCTCCTTCAACTTTATTAGGAAATGGAAAACGTTTAGGTTATATAAGCCCTGATAAAACAAATAAACAACAGCCCTTTAAAGTTCATACTATTGATTTTAAGGTAAATAATATTATTTTTTTATACTCTGACGGTTTAACAGAAGCAAAAAACTCTAATAAACGAGAATATTCTGAACGCAGACTTATGAAAAAATTAAAAGGCATAGATACATTAAATACAAATGATATTGTTAATACAATCCAATTAGATTTGATAGATTTTACTCAGGGAAATAGGTTTGAGGATGATGTTACCTTTGTTGCCTGTAAATTTTGTGCCACCGAAGTGTCTGGTTATACAAATGAAATTATAAAATATTTTTCTGAACGCAACCAACCACAAGCAGATGCAGAAGAACACCTGGAAAAAGTTTCCTAGTCTAAATTTTTACACAAGCTAGGAAATTTTTACCAGGGACGGTAAAAAATTGCCCAATTAAAAAGCAAAAACACTCCATAATAAAAAAAACTACTTGGAGGAGGAATTATGCTTGAAGACATGGATTTTAGTTTTGACTTGAATGATATCCTAAAAAATCAGATTAACTATTGTGATATAGAGATAAACTCTCCTATTTCGGATGAAGATTTGCGTTATGCGCAGTTAGAAGATCTTATTTTTAGGGAATATAAAAATGAATTCAGTAACTTCAAACACCTTCCATTTTCTCTCAACCCAGAACTTTCCCGGAATTCCACTTTCTGATCCTTTGCTCAATATTCAAGGACATTTGTTACCTTCTACCCCAAACAATTCTATTTTTGAGAGCATCGTTCAATTTAAAAAAGAAGCTGATAATTTAGAAAAATATTTCTCTTTTGTTACTTGTATTACTGATAAAATTGGAAAAAGTGAACTTATCGCTATTAAGGAAAACTTTCCAAATATTTCGCACATTGGCAATTTTGGCGTGGGATATAACCATATTGATATTTCTTTTGCCTCTCAATTAGGAATTAGAGTTACAAATTCTCCCGGCGTTTTAGCGGAAGCGACTGCAGACATTGCAATGACTTTAATATTATGCGTTTCCCGTAGAATTGGCGAAGGATACTCAATTCTTAACGAAACAGCACATTTCCCTGGCTGGAGTCCAACTTTTCTTTTAGGCACTAGCTTAAAAAATAAAAATTTAGGGATTGTGGGATTTGGCCAAATTGGTCAAGCACTAGCAAAGCGGGCACAAGCATTTGGTTTAAATTGCTATGCATTAAACCATAAAAAAACAAAAGAAAACCTTTCTGAGAAAAGTAACAACATTACTTTATTAGATGAAGATGATTTTTTTAAGACTGTAGATATTGTTTCTTTAAATTGTCCTTTGAATGCACAAACAAATAATTGGTTAAATAAAGAAAGAATTGCTAAAATAAAACCAACAGGAATAGTGATTAATACAGCGAGAGGGGAACTTATCGATGAAGAGGCTTTAGCAAATGCTTTAAATCAAAATCACTTATTTGGTGCTGGGCTTGATGTTTTTTGCAATGAACCTGTTATGTCTGAGCATTTAAAAAAAGCAAAAAATCTTTTTATACTTCCACACTTAGGAAGTGCAACGGTTGAAACCAGAAATGCAATGGGGAGTATAGTTTTTGAAGCGATAAAGGCGCACAAGCTAGAAAAAATAGGGATACGCCCAACAGGATTGTTACCTTATCAGGTGAACTAAAGTTTTAAAGCCAACTCAAGTCCAGCTCTTGTTGTATAACGGGTTCTACCTATTCCAAATCCGATACTCATAGTTTGGGTTTCATATCCAATGCGACCTTCACCACCACCATCGTAATCAGCTTGCCGAATTTGATTTGCTACAATTCCTGATAATCCACGAACCCCAATAAAAAATCCTTCACTTTTAGAACTGGTCAAATAAGCTCCAGCTAAGACATATCCCGTGCTAATTGAATAAACGTCATCATTTACTAACTGGTTTGCATTTAAACCAATTTCATATTTCACATGCTCATGCGCATAAAATTGAACGCCTGAAATTAAGCCATACGAAAAATAGGGTGCAATTTCATCTTTCATGAAAATATCGCGTGCAATTCTAGATCCAACAAAAAAAGAATAATTTGGAATTTCTTTTTTTGCTTCAATAGGTTTATTTATTTCAATATAAACTTTCTTTTCCACAATTTTTTCGACTGGTTTTACTATTTCAACTGTTCTAATTTCTGGTGATAATTTATTAGTTGTCAGAATTAAAATGTGCACTTTTTTACCAAGAACATGGTTTCTACCCATAGATAATTCTTCTGTTACTGCCAATTTAAAACGATCTGCTTGTGTGTCTAAAAAAGAACGAGCAGCTGCAAGACGTTTTTGCGCCAATATTTCGTTCTTTTTTACATCACCAATATGGTTTGCAGATGAAATGATATATATCAACTTTATAACATCATTTTCAGGTATTTTTTGCAAACATTTTTCTAAACCTGTTTTTTGTTTTATTTCAAACTTTCCTAAATCAAATTCAATCTCACATTTATACTTTTTTGTTTCATCAACATTTTTTGCATGAATATTGCCACTTAGAAAAAACATAAACAAGAAAAATAATTTCATTTTCATTTTAAACACCATTTCTTTTTAGTTATTAGTCTTTACTTCAATATATTGTTTTAAATTAATATTTTTTCCAAAATTTTCATTAAAACATTTTTTTATTAATCTATCATTAATTTTCGAATAAAAGCATGCATTAATAAATATATCTTCTGGAAATAGGCCTGTTTGTTTCGTGATTTCGATTTTCATATATTTCTTCGCATCTTGTAACTGATCATTATTTCTAAAAGGACCAGAAAAATTATTATTTTCTACAAGCCAAAACTCATATTTATCATCAACATTTAAAAATGAAAATTTATTACTAATAGAACTATGTCCATGGGTAATCTGATTTGAAAAATATCTTGAAAACAAGATTGCATGCATTTCATTATATTGATCATTATTAAGATTTACTTTTTCAAATTCATTCAATTTAGTGTAAATATCTGCACTATATCTTTCGTTAGTTTTTGAATCAATCATCCCAGTAAAATGTCTTTTTTCATAGCGAATACGAAAAGTTACAGGTTCAGAAAAATAAAATGAATATAATTTTTTCATTCTATCTTCAACATGAATAATAAAAGCATCATTAAAATTAAGATCATTATATTTAAAAAATTCTATATTTACAATTTCATTATTAATTGTTGAATCTAGCTTGTTATTAGAACATTGATTTATTCTATTTTTTGATCTTTTGAAATTATTATATTTTCTATCATTATCTATTGAGGAAATTTCAATAAGATAGGGCTTTTTATTAGGATCATTCCCATTGTCATTAAAGTCAGAATACTCCAAAGCTTTATTTTTTGTTAAGCTTTCATCTTCTGCACAATTCATATTCTGCACTCCTGGAAAAGGTTCTAATGCAGAAAAAATTGACTTTGTTTTTGAAATTTTTTCAATTTCTTTTTCTTTTTTATTCAATGCTTCTTTTAATTTAGTAATTTCATCATTTTTACTATTTCTAACTAACAATAAATGATCTATTATTAATTGATATAAATCTTTTGCTGAAGCATTAATATTTAAAGAATAAATAGCATCTTGTAAGTTTTTAAAATCATCAAAATGACTTTCTTTATCTTCAATTTTTTTGATTATATTTTTCTTAACTAAATAGTCGAGCATTTCTTTCTTAAAATTAGTTTCCATTCCTGATCTTATTTTCTTTTCAAATTCATTCAATTTAAAAGTATTATATTCATTGCTTGGAATACCTAATTTTTTTAAAATATCAGATTTATTTTTTTCTTTAATTTTTATAATAATTCTATTAATTTCTTTGTTTAAAATTATAATAAAATCTTCTTTTTCAATTTCTTTTTTAAGATCCTCTTGTCTTTTATTTGGAAATAATTTTTCTCCATCGAGATTAATATCTTTTATTATTTTTAGCAATTTATTTTTTTCGGCTAGTTTTTCAGCTTCTTTTTTATTTTCTAAATTTATATTTATATTTTTAATATTCAGATTAATTTCTTCTATAATTTGGCCTATATTACCGTTAATAATTTTCTCAGTAATATTTTCTTTACTTTCCGTAATTTTATTAGAATCAACTAATTTATTAGTTCCATCCAATAGTTCATAAATTATCGGTGTCACTTCAGCATTTATTTTATCTTTATAAGTAACTAAAAAATAATGGATAAAATAATTAGTTAAAGCAGTAAATAAATTATCAAAATTATAATTATTAGGATCAACAATTGAATTAAAACCATTCAAAATCTCTATCAAGCCATCAAAATTTGTATCATTTTCTAATTTAAAATGTACTTCAAGCATTGATTTTGTTTTATCTATAAGCTCTTTAATTTTATTTTTATAATCAATTTGAAGACTATTTGAATTTAATAAACTTTTTTCTAAATCTTCTATAACTTTTTTTAACTTCTCTTTTTCAGCTGTAAGTTCAGTTATTTTTTTTTCAAATTCATGAATCTCTTTATTTGGATGTTCTTGCTTTGGAAGATTTACATTTTCATTAGCTTTAGGCTGTTTTCGCCTATTATCCACCGCATTCCCACAACTAAATAAAAATGGGAGGGTTAATGAAAAAACACTTAAATTACAGATATTTAATTTCATATTATTCCTTTTGTTAAATTTTGATAGTTTTTTAATCAACTAAACCAAGTTTTGATATATATATAATTTATAAAAATCAATAATTTATTTAAAAATAATTACATTATCATTAAATATCATTAAATTTATTAATATTTTTTTATATTTATATTAATATTCATTATTTTTTTGTTTATCTATCTAATAATACTAAATTTAAATTTTATATGTTATTAAGACATTTAAATACTGCTTATTTTATCCCGATTTTCATTATGCACTAGTGTGATTTTTAAAATTCAGGCAATTGTTTTCCTATGCATATTAAATTTTTATTTCTTAAAAAAAGGAGTTAAAAGTTTTTTATATTTTTCTTTATTTACTTAACATTTTGTTATAACTTGTTTTTTTATAGAATTGAGGGTGTTTTTTCATTTCCTTTCAATTCTTTTTTCTTTCCCAAACTAGAAATTCATAAATGCCTACAAAAAGAACAAACAAAAAATGGGTTGAACATATTAGGGATCTAAAAGATAAAACCTGCTGGTTTAAAGAAAGCATTACTTTTGAGCAAGCTCTGTATAGATATTCTGCTCAAGTAACTTCGTAATCTAACTTGAACCTTTTCTGGAAGAATCGGAAGTCTTCCAACAGAAAACTTTTTGCTTGGGCATCCTTTATCAGCAAAATTATCATTATTATTTTTCATTTAAGTTATAATACATTGAATATCTTAAATAAAATCAAAAATGAGCTTTGCATCGATTTGGACTCAATTCAAAGAAAGGCTAAGATTATGGCAAAAGGGAGCGTTGCCATATCAGATTAACTAAATGAAAATTATAACAGTTCTGTTCTTTCTTTTTCAGTTATTCATAATTCAATCAGTAGTTTACGCTTATTCGTTTTCTAGTCCACAAGAATATCCTATAAAATGGGAAAATCTTGTAGCTGAAAATCCTTCTCCTTTGGCACAAGAATTTGTGCGTTCAGCACAGATCATAAATAAAAGACTTATGCATGGTAACATTCCCTATCCTTCAAAAAAAATCTCTTTGAATTGGGAAAAAGGCTACAACCGCGCTGAAGACAAATTTGTATTTATGCGTAGATACGGAGTCGATTGCACTCGCTTACTGCGTTACTTGTATATAAATATGCTACATTTACCATACAACTCAAAATCAAATACAGCCCCTATAATCAGTAGAACTTTTACTCATAAAAGTTCTGATAGTTCGTCTCAATTAAAAAACTTTGATCTCGTTCCTAAAACGAAACAAGGTTTTAAACCCCAAACAGGTGATATTTTAGCTTTTCCAGGTCACACCATCGCCGTCTTAGATCCAGATAACTGTATTGCTATTCAATCTAGTATTTGGCTCTGTAAAAAATCTGAAAATGGCTTTTGTACCGACTATGACTATGGCGAATCAGCAGGAGTTTCTATTTACCACTTGGCAAGTGATAGATTTTGCAAAAATGGTATTTGGAAGGGTATGGATAACAATAAGTTAAAATTCACAATTGGTTGGAGACATAAAGCATTTAATACATGGATTTTAACTCTTCCAAAAGAGGCGAAACCAGGGGAAACGATAGTTCTTTCAGGGAAAAACTTAGCGAATAAATACATATATTTTACTGGAAGCAAAACTCCAGTTAAAGCAAGACTAATTAAAAGATCTCCAATTTATTTAAAAGATCATCAAATTCAAACAGTAAAAATAACCGTACCATTCGATGCTAAATCAGGAAAACTAAAAGTATATTGGGGAATTGGAAGTCCAACTCCAGAAAAAACTGTTGAGTCCCAGTCAGTATTAGCAATTTTAAATCACGATAGTCACTTGGTGAGTAACCATTCTGAAACATTTGTCGATTAAAATTTTGGGACTTGGACTACAATACTGAGACCTTTAGAAGTTTTAAAACCATCACGACATGCATATGCATGTCTTTGATGCCCATCGAAACAAAGCAAATCACCAGCCTCAACTATAAAAAATTCACTTTCAACCATAATTTCAAACGCACCCGAAAAACAATAAAAATATTCTTCTGTTCCAGGCGAGTGTGGAGAACCTGGAAATCTTTCTTTTTCATTTAAAGAATATTCCTGCAATATAAGATATCTTGAATTTTCAGGAGTTAATTGTAAGACATCAACAAATTTTGATACGGTATCGTTTTGATCAATTAATTTTTTTGGAACTTTCGCTGCGTCACCATTTTTATACAACACCGCCGTTGGAATAGGTTTTTGCAACAAGGCTGACATTTGCACTCCCAAACCTTGCGCAATTCCAACTAGAACTTGCAACGTTGGATTTCCTTCCCCTCTTTCTAAGCTAGCAATTGTACTTCTTGGAACACCTGAACGTTCAGATAATTGTTCTTGACTCAATCCATATTCCCGCCGAAAGTTTTTCATATGCACAGCAATGTACTGTCCAAAGCTTTCAGGTTTTTCTGGTGTGTCATTTTTATACATAATTATTTACTCCAAAAATATAATTTTCTTATTCATTTGATACGCTTAGATTTTTTTTAGCCAAATTACTGCAATAAAAAATCCTCATGAGAAAAATAGATAGGCATTTTATGCACGATAAGCCTATACAAAAAACTACCTGAGAAGGTATATATTCAATATGTTTGGAATGACAACAAGGAACGTAGCCATGCTGAAACATAAATCATTTTTTTTCATCAGCTTGTTTAGTATTTTATGCATAAGCTGTGTATCTACTTATAAATCTAAAAAAAATCAGGCATCCAAAAATCAAAATTACGTAAATCCAACTAAAATTCAAGTCGATTGGAAAAATTTATATGAACAAAATCAATCGTCTCAAATTAGAGCTTTTCTAACTTATGCAAAAGAAACAAAATCAGAACTTACGCAGGATGATATTCCGTATGCTGTTGATGGAATTCATTCTAGTTGGAATTATAAATATACTAAAGCAAAAGATAAGTATGATTTTATGCGAAAATATGGAGTAGATTGCACACGATTTCTTTGGCACTTATATAGTGAAAAAATGCAATTACCTTTTAATTCAAGTCATAAAAATGCGCCAATATTGAGTCATACTTTTGCAAAAAGAAAGAAAACAAACGAATTAAAATATTTTGTACCAATAAAAAAAGAAGATGGAAGCTTTATTCCTAGAAGCGGTGATATATTGGCTTTTCCAGGACATGCGTTGGCTGTTTTAGATCCTAAAAAATGTATCGCCATTCAATCTGCTTCTTGGGTTTGCCGAAAAATGTCTTATCAAGGATATTGCTTAGACTCAGCAAAAGGAAAAGATGCTGGAGTAACAATATACAAACTAATGAATAGAGGCGATTGCGAAAATGGTAAATGGAAACAACTAGATTCACCAAAAAATAAATTTACCGCGGGGTGGAGACATAAATCTATGAACACATGGATTGAAGATCTACCCAAAGAAGCTTCACCGCAAACAACAATTAAACTAATTGGTTACAATATTGCAAATAGATATATTTATTTTCCTGGTGTAACTCAACCGCAAAAAACTTCACATTTATTAGCATCAAGCAAAGATAGTTTTGGTAATAAATTAGATATTGTGAAAATTAAAGTACCAAGTAATGCACGGACAGGTTCTTTAAAAATTTATTGGGGGAATCATCACAAACCAGATGAAATTCATACGGTTTCTACTGAACAAATTTTAAAAATTGAGCATAGTAAATATATAACTTCAAACAATTAAGAAAAAGTAAATCTACTGAGTTTATTTTGTAAGAAATAATATTCTATTGTGGAGTTACTTTTTCAGCACAATCAGTAAAAATATTTTATAAAAAAATTTAAGTACAGATATGAATTGCCGAAAATTTTTCCTTTACAAAATTCATTAAAAATTTCCAAACTAATATTTAAATTAAAAATAATTTGACAAAGTTTTCACCTTTTTGGTAATCTTAAAACACTGCTGAGAATATTTTTCACTTGATAAAGTTTAATTTTGTAATTACTTATTTTAGATTTTTTGGCTTTAAAATTTAAATTAATTAATATTAACTTATAAGAAATTATTTTAAAAATTTGCATATAAATTATTTTATTTACTAGAAAGGGATTCTAAATGTCTTTTCTACTAACTATTCTTACTGGTTTGAATACGGAAGAATTTACTGAAAATAAACTTCAACTTCTCCTGACGGGCGAAGAATCCTATGTTATCAATAGTCAAGAAGTGGCAAATGAATTCTATTTAGGACATAATATTACTCGCAGTTCATTAGTTGAAATATATACTGGTAAAAGGCCAGACAATACTTTTATTCGATATCACTCTCCTTGGAGTAATTATAATTATCATAGAAACTTATATAAAGAATATAATTGGAAAGAAGTAACAATTTCTGTTTCAAGTAAACAATTAAAGTTGATAAAAGGAAAAGTGGACAACGAATTGTTAGTAGAACATATCCTTGAAAATAAAACGGATAGAATGCAAAAAATGACTCCACGCTTTGTCCATTCTTTTGAAAATATCTTTACAACGAAATGGACTCAAGAACAGTCTCTTGCCAAAGCTATAAATTTAGGAATTACTTTAGGTATCAAAGAATCAAATTTAACTTCAAATTATTCATTTACTGAATCTTTTACATTTGGCAAAGAAGAATCTAAAACAAATTCAGAGAAAATATCAATAGAATCGGGGGGAATGTTTGAAGTACCTGCAAAAACCTGTACTAAAATTTCAATGTACGGTAAATCTGCAAAAATTAAAGCTGTAATTGAATACAATGTAACATTATCTGGAAATATAATAGTTACCTATGATAAACCTTACTTTGGCCATTATTTTTGGGCTTTCGAAATAAATAAATTTCTGCATTACTTTAATATCCCAAACAAAAAAATAATAACTCAAGAAATTGAATTGAGTTATTTATTTAATACATATAATAAAATTGAAGATTTACCTGAAAGCAAATGTACTTAATTAAAAAAAATTTAAAAATATTGATATCTTTAGAAGTATAAATTATTTTTATTTAAGTGAATTTTATATAAGATTAATCTATTAAGATGTAATTAAATTTATTGGTAATCTATTTATTAAGCCAAAATAAGCATATAACATTATATTATTATTAAATAATAATTTTAATTGTGTTGTTTTTTTATATTTTTTAATTTCGTTTTTATTTTTTTTCGCAGAAAAATTTATTTGCATAATTCTTATTTCTTTGTATGATAAAAACCTTTCTGCTTAACAAGCAGTTATAAAATAAATACATTTTTATATTCAATTTTCATCTCTATTGATTGAGAAAAAAACTTAATAATAAAATTTTAAGGAGAATAGTAATGAAAAAATTTACCTTTTTTAAAACCAGTTTAGCTTGTTTATCAATTGGTTTTTCTTTTTATACTTATGCTAGTTGTCCTAAAGCAGAAGATATAAAACAAAATGCAGATGGTACACATTATGTCCCTACCCAAACAGGTAGTTGGAAACAATTTATAAATTATCAATCTTTTCATGGATTAAATGAAGGAGTAAAAGCTTTAAGTCTATATCATTTATTTGGAATGAAAAAAAATCAGAGTGATGAAAATTTTCAACAAGTCTTGTGTATTTATCGTTTAGTTGATGAAGACAATAAATATATAGTTTTGGTATCTCCAAAAAGTAACTATAAATTACCAATAATAGACAATCCTATAAAGAAAAATGAATGGAAGATGTTACAACCAACAAAAGCTGTTTGTATTCCTGATTATTCTCAAGCAACCACTCAGGAGATAAATGTTAATCAATGTGAATTTGAAGAGATATATTGATTTTAAGAAATAATAATTTTCTTTTGAATATATTGAAAAATGTCATTTAAATTAGAAAAATAAGGATGAATTAAGTTTTTTGCTTCTTCAGGAAGATAATTACCGCGTTTTAACCAAATTCCGTGTAATCCTGCATTTTGAGCTCCCAAAGCATCATCTAATAAGGAGTCTCCAATATGGATTGCATGCCTAGGATCCACTTTTAAACATGTACAAGCATAATGATAAATTGAAGGATCTGGTTTAGTTTTTTGGACGGTATCAGAACTAATAATGACATCAAAATAAGAATCCACCTGTAATGCTCGTAACATTCCATTGATTCTATTTCCCCAATTCGTTATTACTCCTGTTGCTACTGAAATTTGATTTATTTTTCTATCCTTAAATGCTTGTAAAATATTTTTTGTATCCAAATATAATTGTACTCCAATTGCATTTGAAACAGAACTTTGAAGCAATGTTCCTGAAGCATCAAGGAACACAGCATATTTTACTTGCTGTGCTGTTGTGGGAATCTGCATATGTTTTATCTCTTTTATAAAATAGTTTCTTGAACTATTTGATTTATAATACTTGTAGAACTTCTATTTTCGGATAACGAACGAAAATTAACGATACAACGATGCCTTAATACAGCTGGAGCTACTTCAGCAATATGTTCAAATTGAACTTCTGATTTTCCTCTTATTAAAGCAAGTGCTTTTGCAGAAATTAACAGAGCTTGTGTTGCTCGCGGACTGGCACCAAAATCAAGATAATCTTTTGCGACAGTTAGTTTAGATTCTTGTGGCCGCGTATTTCTAACGATTCGAACAATTCCTTTTAGCAATGGATCCGAAATATTGATTTTTTCAACAATTTCTCTTGAATTTAAGAGAATATCAGCTACTTGTAAAGTGGGCAAATCCTCTATTTTCTTTGCTAATGTAGCAACCTTTACCTCTGCTTCAAAGTCTGGATAGGGGATTTCTAAATTGAGTAAAAATCTGTCTAACTGTGCTTCTGGCAAGGGAAAGGTCCCTTCATTTTCGATTGGATTTTGCGTAGCAAATACATAAAATGGTTTTGGTAAAGGGCGAGAAACACCTCCGATGCTTACTTGACGTTCTTGCATAGCTTCAAGCAAGGCAGATTGCGTCCTTGGGGAAGCTCTATTAATTTCATCTGCTAAAATAAAAGGAGAAAAAATTGGGCCAGGTGAAAAAGCTATTTTTTTTAGGTCGGGATTTTTTTCATCAAAATGAATTGTATCGCCGCCTAATATGTCGAATGGAGTTAAATCTGGGGTAAATTGAATTCGTTTGTATTTGTTACCCAATGCAGCAGCAAGATTTCTAACCAAAGTTGTCTTTGCTACTCCAGGTGCACCTGTTAATAATGCATGTTCACTGCAAATAACTGCTATAACAACATGCTCTATGATTTCACTTTGCCCAAAAACTTTGTTATTCAGCATTTTTATAAGTTCTTGAGATGCATTCGACGTTTCTTGAAGATCTGGCATGGATAATAACCTCTTCTTTCATTAAAAGGACTTATTTAAGCTTATCCTTTCAACCTAAAAAGTGAAAGCCAAGAAAAGTTACAGCTGCGTTAGCGAATATGAAAGATATCGTTTTTTAAAGGTGAAATGCTTCATTTAAACCTATTAGTCAAAGAAATCATTACTAGAGGAGTGATAAACTATGGTCTTTACATTAACGGATAAGACTCTTGTTATTGGAGCGGGTGCATTTGGCACAGCTATAGCTTCTTGTATTCATACACCTTTAAACCTTGTGACTATCATAGCAAGAGAAGAAACGCACTTTCAACTACTTAAAGCGCACAATTCTCTTAAAAATTGTAATTTAGAAACTTTTGCTGATTTTAAAACACCTTTGAGCGAATTTAAACTTATTATTTTAGCCATCCCATGCCAAAGTATTAGAAATGTAAGTGAATGGATGCTTGAACACTGGAAAAAAACAGAAATAGCTCCTTCAACTGAAAGAAAAATAAATATTATATCCGCAGCAAAAGGAATTGAACAATCCAGTTTATTGCTTCCCTCTCAAATTTTAGAATCTATTTGGGGAGAATATGCAGCGATTGGAGCATTAAGTGGACCAAGTTTTGCAAAAGAAATGTTACAAGGTTTGCCAACAAGTGTTGTTATAGCTTCAAAAGACAAAAAATTACTTGATATTTCTTCGCAGCTTTTACATAGCCCCTACTTTCGTGTCTATGATTCAAAAGACATTATTGGCGTAGAAATAGCTGGAGCATTAAAAAATGTAATTGCTATGGTGGCTGGAGCTGTTGATGGATTAAATTTGGGAAATAATGCACGAGCTGCTGTTATTACTAGAGGATTGGCAGAAATTGTGCACATTGGAGTAAAGATGGGAGCTGATCCTGTAACTTTTTTGGGATTAAGCGGTGTTGGTGATCTAATTTTAACATGTACTGGCGATCTTTCCCGAAATCGACAAGTTGGACTCAAACTTTCGGAAGGTAAAACGAAAGAAGCTATATTTGCTGAATCAGAACAAGTAATAGAGGGTATAACAACAACAGTAAGTGCAAATGAATTAAGTAAAAAACTTGGTATAGAAACAACGATAATTAATATAGCTTATCGTGTATTATATGAAAATGTTCCTATTCAATATGCAGTTCGTTTACTTATTGAGCGGCAACAAAGTTCTGAATTTAAATGGTAATATAATTTTAATCTTAAACGAAAGTTTTTCTTATGCATTTTTTTTCTATTGAAGCTGGATTAGTTGAAACTGTTTCCGAACTGATAAAAAATCCTAAATTAACTAAAGTAATTATAGCTAATTCAGAAGCAGAAGCTCAAGAATATGAATCCTACCTAAGATCACTAACTAATGATTATTTTAGTTCCAAAGATATTATTTATATTCCTGGATTTTCTCAGACAGGTGTTTTTCGCTTTGAATCCGCTAGAAAAATTATTGCAAAAAGAATAGAGGCTTGTTTCATTTTATCCACAAATAAACCTAGAATAATTATTTGTAGTATTGCTGGTTTTATTAGAAATTTTCCTACTATTAATTGGTTAAAAAGCAATAAATATGAAATAAAAATAGGGGACGATCTCGATCCCGATTTATTAGTTGAACAATTAAATCAATTAGCTTATTTACAAGTTCAGCGAGTTGAAGATGTTGGAGAATTTTGTGTCCGGGGTTCCATAATCGATTTTTGGACTCCAGGCGAAAAAACTCCCTCAAGAATTGAAATTTTCGGCGATACAGTTGATAAAATCCGTTCCTTTCGTGCTAATGATCAACGCTCGTTTCAAACCTTGCAATCTATCACTATTTTACCTTCAAGAGAGTTTGTTTGGCCCTATCCAAGTCAAATAGAAAATGCGGTTGAAAAATTTAATACAGCAATTTTAGCACAGAAAGTAATGGGAGTTGGCAGAGCTAATTTGTTAGAAGATTTAAAAGCTAATGTAACATTTGCAGGTATTGATGATATTTTTTATATGTTTACTTTTGGACAATTTCCAGCTTTTCATGAATTTATTACAAAAAATCTTATTGAACAAAATCAAGAAATTTCATTTGTGTTCAATAGTTCACCACAATTATTTTTAAAATCTATCGGTGAAATAGAAAAATTATATGAAAACTCTTATCAAGCTGCATTTGGAAAAAATTATCCTGTAGGGACTATTGATTATATATTTCCAAATTTATCTAATGGAAAAAAATATTTTATTGATGATAATCTTATTAAATCAAATTATTTACTACCTATTCCTTTACAAACTGAAATTCAGTCTGTTGAAAAAACTAAATTGTCAGTAAGATTAGATAAAATTCAATCTCTCTTAAATAATTCTAAAATAAATAATATATTATTTCTTGCAAGTAATAATGAAAGCTTTCTTGAATTTTATGGAATAGCAGCAAAATATTTGCAAATAAAAAATGAAGATATAAATTTTAATTTAGTTCAATTTTCTTGTAAAGATCTTTTGGCAAAAAATCTAACTTGCACTAAAATAGCCGATAATATTTACGCAGGAATTTTAAATGCAAAAGAAGGATTCTATCTTTCTGAAACAAAAACATTAGCTATTTCTGAAACATGGATCAGAGGCATTGCAACTACAGAACATTTTGAAACATTTACTGATGAAGAGAATAAAAAAAGTACCAAGGAGAATTCAGAAGCTTTTTTATCTGCTCAATATTCTGACTTTGTAGAAGGAGATCTTGTTGTTCATGTGCAACATGGTATTGCTCGTTTTCGTGGTTTAATGACGATAAAAATTTTAGACATAACCGGTGATTTTCTTGTTTTGGAATACGCCGAAAATGATAAAATATATGTACCCGTTCATAAATTAAATTTAATTCAAAAATATATCGGTGCATCTGATAATACTTCCTTAGACAGTCTAAAAGGCTCCTCATGGGAAAAAAGAAAAGCAAAAGCAAAAGTTGATGTAGAAAAACTTGCGAAAGAATTAATGGAACACCAAGCAAAAAGAGCTATGACTCCAGGACATGCATTTGCAAAAATAGATGAAGACTATATAGCATTTGAAGACGCCTTTCCATTTGACGAAACTCCAGATCAAATGCGAGCAATTAAAGAAATTATGTCAGACATGTCAAAACCAAAAGCAATGGATCGTTTGCTTTGTGGAGATGTGGGTTTTGGTAAAACGGAAGTGGCCATGCGCGCAGCTTTTCGCTCGCTGTTAGAAGGAAAACAAGTTGCATGGCTTGTTCCTACAACGGTTCTTGCTCATCAACACTATCGATCATTAAAGGAACGGTTTGCTGATTTTGCAGCTAATATTACAATTTTAGATCGTTCTGTTACTTCAGCAAGTAAAGTTTTAGAAAAAATAAAATCAGGTTCAATTGATATTTTGATAGGAACACATCGAATTCTTTCTAAAGATATTGAATTTAAAGATCTTGGTTTATTAATTGTAGATGAAGAACAACGATTTGGTGTTTTGCAAAAAGAAAAAATAAAGGCAATGTCCTATGGTATCGATGTTCTTACTATGACGGCAACACCCATTCCAAGAACCCTACAAATGGCTATGGTTGGTTTGCGTGATCTCAGTTTATTAACCACACCTCCAAAATCTCGTTTGGCAACGAAAACATTTGTTTGCCCGTTTGATGAAAGCATTATTTCTGAAAGTATTCTGTTTGAATTAAATAGAGGGGGACAAGTATTTTATGTGCATAATAGAGTTGAAGAACTAGATTCAGTTCACGAATTTTTAATCAAACTTGTGCCAAACGCAAAAATTTGCATTGGGCATGGGAAGATGACTCAAAAAGATTTGGAAAAAACAATCATAGATTTTCTTGATGGAAAATATCAAATTCTTCTGTGCACAACAATAATAGAATCAGGCATAGATATGCCAAATGTAAATACGATTATCGTACAAAATGCAGATTATTTTGGTCTAGCTCAACTATATCAGTTACGTGGGCGTGTAGGCAGAAGATCAACTCGAGGTTATGCATATTTCTTAACTTCCTTGAATGCAAAAGAAGATCAAGAAGGAATGAAACGACTTGATATATTAAAGGAACACCAAGAACTTGGAAGTGGGTTTATTATTGCAAGTCACGATATGGAAATGCGAGGTTCAGGAAATATACTAGGTGATGAACAAAGTGGAAAAGTCAGTGATATAGGATTGGAAACTTATCTACAAATGTTAGATGATGCTATTAAAAATTTAGGCGGCGTTAAAGTAACAACACAAACAGATGTTGAAATTCAAATTCCATTAGTTGCTCAAATCCCAGAAAATTATATTGAGAATTCAAAAGAACGTTTAAAAACATACCGTCGCTTTTTTGGTGCTCGTCAAGAGAGTGCATTGCAAAACCTTATCATGGAATGCGAAGATCGATTTGGAACTCTACCTGTTGAAGTTAAAAACTTAGCAGAAATTGCCAGAATCAGAAGATGGCTTCTATTACTAGGAGCTACATCTTTATCGATAGGTGATGATGCTACTGAAATTCGCTTAGGCAAAAATGTTTTACAACCTAACAATGAGGATGAAAACAGTGAATTGCTTATCAAACGAATTCTTGATGTTTGTAATAGAAAGACAAAAGGAATGCGTATTACTCCTGATGGCAGACTATTACTAACTATTAGAAAAAAGAATTTCCAACAGGATAGTTTTGGAACTATTTCAGAAATTAAAAGAATTTTAAGTCTCCTCGCGGGAGAAGCTTATGAGGAAAAATCTTAATATTGTTAAAATATCAACAATAAAATGTTTCTTTGTCTTTTTCCAAAGTTTTTTCCTGCAAGCATTTGCCGAAATTCCAAAAAGTTTATTAAATCCGCAACTCCCTATTTTGTCTTCAGGCCCGCCTTTAAATATCCAGGCTGCTTATGATAAAGAAGTTTTATTAGAAGTAACACCTGGAGATGATTTTTCATCACAAAACTCAAATATAGTATGGTCGATTAATAACAAAAAAATATGTACTGGATTATACTGTCCGATTATTTTAAAAGAAAATGAATACCAAGACAAAGCTCCAGTCTTACAAATAATTACCTATAATGAATTTGGTGGAACAACTTACACATATGAATTTGATATTCGTTCGAAAGAAGGCTTTGATCCTAAAGAATTGAATAAATTAATGGATTATGTAAAGCCAAAGCAAAATAAAAATGATTCATTTTCTTCTCAACAAGTTTCAGCAATTTATGGAAAAGGCACTTTGATTCAAAGCGACTATATTCTATACATTGGTTCTTTATCAAGAAGTTTTGTTTGGAATGATGGTATTTTTCAAACAGACAATTTAGATACTCTTAGAATATCAGATTCTGAGTCTGGAGTATTATTTTTGTTACCTTCATCTAATTTAAGTATAGAAACTACACAAAGTGATGAGCAAATGCGAACAGCAAGGTTAAACTACGGAGGATTAAGAGTTAAAGCTTCTGGTAATAGAAATGATACTGATGCAAATACTGAAAACTTTACAAATAAAATCAATATTTATACTGCGGAAGTAAATGTTTTAATACCCAGAGGTTCAGATGTTGTCATTACAAGAGATAAAGAAAACGGAAAATTATTTACAAGACTTTTAGTATTCAGTGGGGATGTTACTCTTATTCCTAGCGTTACAAAATCTGAAGAAAAACAAAAAAATAGTGATAATAGTATT
The DNA here is from genome assembly GCF_029873255.1 of Pigmentibacter sp. JX0631. NCBI lineage: Bacteria > Pseudomonadati > Bdellovibrionota > Oligoflexia > Silvanigrellales > Silvanigrellaceae > Pigmentibacter > Pigmentibacter sp. JX0631. The sequence goes on along the minus strand of NZ_CP123622.1, from coordinate 2,445,414 downwards.
AAACTAACACCAGGGTTAGAATTTACAATTTTTGAAGATGGTAGTGTATTACCATTAGCGACTCCTAAAAGTTCTACAATAGATAACTATATTGCTTTAACAACTACACAAGATGAGTTAAAGCAACGCTTTGAAATTAAAAATATAGATGGAATTGGTGAAATATTAGATAGATTAGATAGAGCAGCTGTATTAGCAGACAATGAAGAGTTTTTTGAATTACTTAACTTACTCACTCCAATTCAAAATCAAATGGATAAAGATATTAGAATTCCTTATTATCTTGGTTTTGCCAAAAAAGGATTATATCAAAATCAAGACGCAAAAAAATATTTTCAATACGCTGAAAAAATGGACCCTAATTACCCAATGGCACATTGGCAATTAGGATTGATATATCTAGAAGAAAAAAATTATGAAAAAGCAGAAAATGAATTTTTATTAGCGAAAAAAAATATCCCACCAGAAAGCAAAATTGCGCATGAATATGAATACTATGTTGGAGTTCCCTATTACTTTAATAATAAATTAGTATTTGCTAAAAATGCTTTTCAAACAGCAGTTTGGGATACAGAACTCGATCCTTCATTACGTCAATCAGCTGCAGATTTTTTAAAAAAAATTAATATTGAAAAACCTTGGACTCTAATTATTCCATTTGGAATTCAATATGATGCAAACGCTTTATCTCTTGCTCAAAATCAATCCTTACCAAATACGTATAGCGATAAAAGTGTTTTTCGTGCCATCATGGGTGGTATATATAGCTATGATACAATTAAAGAATCTAATGCTACAGGATGGTTTTTAGGTGGTGCTGGAAAATTATTTTATGTAAAAAATTTAACGAACGGGTATAGTAATCTTGATGCAATTGTTGCAGAAGGAAGTATCTATGAAAGCTATCGTTGGGAAAAAGATGAATTAAAAAAAGAAACTGATTCAGTGAGAATATATCAATCTGGTGGTGCTATATTTGTGGATAATACTCAAGACACCTTATATTTTTTAGGTGGCGGAGTTTATAAAAATCTTGAATTAAACGCTGGGGTTCAAATAGATGTATCTAGTAGAACCAGTTCTAATCAACGCAGTGGATTAGTCTACAATCAATATTATTTAATGGGCTTAGGTCAGATAGAAAAGTTTGTGCTCGATTTAAATTTACAAGGCCAAGAAATTCTTATGTTTAATACTTCAGATACTGTTGGAAGCTCTTTAGAATTAATCGCTACTCCAGCAGCTACTTATGCTATTGACTCAAAGCTAAGTTTAAAGTTTGGGAATACTTTTGATTTTCTCTTTACTTTTATTTCCCCTATTCAAAGTAAATTTAAATTTACTCCCACGGCGGCCGCTAATTACTTTATTTTAGATTGGCTAATAGGTACCTTTAGTGCATATTATGAATACACTAGGGTTGTACCAGATAATTCTGATATTTTTCGCCCAGGATTATCACTTATGGTTACAGGAATTTTTTAAGGGAAAAATGCAATTAAAAAATAATTTAACAGATAATTTTTTTTCTAAAGTTGAATCTTTTACTTTCGCAAATTATCAATATTCATCAAGAGTACATAAATTAAATCAACAAATAAAATTCGATGCTACTTTATATGTAAAAAGAGATGATGAATTAGGGTTTGGAATTAGTGGTTCTAAAATCAGAAAATACCTATCATTAATGCCTTATTTAGTTAAGAATGATTACGGTCAAGTAATCTTGTTAGGCGGATTAAACTCTAATAATATTCTCAGTGCTATACAACTTTTAATTGAACAAAACATTAAACCAATTCTAGTATTAAATACTAAAGTAAAAAAAGAATCACTAGTTGGAAATTCTTTTTTTACTTCATTATTTCTAACAGAAAGTAATATTCTTTATACTGAAAATATAGAAGAGACAATAAATGAATATCAAAAAACGGCGCTTGCTGAAGGCAAAAAAATATTTGTTTTGCCCGAAGGGGCAAATACTGAAGAAGCCTTTTCTGGATCTTTATCATTACCCTATGATATCTTAAAAAATGAAGAAAAATTAAAGTTAAATTTTCACCATATTTTTATTGATTCTGGCACTGGATTAACAGCTATTTCTGTAATTATTTCTTTTTTATATATCAAAAAAGATACCCTTATACATGTCCTACTAATTGCAGGAACTGAATCTTATTTCAAAGAATTACTAAATTCTTATTTAAAAATTTTTAACACTTTATTTCAGGAAAATATTTCATTAAGTAATAATTTTATTTTATACACTCCAACAAATGCAAAATCATTTGGTTCTACAAATAGTAAAATTTTTGAATTTATAATAAATAATTGTAAAACAAATGGCTTTCTTTTAGACCCTATTTATAGTGCTAAACTATTTTATGAAAGTTATAATATTATTAAAGAAAAAAATTTAACAAAAGACATTTTAATTATTCATTCAGGTGGGTCTTTGTCATTAACAGGGTTTCAAAATAAACTTTTAAAAAATATTACACTATAAAACAAAACGGAATTTTGTAGTAGTTTCTTTTTTATGAGGTCTAAAACTACATTTTTTTAACCATGTACAATCAATAGTTGGTTTAAAATATTGAGAAAAAATTTCTTCCTTTGATCTAAAATTTTGTGCATGAATTGATTGGAAAAGAAAAATACAAACAAAAAAGAATACATATTTAAGGTTTTTCATAATGTGCCTCAATATTATATAATTGTTTTAATTTAATACCAAGGCAACATAACTTCTCTTCTTAAATTTGACAATACTTATTCTTCTGGATCAGTTATTGGGATTTTAACATTATATGAACAAACTGTATTATAAGCATATGCAATACCCTTAATTTGATCATTAGAATATTTTAAATCTTTTGCAGCATTGATAATTGCTTGAGCAGCACCAACTTGATTAGTCGATTCAACTGTTTTTGATAACCCACTCAAAAAAACTTTATCCATAGCTTGGCCTCCTATTTTATCTCGTGCAACTAAATTACAAGAAGACCAATATTGCCCTGAAGCATGATTATCCCCTGTATGAATGACATCTTGAGGATATTTTCTGCCAATGTGCCAATTAGAAACTCTACCAGGCCAAAATGGATTGTGACCATCCCAACGCATTACCCAGTTATACTTTGGATCTGTCGGTTTCCATAAGTTTTCAGGTATGTCACGGACATACCCTGCCGCAAGATAATCACCAGTTCCTTCTCCTAAGCCATTTTCAGCATCATTCTCAGAATTTCCGTGAGTGAGCCAATCATGGATACCATGCCCTAACTCATGGATTACGACCATCAAATCTTCAGCATCATCCACTCCACCTTGGCCAAAGGCTAACTTCCCAGATGATTCACTATAATGCGAGTTATCATCACCTCCCAATCCATGTGGGTCATAATGAACTCCGCCTTTATATTGATACGGCATAACACTTACGTTTAAAGTTTCATTAACATAACGAAGATAATTATCTATATGATAAAAGACATTAACTGCATCAAAATACTTATTTGTTCTATCAAAATCAAACAAATTGGCTGTTTGCACTGGACAAGCGTTGTCATTTGGAGATTCAAAATCATCACAAACCGCATATTTACTTGTTAAAGAGTAATTATTATTTATAAAAGTAACATCTGGTAATGTTACAAGCGTTCTTGCTTTAGAAAGTTCTGGAGTATCTTTTGGCTGCTGACTAGAATTAGAAGATTTTGGATTATCGATGTTATCTGCAAACCCAGCATCGCCATACTTTAGTTTTACTGTAGACAGGGGGTCTGTTTTATAAACTTTTGCAGTTGCAGAATAGTTTCTAATTTTATTTTCTGCCCTTAAAATATTTCCTTGCGCTGAATCAATTAGTATATCCCAATCTCCATTTCCTTTTGCAGGAATTACTTTAAAATGCCATGCTTCATGAACATTATTTTGTGTATCTTTGAATATAACATAATTTGCTTTGGTAAATTTTGTTGCTTCTATTCTTAAATAGTTTAAAGCAATTTTTAATGCTTGTTCTTGTGAAAAGCTAGTTAAGCTATCTAATAATACTTTATGTTCTTCTAAATTCCCTGTTACTGTATTACTTGCAACAAAAGTTACTCTTCCTTTATTATTAACAGTTACAGCAATAGAACTTCCATAAACAGGAATATTGTGTACTTGTTGAATAAATCTGACTACTGAGAATTCTTTGTCAGTTCTTACAAATTGTAAGGCAAGATTTTCGATAGCATTTTGATTTAAGCCGAATTTTGCAGCATTTGACCGTAAATATTCCTTCGCAATCAATATGAAATCATTTTTGTTATTTTCCGTTTTCCCATTAATTTTATTACTAATTATAAAATTTGGTTCTGAAATGACAGCTGCAACACCATCATTTCTATATAAACCATCAACACCCTGGGTTAAAGGTAAGCTTTTTTCTATCCCAATAGTCAAACTTTCATTTAATTCATTTGTATTTTTATCTTTATTAGCAAATGCATTTAAAGAAAAAACGAGGGCAACTGATAAACTAACAGATCTTAAAGACAGTTTAATATTAGTCAATTGAGAACTCCTTAATAAATTAAGAGAACTTGAATACACAAAGTATCAAGTAAAAAGCAATGCATAAACAGAAATTAATTAATTTTCCTAAAATATCATAACCAAAATTTGAACACAATAGTGTTATAAATATTTATAATTTTAAATTTAAATAATTATTAATTTATTTTTCTTAAATTAAGAAAATAATATAACTAATTATTTAAATTTTACTCTTCCTATTTAAAAAGAGAATGATTTTTAAAATTTTTTTTATGATTTTTTGAAGAATTCGTGATTTTTTTATATTTTAACTTGAATTAAAAGAATATTTTTGAGAATGAAATATGGAATAATCTAAATTATTCCACTGAGAAATCAAAATAAGTTTCAGGAAATGGTTCATTTCTTAAAGTAAAATGCCACCATTCTTCTTTGTAATTATTAAAACCACAAGAATCCATAACATTTTTTAAATATAAACGTTTTTCTTGTTGTTCTTTGCTAATGAGATCATTTTCATAATGTGAAGCAAGATCAAATAAATCAAATGAAGAACCAAAATCTTCGGTTCCATCGTTTAAGTAATAAATTTTCATTCCATCAGAATATTTTCTTTCTTCAGGAACAATTTTACTTATTTTTTTATCTTTTTTAATTAACGAAATATCAACAGTACTACCGCGTGAGTGTCCTGATTTAGAAGCGACATAACCCAACTCAAATACTTTCACTTTGTCCACTCTTGGATAAAACCAAGATTTTTTTTCTTGTTCTTTTAAATCTTTACTCCATTTCATAAAGAAATTCACTGCAGTTTGAGGTCTATAAGCATCATAAACAACTATTGAATAATTATCTTTATTGAATTTTTGTTGAGCACATTTTAACGCTTCAGCTGCTTCTTTAGTTAAAATTACCGCTGGTTTTTTATATCCAGGTACTATTTGATTTGTAAAATTATTTGTCGATAAATATCTTAGATCACTTTTTATTGTCGGATCAATATCTTTTAAATAAACAAAGCCTTTTTCAAGAGCATTTGTTTGTATATTTACAAAAAAAAGGTTAAATAAAGTAAAAAAACATATTTTCTTTTTCATTTTTATCTCCTTACAAGAATTGAATATCTTACTGTATTAAATAAGATAATCTATATCTACTTTATAAAAATTAAAAAAGAAATATATATTTTATTGACAACTTAAACTGCTTGAATCACCTACAAGTTTAAGTTTCATAAGTCCAGCAATTATTACATTGTTAGGACAATTTAAAAGTTGAGGGATTAAAAAACCAAAATCTTTTTCAACTTGACCACTCATTTTCAAGTTAAGTCCTAAATCTAAATGCCACGGTAATTTAGGATCGGAAGGGGTTTCCATAAAACCGTCTAAATCAAATTTAATATCCTCAGATTCAAATTTGGTATTTGGATGTATTTGAATTTTCTTTCCATTCCAATCAAAATCAACATTTGCAGTTGTAAAGTTTTGGATTGGAATATTCAAAGCCTCATTTGCAGTATTTAAAAAAGCTTCTTTTAAGTTTAATTTTACAACAGCCCTACCTTTTTCTTCATAAGTTACCGTTCCAAAAAGTCTCCCTCCTACTTTAGTTTTTGCGATAATAGGAGTTACTAAAGCTAATTCTGGTTTTTCATTCAGACGAACAACATTAAGTAATTGCGAGAATATTGAGTCAAGTTTAAAATTTTTGGATTGCAGATCTAAATATTTTAAACTGGTATCTCCTGCAAGCGTAGCAAAAAGAGGAAGAACTACTTTAGCGACAACACTACCATCTCTTTGTTCTATATTCATATTAATAGTAATATTACCGATTAATAAAGGTAAAAGAGAGAGCCTGGCAGTTATGCTTCTAATCACCAATTCATCGTTGTGATCTAGTTTATTTTCAAATTCCAATCCTCGAATTTCAACACCCGTTATCCAGTAAGGTTTCAAAGATATCATAGAAAAATTTAAGGGTATTTTTTGTGAATTCAATTGATTTTGAACTTGTATAACAATATTTTCTTTTAGTAATGTATAAGGAAAAGTATGATAAAATATCACAATAAAAGCAAATAAACTAACAAAAATGTAACTAATTATTTTTTTTTTATTCATAAAAGTAAAAACACCTTAAAAAGTTATTTATTTTCTTTATCATTAGGAATTAAAGCCTCTACAGTTAATAGAACTTCAAAATATAATTTAGCATCAGTTATTGATATTAATCTATATTTTGTAACTTTTAATTTATTTGGAAGCTGTTCTAGTCCATTGATGAATTCCATCATCTTTTTTAAACTAATATTTGATAATTTAAAATCTATACTTTCTTTTTGAAAATTTTCAGCTAATGGATTTTGATTTGGAAATTTAGTTATTGTTGGTTTAGATGGAAAACCAGATACTTGAATTCCTAAATCTTTTGCCTTTTGATCGACTATAGAAACTAAATTTAAACTACTATTTGCAGAGGAAATATTGCCTGTAATTTCTTCGTATTTTGTTTGAACTGATATATATGCAGATTTAATTTCTCTTAATGCATTTGAATTTGTATATGCACTCGAAAGTTTTGATTGCAAAGAATATAAACCTAAAAAGTAAAGACAAACTAAGCCAACAAAACTTAAAATAGCTAGTACTAATGATGAAACAATTATAAAAGATCTTCTTTCATGATTTAAGCGGTAAAATTGCTCAATCAGATAATCTAATCTGGCGTTATTTTCTCCAAATATTAAAGTTTTCATAGTTTGGGAAAACTGATTTATTGATTCTGCATATTTTTTACTTGCCATTTTACCCTTCTCCAACATTCACAGCAGCAGAAACTGCAAAGTGAATTATTTTTTTATCAGATCCAAGCTTATTTGACTGGGATTTTTTTGTTACCTGAGAGAGTTCTTTCATTTTTGAAAGCTTATCAATAATTTTATTTAAACTTTCAGGACTATTCGTTTCAGCTTCAATATATAATTGATCATCTTGAATTCTAAATTCAGAAACTTCAAAATAAAGTTCCTTTGGTATTGCTCTGGATACTTGACTCATTACATTTAATGCTAAAGAAGGACTTGCTGAAGAATAATTTTCTACTATTTTTTCTTTATCTTTCATGTTTTGCTTTAGAAAATTAATGGCTTCATTTCCATAAATTTTAAAGTCCCAGTCTTTCTTACTTGAAATAGCTCTTAGTGAATACGGTTCACCGTTTGCCATAGAAATAACATCTTTTCTAAATTGATTTTTTAATGTAGTAATTTCCTGATTATACAAAACCGAACGTATAAAGTAGCTAATAAATAAACAGAAAAGTACAATTGCCGCAGCACTCGTATACAAAAATATTTGCCTTATTAATTTGTCATAATTACTTATTTGAGCAAATTCACCTTTTCTTAAATTAACTTTTGAAGCAATTCCTATTACAGGTAATCCTCGCATTGATATTGCTAATGCTTGAGAAAAAGTAGCTAAACTTTCGACTCCGCCATAATCAGAATGCTCGTCATCTTCAAACATAAAGTTTTCTTTTTTAATTCTAATATTAGAAACCGGTACCTTTAAAATGACATGAAGATAATCTTTAATACCCTTAATTTTACTAGATCCACCTGATATAAATACAGTTTGAATTTGAATATTTTCTTTTACTTGAAATGACTGGATTGTACGTAGAATTTCAATCCCCAATTCTGAAATTGCATCTGCAAGTATAATAGATACTAAATTCCTTTTGCTATTAGCATCTTCACTTTCAACAGTTTCCATTGAACTGACATAGTGCTTAAGAATTTCTGCTTCAGTATATTCAATATTTAATTTTTGTTTTAGTACTTGATTAAAGTAATCACCAGCAATACTAATTATTCGAGTATAAAGAACTTTTTTATCCGCTAAAAAAGTTAATGTTGTTTTACTGTGTCCAATATTTATAATTAAACTTGCAGTTACGTTAGTTTGTTGCTGATTTTGATTATCTTCTATGTGTTCAGGTAGCTCTGGATCCTTATCTAAAAAACTTAGCATATTTAAATATGTTAAGTTATCAATATCTAATACTTTAACTCGCAGATGTTCTTTTTCAATAATTTCTAAAATGTCCCGGATAACTTCTTTTTTTACTAGGACAGCCAAAACTGAAGATCTATTTTTAGTATAATCTATAATTTGATAGTCTAATATTGTTTCTTCAATCGCAAAAGGACTGCTACTTTCTAGTTCATTTTCCAAAAATCCGACGATATCTCTCTTGCGAATATTTTGAAAATCTACTTTGCGGATAGAAACATTTTTGGCATCTATAGCAGCAAAAACAAGATCAAATTCAATATTGTATTCTTTTATAAGTGCGTCAATGGCTTGAGTTTGGGCTTCTTTTTCACTAAGCCCTTCTTTATATTCGATTTTTTTTTCAATAACTTGATGCACGAGATAATTTTTGTAATCATTAATTATTTTATAGTCATTCCATATAATTACAGCCTTAATCGAGTAAGTCCCGATATCTAGACCAAGAATCTTTTGCATTATTCTGGCATCTCCATAATAGATAACACTTTCAATAAGTTTCAAACTTTTGTCTGAATCTTTTAGTCAAAGAACCCATCTTCCATAAAATAATCTTTAGCTCTCCATCAGAAACTCCGATTTCATATTTAGAGTCAAACCTTTGTTGGAGAAATTATGCAGGTTAGAGCAAAGAGCTCAAAAAATAACAAGCCAATAACTAAACAAAAAATTATCTCCCGCATGATTTTTTTAGCAAAATTACGCCATAGATCTTCTTCTCATCATAATTCTGTTAACGCTTTAAAAAAAGTCAACAAATACATATTTGTCCAAGATTTTGAAAAAGCAGAAAATCTACTTAAAAAGTTGTCCCTTACCTACCCTAACGATTATGAAATTCTCTTCAGGCGAGTAGAAGTCTCATCCAAAAGGGACACCCTTTTGGAACTCTTACACGACTTAAAAAAATTGAGCAAAGATCATCCCAAATCCATGGCCTTAGAATTTGCGATCTTATTAGGAAGTATAAGGATTTCTTCAAAAAATGATATAGAAAAAGAAAAAAGACAGACTTTTAAAGTCCATTACGAAAATTTGCATCGCGATAATGAAATGTATGTTCAAACCAAAACACCTTTAATTAATATTCTTTCAAATAAAAAAATTCGTATCAATCGAAATCTTGAAATACCCGACGACTACATTCCAGATGAAGAAGATTTCAATAAAAAAATTTTTTCAAATGATAATAAAGATTTAGATTCAAGTAAAAAACAAATGAAAGAGGATTACTATCATAAAGCATTAGATTTCAAAATGAACTTTCCTGAAAACTATGCTGCATGGTATTTAGCTGGCTGCGCACTAGAAAGCGTAGGGCGAGTTACTGAAGCTATCGAACATTGGAAAAACGCTTTCAAACTAAATGAGAATTCAATCTGCGTGTTAGCAACTCTTACTGAACTGCAACAAATGGGAGCTTTATCAGATCAACATGTAAATTTTGCAGAAAGATTTGAGGCTCTTGATAAGTATTTAGTGCATGGTCATTTTGAAACACACACAGCACTTTACCATGAATTTATCCAGCTTAATGACCATAAAAATGCGATTAATGCATTGAAAAGCCTCGCAGACTGGTTACAAAGACAATACAATGAAGTCCCAGTAGAAATCGAAATATTATGTCTCCTTGGAGCAATGCAGGCTTACAAAATGGCAAATAATATTCCAGCCTCAGAAGCTTGCCGAGCTGAAGTTGAAAATGTAGTAATAGCTTGTAAAAAATCTCCTAGAGACATGAATCAAATCTATTTTATCGCTCAATTGTGTGATGAATATGGTTTAAAAGCCGTTGCAAGAATTTGTTACTTTGCTGTGCTCATTACGAAAGATTCACCTCCAGATCTAGTTATGCAAACAGCTTCATTGTGCGTTAGCTCATCTCCATCTGAAGGGTTAATGGAATGCTTAAAAGTTGCATACAAAAATTTAAATGGTAGCCCAGAAATTAGATTTTGCATTTTACTTTGCGGGCTTAAGATCGCAAATATCGATATAAATAACTACATGACCTTAAAAAACAAAATAAGAGAATGTATTGCAAATGAAACTCCAAAAGAAGAAATTTTAGCGAAGTTAGAAGAAATAAATAATATTTATCAATTTGACCCTGAAATTCATTACTATCTTGGAGAAATACATTCACGATTAGGGAATAATAAGGAAGCTAAAAAATACTTCCAGTATATGTTTAATTCTGACTTTTATAACTCAGATGGAATTTTAAGATACATATTTTTCCTTCTAAAAATTAGAGATTATAATACCGCAAGAGAAATAGCACAAGAAAGTTTACAAATATCATCTCTAACGGAACAACAATCTAATGAAATGCACTGGAGTATTGCTGCTACTTACTATTCAGAAGGTGAATATCAAAATTCTCTTGATGAAATTCAAAAATCTTTAGCAAGTGATCCATGGAATCATTCATATTTAATTCTATTACTTAGATCTTCACTTAATTTAAGCAATAATGCTTTCATAAAAGAAAGTGATACTATTATAAAAAATCTTGAAGAGTTAATTTTGCAAACAACTGCTACTTTAAGTCCCCAACGTGAGCAATTAATAGAAAATATTATAAAATTTGGTCTTGATTGTTTGCAAAATAATTATTCTGAATATGCTTGGAATTTAGCAAAAAGTGCAATTTTAATTAGTGAAAGATTTTCAGACTCACTTTTACAATTTATAGCTAAGTCTGGAGCCAGCTTTAATTCAAGAATTTCAGTTCAAGAACTTCTTAATCTTAAGCACAAAGGCAATAAAGAATTTAACTTTGGTATTCTTTCTGCTTGCATTGCACAAATTTACAGTCTTACGGGGAATTGGCCGCTTGTTGATGAATGGCTGCTAATTGCTAAAAATAATCAAAGCCCTGCAGCAAAAATGACGAAACAAAAATTATTTGAACTAGAAGCACTAAGTATTATTATGAAGGGTACTGATTACAAAAAAGCACAAACTTTATTAGAAGCTGCAATTGACTCGTATGAGAATATTCAAAAGGTACCTCTTGATACAAAAGTTTTACATGGTTACATTCTTGTGACACAAGGTCAATTTTCTGCTGGTATTGAAAAAATGCAAAATAATATTAGCACTAACGCTTCTATTCAAAGTCTATATTTTTTAATAAAAGGTTTAGAAAGAGCTGGACAACTAAACAATGCTACAAAAGAGTCATTGTCACAAATTTTTCATATCTTTCCTACAAATACGTTTGAACAAAAAATGATCGAAGAAATATTTATTACAGTAGGGTCAAAAAATAATACTAGCCCTGTGGGATTAGCCTGCTGAACATTTGACTTAACGAAATTAAAAAGGAATATTCTAGTCTTGTAGTGATTACTGGGTTAATTCATTTTCCGCAGGTAATTTTATAATGAAAAAAAAACAAGAACTTCCTAAAGTTCAAGAAAAATCTTCAGAAATTAAGAGGATCAGAAATAAAATTACAATTTCGGGTGATTGGTGGAATGATAAAACTCATGTTCTGTTAGATATGGATGGCACATTAATTAATCAACCAGGAGCATTATTTCATAATTTATTTGCTCTTGGAGTGCTTTTCAGAATGCGGAGTTTTGGATCCATTTCAAAGTTACTTAAAGCAGCCCAGAAGACCAAAGAAATTCTTTTGTCCTCTCATTCTTTTGCTTCAAATGAAGAAGCTTTTTTTGAAACTCTAGCAACTGAATTAAATACAAGTAGGCTAAAAATTGAACGTTTTGTCAGCAAGTTTTTTGATTCAGATTATCCGTTTATTTGTTTGTTCTTACATTCAGATCCATTCGCAAGAAAATTAGTTGATTTATTACATACATCAAATCGACATATTACTTTAGCTACGAATGCTGTTTTCGGGAGAAGAGAAATTGAGTTACGTTTAAAGGCAAGTGACTTATATTTACATGATTTCGATCTTGTGACTTCTTGGGATGTTATGAAAACAACTAAACCGCACACTAAGTTTTTTAATGACACTTTAAAAAAAATAGGAGCCTTACCAGAAAGAACAGTTATGATTGGAAATGATCCTTACTATGATCTTCCTGCGCATACTCTAGGAATTCAAACTTTATTAGTTGGAAATAAATTAACATTAAAAGATATTGTTGAATCTTTAGAAGAAAATATCAAACAAAATAAAAAATAAAAAAAAGCAGTAATAATTATTATTCATTACTGCTTCTAATAAAGAAATAAAATGACTTATTTCATTCTTACTACATCATCACGACGATTTTTTGCCCAAGCTTCTTCTGATTGACCTTGTGCAATTGGACGTTCTTTACCATAACTAATTGTTTCAATAGTATTTTGAACACCATTAGCAATTAAGAAGTTTTTGAGCGTTTCAGCACGTCTTGCACCTAATGACATATTATATTCAGTAGATCCACGATCATCCGTGTTACCTTGAATTTGAATTTGGATATTTGGTGATGATTTTAAAGCTTCAGCTATTTGCATAGCTGCTTCTTTTTGATCTCCACGAATATCAAACTTATTAAAATCAAAGTAAATTGTTTTAAAGTTGGATTCTGGATTTTCTGTTTTAACTTGTGCAGCAGGTTCAGCTGCAACTTCTACTGGCTTTGGCTTTTCAGCTTCAGTTTTTTTAGTGCTGTTACAGCCTACAGTAACAACTGCTAAAGAAAATGCAGCTGTAGCTAGAAAAATCTTGGATACTTTCATTGGAAACTCCACAGTTAACGTTAAACTACGACCAAATAAACTCTTAGAAATGAAGTTATAAACGAAGAAACTAATAAAAATCAAACCATTTTTTCTTTAATTCAAACATAAAAAAAGTCAATAAAAGGGTTCAGTTTAAATTGTGACTAACTTAATTGTTCTTTGGCTTCCTTGCAATCTTTTTTTTCTAGGACCAAAAACCTTCTATTGCTCTACTAGATTTTTTGATATATGGAATCTCCTTACCATAAATCCTATGGTATTGACCTTATTAGGAGTAATCCCAATGACTGCCGAAACTATCGTGATCCAAGCTACAAAGCGTGGAGATGCATCAAGAGGAACCGTTCGCAAGCAACGCCATAGCGGGCTTGTACCTGGAATCCTTTACAAAAAAGGCGTTTCAACCAAAATTGAAATCGCTACTTCCAATCTTCCAAAAGGACACACTCGTTCTACTGTTCTAAAACTCGTTTTAGACGGTGTTGAAAAGACTGTTCTTATGCGTGAAGTTCAAGTTAACCCTTTGAATGACAAGCCTCTTCACTTTGATTTTCAAGAAGTTGAAGCAAATGACAAGGTTCGCATTCACGTTCCATTAAACTTTGTTGGTTTAACTCGTGAACAAGAAAAAGAAGGTGCTTTTAGCATTCGTACTCGTTACTTAGAAGTTAAAGCTCCTTTAGCTAAACTACCAAAAGTAATTGATGTTGACGTTAGTAGCTTAAAAGTAGAGCAATCCATTCATTTACACGATCTCTCTCTTGATAAAGAAGTGGTTGTAAGAACTGGAAAAGGTCAAAATTTAGCTCTTGCTTCCCTAGTTAAGATCTAATTAGACCGTGTTTATTCTAGTTGGCCTGGGCAATCCTGGCTATCAATATGAGCAAACAAGACATAACATCGGCTTTCTGCTGCTAGACCAAATAGCTGCTGAAGCCGGTGTTTTTGTTTCTCAACAAAAATTTGCTTCACTGACAGCACGTACAAGCTGGCAAGGGCATGATGTTTTCCTCATGAAACCCCAAGAATATATGAATCTTTCGGGCAATAGTGTCCAACAAGCGCTTGCCTTTTTTAAAGTTCCTCCACAAAATCTGATAGTTATTTTTGATGATTTGGATCAATCACATGGTGCGGTAAAAACTCGTTTTGGAGGCGGACATGGTGGACATAATGGCATTAGAAGCATTTTAGAACGTACTGGTACAGATCAATTCCATAGAGTTAAAGTCGGAATAGGAAAACCTGAGCACAAAAGCGCTGTATCAAACTGGGTTTTAAGTAAATTTACTGCAGACGAATTTGCTCTCTTAGAAAAAGAAAGTTTTCCAACAGCAAAAAATAGAATTGCAGATATAATGCGACAAGTAACAAAAAAGTCTAGTAAGTAAATTATCAAAATCTATACTTTGTTTGTTTTTGAAGATAAATCAGATTGTAAGCAAGAAATTAACGTTTAATTATTCAGGATCTTAATTCCTCTTTTGCTAGGAGCGACAAGAAGTCCTGAAGTAATAAGATTAAATACTTCTAATTCTCGAACAATAGATCTAACACAAACTAATCCAGTATTTTGATTGTCAAATAGTTTTTTTACATAAATATTCATATTTTTGTTTGAAAATATTTTTATAATTTTATTTAATACAATTTCAACATTCTTCGCAAAATGTGATATATCACCAAAATTATTTAAAGATAATTCCTTTAAAATACTATAATCAATAATTTCATATAAACCTTTTTCAATAATTTCTTGATAATTTTCTTGAGCTGCAAGCCTCATTTTTTCAATTTTAGCAACATGAACATCAATTGAATTCCATGATTCAATAAATTTTCTTTTGTCTCTTAAGTAACTATGCCAAGTTTGAACTGTCTCTAAAATTGCTCTTTCAACTGCATAATCAGCACTTGGAGAACATCCGTAACCCAAAATTGGTCTGTCAGTTCCTTCTATTTTATGAGTAAAACAAGCTATAGCTGGAATATTAAAATCTGTAGTCATGTCAATTAAGGTAAATGAATAACCTACTTCTCTCTCGCAATCTGCTAATATTAATTTTAACGTTTCAGGCAATGTTTCTTTATTAATAATTCTTAAATTACATGGAGTATTTTTACAAAATGTTTTTATAAGCAAAAGAGAATGAGCGTCTCTTTCTATTAATTCATTGAGTGAGTGTAACACAGCTTCACTATAGGTTGATCCAGCTGCAGTTCCAGAGTTAGAAAATGCACCATCTAACTTAAAAAACGGAAAATTACCTTTTAGCGAACGATTTCCTCCAGGAGTATCTAAAATCACACTAGGAATAATTAAATTTTCATTAGTATTAAGACCATTAAAAATATCCCACAAAAGAGGTTCCTGATCTTCTTTACATTTTTCTAATATTTTTTCTGGAAAACATGTCCAGTCCTGCAATGCTACCTTAATAGAAATAAATACTGTTTTTTCACTATTTACAAAAAATCCTTTACTTATCAGATGCTCAAAAGATTCAAACATAGCACTTGCAATACATTGAATTTCACTACTACCTTTACCATAACCATATGAATTAAGACTACTAGATTTTTCAATTAAGCATTCGTATGAAATAATCTTTTCACCTAATGAATTTAAATCTATTTGAAATTTATTATCTTTAAAAAATGTAAATAAATTTTCAACCGCTTTGGCAGGAAGTATTTCTCTTTCAGGGGTTTTTTCACTAGAATTATTTTCATTAGGCTCTGAATAAAATATTTTAGGTAATATTTCCGCTCTTAATGTATCAAACTTTTTTTCTTTTTTAGTTAATGGATAATCTGTAAAATAATATTTATTTTCATTTTTAGGAAGAAAATATGCAAGCAATGAAGCTCTAGCTTTGGAATAATCAAATGGCCCCAAATCTCCATGAATTAAGTTTCCATGCATTAACATGAAATCCCCTTTTCTTGGAAGAAAAATCTTTCGAACGCAAGATTTAAAATTGTAATCTTTTAAATCTTCTTCATATGCTGACTCATAAAATACGTAGTTATTTAATACCGTGAAATTAGAATCCAAAATTCTTTCATAGAGAGGGGGATAAGTTCTCAAATGGGACTCTGGATAGTAATACATGGGACTATTCAAAGGAATAACATCTTCAAGAGCTATCCAAACACTTAATAATTTATTTAGTGGATAACTTGATATTTGTAGAGAATCATAAAAAGGAGGTTGCCTATTTGCTCGAACATACAATTTTGAAGAAGCCAAAAGTAAATCATTATTTATATAATTTTCTAAAAAATTAATTAATTTTTTAGAAGTTAACAAATCTTTTATTTCTGGCACTATTAAATCAGCTTGATCTAAAGCAATTATAGAATCATATTTTCTTTTAGTATATTCCTTTATTTTAGATACAATATTGTCACATTCCATAGAATCAAAAAAAGATTTTGAAATAAGATACCCATTATTATGCATTATAAATTACCTATTAGAAAAATATATAATTTTAAAATTTTACAAGTCAGTTACTTAAAATAAATAAAATCTTTCAAGAAAGTTGTAATTCAAAAAAACTAATGATACAATAAATTTGTGTCTTAAATAACAACTTGAATAAATGAAAGGAACACTATGGGAAGAAATCACTTAGAAGAATTTCGCGGTTTGGGTTTAAAAAATGATACAGAAACCTCATTCACTGTTGAAACTATTGAAAAACTGAAAGAACTTGGTTTCGAAATGGATGATGATACTGAGTCTAAATAGTTACTTAAATAAGTTCATTTTAAACGAGACTGAATACTATTAGAATTTTAGTATTCAGTCTTTTTTGTGCAATAACTTGCACTTAAAAGTAAATGCATTTATTAAAAATTTTGCAGGTTTTCTGAAATTCATCATTAGTAAAGAAAGCTATTATTAGTAAATTATTTCAATACCTTGTTACTTTTACGTTTTAAAATAGGTGTCATATAAAGCCTAAATTGTTCCGGATTCATACCAGCGCGTTCACGTTCGAAAGCTTTTTTTTGTAAAGGTTTTAGAGATTCATAAAATTCTGAAACTAAGACTATAAAGTCATCGTCTGACAATGTTTCTTTAATAGACAATTCTTTTTTTCTGACAATTTCTTTTTTCTTAGTAACTTTCTCTATTCTCTCTAGATCATTCTTTTTATTTTCAAATATTTCACAATTTTTATTTTTTATTTGTTCTGATGCATCAAATAAAGTTTCCACAGGAACTTTTTTAGTTAAAGTTTTTTTCAATGTAGTTTCTTTTTTCAATTCAATTTTTTTCTCTAACTTATCTAATTTTTCTTGTTTTAAAGCTTTTTCTTTTCTAATTTTAGTTAATTGATCTGGAGGTGGCTCTGGAAATAAAGTTTCAGATTTCTTTGCTTTATATAAAGAATTTATAGTTTTTGCTTCATGTAAATTTTCTTCTTGCGAAAAAGTCATAAGTTTTTCACTTATGGCCTGTTCTAACTCAAAAGCCTCTTTTGCCTGTTCTGACATTTGCCAACAATAGACAATAGAACTTGTTCTATTATCTGAAGAATTACTAAAATTATCTAACATTTTATTTTTTAATTCAGAAAGTTTGATATTAGGCGCAGCTATATTCCAACCTAAAACACCATGATCATATAAAGAAGGTACACTAGCCAGTATTTCTTTATGAAAACTACTAATATTTTTTGTATCAATAGGTATTGAACCCCAATTGCTGATATTAAATTCTATCCCTTCTTGTTTTGAATATTCTAGAAACAGATAGTTTAATATTTTTTTGATACTTGCCTTACGTCCCATAGATTGAATAACCACAGGATTTATACTGATAAATGACGCTTTAAGAGAATTACTATTAAAATTAACCTTTTCCATCATATATAAAGTTTGAATAGGCTGGGATAAAGTCATTGAAAGCCAAATTCCATCGACATCATTTTCAACCTGAGCATGCCTGATAAAGGAAAAACTTCCAGATTTTGCCAAATTAAACTGCTTATTTTTTTTCGCATGCTTAATTTCATATAAATTATATGGTGTCACCCAGGTTTCTTCTAATAGTTTACAAGCTTCTAAAACATCCTTTTGAGTGCCAGATAAATATTTATTTATTTGAAATTTAAGTGATAAATTATCTTTTTTTAAAGCAAATATCTTTGATAAAGCTTCATGCCAAATACCAAATAAAAGTACAATATTTTTTGCATTAATTTTAGAAGGCGCAGTAACCACCTTACCTAGGCGTTTTGCTACTAGAGAATCAAACCAAGCTTCTTTGGCTCCTAAACTCAATAATAGACCTTCAACCCACCAAGCAGGTGCTAGTAGTCTTTTTTTTAACGCATATATTTTAGAATCTGAAATTAATTGTGAATCATCATTTAACTTCACAACTTGTGATTCCGTACATCCTTCAGCATTCATTTGAGGCAGAGCTTTCACCTGTTTCAAATACGTTTTACCAGACTCAGCGTAGAATACTTTTTTGAATTCCGGAGTTAGGCGAGAGGAATGAACCGCAACATTATTTTTTTGCAGATCAAAAGACATAGGTTTACTATTTTCCCAAATTGTTGAAGCCGCTATTTACGTGCTTGAATATAACCTGGTAACATATTTTTCACAACAGAAGCAATAGTCTTAACCGTTTGATCAAATTCAATTTCTATCTCCATATCTGCCCTAAATTCGTGCAAAATAGTGTTACTAAAAGTATGTGGGATTATCATAATTTCTATGACAGAATCACCATTTTGAAAGGTATCAATTTTTGCAATAGTAAGACTAATTCCTGCTACAGCAATACTTCCTTTCAATATTATCCATTGAGAAAACTCTTGCGGAATATTTATTTTAAGTTTCCAAAATTCATCATCCAATTTTTCAAAATATGAGATATTACAAAGTGCATCGACATGCCCTGTTACATGATGTCCACCTAAGGAATCACCAAGTCTCAAAGCTGGTTCTATATTTAAAATTGAGCCAAGTTTTAATTTTCCTAAATTAGTAAGAGCAAGACTTTGATATCCCACATCTACAGTAAAGTAACTAATTTTATTTTTTGCATAAGACTCAATTACTGTTAAACAACATCCATTACATGAAACACTAGCACCTAATGCATAAAATGAGATATCTAAATTAGATGAAATAGTGAGCTTTAAAGAGTTTTCGCATTTCAAAAGAAATTCAACTTTACCCAAATCCCGGACAATTCCAGTAAACATAAAAACTCCAACTTTTAAAATCATGTACATTTAAAATATTCAGTTCAATTATCTTTTTCAAGATCAATTTTAAAATTATTCTTATTTTGAGCTTTTTCAGTTAACATTTTCAATTCACAAACAAAATCTTCAGGACTTGAAAATGCCCGATATACAGAAGCAAACCTTACATAAGCAACCGGATCTAGTTTTAAAAGGGCTTCTAAAACAAGTTCACCGATTTTATAAGAAGGCATTTCTCTTTCTTCTGAGGAATGACAAGTGCTTTCCACCCAATCTGAAATGGCATCTAAACTTTTTGAACTCACTGAGCGCTTTTGACACGCTATACCCATACTTTTTAGAAGCTTTTCTCGATTGAAAAGCTCCCTCGTTCCATCTCTTTTAATCACATATAAAGGCTGTTCTTCAGAACGTTCAAAAGTAGTAAAACGATATCCACAAGAGACACACTCTCTTCGTCTTCTTACCGTTCTTCCATCCCTACTTTCTCTACTTTCTAAAACTTTACTTTCAGGATTTTGGCACTGAAGACACTTCATATAGTAATTATCCTAAATGAGGAGAAACATAACCTTTATGTTGAAGAGAATCACTGTAAAGAGGATATTTTTTACAAAGTCCAGCTACCAACTCTTTTGCCTTATCTAACAATGAATCATCATTTTTTAATGCATAGGCAATAGCTGTGCCTAGTATCTTCATATCATCAGCTACTAATCCTCGTGTTGTCACAGCAGGTGTCCCTATTCGAATACCGCTAGTAACCATAGGTTTGCGAGGATCATTTGGCACACTATTTTTATTTACTGTTAAATCAATTTTTGCAAGTCTCTCTTCAGCATCTTTTCCACTGAGTGGAGAATTTTTTAGATTTATCAAAATTAAATGGTTGTCTGTCCCACCAGAAACAAGTTCAACACCATTTTCTAACAGTGTATCAGCAAGTACACGGGCATTTACAACAATTTGTTCAGCATAAAGTTTAAAAGCTGGATTTAAAGCTTCACCAAAAGCGACAGCTTTAGCTCCAATAACATGCATTAAAGGACCACCTTGCAAGCCAGGAAATATTGCCTTGTCGATAGCTTTTGCAAAAGCTTCTTTGCAAAGAATAACACCGCCCCTCGGTCCACGCAGAGTTTTATGCGTAGTTGTTGTGACAAAATCAGCAAATGGCACTGGACTTTGATGTTGTCCGCCAGCAACTAAACCCGCTATATGAGCCATGTCAACCATTAACAAAGCACCAACTTCATCTGCAATTTTTTTAAATTTTGCAAAATCAATGGATCTAGGATAAGCGCTAGCGCCAGCAATAATTAATTTTGGTTTACATTCATGCGCTTTTTTTGCAACATCTTCATAATTAATAAAACCATTTTCATCTACACCATAAGCTTCCGCTTTATAGTACATACCAGAAATATTTACAGGAGAACCGTGAGTTAAATGCCCGCCGTGTGATAAATTCATTCCTAAAAATGTATCACCTGGCTTTAAAACTGCTAAAAAAACTGCTTGATTTGCCTGTGCTCCACTATGTGGTTGAACATTTGCGTGTTCAGCTCCATAGATTTTTTTGATTCTATCGATAGCAATTTGCTCAACTTCATCATTAAATTCACAACCACCGTAGTATCTTTTACCAGGATATCCTTCTGCATACTTATTAGATAAAACGCTGCTCAACGCAGCTAAAACTGCAGGACTTGCCACATTTTCTGATGCTATTAATTCTAAACCTTCATTCAGCCGTTGACTTTCTTTTCCAAAAAGTTTCGCAATTTCAGGATCAGTGTTTAATAATTCTGCTCGTTCTAAAGAGAGAAATTGATTCATTGAGATAGCCTCTTTTCTATTGCACTTACTTTACTAATACGACTTCTATGGCGACCTTCTTCACATTCAGTTGCAAGCCAAATTTTCACAAAGTCAATTGCTCTTTGATAATTCACAATTCTTGAACCTAAACACATAATATTAGAGTCATTGTGTGCTCTACTCATGCGTGCGGTAAATTCATCATTAACTACAGCAGCTCTTACGCTAGGAAACTTATTTGCTGTAATGCACATTCCTATGCCAGTTCCACAAATTAAAATTCCACGATCGCATCGACCGCTTGAAACTTCAGAGGCCACAATATCTGCATAATCTGGATAATCAACAGAAGCAGAAGAATCTGCGGCAACTCCATAATCAAGCACTTGATGATTAGTGAGAGTCAAGAAATCAATTACATAACTTTTAAGTTCTCTACCAGCATGATCTGCTGCAATAGCTATTTTCATGTTCTTTCCCTTTTCTCTGAATTACTAAGCCAAGAAAATTAGAATTTAAAAACAAAAAAAAAGGCACCAAATAGGTGCCTTTTTTTTGACTTTGCCTTTATAGCTTTGCCACGATGAATTTAACCGCATCGCCTACTGTTTTTAGGCGTTCAGATTCTTCATCAGAAATATTTACACCAAACACTTCTTCAATTTCCATAAGAAGCTCAACGATGTCTAGAGAGTCAGCACCAAGATCTTCTTGAAAGCGAGAAGCTGTCGTTATATTTTTTTCCTCTATATTCAACTTTTCTGCTACGATCTTAATTAACTTCATTTCCATTTGCTTTGCATCAAGCTGCGTATCCATTGTGTATTACCCCAAAAGAAGAATTTAATCTAAAAAAGAGGAAACTTGTTATGATATTAACAAATACCTCTGCTAAGGCTTCTTTAACAAAGAGGAATGATAAAAGCAATGCACAATTTAGAGTAACTTTTGAACATCACATTTTTTGTTCTATAGTATATTGAGTTCTGAATTCTAAGAATCTATTATTGGGCGTAAGGAGCAAATCATGAAAATAGTCTTAGCCTTTGATAAATTCAAAGGTACCTTTACAGCTCGCCAAGTTTGTGAATTAGTTGCTGATGGAATAAGAAATAGAAATCCCAAAATTGAAATTATTCAACGCCCCATGGCGGATGGAGGCGAAGGTAGCGCTGCCTTAATTGCTGCTCATATAGGAATGGAATCGCTTCGCATAGAAGTATCTGATCTTCTAGGAAGGCAGACTGAAGCTAACATTTATTGGCAGAATGCCAGACGCCTTGCCGTACTCGAATCTGCTGAAGTTTTAGGAAACTCAAAATCACTCGCGACAGAAGAAGTCTTATTAGAGTCTAATACATGGGGTTTTGGGCGGTTATTGCAAAAAACTTTTCCATTAAGACCGCAAGAAGTTTGGTTATGTATTGGAGGTACTCTTACTGCTGACGCAGGTTGGGGGATAGCCAGTGCTTTTGGATTATCAGCCTATGATGAACAAGGAAATAGACTAAGACCTTGCATCAACAATATGTCTAAAATTCGTTCATTCAAAAAAGAAGAGCTACCTGAATACATGAAAAAATGTAGAATTCACGCTCTCTGTGATGTAAATGCGCCAGCTAAAGGACCTGGAGTCACATTAACCTCTTTTTTAAAACAAAAAGGAGCGAAAGATTCTAGTATACCACATATTGAAAAACAAATTTATCATTTTTGGAATGTTCTTAAACACGATTGTCCGCAAATTCCGAAGCTAGAAGATGCTTTTACAGGTGCAGGAGGCGGAATATGCATAGGAATGTCTGCAATTTTTCCTAATTTAAAAATTGAAATGGGTTCTAAGAAAATTGCAAAAGCTATTGCCTTAGCCCCGAGTTTTAGTGGTTCAGATTTAATTGTTTGCGGTGAGGGAAGTTTAGATGACCTTACCTTATACGGAAAAGCCGTTAGTACAGTATCACAATTAGCTTTAAAAAATGACCATAAATTAATAGGTATTTTTGGAAACGTAACAAAGAATAAACTTGAACTTAAATCTAAATTAGGTTTAGCAGAAATAATCACAATAGTGGAAGACGGCCATACAGGTTTCACAGCAAATGAATTAATGAAAAACTCAAAGATTAAATTATATCATATTGGCCAAGAAATAGCTGATAAATTGAATTATAAATAATTAATCTAAAATAATTGACAACAATTTAATCCTATACTAGTCAATATATTCCTTTTTTTTATTTCTTTAAACTAAATTTAATTATCAGAGGAATATATGCTTAATAAATCATTAATTATTTCGTTATTTTTTTCATTTCAAAATCTTTATGCAAATAATAATTTAGAATATAATACACAAAACTTAATTGAAATGGTAAATTAGAATAAGACTCAATTATTTGAACTTCCAATTCAAGATGCAAGAAAAGCTTTTACAGGTTTTCAAGATGCACAAGACAATACAAAGGCAAAAGATAAATTAGTAGTAACAGAAAGACTTATTCCTAGAAACAATGGCAATAAAATTAAAGTAAAAATAATTCGCCCTGATAATTCAAAAAAAGTTCTTCCTGCATTTATTTATTTTCATGGAGGAGGATGGGTATTGGGAGAATATAAAGGATATGAAAGATTTATCAAAGATCTTGTAAAACAGTCTGATGTTATTGGAGATAGCGCTGGCGCGAATATTGCAACCGTAGTTGCTTTAAAAGCAATATGGAAGAAAACTAAATTCAGCTAAAGTTCCAGTTGTTACTTCAAGATATAACGGAATGATTCACGACTTTATGATCTTAAATGCTTTGAAAAATGTACCTGCATCTAATTCAGCGCTCATGCAAGGAGCAACAGAACTTAAGAAACAACTAAAGTAATAATTCAATTATTGTAATTTTTGAAAAAAGCGATCTTTTCTAAAATGTGGCCACATCCCTTTATCTCCAGTCGAATAAGAGATGAAAAAAGCTTTACCATAAATACTTTTTTCATCAATCATTCCCCAAAAACGACTGTCAAAAGAATTATCACGATTATCTCCAAGAAAAAATAATTTTCCTGCAGGAACAATCCAGGTTTTCTTTTCCATGAATGTCATACCTTCATTTTTTTTCTTTAATATGTAAAAAGAATTTTGCGATAAACTAGTTTCTTTAATTAAATTATAATCGTTGAAATCGTCTGCACTACCAGTATCCGTTAAAACTTCGCGATTGTTTTCAATGGATTCCTGTACAGGAACCCCATTGACATGTAACAATCCCTTTACAAATTCAACTTTATCATTTTCTATAGCGACTATTCTTTTAATTAAAACTTGCCCTCCTTCTTGTGGAGGGCCTTGAAACACAACTATTTCTCCACGTTGTGGCTTACTCCAACTGAATATTCGTGTTTCCATGAAAGGAAGCATAAATCCATAAGCCATTTTATTCACAACAACATGATCGCCAATTTTTAGGGTAGGGAGCATAGAACCTGAAGGAATAACATACCAATTAACAAAAGAAGAGCGAAAAACAAAGATACAAAATATAATGATAAATATTTCTTTAAATTCTTTTAAATATTTCACTCTTATTTCGCCAAGGTAAAAGTTATTCTCTAGATTTTAATCTGTCTTCATTCTCTTTAATAAAATTGCGAATTTCGTCTTGCTTATCTAGTAAACGAACCCATTGCTCTTTATAAAGAGTTACAGGAAAACGACCTAAACCATAAACTGAAAGCCCCCCCTTTTCGGCAACTTTGAAACTTATTTCTCTAGAGGAAGCTCCTTTTTTTTCGCTCTTTAATGCAGCATTTTCTGCTCTTAATCTTTCAAGCTCTACTCTCAAATCATCTTGACTTTGCATAACATTTACCCCTCGATAGGAAGACGTTCAAAAACCTTGTTAACATACCATTAGTGAATAATAAAAAAAACCCTCTTGACACCATTAGTATAATACAGTTTAAGGGACTGCTGGCATGGGTTCAGAAAGACTAACTCTTTTGTTGCAAAAAGCACTATAAATATTGCTATACTTGCAACCTACTAAAACGCTTGTATTTTTTAAGCTTTGAATGATTCTTTCTCAATTCTCGCCTGAGTGTAATTAGCTTTAAGTAGCTAACCCCTTCTTATCCTTATTTTTTTGGGAAGCAAATGACAAATACCAATACACCCACAGCAGAAGAGTCTTCTATTTTTAACCTATTGCCAGAAGTAGTACGTAAAAACCTTGAATCTCAAGGAATTACTAAGCCTACCCCTATTCAACAAGCAACTTATGAGCCCGTTCTTGAAGGCAAAGACGTTATTGCACAAAGCAGAACCGGTTCTGGTAAAACCTTAGCCTTTGGACTACCTGCATTTTCTCGTCTTCAAAAACCACAAGTAGGCGGAAAACCAAGAATTCTTGTACTTACTCCAACTCGGGAGCTTGCTCAACAAGTTGCTGACGTATTTGAAACAAACTTTAAACCTCAAGGATTTAAAATATTAGCTGTTACTGGAGGTAAGAGCTACAGATTCCAAACTTCAGTCATTCAAAGAGGCGTAGACGCTATAGTTGCTACCCCTGGTCGTCTTAACGACTTATTAGAACAAGGGATTGTAAGCCTTACAGGTGTTGAAATTCTTGTCCTTGATGAAATGGACGAAATGCTAGATTTTGGTTTTGCCGAAGATATTATTAAAATTAAAACAGCAATCGGAAAAAAAGCTCAAACTCTTTTATTTTCTGCCACTTTTCCACCAAAAGTTACTAATATCGCAAGACAAATGGTTTCAAATCCCTTTGAAGTTAAAGTAGCTAGCACTGATACTAGTACTGGGCAAATAGATCACGGATTTATCGAAGTAAAAATGGGCAGAAATCTTGATGCCTTACTAGGACTCTTAATTTATCACGATCCAGAACATGCCATCATTTTCTGTAAAACCAGAGAAGAAACTCGTAATATCCACAATGCTCTACTTGAAAGAGGTTTTGCAGCTGGCGTTTTAAATGGTGAAATGACACAAAATGACCGTAGCTTGACGATGGATCGCTTTAAAAACAGACAGCTTAGAATATTAGTTGCTACTGATGTTGCTGCGCGTGGCATAGACATTTCTGGGTTATCTCATGTTATAAACTATACCGTACCTACTAATGTGGAAACATATACCCACCGTGCTGGTCGTACAGGAAGAGCAGGAGCTACAGGAAAAGCATGGACAATTATTACCCATGTAGAACGCAGAGAATTTCAATTTGTATGCAGCAAAATAAAAATCAATCCAGTTCGTTTGGAATTGCCTAGCGCTAAAAAAATTGCGACTCAATTCTTTAACAATATGTTGTTCCGTATAAATGAAGACTCAGTTGTTATTCCTGATTATATTCACCAATCTGTAAACCAAGTTGTTGAAAGTCTTGAAGAAAATAAATTGAAAGAAATTCTTTCAACATTACTTAAGTCAGAAGCAACTAGACAATTAGGGAAAAGTCTTCAAGTTGAAGACATAGCTCCAACTTTTAAAACTGAATTTGGCGCAAATGTAGAAGCACCTAAATTTGGTGGCGATAGAAACCGTTCAGGTAGAGGTGGTTACGGAAGAAATGATAGAGGCCCAAGAGGTCCAAGCAAATCTAATGGGCGCTCTTCTGAAAGAAGCGGTAGATTTGGAAATAGTTCTGGACGCTTTGGAGACCAAAAAAAGTCTGGCCAAAAACAAGATCGTCAAAATAGTTTTGGTGGCCGTGGGACTATAAAAAAATCAGCTGACTCAGGAAGCAAAAGAAGTTATCCAATAGCTTAAAATATTGCCTTCCTTTTCTTGGAAAAATCTCATTTTGTTGAGTATATAAACAGAATGAATGTAAGCTTGGGGCTCATTATAAAAAGTTTTCATTTATAATGAGCCCTAATTTATTGGAGATTTCCTAGTGAATGAAAACCAAATTGAAACAAAAAAAGACCTTAGCTTTCTTGCAGAAGGCTGGAGGTCTTTACTTTTAGATGAGTTTTCAAAACCCTACATTGAAGACCTGAGACAACTATTACGTAGTGAAACAAATCAAGGTTTTGAATACTATCCCCCAAAAGAAAAAATATTTAGAGCATTTAAACTAGTAGATTATTCACAAACTAAAGTTGTTATTATTGGACAAGACCCTTATCACGGAAAAGGTCAAGCAAATGGTCTTGCTTTTGCAGTAGAAAAAGGTGTAACACTCCCCCCCTCTTTAAATAATATTTTCAAAGAAATTCAATCAGATACAGGAAAACGTCCTACTGAATCAGATTTAGAAAATTGGGCTAATCAAGGTGTTTTATTATTAAATACAGTCTTAACGGTTAGAGCTAATCAAGCGTTTTCTCATCGAGAAAAAGGCTGGGAAGTATTTACCGATAGAGTTATTTCTCTTTTAAATGAAAAAAATTCACCTATTATCTTTGTTCTATGGGGCTCTGCGGCTCAAGCAAAAGAAAAAATGATCACAAATAAAATTCACAAAATTTTAAAGTCGGCACATCCTTCCCCATTGTCGGCGCATAGAGGTTTTTTTGGCTGTAAACATTTTTCAACAGTTAATGAAATTTTACGCTCCTTGGGTCAAAATGAGATTAACTGGACGACTTAGCTGTTTTAACGGAGACTTTGTATGTTTAAAGAAAAAAAGAATAACTTTGATGGAAAAAAGTACTATGAAGTTTCCATTAGTGGTAAACAATTATTATTAAATTCTTTTTTGAATAAAGACACTGCTTTTACACTAGAAGAAAGAAGAGAATTTAAACTTGATGGACTTATTCCTAACGTAGTTGAAACTCTTGATGAACAAGTAGTTCGGGTCTATGGACAATATTTAAAAAAAGAAACAGACATTGAAAGAAATATTTTTCTCACTCAATTGTATGATAGAAATGAAACATTATTTTTTCGTTTACTCCAAGAGCATTTAATAGAAATGGTACCTGTTTTTTATACACCTACAGTTGGAGATGTTGTTCAACAATTTAATCAAAATTTCCGTAGACCGAGAGGATTGTTTATTTCTTATCCGCAAATGTCTCAAATTGAAGACATACTTAATAATATTCCTGACGCCTATGATGTTCGTGCTGTCTGTGTAACAGATTCTGAGGCTATTTTAGGAATAGGTGATCAAGGTGTGGGTGGTATAGTTATCTCCATCGCAAAACTTGCAATGTATACTTTATGCGCAGGTTTTCATCCTACTAAAGTTTTACCTATAGTCCTTGACGTAGGAACGAATAACAAAGAACTATTGCAAAATCCTCTTTATCTTGGTTGGCGTCATGAGCGCATTAGAGGTGAACAATACGATGATTTTATTGATGCGTTTGTCTCCGCTTTAAGAAAAAGATTTTCCAATGTTTACTTACATTGGGAAGATTTTGGAAGACAAACTGCAAGAAAAAACTTAGATCGCTATAAAGATGAAATGTGTACTTTTAATGATGATATGCAAGGAACTGCTGCTGTTACTTTAGGTG
This sequence comes from Pigmentibacter sp. JX0631, assembly GCF_029873255.1. Taxonomy (NCBI): domain Bacteria; kingdom Pseudomonadati; phylum Bdellovibrionota; class Oligoflexia; order Silvanigrellales; family Silvanigrellaceae; genus Pigmentibacter; species Pigmentibacter sp. JX0631. Next base: position 2,416,520 of record NZ_CP123622.1, on the reverse strand, counting down.
CGATATTAGCTGGCTTAAAAGTAAATGGCACTAAAATGCGCGATCAAAAGGTTGTCATCCATGGTGCGGGTACAGCTGGATGCTGTATTGCTGATCAAATCGTTGCAGCGATGGTCTCCGATGGATTATCTGAACAAGAAGCTCTATCAAGAATGTATTTAATTGATATGCACGGAATGCTTCACGCCAATATGGATCATCTCGAATATTTTCAAAAAAAATATGCTCAACCTGTTGAAGTTTATGAAAATTGGGACAGAGTAAAAGGTAAAATCATTTCTCTTTCTGAAGTTGTAAAAAATGTAAAACCAACGATATTAATCGGTACTTCAACTCAAACTGGTGCATTTACAGAAGAAATAGTAAAAATGATGGCTTCATACTGTGATCGTCCTATTATTTTTCCTCTTTCAAATCCTACATCACGCTGTGAAGCTCTACCAGCAAATCTGATTGAATGGACTAATGGAAAAGTACTTGTAGCAACAGGAAGTCCATTTCAAGATGTTCGTTACAATGGTAAAGTTTTTCCAATTGGACAATGCAATAATGCTTTTGTATTTCCGGGCCTTGGCTTAGGAGTTGTTGCATCGAAAGCAACTCGTGTTAATAATGAAATGCTCGTTGCCTGTGCGAAAGTTATCAGCGAATGCGCTCAAATAAATCGTGATCCAAACTTATCTTTACTCCCTTCATTAACAGATATAGCTGAAGTTTCGTATAAAATAGCCCATGCAACTTCTTTAGCTGCGCAAAATTCAGGGGTCGCACCAAAAACAACTGAACAAGAGATTCATGAAAATATCCATGCAAATATATGGAAAACTGGTTATGTAAAATATATTCAGAAAGACTCATCAAATTAGATAGAAACTACACACCTACCTTTAGCTTTTGAAAAAAAGATGTTAGCATCTAATATTACTATACTTTAGAGCTAAAGGTTTTGAATGTTTATTGATGTTCTATTTATATATTTTGCCGCCGCACTACTGGGAGGACTTGTTTCCACTTCACCTCCAGGTCCACTAAATATTCAGTTAATAATACTCTATTTAAAAAAACAAAAGAAAAATTTATTTGCATTTCAAACAGGAATTATTCTTACAGATGCTGTAGTGTGCTTTATTGCCTATTTAATGGCTGATCAAACTTTACATGCTGAGTTTATTCTCAATTTTCAAAAAAAACATTCTATTTTTCTTAATATAATATTTATATTATTTATTCTAATTCTAGGTTTAACATTTGTATTTAATTCAAAAAAAAATGCAGTTCGCTTAGAATCTAATTTATATTCTTCAGATAAAACACCCATTGAAGAAACAAATTTAATAAGTTCTTTTATAAAAGGAATAGTTGGAACCTTGACGATACCTTCTTTGTTACCGTTCTGGTATCTTTGGTGGATAGGACAAGATATTTCTGATGATTACCCGGTAGAGTATTTAATACTACCAATATTTCTAGGAGTTTATATTGGTGACGTTGCTATATTTAAACTATATAGACTTCTTGCCTACGGTCTTAATAAAAAATTCATGCAAATTAAAATATATAAAGTTGAAGCATTTGTCGGATATTTGCTCATCCTTTCTGCAGCAATATTACTTTTTAAAACATTGTACTTTTAAATTGGAAAAAACCAATGAACTTATCAAAAGCATTTTTGTTTATACTTTCAAAAGTTTTAATTATATTTTTTAAAAGCAGAACGATAAAGCATATACTAAATTTAAGTGTTGATGAAAAAAAAGAGTTTTTATTAAAAATATTAAATGAAAACCAGCGCTTTATTGACCTAGAAAAAGAAGAATATTCAGACAATAATTCTTTAAAATTTATACAAAACTATAACCAACTACCCTGTACCATAGAAACTAGAAAAAAAAGAGCCGATTTACTTGAAATAAATGGGTTCAGAGATAAAGAAGTTTTATTAATGGGAGATGATGATTTAGTATCGGTTGAATTAGCTCTACGAAATTTTAAGCATGTAACAGTCTTAGATTGCGACAAAAACCTACTAAGTAAATTAAAAATTCTGACAAGCGAAGCAAAATTTCCAATTAATTTTTTTCATATCGATCTTTATCATGGAATTCCAAACTATTTAAATAAATTATTTGATGTCATATGCTTTGACCCACCACAAAATAGCAAGGATCTAGATGTTTTTTTGCATTCAACATTTCAAGCAATTAAATATGGCAATTCTTCTTTTTATATGATGCTAAATTCTTCTGCAATTGGAGAAAAGGAATTATCTACAATTATAAAATTAATAAATAATAATGGATTTTTTCAACATAATAAAATAGAATACTTTAATTGTTATCCCCTAAATAAGGGACAATCAATTTTACTTACCTTTGTCTCATTCTTTTTTAAATCAATTAAAAAAAATAAAATTTATATAAAATGTAGGTACTACTTTACAGACTGCTATGAGTTTAAATCACATATAACTAACTCAGTTAATCAAGACAATTTTGATGTAAAATTGCCTGAAAGCAATAACTCAAATAAATACATTAAGGATGTATCCCTTCCATTTTTTACAATTTCAAGATCATAAGTGGATAAACTCAAATTAAAAAATTTACTAATAATTATTGCAAAACCCTAAAAAAATAAATTACAATCTCACCAATTGATTGGAGATAACCAATCTAATTGCTCTAGAAAGGAATTTATCTTGAATGAGAAAGCAAAATCCATCGCTATCGTTGTTCAAAGATGTGGGCAGCACATTCAAGCAGGCGCAGAGGTATACGCTTTTAATCTTGCAAAAGCATTAGCGGAAAGTGGTATTCATGTTGAGGTTCTCACAAGTAAAAGCGATGATTACATTAAATGGAATAATAATTTATCCGACTATGAATCTATAAAAACTTCTGGGTTAGATTTTTCCATAAAGCGTTTTCCTGTAATTCATTCACGACAAAGAATTCTATTTGCTTTAGTAAAAAGAACAATAAAATATTTAAATAAAATAAACAATAATTTTTATCTATTACTTTCACCGATACTAGACTATCTGTTTTTAAAATCTCAAGGTCCTTGGTGCCCTGATCTTTGGCAGTACTTAGAAAAAAATCAGACCAAATTTAACTTAGTTATAGTAAAATCTTATTTATATGCCCCTAACTTTTATGCATTAAAAGAAAATATTAAAACAAAAAAATTATTTATAGTAACAGCTCACAATGAGCCAGAATTTAAATTAGCTTTTGTTAAAAAAATGATTTCAAATTCAAATACTTTAGCTTTTGTTTCAAAGGCTGAAAAAAATCTTTGTCAGGAAATATGGCATGTGAGTAGCTCTATAAATTCAATAATTCTTCCTCCGGGATTTCATGATTTTAATCCTGAAAATGCTGAAGAAATAAGACCTGAAATTTTTAACTTAACAAATACTGATTTTTTTCTATACTTAGGAAGAATTGATAAAAATAAAAATATAGACTTTATTTTAAATAATACACCTCAAAATTGTTTAGTGATATTTGCTGGAGATTTAAAATATCAATTACCAAACGATCCGAGATTTGTCTATATAGGAAGAGTAAACGAAAAAGAAAAAGAATTTTTACTTAAAAAAACAATCGCACTTTTAATTGCTTCTCGCTTTGAAGCTTATTCAATAGTAACAGCCGAAGCCATAAAATTGAATTGCATAGTTTTAGCACTAAAAGGATGTCCACCAATTGATGAATTGATAAATGAATATGGTGGAATTAGTTGTGATAAAGAAAACTTTTCAAGAACAATGCAACTTTTATTAGATAAGGAAAATAGAAAAATTCATCTACAAATTGATAAAATATTTCAAGATAAAAGCTGGAAAAAAAATTCTCAATTAGTAACTGAAATATTATAAAAGAGTTTTAATATGATTAAATATACTTTAAATGTTTCTAATTTATTTCTTTTATTAAATATATTTCTGGCATTTATTTGTATACGAATTCCATATATTTTAAATATCCCTAATTTAAAATTTCTAATTCTTGGTTGTTTTTTTCTTGGATTTATTTTTGGGCTTTTTTATTGCCTAATTAATTTCACAAAAGTTTCGTTATCTTTGTTACTCTTCATTGGATGTATTTTTCTTCATGCTTTTTGTAATTTTTATCAACCATCACTCAGATCTGCAATATCAATTCAAAATTACTCATTTACAAATACAATTACTTCTGACTTTTTATTTACTCAAACCAGACTTTATCTAATGTATTTTATTTTATTTATGTTTCCAGTTGCAACATTTTTCAATAGCCAAAGAGAATATCCTAGTAATAAAGTTTTAAATTTTTTCTTTATCGAATTTTTCTTTATTGTTATAATAAATTCAGTTGTTTCTATTTATCAAAGTAAAGTAAATATTCATTTTCTTGCAGAAGAGAGTTTAACATCAATAGAAGCATTTAGAGCTCCTGCTCTTTTAGATGACTCTGGAGTTGCTTCTTTTTTCTTTGCAATTTTCTCAGGAACATTTTTATCTTTTGTCTTTCTAGTAAAATCAAGTAAATTTACAAAATATACTTATTTTATTCTTTTTTTATTAACAGCTATTAGTGGGATTTTAAATAATTCCAGATCTTTTTATCTAGGAATATCAGCAATTATATTTTTTATTTTTATCATTAATTTAATCTATTATGTTAAAAATTTAAATTTTAAATCCTTTTTAAAAATCACAATTGCATATAGTTTGATTACTTTAATTTCATATATATTTTATACATTTTCAAATACTACTTCAATAATCAGAATTAAGAATTCGTTTAAAAATATTACGAATGACTTTAGTATCATCTCTTTATATCAATATTTTGATTATGAAAGATATAAACATTTATCAATATTAATTGAAAATTTAAAAGAACATTTTTATACAGGAAGTGGGGTTGGTTCTTTTTTAGGATATATTGATTATTATGCTAAAAAACTTAATTTCCCCAATATAATTCCAGATGTCCCTACAAACTTAACTTTAGCACTTTTTTCAGAACTTGGAGTAATTGTTGGAAGTGCAATATTGCTAATCTCAGTAATTATTTTTATAATTGGTGTTAAACATGTATTTAAAAATATTGAAAAAAATCAAAATAATAATCAATTAAACGTTATTTTAAATTTTTCTGTATTGGCAATGATTCCTTTTTTAGCTCTTTCATTAACATCTTATATGATATTTGTTCCAAGTTTAGCGATCATAGCTTGTTTCTCAATCTGTTCTCCTATTCTTATACTAACCCCAAACCAACTAAAAAAGTTTTTTACATTTTTAACTTGGCTGATTGCATTTTTAAATATCTACATTTTGGGAGTATGCTTCTACTTAGCTTATAATTCTTCTTCTATACCTCAATTTAAATGGCAGGAAAGGGGGATTCCACAATTTCCAGTCGGTATTGGAAAACTACCACAAACAACTGAAAACATTAATAAACAACGAAAATATTTTTCTTCATTCTTTACTCCTTCTCAGTTCTTATTTATCCCCAAAGGCGCTGACCAAGGACGTTGGTTGAAACCAAACACAGAAATATTGTTTAAAATTAAAGAACTGCGAATTTATTTAGGTCCCGAAACACGTCACTTCCCTGTCACTATAAAAGCAATATTTTATGCAAAAAATGGTTTTTCATCTAATAAAATTTATAATATAAACGAAGCTGGGTGGATTTATTTATCTTTGCCTGAAAATATAGAATATAATTCTTGTTTAGAAAAAATAGAAGAGCAATCTTTTTGTTATGCTAGAGTGAATGTATCGCCAAATTGGAAACCAGATTTTCTGAATTCGATTGGATTTTTTTTAGAAGATAGATACACTCAATAAGTTGGATGTGGAGAAACTTTGAATAGAAATTTAGTTTTACAAAACTCAATAACTCTTTTGGGCAAGCGGGGTATTAAATACTTATGCTTCGCAATACTTGCAGCAATTGGTATCGCAATTGTTGAATTAAGCATTTCGATAATCATACAATTGCTGCTAGGAAGTTTTGATTTCATTTCAACTCCTAATAAAATTTTTAGCTATGAAATTCCAAGAATATCATTAAATAAGATTACTTTGCTACTTTTGGTAGTAGCTATTGTAAGATTTGGCGTTCAACTTACCACTACTCAAACGGCAGCTTTTTTAAAAGACCATGTTCTTTTAAAATTGAAAAGAAATTATGTATATAGAATTTTATTTGATGAAAATATAAAAGATAAAAATCCTTCCACTATAAATTTCACCCTAGCAGAAGTTTTCACTAAATCTTCTGAATTTGTTTTGAATTTTACTCATTTTATTTTTATGTTCATGCAAAGTCTTTTTCTCTTTTTATTACTTTTTTTAGTCGCTTGGAAAGAGGCTTTTATAGCAACAACAGGAATAACTTTAATAGGTCTGACAATAATTTATATAAATAAGAAAGTTTCTCTTTTTGCAAAGCAAGTACCTAGAGAACAAAAAATAGTTAATGAAGGTATTGAAAAAATTGCTAGAAATTTTTTATTTATTAAGCTTATGAAAAAAAGAGAAGATGAATTTAAAGTTACTAGTAATGCCTTAAAAAACTACTCAACTAAATCAGTAAGTGCAAATTTCTTTAGTAATCTGAGCGCACAAACAGCTCCATTCTTAGGTATTTTTCTTTTGGTATTTATAATCATTATTAGTTATAGTGTTTGGCATACTAATTCGGTTGTACTCTTATCTTTTATTTATTTATTGGCTAGATTTGTTCAAAGTCTTTCGATTTTATCAGGATATTTTGGTAATGCCGTTATATTTTATCCGCAATTTAAATTATCATTAGATTCTATAAATTCTAAAAACTTCTTTCAATTATCAAAAGAAAATAATTCAAAAATAAGTTTTTTTGGCCCAATAAAAAACACTAAATCTGTTGAACAAGAAAACCAAAAATTAGTTGTTACTTCAGATAAAATTGACACTCCTGACATTACTATAAAAGAAGTTACCTTTTCATACCCAAATTCAATTCCTCTATTTAAAAATCTAAATTTAAATATATCAAAAGGTTCTCAAATTGGTTTAATTGGTTCTAGTGGAACAGGAAAATCAACAATTTTAATGCTAATGACTGGGATATTAAAACCAAGCGAAGGAGAAATATCGATTGGTGGTTTACCTGCTTGGGAATATATTTCAAAAAATGAAACACGTATTGGCTATGTAGGACCAGAGCCTTTCTTGATAAAAGGAACCCTCAGAGAAAATCTGAGTTACGGGCTGTCTAGAAAAGTTACCGATAATGAACTTATCGAAGCACTTCATCTTGTATCACTTGGGGATGTCCTAAATGAAAAGGGTTTAAATTATAAATTAGATGAAAATTTTGCTGGTTTATCTGCTGGACAAAAACAAAGAATTTGTCTTGCAAGAAGCATATTAAATAAACCTTCTTTAATGATTTTAGATGAAGCTACTGCGAACTTAGACGAAACAAACGAACTAATTATTGCCAAAGTTCTTAGCAGCATAAAAAACTCGTGCACAACCATTATTGTATCGCATCGCTACGGTATTTTAACTTATGCTGATAAAATAATCGATATTAAAAATATTATTAAATAAAATTTCACTTTGATTTATTGAAATAATAAGTAGTTTTTTCATCATCTAAATTACTGTATGATCTATTTTGAGTTTTACCTTCATTCAACCAATTTTCAGTGTTAGGATTGGAACTAATATTAGCTGAATTATTTCCAAAAATATAAATTTTTTCTAAAATATTTTTATATTTAAGATCAACTTCTGAATTCCATGTATAAGCTACCAAAGCATAAACTCTATCTGAACGCCATCTTGCTTTTGCGCTTTGTTGCAATATTTTTTTTGTAAATAAATCATCTTTTTCAGAAATAATACGACTATACCAATAATAATTTCGAAGTATTAAAGAAACATAACTTCTAGTTTCCTTAAATGGCATATAGTCGCAAAATAGCATCATGTTATTTTCAGGAACCCTTTCTCTCCATTTATCAAGATTTGAAGCGCCTGCATTGTAAGAAGCTAATACATATTCAATTCTTCCATCATACCTTTTTAATAATCGACTTAAATATGATACACCAATCTCAATATTTGTTTCAGGGTCATATAAATGATTTGAAGATATTTTCCGTTTAATAGATTTAGCTGTGCTAGGTAAAACCTGCATTAAACCTCGGGCATTTGCTAATGAACGCGCATAAGTATCAAACGCACTTTCTTGTCGAATTAAAGAAAGAACGAAAATGGGATCTAGATCTTCCGAGTTTTCCGCAATTTCTTTTAAATAAGGTTTTGGAAAATGTAAATTTAATAGAGTTCTACTGACAGGATAATTTTTAATAGATTTTCCGTATCTTCCAAGCATAAAAATAGAGTAACGATAATTCCTAACTGAATTTTGCGCTAATGCCCAATATAGTAACATATTTGGATTAGATACTGAACTAGTTCTTCCTACATAACTAGCCCACTCAGTGGCAGCAGAAATATCATTTCTTGCTTTAAATAAGTCAAAAACAAAAGCTTCTAAGTTATCATCGCTCCAACCAGAAGAATCCCTTGCTTGCAAAGCTATTTCTTCATCAGGAACCAAATTATTCATTGGATCTATTCCTAACTGTTGAGCTGCAAAGATTGCCGGTAAAGATATGGGATTTTCTTTAATCAAACGTTGCCAATATGGATTTTCTTTCGGAGAAGTTTTAGATTTTTGATAAATTGCACCCAACCAAAATAAACTTCTCGAACTTTCAATAGGTTCTTTCTCTAATAAAGTTTTTTCAAGTGCCTCTTTTGCTAAATTTGGATGCCCTGAAATTAATCGAAGCAGTCCAATACGTAAATGAATTTTCTCAGTAGGATCCATATTAGGAAGCAAACACTTCTGCATTTTTGAATAAATTCTTTCAATATCATTATAAACGGATTTATTTGGTAAAAAAGCTTCAAGTCTTAATAAAAGTGCAGAGTTTGCTCCAGCATAAGAACAATCTTGCAAATAATCTAAAGCTGAGGCTGTTAATTTTTGTGCTTGTGCTAAATTTGCTGGCTCCATTATTGAAAATGCTTCAGAAAAGCTCATAGAACGATAATTTGCAATGTCTAATTTTTGTTTATTTAGTAAGGTTCGATAATTTTGTTGAATTGGAATTTTATTACCTGAAGTTGACTCTTCATTGTTTTTTCTTTCAATCCACCATGCAGCACAAGGTAAAGTTTGCTCATTTAATGGAAACTGATTTTTAAAATTTCCCACAAGGGCTTCACAATTTCTTGATAATTGAGTTTTCTCTTTTTGGGATAAACTTCGCAAAACCCAATCAGATAATACACGAACATTTTCATTATAAACCGCTAAATTTTTAAACTGCGCTTCATTAATTAATTGACTTTCTTTAGGTGAAGAATAATCTTTTAAATTAGATAAATAAAAATTATCATTTTTTCTTTTAATACTTGATAGCATTTGTTTTTGTTCTGGTAAAGTTAATTCTAGGTTCTCTGTTAAAATTGTATTACTTGAACAAGAAACTTGAAGTAACGCAAAGGGAACTATAATTAATGCACAAAAAATAAAAATATTCTTTTTTTTTATTTTGATTAACATTTACTTAAAACCCCTATCTTTCAGTCATTGTATCGACATTGTTAATTATGACTTGAGAGTAAATTATTGCAAAGGGGTAAGCGAAATTATTCCACATTATCTCGCAAAACAGGACAAGTCATACAACGCGGCCCCCCTCCACCCCTTGATAATTCACTTCCTTCGACTGTTACCACAATTGGAGAGTCACTTTGTAGTAATGCGGGATGTTTAGTTACATCCTTTGCAGAAATAATTTTGAAACCGCTAGATTCACAAGCTTTTAAAGTATGTTCATGAATGTAACTAATTACTTTTCCTGGAGCAAAAGAAAATAAATTAGCCCCGCTGTTCCATTGTTCGCGTTGTTGATGAAGAGGCTCATCTCCACCACAAGGTATAGGATCCATTCGAACCCCTACACTTCTTAAACCTAGTAAAAGATCTTCCACTTCTTTAAATTTCTTATCTCCATCAGGTTTGACTCTAATTCTTACAACTCTTGCACGTTCTCTACCCAAAACATAAGGGGAATAAACCACTGCTTGTTCTTTATTAACTACAGTAAAAATCATATCCAAATGAATAGTGCTTCTTTCTCTTGGCAAAATTACGCATAAAATATTAAAAGGTTCTAAATAACCATCTTCAGCTCTTGCTTTAAGTAATGACTCAACAAGAGAATCAATTGCTTTTGAAGTAGTTCTTTCACTTATACCTATTAATAATAAATCTTTATTAATGACTAAAATATCGCCGCCTTCTATTGTAAAATCATTGTCACTTTGTTTTTCTGTAGCATCTAGCAATAAGCCATGCCCTTTTAGATTAGGATGATATTCATAGATTGTACGCATAATTATGGATTCGGCGTAACGAACTGGACTGGCCATTTTAGACGCAATCACTCTGTTACCTACAACCATACTAGTATCTCGCATGAAATACATATTTGGTAAAGGAACTAGTGAAAAGGATTTATTTGATAACCATGCCTCTAAAGTATTTCTTTTTAAAGGTATTCCTGTTAATAAAGCATGAGATAAATCATGGGAAGAATAATCCATCAACTCATCTTTTAAATCTAGACACCCCTGAAAAGAAAGTATTTTATTTAAAAGTTTATCTTTAGCAGCTTTATTTTCAAGAATATCTTTTAAATAATCAGAAACTTCTATTACTTCAGAAACAAGACTTAATACTGATTTTAATTGTGAATGCCCCGCTACAATATTTTTATAATAAATAATATCATTATATAATAACTCGGAAGCGTTTTTTGGAGTCATCAGTTCCACTTCTTGGCCTGGTGAATGCAAAAAAACTTTTCGCAATTTTCCTATTTCTGAATGGACTCCAATTTTACTTTTAAATTTTGAACTTTGTATTATTTTTTCATTTTGAGACAAAGAATCCCAAAAATGAAAATTACTCCCTTGAAATTCATTCAGCATTTCTTTCACCACCAAACTCCTTGACCAAATGCAATCATAATGACAAAAATACATTCTAACCGTTAACATAGATCACATAGGTATGATCAAGTCACAATTGAAAAATTAGAGGAGTTCCTCAATGTCCTTTAAAAAAAATGTAGCCATATTTGGTGCAGGAAAAATAGGCAAGTTAGTAGTCAATTTACTCTCCAGCTGTAGCGATTATGAAATTACAGTTTATGATACAAGTAAAGAAAATGCTAAAAAAGCAGCATTCAATCAAATTTCAGGAAAAATCCTTGATAATGTAAGCTATGATGCCGCTGACTTTATGGACCCAAAAAGTATTGAAAGAGCATTGCAGAATAAAAACTATGTTCTTAGCTGCGCTCCATTTTATTGTAATAAAGGAATAGCAGAAGTTGCACGTAATTTAAAAGTCCATTATTTAGATCTGACAGAAGATGTAAAAACCACTTCTGCTATTAAAGAACTTGCTAAAAATGCCCAAAACGCATTTATCCCACAATGCGGGTTAGCTCCTGGATTTATTACTATAGTTGCCCATGATTTAGCTAATGAATTTGAAACAATAAATTCTATCAAAATGCGGGTTGGGGCATTGCCTAAATTTCCGCACAACAAATTGAAATATAATTTAACCTGGAGCACAGAAGGACTTATCAACGAATATTGTAATCCATGTGAAGTTTTACATAATGGTAAACTTGAATTAGTCCCCCCACTTGAAGGTTTAGAAACTCTTAGCATTGATGGGGACGAGTATGAAGCTTTTAATACTTCTGGAGGACTTGGTACGTTAGCTGAATCTTTTGCCAATAAAGTAAAACACATGGATTACAAATCAATTCGCTATCCAGGGCACAGAGAAATACTACAAATTCTTCTTCATGATTTAAAATTTATTGAGGATAGAGATGGGCTAAAGAAAATATTTGAAAGAGCCTTACCCCATACCATGCAAGATGTAGTTATCATTTTTGTTACGGTAACAGGCGAAAAAAATGGTCAATTTAGTCAAAAGAGTTATGCAAAAAAAATCTATCATTCTGTGATAGGAGAAGAACACTGGGGTGCAATTCAAATCACTACTGCAGCAGGAATCTGTGCGGTTTTAGACTTGCATGCAAATTCTGAACTCCCTAAATCCGGCTTCATAAGACAAGAAGACATCAGTTATGATAAATTTATAAAGAACCGTTTTGGAAAATTCTATTCATAAAATAGCTTCTTTTCATTAGGGTTCATTTAATCTATGGAGATTGGAAAAAATGTTCCCTGATGAATTAAAAGATATTCCTATATTTGAAAAAATTTTTTGCAATCGAACTTTAAACATGAAATCAATAAAAGCTATTGGTTTCGATATGGACTATACTTTAGCCTTATACAAACCCGAAACTTTTGAAAAACTAGCTTACCACGAAACATTAAAAAAACTTGTTGAAATAGGATATTCAAAAGAAATTCTAAATTGGGAATTCGATCATAAGTATATGATTAGAGGATTAGTAATTGATAAAATCAAAGGTAATGTACTAAAAATGGATAGACATAGATATGTAAAAGTTGCCTATCATGGTTTCAAAGAACTTACTCGAGAAGAACGGAGAAAATTATATGATGTTGAGAATGTTATAACTTATGAAGAACCAAATTTTGCTTTAATTGATACACTCTTTTCCTTAGCTGAAGCTTTTTTATTTATTCAATTAGTCGATTTTAAAGACAAAAGTGATAAGTTAAACCAAAAAAATTATAATGATATTTATCTTGATGTAAGAAAAAGTATAGACTTATGCCATAGGGATGGGAGTATAAAAAATAAAGTTTCAGAAAACCCTGGAAAATATATAAAAAAAGATCCTAATTTAGTTCCTATTTTGCGCGACATAAAGCTTTCAGGTAGAAAAGTTTTTATTGTTACGAATAGTTTATGGGACTATACAAATATTGTGATGAATTATGTTTGTTCTAGCAATAAATCTAATGAAAATAAAAAATGGCTAGACCTATTTGATTTAGTGATCACTGGTTCGCAAAAGCCTTTATTTTTTATGAGTAAAAATCCAATCTATTCAGTTGAGCTTGACTCTTTTTCACTAAAAAATATTGACTTGCTCACCCTTAGTAAAAAAGGTCCTATTGAAAATAAAGTTTTTCAAGGGGGGCATTTTAAATTGCTTTACGATATTTTAGGAATAAAAACTGGTTCCGAAATATTATACATAGGAGATCATATTTATGGTGATATATTAAGAAGTAAAAAAGAAATTGGCTGGAGAACTATGCTTGTTATAGAAGAATTAGAACAAGAAATTAAAGAAATTCAAAACCTAAAAGATCAATATGATCTATGTGATTCTCTGAATAAAAAACGAGTTCATTTAGAAAATGAATTTGAGCGTCATCAAATTTTAGAAAAGCAAGAAGAAAATGATGCAAGCATTCAAAAGAAAGAAGAAATTGCAAAAAAAATAAAAAAAATAGGGTATGATTTACTTAAACTTAAAGAATTAGAAAAAAAAGAAATTAAAAATTATCATCACAATCTCCATCCAATATGGGGAGAATTAATGAAAACAGGACGCCAAAATTCCCGATTTGCAGCGCAAGTTGAAACTTATGCATGCCTCTATACAAGCAAATTAACAAATTTAATTCATTATGGACCGCACAAAAACTTTCGTGCGGTTCGAGATTTTATGCCACATGATTTAAATGAATAATTTTTTTTTAATTCAATGACGTTAGCTTTGAACCTGTACTTTTTTGAAAAGTAATCCACGCTAAATCCAAAGATCCTCTAGCATTCGCTAAATTTGCTCTGGCATTAGTTTGATCATTCGCTGCGGTTATTAAATCGGTAGCAGTTACTTGACCATTGTCAAAACGCGCTTTCATTTGAGAATAAACGTCTTGTGCATATTGGACTGAAACTTTTGCTGAATCTAGTACTTGAATAGCATTTTGCAATTGTAAATAACTATTAGTTATATCAATTCTTGCATTTAAATTTAGATTTTCTAAACTGTATTTTGCTTTTTGCTCTGCAGCTACAGCACCACTAATTTGTGCTTGTCTTACACCCCAATCAAGTATTACCCATGAAAGTTGAATTCCATAACTAAACTGATCTTGAATACTTGATGCACTATAAGGTTGCCCAGCTATTGTTACATCCTTTGCCATAAAATTTCTAGTATAGTTAGCAACAAAATTAAGTGACGGTAAGTAACTAGTGTAAGAATAATTTTTGCCTTGTTTAGCTGCTTCAACATTTTCTTTAGCTGCCAAAAGATCATTTCTTCTCGCAAGACCTGGATATAAAATATTTTCTAATGAAGGCAGTTTTTGTGATTTCATTTCCCACACGGATTTTTCACTACTTGTTACTGTAATAGCAGAACTATTTTTTATACCAATAGCTTCTGCAAGAGTAATTAAAGCCACTTTATAAGTTGTTTGTGCTTGCAATACACTGGTTTTTGAGTTTTCAAAATCTAATTTAAATTTAAGTAAATCAGCATTTGTCAATCTTCCAGCATTGAACTGCGCATTTCCATCATTCAATTGTTTTTCTGAAACTTCCATGGCTGATTTAGCTGCTTTTAAAAGCTGATCTGCTTTTTGCAGATTGATAAAAGCTTGAGCACCATAAAATCTAGCATCGATTCGACTTTGAATTCTTGTTTGCAGGGCAGCTCTAGTAAGCGCTGAAGATTGTTGCAGAGAATAAAACATAGGCAATAAACCTATAATTGGCTGGGAAACAGATAACGTACCAGTTGAACTAGTAGTATCAGGAAATCCGTAAGCCATCGCTGCAGAATTTCCAACAAGCGGATTTACATCACTACTATTTTGCATATAATTGCCACTTAATGAAACAGTTGGCAACATTCCACGAAACACAGCATCTTCTTTTGCTTCAGCAATATAAAATTCTTGGAGATCCACTTTTGCTTTGAATGAATAAACTTCAGCCATATTCATAGAAGCTTCTAAGTTTAAAACAGGCTGACTGGTTTCATTCGCATTAGAACTTGCTTGAAATTGGACAGTTGAATTTTTTGCAGGGGCTGTAGATTCCGTTTTTTCTTGTGAAAAAGTTTTATGAGAGAAACATACATTAAGTCCCAATAATACTAACATTAGGGGATTTGTAATATTAAGATTCTGGAGTTTATTTTTTTTCATTTACACCTTCCAAATTCATAAATAAATACTTGTAACTTAATAACGATCGAATTTCAAGTTAACAAAATATTCAAAAAATTTGGATTTGTTTATTTTATTAATAATATTGTTACCTTTTTGGAAATATAAGATTTTCTTACTATAAATTATCACATATTTTGACAATTTGTTACTGAACTTCTGAAATTTTATTAGCATTTTGCATAGTTTCGTCATGCGATTTTACAGTTTTTTGTAAAGCTTCATAACTTCTATGCGCAATAATCATATTTGTTAAGTTTCGCATAGGATTCACATTACTTCCTTCTAAATATCCTTGAGTGACTTCACCTTCTGGTTTTTTTAAATTTTCAGGAGGACCATTATGGATCCATAAACTTTCACCCAGTCTTTCTAAAAGTGTTGCATCCTTAAAAGCTATTACTTTTAATTTATCAATAAATTTTTTTCCTACATAGATCTCGCCAGTTGGAAGAATACTAATATCTTTACCATTCAACCCTGTAATGGCTCCGTTTTCACCTTGAACAACAGCTCCACTTTTCGAAATTAAAATACCATCATTACTAACACTAAATCCCCCATCTCGAGTAAGCCTTTCACCAAAAGGGGTCATCACTTCAAAAAAACCATCCCCTTGTATTGCCACATTCATTGAATTACCCGTTTTAATCATAGGACCTTGAGAATGAGCCGTTCTTATCTCGCTTAAAGTTACATACGCCATCTCATTTCCTTTTAAGGGCCAAAGCTCCTGCATATTAATTTTAAATGGCGCTGGAGGATGCGGTGTTGCGTAACTAGGCCAAGGATTTGCCTCCTGTGCTTGATAACAAATTTCATCCTCTTTAAATGCGGTTGTGTTTGTATTTGCTAAATTATTAGAAATTATTTCCATCATTCTTTCTTGTAAGACCCCTCCAGACAAGGGAGAATATACGTTTTTCAGCATAAATTTTTCCTATTAAAAAAATTAACTTATTAAAATTTTAGCTCAGAAAAATAATACTAACACTGAATTTTTTTGCTAAAGTTAAAATAATATCAGAATAAAATTTGCACTATGAGATAAATTTTTCCCTAAATAATTCTTTTAATTTAGATAAAGAGTGTGGTTCTTTTTTAATCACACCATCAAATAATTCTAATTCATTATTAACAAAAATTCCGTTTGTTGAAACAAACACAGGTGCATTTACTAATATTTCTTTAATTTTTGCCAAAAATTCGAGTTGAATAATATCTTTGCAGATATTATCATAATAATAATCGACTACAACACATACTATTTTTGGACTTATGTGAGGATTTAAAAAAATATATTCTATTGCTGCAGTAGGATCAGAAAAACATAATACTTTAGCGTCACTGACACTCATTTCCCAAAATTTATGATAAATCTCTTCATCATCAATAAAAATAATAATACTTTCGTTCATTAACTCTAAATTTTTTTGTCCAAGTGGCAAGATATTTATATTTGTTTGTTCTGTTATTTCAATTTTTTCTTCACTAGAAGTAAAAAAAGAACTCTCGGAATAATTTGGATTTATCAATGAATATAAAAATTTTAGAAATTGAAATCTAGACATTGGTTTTGCAATAAAAAAATCGGATTTAACAGAAATTGATTTTTCTAAATCACACTTAAAAAACCTATTTGTATGGATACAAATTTTAGCTAAAGATCCATTTTTTCTTAACTCTGAAACGAAATCAAATCCATTTAAATCTTCTAAACCTAAATCTATATCACAAATAACAAACTCTGGATTTAATTGAAAGTATGCTGCATGCGCTTCTGCATAATTACTATAAGAGTATAATTCAAAATATTGTCTTAAATTTTCATTAGAAATTAAAGTATAAAAATTCTTAACGTAAACTTCATCATCTTCAAGAATAAGTATTTTATATTTTTTGCTCAAATTAAAATCAGATAACTCATTTAAGAGATTTTTTTCAATAATATCAGATTTATTTTCATACTCAATTAAAGATATATTATAATGGGAATCAAAATTACTTTCAAAATATTGAGCATTAGAAGGAAAAAAAATGTCATTTTTACAGTCTAAAACTAGGTTTTTCGTGTGCGGTATTTTAATAAAGAACTTTACCCCATCACTTTTTGATGACTGAAAAAATATATCACCGCCATGTTGTTGCACTATTTCTTTAGCAATTCCTAATCCAATACCAGTACCTCTTTTTTTACCTTTAGTAAAAAATAAATCAAATATTTTGTCTTTATATTCCTCTTCAATATACGAATTTGTATTGGCTATACAAATCTCAATATATAATTGACCTAAATCAAAATACTCTCTTGTTGAAAATTGAATGACTCCTTTACCATTCATTGCTTCTATTGCATTAGTAATAATATTGGATAAAACTCTTTCCATTTTCTGAATATCTACATTTACAAAATATTGATGCTTGAAATCATATAGAAGCTCAATATTAGTTTTATTTTGTACCTCAAAACAATTTTTAACAACTGAATAAATTAATTTATAAAAACTAGTTTCAACAATATTAGGCTGTCCTTCAGTGCGAAAATGAAGGAGATCAGATAACATATTTTCAACTTTCATAATATCTTTTTCAATAGCTCTCCCAGTATCTTTTATATATTGACGAATTTCATCATAACTTGAAAGTCTTAACATCACATGCAAAGCATTTTTAATATGGGCAAATGGGTGTCTTAAATCATGTGCTAACATTTGGATTGTATTTGAAATAGCTCGCATCATATGCATTTGTTTTAGTTGTTCTTGCGCATTATTCAATTCTAAGTAAACTGAATTAATATTTTTATAAATCAAGTCAAGTTCCAAGTAATTAACAAATTTTTCATATTGTTCCTTACTTGTAGATATACCTTTTAAATTTTCAGAAAGAGTCATAATTGGAATAAACATTTCTTCATAATTTTTTTTACTTTGTCTTCTGACATAAAGAAATGTTAAAACAGGGAAAAGAATTACTAAAAATAAAATAAGAAAATTTAAAAAATAATTTATTTTTTGGATAAAAGTTATGCTTAATATATTTTCTATATCTTTTCCCTGCATTGGTAGGGTAGTTAAAAAATATATTTCTCCATTTCGAAAGATTAGTGAATACTTTTTGTTTATAACAAGCTTACTTTTTAAAGAGAGAGATTCACCATTGAAAAGCAATAATTTATCATCAACTTGGTCGTAAATATAAATTGTTGAGAAATACAAACTTTTTTCAATAGAAGAAATCATTTTTTTTACAAATAAAACATCACCAAAAATAAGGGCTGAAGAAATTTCAGGAACATAACCTCTTACTAATTTTTGAGTTCTACCAAAATAAACATCATATGCATACAAAGATAAGATAATCAAAATTATACAAAAAGATACGACAGAAAAAATCAATCCTTTTCTAGCAGAACGCTTTAATATTTCTTCTGAAATAGGTCTCAACTTCAAGTTAATTTCCTAAAAAATTATAATTACTTCTTAACTTCAATATTTTGTAAATAGAGAGTTATTCCTCCAAATTGCCTTCCAATCGATTTAATCTTCTCTTTCTTATAGTAAACAATACTCGGAATTTCAAATAATGGAATTAGTATCCTTTGCTCGTAAAAGTATCTGGAAATATTTTTCAACCTTTCATTTAAAATATCTCTACTTGGAGCTTCTTTTGTTTCTTCTAGTAATACTTCAATAAGGTCATCCTTCAAAAAAGCGTTTTGTGCAGGAGATCCTTTTTTATATTTAGTAAAGTTTAAAATAGGATCATAATAATCACCCTCAGTGGAATGAATATAGAACGGTGCATTTAAAAATTCAATAGTAAATGGATCCCAAATATTTTTATTGTTTTCTATGAATAATATATTAATTCCTACATTTTCAAGTTGCTTTTTTAAAATATATCTATATTCATGGCCTAAATATGAAATATCTTCAGAAAATGGTATCAAAAATACATTTTTTTTATTTTTTGTAATTAATTTTATCACTTTTTTAGCTTCTAATATGTTTTGACTTTCTTTTATATTTATTCTTCCAAGACTTGAAGATAGTAAAATTTCATATAAAGGGTTTGTTGGAATATAAGTTTTTTTAACCATTTCCTCTCTTGAAATTGCCAAAGCGATTGCTCTTCTAAATTCTTTTGAGCGGCCGTATTCTGAATTGAAATTAAATTCTATTACTCTTCTATACATTGGTACTAAAAGTCTTTCTTTTACATACTTATGATTTTTTGCAGCAATAAAATCTTTTATTGTAATATCTGGTTCAATTTTTCTTTCCTGTTGAAATAATATTTCTTCTGCTGCATTAGGATAATTTTTTTTATTATTTAATAATAAAGTAACTGATTTATCATCTTTATTAAAATCAGTTACTTTATAAGCACCTAAACCTATAGGCCAATTTTTCCAAGTAATATAATCATCTTTTAATTCCTCTTTAGGAACCAATGCAAAAGAAAAATGCGTAAATGTATATAAAAAGGATGGATTTTCTTTTGCAGGTATTAATGCTATAGTCAGATCATCTAGAATTTTTACACCTTCAACCAACCCTGACTGAAATCTTTGTCCTTTAATTATTTTTTTTGTTCCTTTAATATTTAAATGAAAGGTGTTTCCTATGCTTGGTTTAAATACAAAAAAATATCTTAAAATACTAAACTCTAAATCTTTTGCAGTAACTTTTCTTTTATTGTGAAAATAAAGATTATCTTTCAATTTCAATTTATAATATTTATTTTTATAATCCCAACGAAAGGCATCTAATATGTCAGATTTTAATTCTGCATTGTGATCAATATAAAATAATGAATCTAGAACTGCAGGATAAAAACTTCCACTACAAGCTAAATCAGAATTCTCATCCCAAGGCATATCTGCTCTATTGCCACAATAGTAAATAAGTTTTTTTTTGTCTTCCTGTTTAGCTAACGCAAAGCAATTAATAAAAGCAAAGCATAAAATAAGTTTAAGATTATACATAGTTTTGCCTTAATTAGATTACTTAAGTTTACTGCAAAAGCAGCCTGGTAGAATTTGTTTTAGAAAAAGAATAAAGTCAAATTTTACTTATAAAAGTTTTGTTAATTAGACAAATAGTAACTTATTTTTTTTTATAATAATTAAATTTATTTAAAAAAAGAGCTAATAATATATATTTTCCTATATGTTAACAGATCCGTTTAATTGTTTAGTAAGTTGAAAAGTGGACAAGAAGATAAATATTGCAATTATAGCAATTATCAAAATAAAAAGACCAATAGGTAAAAGAGTACCATTTTCTATTAAGCCAATAATTCCTGTAGCAATACCTGCTGCAGTGAGTTGAATAGATCCAATGGTACCAGTAACCATTCCCGCGTGTTTCGGAAATAATGAAATGGCATTTGCAGAAGAAAAAGGCATCAGCAATCCATTTCCTATAGTAATAACAAAAACAGGAATCATTAAAGCCAGTAAATGCTCCCAATGGAGGAAATAATGAATAATAAGAAGAGAAGCTCCTAATAAATTTAAGAGCAAGCCTATAAATATTATTTGAAAACTAGTTTTTTTAATCGAAAGTCTTCTTCCTAACAGCGATGCAAACATATAAGGAAAAGAAGCTGCACAAAAAGCATAACCTACCACCGTAGGAGAATAACCAAACTTCTTCAATAAAAATGGACTTGCTGCTAAGAAAGAAAAGTAAGATGCATTTGATACTTTCATAAAAAAGGCAAGTGCGAAAAATTTTCTGTTAGTAATAATTTTAAATAAAGTTTTGGAATCAAATGTTTTTATTTCTGAGGAATGAATTTGTTTTTTACTAGCAGGAATAATTGGTAAGACTAATAAAATTATAATAAAAACTCCATAACCAGCCAAAATTAAAAAATTTGTCTGCCAATTATAAATTGTTTCAATATACCCGCCAACAACTGGCGCAATAGCTGGAGAAAAAGCAACTAAAGGTATAGTTATAGACAAAATTTTAGCCATATCTTTTGCATTAAATAAATCTGCTACAATTGCCTGACCAATAGTCATCCCAGCACAAGCCCCTAAAGCCTGAAATATTCTAAAAAGAATGAGCTGATATATATTTTGTGATAAATAACAACCTAAAGATGCTAAAATAAAAATTATCATAAAAATAATTAAAATTTTTTTTCGTCCAAATTTATCAGAAAGCGCTCCGCAGAATACTTGACAAAATGCCATAGCGATTAAAAAAGCGGTCATCGTATATTGAGCCCAATAAGCTTCAATTTTAAAGTATTCAGCAATAGCTGGAAGTGAAGGGAGATATATATCTGAAGCT
The DNA here is from genome assembly GCF_029873255.1 of Pigmentibacter sp. JX0631. Lineage (NCBI taxonomy): Bacteria > Pseudomonadati > Bdellovibrionota > Oligoflexia > Silvanigrellales > Silvanigrellaceae > Pigmentibacter > Pigmentibacter sp. JX0631. Next base: position 2,394,914 of record NZ_CP123622.1, on the reverse strand, counting down.
ACAAATCCAATCGCACAAATAATAATTATAGTAAAAATAAAAACAATTCTTTGAAATTTACTAAACTCATAATTTTTTATTTCAATATTTTTACTAATTGTACTATTTTCCATATTACTTTCATCCTATAAATGCAACTAAAGCACCTTATAGTCAATAAAAATAAAATCACCAGATTGGGCAATACTTTCACATTTTAGTTTCTTTAAAAGAAGGTGCGAAGAAGAAACTAACGATGGAAGATCTAATTTTCCAAATAACATGGGGCTTAAAGTTAGGAATAGATGATTTACTAAATTTTGCTCCCAAAAAGAAGCATTTAACTTTCCACCACCAAGTAATGCATATTTTGTTTTCTTATTTTTTACAAGATATTCTAGTAATCCTGGAATATTTCCTTTGTACAAAGTAATTTTTTCATTATTTAGAATAATTTCATTAATGGATAAAGCAGGAAGAGCGTTAATATTAAAATCTAAAACATGAAATAATGCTTTTGGAATTCCTGCTTGACTCCAAAAAGGATGGGAAAAATTACATATTCCTGATAAAGTAAAAACGATCCAATCTGGTTCTTTTCTGTTTTTTGAACTTTTGTGAACTCTAAAAGCACCTTTTTCAACTTCAATACTTTTTGAACTAATAAATACACAATCATTAAAAGCCACTGCTTCTTTCAATCTTTGAAAATCGGCAGTACAGAGCATCCCAATTTGATTTCTTTCTGATGTAGATTCAAAAGAGTGGCTTGCAATTTTTCCATCAACAGAGATAGCCATAATATTTGTAATATTAATTTGTGAAAGAATGAAATTTTGCAAATTATTAAGCCTTTAATTCAGGCCATAAAACAGTTCCACCTAGTTTTTTTACTTTAATCGCAATTGGATCATCTTCTAAAGCGGTTAAAATTTCAATTCCATCACCTACAATAGCAATTGTATGCTCAAACTGCGCCGAAGCTTTTCCATCAATGGTTTTTGCAGTCCAACCATCTTTGAGCATTTTCATTCGCCAATCACCTGCATTAATCATAGGCTCAATAGTAAATATCATACCGCGTACAATTTTTAGACCTGTTCCTGATTTTCCATAATGCGGTACTTGTAAGTCGGGTTCATGAAAGACTTTGCCAATTCCATGTCCGACAAAATCACGAACAACACTACAACCTTCTTTTTCTGCATAAGTTTGAATAGCCGAACCGACATCACCAAGTCTATTTCCATGTTTTGCAGCTAAAATACCACGTACTAAGCTTTCTTCCGCAACTTCTGTTACCTTAATCCTTTCATCTGGGATATGCTCTCCTACAAAGAAAGTTCTTGAACAATCTCCAAAATATCCTTCTAAAGTTACAGTGACATCAATATTAACAATATCTCCTTCTTGCAGAATTTCTTTTTCACTAGGAATACCGTGACAAATAACATCATTAATACTAGTGCAAACAGATTTTGGATAACCCTTATAATTTAAGGGACTAGGATATGCTCCATGCTCTACTATAAAATTGTGAACTGCTTGATTAATTACTTCTGTACTAATTCCTGGCTTCACTAATTCACCAGCATAGCGCAATGTCTGTGCCGCAAGTTTCCCGGCAGCGCGCATTTTTAGAATGTCATCTTGAGATTTTAACTTAGGCACTGAATAACTACTCCAAATAAATTAAGATAAATTTTGAATCATATTTAATAATGAATCGAGATCACTTGTTCCAAAACATTGAGAATTTTCCAGCGTTTTTTTAGCTAATCCCTGTAATACTTTGCCAGGCCCAATTTCAATCCAAAGGGCATCTGCGTATTTAGAATTTAACGTTTTTAAAGTTTGTGTCCATAACACGGGATGTGCAATTTGTTTTACAAGTATATCTTTTGAATACGAATTTGCTAAATGAATTTTAGCATCAACATTTGCTACAATTTCGGTGGTGAACTGATTAAGTTGAATATCTTGTAAATGTTCGCGCATTTCGTCAGCAGCTGGCTGCATTAATGTTGAATGAAAGGGAGCGCTAACTGGTAGGGCTTTTGCTTTCCCTAATTTTTTTTCTGAAATGATTTCACAAGCCTTTTCAACGCCTGCTTTATGCCCACTTAGTACTAACTGGCCTGGAGAATTAAAATTTACAACTTCAACTATTTGCTGTGGTTTTGAAATTTCTTTGCAAATAGCTTCCACTTCTGTTCCATTGTTACCTAAATAAGCAGCCATAGCACCAACACCAACTGGAACCGCCCGTTGCATGGCTTGCCCTCTAAAATGAACTGCTTTTAGCGCATCAGAAAATGCCAAAGCACCAATACCGACGAGTGCAGAATATTCTCCTAAACTGTGTCCAGCAACTGCTGTTGGTTTAATATCTACTCTTTCATTTATAGCTTTTAATATACTTGTACTCACTGTTAATATTGCTGGCTGTGTAAATTCTGTTAAATTTAATTTACCTTCTGAATCTTCAAAGCAAAGTTTCTCCATACTGAATCCAAGAGTATCTGAAGCCTCTTGGAATACCAACTTAACTTCTTTAAATTCTTGATAAATATCTTTAGCCATCCCTATCGTTTGGCTTCCTTGTCCGGGAAACATAAAAATTTTATCCATTATAGTTCCTTTCCTTGAAAATGCTTTAAATTTACAGCACAGGAGTTGAATAGCAAACTCTTTAACATGTCTCTACTATTAAATTTGAGACTGTCACTCCAAAAGAGCTACCTCAGAAAACATGTTTTACATTGACCATTCACATATTTGAGAGTTATACAAACTCGTTTAAGGTTGATTTTTTGTGGAAAGGTTACAACATGTTTGACTTAGTCACCCAAGGTTTTAAAGATGCAAGTCTCAAATTAAAAGGACAAGCAAGGCTCACCGACGAAAACATAGCTCCTGCTCTTGATGCAGTTAAAAGATCGCTGCTCGATGCGGACGTTGACCTCAAAGTTACAAAAGAATTTATTGAAAATATTCGCCAAAAAGCTTTAGATGATGTGGTTTCTATAAAAACAAAATCTGGCCAAAAAGTATCCGCTGGCGATCACTTTATTAAAACATGTCATGATGAATTGGTAGATTTTCTGGGTGGAAATCAAACCGATATTATTAAAAACACAAAAGGCCCGACTGTTATCCTTCTTGTAGGATTGCAAGGTGCAGGTAAAACAACACATGCGGCTAAATTAGCAAAACTATTAGCTGAAAAACAAAAAATGCGTCCTCTGCTTGTTGCTGCAGATGTTTATAGACCAGCCGCTAGAGACCAACTAAAAATTCTTGGGGAAAAAATTAATATCCCCGTTTTTACTCTAGACTCAAATGATGCTGTTGAAATCGCCCAAAAAGGGATTGAGCATGCTAGAAATGAATGGCTCGATTTAGTCATAATCGATACTGCTGGCCGTTTGGCAATTGATAATCATTTAATGAATGAACTTGAAAATATTAAATCTGCTGTTAATCCACAAAATATTCTGCTTGTGATCGATTCCATGATTGGACAAGACGCAGTTCGCACAGCTTCAGCTTTCGACTTACGCTTGCACCTTTCAGGAGTTATTTTAACTAAACTTGACGGAGATACACGTGGTGGCGCTGCACTTTCTGTTAAGAAAGTCACAGGAAAAAATATTTTATTTGTTGGTACGGGAGAAACTCTTGATAAATTAGAAGAGTTCAGACCAGAAGGAATAGCTGGACGTATCTTAGGCATGGGTGATGTGGTCGGATTAATGGATGACTTCACTAAAGTTCTGGATATGGAAAAAGCTGAAAAAAGTGCGAATCGTTTGATGGAAGGTCATTTCGATTTTAATGATTTTCTTGAAATGATTGGGACAATTGGCAAAATGGGACCCATCAAAGATGTTTTAGCAAAAACACCTATTGCTTCTCAAATTTCTGACAAAGATATGGATAAAGTGAATGATAAAGATATCATTCGTAAAGGTGCGATTGTTCAATCCATGACTGCAAAAGAAAGAGAAAATCCTGATTTATTGATCATCCAAAAATCACAATCTGCACGGAGCCGAATTGCCAGAATTGCGAAAGGTTCAGCCCACACAGAAAAAGATGTAAAAGATCTCGTCGATCAGTTCATGCAAATGCGCCAAATGATGCAAATGTTTAGTGGATTTGGTGGGATGGGCGGCGGAATGTTATCTAAAATTCCAGGCTTAGGTCAAATCAACCAAATGGCGAAAATGGCTAAGATGGCAAAAATGATGGGCGGAGCTGGCGGCGGACTAGGTGCTATGGGCGGTGGAGCCGGCGGCATGGGTGGATTAAACAGCTTATTTGGAGGAGGAATGCCTCAAACTGGAGGTGGTGGTCTCAGCTCGGCTGACCTTGCTGAATTAAACAGGATGAAAAAAAGAAAAAAAGAAGAGAAATTAAAAAAACAAAAAAAACGTTAATTATATTGTATAAAAAGATAGGAATGCAACCATGTTTGGCTTGAAAAATAAATTTTTATTAAACTCCTCAACACCTGTAGGCCCCGAAGCTTTATTTGCAAAATACATGCCTAAACCACAAGTAGAATATCCAAATGTTGGTGAAAAAAATGAGACATATTTAAAAAAAGTTTATATCCAAACATGGGGCTGCCAAATGAATGTTGCAGACTCTGAAAGAATGTTAGGATTGTTAGGAAGACTAAATTATCGTCCCACTGAAGCTGTAGAAGACGCTGATTTTGTCTTATTAAATACTTGCCATATTCGTGAAAAAGCTAGACATAAGGTCGTAAGCCGTCTTGGTGAAATAAAACCACTGAAAGAAACAAATCCAAATTTAATAATTGCAGTTTCTGGTTGCGTTGCTCAAGCTGAATCTGAAGCATTAGCAAAAGAAGTCCCGTATATTGATATGATTTTTGGTCCAGATCAAATTGAAGATCTTCCTAATCTTCTAGAAAAAGTTATTGAAAAATCAGAAAAAGAAAAAAAAGAAAAAGAAGTTTTTCATAAAACAAAAGAAAATCCTTTTATCTTAACTAAATTTGATAACAAAGAAGAAGGTTATTCCATTCCTATTGACGTTGTTCCTCCATACTACGATGAAAATAAAAATGAAGTTACTCGTTATGTAAATATTATTAAAGGTTGTAATAACTTTTGCACTTTCTGCGTCGTGCCTTATACAAGAGGCAGAGAAAAAAGTAGACCTGAAAAAGAAATAATTGATGAAGTAAATTACCTTGTTGATAAAGGTGTAAAAGAAATTATTTTATTAGGCCAAAATGTTAATTCATATGGACTCGATTTAATAGGCGCAAAAGACATTCATTCCTCAAATGGAATATTACCTTTTGCTGATCTTTTATATACAGTGAGTGCTGTGCCTGGTGTTGAACGGATTCGTTTTACGACTTCAAATCCCCATGATTTCACTCCTCAGCTTGCAAAGGCTTTTGCTGATCTACCTAAAGTAACTAATTCATTTCATTTAGCCGTTCAGTCTGGAAGTGATAGAATTTTAGATAGAATGAATCGTCAATACACACGAGCTGAATATTTTGAACGGGTAAAATGGATTAGAGATGTACGCCCTGAAATTGCATTTAGTACGGATATAATTGTTGGTTTCCCTGGTGAAACAGATCAAGATTTTGAAGATACTTTGAGCCTTGTTCAGGAAATGCAATTTGCATTTATTTTTGCTTTTAAATATTCTATTCGCAAAGGAACACCTGCTACTCGTTTTAAGGAACAAGTTCCAGAAGAAATAAAAGATAAAAGACTGCAAATTTTGTTAGATCTCCAACGAAAAGAAACAGAAAGACAAAATCAAGCAGAAATAAATCGTGTTAGAGAAGTTTTAGTTCTATATAAAAATAGAAAAGATGAGCATTCTTGGTATGGTAGAACATATGAAGGTCGGTTGGTAAAAATTCATTCTCCAAGAAATATTGTTGGAAAACTTGTTCAAGTTAAAATAACAAATGCCAATATAACTGCTCTAGAAGGTCATTTAATTTAAATATTAAATAAATTTTTATTTGTTTTATTCAGGATAAATTATGTCAAGAAAATGTTTTCAACCAAAAGAATTATTTGCTAGTCAACCTTGGGGGTTTTCTCAGGTTGTTGTTGCTGAAAAAAATAAAATTGTTCATATCTCTGGACAAGTAGCATGGAATTCTGAAGGTCAATGTTTAGCACAAACTTTAGAAGGTCAATTTAGACAAGTAATGCAAAATATTTTTCATGCATTGCATTGTGTAAACGCTTCTGCAGAAAATATTCAAATGCTTAGACTTTATATTCCAAATTTCCAACCTGGAAAAGATGCCGATTTAATAAGTAAGTTATTGATCGAAACATTCGGCTCTGAAAATCAACCTGCTTCCACGTGGCTAGGAGTACAAGCCCTAGCTCAACCAGAATACTTAATAGAAGTAGATTGTGTTGCCGCTATAAATTAAATTCTATTTAGAATGTTAATTATATTATAAAAATACGTCATTAAATAAACACTAATCTAATTTCAATATATTGACTCTTTATCGTTATATCTGCTAAATTAATAAAATAAATAATTTTATAGCACAAAAATTATTCTAGTTTAATTAGTGTGAAATATATTGAGGTATATATTATGATTTTTTATCCAGTAAAAAAAAATTTTTTTATTAATTCCAATATTTATTGTAATGAATTTTATTATAACAAAGAAGTGTTTTGCTAATGAAATTCAAGATTTTAAAATTGTTACTGAAACATTACCCTTCTTAACATTTATAGGTAAGGATGGAAAAACTGAAGGTGTTTTAGCAGATAGAATTAATAAATTAAGAAAAAACCTAAAAATCAAAGCAGAAATAGAATTGCTTCCTTGGTCAAGAGCCTACATTATTGCACAAAAAGAAAATGGAACGATGATTTATCCCATTGCCAAAACCCCTGAAAGAGAAAAATTATTTAAATTTTGTTGCATTTTGTACAAAGCAAAAACATTTTTATTTAAACTAAAAGAAAGAAGTGATATTAATATAAAGACTCTAGAAGATGCAAAAAAATATTCTATTGGAGTGATTAGAGATGATATTAAACATAAAATGTTAGAAAATCTTAAATTTACTAACTTAGAATTATCAGCCTCACAAGAAGTCAACTTCAAGAAACTGATTGGAAAAAGAGAAGACTTAATTATAGCTAATGAATTTGTTTTAAAGTCTCAACTTCAAGAATTTAATATCAATGAAAATGAATTAGAAAAGGCATATGAAGTCAAAGAAGCAGACCCTAATAGATATATCGCCTTTAATTTAAATGTAGAAGATAGTTCTATTGAAAAAATAAAAAGCGCATTGAAAAAAATATACAACCCTGATTTAGATTGAAAATAATTACTTCATTTTACCAAAATAAGATCAGAAACAGAACGCTCATGAATTTTAAAACAATCATCTTCTTTACTAGAAAAATTTCTATTTAATACTTTTCCATTAAAATAAAAAACAGAAGAGTGTCCTCCATCAAGATTTATTGCATTATAACAGCCTTTTTGTAACATAACTGTGGATAATTCAGGAATACTTAAACCCACTGATTTTCCGAGCGACTCATCATTACCAGATACGACTAGTAATAAAATATTATTATTAGTTAGTTGACATATCGCTGTTCTTGCATATGAATTTAAATAAAAATGAGTATTGGGATAATTTTCTTGAATTTTTCCATCTTGAATTAAAATTGGATTTCCACTTACAATGAAATCAATTTTTTCTAATTTATTTTCTAAATTTGAGGAAGATATTGTTTTAACTTCTAATGTCAGAGCATCACCAATTTTTAATGGAGGTAACTTAACTGCATCTGAAAGAAATACAACAAATCCATCTTTAGGAACTATAAAACCTTTTCCTTTAGATGATAACTTTTCTATTTTAATAATTTTACTTTTATCACTATACAGTAACATCCCTGATTTATAAATAGGAATAGGTTTTTTCCAAATATCTGTAAAAACAGTTATATTTGAATTTAAGGGATATCTATTAAAATTATTAAATAAAATATCATTCCCTAGTAATTTTATGTAATTTATATTTTTTATTTTATCAATATAAAATAATTCTTGCTTTTTAGACCACGCCACTACGCCATTTTCATTAGGAAATGTTCCAAACCATTTTGCATTTATTTTCAAATTTCTTGCAGGTAGTGCATTATAAGGATCATAATTATTGGGGTAACAGGTATTTAAGTTATAACTAGGTAACTGAATTCCTTTTGCTTTTTCATAAATAGAAAAAAAACCTGCATTAATTGCTATTAAAGCAGATTTTTCTTTTGCCCATTGGGAAACTCGGTAGCTAGAATCAATCGCATCATATGGTTTTACTAATTCAAGATTAAATTTTTTTTGTGGAATTTCAGCAGAAAAAATTTTAGCCGATGCTTGCCCAACAATATTTTCTTGACTTATTATAATTCCATTGTGGTTTATAGTACTAACATTTTCTAATTCTACTTTGGAATTTTTATTTACACTGTTACAAGCTTGAATTAGAACAGCAATAATTAATAAAAAATAATTTTTTTTCATCATAACCTAACTACTTGATTTTTATTCTAAACATAAATGCTGAAGATAAAAAAGTGATTAATGAAACAATAAAATAAGCTATGGAAATTTCCAAAACAGATTTTATACTAATATAACTTAATAGAATAGTTACTAATCCAGAAAAGGCATACGATATAATTCCATAATTAGCACTAACTATTCCAGCCTTGTTTTCGAAAGGAGCAAACATCCTACTAACCAAGAAAGGATATAAAAAACCTGATGAAAATGCAAATAGACAGGAAATAAGCATTAAAAGAATGATTGAAAAAGGAAACAATACAGAAAAAATTAAAACAAATATTCCAAAGAATAATAGTACTTTAGAAACAAGTTTTATTACTTTGTCTCCTTCAAAATACTTAACCGCGAAATTACTTACATATGCTCCAAGTATATAAATAATTCCAACAACAAGGGCTAGATAAGAAAAATAAATTTGAGATTTTTTAGCAATAACTTGAATAAAAAAAGGAGCCATTAGAGTAAAGACAAAAAGGCCTAAATTAGTTGCAGATACTATGAGTGTGCTACCTAAAAAATCTTTATTCCGAACAATAATAAATGAATTACTTATAATTCCATTTATAGAAAAAGGCTCAGATTTTTTTAATGTTTCTTTAATAAAAAACAGAATAAATAAACAACCAATAAAGCCATAAATAGTTAAAAACAAAAAGCAAAGACGCCAACCACCTAATTCATCTAGATAACCACCAATTACTGGAGCAATGATAGGTGCTACTCCCCAAATTAAACCAATCCAAGCACTAGCTTTCATTAAAGAAACACCAGCATATAAATCTACAGATATAGCTTTTGATAACACTGCAATTGAAGCAGAACCTAAACCTTGAAAAAAACGACTCACTATTAATATATAAATATTATCTGCTTTATAGCTAAAATAACTAGCTATTGTAAAAATCAACATACCAATTAAAAGTGTTTTTTTCCTTCCTAAATTATCAGAAATGGCTCCATACAAATATTGACCAATTCCTAAAGCTACTAAAAATAATGAAATTGTTAGCTGTACGTTACTTTCAGTTGTTTGCAAATTCTTCATTATATTAGGCAAAGAAGGAGAATAAATATCGATTGCAGCTTGTGAAATTGGGACTAAAAACAAGACAGTAGCAAAAATAAGTTTATGGGAATTTTGCATACTTTTAGTCATAAAAATCCAAGTTATAATTCTAAATTATTAATCAATCCTTAAAGAACGAGGAAATATATCTAAATCATCATCATACAATGGATTGCCTGATAAACTTAATTCAAATAAATTTCGTAAATCTTTTAAACATTTAATATTTTTAATTCTATTTTTTCGTAAATCTAATTTTGTTAAATTAATTAAAAACTGTAAGGGTTCTATGGAATGAATCTGATTTTCAGCCAATTCCAATTGGATCAAATTTTTTAAGCTATCAAATGAATCAATATTATCTAGCATGTTTTTATTAGCTGATAATTTTTTTAACTGTGCTAAATTCTTTAAACTTCCCAAGTCACTAATATCGTTTTCAGAAATATTCAGTTCTTGTAAGTTTTTTAATTCACAAATTTCATCAATTTTTCTAATTTTATTTTTCTTCAAGGATAATTTTTTTAAATTAATTAAATTTTCTAGCCCATGCAAAATAATTATTTTATTATCATCAAGAACTACTTCCTCTAAATTGATAAAACTCGGCAGAAAAGAAATATTGACTAAATTAAAACCTTTCATTGAAAGTTTTTTTAATTTTGAAAAAATATATATGTCATCTGAGTTAGACAAAGGTTGATAATCTATATTTAGCTCAACTACATTCGGTAAAAACTTAAAAAATGAACTTTCAAGTACTTGTACTTTCGCTTCTGGAAATGCACTTAAATCTAAAAATTTTATTTGCTCTAAAGTACTTGCAACAATGTTTATGTCTTTAGATCTCGCTATTCGATAAAGACTTTTTTTACTGAAATCATGTTCAGGTGATATATTTTCAAGCTTTAGATATTCAATTAAATTAGCAAATTCCATTTCAGCATCTCCATAAAATGCATCAATTAAAATATTTCTTTTTAATATTTGCATATTGACCATTTTTTTCAATTTGAGCAAGAAATTCATTAAATTTTTCTATTAGCTGTTGATCTTTTTTTCTTGCAGCCATTGCCAAATCTCCTTTCTCATTCGAGTAAAGAGTATAAAAATCTATTTTCATTTCCTTTTTTGCTTGTGCGATAAAAACATTATCTTCAACAAAAGCTGTGGTTCTTTTTTGGACTACAGCATTCACTTCATCACTTTCTGTATCAAATTGCAAATGTGTAGCCTTTTTTAAATAACCTTTTAAAAATAATGTGGCAGCACTTCCTGTATGAGTTGCAATTTTTGTGCCCAAAGAATCTAAATCACTAAACGTTTTATACTTTTCTTTATTTTCTGGGGTATTCAATAACGCTGCAGAAACAATGACTGTATAAACTGGTTTTGAAAACAATACTGCCTTTTGCCTTTCTTCCGTTATTGTTAATCCTGAAGCAATAAAGTCGCATTTACCTGTCAATAAAGATGGAATTAAACCATCTAAAGTAGTATCCATCATAACTAATTTTAGCTTATATTTTTTTGCAAACTCTTGCATGATATCAACGTCAAAACCTTTCCAATTTCCTTTATTGTCTTTTACTTCAAAAGGAATAAATCCAGCTTGTGAACACACTTTTAATACTCCCGACTTCTGAATTTTTTCAAAACTCAGATCAGCATCTTGTCCAAAAGCAACTGCAGAATATACAAAAAACACAAATAAATATAAAAACTTATACATAAAACACCCATTCTAGACAGTTTAATCATGCTTTTCTTTAACAGAAAAATCAATAATATCAAATTATTAACTTAGCGCAGAAAGCGGTTGATTCAAAAAAATTTATAAAAATGAAAAGGGAAAAAGAAATCTATTTATTGATGATGATGATGATGGTAAGAATGATGTGCGGAAGATGAAGCTTTAGGTAAGCTATTAAAATTTAAAGTAGATATTTTAAACGCCTGAAATACTTGACTAATCCTCATCTTTGCACCCTTTAAAAAAGTTTGCTTTAATTGGTAATTATGTTTAAAACATTTATTACCTACGTATGAACCTACCAAACATCATATAATTTTGGCAAGCTGTTTTTACTTAAAAGTTTAGGATTTATTATGCAAGATACTAAAATTATTCAATTTGCAAGTGATAACTATGTAGGAGCACATCCTGACATTGCAGCTATTCTAATGACTTCCTTAGAAAGTATAGAAATTCCTTATGGATCAGATACTTATTCAAAACTAGCAAAGGAAGAGTTTCAAAAACAATTTAAGCAAGATTGTGAAGTTTTTTTTGTTGGGACAGGAACTGCAGCAAATGTAGTTGCTTTGAAAAGTATTTTGCGCAGTTACGAAGGGGTAATTTGTTCAGATATTGCCCACATTAATACCGCCGAGGGTGGAGCACTTGAGAACTTTATTGGAGCTAAAATTTTTACCGCCCCATCGCATGCATCAGATGGAAAACTTACTTTAAGTAGTCTTAAGCAAGTATTCCAAAATTTCCGGAATATCCATTTTAATAAACCAAGAGCAGTTTCTATAACTCAATCAACCGAATTAGGGACTGTGTATACTTGTGAGGAAATTAAAGAAATTTGTGATTTTGCCCATGCAAACGGTTTAATTGTGCATATGGATGGCGCTCGTATAGCAAATGCAGCTGCTTACTTAAAGAAAACTTTCAAAGAAATGGTTGTTGATACAGGAGTAGATATACTATCTTTTGGCGCAACAAAAAATGGAGCCATTATGGCAGAGGCCATAGTTGTGTTTAATAAAGATCTAATCAAAGACATGCTTTATATTCAAAAACAATCTATGCAATTGTTTTCTAAAATGAGATTCATACCTGCACAGTTTATTCCTTATTTTAAAAATAATTTGTGGTTAAAAAATGCGGCTAATGCTAATGAGAAAGCTTATTATATTGCAGAAGAATTAAAATCTACGAAACTGTATAAAATTCTTAATAAAGTTGAGACTAACCAAATTTTTATTGAATTACCAATAAATCTTAAAGACGACTTAGCTAAAAATTATTTGTTTTATATTACCCAAGAAAACTTCGAAAAAAATATTTGTTCTATAAGAATCATCACTTCCTATAACACTTCAGAAGCTGATGCCCAAAAACTTATTTCAGATTTCAAACAAGCTGAATATAACTTTCTACTATCTCAATCTTTTTGACTCTTACATCTTTCAGCTAATGCTTGAAAACTTATCATAATCATCTTAAAATAAATTCAAATTTATTTCTAAGGTGAAATTTATGTTAGCAGCACCTATTTTAGAAAATGAAGACAAAAGAATAAAAGAGTTATACGATTATGGGATACTAGATACTCCTCCAGAATTTAATTTAGATGAAATTGTTTTTATAGCATCTTATATTTGTCATACACCAATCAGCTTAATTAGTATTATTGATAAAGAAAGGCAGTGGTTTAAAGCAAATCTTGGTCTAAATGCAGCAGAAACCCCTCGTGATATTTCTTTTTGTGGGCATGCCATTCAACAAGATGAAATTTTTATTGTTGAAAATACAGAACATGATGAACGATTTAAAGATAATCCTTTAGTAACTGCAGATCCTAAAATTAAATTTTATGCGGGTTCTCCATTAATCACAAGTACAGGTTACAAATTAGGAACACTTTGTGTAATAGATTATAAACCAAGTAAACTAAATAGCGATCAAGAACGTATTTTGAAAGCATTGGCAAAACTAGTCATTCAAAACTTTGAAATGAAAAAATTGTTTAAAAAAATTCAAAATGATGAAAAAAATCTGATTCAGCATGCAAAAATGCTTTCTTTAGGAGAAATGGCCTCTGGGATAGCGCATGAAATTAACAATCCGTTAATGATTATTACCGGTAAGACACATCTTATGAAAGAATATATAAAAGAAAATAAAACAATAGATGGGACTTATTTATTAAATGAAATAGAAAAAATTGAGGTTACTAAAGATCGAATTAAAGATATAATTAGCAATTTAAGACTTTTTGCCAAAAATTCTGAAAAAGAACCTCTTCAACCATATTCTATATTAGGATTGCTAAATGAAACTTTATTACTTTGCAATGAAAAAATTAAAAATAGAAGCATTGAAATTAATATAGAACACTCTGAAAATGTAAAAAATATCTATATCAATTGTAAACCTAATCACATCCGCCAAGCTTTTTTAAATTTACTTCTAAATGCCTATGATGCTCTTGAAACCGTGGAAAATAAAGTAATTAATATTTCTTTTCAAGTTTTATCAGATAGAATTAAAATAAGTTTTATTGATAATGGAGTAGGTATCTCAAAGGAGAACAGAGAAAATTTAATGAAACCTTTTTTTACAACAAAAGAAGTAGGAAAAGGCATTGGATTAGGATTGTGCTCTACCAAAGGAATTATAGAAGAACATAAAGGAATATTTTACTTGGATACAATAATTCAAAATACTTGTTTTGTTATAGAGTTACCTAGATAAAATGAAAATATTAGTTTTCAATTTTTAAATACACAGTAACTTCTTCCCTATCATGATAGAGTTGGCGCGCTTGCAAAGTATAGCGAATTCGCTCTGCGTCTAATTCACTACGAATTAAATTTAAGCAATTTGTTACTTCAATATATCTTTTTTTCATTGGTAATTTTAAATTAAAAATAAACCTTTTGCTTAATTTAAACTTAGCCCAATCAGCTATTAATTGGGCAATTTTCTTAGGTTGTTCAACCATATCACAAACTAACCAATCCACTGGTTTTTTTGATCTATATTTAAACCCATCTTCTTTCAAATGCTCAACCAAACCAGTTTTCATTAATTTATCTTGCATTGGTCCATTATCTATCGCAAAAACATAGATATTTCTGCGCACAAATTGATAAGTCCATCCCCCTGGGCTTGCTCCTAAATCTACAGCTGTCATACCTGCTTGCAATTCACTTTCCCTTTCTGCTGAATTGCAGAAAACATGCAATGCTTCTTCTAGCTTTAAAGTAGAGCGACTAGGGGCATCGATAGGAAATTTAAATCTCGGAATTCCCATAAACCATTGCGAAGCCTTTTTAGGGGCACATAAACCAATATAGCAACTTTGTCCTGTTAAAAATACTAAATGCATTCGTAAAGCGCGCTGAGATTTATCATTTATAATAAAACCATTTTTCTTTAGCTCTGAAAGCATAGGACTTGTAAATTTTTTACAAAAATTTAATAGCTCTTTTTGCGAATCTGTATCAAAAGTTTCTATAAAAAGATCATCTAAAATATGTCTTCCATTTAAAACATCGGCAAAATTTGTTAAAAATAAGTTATATATAGGTTTTGTTCTATTGGTTTCAGGTAAGTCTGCCACTAAGGGAGCAACTAAAATTATTTGTCTTGCAAAAATAAGATCTTTTAATTGCAAATCATTCCAAATATTGATTACTGCTTGAGGATCATGTCCTTGAAAAAGAACATGGGCGGTGTTTCCCTTCGCTTTGACAAAGCCTGCAACGGAACGTTCAGCTGTATAAGCCAAGATTTCCGCAGCACATTCGCTTTCAAAGCCAGATCTACAATAAAGCAATAAAGAATAAGACATGGAAGCAAACTTTCATGGATAAATTGGAATAGGGAACTGAATTTCATTAATTTCAGGTATATTAAAATCTATGATTTCAGACTTTTCACCGAGCAGGTCTTTGGATATCGCAGCTTTTCCATTTATACAAGTAAAACTTGCAGGATCTACCACACAGCTAAATAAATACATATTTTTACTATAATTATATGTAACTTTTCCTGCTAAACTCTTTACATATTTCTTGCGATTTTTCTCATTTAACACAATAGTTTCAGGATTATTCAGGTCAAACCAATAGGCAGAATTAATTTTATCCCATGTATAGCTACCAGTATCTTTTCTTTCTGTGATTAAGATAGAATCTTTCGTTGCAGAAACACCACCTAATTCATATTGTTGAACATCACCATTTTTATCTGTCCTTAATATTTCTTTAATGATTATATTATTACTAGCAACATCAATATAAACTAAATTTGTATCTAGCCCTTTATCTTCAGAATAAGGATTACAATTTAAGATAACTTTACTGGTATCAATTACTTTAACTTGACTTGCAGGATTAAAACAATTGGTTATTTCTGTTTTCTTAACTATAGTTTTCAAATCATCTGCTAATTCAAAAATATAGGGCTTATTTTTTTGATACCCAGCATAATCATAGGTTCCTAAAGTAAGAACATACACTTTATTATTTGCTGTTAATAAATGAGTTGTTTTTAATTGCTTTTCTTCAGTAGTTAATGAAACAGATCCGGTATCTAGTTTAACTTTACTTATAAAGGTATTCGATAAATCCGGTGATGAAGCTATGATTTCTGCTTCATAGCCAATCCCAAGAAGTTTATTTTTAAACATAATTAAATTGTGAATATTTATTGGAAAATTGGTATTTTCAATCCCAGAAGTTTTTTTGTTTGCTTTAAGATAAGTAATACGAGTTGGAGAAGACAAAAATCTTTCAGCAAAATAAAATCCCTCAATGCCATTAGAATCATTCATTTTTTGATATACATTTGCATCTCCACTAGGAGTTCTAGATAAAATAAGTTCTAATTTTTTAGTATCAAAATCAAATGTATATAAATTACTGAAGTTATTGTATTTATTTGCAACAAAACTTGTTTTATCATCTGTGATAACAAATTCTGGATTTACATTCTCTTTCTTGCCGCATGCAATTAAAACAGAAATGAGAGAAAAATTTATTACTTTAAAGGTTAATTTATTCATTATATTTCTCCTGAAATTGTAAGATAAAATCGTCTTCCGGGGGGAGGGTAACCAATATAACCATTTGTTTGCATTTGTTGTGAAAAACCTGTGATGTTTGATACTCTTGCATAAGTTTCATCAGCTATATTAAAAATATCGAAAGAAAAAATAAAGTTTCTTTGTTCTTTTCTATTTTTAAATTGGAAAGAAAAACCCGTATTGTAAATAGGAGGTATCTCTACTTTATTTATATTTAAGTAATCCAAATAAAACTCGCTTTGCCAATTTAAATTTACAAATGAGCCAAAATATGTAGAGTATTCATTAAACTTTGTTAAAAATATATTATCAACGCTTGTTCCAGAATTAATTGAATTTTCTGAGCTTCTTGGAACAAAATATTCGTTTTTATTTTTAGTCATTAATGATTTAACATATTGGTAAGAAAAATAGAATTTCCAATTTTTATACAAGTAAACATCTGAATTTAAATACAATCCAACACGATTTGAATCTTCTATATTTTGATACTGTGAAGTAAACTGATTAATTTCTTGCAGAAAAATTAAATTAGAATCTTTTGTATAAAAAGTTCCAATTTCAAAATAGGGAAATGTAAACCCAAATTCAATTTTTTTGCTTTGTTCCTCTTGCAAATTATTATTTGCCAAAATTCCACTTGGTGAACCATAAATTTCAGCTAAGTAAGGTCTACGCATTGCTAAGGTATAGCGCAAATAATTTATAATAAATAAATATTTTTGTTGAATTGAAAAAGAATAACCGTAAATATTTTTATCCATATTATTGCTTTTAGTATTACAAATGCTTTGTAAATTTCCTTTATTACAATCAATAGACATCTGCGACTGAGCTGCTGAAACCCAGCTATTTAAATTAAATGATAAAGAATAATCTTTAGTTACTGGAAAATAAATACTTTCAAATAGTCCTAAATGAAATTCTTGCCTTTGTGAGTTACTTTGACTATCACTAGAATTATCAAGTGCTGCAGGAACCGCGGCTGTAGTATTTTGCGTAAAATTAAGGTATTCTAAAATAATACCAGACTTTTCTTCTGAAATAATTTGAGATGGAATTGTTACCCATGATTTAACTTGCGCCGTTGTATTAAAACTTGAATTTGCTTGAGTAGTAAATCCTTCAGAAAAATTTGAAATTTCTGATTTATTTAAAATAATCCCTAATTGATTGTTCCACATTATTCCATTATCTGGATAAAATTTTTCCGCTTGAAGAGTGCTTATAAATAGTTTCTTTTTAATTCTTGCACTTGAAGAACTACTGACTGCTCCTGAAATTCCCTTTTCATAATCTGTATATAAATTAGCTGAATTTATACTTCCGAAAAAATTAGAATTTATATTTAAATGAAAATATCCTGAATATTTATGAAAATCATTATTTTGCAAATTTTCATACTGACCTTTATTTGCATTTAATATAGAATTATTATTGTTAAATACAGGATAGTCTTCTTTACTACTTGTTGCTTCTACCGCAGAAAACACAGAATAATTCTTATTCAACTGAAGAGCATGACTAATAGAGTTTTGCCAGTAATGAAATGAACCCACTCTAGAATTTAATTTGAAAAAATTTTCATCAGACGCTCTATTTTTAGCAAAGCAATTATCTTTCTGACAACTGATCACATTTATATCGCCACTAATGCCCATACTGCTTAACCAAAAGGGTGGGCTATCGGGATAAACCAGCAGGCTTGCTATTGCTGAAATAGGAATTAAAGAAACTATTTGCTCACTGGAATCAGATCCAGCCAAAGGAAGTCCATTAAAATAGTAAGTGGGCTCAAAAGCCCGAGCACCTCTGAGACGGACTCGCAAAGCACCAGCTTCACCACCAAATTGTTCTACTTGTCCTGTAGTTATTCTTTTTGCCAAATCAGAAATACTTTTTGGTTCTGGTAATGTCCCGGGTTCTGTTGTTGCAGAAATATGTTCCTGATTGATATTTCCAGAAGCAGGATCTTCTAAAATTTCTTGTGAAGTTTTAAATTTTTCTTTTGATTGCATTTTCCCTAAATCAGAACTTTCATCTTTAGGTAACACAATAATTGGAGCTGGACTTTGGGAATATGCCAAACTAGGCAACAAAAAAAGTTTTGTTGCGATAATAAACTTCATGTTTTTTTCTTTTTATAGAAGATCCCCTCGGATCTTGTTCCATAAGCGTCTACAAGGAACGCATGATGGCAGGTCTTCGGACTTAAAAGCCTTTTTTAATTCCTACTTTTTGCAGCTTCCCAGATTAACCAGTGCTATATTGCAAATTTCGTTCTTTTTTACCGCTGCGGGACAGTTTTAGATTTACACTAAATTCCCTTTTAATTTGGTTTTTTATCAAATAAAAAACGCAAAACCATCAACTTCACAAAAGTTACATAGCTTACTATTTTAGTCAATTGACGGTGAATTATTTCTAGAAGGTATATGAAAAGAAGGAAACCAAAACACTTTGCAAAAATTAATTTTTATTTGAAAAACTTTACAATTCTTCGTACTGCACCTGGAATGACAGTTGCTGATTTTTGGATATTCAATTTCAATTTTGTCTTAGATTTTAAACCTTGGTAACTTGGGATTACTTTTTCAGCATCTTCCCTAGCTTCAAAATCATATACCCCTTCAATTCTTTCCCAATTTTCAATTCCTGTTTCATTAGATTTTAAATAAACAGAGTGAATATCATAAGCATTTTGTTCTTTCATAACTACCTCATAAAAAATTCTAAATAAAAGTTCTAGAAAGTCTCGGCATTAAATTATAATTTTAACAGTTTAATTGATAGGTACAGTTTACAATATTAACCCTCAACTGTACTCCTATTTTTTTTGGAACTGTACTGGGAATTATTTTCTTATTTTGTTATAAACTGTTAGATATGAGTTTAATTCTGCAATGAATAACTATTTGTAAAGGCTTATTAGTATGGCAAAATTTAGAAAAATAACGATTGATTTTGATTCTAGTAAGTCTTACTCCCAACAAATATTTGACCATTTCAGCCATGCAATTCAAACCGGTACACTTATGTTTGGCTCTAAACTCCCTAGTATACGAGACTTATCTGCCGAATTAAAAATAAACAAAATTGGAATTATTACTGCTTACAATAAGTTATGTGATGGAGGATTTATAAAAGCCAAATTAGGAAGTGGTTTTTATGTTTCTTACAAAAAAAATAAGATTAACTTATCTAGCTCTCCAAAAAAGGAAAATCACAACCTTGTTTTAAAAAAACAGCAAATGAATTGCCCACTTCCTCACTATCTAGAGCTTCCAGAAGATTATGCAAATCTAGGCGGAAATCAAGTTTACAAAAGTTTTAGTATTATGGAAGAGTTAAGAGCTATCTCGAGAACTTGTTTTTCAGCTCAAACTTTAATTTATTCTTCTTTTAAACACAACTCCTTCCAAAACTTGAAAGAAATAATAGCTTTTGATCTTGAAAATAAAGGAATGCCAATTCAAAATACGGAGCAGATTTTGCTCGCAAGTGGGGAAAAGCATGCCATAGAAATTATTCTAAGTGGCTTTCTGTCAAGAAATGATTATCTTGTGCTTGAAACTCCAAATAGTGATTTTTTTTTCTACTCAGATCTTTTAAAAAAGTACAATGTAATTTCTGTTGAACGATCTTTTGAAAAAATATTTTTGAGTGAAGAAAAAATTTTAGAAATAAAAAATAAAAAACCCAAAGCATTTATAATCTACACTAATTGTCATTGTCCTACAGGTGGTTCTTTAACCGCAATTGAAAGACATGCGATTATTAAAATAGCAAAAGAAATAAACGCAATTATCATTGAAATTGATATTTATAGTGAACTTAATTATGATGAGTTTATAATTCCAAATTTAGCCACTATTGAAGGGTTAAATAACTCATTTTATATTTCAAGTTACTCTAAAGTGTTCGCTCCAGGTCTAAAAATTGCATATATTGTTTCAAGTATAGCAAATATAAAATATCTTAATACCCTTTATATTGCACAATGTATTTCACCTTCAATTATTGATCAACAAATAATTTACGAACTAATTATTAGAGGTATTTTAAAGAAACATATTGCAAAACTTAAAAACACCTTCCGTTCTAAAAGGGATACTTTAATCGCAATGTTAAAAAAACTTTCACCTCAAGGTTCAAAATGGAATCAACCTGATTCTGGAATGTATTTATGGTTTGAATTTCCACCTGGTGAAAATTTACAGGTAGTTGAAGAACGTGCATTAGAAAAAAAAATATCTATTGCACCTGGATACTATTTTTCAAAAGATAGTAAACATTATAATTTTATGCGTCTCAATTTCGCAAATTTAGAGCCTGTATTAATGTATAATTCTTTAGAAACTTTATTTTCAATTTGGCGCAATGCATCTTCAAGAAAATGGATAATAAAAAATGATCGAAATTCCTAATCAAAAAGCAAATATTGGATTCTATTTTCATATTCCTTTTTGCCCCCATATTTGCCCTTACTGTGATTTCACCAAAACTGCTAAGTTTTCTAAAAAAGATATTTCTTTTTATTTTGATGAATTAGAAGAGCAATTAATTTACTTTATTGAAAATCTTAAAGAGTACTATCAACAAAATGTAACTATTTACTTTGGCGGAGGTACTCCCGGTTTATTCGAAGCTTCTGCTTATAAAAGATTCTTTAATATATTAAATAACTATTTTAAAATAGAGGAAGCTACTTTAGAAACTAACCCATTAACAAATTTTAAACGCCGTTTATATGATTATAGAAAAATAGGTTTTACTAGAATTACATTGGGAGCTCAATCTCTTTGTCACTCGACTTTAAAAATTTTAGGAAGAAAACATACACCAGAAAATGTAATTGATAACCTAAATTGGGCAAATTCTGCAGGATTTAACAATATACAAGTAGATTTAATTTATGGCTTAAAAAAAGAATATCGTTCCAAAACTATAACAGAAGAAATTAATGAATTAGTTCAAAATGGCGCAACTGGCATTTCAGCTTATGCTTTAACTATCGAGCAACGAACTTTATTTGCAAAGAAAAATTATTCTGATGAAGATAATGCTGTGAATGAATATTTAGAAATATTAAAAAGTTGCTCAAAATTATCATTACAACAAGTTGAAACGAGTAATTTCTCTAGGTTTCCTACAAAGCATAATAATTTGTATTGGTACGGTAAACCCTATATAGGACTTGGAACAGGTTCACATGGACTACTCCCACAAACACCGGATAAACCTTTTGGTATGAGATACAGAATTGGTCCCAGTTCATTTCAAGAAATAGATCCAGGAAATGATAGATTAATTTTCACTGACAAAATTGAGAGAGGGAAAAATTTTTCTATTCATTACGAAAGCCCACGTACTAAAAGGGAATATATTGATGAAATGATTTTCACACTTTTGCGAACCCCGAATGGTATCCCTTTTTCTTGGTTAGAAAAGTATCTAAATAAAAATGATTTTCTTGAAAAAATTAATAAAAATTCTAAGTTTTCCAGAGCTATTGAAGAAAAGAATGTTTTAATTTCAGATAACAACATAGCGCTATCAGCAAGCGAAAAAATTCGTGGTGACTTATGGGCAAGTGATTTTATTTCCTTGATTTAATTTTTTTTTACATTAAAATATAAATTAATAATCTTTCTCTGGTCGTTTATATTTGAGGTTCCTCTTTATATGAAGAGCTTATTGAAAATATTTATTTTTATATTTTTTATTAGCCTTTCATTAAAGAGTTTTTCTCAAATTGATCCTACAATTCCACTTCAACAAAGAAATTTGCAAAATAATTTAGTAAATCCAGTTATAAATGATAATCCGTTTATTGAGCAAAAATTTCCTAGTCAAAATAATCAAAAAATTTTTAAAAAACCAGGTCAAAAGCCAATAAATAACAACTTAAAAGATGAAATAAATAAGAATGATAATATAAAAGAAGATGAATTAGCAGAAGAAGAAAGTAATGAGAAAGATGAAAAAAAGTCGGACAAAGATGAAAAAAATTCAGAAAAAAAAGAAACTGATAACGATGAAGGATTGTTTGGACCAATTCGTGTAGGACCTATGGTAGGATTTGGAATTATTAATGGTCCAAATTTAAGTATTGAATCGAAATTTTGGAAATATATTGGATTATCGGCAAGCTATAGTTACTTTAATGAATTTGACTTATTTAGATCAAAACAATTAAAATCGATGCTTAATTCATCACAAGATTTTCAATTTGATACCTTAAAATTATCTTATTGGCAGTATGAAGGAAAATTAAGTATATTTCCTTTTGGAGGAAGTTTTTTTATCGGAGCTGCTTATGGAAAACGGCAATTTTTCTTTAAATCTACAGGAAATATCAACTTAACAGTTGCAAATTTTCCCCAAAAATTAACAACTCCTTTTATAGACACTCTTACTATTAATTCAACTTATTGGACTCCGCAAATTGGATTGCTAGCTACTTGGAGTGGAAGTTTCGGCTGGTTTGCTATCGGCACAGAAATTGGAGCGCAACTTACCTTAGATGTTTCTGTTGAGAATAATATTAATCTAACAGATCCTACAGTGCAACAATATATTTCTTACGCCATTCAATCTCCTGAATACTCATCTCTGAATGATCAATTAAAAAAGACTATTAGTGAGAATTTAAAAAACTATCCTATAATATATTGGAATATTTTAAAAATTGGATGGATATTTTAGTTTTTTAAATTATAAAATTTTTCTGCATTTCTATAAAAAATATTTTTCCAAACTTTTTTCTCAAATGCATCAACAATAATTTTAATGTCATTTAAAGTAAAAGGTTTTGGCGCTCTTGTTGAAGGAAGATCTGTCCCAAACATTAAACTATTAGGATTTATAGATATAAATTCTTGCATAACTGGGATAGGATCAAAGTCTAGTCGTCCAAATCCAGTTGCTTTAACAAAAACTCCTTTTTCTATTAACTTTTTTAAAACAGGAATTCCTTCTTTACTTAATCCCAAATGGTCAATGGAACATTTGGGAATTTGCAAGATTTGTTGCTGAATAGAAAATAATTCTTTCGAATCTATATATATTTCAGTATGCCAGCCACACAGTGAAAATACTTTTTGACTAAAATAAACTAAATCTTTTAGTGTAGCGGATCCTCCGCGTTTGATATTAAATCTTACGGCCTTAATCCCTATAGCATTCAAGGCTAAAATATCTTTTTCAGAAGTATCAGCAGGAATTTGAGTAACACCAACAAAGTTACTTCCTAAAATTTTTAAAGCATCTTGTAAGTAACTTTGATCAAATGCTTGAAAGGATCCTGAAACAACAGCTCCCCCCACAAGTTTAAAGTCTTTTAATTCTTTTAAATAACTAGACACATTAAATTCTTCAGGGATAAATCCATTATTAGGCACTAAAGGAAATCGTTTATCTATGATATGAAAATGAGCATCAAAAATTTTAATAAAACTCTCCTTTTCTTTTCGGAGAATTTTATCACTTTTTCTGAGAAAATAAACGATCTGTAATCATTCTTTCAACATCATATTTCGCTCCACCAGCATTAGGAAACTCTTTATAATTCCAATTTGGACAAGAAGACGTTTTAGATTTTATATTTTCCACTTCATATCCTAGCAAGGGTTCAGTTTCACTTGCATAATCATTTTGAGCAGTAGATTCAGTTTCAACAACAGGAGTAGGATACCTTACACTCACTAATCCCCATCCAGGAACTGCATAACTTGATACTCCTACTAATGAATAATCATCACCGTACTGCGATGTGCAAATATTTTTTAATTCTTCACAAAACTCCTTTGCTTCATTCATACTTTGAAATTCATGTTTGATATCTAAAACGATATTAAAGTGTTTATTTAAGGATGGAGAACCTTTTAACCATGTCCATTCTTCAGAGTGAGTGGTTATTTTTTTTATTCCTTTATACTTATTATTAAAATTCTCATTTTTTGCAGCCCATTTCCATTTATAAGTATTTTTTTCATTTACACAAAATAAGTAAGATCCTTTAAAATTTTCTACTAGAGGGGCAAATACATTAGCTTGAGCTGTAAAAGTAGTTAATATTGGAAAACTAATTAAAGCTATTTTCAAGAAATTTTTCATAATAATTTTTCCTTATTATTTAAGAAAATAAATATTACTATTAATTTATTTTATTTATTAATATAAATTAATAGTAATATTTAATTAGCAATTTCTGTACCAAATAATTTTCTAGTAATTATTAAATTAACCTAATAATATAAATTGAATTTTTTTTTAATTTCTAATCGGTAAGAATTATTTAAAAATTTTATATGTTATTTTTTGAAATGAATGGAAAATCAAAATCTTTAGTATTATTTTTCTATTTTTTAATATTGTAAAAAAAAACTTCACCTTTTAAAAGATGAAGTTCTAATTTCACTTACATAATTTGTCTAGTAAATAACGAAAGCCATTTGCTCCAACAGAAGGATTCTCTATTGCCCATGTCCCTTTTACAGAAGTCCCTAATTCTATAGTTTCTTGTTTTCCATAATCATTTAACATGAAAGCCTGATAGGTAATAGTTTCTGAGTCCGTACGCACTACATTTCTTTTTAGTATCGCACTTTTTGCGTCACTTAGCATGAAATTAATGCCACCTCCAAAAGAAATTGGCTTTTCATGGACAACTGCTGCAAATCCCGCAGTATATCTCAACTTTACTTTACTTTGATATATTGTACATTCTATAGATTTATTATATCCAGCGGCTACTTTACCTGTTTCTGTTACTTTAGAAAGTAACGGCAATTCATCTGCAGCAAAGGCGAAAGAAGGTAACAGAATAGCACTTAAAATTAATTTATTAATATTCATTTTTTCCTCTTTTTTGAATGATTTAGCAAGACAGTAATAACGTACTATTTCATTTCAAAAAAAGATGCAACTAAAAAAATATTTTTTTATTTTTTATTTTTATATTACTTTTTGGACTACTTTTTCTGCAATTTTCGCGAAGGTTTCCATAACTCCTAATCCCTGTATTGCAACAGCTTGGACACAATCAGAAGAATCTAAATTATAATTTTTTTGGAGAGTTTCTACTGGCAGAGCATCATAAGAATCTGAATGATTCATTTGATATATAATTGGAATTTGATTAAAATCTAATTGTATAGATTCGAACATTTTTTTAATTTCTACTAAAAATGTTAAATTTTTATCTAAGTAACGAACTCTGCTATCTATAATATTTACAATTCCATCTATACCTAATAGTAAACTAATATTTACAGTTGGCCATAATTGATGTGAAGGAAGAGTGTAAAGATGTATTCTTGCATTTCTTTCAGCTACTTTACCATAGCTTATTGGAAGAAAATCAAAAAAATTATTTCTTGGTAAATCAGCTATCACTTCATTCAATTCCAAGCTATTATCATTAGCTAGGGTTTCACAAAATAACGCTTGGATATTGGCAGTTTTTCCTGCATTTTTACTACCAATGTATAAGACCTTAAAATGAATATCTCCTGTTGCTTCATTAATAAAAGCCATTAAATAACCTCATCATTCAATGCAAAAAAAGCAATTTTAGGTTGTTCTCTATATTTTTCTATCATATTAATTGAAAGACTTTTAACATCAGCAGAAATGAGAAGGCTTTCTCCACCTTGCAAAGTTATTGAATCATACTTAGTTTCCAATGTTACCTCGCCAGCCCAAACAGTTGCTAATGTAAAACTATCTTTTTCTATAGCAGTATAACCATTTTTTTGTGTGTTATAAAAAATTTGGAGTGAAAAAGGGTTGTAAGTGTTTCCTAAAAATATTTTCCCATTTTCCATTTGCTGAATCAATAATTTTTCTAGCTCTTTCCCTCTTGGAAGATTCCAATCAATCGCACCTAATGATTCTTTGACATGCAATTCTCTAGGTTTCCCATAGGCTGAAAGTTTACCATTTTCATCATAAAGCCGTTTCCAATCAGAAATTCTCCATGTTTTACCTGATTTCTTTGGTAAAACATATTGCGGTTCTGCCAAAAAAACTCCTGGACCTACAGCATGAACGCATCCTGGGGGAACAGAAATATAATCATACATTTTTGGATAATATTTATTTAAACATTTTTCTAAATCATCTTTTAATAAATTTTCAATAATTTCTTCTTTAGAAAGATCTGGTTTAAAGCCTAAATAAACATAACCATTTTTTTCAACATTCAAAACCAACCAACTCTCAGGTTTACCACATTCACTTTCATTAAGTAACGGATTTCCATTTTTTGGGTGCAGCTGAACTGATAAATTATCTTTTGCATGCAGCCACTTAAGGAGCAACGGAGAATGTGCTCCATACTTATTTGCAATTTTTTCACCTAAAATCATGGAAGAATTTTGTTGCAATAAATCTGTCAGTGGTATTTTTTCTCTTCCATTCATTAAAATAAGGGAAGGGTAATTTTTATCTGTAGAGATTTCCCAGCTCTCTCCTATAAAATCTGGAATTTTAGCCTTGAATTCTGGAAAATAAGTTTTTTTTAACAAAGAAATTTGTGTTCCACCCCATGGAGTTTTTAAAATCGGAACAAAATTAAAAGGATCTACTTTAAAGAATTGTGTTGTCATTTGCCCAAAAGCTCTCTTAAATTTTCATAGTATTCTCTTGCTTGTCTGAAACGATCTTGAGAACCTCCTTTATCAGGATGAAAATACTTTGCCTTTTCCAAAAATCGTTTCCGCAGCTCTTCTCCTCCAACAATTTTTAATTCTTCTAAAGTTGAAAAGCTATAAAAATTTAAAAGTTCTTTAACTTTTTCTGTGCTAATGCTTGAAGGTTTTTTTCGCCGAAACGATTCATCAAAGTAATGGAAAAAATTATCTAATATTTTCTTTAATGATTCTTCATCAATTTCTTTAAAATTATGAATATTTAAATAAAATTGAGCAATTTTTGCTTGAACCGAGCACTCATTGAAAATTTGTTCTCCCCAAAATTTCTCCCGCAAATGATGATCACAAAATAATTCACTAGTGACATAGTTACAAAAGGGAAGACTATAAGCATCAAAAGCTCTACAATAAGTAACATCTCTTAAAACAAAATGACAACCAACAGCAGAAAAACCTACTATTGGAATAGATTTCGCTTGTCCCCAAAAATTTGGATGTAAATAATTTTCTAACTCGTGATAATTTAAGGAAAACTCTTTCCCAAAAATAATGTCATATTCATTTTTTAAAGTAAGATATGATGAACTTCTTAATAATTTAAGTGCTGAAAGATGAAATAAAGAATTTAATTCTACAATTTTATGTCTTAATGCAAAAATAAATGCTAATAAATTTAAATTACCACTCCCAAACATTTTGCTTGATAATTCAATTGGAAGAATTGTTCTTAAAATATCTGAGTCAGAAATTTTTGAAATTTCTGCATGTTTTAGTGCTTGTGTTTCTTGGTGAAATTGAAATTCTTGAAATAAATTTTTCTCTTTGAAAACAAAGATCAATGATTCTAATGAAATTATTTTAAGCAATTGCTCAAACATTTTCTTCCAGTTCAAATATTTTTTGCAGTGCAGCTATATAGCCATATGATCCTAGCCCCGAAACCACTCCATTTGCAATAGGACTAATATATGACTTATGACGAAAATCTTCCCTAGCAAAAATATTGCTTAAATGTACTTCATAAATAGGAATATTTTCCTGTTTGAAAACTTCTAAAGCATCTCTAAGTGCAACACTAGTATGAGTATAACCAGCTGGATTAATAATTATCCCAATTAGTCTTTTTTTATTTACTTCTTTTTTAGAAGTACAATATTCAAGAAATTTTTCATTAAGAAAATTAATAATTTCACCTTCAACATTATTCTGAATATCTTCAATTTTAATTTTTTTTTCTTTAGCAAGATTTTTCATTTCATCAAGTATATTAGTCAAGGTTTTAGAACCATAAATATGAGGTTGTCTTTTTCCTAAAATTCCTAAATTTGGTCCATTAATTACTAAAACTGTATTCATTTTTTTCCTGTTTTATGTTTATTAAAAATTATTAAATCGCATTTTTATTTCAATTTTTTCTAGAATTTTTGTCAGTAATTCAATTTTTTTTAGTCTAACTTGTTCTTTATTTTTATAAATATCAACATTTTCTTTTATTTTCAGAAAAGTTTCATCTTCAAAAATAATTTTCCTGTTTTCAAAAGCAATAAAATCTTTTAATGATTTAATTCTGTGAAAAACTTTTAATCTGTCATAGTTTTGATTTAAAAATAAATGACTCATTCAAAACCCTTTAAAATTTATCATGCATTTTTATATTAACAATTTGAGGATAAAGAGCAAGATGATTGATTGGTAAAAAATTTCCTACAATAAAAATAATAGAAAATTTTGTTACGCTACTTGATTTGAACCTGACGGTTTTGATGGAAAATGTGTGGTATATAATTCTTGAATTTTTGGATTAAAAATTTTAGCCCAGTGATAAATATAGTGCCTTGTTGAGTGACTAGTTAAAGGATGAAATACTATTTTATCAATAGTTCCATGCTCAAGACAATTAATAACATCATCAAAATTATAACAAATGTTTTTGGCTGCACAAAAAATTCTTTGTCCAGAAGGAACATTTTCAGGAATAAAATAAATTGTTTTGTCCAAAGAAACAGGGATAGTTTCAATGGATTCTGATATATTATTCTTTTTTTTGGATTTTCTTGGCATTGCGCCGGGCTCCTGAATCTTTAATGAATTAATGATCTTGCCGCTAGCATCGTTCCGAAAGTTGCTGAAGTTTAACCAATATTGACTAATCAGTCAAGACTTGCTGGGAAAAATATTTCTCTAATTTTTCCCACTAGAACCAAATCCACCAGTTCCTCTTTCAACTTTTTTAATATGAATTCCAGGTAATTGAAGCACTAATGCGCAAACTCCTTGAGCAATCCTATCACCAACTTGGATAGAAAAATCAGACTTTGAATGATTGATAAGAGTTACCATAATTTCACCCCGATAATCGGCATCGATTGTACTTGGAGAATTTAAGACAGTAATTCCATGCTTTAAGGCTAAACCACTTCTGGGACGAATTTGAATTTCTGGGATGACTTGATACTCGAGCTGCCCTACTTTCATTTTTTGTTCTGATATTGACTCAATAATTCGCAATCCCGTTTTGATTAATTTCCATTCACCCGACGGAATGATGTGATTTTCATTTGCACAGATATCAAATCCAGCAGATTGACTTGTGGCATAAAATATTTCTCCAACACCCGAATGTTCCAATTTTAACATGTATTTCCCCTTACTTGATGAATTAAATTTATGAATGAAGTCACATTCAAAGCTTGACCTCTTACTCTACAACTGATATTCGGAAAGCTCTCAAGTAGGTCAGTAGCTCCAATGGTAGAGCGGCTGATTCCAAATCAGCTTGTTGGGGGTTCGAGTCCCTCCTGGCCTGCCACTTGTTATATTTTTCGCTTAAAATCAAGCACTTCAATAATAGTTGTCATCATCTTCAATTTCTGTTTTATACGGCTCGATGATAGGTTTTCCTTTATTTTCGATTAACTTATCAATAACAGGTCCGCAGCGTGTCGCTTTACAACCTCCATTACCGCTACCCGTAGCTATATTTACCTTTTCTCTAGTATCAGCACCTTTACTGATAGCTTCACAAATTTTACCTTGCTTAATACCTTTACAAATGCATACAACTTTAATCTTTGCTTTGATTTCTTCAATCGATAGTTTTTTATCACTAGTCATGTAAAATTACTCATTTTCACTACATTTGTTTACTACTTCACTACAGTAATGATTTAAAGAATGAACAATTGATTCTTCTAATTCCAAGTAATGTTTTAAAAACTTTGGTTTAAAATTCTTATTCATTCCAAGCATATCTTGTAATACAAGAACATTGCCATCACAATGATTTCCCGAACCGATCCCTATAGTTGGAATTTTTAAAGCTTTTGACAATTCTTCAGCAAGATTTGGAGTGATCAACTCTAGCACGATAGCAAAGCAGCCTGCACTTTGTAATAGTTTTGCTTCCTTTAGCAGTCTTTTTTTATCACTCTCATTTTTTCCCTGAATCCTGTATCCACCTAATGCATGTACACTTTGTGGCATAAGACCAATATGCCCCATAACAGGAATCCCGTGCCGGGTTAAATGACTTATTTGTTCACAGATCTCAGGTGTAGCTCCTTCTATTTTAACAGCTTCTGCTCCAGACTGCATAAATAGCCCAGCATTTTTCATAGTATCTTTAACAGATATTCCCGCAGATAAAAAAGGCATGTCACCAATTAAAAGAGGAGTTTGCAATGCGCTTCTAACACATTTAATATGATAAGACATTTCTTTTACAGTTACTGGTAAAGTCGAATTTTTACCTTGAATTACATTCCCTAAACTATCTCCAACTAGGACAATGTCCATTTTGGATAATTCAATTAATCTTGCAAAAGATGCGTCATAACAGGTTATTACAGAAATTTTAACTCCATTTTTTTTCATTTCAAGAAAATCATGAATACGTACTTTTTTTCTTTTTTTATCAATTGTTGACATTTTACTTTCTGAATACACCATATTAAAGAACCTTTTATGTTGCAAGAAAAACGACCGAAAAACGTTTATATCTTTCGACTTAAAGTTTTTTATAGTATATTTGAAACTGAATTTATAGAGGAGGAAATATCAGCATGTTTAAAAGAATATTTCTTTTCATCATGGTAAATATTTTAGTCATGGTGACAATTTCTATTGTCACTTCATTACTTGGTGTTAATCATTACATGACAGCAAGAGGAATAAATTATTCCTCACTCATGATTTTTTGTCTAATTTGGGGCTTTGGGGGAGCTTTTATCAGCCTTGCCATTTCACGTTGGGTTGCAAAATTCGCTATGGGTATTAAGCCGATAGATCCCGAAAATTGCACTCCTGCTGAAAAAAATCTTTATAATAGAGTTGCAAAATTGGCGCAAAAAGCAGGGCTTCCTAATACTCCTGAAGTTGGAATTTATGAAAGTGCTGAATTAAATGCTTTTGCTACAGGACCTTCGAAAAAAAGATCCTTAGTCGCTGTTTCTACAGGTCTTTTAGAAAGAATGGATCAACAAGAAGTTGAAGGTGTACTGGCTCATGAAATTTCACACATAGCTAATGGTGACATGGTTACTATGACTCTTATTCAAGGAGTTGTGAACGCCTTTGTCATGTTTTTTGCTAGAATTATCGCTTTTGCTACAACACAATTTGTGAAAGAAGACATACGCCCATTAGTAAATTTGATTGTAGTTATAGTCTTAGAAATTTTATTCAGCATATTAGGTTCTATAGTAATTGCTTGGTTCTCTAGAATGCGTGAGTTTAAAGCCGATTTAGGTGGGGCTCAGTTAGCCGGTAAATCTAGCATGATAGCAGCGCTAGCAGCCTTACAAAGAGTGTATGAAAATCCTTTACCAGAAGGAGAAGAAACTCCAAAATCGATAGCTGCTTTTAAAATATCTAATAAATCTTCTTTATTGCAGATTTTTTCTACACATCCACCACTTGAAGTTCGTATTCAAGCATTAAAACAAAACAATTTAGTTATGTAATTTATTTTGTCATTATTCTCTCTCACTAGGAACTTATGTAGATTAAGTTCCTTTTTTTTATTCCGAATTTTTTGCAACTAAAAATTGTAATTAAGGAAAATCCATGGTTGGATTTATAGGAACAAAAAATTTTATTAAATACTTCAAGACTCTATCTAAGTTAATTGTAATTATTTCTTTATTTATTCAGCCAAGTGGACATCCTCAAGAATTACAAAGAGAATTTCGTTCAGCAGAATTTCTTGGAAAAGGCGACGTAGGAATAGCAACTGCAAAAGGTATGGATGCTGTCTTTTATAATCCGGCAGGGATAGCGCAAGGAAAAGGTATTTTAAGTGAAATAATTGCAGTAAGCCCTCAATTAGAAGGAACTCAAAACTTAAAGCAACTATATGATAGCTATAATGGTGGAAATAAAAGTGCATTACAAGTTTTAGCTGAAAATCAAAATTCAGTTTTCAGTGCTGCAGCTCAGAACTATTCAGGTGTTGTTTTTAGAAAGCTGGCAATTGGATTTTTAGACCGAGCAAACGCTAATGCTTATGAAGGGATTGATCCCAATACAGGCATACCTACTGCTAATATTTATGCCGCAAACAGAAGCGGTGTTTATTTAACACTTGCGCATGATTTTTTTAGTGAAAGATTTTATTTTGGGATGAATGGAAAATTTCTGCAAAAAAAGGAACTCAATTTATCCATTTCTGCTTTAAGTGCTGAATCTCAATTATCAAATGGAGCTTTATCTACAGTGATAAATAATAACTTAAATCAGGGCTCTGGAGTTGGAGCCGATTTAGGTACAATGATTATTTTAAGTAAAGATTATTCAACTCAAATTGGGATTGTTTGTAGAAATATAGGAATGCAATATCGATGGGTTCCTGACGGTAACACACCACCAACAGCTGAACCAACGGTATTAGATGCAGGTTTTAGTACATCATTTGGAACAAAAAAAAGTAAGGTTACAATTTCCACTGATTTAAGAGACGTAACAAATAATCAGAATGCAGTAATTGCTAAAAGAATTCATATGGGTCTAGAATATAGACTTTTAGAACAATTTGGAATTAGTGCTGGAATAAATCAAGGCTATCCAACATTTGGATTATTTTTCAATGCAAAAATCATTAAAATAGAATCTGGAATGTACACAGAAGAAATAGGTTCAAGAGCAGGAGAATATCCTAGCCAAAGAATTTATGGAAGAATTGTTTTAGGGTGGTTGCTATGAAAAAAAGTATTCTTGTCATTGTGCAAATTATATTTTTAACATTCATATGTGGAGTTATTACTAGTTGCGGAAATAATGGAAATTTATTTTCTGATTTACCTCAAAGAGATACTAAACAAAAAGCTGAAGACGCCATAAATTCAGGTGATTATAATACATCAATTAATTTATTAGAGCCTTATGTTTCTGCAAATTCAAGCGATCAGCAAGCAATTGGATTGCTATCAACTTCTTACTTACTAGCCGCAGGAATAAATATCTTAAATATGGCCGTTTCAATTATAAGTTCCAATGGTAATTATAAAAATAATTTACAAACTGTCTTAGCCATTATGCCAGCAGCTTCACAAAGTAATATTAGTTTAGTAACAAAAGCTGTAAATACAATTAGTTTAGTGCCTGCAGGTCAAAGAAATTCTAATCAAAATTATATGTTAGCAATTGCAAATGCTAGTTTAGCTATGCTTACTATAAAAGCAAATTGCCTTAATGCAGCAGGAACTATTTCAACTAGTTTAACATCTGCAATGAGCACAACTGATGCAGCAAATATCTATTCATACTTAAGTTCAGCACAGTCGACTTTTAGCAGTGCTGGTATTTCATCGGGAAGTAGTTCCGGTTCAGGTATTTTAGCAAACTTTATAAATCAGATTAATTCTACAACAGGTGGAAGCAATTCTGCAAAAGTTATAAATTTCATTAATTCACAGGCTTAAGGAAGCCAAATATGACTAGCCTTTTTTAGAGAAAAAGATTACAAATAAATTTCTAAAGGAGGCTCAAAATGTTGATTTCATGTATTCAAACTAATCCACAAAATGATGTTAAAGAAAATGTAAGAAATATAATTTCACAAATAAAAATAGCTGCCCAAGAAGGTTCTGAAGTAATTGTATTACCAGAAATGTTTAGTTATATGGGTGATGAAAAACAAAGAAAATATACAAAAAGTAAATTAAAAGAAGATATTTTTAAAGAACTTCAAGATGTATCTAAAGAAAATAATATTATTTTGGTAGCGGGCAGTCATTCAGAAGAAATTTCTGAAAATCCGGAAAAAGTTTTTAATACATGTGTAACTTATAATAAATCTGGTGAATTAATTTCAATATACAGAAAACTACATTTATTTAATTTAAAAGATGCTGATGGCAAACCACTGTACTGCGAAAGCAATTCATACGAATATGGCTCAATGGCTGAAGACTATACTTTAGTTACTTCTGAAGGTAATTGGAAAGCTTTAAATATTATTTGTTACGATTTAAGATTCCCAGAAAATATTAGAAATCAAAAAAACTTTCCGTTTGATATTATTTTTGTCCCTGCAGCATTTACATGGCAAACAGGGAAAGAACATTGGGAAATTTTATTACGCGCAAGAGCGATTGAAAATCAATGCTATGTTGTAGCTTGCAATCAAACTGGATTTTTCTATAATAACCAAAAGAGAAATTACGGTAACAGCATGGTAATTGATCCTTGGGGACAAATAGTCGCAAGAATGGGCGAAGAAGTAGGAATTTTGTCTGCACAAATTAGTAAAGATAAAATTTTAGAATCTCGTGCCAAATTGCCTGCAATAGTTGACAGGAAAATTAGGTAACAATGTCATTTCCATTAAATAAACAAGTAATTATTTGGATTCTTGCTTCTGCTTTATTTATGGAAATGATGGATGCTACTATTTTAAATACAGCTATACCAAATATTTCACTTGCTTTTAATACAAATCCAGTAAATTTAAAATTAGCAATAACAAGTTATCTTATCAGTTTAGCTATTTTTATTCCTATCAGTGGGTGGGCAGCAGATAACTATGGAACAAAAAATGTTTTTTCTACTTCCATTATCGTATTTTCTATAAGCTCTATTTTTTGCGGACTATCAAATTCTTTGCTTGAATTATCAATATTCAGGGCACTACAAGGGTTTGGTGCTGCAATGATGACTCCAGTGGCCCGACTTATTATGGTGCGTGTTTTTCCACCATCAGAATTAGTTAAAGCAACAATGTATATTTTTTTACCTGCATTAACAGGACCAATACTGGGGCCATTAATTGGCGGATTAATAACTACATATACAACGTGGAGATGGATTTTTTTTATTAATATTCCAATTGGAATTATCACTTTTATTTTAGCCCAAAAGTATATTATAAATGAAGAATCTACACAAAAAAAGAAACCAGATTTTCTAGGATTTTTTTTAATAGGAACATCTCTATCTTGTTTTGCTATTTCTCTCGAATCAATTGGGGAATCTATATTACCAACTTTAATATTAAAAGTTCTTTTATCAATTGGCTTGATTACTTTTATTATGTTTATATTTCATGCAATTCATTATAAAGAGAATTCTATACTAAATTTACAGTTATTTAAAATTAGAACATATCGAATTGGGGTCTTAGGAAATTTTATTTCTTATATTGCAACTGGAGGTGTTTCTTTTTTATTACCTCTATTATTTCAATTGCAATTTCAATATTCTCCTATAAAATCGGGTTTATTAATAGCTCCTATGGCTCTTGGAGCATTTACAATGCGAGGAATATCTTCACGTTTTATTAAAAAATTTGGTTTTAAAAAAATTATTTTTGTTGCTCCGTTTGGTATATCTTTTGCTTTGTTACTTATAGCACAAATCGATCATTCTAGTAGCTATTTATATATATGCATTTCCTGTTTCTTATTAGGTTTTTTTAATATTTTGTTATTTTCCAGCAATGGTCCTTTAATTTATGTTGATATCCCGAAAAGCAAATCCGCCAATGCAACCAGTTTAGATATTACTATAAGACAATTTACTTCTGGAATTTCTGTCGGCTTTGTTTCTTTTTTACTTTTAACATTTCTAGACTCTTTAAAAACAGATATCTTTAAATTTGAAGGTTTAAAAGCTTTTCATTTTACTTTATATATCTTAGCTGGAATAATACTTTTGCAAGTTTTTGTGAGTTTTGGTTTAAAAACTCACGATGGAGAAAACGCTTCAAAAAATGCTAATTAAATACTAATAATTCCAAGAATGATCAATTGCAGAGTTATCGCAGATATAAGTACCCATAAAATACCTCCTAAGATAAAAGGTTTTAATCCCACCTTTTGAATAACTTCTTTTGTTAAATTTGTTCCTATTAGAAATAAAGTAAGAACAAGTAATTTGCTAGAAATTAAATTCAAAATTGATCCATATTTATTTACGATAGGTATCCATGTGGCAGAAGCTGCTGCTAATAAAAAGCCTATAATTACCCAAGGGATATTCTTTTTTTGTTGTTCATCCCTAAGAGAATTTTTATTGAAATAATTTTTTTTATAAAAGGAAGAAATAATAATAGCAAATGGAATTATCCACAAAGCTCTGCCTAATTTTACTGTAGTAGCAATAGCTAATGCTTTGTCCCCATATTGATAACTTGCGCCAATTACTGAACTTGTGTCATGAATAGCAAGCGCACTCCATAAACCAAATTGTTCTTGATTAAGATTTAAGTAAGAGCCAATCTGGGGGAAAATAAGCAATGCTAAAGCATTATATAAAAATACAACCGCTAGTGAGGCACTAATCGCTGCACCGGAAGCTTTAATGGATTGCGATAATACAGCAATTGCACTACCACCACAAATCGCCGTTCCAAATGAAACTAGCAACGACTGCTCTGGATTTATTTTTAAAGTTCTTCCAAGGACATAACCAAATAATATTGTTAATAATATTCCCAAAATAGAGTACACTAAACCCGTTCGACCGACTTCTAATACTGTAATTAAATTCATCCCGAAACCTAAGCCTACAATTGACCAGCTTAAAAGTCTTTTTCCCCAGGATTGGGTTAGGGAAAGATATTTATTTCCAAGCGAAAAGGAATAAATAATTCCTAAAACAAAGGCGAACGTTCCATTTAATTTTGCAGAGTTTGGAAAAAAATATGGAAAAAGAAAAACTGCTACTATAAATAAGAAAAAAATTATGCCATTTCTCATTCAGACTTCCTAATAAAATGCGGAATACAAGTTGACCTTTAAGCTCGCTTGATGTAGTAAGGCCTTCACTGCGGATGTGGTGAAATTGGTAGACACGCACGTTTGAGGGGCGTGTGCGCAAGCATGGCGGTTCGAGTCCGCCCATCCGCACCACTTAATTGTCATTTAAAAACAATTTTTTATAAAACAGTTGTTTTGAATAGTCCACTTCTAACATTTTGTTTTTTATTTAATACTAAGCTTAAAATATTGTATAAATTTTGTTGTATTTTATAAGTAATTTTATTTAAGCCGGTTTATTTACTTTTACCAGTTCTATAGTTTCAATAATTACTTTACTATCACTTCCTTCTGCTATGTGATTTGCTTTTTCAAGCTCATTTTTTACTTTTGAAATATCTATATTTGAAGGTATTTGAATGATATAAACCCCAATTTTTTTAAATGATTTTTTTATTTTATAATTTGTTGAATTAGGTAAAATTAATTTTTTACTCGGTTGAATTTTAACAATAATATTGTTTGTAATAATTGCAAAGTTACCTGAAGTTTTATTGTACACTACATCAAAGTTATCATTTTTTTTAACAGAACCGCTGTCTTCAGATTCTTTTTCTTTTTTATAAATTACAAAATTATCTATGACAAGCTGATCGTTTTTTATATACACATCATTTTTATCACTTTGAAAATTAGCTTTTTTTTCTGCTGCAATATTTTTATAAGTAACATAGATATTATTATCTTGTGAAATATTTTCATTTTCATACTGTTTTATAGATTCAGAATAGTTTTTCTGAATAATTGAAGGAGATTCATTTTGCATAGAAGAATCTCCATTAATATTTTTGCAGCCAATAATCAATATAAACAGTATCCAGAGTTGAATAAAATGTAATACTTTCATAGTTTTTCCTTAATGCCCAGAAATTTTTAATTTTACATCACTAAATTTTGCGTTGGTAGCTCTAATCCCAGTACAAATTATTTTTACTACCCAAGTCCCATGGGAATTTTCACCATAAAACGCATTTGAAGATATATGTGTATTTAAAAATTTAGCAGTGCTACTTGTCGCTGAATTACCAGCATTCCAAACGATACTTTTCGTTCCAGAAGGAGAATAAACTTCAATAGCTACATCCGCCAAGTAATTGCTAGTACCTGAAACCGACAAAGTAACAGATTCAATAGTAAGGAAATTTGTGACGTTTATTTTAATTTGATCGTCTGTTCCGTTGAGACCTAACGGAACATTAATAGGCAAAGTAATAGAAGGGGAGAAAAAATTTGTTTCAATAAATTTTCCAAGCGATCCTAAGATATAGGTTTTTGCCATCGCAACCGCTCTGCCTGCATCAACCCTCCCAAATCCATAGGTATTCGAGAAAAAATAATCGGCAGCATTTTTCACCCAACCTTGTTCAAAGGTATAAAGAACACCGCCACCAATTGCAGAATTTTTTGCAGACAATCCTGGATCAATTTGTTTTGCAGTAGAAGCTAAAATATGTTTCACATCTCTCCATGTTAATTTAGGATTTGCCTCTAATAGTAAAGCAACAACTCCAGAAACTATTGGTGCAGCTGAAGAAGTTCCATTCATTGTAGCTACATAATTGTAATTAGAATTCAGTATTTTTCCGTCATCATCTAATGCTAAACCAGCATTAAATGAATTTTTAATAAAAATAGCTTTATCATAATTTAATTTTCCAAAAAAAGGTAAACTGTAACCTCTATGACTACCAGAAAGATCTGTTGTAATAATTGCTGGAAAAAATAACACATCAGTAGAACTTATAGAAAAAGGAGGCAATGTACTATCATATTTACTAACTATCCAATTTTTATCTAAACCATACTCACCACCAGGAGCAGATACCCAAAGATTTGAGCCCGTACTTGAATAACTAGCGTGCTTTCCAGAAGCATTGCTACTTCCTACAACAATAACATAAGGAAGAGTATTAACAGGATCCATATTGGCAGGAATGCAGGTAATTCCAATAATATTAGCATTTGCACAATTTAAGAATGATACTGAAGAGCTATAATCTTTAAATGAATTTCCAGCAGATTTTACAAAAATAGCACCTTTCCCATTTCGTAAGGAATTCACTCCTTCAAGAAAAATTCCATCGGCTAATAATTGATATACATAGTCAAATTGAATAGGAATATCTGATTTTGAGCCAAAACTCATATTAAAAATGTAATTATTCTTCGACTCATCGCTTTGTCCTAAAGAATCTCCAAAGTTGGAAATTGTTTGGGTTTCTGCACTGCTTGTTAAATTATATCCGGAAAGTAAAACAAGTGGAGCGACGCCACTACCACCATATCCTAGATTACTTCTCATCCCAACAATTCCAGCAACCATGGTACCATGATCTGTTGTTACGCTTGAATCGGGTGTAGGATCATTAATGCATTGATTATTTATTTCATTAGCTAAAAAATTAATAGATTGAACTTTACCAGAATTATTTACGTTAGGTAGTAAGGAAGGATGTAACATCTCTAAACCAGAATCGACAATGGCAACAGGAATATTCTTTCCACTTAAACAAGAAGTATTAAGAACATCATAAACATTTATATCTTCGTTAGCAGAAGGATTTTGCGAAGAAAAAACATTACGACCTGTATTTTTTAAATGCCATTCATACTTTCCTAAAGGATTTAATGAATTGTTATTTAGATCTGTACAAAATGGATTTGGCAAACCTTGATTGTATTTTGAATTCTCAAATGTACAAATTCTAAATTTAGCTTTACTATTACCATTACCAGTATTTTCTTTCTTTGAATTACTACACGAAAATAAGAAAGCAATACTAACTGATAAAAAAATTTTTAAAATTGAAGGAGTAGGTTCTTTCATACTTTATCACCATCCTTTACATTTCAACGCTATAAAGGCTTCTCCGGTCTTTTCGGATTGAATAAAAAAAAAATAATCTTTTTTTTCATGAACTTTATTAAAATACAATTTTTAACATATTGATATTATTGATTTTTATAGTCGCTATTAACCAATCATTGCTTAATTTTTTAACCTTCCAATTTGTTTTTTAATTAATTGTTTTACATTTACTCAATTGTTAATTTAAAATAATTAAATAACTAATTTTTAAGATAATTATAAAATATAAAAAAATGTTGTTGTGCAATTAAAATTTATAAATTAATGTAATCCAAATATTTAAAAGAAGTATATCAGACAAAATGATATGCAACATTAAATATTTATAGAATAGTATAGGAGAGCAAGGATGCGTCTATTTAAAAAGAAAACTATTTTAAATCCTCATAAGTATTTTGAAACTAATTGCATTATTTGCAACAAGAAAAGTGAATTTATTCAAAATAATATTTCTTATACATGTGACATTTGCCCCACCTGTCGTTCACTTGGTTTTGCAAGTAAAACATCTTATCCCGCAAGAACAATAAATAATAATATTATACATCTCAAAAATATTACTGGTGTTTCTTTAAACAAAAAACTAGTTCATACGTTTTATTTAGGCAAAGAAATACCAAAAAAAATTCAACTTTACTTTTTATCTAATTTAAAAAAATTAAATGCAGAAGGAATATTTTGGGTTGATGCAGAAAAAATTGAAATAACAAATAGATCACTAAAAATACTGTCAGAAAATACTATTCCACCCATTAAGTTCACTGTAAAGAGCGTAAGTGATCTATTAAATGAATTTAAAAATACGCCTAGTTGTAGCTATCTCAGTATAAACAAACGAAATGAAATCATTCAAATGATTTATGGTGAAAATAGTGGTTACTTTAAGAAAACCGCCTATAGTACCGACGCATTAAGGTTAATTGCTTTACTTTTATATGGTGGCTTATATGTTGATACGAATACTAGAATTACGGAAAAAATTTCAACTTTAAGTGAAATTCCTGAATTTGGCGCTAAATATATTGCTATAAAATCATATATGAATAGCTCTGTTTATGAAGAATACTTTGCTCTATCAAATCTTGAACACGGAAGAGTTGCATCGAGTTTTGCCAATCAAAAGCTTAATCTTTCAACAACACCATCAATATATACACAATCCCATGATTCATATTATTTTTCAGCTGCAAAGATGTCAGTTAGACCTGAATGTTCCGCCATCTTAGGAAACAAAGGTGCTTTATTTTTTGATATTGTTTTATTTGATATGCTTGAAAGATATCAAAAAAGAAATAAGGTATATAATTACTATCTGAATGAAAAACATTCAAAAAATTTACCAACCGAGGATTCTGTTTTTTCTGACTACATGTCCCAAAATTTGGGTAATGCAATTAATACTAGAAATCCAATCATAATTAACTCTATGCTTCTTGCACAAAGATTTATCATGCTGAAAGCTGATATATTTGATGAAAAATATTTCTACTTTGCTAATTGTCAGATGAGTGATGCAAAATTAGAAAAAGAATTAACTGCTTTAGGATATAAAGGGGCTGTTTTCTTTGATACCCTTGGACATCGCTTTATTAAATATTACTCTCACTCACACAAAAGTTCCGAACTACCTACTCCACATAGTAGTAAATTTGAGAGAGAGGTTAATTGATTTATCTGTGCATTTTTCAAGCGAAAAATTAAAATTAATCTTCATAAATTTAAAATAACAAAAAAAATTAATAAATACTAATATTTTTTGCTATGCAATAATTTTCCTGAATTCATAATTCAAAATTTAATACAAACTTTTCCTAATGAACTACCACTTTCTGCATATTTATGAGCAAGACTAACTTCACTAAAATTAAAAACTTTTTTGTCTATATTAAGCAATAATTTTTTATTTTTTAAGTAATTTGATATTTTTTTTAAATTATTGTTTTGCTGAATTAAATTTAAATTTTTAATTAATGGTATCATTACATTTACTAGATGAATGTTTAATCCTTTAGATGATGATTCCAATAAATCAAATGAATTTCTAGCTAGAGTTGATACTATATGTCCCTTGAATTTTGTACAGTATACTGCAGAATAAAAGTTTTCTTGCCCAACTGTATCAATTACAAAGTCAAATCCATTATTATCTGTATATTCTCTTACATATTCTTCTTTAGAATTTAACTTGTAATTTATTACAAAATCTGCACCCGCTCTTTTAGCAATTTCTAACTTTTCATTACTACTAACAGTTGTGTAAACTACAGCATTTTTCATTTTTGCAAATTGGATGGCAAAATTTCCTACACTTCCGGCACCCCCATGAATTAATATTTTAGAATTTCTTTTCAATTTAATTCGATCTAAAATACATTCCCAAGCTGTTAAAGCAGCTAATGGCACAGATGCGATTTGAATACTACTAATATTTTCTGGTACTAAATCAATTTGAAAAATATTAACAGCTATATATTCAGCTAATGCTCCAGATTTATTTAAAATACCTCCGGCTAACCCATATACTTTTAAACCTATTTTATATTCAGGAAAATTTTTTCTTACATTTGTACCAATTTCAACAATTTCACCTGAAAAGTCGACATGTAAAATTGCTGGAAATTTTACAAAATTTGGAGCATCACCTCTACGCAATTTATAATCAATTGGATTAACACTTGTAGCTATAACTTTAACTAAAACTTCATAATCTTTTATTTTGGGGATATCAATATCAACTTTTTGAAAAACATTTTCATCACCAAAATTATTAATCTCATATGCTTTCAAAAGACTTTTCCTTATCTAGTATTTCTTATGCTAATTTCTTTTGCAATTAGAATTATAATTTATTTTAACTTCCTATATTATAAAAATATTTTATTAATAAAAAACAATTAAAAATATTATCTACATTTAACTATTACTATTTTTCTAAACAAAATGTCAAATAAATTTAACTTACAATTTTATTAAAAAATGAATAATTTTTAAAAATTTATAGATATTTATTGAGTAAATGGTGATAAAAAAAGTAACTAAAGTCTAGTAAAAAAATATTTATTTTTAGAACATGCTTTAAAGGCTATTTCCAAAATCAATTAATAATTTAATCATATCTAATACCATACCTTTCTCCCACCTTTCCTTCATCCCCGAAGTAAAACTTTTTTAGCTGCTTCAATTCCTCTATATTGAGCTTCTTCAAATAATGAAATGCCACTCATTTCAGAGTGAGCAAAATCAATATTTCCAAATGGTTCCATTAGTTTTTTCCGTTTCTCACTCCAGAGAAAACCAATCCCTGGTGCTGCCATACCATGCCCCCAAATCCAAAAATCAACATTTTTAATGGAATTTTTAATTTCAGAATGCATTTTATTTAAATCTGATAAAAGAATATTAAGCCAGTCATTATAGTTGCGTTTTAAAGCAAGCATTCTTTCTTCTTTCGCTGATAGAATGTCGAGTGGTAAATAATAAGTTAACACAAGATCATTTTTAGGAATTTTTAAACTTTGATGATTTGCAACAATATATCCTAAAGAATTGCTATAGTAACTGACGTTATCCCAAGCCATTGATGTTGATAGTGATGCTGGAACATTCTGCAAAGTTATATTTGCTATTAGCCAAGATGAGGTTTCAGGTAAATTCATTTTTTCATAATTTTTTATCACTTTATTTGCAATAAATCTTGGCGCACAAAATATTACTTGCTTTGCTTGATATTGAATATAAGTATTATCTTTCGTATTAAAAACATTAACATTACAAAAATCTTTAAAATTTTCGATAGAAGTAACAAAACAATTGTTTACAATACTTTCTGTTGAATACTTTTTAAGATAATTAACCAAAAATCCATTACCTTCAGGCCAAGTAAGCACTGTATTTGCTTCTGCATTCGCAGCTCTCCCATTACGTGCAGCAAAGTAATGTAACCCTGCCCAAGCAGAAACTTTTTCATATCCCATTCCAAAATCGTCCCGACAGCAGTAATTAATGTACCAAGTTAATGTTTTTGAATTCCAGCCTTTTTGGTGCATAAATTCTGCCATGGAAATATGATCTAAATTTAAATATTCATTATCTTGGGAACTATAATCTATTGGGATAGCAAACAGCGGTTTATTGTCAGCTCCTTTTTGGTTTTTTAATCTTTCTATTAGAGTAAAAAATTCTTTATATTGTTGTTTATCTAATTCTGATACACCCTTATAAGGTAACAATCCTTCTTGCCACTCTCCTTGGAAAAACAATCTTTCCTGTGGGTCGGCGCATAAAGAAAATTCATCATAAATTGGTAAAGAATTTTTATACCCTTTAATAACTCGCATTTCTTCTAATAAAATTTTTAGATAAATAGATTCATTTGTTGGCATGACTAAATAATGCGCACCCCAAGGATATTTCGAAATATTATTTTCAGAATAAAAAGAATTACCGCCAACTTCTGCATTCATTTCTAAAATTTTAAAATCTTTGTAATTATTTTTTTTTAACCACCAGCCAGCAGATAATCCTGCTACTCCACCACCAATTATTAGTGTACTTATTTTTTCGACTGCTGAAAATTTAATATCTTTAATTTCTGTATTTACTTTATGGCCTATTTTTGCATTAGCTCCTAATATAGAACCAGTTATAGATAATTCTTTTTTTTGAGCCGTAATTTTTCGCAAAGCATATCCGCTAG
Organism: Pigmentibacter sp. JX0631; assembly: GCF_029873255.1. NCBI lineage: Bacteria > Pseudomonadati > Bdellovibrionota > Oligoflexia > Silvanigrellales > Silvanigrellaceae > Pigmentibacter > Pigmentibacter sp. JX0631. The sequence continues at coordinate 2,349,938 of NZ_CP123622.1, read as the reverse complement.
AAGCGGTTAAAACAGAAGCCAAGGCAATTTTTTTTATAAATTTTCTTCTAGAGGAAATGTTACTGGACATAATCAGACCATTCTTGTTCAAAATATCTTACTAAAATTTGGTTATTTAATTTATTTATTTCATTTACTTCAACTTTGCTATCTTGCGGAAAATGAAAAAATGTTTTTGCTAATTCATAGTTAATAAATTTTAGATCTTTAGGAAATTGATTTAGGACTTGAAAATTGTTTTTTGCAACTAAAATATAACCCCAATCACCGAATGAAGGGATATAAACATGATATGGATAAGTTAGAAAACCAACGGATCTTAAAGTATTATTCACACACCAAAAACTTTTTTTAGCCACATAAGGTGACGTACTTTGGATTACAGCTAATCCATTATTTTCTATAGCATTATAAAGTAATCTATAAAATGAATTTGTGTATAATTTTCCAATTGAAAAATTACTTGGATCTGGGAAATCTACTACTATAAAATCAAATTTTTTTTTATTTTCTTTTAGCCATACGAAAGCATCAGCATTTATAATATTCACTTTTTCAGAAAGGAGAGATCTTGAATTAATCTTTGTTAATAAATTGTTTTTAGAAAACATTTCTGTAATTTCACTATCTAATTCAACTAAAGTTATTTTTTCAATTGAATTATACTTTAGTATTTCTCTTACAGCTAATCCATCACCACCTCCCAAAATAAGAACATTTTTAGGATTGTTTATACTAGAAAGTCCAATATGCACTAGTGATTCATGGTATCTATATTCATCTTTCGAGTTAAACTGCAAATTGCGATTTAAATATAGTTTAAATTCATTTGTAGATTTTGTTAACACAATTTTTTGATATTTTGAAGATTTTGAATATATAATTTTATCCTGATAGTTTCCTTTTTCACTAATTTCTACTAGCTTATCAGAAAAAATAATTCCAACTATTAAAATACTTAAAACACAAAATGCTGTTCCTTGCAAAGTCCTTATATTGGAAATTTTATTTTTAAATATGAAGATGGCCCAAATTGCAATTAAAACATTGATAATACCAAACACAAGAGCTGTTTTTATAAGACCTAAATGTGGTACTAAAAAAAGTGGGAATAAAATAGAAGCTATTAATGCACCAACATAATCAAAGGTAAACACCTTTGCTACAAGATCTTTAAAGGCAAAGTTATTTTGTAAAATACGCATTAAAATTGGAATTTCAAACCCAACAAATGTACCAATTATACCTACTATTAAGTAAAGTAAAATTCTAAAATGAACGATATACTCAAATGCAATAAATAAAATAGTTGCAGAAAATCCTCCAACCATTCCAATTATTAATTCAACTAGGATAAAAGTATATATTAAATTTTTATTAACATGCTTTGATAAGTAAGCACCAATTCCCATTGAAAATAAAAAAGAACCTATTACAGTTGAAAACTGAGTAATAGAGTCTCCAAGCAAGTAACTGGCTAAAGCTCCTGCAATAAGTTCATAAATAAGACCACAGGTAGAAATAATAAATACAGAAAAAAGCAATACATAGATCATTTTTATTTACTATCCATGTATTGCTGATGCTATAATTTGTGCAATTGCAAGAGTCATAGCTGCCGTTGTAATGGCAAGTGCAATATTTTTATTAACCACAATTTCATGCCATAAGTTGCCTGGTGTTAATTTATCAAAAATATAAAATGCTATTGCTAAAATAATAACACCTAAAAGTGAAAAAACAACTGCTGAAATAATATATTTCAAATTTATATAATCTAATATAGTTTCCATTTTAAAACCTTTATTTATGATGGTGATCGCTACTGCCAAAATTTGTTGGATTATAAATCAATGGTAATAAAGTATTAATTAATATCTCTCCTTTATTAGATATTTGAAAAAAATTTCCGCAGACAAAAATTGACGATATTATGTAAATATATTTTATCATTTTATTCCTCTAATTATGGGATAAAATTACTATTTTTCCATCTTTTTTCTTCATATCTTAATTCTAATATAAGAAAAATTAAAGGTATTATTGATAGAAAAATAATAGACAATATATAATTTGACCAATTTGTGACATCTCTTAACAGCATTATTTTACATGGTATATCAGTTAAAGCATCGGTTGAGCCTTCTAATATGAAACGATATTTTCCATTAGGAATAGATGAAAAATTTAATGTATTAATTTGCGATCCAGAATCTTCTTCTGAACTGTAATAAATACTATCATAAAAATTATAAATTTTACCATTTTCTTCATTTATTATTTTCCCATTCATATCAAAAAAATTATCATTGACATATGCGGTTAACTTAAGTTCTAAATTTTTATCGCCATCTGTTAGTTCAAATTGTTTAGAAATTTGTGATTTTTCATTAACCCTAGGTAAATGCACAAAAGATTGTTCGAATATTAATTTATTTTTTGCTGTCAAAACAAAGTAAAACTGAAAAAAAGTAACAATAATTAAAAATAAAAACCATAACTTTTTTAACTTTTTCCTTATTTCTCTATATTTATTTACTTGGTTAAGATAAACACCAAATCTATAAGGAATTTTTTTTGCAGGTAAAATTTTTTTTGCAGGTAAAATTTTTTTTACTTCTTTTTTATTTAGATATTCACCATGCAACCAATTTTTTTCGTTACCATTTATTTCACATGTAAGAACATAAGGAGGTGATATGAAGTCTTCAAAATCAAAAGTATCACCAATTTTAACTGGCCAAAAAAAATTGCCATTGATAAATTTAATAACCCCTTTTCCTATATGAAAAAGTTGATATTCTCTTTCAAAATATACTGGAACTTTATTTAAAGAATATTTTTTAGTATTAGGGATTAACTTAATGTCTTTCTTTTCACAAGGAGAAATAAAATTCCAATGCCCATCAAACTCAGTTAGCCAACGATACCCTAAACTTTTATTCTCTAGTAAATATTCACACCAAACGTCCTCTTCACCATCAAACTTTTCAGCTACTTCTAAATATCCTAAAACTTCCCATTTATGATCTTTAATAGTAACTAAACTTCCCAAAGGAATTAATTGTTCTTTGATTGAAATTTTTCTTTCATTTTCTAGTTGTTCTTTAACAGAATTTTTCATTTCATCTTCTTTAGATCTAGAAATTTGACTATTAGAAACCGTTTCTGAGTTTTCCAAAGTTAAATTGTTATTTACAATATTTTTAGATATACATTTGGCACATTTTAATTTTTTAGTTTTTGTACTTATTTTTGTTGGAATATTAGCTAAACAATTATAGCAAGTTACTACTCCTCTTTTTTCTTTCAAAGACCTCTTATTCCTACTTTTCACCAATTCGCCTTAAATATTCGCAAATAATTAAATATAAAGTTGTAGTAAAAAAACTTCTTTTTTATAAAAGTTTTTATTAATAAAAATAAAACAATAGCTTAGTAAATTAACAGAAAGGAAAATGCAAGATATGCTAAACAAATATTTCTTTCAAACTCATCATTAATTTATCATCTTAATTAATTGTAAAATTATTTCTTTCATTGTTTGAGCAAGTGAAATTTATTTTTAAAAAAAATATTTTCCTTTTTCTTCTCCTTTCAACATTGTTTAAAACTTAAGCATTTAGTAAATGCCATGAGATTGACGGAAGCTTTCGACCCCCTTGGGAGACTGAATTCAGTAGATTTATTTTTAATAATAGTCTGTTTCACATTATTCCTATTACTGGTAAAAATCTATACGATGTTCTAAGGTCAAAAACTGTAAATTCCTATCTATGCCCTTAAAAGGACTTGGGATGGGTTTTGAAAAACAAATTAATTGATAATTGGAGTTAATTAAAAATGGGTGCTTGGGAATATGTATTGATCATAGCTATCGGTCTAGCTGTGGCAGCCCTTGCGTTTTTAGGTGTGCATACCATGAATATGCGTGCTTTAGCGCGAGAACTGAAGATAAAACATGAAGAAGCTGAGAAAAGATTGTCTGAAGCCAGACAACAAGCTGAAGAACTTGTAAAAAAGGCTTTAAAAGAAGCCAAAGATGTTGCTATTAACGAAGGAAGAGACTTTGAGCGCATTCAGCGTGAAAAAAACCTTGAAATTAAAAAAATTGAAGCCCGCATTCAAAAACGCGAAGAAACCCTAGATAAAAAAGCACAACAGCTTGACCAAAAAGAAAAAGACTTAAAACAAAAATATGAATTACTAGAAACTGAAGAACAAAAAGTCACTGTAGCATTAAAAAAAGCTGAAGAAAATTTAGAAGATAGTAAACACAAACTAGAGTCCGTTGCTAGATTATCGCTTGAAGAAGCGCGTGAGCAATTAAAAAGAACTATAGAAGTCGAAGTGCGAAAATCAGCTAGTTCTGAAATTCGTGCTGCAGAAGATGAAGCACGAAAAATTGCTGAAGAGAGAGCCAGAGGAATCATAGCAACTTCCATTCAAAGAATCGCTAACGAGTTTGTAACTGACTCAACTGTATCAGTAATAAGCTTACCCACTGATGATATGAAAGGAAGAATAATTGGCCGCGAAGGCAGGAATATCAGAACAATAGAGCAGGCTACTGGAGTAGATCTTATCATCGATGATACTCCTGAAGCAGTTATCATTTCTTGTTTTAATCCCATCAGAAGAGAAATTGCAAAAACAGCTATCGAACGTTTAGTTGCTGATGGGCGTATCCATCCAGCAAGAATTGAAGAAGTAGTGCAAAAAACTCGCAGTGAATTCGAACAAATGATTCGTGAAGCTGGTGAACGTTCCTCTTTTGATTGCGGGATTACAGGATTACATCCTGAAGTAATACAAGCGCTTGGAAAATTAAAATATCTATCAACAGGTGGACAATCTGTTCTCCAACATTCTATTGAAACAGCTCAAATAGCAGGCATTATTGCTGCAGAACTCGATTTAAATGTCCGCTTGGCAAAAAGAGCAGCTTTATTACATGACATTGGCAAAAGTCTAGATGAAGAGGCAGAAGGCAGTCATTCCCATGTAGGTGCTTTATTTTTGCAAAAATATGGAGAATCACAAGAAGTTATTGAAGCCGCAGCTAAACACCACAGTGAAAGTTTACATGGTGTAAATCCAATAACCATCATAGTTCAAACAGCAAATATGTTGAGTAATTTTAGACCAGGTGCACGGAAAGAGTTTTTAGAAAAAGCTATCGATCGCTTAAAAGATATGGAAACCACCGTTGAAGAATTTGATGGCGTTGAACAGGCTTTTGTGATTAAGTCTGGCCGGGAAGTGAGAGCAATGGTCTCTCCTACTGTTATGGATGATGAAGCAGTAACTTTATTAGCTAAAAGTGTCGCTAAAAAGCTACGCAATGATCTTCACCAAGCAAGTAATATTAAAGTAACAATGATTAGAGAGCAGCGGGCAACACATCTTGCAAAGTAAAATAATAGTAAATCATTTTTCGCACGAAAACTTCTATCCTTCTTTAGTTAACTTAACCAAGACTCAAGAGCAAAGCATAAAAATCCTTATGCTTGGAGATGTCCTAGGCCGAGGCGGGAGAAGGATAGTAAAAAAAATATTGCCTGAAATAAAACAAGCAATTCAATTAGATTTTATAACTATTAATGGCGAAAATTTAGCTGGTGGTTTTGGAATAACACATAAAATATATGATGAAATGAAACTTGCAGGCGTAGATGCCTTTACTATGGGAAACCATTGGAAAGATAAATCTGATGTACATATTCTTAGAAAAAAACATCATGATCTTATTCTACCGCAAAATTTAATTGGAATAAGTGATATCGACAAAGTACCTCAGTTTTTTCTTGAGAAGCGAAATAAAACCTTAAACATTATTAATTTAATGGGTAATTTCGCTATGAAAGAAGAATATAAAGATCCTTTTGAATTTCTAAAACATGAAAAAGATAATTTTCAAGATAAGGTAAATTCTGGTTCACATATTGTCATCGCGGATATTCATGCTGAAGCAAGCTCAGAAAAACAAGCAATAGCTTGGTATTATGATGGTATTTTAGCAGCATTGATAGGTACTCACACACACACGCCAACAAGTGATGAAAGAATTACTGAAAATGGAACAGCTTTTTTGACCGATGTTGGAATGACAGGCCCTTACGACAGCGTCATAGGAATGGAAAAAAGCAGAGTTATAAGTAAATTTACTAATCCACAACTCAAGTTACCCTATGAAGTGGCAGAAAAAGATCTTTGGTTTTGTGGATTTTTAGTCGAAATTTGTCCTAAATTAAATAAAACAATTGCTTGCCATAGACTTCAATGCAGAAGTCTTGAAGAAGAAACTTGGTTGGTTAGTAGTATTCTTAAAAATTCACTTTAAATTTTTTTCTAAAATCTACTATTTTTGTCATCTATAATAAAAAGGGGTCTTTTCTTTACTTCATCGTATATTCTGGCAATATATTCACCTAATATACCTATAGAAATTAATTGCACTCCTCCTATAAATAAAATTGTAACCATTATACTTTTCCATCCACGGATAGCATATTCATTAAAATATGAATAAAGCAAAATATAAATTCCATATAAAAAAGAAAAAATAGCAGTTACTGATCCCAAGTAAAAAGAAAATTTTATTGGAAAATGACTAAAACCAATAAATCCATCAAACGCTAACTTAATCATTTTTCTTAATGGATATTTTGTTGTCCCAGCAAATCTTGGATGTCTCTCATAATAAATAGGTGTTTGTTTTAATCCAATCCATGGAATCAATCCTCTGATAAAACGATTTCTCTCTTGCAATGAATTAAAAACATCAACAGCTCTTCTACTTAAAAGACGAAAATCACCAGAGTTTAAAGGTATGTCACAGTTAGTAATTTTTTTTAATAAAATATAAAATAATTTTGCTGTAATGAGTTTGAACCAAGTTTCTCCTTCTCTTGAGATTCTGACCCCATAAACTACATCAAATCCTTGTTCCAAATAATTTAACATTTTTTCCATAATTTCTGGAGGATCTTGCAAATCAGCATCAATAGAAATAATAGCTGCTCCTTTTGCATAATTTAACCCTGCGGTAAGAGCTACTTGGTGTCCAAAATTTTTCGCAAGAGAAATAATAACCACTTTATTTTCTTTATTTAGAGAGTTTAAAGACTCTTGATAAATATTTTGTAACATTGTTAAAGTACTATCAGAACTTCCATCATTAACATATACAATTTCAAAAGAAACTTTTTTTTCATGCTCTAATTTTAACATAGTTTCTAATATTTTTTGATGGGTATGCCTGATTACCAATTCCTCATTATAGCATGGGACAACAATTGAAACAAAAGTCATTTATTCTCCTTTTAAATTATTATTGATAATAAGATCAAAAATAAAGCAAATAATCAACTAAGTGATTTATTTACTAATTCCAAACTTTTTACTCAACTTCAACTCCTTTTTTTAAATCTTTAATTTAATGCAAAAAAATTTAATCAAATTGAGAATATTTCTAAAAACTTTATAAAAAAATTGTATTACTTATCAATAGAATCTATCTTTTCCCAAATAGTAAAATGTAAAATATTTTTGAATTTACTAGTATTTGGTTCTGAATTTTGTGCATATTCTCCCACTTTTTTCCATCCAACAATCTCTGGGTTATCATTATTTAAAGCTAGTATAGTATTTCCAATAATACTATTTTTCAATGAAGGTTCTAAATTATTATAAAAATTTATTAAATCTGGTTTATTTGCAACAACAACATCTAACGGCATTTTTGGAAATAATTTATTTGCAATCCCTTCACACAAAAGCCATTTTCTATAATCAGCAGACAGAGGACAAAGCCACTCTGATCCGACAAAAATAACTCCCTTTTCTCTTGGAATATTTGTAAGATACTTTCTTACTTCACTATTTACATTATCTCTATCCACAATGGCTCTAAAAGGATAAAGTAAACTTTTTCTCCATTCAGAAGTATTAAGAAAAAATAAAATAAGAAAAAAAGGGAAAAGTTTTTGTTCATTAAAAATTAGTTTTTTAAATGGAAGAAGTTTACTATTACTTTTTGTTTCATATAAAAGATAATAAATCCCTATGACAGAAAGTAACCACCATATGGTACCTATTGAAGACACATAATGCACATTAGTTTCCATACTGGGAGAAAGACCAGCTTGAATAAAATAGGGTAAACACGCAAATATTAAACAAACTGCAATAACTCTATATTTATGTGAAAGTAATGCAAAAAAAACAAACGGCCCACAATAAATAAATATTTTTAAGATTGTTTTTAGTTTGTTAATTGTAAATATTTTTGAAATAACTTGCAAAGGGTCAGTAAAAAAAGTTTTTAAAATTCCAATACCATCTCCACCTATTGAAGAATATCGGTTTTGAAAAGGAAAAAAAGGATCTCCTGTTATAAATGGTCCAAAATATCTCTGATATGCACCTACTAATAGAAATCCAGAAAAAAAGATAATTAAAGATAACATTATTTTTAATTTAGTAACTTTATTTTGAATTAAACAGTAAATAATAAAAACAGGAGCAATTGCAAAAAATATTTCGCCACATTGCATTAAAATTAATGAAAGAAGAATAATAATAAAAGGACTTTTTTTCGTAATAATACAATAAAAAATCCAAGGAATTATAAGTAATGTTCCAAAAACCGGTGGATGAGCATCAAACATTAGGGGATTAACATTTAACCAGGCCAACAAAAATAGAATTGTAGTAAGGTATTTCAAGGACTTTAGATTACTATCATTAAAAAGAAATTTTGATATTTTCCAAGCAGCTATAGATCCACCAATATAAGCTAAACCCTGCCAAAGCACAATGGAAATAGAACCATTAAAAAGAAGAGTTAAAGGAGTTGCTGTAAATAGAATTGGTTCCCAGTGTTGCACCAAGTGAGTTATTTCTCTTTCAGATGTTACTCTTAATCCGTCCCCGATAGTTGCATTAGTAATTGTCTGAGCAAACCAAGATAAATCGTATCCAGGAGAAACGTATCTTAAATATGCATGAATACAACCTGCAGTAACAACTAAACAAGTCCACAATGTTAGAAATTTAAAGAAACTTTGTTCTCTTAATTTTTCAAAATAGGTTATTTTTTTATTATTTGTTAAGAGCCAGAAAAAACTAAAAGCAGCTCCAACAATAGATATAGCAAAAGAGTTTGGAACTATTGCAAAAATAACTAGTATTCCTACTATAGCAATTGAAAATTTAAAAAAGGACGAAAACTTGCTAATATTTAAATTAAAAGCTTTATTTTTACTCATGGAGGACTCTCCTACATAAAATAACTCAAACCAAAAGAATCTCACCAGAAATGCCTTTATTAAATGCAAAATTATTCCGATTTATTCAATTTAACACAATTTTTTATTATTTAAATAGGATATCTAAAAAAAATAAATGATTACTTGATCTTAGAATCTTAAAATGCAACCAAGTTTTTTTGCCTAATTAAGTAATATGATTTAATCATAAAAATCTTTAATGTCATTTTGCAGAAGATCTTTCGAAACGGGATCTAAGTAAATAAAATGCCCGCTATTATAGTTAATCATTTTAATATTTTTTATAATTACTTCATCTGAAAGAAAAATTTTTAAGTCAATTACATTTTGATAAAATGGTGTTACAGAATCATAAATTCCATTAGCTATAAATATTTTTAATTCTGAGTTTAAATTTATTAAATTAAGAAAATCATAGTAAAAATTTAAATCAAATATATTGTCGTTTAAAGTATTAAAAGCATTTATATGATGAAAATCCCATATTTTTTCTACATTTTCATTCTTGGTTATAAATTCACTAGCAGAATAATAATGCAACTCAGTATTTAATAAATTATTCCATAAATCAAGCATTTTATTTTGATAAAATAAAAAATCAGAATCATTATCCACTTGTAAAATATCATTAAAAGATATTCTTTTATAATTACTTATTTTTCTACCATCGTAAGCGCTAATAGAATTATTATCTTCTGCCAAAAGCGATGTTAAATGAAAATTAAGTAGATCAAAAAAAGGTCTTTTGTTATAATTTAACTCAGTTAAATCTCTAAATATTTTCGGTAAAATATTTGAATAATTACTTGCTATACTTGCTAAATCCCAATCCATAGGTTGCAATAAATTTATTACTTTTTCTATTTTTTCGGCTAAGTTTTTTTGATAAAAATTTCCATTTTTTAAAATTAAAACAATTTCATCATAAGAACTACTAGATTTAATTAAATTTTTAAGCAGTAAGGCTGTGTCTTTATCAGGATTATTATAAACTAAATTTATAAAATCCTTATAATTATCTCTCCAAAAATTAAGGCATGGGTAATATTTACTTTTTGTAAAATCAATTACTTCTTTCATAAATTCATTGAAAGGTTTATTCATCAATTCTTGAGAAAGTTTTTTGTGATACCAAGCATTTACAGCTATAGTTGGAAACACTCCAACGGGATTCAACCAATTTGAATAGTTTATTAAAGGAGATAAAAGAATTAATCCTTTAACTTTCATATATTTTGTATATAAATTTTTCGCAGAAATAATAGCTCTTATAGAACCATAAGAATCACCCATTAAGTAAATAGGTGATTCTTGTCTTAAATTTTTTTCTTGGAACCGTAATATAAATTCCATCATACTTTTAGCGTCATGATCTACTCCCCAAAAGTTTTTGTTTACATAGGGAGCAATGGCTGATGATAGACCTGTTCCAACAGGACTAACAAAGACCAAATCTGTTTTTTCTAAAATCGAATGCTTATTGTTTACAAGTTTATCTTCTTCTTTGTTTATAGTTTTTGGAGAAAAGGCACTTAATGCTGATAAAAACTGTGTTTGACCTGGCCCCCCATTTAATACAAATGTTATAGGTCTATTTTTTTTTGAATTGTCATTTAAAGAATAAGCTATATAGAAAATTTTTGCATTAGGCTTACCATTTTCACTATCAAGAGTAACAATGTGCCCGACAGAAGTAATGTAATTAAAATTTTTTTTATCACTTATCCACTTATCATTAGCAAAAGTTAAATCTTCAACTCTATCAGTTATATTATCATTCTCATTTTTGCCATATAAAATTGGGTCAAAATAAAAAGAATTATTTTCCGTAATGTCATTTGTGATTCCCCCATTTGGTAAAGAATAAATTGGAGAATTAGTAGCTTGACCAGAAGAATCATTTCTTCCACAACTTGTAAAGTTAATTACAACCAAGAAAATAAAAATTTTCTTTTGATAAGAAAAGCTTATTTTATTCACATGTTAATTCCTCTATACATGCATATTTTATAGTAAAATAAAAAAATTTATTATGCAAAGTATTTAGAACATTAAAATTTAATTTATTTTTAGTTTATTTTTGCAGTTACATTTGTATTATATCCGCTAGCAACAGAAAATTCTTGAGCTGAAATAACTGCACCTGTTACAAGAGAAGTGACTGTTAATCTATATTTACCAGGCAATATCCATAACTTTTTTTGAACATTATTTGAAAGTAACAATTCATTTTCAGAGCCTAGGGTTTCTTTTTTAAATTGTTCAATTTCTTTAATTACTGCTTTTTCTATATTCAAAGGAACCCTAAAATAAACCTCAGTACAGCTTTTAGAAATTGTTGACTTTATTGCAAACTGCCTTGCTATTTCTACTCGTGTTTGGATATCCCAGACACCTCTAACAGTATCTGCATTTATGGCAAATTGCGGTGCATCTCCTAAATCAATTCCAATTTTTCCATTGTTTAGCTTGCAAATACTGTCAATGTTAATTTCCATTTTTTTTGCAAATGCTTGCCCATTTAAATAAATAACTGAAAATTGTTTATTAAATGATGCTGGTATTTCTGTTAAACTCGTTCCACTCATACTAGCAATTTTTGCTGTTTCAACTTTAAAACTAAGCGATGCATCTATTAATTTTATTTGCGCTCTAACTACCGCTCTAGGTTGTAAATTAGCAATATTTAGCTGAATACCGACCAATGATTTTCTGTTTTTATCTAAATCAAAATTATTTTCTAATTCATTTAATGCAGTTTGGGTAATTAGTGAAGTAATTCTTGGCCATAAATATGAAATTGTATCATTATAAAATAAACTTGTATCCGGAGAATAGGCCAAAAAATATGGTAATTCTTGTGAATTTTCTTTTAATAAATTTTTTATTGCATTTGCTATAGTATTTAACTTTACCAAATTATTTTCATTTTCTTTTTGGGTTACTTCTCGATTTAAACTTAAACAAAAATGTGACATATTTACAATTCTTCTATAAGACAAGTATGAACTTTGCGGCAAATAATGTAACATTTTATTCTTTAATATTGATGTTCTTTCTGAGCAATTACTTAAAGATTTTTTTAATATCTCAAATTCATTTTTTATAGAATTAAATGATGAAAACCAACCAAAATCAATTAATGTATCAGCGACATTTTTTGTATATTCATTATACTTACTTTTTGTTACTCTTGAAAATGCGAGTTCGGCTCCCCCTTCAAAAGGTAAAATAGCTGTATTAAGAAAACCATCTTCATCATATTTTGCATCAATATCTTGTTGGGAAAAAAATTGACCTAAAAAAGGAACAAATACTTTACTATTAGCAGTATTTTTTTCTTTTGAAGCATAATAAAATAGAGCCGTTCCTTCATCCATCGGTAATTTAACTTTTCCTTTTGTAATAGAAGATGGAATAATTCCTAATAGACTAGCACCAGAATCTTTAATCAAATTCAATGCTGAATCTTTTGGTTCTTGCCGCCAAACATTTTGCAACTCTTTGAAAGAACCATTTTCAGTTTGTGACATAATAGACTGTTGCAATTTATAACTTTTATTATCTTCTAGACTAAAGTCACCTTTTAAAACAGACAATAAAGGAGACGCCCCGATTCTACTTACAAATTGTAAAATATAGTTTGATGGATAACCTGAGTTCTGATTCTCTACCCCGATACTAGCAACACCGATTGGAATATTTCCTAATTTAATAACATACCAAGAATTATACTTTAAATTAGATGAAATATTATCTGGAACAGGAAAAGATTTTGTATCTTGCGAAGCAATTGCCGTTCCCAACTCAGGTAATGAATTGTTTAGTTCTAAATTTTCATTTTGCGTAAAAATAATAACGATTGCCGTACAGGCGCATACTACACCCAAAATCGATAATATTATAATCTTAACTTGTTTTGACATTGGTTTCCCCATAAGTTTACTTCCGGGTATTCGCCAAAAGCTTTTTAGGCTATTTATTTTATTAGTAATAATATCATGGATCTACTCAAGGTGAAGAAAAAGGCTAGAGAAAATAATTTTACATTTTTAACATGTTTTTTTTGCTCTATTATTATTCATTTATTTTTATTTTTATTATATTATAAAAAAAGTATCAAAAATATTACACCTTCCCCTGTGCCATATAACAATATTGTTCATTTAGAATTCGTAAAGAAAGCAACTGAAATACCAGCCCCCCCTGTCTATTCTTCAAAAGTTCCCCATAAACAAGAATTTCAAAAAAACAAGAAAAATACTTTTGAAGGAAAAAAGAGCTCTTTTATAGAAACAAAAGCAATCCCCGAATTTAAGGAAAAGCAAAATAAAATTGACAATAATGAAATGCTAGATAGTTCCTTATCTCAGCAAATCATACAGGTTAATCCTATAGAAAGCTTAAAATTACCAAAAAATTTGTTGGGAAAAAATATCTTTCCTAAACAATACAAAGTGTATTTCCATTACAAACGAGAAAATAATACAGTAGTTAATATAGCTGTGAATAAATTCGAACCATTAACTGGCAATTTACTTTATGTTGATAAATTGATTGAAAAAGCTTTTTTGAAGGAATTAAGTGATTTAACTATTTCCGAAATATCAGCTTGGCTCCAACAATACCAAAAACATCAATATGCTTCTGAAAATATTGAAAATCCTTCGAAAGACAATTTTTATATAGTCCTTGAGTTTCAAGAACCAAACTGATAATTCAATGGAAAGATGAGAAAAACGACTCCTATAAGATGGGGAATTCTTTACTATGGCTAGTTATGAACAACATTCCACTCCTGAAGACGCTTTGGCACTTAAAAATACAAGAATTTTTATTGCTGGAGACATTATTCTAGACACTTATATTGAGGGAAAAGTATCTAGAATTTCCCCCGAAGCACCAGTACCTGTAGTTTTAGAAACAGGAAGACGCTTCGTTCCAGGAGGTGCTGGAAATGTTGCGGCCAATATTTCCAGCGTCGGCGGAGCGGCTTTTTTGTGTGGAAGAGTTGGAAATGATGCTGAAGCCCATATTCTAAAAGGCATTCTCGAAGACTACAACATTGATACCAATTCTATAATTATCTCAAAAGATGCCCCAACAATAGCTAAAATAAGAGTTGTATCTGGTAGTTTATTAACTTCTGGATCGCAACAAATTGTTCGAATTGATAAAGAAAAATTTGTTGAGCTAGCAAAAAGTGAAGAAGAAAGAGTAGTTAAACTTTATGAAAAATTTTTACTACAAGGTGGCAATCGTTGTTTAATTATTTCTGATTATGGGAAAGGTTTTTTAACAAAATCTTTGATAAAATCATTAATACTATTAAGTAAACAATATCATGTTCCAATAGTTACTGATCCAAAAAGTGAAGATGTTTTTAGATACCATGGTTCAACTGTCATTAAACCTAATTTAAATGAAGGTCGTTCTGTATTAAAAGTTTTAAAACCAGGTTTTGTTGCAAAATCACTCAAAAATGAAATTGAAACTATTGCAGATTGTTACTTAGAAGCAAGCGGGTGTGAAAACCTTGTTATGAGCTTATCTGAAAATGGGGTTATGACAAAAGGTAAAGATATTGAAGGAACTTTAAATTTTGCTACACATGCATTGCAAGTAGCTGATGTTTCAGGTGCTGGAGATACTTTAATTTCTTTTTTAGCTATGAGTTTAGCCGCTCAACTTCCTTTATCTAGAGCTACTGAATTGGGCAATATAGCTGCAGGAATTGCCTGTGGAAAATCAGGAACAGCAACAATTACTCTTGCTGAATTTCTTGATGCAATAAAATCAAGAAACGAAGCAATTCATCCAGAAAAACTTATGCCAATTCATTCTTTATCTTTATTAATTAATGAATTAAAACAACAGCAGAAAAAAACTGTGTTTACTAATGGTTGTTTCGATATTTTGCATGCTGGACATGTTGACTACTTACAAAAAGCAAGAGCTAGAGGAGATCTTCTAGTAGTAGGATTAAATTCTGATAGCAGTGTTTCTAAATTAAAAGGTCCTTCTAGACCCGTCCAAAATGCTAATGATCGTGCAACAATTTTAGCATCGTTAGCTTGTATTGATTATATCGTGATATTTGAAGACGATAATCCTCTTGAATTAATTAAAACTTTGAAACCAGATGTTTTAGTTAAAGGAGCTGATTATAATTTAGAGAACACAATTGGAGCGAAAGAAGTTCTTGAATGGGGAGGAAGTGTTGAGCATATTTCCTTACTACCTGGCAGAAGCACAACTTCTATTATTCAGAAAGCACAATTATCAAGATAGTAACAAAACTTTACTTGCTTCTTTTTTTCTTATATATGGTTTTGTTAAGGAATTAGAATGATTCTTTCAATTAAGAAAATAGTTTTGGATTGTAGAATCATATTAATTAAAAAGATATTGAATTTTAAATTTTACATAATAGGTTAAGGAAATTTATAATGAAAATTATCGCTACAGAAAATGCTCCAAAAGCTATTGGTCCTTATTCACAAGCTATTGTTCTAGGAAATATGGTTTATTGCTCAGGTTCAATACCTTTAAATCCTAACTCTATGAAGGTAGAAGCTAATTCTATTGAAGGACAAACTGAACAAGTTATTAAAAATATGGAAGCAATATTAACACAAGCTGGTTCAGCTTTAGATAAAGTAATAAAAACTACAGTTTTT
Source organism: Pigmentibacter sp. JX0631 (assembly GCF_029873255.1). NCBI lineage: Bacteria > Pseudomonadati > Bdellovibrionota > Oligoflexia > Silvanigrellales > Silvanigrellaceae > Pigmentibacter > Pigmentibacter sp. JX0631. The sequence continues at coordinate 2,333,965 of NZ_CP123622.1, read as the reverse complement.
TTAAAAAGTATGGATGATTTTCAAAAAATGAATGGCGTTTATGAAAGACTTTTTAAAGGCCACGCTCCTGCAAGGTCTACTGTTCAAGTTGCAAAATTACCATTAGATGTCATGGTCGAAATAGAATGTATTGCCACACTATAGTTTGAAAAATTTAAATTAATTTTAAAATGCTTTTAAATTTTCCTATGAATTTCATGTTTATAAAGATTATTCTTCAGCTTTTTTTGACTGACGACTTTAATAAAGTATAAAATACCTCAGCATGCGACAAGAGGAGGTCTCAATGAACATGAAACCCATGCAAAAATCAGCCATAAAGCCTATTCCCTCAGCAAAAAACTTTCAGCATACTGAAAAGTCCTCATTTTTAAAAAGGTTGTTTGGGTTTGAAAGTCAAAAAGTAGTAAATACACTGCGTGCTGAAAACCAAGAATTAATATTAATGAATCAAAGAAATATGGATTCCATTAAAACTCTTTCAGATCAATTAGCAGAATGCCTTAGCTTTCAACAAAATAATATTCAAGTAATAACTGAACGTTTAAAAATTATGGAGAATCTTCCTGCAAAACAAGAAGCACTACATGAAAAAATAATGGATTCATTTGATAGAGCTACATTTTTTATCCAAAATGCTTCCCAAGATCTTGTTCAAGCTAAATCTAATTTCACAAATATTAATCTTGAAACTATAGAAAATTCAGGAATAATTGAAATTGCAGAATTTATGCGCAGTTTTTTAATTAACAATTTATTGTCAAAACAAATCCAAACTATTTTATTTAATATTATTGATGAAAAAATGAATTTAAAAGATGCTGAAGCTCACTGTCTAAAATTGCAAAAAAATATCCAGATAGTAAGTAGTCAAATTTCACAAATTAATTTTAAATTAGAAAAGTATAATTTTAAAATTGAAGATAGTCTTTGGAAAGCATATGCTCCAGAACTACAAACTGCAGAAGTAACGGAGCATTGTTCTCCTGAAGAATTTCAAAGCATTATCAAACTTTCACAAAAAGTGGGTATATTTGATGAAAATGATAAAATTAAATCTTTAGTTATCTCTGAAACTCTCCCTGCTATTTCGGTTTTTAGTAAAGAGAAGTCGAGTTGGGTTGTAAAAAGAAGAGCTAAAGTAGTTGTTTTAAAACCAACCTAATACTATTCTATAAATTCTTGTTTAATTTGTTTTATTGGTGTAGCTCCTAGTTCTTTTAAATTTTCAATCCGTTTAAAAATATTACCACCACCATTTTTAAGTTTATTAAATGCATCACTATACTGTCTTTGTCCAAGGTCAAAAGTTTTTCCTATTTTTTCGAAATCTTCCATAAAACCAACAAATTTATCATATAGTTTCCCCCCTTCTCTAGCTATTTCTAAAGCATTTTTATTTTGATTTTCAAGTTTCCAAATAGAAGCTACAGTTTTAAGACTTGTTAACAATGTAGTAGCTGTAACAAGTGCTATCTTTCTAGACCAAGCAAATTCAGAGAGTTCTTTTTGAAAATGCATAGCAATTAAGTAAGCATTTTCTATTGGGATAAATAAAAAAACAAATTCGGGTGTTTTGAGTTCTTTTAACTCTGTATAAGGTTTTTCAGATAAAAGAATAATATGTTTCTTTATTGAATAAATGTGTTCATCAATTGCTTTTTTTCTTTCAATTTCATCTGTCGACGATCTATATTTTTCATATGCTTTTAATGATACTTTTGCATCTATTATGATATGTTTATTTTCTGGTAAATGAATAATTACATCTGGCCTATACTTATCCCCTTCTGAATCAGTAAAAGAGGTTTGGGTAGTGTATTCAAATTCTTTTCTTAATCCAGAAATTTCTAAAGTCTTTTCTAAAATAAATTCACCCCAATCACCTTGAAATTTTGAATCGCCTTTTAGTGCTTGAGTTAACGATCTAGTTTCATCAGACATTTGTTGATTTAGTTTCACTAAACTTTCTATTTCAAACTTCAAAGAGTTTCTATCATTAAGTTCATTTATATATTTTAGTTCAATACTCTTCTCAAAATTTATTAATTTTTCTTTAAACGGATGAAGCAAATTACTAAAATTTTTTTCTGCCATTTCATTTATAGTTTTTGTTTTCTGTTCTAATATTGAATTTGCTAAATTCTCAAATTCATGCTTAAAATTTATTTTTATAAAATTAAAGTAATCTTTTTGGTTATTTAATTCCTTTTGAAAAAAGTTATTTTCTGATTCTAGTGAATTTAATTTTAGCTTATATTCTAAAATTAAATTTTCTTGTTTTGTTAATTTATTACTTAATTCTGAATTTTTTTCTTTCAACGAATTTAGCTCATCGGTTTGCTCGTAATTTTCTTCGATCAATTTATTACATTTTACAGAATACTCCGAAACTATTTTTTTATATTTTATTATATAAATAACAATAAATAGGAAAAATAAAGAAATTATTAGGAAATATATTATCATTATTTAACTCCAAATAACTCAAAAATAAATTAATGCTTAAAAATATAGAATATGTAAATTTTATTAACCTATTTCTTTTTTTGCAATCAATTTCTATATATAATTAATATAGTCGAGGGATAAAATGTTGAGTTTTAATAAATCATTAATTTGCTTATCACTTTTTATAAATATAAATATTTATGCAAACTACTATAATGAAAAAACAGCAGCTGAAAAATTATTGAATGAATTTAATACTAACTTCTATCAAAATGCGTTTGAAAATTTAAAAAAAATAAAAGTTAATGCAATATCACCTTCTTCTCCTTTAGAAACAGAGAAATTGCTAGAATTAAAAAAATTTAATTTTTTATACTTCAACAAAAATTTAAATTTCAATTCTAGTATACCTTACTTAGCAAGCACTGATCTTGAAAGGTTTAATGAGATAAAAGAAGCAATAAATAATGAAAATAAAATTATTTGGGCAACTCGTGGGGGTTATGGATCTTCAAGATTATTTCCATTTTTAAAAAAATTAGAAAAATCTAAAAATCGGAAGATCTTTATTGGATATAGTGATGTTACTTTTCTTCATCTATTTTTTAATCAAAACTGGAATTGGATTACAATACACGGCTCTACTCTAGGAGAACTTTTAGAAAATAGTAAAGATAAAAAGAATTTTATTTTGCTTGATAAATTAATCAATTGTAAGAAAGGGGAATTGTCCTACAGTAATATTAAGCTAGAAAATAATTTAGCAAGAAATTCAAACATTTTAAAAGGTCTAACTACCGGTGGAAACTTAGAAATTATACTAAGCAGCATTGGAACACAGTGGCAAATTAAAACAGATGATAAAATTGTTTTCCTAGAAGAAACTAACGTAAAAGGATACTCATTAGACAGAGCATTCACGCATCTCTTACAATCTAATATTTTCAAAAATGCTAAAGCAATAGTATTGGGTGAATTTATAGGTAACGATGATTCAGTAAACTTTGCTCTTAAGCGGTTTACTGAAGAAGTACAAATTCCAGTTTTTAAATTAGATACTTTTGGTCATGGAAAAAAAAACTACCCAATACTTTTAAATACACTTGCAACTATAGATTCTAAATTAAATAAAATAACGTTTGAGTTTGATAAAAGTTATTTTATTTTTACAGATAGTGCAAAACAATATGCACAGCGTGATTAGTTGACATCCTCTCGCTCCTAAAGAAGCGAGGGTTACTAGATTCAAAATAAATTATGAAGGGTTTTGGGACTTTTGTCCACCTTTATCATCGGCTCCTTTGCCTTTATCATCGGCTCCTTTGCCTTTATCATCGGCTCCTTTGCCTTTATCATCGCCACCTTTGCCTTTATCATCAGCGCCTTTGCCTTTATCTCCAGCTTTACCAGGCCCACCTCCTTGTTGACCACCACCCGAACCTCCTCCTGATCCGCCTTTACCTCCTCCACCTTGGCCGCCTCCGCCGCCTCCTCCAGAACCTCCCTTACCACCGCCGCCGCCGCCAGAACCGCCACCGCCACTGCCTGAAGCTGCCAAAACAGACAGATGTGCTAAGGTAAAAAGAATCATAGCAAGAATTGCAAAAGCAGAACGAAACTTCATCTAACACCCCCTTGTTAAGTAAACAAAATTATTATCGCACAATTATTTTTTTCGAAACTATCCTTTTTTTCATGTCAATTTGCATATCGGTAATTATTTTATCAATATTTTTTTTGGTCATATGTGGCAATGTTATTATGTGAGCTATATTTTTATAGGGGGCTATAGACCATTTTTTAATTAAAGAATCATTTGGCCTTGGAAATACTACTATTGGAGAAAATTTATTAACCCAAGCATGAATTCCAATTTTCAACATTTTGCGAACGGCATATTCAGCTAATTTAAGACAATTTTTAACTAATTTACGAAAATCATCCTTTGACTTTTGTTGGATAGCAACCCATAATATTAGCGAAGATATCCCCTCTCGAGATCCAAGTAAAGTTGTGTCACTTGCTCTTAAATAATCTATACTTTTTTCAATTCTTTTTTTTAATTCTAAATGAGTTAAAAAAATCCCACATGGTATTGGTGATCCAATAAATTTATGCCCACTAATTGATAAACTATCTATTTTATCTAAAGCTATATTTAAATGATTTTCACAAAAAGGTAAAATAAAACCATGCAAAGCAGCATCACAATGAATGTAGTATTTTTTAATCTTATGCTTTTGAAGAATATTTTTAATAATCTCTAATTTATCTATTGCTCCTGTTATTGTTGTACCAATATTTAAAACTACAATTATTGGTATTTTTTTAAATTTAGTAATATTTTTTTCAAAATCTAAATAATCAATTTCTCCATTTTCTTGAGCTGAAATAATAGAAAATTGACTCCGGGTAACTGCTACCGCTTTCATGATGCTATAGTGGCTGTGAGAGCTAAACAAAACTATTCCATTTTGAAATTTTGTTCTAGCCAAATGAATTGCAAATAAATTACCCTCAGTACCTCCTGAAGTAATATATCCCCAATAGTCATTTTTTTTATTATAAAGTTCTGAAAAATATTTCACAACTTCAGCTTCATATTTTAATGTATTTAAAGGATAGTTCGAATCTTGAAAAGAATCTCCAACATTATTAATTGACAGTTTAAAAAATTTATTTAATTCTTTGTAGCTAAATTTTTGATTTTCTGGATATCCTGAAATTAAATTCTTTTTTTCTAGCAAATTACTATATTCATTAATTAGCAAGTTTTGGTAAGGTTGAATCACTTTTTGAGTCATACAGATCCCCCAATATATTCTATTTTAATTTTTTTTTATACTATATAATTCTCAGGAAATGTCAATATTTTTATAATTAAAATAAATACATTGCAGTATAAAAACTCCCCTTTTATAAAATTTATAAAAGGGGAGTTTGCAAAAAGCAAGTGATGTAATTTTCTTAAATTGACCACATGAATAGTAAGTTTAATGATCTTTCATAATAAGTAAGATCTGCACTTAGTGCTTCATATTTTTGTTCCATTGTATGAACATTAAATGTTGCATTTGCACCCATACTAAAGAGATTTCCAAATCTATATAATCCCATTAGATTTACGCCATATATGTAGTGATTAGAAACACTTGTTTTAGTTTTAATATCACCGATAATTAAATCTCTTTTATATTCATATTCATCTCTAAAGCTTGTACCAATTCCGGCCAAGCCAATAACAGAAAAGCTGTCGTTAATATTATATTTTATGCCGCCATTTGCAGTTATAGTAGAATATGAATATTTAACGTCAACCCTTCCGTCGTTGTAATAATCACCAGTAACGTAGGCACCTTCTAATGCTAAACCTGCAACAGGTTTTATTTTTGTTTTTGTTTGAAAGGTGTATAATGCACCAACTGTCAGATTACCTCCAGATAAATTTGGACTTCTTCCAAAAACATCTTTATCTTTTAGAGTCATCAATCTATATCCTGTATATCCATAAATATCTAAATTTATTTTTTGGGATTCTTTTTTTTCGGATTCATCTGCTCTCGCAGTTAACGAAAAAATTAAAAAACTAATTATTACAGATAAGTATAATTTAAACACACAAACTCCTTCATAAATAAAAAAAGAGTGTATTATCTAAGTTATTTTTTATTTTTCCACAATCATTTTTTTTGATTTTTTTTATATTTTTTATTTAATAAAATCATGGTTTTATATATTATATAAAATATAATTTTATCAATATTTTAATAATAATTATAAAAAAACTAAGTAATTAAAAACAATTAACGCATTAATTTATTAATTACTTATCGGACTAATTCGTTATTTTTATTCTTTTTCTATCTCTTCTTGAATAATTAAAAATTATGTAACAATTATTCATAAAATCAGAATTGTAATTTTTAAACTTCTAAAGTATATTCAAAGTCAAAATTATACAAAGGAAAAACAATGAAAAAAATATCTTATTTTTTACTAAAAATATTATTAATTAATTCTGTTAACATTAATTATGCATTCCCCTTAATAGACGCAACACAGTTTCAAAATATAGAGAAAAATACTGAAATATATAAACCAATTTTTGGAAGAAATGGGATAGTTGTTAGTGAAGAAGAAATGGCTTCAAAAATAGGCGTAGAAATTCTTCGTCAAGGAGGAAATGCAATTGATGCAGCTGTAGCTGTAGGATTTGCTTTAGCTGTAACTTTTCCAGAGGCTGGAAATATTGGTGGGGGAGGTTTTATGATGATTTGGCTAAATAAAGAAAAAAAAGCCATAAACATTAATTATCGTGAAAAAGCACCCTTTTTAGCCACTAAAAACATGTTTTTAAAAGCCAATGGTAATATTGATAATGATAAATTAGATAAAAGTTATTTATCAACTGGTGTTCCTGGAACAGTTATGGGTCTAACTTATGCTTTAAAAAAATATGGAAAACTTCCACTAGATAAAGTTATAAAACCTGCAATTGACCTTGCTGAAAATGGCTTTATTGTTTCTCATGCTTTATCGCAATCTTTAATCGATTCAGAAAAACTTCTTTCAACTAGCAATGAAACAAAAAAAATATTTTTTAACAATGGAAAACCTATAAAAGTAGGAGATAATTTAATTCAACATGATCTGGCAAAAACGTTGAAAATAATTTCTGAATTAGGAAGTGATGGATTTTATAAAGGAGAAATAGCAAAAAAAATAGTAGATGATATGAAAGCAAATGGAGGAATTATATCTCTTGAAGACTTATCAAATTACAATGTGGAAGAACAAACACCAATTCATGGAAAGTATAAAAATTATAACATTTATTCAGTTCCTCCTCCTAGCTCAGGCGGAGTGACCATCATTGAAATGTTAAATATCCTGGAAAACTTTGACTTAAAAAAATACCCTTTAAATAGTGCGAAATATTTTCATTTAATGAATGAAATAATGAGTTATGCATATTTTGATAGAAATAATAAACTTGGTGATCCTAATTTTGTAAAAAATCCATTAGACTTATTAACAAATAAAGAATATTCAAAACTATTAGCTAAGAAAATAAACCTCTCAACACATACACCTTCAAGCAAAATAGAAAGTTCTAAAAATTCTAAAAAAGAAGAGATAAATACTACTCATTTTTCAATTATAGATAGCGAAGGAAATATGGTTTCTAATACTTACACTTTAAACTTTTCATTTGGAAATGGAAAAGTAGTTAAAGGAGCTGGTTTTATACTTAATAATGAAATGGGAGACTTTACTGCAAAAATTGGAAGTGCAAATTCATATGGGTTAGTGCAAGGTGAGAAAAATATTATTGCTCCACAAAAAAGACCTTTAAGCTCAATGAGTCCAACAATTTTATTAAACGACAAATCTGAGCCTATTTTGGTTGTAGGTGCTCCAGGCGGAAGCAGAATAATTTCCCAAGTTTTTAATTTTCTAGTCAGATATATTGATTATCATAAAAATATTGCTACATGTATTGCAACTCCCAAATTTCATAATCAATTATGGCCGGACATTTTTTTCTATGAAGAGGGGACTAGCCCAGATACATTAGAAAAAATGGTAAAAATGGGTCATAAAATTAAATTAAGTGAACCATTTGGTTCCTTGCAAGCTGCAGAAGTAAAAGAATTAAATAAACAATACTTTGGATTTACTGATCCACGAACAGAAGGTGGCGCAGCTATTGGTTTTTTCCAGTAACTGCGCCTGTTCTTTAAACATCCTCTAATGTTTACTCAATTAATTAGAATGCAAGTAAAAAAACAAAGAAATAAAAAATAAAATTAAAATAAAAAATGTTCTGATATTCATACAATTTCCTCTGCATTTACTAAAAATATGAATTTTTACTAACAATATATTTAATTACTTTTTTTTCATTTGAAGATTTTTCTATCTTTTTATCTTCTATTGGTTTTAGTAAACTTGTATTTGTTAAAATAAATATCCCACATGCAGAAATTGCAATAGAAACTTTGATGATTGTATATATATTCATGGTATCACCTACTTTATATATATAAGAATTCTGGATTAGGAAGGACTTGTTTTAAAGAACAATTTATATATAAGTTATTTTGACTGTGTAGTCAATAAATTTATTATAAAATAAACAGAATTTATCTAAAAAATATAAATTGATAGCTATGTTAAATTTTAAAAGTTAATAATAAAGAATAATTCACTATACATTAACCATTGAACTAATTTTTTTGGAGAATTTTTACCTTAATTGCAAAACAATTTATATCTTCATCTGTTCCAAAAAATAAATCACTATGACATTTTTCTAGTAAATTTTTTGTTGTAACCAAAGCAAATTTATTTATTTTTATTTTCTCACTACTATCTGAGAGAGGATTAAAAATATTTTTCCGCATTTCAGAATCTAATAGCTCCCCACTAAACGAAATTTTTATTATTCTTTCATCCTTGATAGTATTTTCTTCCCAATTAATCTCAATCCATGAATCGGAATCATTTTGAATAAAATCACAAATTGTTTTGATTACATTAACAAGCGATAAAAATAAAACTGACCTTGATATATAAATATAAGTTTGCTTTGAACCTTTTAGTTCTTTTATTAGCACCTTCTTTGAAAGAGCATAATATTTACAAATATCCAATGCCTCTTTACAACCTTCAAAAATTGAAAAACTAACAGGAGCGTCTAATTCCAAAGAATCTAACAAGTGGTTATAATTTTTTACGGTAGACTTAATTGAATTAGAAGCGGTATCTATTAAATTTAAAGCTGTTATTACGTTTAAATTTGTTGATAATACTTGCTCATTTTTTAATGTATTATAAGCCATAAAAATTTGTGTTAATGACGTATTAATAGCATGAATAAAACCAGATGCAAAAGTGTCAACAGCATTTAATCGTTCAACATCACTAATAAGATTTTCTAACTTCAATATTTTAATTTTATCCTCAAATTGAGAAAATGCAATTTCAATTACTATCTGCAATTCTCTTTCTTGAAAAGGTTTTAAAACATATCCATAAGCGCCATTCAGTTTTGCTCGATTAAATGTCGCTGAATCTTGATTTGCAGTTATAAATATGATTGGAACTAATTTTTGTTCTAATATTATTTCTGCTGTTTTAATGCCATCATCCTGACCTTTCAAATGAATGTCCATTAGAATTAAATCTGGATTATGCATAAAAAACTGCATTATAGCTTTCATTGAATTATCCGCAATCCCTACAACTTGGTAATTTAAATCTGTTAAAATATCTTCTAAATTTTTTGCTAGTATTGTTTCATCTTCCACAATTAATATTTTTTTCTTCGCTATAGTTTCATTTCCAACCATGAACATTTCCTTTTAGAAAAATTTATATCAATTTTAACCCCATTTTCTCCATTCCATTCAAGTAATCCATCTAACTGTTTTATTAACATTTTTATTAATTCTATTCCGATAGATTTTCTTCCATCTTTTAATAAATCTTCACAACCAATACCATTATCACTTAAAGAAAAAAGAACATTTTTATCAGATTCATTCCATTCTATAGTAATAAGTGGCTTCTCTATAGATTTGAAAGCATATTTTATAGAGTTGGTTATAAATTCATGAACAATTAGACCAAATGGAAGTGATTGTTGTAAAGGTATTTTCGTATTAGTTGGTATTTTAATTTTAATATCAAGATTATTTGTATCTTTGTATATACTTTTAGTAAATATAGATAAGTTTTGAATATATTTTTTTAAATCCATCACACCATAGTTATTTTCTTGATATAGTGATTCATGCAGTAAACTTATGGAAGAAACTCTACTTTTCATTTCCTTTAAAGTGCTAGTTACTTCAGAGTTTTTTGCTTCTCTAATTTTCCAATCAAATAGTGCATTTAAAATAGATAAATTATTTTTGACTCTATGATGAACCTCACTTAATAAAACCTCAATCTGTTTATTTTTTTCTTGGAGATTTTGATTATTTATTTCCAGATTAGAAAGATACTTCGATCTTTCTTCAGAAATTAAAGATTTTATTTTATCAAAATAAAATTTATCTGACTTATTCCAAACCTCACTTTTATTTTTAACTTCTTGATACCATGTTTCAAAAGATTTCCTAGGTCCTATTTGACCATTAGATTCATTGTAGTCATTTGGATTGCCACTCCATTTTAAAGTTTCTATCTGTTCCTTTCTTACAAACATAATAAAATCACCAAATTTATCTTCTACATTAAAAAGCATTACCCCAGAAAAATTTGCTATACCATTAAAAAAATTATTATACTTTCTTACTTCATTAGTAATAAATATCTTTCCTTTATTTAATTCATTAATTAATTTTTTTATTTCAGTTTCTGGTACTATATTTTCTAATTGTTTAGATAGTATAATCTTATTTTTATTTCCAAAAACTATGTAATCAAATTTTACTGCATTTTGTAATCCCAAAAAATGCGATTCATCCATATTTTCTAAATGGCAACTACAATTTACAAAATGATTAATAAATTCTTTCAAAATTTCGTCTCGGTAAATACTATTTTTTTTCAGAGTATTAATTTCTATTTTCGTAGAAATATGTTCTATTAAATTACTTAACTTATTCATAATATACAAAGATATTTCTTTCGGTGTATAATTATGGCATCCTATAAGTCCAGCTAATCTATTTCCATTGGTAACACTAAATGATGCTGAAGATGAAATACCCATATTTTTAATATATTGAATATGGGTCTTACCAATTGTACGCACTAATGAAAGATCTAAATTAAATTGTTCAATTTCACCAATAATTTTTACTTCTTTATAGTCGGCATTTGGGATAATTCTCATCCTATTTCTGAGATATAAGTTTCTGACTATAAATGGAACATCAGATGCAGGAAAGTGATGATGAAGAATTGAGTCACAATTCTCATTTTTTGCTTCTCCAATAACATATCCGTGTTCATCTTCCCCAAAGTGGCAATAATAGACTCTATCATAATTTGTAATCTTTTTAACAAGTTTGCAGATATCATGCGCTAGTATCTCATCATCTTCATAAATTGGAAGTGACAATGATCTATTAAAATTTGATACTAGACTAGTTATAATTTCATTTTCTTTTGAATTATATTCATTAAAGACTTCTACAATAATTAAAGTATCTTTTTGATAAAAATAACATTCTTTTAATGTTTTTGAATTTTTAGAGAAACAAAAAGAAATATCTGAAACGTAGTAATTTAAATTAACACTAGTTTCTTCTAAATTGGACTTTATTTTGTTAATTTTTTCCTTACTCTTATCACAAATAAAAAGTGTTAGATCTTTTCCAATTAAATCTAAAGCTTTTAAATTAGCAATGAATGAAATATTTTCTGAAACAGAAACAATTGTAAAATCATTTTTTTTGATTGCAAGGAAGATTCCAAATTCTTGGATACATGAAAAATTATTGGTTTTAAGATTTTCACAATAACTAAAAGTATTTGAACTCATCTTTTTTCTCAGTTTAAGTTTATTCATAAGAATACTAAAAAAAATAGCCGAGTTCAAAGAAACATGTCAATAAAGTGCAATATTTATTCTTTGCTTAATATATCTTTTTTTTACACATTTTAGGCTTAATAAGACAACTACAAAATATGCCACTATCAGCTACGATTGTTTTATTGTTGACAGAATAAAGCCATGAACCATCTATTGAAGGTTTAAAATATTGAGCCTGTGCTAATGAAGAAAAAAATATTGAACAGATTGAGACAAATATGGTCAAGGAAGTTATTTTTTTCATAAGTTTCTCACTTTTTAGGATTTTTATTTTACAGGATAAAAAGATATTATTAACTTTTCATTTACATGTCAAGGAAAAATCTGTTACTTTAAAAAATAAATTTTATTTACGACATTTTCAGCCAATAAAAAATTGAAAAGGGAAGCGAGAATTGAATAGTATTTTATAAATATAACTTGCTTCCTCGAAACTTTAATATTCTTTCCAGAAAAAATAATATTCTCTGATTTACGAATTTCGCGCAATGTAGCAATAGCTAAAAGCAAAGGAAAAATACAAAAAAACCTTATTCGAAAATTAGCTAATGGTAACTTTCGAACATAATCTAAAGAGTAATTAACATCATCATTAGCAAGAATTAGCATTTCATTTATAGCAGAAAAAGATTGCTGTTCTTTTTCTGGAAGCAAAAAGTTTGAATGATCAAGACCATGTTTTCTTAATAAACTTTCTGGGATATAAATTGAATTTTCATTTTTAGCATCCCAAACTATATCTTTTAATATATTTACAGTTTGTAAAGCCTCACCAAAAAGAATGGAATTTTTATTTAATAATTGTAAATTTTGCTTAGAAATACAACGTCCATGAATAGACCAAAGGTCAGTCAATAAAACACCAACAGTACCAGCAACATAATAACAATATTTTTTATATTCTTCTACAGAAGATATTCTTATTCCATTTGGATAACGGCTAACAAAATCAGCCATACCATAGGCCATTTCTATAACACATTTTTTTAAAACAATTTTTGAATCTTCTGTTAAATTTTTAAAAACACAAAATACTTTATCAATGTTTTCTAGCAAATTTGTATGCTGTTTATCACCAGTCAGTTTTTTTGCGAGATATTGATACTCAATCAGAATGGAATCATTCTCAAAGCATTTAGGAAACTCTTGCAAAAATTTATGTTTTAAAGCGATATCCAGATCTTTATCATCTTCAATTGTATCTATAATTCTACACAACAAATAACCTATAAGCACAGAATTTTGAAGTTCTCCAGTTAAAAATTCAATACCTATCGCAAAAGATCTTGAAACATTAGGGAGTATAGTAAAACAATAATTTAGTGCTGATTGATATTCAATATCTAGTTTCTGAGTAGTCGACAAATCCATTTAAATTTTCTTTCTTAAACCTTTGGAAATGGTATTTGAATAAAAGAATTATATTTAATCTGACTTCCGGGGATGATTCTGGTCGGAGGAGTATCCGCACCATTACCTGGCCAAATAATTTCAATTTTTTCAATAATTGGTTCTTTTAATCCAAGACCAAAATGCGCTACAGGCTCCATTTGGCATAAATACCCACTTCCAGAACATATAAATTTAGTTTGAGTTTTGAAATTTTTTACATACAATCTGACTTTAGCTCCTAAAGCAGGAAAACCATTTTTTGTAAGAGGCTGAATTCGTAGCCAATGGTTTCCATTTGGAACCCCAAGAAAAAGTTTATTTTCCCCAGGCAATAAATCACCAACTGCTATAAAAATATCTAAAAAACCATTACCAGTCAGATCTCCTATTGCAGCACCTGTTCCATTGATCTGTTTACTTGCCAAAGCACCAATATCTAATTCCTCCCATTCTTTATTTCCAAGATACCTAAGCATTTTATTTTTATTTCTGTTTGTATTGATAAAAATTTCTTCATTTCCATCATTATCAAAATCAGCAACAATAACACTTCGAATACTTCGCGGTTCACAAAATAAAGCTGGAGAAAGATTTTCAAATTCACCATTTTCTGATTGAAAGAAAATTGAATTTTCACCTTCCCAAGTTCCAATTACCAGATCTGCCCTTCCATTACCTTCAAAATCGGCTACAGCAACTCCCCTTGCATGGTTGTCTTTATCTGTGAGCTCATACTTTGAAGCTATTTCAACATATTCTTTTTCATTTTGTTTTGAAAATAGCGCATTAGGGTCATTCTCATTTCCTACAAAAATATCTAATGCATTATTATTAGTGATGTATTGAGCTAAAACACTTCTTCCACCAGCAAATTGTCTGATACCAAGTTGCATGGATAGCTCTTCAACTTGCTGTTTTTCTTGATCATAACTATAAAATAAGCTTGGTGCATTATAATTCACAACATAAAATGCATGCTTACCATCGCCGTTATAATCTACAGCGGCAACGCTACGACCAGCATATGGGTTACTCAACTGTGATTTTTTCCCTAAGAAATCTTTTAAAAGTATTTTATTATCTGATACTTGTATAGGAATGAAGAGACTATCATATTGTGTTTTCATACCCGAAAAAGTATCAGAATGAAGCATATAGATAGCAGGAGTACCATTACCTAAAAAATCTCCAACACATATACTAATTGTTGCTAGCTTTTTTGCTTGAAAATTTTCAGGGGCTATATTTATAAATGTTTGGGATTCTTGATTATACTTGTAAATGATATTACTTCCGCTAGCATTCGCAACCAAGATTTCCGGATCATTATCTCCATCTATATCAAAAATAGCTACTCCAAAGTATTGAGAAGGAAAGTTATCTTCTAGTACAAACGAAGCATCTTGAAAAAGTATCTTATTTTTCTTATTTTTACTGATCATTACGAACCCATAGTTTAAAAAAAGTGCCCTACGTCATCCATAAACAAGTAACTAGTCTTACTTACAGGAGAGAGGAAAAAAAGAAAATAATTTAATCATTTAATTTAAATAAGGCGATATTGATCAAGGATTGGGAGGATTTTCATCTATTTGTTGTACCATTTCTGCATTACTATCATTTTCTTCATCCTTTAAGAACGCAATAAAAAGTGTGAAAAAAGCAGGTCCAAGGACAGCTCCTGTTATTCCAAATTGAGACATACCACCAAGAATAGCTAAAAACATCCAGAAGAAGTTCAAGTTTACACCTCCTTTCATTAATAAAGGACGCATTAAATTGTCGACAACACTTATTAAAACAGAACATAAAATAATACCAATTGAAGCACCGAGTCGTTCTTGGCTAAAATAACACCAAGCAGCAGCTCCGAGCATAATTGGAGCTGTGCCAATGATAGGTATAAAGGAAGAAAAAAAAGCTATAATTCCTAATAAAGCAAATCTTGGAATTCCAAAAAAAGCTAGAGAAGAAGTTATTAATATTGCTTGTAAAGAAGAAACTAAAACATTTGCCACTATTAAAGCTTTTAAAACTGCTGATATACTATTTCCTATGATGATTCGTTCTTTTTCCCAAGGGATTAATTTTGGTAAGATAATATTTCTATAATGTTTGCCATAAAGTAAAAAGAAAAACCAAGTTAAAATGAAAATCATAAATTTTAGCATCATTCCAGGTGTACCAGTAATTGCTGTACCAAACCATGAAACTAAAAAAGTACCTGCTTTCTTTAAAACTTCTGTTCCTTTTAGTAGTAATTCATCTGAAGTGTAGTGAATTGAAAATTTATCTAAAAAAACACTTAAATTATCAGAAGATTCTTTTATAAAATTAGGATTTTTAAAATCAGTATCCAATGAATTTATTAATGCACTCAATTCTTGAAACCCAGAAGAAATAAGAGTTAAAAAAGGAGCAATAATTGCAGCAAGAGTTAAAATAACTAAAAACAAGCTTATAATAACTTTCCAAATTTGTTTTTTTAATTCATATTTTAAAATAATTTTTTCTAAAAGAGGTTCATATAAATATGCTAATGAAATTCCTATTAATATAGGAATTAAATAAGGAATTAGAATTAACAAACAACCTAACAAAGATAATATAAAAAAAATATTTTTTTTAGTAATTGAATTAAGCAAAGCGCACTCCTTTTGTAGTAAGTCGCCAAGCTTAATTTTTATGCTTTACTCGATGCGAGGTATTTAGCACCAGCGACTTTTAATACTTCAACTATTTCTTCTTTAAATGATAGGTTACTTTGTTGCAACTCAGCAACCATTTTCTCAATGTTACGTTCTGCTTCAATGTAATCAAGAGCTACTTTAAAAATTTGCTCTGTTTCCATTGATTCTAGCCAATTAAGTCCTTCTCTATAAATAACATGGCTTGCCATGTGTGCACTCAATATAGCAATTTTGTGCGCTCTTGGTAACCTATTTAGAATTCTGTCTTTATATTTTTCGACAAGAATTTTAGGACAGTGTTTCATTAAAACAAAAGTAAACTTACCAGCAGATAATTCTTCATCATTAAGTTCATTTAATTTATTTAATAATATATCTTTTGCTTGATTTATTTCAGCAGAAATTTCATAGCTTAATTTAACTAAATCTGTTTCATTTTTATTTTTTAACCACTCTCTGAATAAGAGTTTAGCTTCTAAGTCTGCATTTCTTCTAATTATGTCTAAAACTTGCTTAACATAAATATCTTTTATTTCAGCAAATTCTTCTGGAAGAATTGTTAAACAAGCAATTATTTCATAGGAAGAACAACTTACACCAGCTTTATTAGCAGAACTGTCTTTAATGACAACAACTCCACTATCAACAATTTTTTGTCTCGCTTCTTTTGTAAAGAAAATGTTTGCCCCTTCTACAATCGCAAGAGAACTAGGTCTTCCATTTGGTAATAAATATTTATCCCAGTTACTTTCTTTCACTGTATAAGGTCTGCCTCCTGCAGGAATAAAAATTTCGGCTTCTGCAGTTGCATATAAACTATCTCTAATTCTTGTATTTTCTTTCGAATTTGCTGCGATTACAAATGCCTTAGAATCTCCGCTAAGTTTATTAGGATTAAATTCAACAATTGATTTTGATTCTTTAAATAATCTAAGCAATTCTTGCCAGTTTAATCCTTTCGGATCATAAGCCGCCCCAAAACCATCACCTATGGCAATAACTCGACAACGTTCACCATATTCGCGGTATAAAATGTTCAATTCATTTCCAGCGACATCCCCATCAGGTCCACCTGTCATTTTAACTCTGAAGTTAGAATTTTGTAATCCTAAATAACGAAGCACATTATCAACATAGACATTCACACCTTCAGAAGTAACACCGTAAGTTTTATGGTTTATACCAAAATCTGGTTTTGATGACATGAACGCATAAGCGTATTTATATTTCCTATGCAATGCATGTTGAATGATCCAAACTATGAGATCATCAGTTAAATTTTCATCTGGCCCAAGATAAATAATTTCATCTTTACCGTAGTAATCAATAATACCATCAGCGAGCACACCAGTTTTAGGATCGGTTACTATTAAGTCTAATAACCCTGAAATAGCTGCTTTTACTGCTTCATTTTTATCCCCGCCAGGACGGACAACCATCACACATTTGCTTCCGCCCTCAGGTATATCTTTATTTTTAAGTTGTTGAGCTGAAGCTAAACCGTTAACTTCATCAAAAACACCTGCCAATGCGTTTTCATAATCGCCAGAATTTCTTGGCATAACAACGCGCATACCGCCGCGCGAAATATCACGATAGCGAACTTGGAATGCTCTGAAGTTTCTGCCTATCATGTAAAAAATACCATAAGGAGTTTCTGGATAATATTGTTTATCTAAAATGGTAGGATCCATACGAAAGGTCAAACCACCTTTTGATATTAAAAAATAATTTGTTTTTAAAATATGGGATAAAAAGTTTAAGCCTTCTTTTAGAATATTTTTTTCAACAATATCATTTAAATCAGAATATATTGCTTTGATATAATCATAAAAAACTGCAGCTTCTTTTTTTCTATCTCCTTCAAAGCGAGGATCGAATCTAGCTCTAAAGTAACGGATACAGTATTCCATGTAATTAAAATTATTTGCAATGACTTTTGATACTCTATCTGTTGAATAGTAATAAGGGTTTTGCTTAGTTAAGAAAATATGAGCCCAATTTGCCATTGCCCTTACAAGGTTTGTTTCGTTAAGACTGAATGGACTGTCACCTAATAATAAATTGGAAAATTCATCTCCATGATCAACATAGGAAAGAGTTTTTAAACTTTTTAAAACTTTTCCCCAAGCTTTCATATTATCTGTAATTACTTCGCCAGTAGGACTAGCCGCTATCAGATGCAGAACTGTAAATTTTTGATTGTTTGGCATATTTATTTCATTAGCAAGAAGTCTTCTCACTTGAAAATTATATCTAGTAAAAATACCAATGATATTTTCCATAGCTGCATTGACTGGAAAATGCTTTAAGCAGATATCTACCCTTACACGCGCATCTTTTGTTTGCTCATCAACAATAGTAGTTAAATTTACAAACGTATTTTCATTTTCAATGTTATAATTTACAGCTTCGTAAGCAATAGCTATTTGTTTTACAGTTGCTATTTCAACATAATCCTTGTCCAAAGATTGAATAAAGGCGTCGACCATAATTTTGGATTTATTTGCTAAAATTGTTTTTAATGCAGCAAGTTTTTCTTGGGCTATTTTAGATTCCCAAGTAGAAGAATTGTTATAAGGAGCTTGGTAAAGTTCACATAAACCAATTTTTTTATCCAAAGTGTTAAATAATCTAGCATTTTTAGCATGATGACGATATAAAAGGGAAGCTATTTTTACTGTTGCTGAGGAATGTTCGCCGGGAGCGATTAAAGTAATTGTCTGTGAAGAAGCAGAAAATCTTTCTGCAACTTGTTTTTCTGCAAGAACTTTGCCTGAAACTATTTCTAGTATGTCATCCATTATTGCATTTTGCGAGGTTGACCACAGATACAGGGGAGGCATTTGCGATAAAAACCACGAAACAGTATTTTCTAAACCTTTCGATATCTCGTCTAGTATCCCTCTTTTTGCATTTCCTTGTGCATTTGAATCCGTTATACCCGCAAAAAATTTCTCTATGTTAGCAGGTTTTAAAAATTCAGAAGGCTCTAAATCGGAATCTAATAATTCGACTTCACTTAACCACTTTTGACTATGAATCTTGAGCATGGTCATGATATACTCCACGGCGTTAAAAAGTTGAACAAAGCATTTCCTTGTTCATAAAAACTTAAAATGTAATTAACACATCAAAAGCGAGTTGCAAATTTCTTCCTATCGATTCTGGCTAGTAAACTTCAGCTATAAATTATACATGAAAGGGAGTTAAAGAGTAAATATCTTTAATTATTAAATTTTTTAAAATCTATAAATTATTATTTTTTTCATACTATTCTAAAAATATTAAAATTTTAAAATTGCATATCCTAAAAATTAAAATCTAATTTTTAAAAAAAGAAATAATAAGATTTGGATAGTACTTTCATTCTCCCCTAATCTATTATTAAGGCATTGCTTTTACTGTTTATTTACTATATATTTATAATCACAGTAGTGATTATAAAATAAAACTATCTTGCCAACTTAATATATTTTTAAATGCGAGTATCCTATGCTTAGACAAAAAAAAATCGAACTCATTGCTGAGATTGATTACTATATTAACGAAGATGGAAATATGGTTTTTACTAAAGAATATCATTTAAAAAGAGGCTTTTGCTGTAAATGTGGCTGCCAAAATTGCCCTTATGATCACAACAAAATACAAGAGGAAAAGTAATTAATAGCTAAATTTACCTAACTTTACTTTTCCGCGAAACACCCAATAGATAATAGCCGTATAAGATAGAACAAAAGGCATACCACAAAAAGCTATAATTTGCATAATAAATAAAGTTTTTTCTGAAGATGCTGAATTATAAATAGTCAAACTATATTCAGCCGATAAACTAGAAGTAATTAAATTAGGAAACAGAGCAGCCCCAAATAGACTAGTGAAAGCTAGCAATGTAAAAGAGGAAGAAAGAAAGGCATAACCAGCTTTCCCTAAGAAAACTGCTCTAGGTATATTTGCAATTGAAAGAACATTAATAACCACGATTATCCAAAGCCAGGGATGTTCTTCAAAATTATGTAAAGCTCTTGGAATGAAAACTAAAGTATAAATAGTAGTAAATATGTAACAAACAATAAAGCATCCAAAGGTATGCCAAATCCAGCGATGAACTCTTTCTTTTAATTCACCTTCGAGTTTTAAATAAAGATATATTGATCCATGCATAGCAAACGCAGATATTGCTAAAATACCAGTTATAATTGAATAAGGATTAAGTAAATCAAATACTGTCCCAGCGTATTCTTTATCTGCTCCAACAATAATTCCATTTAGACAGTTGCCTACTGCAACTCCAAACAAAAAAGTAGCTAATACACTTGCAGCAAAAAAACTCCAATCCCAAAAATTTTGCCATATTTGAGATTCATGTTTGCTTCTAAATTCAATAGATACAGCTCTAAATATTAGTGCAAAGAGTAACAACATAAATGGAAGATAGAAACCAGAAAAAGCTGTTGCATATGCATCTGGAAAAGCAGCAAATAAAGCACCACCAAATGTAACTAGCCAAACTTCATTGCCATCCCAAAAAGGACCTATTGAGTTTAGAAATAATCTTTTTTCATGATTAGTTTTAGCAAGCGGATGTAAAATACCTACACCTAGATCAAAACCATCTAAAATTGCATAACCTGCAAGGAGAATTCCTAATGTTATAAACCAAAAAATATGTAAATCCATTTTAACCTCTTGTTACTTATTTATTCCTAATTTTGCATTTATTTCATCATCAGGACCATGCTTTATTTTGTTATTAATTACAAAAATCCAAACAAACAAAAGTAACAAATAAATAATCGTAAAAAGTATTATTGAAATTAAAATTTCTTCAGCTTTAACAGATTTTGATAACCCATCAGGAGTTCGCATTAAACCATATACAATCCAAGGTTGTCTTCCAACTTCTGTAGCTATCCAACCCGCTTGGTTTGCAATAATTGGTGCTAGAACAGAGATAGTATATATTTTCATCAACCATTTCGTTGAAAAAAGTTTATTTAATTTAAGTAACAATAAAGATATCGAAGTTATAAATAACATATACATCCCTAAAGAAATCATGATGTGATATGTTTGAAAAGTAATTCCAATAGGAGGCCTGTCTTCTGGTTTAAATTGATCCAAACCTATAACTGGAGTTGAAAAATTGCCGTGGAGTAAAAAACTTAGTCCGCCTGGAATTTTGATTCCATATTCAACTGTTTCTTTTTCACTATTAGGAATACCAAATAAATATAACGGCGCTCCACCTGTGCCAGTATGAAAATGACCTTCCATAGCAGCCATTTTTGCTGGCTGAGTTTCTGCAACTCTTTCTGCTAAAAAATGTCCTGATGTAGCAGCAAGCACAGAACTTATAAACCCTAAAATTAAGGCTATTTTAAAAGATTTTTTCGCTACTTCGAGATGTTTATTTTGTAAGATATACCAAGCACAAATACTCATGACAAAAAATGCGCCCATCAACCAACAACCAATTATAGCGTGGACAAGCATGCGCATACTGGAAGGATTAAAAACCATAGCCCAAAAATCATCGATTACTGCTTTTGTTTGCAGTCCTTCACCAATTAAATGATACCCAGCAGGTGTTTGCATCCAGGCATTGGCAATAATAATCCAAACTGCAGAAAACATTGAACCTAAACAAACCATTACGGTTGAAAAGAAATGCATTTTAGGACTTACACGATCCCAACCAAAAACAAGAATGGCAAGAAATCCTGATTCTAGAAAAAAGGCGAAAATACCTTCTGCAGCTAAGGCAGAACCAAAAATGTCACCTACAAATCTTGAATATGAGGCCCAGTTTGTTCCAAATTGGAATTCCATGACCAAACCAGAAGCAACGCCCATTGCAAAATTAACAGAGAATATTTTAACCCAAAACTTTGTAATGATTTCATAAATAGGATTTTTAGTCTTTAAAAACATTCCTTCAGTAAAAACTAAAATCAGTCCTAATCCAATTGAAAGTGGAGGAAATAAATAATGAAACATGATGGTTAAAGCAAACTGAATTCTTGCAAGAATTTCAGTGGATAACAGATCAACCATAAATCTCTCCTTGCGAAAAATTTACATAGAGATTTACAGCTAACATTGGATAGCAAATCACAAATTAAATTAAGGCAGCAAATTGTTGCACTGCAATTCTTAATATAAAAAGTAATCTGCTATTTATTGATCAATACTATCAAAATCAGCTTTATTTTCAATAAAAGCTTTAATTCTTCCTTTTACACTATCTACAAAATTTGA
This sequence comes from Pigmentibacter sp. JX0631, assembly GCF_029873255.1. Taxonomy (NCBI): domain Bacteria; kingdom Pseudomonadati; phylum Bdellovibrionota; class Oligoflexia; order Silvanigrellales; family Silvanigrellaceae; genus Pigmentibacter; species Pigmentibacter sp. JX0631. The sequence continues at coordinate 2,311,621 of NZ_CP123622.1, read as the reverse complement.
GCTATTTATTATTTCAATTAAATTAAAATATTTTACGGTTTCAACTTCAGCACAATGCACTCTTTCAGGATCATCTTCTAAATAATTTTCATTTTCAGGTATAGCTAAATAAACAATTCCTTTAATTGCTCCCATTTTCCATTGTCGTGTTACTTCTTTATATTTAGTTATATTCCAACCAACTTCTTCTTTTACTTCACGAATCATTCCAAACTCTGGATATTCATTAATTTCACAATTTCCACCAATAAAATCCCAAGCAAAGTCATGATAATTTCTTTTCATTAACAAACATTCCCACTGTTCAGGATTTTTTCTTGCTAGCTGTATTATTTCATCTAAACTTAAAGTAAAAAATTTATTTCTTATTTCTTTATCTATCGGTCTTAAGAATAAAGCACAACCAAAATAAGGAGAACCTCTATTTTTTATTTCAAATAGGGATTGATTTTTTATTTGTTCATATAAAGATGCATTTTCAAAAAAAGAATCTTCTATTTTTGAATATATTTTTTCTCTGGAAATATTTTCTAATTCCCACGAACATTTGTTTGAATAATTTTCATTATGATATCGTGGGATCAAATGCCAATGTAAATGATGACTTATATTAGCAAACTTTACAAGATTCATGCGTTTGCAATTTGTTACTTTTCGTAACGCTTTTTCTAAACAAACGAGAGTGTGTAAAGTATCTGGTAAATCAGAAGGCCGAATATCAGATTGTTCATATATATGTCTTTTAAAAATAGGCATTAGAGCCCCTGGCCATTTTTCCGCAAATGGGCTTTTAAATATGTAAAGATTATGTCCTCCATCAAAAAGAAAGTCTTTATCGCTATTTGCAGAGCGCAATTTTGAACATAACCCACAATTATCATTAAGTTTTATATATGGTGATAACATTTGCCAATTATCCTTCCTTTCCACTAATTTTCTCATGTATCTTGTCGACAAGTTCTTTAAGAAAATTTTGCCGATTTCACAGGCGCAGTTGATTTTACGAGGTTCATATGCAGCTTTTTGGATCCTATCTTGTAAAAAAAGGATATGTAACGCCAGGACAAGTTATGACAGCATTAGATATTCAAAAGCAAACATGGTTACCAATTGGTAGAATTGCACTAAATGAAGGCAAACTAACCGTTGAACAAATATTCCAAATCCTTAATAAGCAAGCCGAAATGGGCAAACCATTTGGTGAAATTGCAGTCGCTCTCGGTATGCTGAAGGATGAAGATGTAGCTCAACTACTATCTATTCAACAAAAAAACATTAGACCTATTGGACAAATCTTTGTAGAACTGGGATATATAACGAAGACTGATATGGAATCAGCTTTAAGTGCGTTTATAAAAGATCCAGAGTCATGATGAAAAAATTTAGTTTAGAAGAAGAGAAATTACTGCGACAAAAAGGTTATATTCAATTTGCGCAGATTGGCCGCCCTCACGGTTTGAAGGGCGCATTTTTTTTGAAAACACCTGATAGACGGTCTCAATGGGATGGCTATAAAAGCCTTTTACTTGAAATGCCTGAAGGTTTTTTTGAAGCAAAAGTAGCAAAAACTTATAATAGTGGCCAAGCATTAGCTATTAATCTTGAAGGTTTCACTACCCGTGAACAAATAGAACCTTTGTATAATAAAAGCATTTATGTCCATGAAAGTGAAATACCAGTAGCTGAAGGTGAGTTTATTGTAGGCAAGCTAATTGGTTATAAGGTATACACTGAAAATAAAGGACTTATAGGCAGAATTGAAGGGGTTTCCTCATTTGGTGCTCAAGATAATTTAGAAATATATGTTAATAAATATAAAAAAGTATTTTTATATCCATTTTTGGATAATTTTGTCACTAATATCTCGGAAAGTGAACAAAAAATTGAGATAAAGTATGTCCCCGAATTTCTTGAGGAAGAATCCGAGTGAGCAGTAATCTCAAATTTTCTGTCATAACTTTATTCCCAGAAATGTTTCTTCCTTTACAAAATGAAGGAATCATTGCGCGTGCCATAAAAAATCAACAAATTTCTTTAAATACTGTATTTTTAAGAGATTTTTCAGATCATCCGCGAAAAAATGTAGATAAACAGCCCGCTGGTGGTGGTGACGGTATGGTACTTAGAGCTGACATCACTGAAAAAGCCTTACTATCAGTTTTATCCTCTGATTCTTTTGTAGTAAATTTAACACCTTCAGGAAAAGTATTCGACTCGAAACTTGCTAAAATGCTAGCAAAGAAATCTCATTTAATTCTTTTATGTGGCAGATATGCTGGTTTCGATCATCGGTTAGAGTTAAAATATGCTGATATTAACATTAGCATCGGTGACTTTGTTCTTTCAGGCGGTGAATTACCCGCAATGTGTCTTATAGATTCCATAACTCGCTTCATCCCAGGCGTATTGGGTAACGAAGAAAGTGCTCTATTAGACAGTTTTGAAGATGGAATTCTTGAAGCACCACAATACACACATCCTGAAGTATTTCATGAACAAGCTATTCCTAAGGTTTTACTTTCTGGAGATCACAAAAAAATTAAAGAATTTAATCGCAAAGAGCAATTAAAAGTAACAGCACGCAATCGCCCAGATCTTATTCTTTCTAAATGGGATGAATTCTCAAAGCAAGAAAAAATAATTATCGAAAAAATTTGGAAAAGTGGATAAATTTCTTTAAATATCTGTTTTTTACTTCACTATGACAGTGAATATATTTATGCTATATAATTTTAGTTATCTTTTATATTATTCGAAAGGTATTTGAAAATGCAGAATCTTCGTTCGCATAATTGTTCTGAACTCAATCTTAATTTTATTCATCAAAAAGTCACTTTAATGGGTTGGGTGCATTCAAAACGAGATTTAGGTGGTCTTATTTTTCTTGATATACGAGACAACTTTGGCATTACTCAAATTGTTATTCATCCAAATTCACCTTTTTTTAATGAAGCTAGCTTAGTTAGACAAGAGTCAGTCATCCAAATTAAAGGCGTTGTGGCTAAACGAGAAGGTGCTATAAATCAAAAAATTCCAACTGGAGAAATAGAAGTCATAGCTGATTTTTTTCAAGTAGAATCTCCATCTGATATTTTACCTTTTCCAGTTGCCCATAATCCAAAACAAGAAAGTGAAGACACAAGGCTTTCTTTTCGATTTTTAGATTTACGTACAGAAAAAATGCATAAAAATATACTTTTTCGCTGCCAAGTTATTCGCTATATCCGCGAAAAGATGCATTCATTAGGTTTTAATGAATTTAATACTCCAATTTTAACCAGTAGTTCTCCAGAAGGGGCGCGCGACTTTCTCGTTCCAAGCCGTTTGCACCCGGGTCAATTTTACGCACTTCCCCAAGCACCACAACAATTTAAACAACTTTTAATGTGCTCCGGATTCGATAGATATTTTCAAATTGCTCCTTGTTTTCGTGACGAAGATCCTAGAGCAGATAGAGCACCTGGTGAATTTTATCAACTAGATGTCGAAATGAGCTTTGTTACACAAGATGATGTTTTCAACGTCATAGAAGAACTCATGATTGGACTGTTTGAAAATAAGCAGTTTACACAACGCAAAATTCTTCCCTTAGCTCATTATGAAAACAAATATATTAGAGCAAACAGGAAGTTTCCTTGCATTCCATGGCACGACGCTATGGATAAATACGGCATAGACAAGCCAGATCTTCGTTATGGGTTAGAAATGCAAAATGTTGAAGAAACTTTTACCCATACACAATTTGCTGTATTCAAAAATATTCTTGAAAATAAAGGTATTATTCGAGCAATTGTCCTGCCTAATTCTGCTCAACAAAGTCGGAAGTTTTTTGACGACGCTGATGCCTACGCTAAAGATGTAGGACTTGGAGGACTTCCTTGGTTAGCGGTAAAAGATGGCGAATGGAAGGGGTCAATAGCAAAACAATTAAGTGATGCTGAAAAGAAAGCTCTTGGCAATCAACTAAAGTTAGAACCACAAGATGCTATCATTTTTATTGTTGGAAAAGATAAATTAAAATCTCAGACTGCTGGTGGAAAAGTAAGAAATTATTTTGCTGAAAAATTAAATTTAAAAGATGAAAAAAGTTGGGCATTCGCTTGGATTGTCGATTTCCCAATGTATGAATTCAATGAAGACGAACAAAAAATTGATTTTTCTCACAATCCATTTTCAATGCCGCAGGGTGGAATGGAAGCTCTCCAAAATAAAAATCCACTTGATATTTTAGCATTCCAATATGATCTGGTATGTAATGGAATTGAATTATCCTCTGGAGCTATTCGCAATCACAGACGTGATGTTATGAAAAAAGCTTTTGAAATTGCTGGATATTCAGAATCAGATGTTGAAAATAAATTTGGTGCTTTATGGAATGCCTTTGCTTTTGGTGCTCCCCCACATGGCGGGATTGCACCTGGAATTGATAGAATGATCATGTTACTTTTAAATGAACCAAATATTCGAGAAGTGATAGCATTTCCATTAAACCAAAAAGCAATGGATCTTTTGATGAAAGCACCTAGTTCTGTTTCAGAAAAGCAATTAAAGGAAATTCATATACAACTTAAACGTGAATAACTTTTGAAGACTATCGAGGAAAAAGTGCTTTATCTTTTTAAAAGGCTCGATTTAATAAAACAAGTTCAAAATAGTAACAGAACTATATTTTTCCTTTATATAGTTGCATTGTTTGTTTCATTACCTTGCCAAATTTTTGCAAAAGAAAAAATAACTCTGTTAACTCCTCCTTCACCAGGGGAATTCTATTTTGAAGTTGCTCAAGAAGTTTTCAAAATTGGTAAATTAAATATAAAAACTCAAGTTGAAGCTTATCCAAGTATATACAAAAAAATGAATTCAACTACTGAGGAAAGTAGAGAAGTTTACGCTACAATAGCTGTCTTAAATGATAGTAATAGTAAAAAATATCATAATGTTTTTAATATTATTAGTATTGAAACTTCTTTTTTTACTCTCAAAGAAAATAAAAAGAAATCAGAAACTGTCGATGAAGTTAAAAATCTAAAAAAAGTATGTGTCTGGTTAGATTCTGTACTGAATAAATATTTAATAAATCAAGGATTCCAAAATCTTTTCCCTGTTCCAACTTTAAATCAATGCATAACCATGTTATTCAATGGGGAAGTTGATGCTTTATATTCGTCAGAAGCTCCTTTAATTAAATCAACAAAAGTTCTTGGACAAGATCTAAGAAAATTGAAAAAAGGATACACACCAATGCGAGTAACTTTTTTCTTAGCAGTAACTAAAAACGCTTCAAATGAAATTATTAAAAACTTAACAAACTCAGGAAAATTGTTAAAATCTTCTGGAAAGTATGATCAAATTCTTGATAAATATCGAAAAGATCTTTACTTACCTTAATTTTATCTAAATAACATTTTTGAGGACACAATGTCTAACAATCTTACTCTAGAAAATTTAGCTTTTAATTCTATGCTTAGTTCACAAACTTCATTTGATGATACTTGGCGCTATCCTCTTTCAATACTACTTGGAATAGGATTAGCAAGTGGTGCTGATTTTATCGAATTTTTTTTACAAAGAGGAAATCATTTAAGCGGACTAGTTGAAAATGGTAAAGTAACAGCAATAAACCCGAGCTTGGCGCTTGGTGCTGGTGTTAGAGTTTTTAAAGGCAAAGAAGATTGTTATGTTTCAACAAATGATGTCAGTTTTAACGGATTAAAAAGAATTCTCGAAAAAGCTTTGAATATCCATTCTTTGAAAATACAACAAAATAGAATTATAAGCGAAGTTAATTTAGAACCTCTAAGAGACTATGGCTTAGTAAAAAACAAAAATAATTGGTTAAATCAAAGTAGCACAGTTAAAGAAATTTGTGATGTTTTACTTCAAATAAACAATAAGCAAAAAGAAATTACTAAATATTTAAATAGCGTAACAACCAATGGTTTTAGAGACTGGCAAGAAGTTTTAGTTGCTGCAAGCGATGGAATTTTTGCTAGAGATATTCGTTTAAATCAAAGCGTTTCTGTCCAAGCTGTTTGTATTGATAAAGCACACAGAACCTCCTCGCATAAAAGATTAGGTGACGCATCAAATCCAAACTTTTTCAAAAACATAGATGCCGACCACCTAACAAATTCATTAGCTGAAATTGCTGGTCATATGTTACACGCCGATTATGTTCAATCAGGTACATATCCAGTTGTTTTAGCTAATAAATTTGGAGGAGTTATCTTTCACGAAGCGTGTGGACATTTATTAGAAACGACTGCTGTCCAAAGAAATTCAACTCCTTTTGCCGATAAAAAAGGAGAAAAAATTGCACATGAAAATCTTACTGCTTGGGATGAAGGCTTTTGGGAAAATGGTTTTGGTTCTTTAGATATGGATGACGAGGGAATGCCTGTGCAAAAAACCTTGTTAATTGAAAACGGAATTTTAAGAAATTTTTTAAGTGACAGAATGGGTAATTTACTAACAGGACATCCTAGAACAGGAAGCGGAAGAAGACAAAATTACACTTTTGCACCTGCAAGCAGAATGCGAAACACATATATTGCTCCCGGAAAATATACCACTGATGACATGATTTCTAGTATTGAAAAAGGAATTTATTGCAAAAACTTAGGTGGCGGTAGTGTAAATGGAACTGGAGATTTCAACTTTGGAGTTGAAGAGGCTTGGTTAATAGAAAACGGAAAAGTAACAAAACCTATAAAGGGAGCAACTTTAATTGGCCAAGCTGAAGATATTATGCACAAAATTTCCATGTCCGGAAACGATTTAGATATTTCTGCAGGTTTTTGTGGGTCAGTAAGTGGAAGTATTTATGTAACCGTTGGACAACCACATATAAAAGTAGATGCTATAACCGTTGGTGGGCGATAATAAAGGATTCAATTATGTCATTAAATATCGAACAAATAAAATTAGATATCGATTCCATTGCTAGATCTTTGGGAATTAAAAAATATGATGTTTTTGGTTCAGCGAAGGAAGAAAGCTCGGCAAGTGCAAAAAATAAAAAACCATTTGGATTAAATTCTTCAAGTAAATCTTATTTACTTGTTCGTGTTTGGAATGATAAACAACAAGCAGGTGTAACAAGTACTTCAAATCTTACATATGCCGGACTAACCGATGCTCTTATTTTAGCTCACTCCAGCGCAGAATATGGTTCAACAGAAAATATTTATGATTTTAGCGAAAATAGCCAAAACACTTCTAAAAATATTCAAGTTATAAATGATCTTGAAAATAAAGTTACAATGCATGATTTAGTTGAAAAAAGTATCGAGGCTGAAACTAAAATTCTTGATCATTCGTCTATTTTCAAAAGTGTCCCATATAATAAAGTTGCAGATTCATATTCGAAAAGATTTTACTTTAATAGCTTAGGTGCCATTAAGGTAGCTGATAGTAACGTAGCATATTGCTATTTTTATCCATTAGCCCAAGAACCTAATAAAATTGCCCGAGAAGCAGGACATGTTTCTATTTCGAAAGGATTTCAAAATTTAAATGTTTTAGATTGTGCTGAAAAGGCTATTAAAAAAACTGAAAATCATTTAAATTATACAAATATTAAGTCTGGTAAATACAAAACTATTTTTTCTCCAGAAGCCTTTTTAGACTTATTATATGCATTTAGTAATTTCATGAATGCACAAAATATTTTGGATAAAAAAAGCTTACTAACAATTGAAAATTTAAATTCTCAAATTGCTGCAAGTATTTTAAATTTATCAGATTCACCACTGCATTCAGCAAATCCTGATCCTTGTTACTTTGATGAAGAAGGTACAATAACAAACAATATCAACATTATTCAAGAAGGAAAACTTGTAACTTTCTTACACAGTAGTTTTACTGCGCAAAAGTTTAATACTAAATCAACTGGACATTGCCATTTAGGATCAAAACTTACAATTTCTCCTTATTTTTTGCACGTCAGTAAAAATAATAATATAAATTCTGCTCAATATTCTTCATTAAGCCAAGAAAATAATGTAATTTATATAGAAAATGTTAAAGCTCTACATGCTGGTGTAAATGCTTTACAAGGCTCATTTTCATTACCATTTGATGGTTTTTTATTAAATAATGAAAAAAAAGTGAGTATTGAATCTGCAACTGTTGCCGGAGATTTTTTATCTCTTTTAAATAATATTATTTACATTGATGACAATGAAACAGTAACACATAAAGGTATATCACCGAACATTTGGATTAAAGAATTATCAATAACCGGAAATAGTTAATTCACTTTAATTTTTTCTTAATTGCTACCAATTGATCATAACCATATATCTTTTTTTCAATCTTTACTATTTGATATTTATCTAACAAAGCTGTTTCAATATTCTCACTATCGGTGGACAAAAAAATTATACCTTGAAACAAATTTCTTAAATCAGATACAAAATCTTTAAAACTTAAATTAGAATTATTTCCAAAATAGTAATCAGAAATTATAAAATCAATTTCATCGCTAAACATTTTTGGGTGCTTATAAAAATATTCTAATAACTCTTCTGGATAAAGAAAAGAAATAGTATTTACATTTTTCAAAGATCTTTTCCAACTTCTAATAATTAATGGATCATCATCTAAAATAATTATACTTTTTTTCATCTCAAAATCAGAATCAAATTGAAGATTTTGATATTTACTACTTTCTAATTTAAAACTATTTGGTAAATGAAAAGTATTACTACTGTAGTGCATTTTTTCTGCAGGTAAATAAAAAACAAATTCTACCCCTTTATTAGGAATGTTAAAACATTTAATATTTCCTCCATGCAAATTAATTATTTTTTGCACTATTGCTAAACCTAATCCTGTTCCATTTTTTTTATTCAGTGTGAAAAATGGTTCAAATATTTTATCAATCAAATTAGCAGGAATAAGTGAATTACTATTACCTATGCTTATCTCAAGAAAAAGCTTTTCATTAAATACTTTTTCTTTACTAAGTATCCAAATATTTCCATTGTAGTTCATTGCTTCATAAGCATTACTCAATAAATTAATAAAAACCCTTATAATTCTTTGTCTGGATACTTGGAGAACTAAATTATCATCAGTTTTATATTGAAAATTAATGTTTACTTCTCTATTACCAAAAGATATTTGCGACAATGCTCCTAAAATAATATCTTCTATTGGAACAAGTTGAACATTTTCAACTTTTTCTATTGAAGCCTCCATAATTTCATTCAAAAAGTGGTCTACATAGTCTATTGAATCAAGAAGTGAAACTTCAAATTCATTTATAAAGTTTCTTAATTTTATTAAACTAGAAAAATTTTTAACTTCACCAACAAAATATCTTAATTTTGAAAATGGTTTTCTTAAATCATGTGCTATAAAATGAGCTAAATTTCCTGCTGCAGAAAGTTTTGAATTAAGAAGTAAGTGGTTTTGTAAAAATTTTGAATATCTTAAATAGTAGTCAAAAATCAGTGAAAGAGATTCTAATTCATTTTTTACATCGCTGTTATAGTTCTTATCAATTTCATTTCTGATTCTAATTTTTAATGACAAAATTTTATTTATAATATTTTTCTTAAATATTTTATATCCAAATAAACTACAAACTATAATAAACAACAAAATTATGCAAGAGTATATGTATAATATTAAATTACTAGTTCTTTTTTGATATGACAAATTCGTCTCAATACTTAAATTACTAATATCAATTTCATTGCCAATTTTATGAATATTTATTATCTCTGGAAATTTACTTTTTATTTCTTCAATTGATATATCAACAAATACAAAACCATTATTTTTGATACTATTTTTTTGGATATAGTAATTAATAGGAATAATAAAATTTATTGTTTGTTTTTTGTTATCTAAAAATAAATATCCATTATCTTTTAGAATTAAATCATTAATTTTTTCAATAAAACGTTCATTTTTTTTACTAGAATATACCAGTTTTCCTCTTGAATTAAATATATTCCAGTCACTTCTTTTAAAATCTAATTCTGAAGTTTTTAAAAGAATAAGTTCACTTAGTTTTTTTCGATAATTACTTTCATTATCTATTGTAGAATTTAAGAGAAACTTTAATTCCTCCGATTGAAGTATTGATTGAATTGTATTTTGATACTTGTATAACGAATCAACTAGTTCTAATTCAATACTTCTTTTTAATTGTTTATTAGCTAAGTCTATTCTTTTATTTGAGTTTATTACTAAAAATGACAAGATTCCAATTGAAAAAAGGAAGGGTAAAACTAATGATAAAAAAAGAATAAAAAAATAATATGCTTTTAAAGATCTTTTTGAATGCAGCATTCGGGCAATTGTACCTCAGACATTTTAACTTAACAGAACTTAGTTTCTTTAATTATTTTAGCTTTCTATCCTAAATTTAAATGTTATATCTATTACTTTATATTAATTCCCAAAAAAATTATGTAATAATATTCATAGTTAAAAGCTATTTTGACTTTTTTGTCAGAAAAAATTTCCCATTCGTTTAAAAGATGTTTGCTCAAAAATATTTTTAAGTTTCAGAAAAACTAAAGATTAGTAAACTCTAAGATAACTTATTTAAATTAAAAGATAAAATTTACTAAATTAAAATTTTTTATAATTTTAAATAATTATATAATTTTTATTAATGCTTGCGAAAATATTTTCTATACATTTAATTTAATTAATAATATTATTTCTATTTAGTAAAAATTTTACTTATATATTATTTTTGCATGCTATTAAATTTTGTTACTCATAGAATCCTTTTTGTAAATTTATTTAATTAATTAATTTTATTATATAAATTTATTAATTTTTTATATTTTTCAATAATATCAAGGATTCAATAAGTGAAAAAAAATATAGCTATTTATTACATCCCTTTAGGTTTTATTTTCCAGCAGCAAGCATTGCCTATGCAATGTCAAATAACAGAAAAACAAATTCCAACTATTAAACAAATACCTTTATCTAATGAATCTGAAGCTTATAGAGGATACAAAGTTGCGTTAGATAAAATTAAAAATCATGCTAAAAATAAAAATATAATTGGCGCTTCCTATGCTGAATTAATAAATGTAAGTAAAAAACAAGTTAAAAAATTTTATGCCGTACATTCAGAAGATGGTTTTAATAATGTAAAAAATTCTGCCTTTAATGAAGTTTACATTAATGAAATGAGAAGAGAAGACCCTGACTTAAAAATTATAAATAGAATATCAAAAGAAACTCTACAAAAAAATGAACAATATATTTTAAATATTTACACTTATAATCATAGACTTGGAATGAATAAAACAAATGAATATTTACAAAATTTTTATAAAAATACGAAACAATATAATATAAAATCTAAAATTTATTTAAGTTCTAATACAGATCTTGTTTTAGAAAAAACTCACTTCAATACAAATTATGCCATAATTGAAAATACAGCTAATAATAATGAATTGTATACTTTTATAAGCAAACAGAGCGAATTTATTCCAGTAAAAAGCGATACCAAAGGAGCAAATTTATTTTCAATTAATGATGCTTTAACTAAATTCACAGGAGCTGATTCTGTATACTATTTACATGTTTTAGTACCAACAATTGCTTCAGAAGTAAATTCATGGTTTCATAACAAACAAACTAGTTCCTACAAATTAGAACAAGATGGACAAATTCTAAACTACAATATTAAAAAGTATAAAATTTCAGCAGGAGAAATTCATCCCGTAGATATTATTTCTATTGAATTAAAAGAGGCAAAAAAGCAGTATAATCTTTATAATTCTTTACTCATTAAAAAAGAAGACGCTCAAAATAATAAAAGCGCAATTTTCCAAGTAAAATTTGACAAACCAAATTCATTTATTGAGCCAAGAAATATTTTAACAGACACAACTCCAGGAAAAAGACATTTTGATACATTTAAAGCAGCTTTTGATAAAATTAAAGTAAAAATAAAAAATCCACTAGAAACAACTTTTAAAGAAAAACATTTAGTTGAAGAATCAAGAAAAAAATTTCTTAGCGAGTTAAATCCCTTAAATAAAACAAAAATAAGAACTGTTTCCTACGCTGTTTTAGAACTAAGTACAAACTCAAGCACATTGATTGGAGAAATTCCAAATGAATATTTTACAGTTAGTGGCTCTAACATAACTTTTAAAAACAATGAAAATTCAAAACAATATTTTGCAAATTATACAAATGAAAATACAAAACTTCCTGCTTTTAAAGTAGAAGATAAAAATAATTTCTTTTTAAATGAAGTAAATAGTCTGCAATCAAATCTTGAAAAAGATCAATTAATTGATTCATCACTTAGAGAAATAAATACCAACCAAAGAGAAGCAGATGCTGAAATTAAAATTCTTGAAACTTTACTAAATAAAACAGAAAAAACAGGAATAAATACAGAAGGTAAATTAACAATATATTCCTCATTACCAGTTTGTCTATCATGCACGAATGCTTTTCATTATTTTAATAGATTAAGACCAGAAATAAAAGTAGATATACTACAAATACATCCAAAAAATATGAAAGAATTATACAACTAAAAGGAAAAAAAATGTTTTCAAAAAATTTAACAATTAATACCAGTATATTAGCAAGTATAGTTCTATTTGCAAGTTGCAAAGAAAATAAAAATTCAGCGGATAATAAAACTTCAGCAATTACAAATTTCAGTTCATGTTCCAATATTGAATTAAACGAAAATATTGACAGTATTAAAGAATCTCTAAAAAGTATTATCACCAGTGCAGAATATGATGATTTAGATGAAGCAATTGATTGGTATTTTATAAAAAAAGATGAAAATATTTACAACTCTCATAAATTGTTAAATAAATTAGAAGAAATTTATCGAAAATATTTGCAAGAAATTAAAAATCTTGGTGAAGAAAAACACTTAAATTTTATAAAGTACAAACAAGAAATATATGATAATATAAAATTTTTGCACAATAAAGATACGTTTTTAAATTTCAGCAATCAACCTTCATTTGAAAATCTAAATAGACATGACTATTCATTTGAAAAATATTTTGCGATATATGAAACTACTTTTATTGCAAGGAAATTTTCGGATACAGTGAGTAGCCTAGCAAAGAAAAATAATATTTCATCTGATTTTTTCCCCCTTCTAGAAGATTTTCATGAGTCAAATAAAACTATTTCCTTCATGAATAAAAAAAGTTATGAAGTAAAATCTATTTCAATTTCTGACAATGAAGAAATTAAAAATATTTCCAAATTTAAACAATACTTAGCCGAAAATTATACACGTTTAAAACAATTTCGAAGCATTGATAATAATTATGATATTCATTTATTGAATGTGCATGGAACACAAGGATTAACGGCTGCCTTAGTCATTCAAACATTATTTGATTTATTTGAAAAAAGTAGCATTGATAGTAAATTTGAATTTAACAAGAATATGAGTGAATATTTAAAAGCTCATACTTATGTAAATTTAGCAAGTTTAGGTGAACAAGTAGTAAGCGATACTATTCAAACGGCAGAATTAATCAAAGCTTTTACTAAACAGAAAATAAATGCTTCTAAATTAATGACTAAAATTAGCAATATTTCATCAGTAGCTAGTTCAGTTTTAAATGTAGTAAGTGTTGGATTAAGTTTTACAGAGTTAATTAAAGCAGAAACAACAGCAGATCAAATTCAATATGGTACTCAGGTTTTCTTTGACTCTACTGGTTTGTTAATGGGTGTATCAAATTTAATTCTGTATAAAACAGGGGCTTTAACGGCTTCATCAGCTATTGGGGCTTTAGCTGTTCCATTTGCAGGATTAGCAATTGGTTTCACAGGTTTTGCAGAAGCTTCTGCAAAAGCTATTTCCCAAACCGCTGAAATAGCCGATCGTTTTAATCACTATAAAAAAGATTTTCATACAGTAGGCACTTTTACTGATTTTAGAACCACATTTAACTCACACATTGAAATAAAACCTATTAATAATTTTGCCTATAAAGACTACCACTTTATTGAGGATGAAAATGGACATTTAAAACAAAACGCAAAAAATCATGATATAGTAATTAAAGAATTAAATTTGAGAGAAAAAAATAAAGTAAAAATTACCTATGGTACACACTATCTTTATGAAACAACTAGGTGGAAAGAGTATGGTGGGACTTTTTATAACTCTCCTAATTTACATCCATTTGATGACAAGCCAACTTCTTCAAATGATAAACAGCGAGTTATTTCCTTAAATGAAGCATATTCTTTTGATTCGCAAAAAGAAATACCTTTTATAGAAAATGCACCTATTATTCTACCAATGGTACCTGAATCATATATATCATACACATTTGATTATACACCATTTATTATAAGTAAAACTGGAAAATCAGAATTCAGTGCTCTACAAGAGATTCAAGAAAAAAATTTCAAATTTATGCTAACTTTCTTTAATCCACATCCAATAGAGTATGCTATTCGTTCTATGAAATTTGATTTTCAACCAACGACTGTTCAACTCCTTCTTGGCGATAGTGATTATTCATTTTTCTCACCTATTTATCCGCAAGATTGGAAAAATAAAATTCATTATAATTTTATTAGCGGCAATGGTAGTTATTATTTAAAAATATCGAATGATTCGAATTACAGTATAAATTCAAGTCAAACGGAAAAATGGTTTATAGACGCCCAAGATACAGAAAAAAATATTAGTTTATTAGAAAATGAGCTAAAAATAGGGAAAACTTCAATCAAATTTATAGATAAAAAATTTCCAAAAGAATTAATTGTTTTAACTCACGATGGTGTATATAGAAAATTTGATCAAAATACAAATACATTTAAACTCATGATCATTGATTATAATTACAATAATGATATTAAACAGGTTATAAAAGAGAATATCAATTATCAAATTCAACCTTCTGGTTACATTGAAATTGATAATTACGATAAAGTAAAAGATAAAAAAGCATGGTTTGAAATTGATAATAATAAAATAATTGCACCAAATCCTGTGGAAAATGGAATAAGAAAATACACTAGGTATACCAGATTAAATCAAAATTTAGTAATTGTTGGGAAATCAACTAAATATTACTATTTCTATAACCCAGTGAGAAAAGAATTATATTCAATGCCCTATGAAGAAAATGCTCTTATTCATAATAATCCGTTAGATCTTGTTGATGATGAAATTAATGAATTTTATTTTGAAAATAATAATTTATATTATAAAACAAAGGAAAACATAGGAATTGCAGTTAAAGAAAATATTAAACATTTAATTTCTATCAAAGCAGCGGAGAATAACCCTCAAATTATTAAGGATATAGCCGCTGAATACAATTTAAATTTGAGCGACGAAATTCTTATTTTTAATGATAATGATATTTTTACCGGATGGTATTTAAAAAATAGTGACTCTTTTATGAGTAAAGATCTTAAAAATGAACCAACATTTTTACAAAAAATTTCTGATTTTTTTAAAAATAAAATAGGCTAAAAAGGATAAAACAAATGAATAACTCTATTAAAGCATTTCTCCTTACATCTGTGGCACTTTTTAACGTTTATTGCAGTAAAAAAACAGATAAAAACGAAAATAAAGAAAATGTAATTAAAAATTATATTCATGAAAATAAGCAATTCAAAAATGAAGAATTATCAAAAGAATATTATGATTTAAAATTGTTATCAAAAAGCATTGCTACTGATTTTTTAAAAACATATACAAAATTAGTTAATAAATACAAAATTGAAACCGATCTTTTTCCTATTCTTATTGAAAATGATGAGAGAAAATTAACCTTAATCAGCACTGAACAATTTATTACAATTGATATTAATATTGATGCTGACGAAGATTTAAATTCATTTATTCAATTGCTAAGCGTCATTCAAACTAATATTAGAAATATAAATAAATATTTTATATATTACTCTGACTATGAATTTAAACAAAAAGTAAAAAGTTCGGACTTTGAATCTATTTATATTATTAATCAAATTGTTAATGAATTTAAAAATACTAATAATTCAAACTTAAACAAATACTTATTCGCACATTTTTTAGCTGGATTTAGTCTGGTAGATTTTGATGTCGTTGATAAAAAAAACCTAATAATTCAGTTAGGAAAAAATTTAACTATTATTCCAGATGAATTAGAAACATTTACCAAAAATTTTACGGAATTTTTAGAAAAGAACTTACTTAATATAGAATTCATAAATTTTGATTTCAATGATTTTTATGCTGATAGAATAGAAAAAACAACGAATGTAAATTTTTCTCAGTTTTTTTATGATCACTCAAAAAATATTACTAATATTAAAAACTCTTTTTTCAGTAACGAAAAAACAATTTCATCATCAATTGATAGCATGCTAGATGATATAAAAGATATCGATGTTTACTATGAATTAATTAATTCTGACAGTGTCAACACAATTGAAAGTGTAAAAACTAATAGTGAGAAAATAATTAATTTTTACAATAGTTATCAAGAATTTGGAAAAAACAATATTTATCAAAAATATATTGAATTTTCTTATGCTAATTTTTATTCCAACAACTTAGTTCACCGTAGCCCAATTATAATATCAGGAGAAAAAAAATATCCTGTTCAACATGTCCCAATAAAAAAGATAGATTTATCCGATTCTAGTAAAATAAAAATTAATTTTGGAGATTATTTTGTTTATGAAACAGAAAATTGGGAAGAGTATGGCGGAGTATTTTATTCACTTCCGAGACTAACCGATTCTCCTTCAATTTCAAGTAATAAAGAAAAAACTTTTTCTTTGCTTTCAGCATTTAATTTTGATTCATCGAAAGAATTATCATACAGCAACTCAAAACCAATTTTATTACCTACTATGCCAGAAGCCTATGTTGAATATTCTTATGCAGCAGTTCCTGGTATTCACCATATTAATTCTCCAAGCTTAGAAAAACTTCGGAATATTCAACGTTCAAATAAATTTAAATTTATCTATGAATTTTTTAATTGGAAGTTTTATCAGCATGTAGTAAATGATTTTGATATTCGCTATATTCCAACAGAAATAGATGTTACATTAAGCCCTACTAAAAATATTCTTGTAGTTCCCAAAATACCATACGATCTAGCGAATAAAATTCAATATAAATTTAAAGGCAATGGTGGTGATTACTATTTAAAAATTTCTAATTATGCGGAATATCAATTTGAGGCGAATAGTAACGACAAATGGTTTA
This sequence comes from Pigmentibacter sp. JX0631, assembly GCF_029873255.1. Taxonomy (NCBI): domain Bacteria; kingdom Pseudomonadati; phylum Bdellovibrionota; class Oligoflexia; order Silvanigrellales; family Silvanigrellaceae; genus Pigmentibacter; species Pigmentibacter sp. JX0631. The sequence continues at coordinate 2,294,409 of NZ_CP123622.1, read as the reverse complement.
TCGATGCAACTGATATTCTAGGTGAGACAACTTTCTTTGGAAATACAATTTTTATTGGGAATAAACTCCTGCATTTTGTACCAGGTAGTAAACCAAAAGAAATTGTAGTAAAGCAAAAAAATGGTGTGTATAAAATATTTGATGAAAATATAGGAAAAAACTTAATTTCTAGTTACGATTTTAGTAAACAAAACATCTCTAATATTGAAAATTTTTTAAGTGATATTTTAAATAGAAATGACCAAAAGGTAAGTTTTGTTGAGATTGAAAATTATTTAACTCGAAACAATAAAGCTTGGTTTGATACAAAAAATAATATTTTTATTAATCCATTAAATCCAAATAGAATTAATAAAAATGATTTAATAATTATTGGAAAAAATAAGAATGGTATATTTTTATATAACCCATTGGTAAGAGATTTATATTACATTTCTGAAAGTACAAATACACTAGAATTGATTGAAGCAAATATTTTAAATTTCAAATTTGATAAAGATAAGTTATATTTTATTACGGATTCTGAAGTTGTATTATGTATAAATGATAATAGTAATATAAAAATTTTCTCTTTTAATGAATCTAAAATTAAATTCGATGATTTAAAAGAAATTGCTAAAAATAAAAAATATCGATTTAATGAAAATGTATTGACTTTTGGCAATGAAAATAAATTATTAGGCTGGTACCTATCGCAATCAGAAACATTTTTTGCTAAAGAATAATATAATCATATCTTTATAGAGTTTAGGGGAATAGAAGTGTTAAGAAAAATTTATATTATATTGATTTTTGATTTCATCTTAACTCTATCTAGTTGTTATAAAGGCAATGACTATAATTATGAGCCTAGGTATTTTGCTAGTTGGTCATGTCAAAACAATTCAAGTTGCATAAATACTTTAGGTTACAACCAAGGCTCTGCAGGTGGCTTTTGCTCTTTAAATTCTTGTCAGAATTGGGTGGCAACAAATGTTAGCATCTATTCTTCTAGTCAATATACATGCTCCGAAACAGCTACTTACACAATTTATATTTTCCCTAAGGGTAACAATATTTGTCTTTAATAGTTTTTTAATTAAATTAAGAATTGTTCCAATAAAGTAAATATTTTTTTATAGTTGAAAAATTTATTGTTTTGATACGGAGCCGGATAGAATAAATAAGCAGTTTTATAAATTTAATTAAGGTAAATAATGTAAAATTACTTTATCTCCACTGCGCAGGCTGACCTGTAGATGCCAAAACTGAAAGCCAAAGAGGCTCATTAATATCTAAGTGCTTTTTACCTAATGTAACAGCTGTGAGCGGAACATGCGTAAAGTGCTCGAAAGCATAACCAATCATACAACCGGTTTTTCCTGCCATAGCAGCATGTACAGCATTTTGTCCTAATTTAGCACAAAATACAGAATCATCTGCTGAAGTGGTTTGAGAACGTAACATGTAACTGGGATCAATATACTTCAAAGTAGTTTCTATATTTCTTGTTTTAAATTCTTCAGTTATTTTTTGTTGCAAAAACTTTCCGATATCTTTTAATTTAATATTTCCACTAAGATCTTTTTGTATTTCAGAAGGAGGAAATAGATCTTGCCCAGCTCCTTCAGCTACTGCAATCGTAATATATCCTTTTTCTATAACTCTTCTAACTATAGCATTTAATAGTCCATTTTGCCCTTCGAGTACGATAGGAACTTCTGGCACAAGCACAAAATCTATGTCGTTCATTGCAACAGCCGCTGTTGCGGTTAATGCACCGCAATTACGCCCCATAATTTTTACCAAACCAATTCCATGAAAAGCGGATCGAGCCTCTGTCTGAGCGCAACGTAATGCTTCCACAGCTTTTCCTACAGCAGATTCAAACCCAAACGTTTTGCTTACCCAAAGAACGTCATTGTCTATCGTTTTAGGAATACCAATTAATGCAATAGGAACTTTTCTTCTTTTTATTTCTTCATGAATTGCATTTGCACCAGCTAGAGTGCCATCACCACCAATTGTAAATAATATATTAATGTCTCGCAGCATTAATGCATCAACAATAGATACAGGGTTTGAATGCCCTCTACCAGTTCCTAAAACACTCCCTCCTTCAAAATCAATATTTTGAACGGAAAGAGCATCTAGTCGTCTCCAACCAAAAGCAAATCTTTTTGTTAAAGGATCATGTGTAAAACCTTGGTATCCATAAGGAACTCCATAGATATTTTTTACCCGATACCTTTCAAACAAAAATGTAACTAAATTTTGTATGACATTGTTTAAACCTGGCGCTAATCCCCCACAAGTCACAATCGCGACTTTTAAATTCTCAGGATTCCAAAATATTTTTTCTCTTGGACCTGCAAGTTCAAAAGTGGGGGGTTGAAACAAAATTTTTCCATTATCAGGGCGAGATGCTTTAAGCAATCCTTCTAAAGAAATATCAACCAAAATTCTATCTTTCCCATCATCAATAAAATTTTCAGTCTGAAAGGAACCTTTTAGTGGTGACGAAACATTAGCTTGTCCAAAAGCTGGTATTAAGCTTTCGACTTGAAAAGTTTCTGGTTTAATTTCTATGCCCTTATTCATAAATAACCTCAAGCAAATGCAGCATTTTGTTCATCAAATACTTCTTTTAAAGCATCTGAAGCTAGATCTAACATCTTATTTAACTGTTCACGAGTAAATGGACGTTTTTCTGCAGTTCCTTGAACCTCCAATAATTGTCCTGTGGCAGTCATAACCACATTAAGATCGACATCTGCTTTTAAATCTTCTTGGTAATCTAGATCGACAAAAATTTGATCTTCAAAAACACCTAAAGAAATTGCAGCCACAGCATCTTTCAAAGGATTATTATTATTTCTTATTTTGTTTTGTTTAATAAGAGCTTCAATAGCCAGTTTTAGAGCAACATATCCACCCGTTATAGCGGCAGTTCTAGTCCCTCCATCAGCATGCAGAACATCACAATCGATTATAATAGTACGCTCGCCTAGTTGTTTTAAATCCACTATTGAGCGCAAAGATCTTCCAATTAGTCTTTGTATTTCTTGTGTTCTTCCTGACAAATACTGTCTTTCTCTTTTTGTACGATCTAGGGTAGAAGCTGGTAACAGAGCATATTCAGCAGTTATCCAACCTTGCCCCCGAGTTCCTCGCATCCAGTTTGGAACGGTTTCTTCCACAGTTGCAGAGCACAAAACCTTCGTTTCTCCATATTCTACCAATACAGAACCAATAGGATTTTTTAAGTATTTTGGTGTAATTTTGATAGCTCTAGGTTGAGAAGGTGAACGACCTTGAAAACGTAATATTGACATGTTTTTACCTCTATATTTGAATGAGAGCCCAAGCTGAAAGCCCTTAGAAAGATACACCTTAAAAAATTTATTAAAATATGGAAAGAATAACTTATAAAAAGTTTTTTAGAGCTCTAAAAAAGTAGTTTATTTTTTTTAGAGCAATGATTTTAGTGGCTTAAATATTTAGATCGGGAAGCTTAGATAGAGGAAATTAAATATTTCTGATATTATCAGATGATTTAATAATTTGTTCAGCAAAAATATGCCATTTTGGCTCTGTTATATTTGTTAATATTTCACTCATAATTTGATCTTCAGTATGATCATGTTTCAAACCCCATGCACAATGTCCTAACTCATGGGCTATTATTTCTGTTTTATATTTGCTGCTAAAAGAATGCCATTGAGAAATATCTATCGTAATTCGTTGGGAATAAACAATTTTTTTCGTATATTTTACAACACAAAATCCTGCTACTTTTTCTTTTCCATTTTTTCTATGAATATCACCAAATTCGATAGTAACATCATCTATTTTGCTAATTTTATTTTCGCTTACACTATATTTTCTAAGTTTTTCTTTTACATTTTCAACATAATATTTAAATTCTGTATCCACTAAAACTTGTTCCTTTTTAACATCATCAGAACTTTCTTCAGTTTTTCCGCAAGATAAAATAAGAGTTATCAAGAATAAAGAATAAAAAATATTTTTAATCATAACTACCTAAAAAAAATAAATAGAGATCAATACTAACAATAATATTGAAAATAGAAGTTAAAAATTAATATTATTTTAATCAAAAATCAATGTTTAAAATTTTAATCCAACACTAAAATTTGTAGGTATTTGAAATCCATAGATTTCTCCAGAAAAATAATTTATTCCAGTTTTAATATCTAAGAAGAAATGTTCATTAATATAGATAACAGGACCAAAATTAAACTGTAAGCCAAAACCATATAAATTTATTGAAGAATATTCATTTTGCAAAATTGCTAGCTGAGAAGTAAATGCTGTTTCAAGGGCAATTTTATCTTTAATTTCTAATAGTTGAAAAATATAACCAATCCCAATATCAAAATAATTTCCTGTTACTGTAAATTTTGCATTTTTTTCTGTCTTTTCATTAGTATAACTATTTGTAAATTCATATTTTTTTTCACTATTTAATTTTATAGGGGCATAGTTAAGAGTAACAAATAAGTTTTTATATGTTACTTTGGTATTCAGAAGCAGAATTTTACCTTCTGATAAATTGAAACTCCTTACTCCTAATTCTTTCAACCTGCCAAAATCATTTAAATATCCTAGACCTAAGGAATATTTAATATGATTTTCATCTTCAGTTAAATTATCATCATCATAATCATGAAAAGCTTGAAATGGATTAGGCATTGTAGTTGGAAATTCATGTTTTTTTTGTAGATTTTTAAACTCAATTTTTGTTTCTATCTGAGTTTCTGAAGTTACTACCTTTTTTATTTCGAACATATTACTAGGACAATCTATTGCAAAGTAGAATGGCACTCCTGCCGGAACTGTAAAATATTTATCAAATTCAACAAGATAGCCATTTAAATAATAAAAACATTGAATATTTTTCTGTACTAGTATTTTTGTCTGCTTTGCAATTTTATTTTCTTGAATTGCCAAGGACAATTTTTTAATGATACCTAAATTTAAATGCTTTTTTAGTTTACCATCTAGCTGCGAAATTTCTCTATTCATAATAACAGATTGTAATGATAAAAGATCATTATAAAAAATACCGTGGATAAATAAAAATTCATTTAAATTAGTATCAATTTTTCCAATTTTTAAATCACTTTGGACTTTTTCCTTAATAAGTTTATAGTTTATTTCTATTTTTTCTTTGTTTTCATGAATATCTTCACTAGATAAGAATTGCAAAGTTTCTTCAATTATTTCTTCGTATTTTTCAATATTTAAAGAATATGATTTTGAATTGGTAAAAAAAACCGTTCCAATTAATAAAAAAAATAGAATTTTTATCAACATAATTATCACCTTTAATAGATTTAAATTCTGTCTAAAATTTACACAGAAAAAGTTGAATATTGTCTATATTCTCTACAAAAAAATAATTCTACTGACTTTTTTTTCATTACTATTGAATATAACTATATGTAATTAATGTTTTTTTAAAACTTGGCACAGATCTTTCTAATGTAATTAATAAGTATTTTTTCTTTTCTTTTAATGAGTATTTACATGTATAAAAAAACAAATAATTTTAGTAATATAAGCATTTTTAATATCTTTATTCCTTCTATATTTTTACTTTTTCTCTTTTATTTTAGTTTTATTAGCTTTCTTGAGCAGGAAAAGTACAGATCTTTGCAACAAAATATGTCTTTAATTAAGGTTATTTATCCAGATGAAAAACCAAGTATGACTCAAGAAAATATTGAATTAGCTATGTCTTTATTTTCTATTAATAAAAATGAACATACAAATTATCCTAAACTAGTATCTGATTTAAACTTTAGAGGTTTGACAGTTGGTGAAAGTTTTTCTAAAAATCGTGAAGTATTTATTGGAAATATGGCTTTTGATAGTTGGAGTATTTTAGGTTCTACCTTGGCTCATGAAATTGAAATTCATAGCAATCAATCTTTTCTGCAAATTGAAGTATTTAATTATATAGATACACTTCGCAGAATACCAGCTATATTATTTGCTAAATCAAGTAAAAATAAAATTGGCGAAGATCTAATGATAGGTACTTATTTAGCTGAAAAAGAGGCTTATCAATACGAAATAAATTCAAAAGATCGATTTAACTTATCTAAAGATGAAGTCAAATCTATTAAGTTTACGTTAGAAAATGAATTAAATTAAATTTCATAATAAATATATAAATATTAAAAAACATAATCAGGATTTTGTATAAATTCACTATTATTTCTATAGACATCTTCAGCAAACTGCTCTTTAGATCCATGAAAATGTAAATTTACATACGCATCAATTTCAGCATCGGTTTTGGTTAGTATATTATTTCTAGTGCAAAATGTGTTTGGATACCAGCCTATTATAGCTTCTTTAGGAATATATGTAACATTAACTTCATTTGCAAAATCATGAACATGAAATGGATAATTTTTAACTACAATACTATCGAAGTCATAAGCAGTATTCAAAGCACCAATTTTAGCAGTATTTATAACATACATTGGTCCACCTGAAGTAATACAATAACCTATTGCTTTAGATAAATTTTTCGCCGTTGAAACTCCACTTCTTCCAGATGCTCCTTTACTGGCCCCAATTCCTTGTGCTTCAAGGAGGTTCAAAGGGATATCTAATTTATTTTGACTTTTGAAACCTGTGTCTGCTTTTATAATTGTATAGTCTCTTGTTTCTGACCTAAACACTATACCCGTGTAGCTATATAGCGTAACATCATCGCCTGAAATATCCTTAACCATTGGTGTAATTGTATCAATTTTACCTTTTGAATCAAAAACTGAACTTTTGATAATCAAAAACAAAGATTCCATTGTATCATGGGTTATATTAGGTTTTTCCTCTGGTTTATTTTGATTATTATTGGATTCACTTTTTTTGCCAGAATTGTTTGTACAAGAAACGAGGGCTAAAATAGCTGAAAATATTGACATTTTACAGATTAATTTATATATTTTTTTCATTTCAATCCTCTGATAAATTTTAATATAAAACTTTATAGATACATGTTACTTATTTAAATTAAAAAAGATTCTTATTTTAAATTAACTATGTTAATTTAATAGGAACAATTAATATCAAAATTATTTATTAAAAGTCAATAAAAATAATATTATTTTAATCTAATTTTAATTTACTTTTTTTCTAAATTATACTTTTCGCACTTCATTATTAGACTTGCTCTACTAATTCCAAGCGTTATTGCCGCTTTACTTTTATTCCAATTTAGCTTTTCTAAATGAGCTAAAATCATTTCTTTTTCTAATTTTTCTATAGCGTCTTTTAAGTTACTTTGTTTGTCTATATTATGAAAATTTTCTTCTTTTTCATCTGCGCCAAAAATTCTTTCTGATAGAAGTTCTTCTGATATTTCTATATTTTCACCAGATAAAACGCACAATCTTTCTACTTCATTTTCAAGTTCTCTGACATTTCCAGGCCAAAGATATTTTTCCATTCTTTGTAAACAAAAAGATGAAATTTTTTTAATTTGTACATTGTTACTTTTTGCATAGTTTTCAAGAAATTTTTTTACTAATAAAGGAATATCTTCAGAACGTTCTCGTAAAGCTGGCAATTTAACATTTATAACATTAAGACGATAATATAAATCTTCTCTGAATGTTCCATTTTTCACCATTTGTTCTAAGTTTTTATTAGTTGCAGCTAATATTCTAACATCAACTTTTTTCTGTTCTGAGCCACCCACAGGAATAAAAGTACCTTCCTGCAGCAGCCTTAATAATTTTACCTGCATAGTAGAAGAAGTATCACCAATTTCATCAAGAAAAAGTGTTCCTTTATCAGCCAGCTCAAATAAACCTTTTTTATCTTTAATAGCATTCGTAAAAGATCCTTTTACATGTCCAAATAACTCAGACTCAAGCAAATTATCATTTAAAGCCCCACAATTCTGAACTATAAAGTTTTTATTTTTCCTTTTTGAATTAACGTGAATTGCTTTAGCAATTCCTTCTTTACCAGTGCCATTTTCACCAGTAATTAAAATAGTTGCTTCACTTTCACTTACTTTTCCTAGTAAATTAAATACATCTTGCATTGCTTTACTTTTTCCAACTATATTTTCAAAATTCCAATCTCTTTTTAAGCTTGAATTTATTGCATTTAATTCTTCTTGATTATCTGATATCGATTTTCTTAATTGTAGAATTTCATCCAAAACTAATTGAAGAAGCTCTTCTAAATATCCAACTTCTTTCATAGATAAAATAGGTAATGTACTTATATATTCTTCTACTTCTAATGCGCTTTTATTTGGTGTTTTTTGCAAATATTTTCTTAATTTTTCTTTTTGTTCATTAACTGTTTCTTCAATAATAAATCCATCAGCAAAAATACATCCTAAATATTTTTCTTCAATTTTTAATGGCAAAGAAATAGTACTAAATCCTGCATGACATGTAGAAATTAATTGTTCATTTGCTTCTTCTGATTCTATAGTTGTTACTCTAGCAACTTTTACACAGTCCTTAAAAGTCTCATTATTTTCTGTGATAAGTTTGCAAATTGGATTTTTTGGATTAAAAAATCGCCCCTGCGGAACTCCTCGCAAATACCCTTTTTCATCAGTAAAATTGAGCTGAATATTCCACCAGTTACCGATAATCTGTCTTAATTTAGTAACAATATTAAGGTTTTCAAAATGATCAAAATTGAGTTCAACTTCATCGCTCACAAATTTACTCCGATGTCATAAAACTTATATCTTTTTGTAATCATTTCGGCTAATAGTGAAAAAACTTTATGCAAATTGAAAAAAAAATAAACAGTTGTAAAAATACCAAAAAGAAAATTCCCAATATTGACTTGACTCCAAATATTTTTCTGAGCATACTTGCTACAGCCTCTAGTAGTTTTTGTTGAATAATATGGCAGAACCTACAAATAATGTAATAGGAAGCTAACGGTTTTTTGGTGTGCACGCCCTCCGACATAGTGCGATTGAGGGAAGCCTAAAAGAAAATCACAAAGCTACCACTTTTTTGGAAGTGGGTTTCTCCTATCTTAGAAAATTACAAGAGGCCTCTTTTTTTCTTCCAATTTTATCCCTACCATACTACATTTCTTTTGTTTTTCTAAAATAAAATTATTTTCTCTTGGAGTTCAGCTCATGCAGAATGAATTTTTTGGAGTCGCCAACATAAATGGCAAAATTTGCCCACTAAATGAAGCTAAAATTTCTATTTCCGATCGCGGTTTTTTATTTGGGCATTCTATCTTTGAAACTATTCTTATAAAAAATGGAATAATAACTCACTGGGATGAACACTTTAGTCGATTACTATCAAGCTGCAAGGAAGCATTTATTCTTCCTCCCGATAAAGAAACACTTCTTTTAAATGTAAAAGAAACGATTCAGAAAAATATTCAAGAATCTGGTTTAATAAGTGATAAATGTCAACTTAGAATTATAATCTCAGGGGGAAACTCTTTTGATTTATCAATCAAAAAAACATCTCATAGTTTACCTAATTCAAATTTTATAATTATTTGCAGAAATGTAACAGGCCCAAGTCAAGATCAATATAAAAATGGTATATCATTAATGTGTATTAAAGATTTGCGATCACAAGGATTGATAGATATTAAATCATGCTCATATTTATATAATTTAATTGCTTTAGAAAATGCAAAAAATTCTGGCTTTGATGACGCATTATTTTACAATGCAGAAAATAATATTTCCGAGTCAACTACTGCAAATTTTATTTGGTTTAACAAAGAACTAACAGTTTACTCTGCTCCTTTTAAAGGCCAATGTTTAGCTGGTGTTACTTTAAATCAATTAATTGTTGGTTTAAAAAAAATGAAAATACCATTTGACTGGAGCATGTTGAATCGGGCAAATATGAGCGGTGTAAAAGGTTGTGGAATTATTTCCTCAATACGTGGGATTGTTCCTATTAAAAAAATTGATGAACATGAATTCGATGTCCATGCTTACCACGACTTTTTTTTGAAATTAAATCAAGCTATATCCAATCAATAAGGTAATTAAATGCGGGTCATTGCAGGAAAATATAAGCGTAGAAACCTCTCAACTTTAACAGGAAGTGATATTACCCGCCCCACAGCCGATAGAGTGAAAGAAAGTCTATTCAATATTATTTCTGATTCTATTGAAAATTCAATTGTTCTTGATCTTTTTGCAGGAAGTGGTGCTTTAGGTATTGAAGCTTTAAGTAGGGGAGCAAAAAAAGCAGTTTTTGTAGAAAAAAACCCTCAAGCTTTTAAAATAATTCAACAAAACCTACATCAACTCCAAATTCCTAGTGAAAATTTCCAACTCGTCAACAATGATGCTTCTTTGTTTCTTAAAAATACTATAGAAAAAGAAAAATTCGACATAATTTTTATTGATCCTCCTTATTTATCAAAATGGTACGAAAATGCCTTGCAAGAACTAGATGTCGCAAATATTTGTAATCAATTTTGCACTGTCATTTTTGAAATGCCTCTCCTTCTAAAAATTCAATTACAATCCAATTCACAGGATTGGGCGAAAGTTGATGAAAGAAAATATGGAAAAACCAAAATTGAAATTTGGCAGAAAGGGCAGTCTGAATGAAAAAAAGTAACATATTGAAAATTATTTCAATTTCTTGTGTAGTAGGTTTATTTTCTAGTTGTATGACATCATCAAATTCATCTGACAGCATCAAATATATTACGATGGGAAACAAATATGCTGAAAAAGGAGACTTTTCTCGTTCAGCGGAACAGTATAGAACAGCTTTAAAAATTGAACCTAATTCTGCTACAGCCAAAAGAAATCTGGGATTAGTTTTAGTTAAAATTAATAAGTTCAAAGAAGCCTTATCATTATTAACTGAAGTTGCTCCCAATTATCCAAAGGATTCTGAATTACTTTATTTTCTTGGAGAAGCGTACAGAGGGGTAGGATTTGAAAAAGAATCGATAAAAGCTTATCAAAATGCATTAAATATCAATCCAAATGATTTGCGAGTAATTAAGTCCATCAGCTGGGTTTATTTAAAAACTGGAAAATATGATTCTGCTGAGAGGATGATAAAAAAGAGTTATGAGAAAAATCCTCTCGATCTCCAATTAATGCTAATTATGACTAGTATTGATGTAAAAAAGGAAAGATACACAAAAGCAATAAAAGAAATGGAAGAGTTTGAAAAATCTGAATTCAAAATTGTTAGCAGAGATCAAACAACAGCTGAAACAGAAAAAATCTTATTATTAAATGTTTTAGGGAATGCTTATGCCGGCATAAATGATTGCATAAAAGCACAGAAAATCTTTGACATAGTTTTAAAATCTAGACCTTTTTTAGCCCCAACACTTACCGATTCAGCAAAATGTGATCTAAAAGCAAATAATACCATTCAAGCTAAGGGAAAATTAGAAAAAGCTTATTCTTCTGAGCCAGATTATCCAGAAGCCCTTTATCTCCTAGGCAAAATTTACAGCTCAAATAATCCAAAAAAAGCAGCATTTTATTACAAAAAGTTTATAGAAATAAGTTCAGATGATAAAAACTATGAAAACGAAAGCAAAGAAGCTCAAGACACTTTGACTCAGCTAGAAGCTAAAAACTTGGACGGTTCGAAGAAATCTGATTGACGCACGTTTCAGATTGGTTAACTATAGTAATTGAAATCCCTCTAAACTAGAAGAGGGAAAGGTTTAAAATCTATTTTTAGTCTAATTTATGAAAGGTATTTCTAAGATGAAACTCTCCTCAGAACAACTTGAGCGACTAGCTGAACGAGTTTTTAAAGTATTAAAGTGTTCTGGACATATCGAACTAGACTATGATACCGAAGAACGCATAGAAGAAAAAGTTATAGAGCAAATTACAAACGTTTTAGAAGATGATTCTCGCACTGAAGACAGACTTTCAAGGGAAGCAGAGCGTTTAGTGCAACAACAAAGCCAAATAGCTAAATCATCTGGCAAAAGCTATGAAAACCTTGTTGATGAAGTTAAAATCCGTTTGGCTAAATCGAAACGGGTCATCCTCGGTGATGATCCTGAACGAGCTGATTCTCTAGCAGAAAAAGTACTAAAAGCGATTTGGAAAATCGACAGTATTGACTTTTATAGCGAAGATATGAAAGTTCAAAATTGTATTGCGCGAGCAATACACCGTTTTCGCATTGAAGACGACCGAATCATTGAAGCGGTCGAAAAAATCGTCAATAAGAAAAGCGGAGAAGAACCATACAGTCATGCTTGGTGCATAGCGTATGATAAGTGTTATAATGAAGTCCGCCAACGCATTGCAGCAAATCAAAAGTCTTCTGACGAATCTCCTTCAATGGGTGGCTGACTCTTTAAAAGAGAGAACTTAACCAGTGCAACAGTCTTCTGACGAATTTGTCCATCTTCATATCCATTCCGAATATTCAATTCTTGATGGTTCGATAAAACTAAAAAAACTAATTAAAGAATTAAGTAAACGAGGGGCGAGGGCTGCTGCTTTAACCGATCATGATGGTATGCACGGTGTTCTAGAGTTTTATCTTGCTTGTCAAAATGAAAAAATAAATGGCATTATAGGCTATGAAGCAAATATTGAATCTGCTTTTATGGCTGATAAAAAACAAATTTCCCATTTAATTCTTTTAGCAGAAAATAATACTGGATATGCAAATTTAATAAAGCTTTGCACAATTGCAAACACGTCTGGTAAAGATGCTATATTCTCTAATTCAACTTCAATTAATTGGTCTGAGCTAGAAAAATATTCCGAAGGATTAATATGTTTAACTAGCTGTTTAAAAGGAGAACTTGCTCAGCATGTTCTTGCTGAAAACTATGATCTAGCTGATTCATATTTAAATAAATTAATTAACATATTTGGTCAAAATAATCTTTTTGTTGAACTCATAGATAATGGACTTGAGGAACAAAAAATAATTATTGATAGACTTGTGGCAATAGCTAATAAAAATAATTTAAATATTGTTGCAACCGCTGATGTTCATTATTTAAATAAAAAAGACAAAGAAACACATTTGTCATTACTTGCAATTAAAAATAAATTACAGAAGTCTGATGTTCGAGGAATGCCAAGTCATATAGATTTTCATTTAACTACTGTTGAAGAAATGAAAGAAAAGTTTGGAAAATATCCTACAGCATTAAGTAACACTGTTAAAATAGCAGAACGCTGCAACGTAAAAATTGATACAAAAAGTATTTTTATGCCTGATTATCGGCAGAGAGAAAACGAATCCTCAGATGAATGTTTAATTCGTTTATCTAGAGAAGGTTTGGAGTTACGCAAAAGTTCAGTCCAAGTTTGGATGGGTACACTTTTTACTGATGAAATTTGGGAAGATTATAAAAAACGTTTAGAATATGAGCTCTCAGTTATCTTAAAAATGAAATTTTCAGGCTATTTTTTAATCGTTCAAGACTTTATCAATTGGGCAAAAGAACAAAATATTCCTGTCGGACCAGGAAGAGGTTCTGCGGCAGGAAGTTTAGTTACGTATGCGTTACGAATTACAAATATCGATCCTATCCGCTTTAACTTACTGTTTGAGCGTTTCCTAAATCCTGAGCGTATTTCCATGCCTGATATTGATACTGACTTTTGTCAAGATAGACGTGGTGATGTTTTAAATTATGTCTATCAAAAATACGGCAATAGAGCAGTTTCTCAAATTGTTACTTTTGGTCGAATGATGGCGAAAAACGCCATTAAAAATTTGGCAAGGATTAATGGCTGGTCTTTTCATGACAGCAATGAATTTGCAAAATTAATTCCTGAATCTCCCGGTATAACCCTTGAACAAGCCTTTCAGGAAGAAGAAAAAATTCGCCTCAAAGTAGAAAATGAAGAAAAAACAAAATCGCTTTGGGAAGGAGCTTTAGAAGTAGAAGGTACTTTAAGCTCTTTAGGAATTCATGCTGCTGGAGTAATTATTTCGGATAGAGCATTAGATGAACGCTGTCCTTTGCTAGAATCGGAAGGTCAATTATTAACACAGTTTGAAAACAAATACGCCGAAAAAATAGGTCTCATAAAATTTGACTTTTTAGGCTTAAAAACCTTAACAGTAATTGATAATGCTGTAAAACTAATAAGAAAAAGAAAAAAGACTGATCTGGATATTGAGTATATCGATTTAGACGACAAAAAAGTTTATGAAATGATCTCTACAGCCCACGTAACAGGGATATTTCAGCTTGAGTCTACAGGTATGCGTAAACTTATTGCAGATCTAAAACCCACTTGTTTTACTGATATTATTGCCGTGCTCGCATTATTTCGTCCAGGCCCTCTGGGCTCAGGGATGGTTGAAGATTTTGTGAAAAGAAAGCATGGAGAAACACAAGTAGAATATCCATTTCCAGAACTAGAACCCATATTAAGTGACACTTATGGAGTTATAGTCTACCAAGAACAAGTACAAAAAATTGCTGCTGTCTTAGCAAATTACTCACTTGGTGAAGCTGACTTATTACGTAGAGCCATGGGTAAAAAAGATAAAAATGAAATGGAAAGACAAAAAAGTCGTTTCGTTTCCGGAGCTACAGAAAATAAACATGACCCGCAAAAATCAGCCGAACTTTTTGATCTGATGGCAAAATTTGCTGAATACGGGTTCAACAAAAGTCATACGGCGGCTTATGGCTGGGTAACTTATCAAACGGCATGGTTGAAAACCTATTACCCCACTGAATTTATGACTGCAATCATGTCCTGCGATTTAGACAATACCGATAAAATTGTTGGATACGTTCGCGATTGCAAACGCATGAAAATAAAAATTCTTCCCCCGTGTGTGAATCATTCCCGTTTTGAATTTAGTATTCCTGCTGAAAACATCATTCAGTTTGGATTAGGAGCAGTCAAAGGATTAGGTTCGGGAATTATAAACATGATCGTAAATGAAAGAGAAGCTCATGGAGAATTCTCTACTGTTCCAGAATTTATTGCTAGGCTAGATGCAAGAAAACTAAATAAAAAAGTGATGGAAAGTTTAATTAAAGCTGGCGCATTTGATGCTATAGCTTCCAATCGTGCAGAACTCTTAGCTAATTCAGATAGTTGGCTAAGAACTATTGCAAAAGAAGCAGAAAGAGATGAATCTACAGGCTATGATATTTTTGGCGTTTTTTCTAATACAAGCCAACAAAATTCTGCATCTTTAGAGAATAATAAAGAAAAAATTGAAACTAAAAAGTCAAAATATTCTTTTGACTTTGCACCAACCCGTTTGCCAACCTTAATTAAAACTGAAGCTTGTTCAAAGAAAATATTAAATCACTTATTGTCTGTTCAATTGAAAAAAACAAAACCTTGGAATTATCTTGATCAACTAAACAATGAATTTTCCACATTAGGTTTTTACATGTCTGGGCACCCTGCAGATTTATTGCGTGCTGATATTAAAGAAATAACTGAAATTTCCTTAGATCAAACAGCTATTCATTTAGAACCTGATAATGTACCAGATTATAAAAGAAAAATTGTTAAAGTAGCAGGTATAGTAACCATGCTTCTAGAGAAAAAAAATAAAGAAGGAAATCCTTTTTTAGTCTTAAAAATTGAAGATGGGTTTGGCGAATTAGAAGTTACTTTATTTAATAAACAATTTACAGCTATGCAAGAACCTATAAAACTTAATGAAGCAATTATCATAGAATGCAAATTAAAAAAAGGCATTGAAGAAGGAAGTGTCAAAGGAATTGTGCAAAGCATAGAACGAATTTCAAACAAACGCATTGAATTAATCCAAGGTATTGTTCTAAAAACAGAAGAAAAATTTCTAAAAGAACCTGAAAATTTAATTTTACTAGAAAAAATACTGAAACAGTTCAAAGGACAAACTTTATTATTTATGAAAATAGAAGTGCCAGATAGAAATGTTATTATAAAAGCAAAATTAGGAAATCATTCTATTATACCTACAGATCAATTTATTCTTACAATAGAAAATACTTGGCCAGGAATTTTAAAAGTAGATCGCATTTATCAAAAACACGTTATTAATTAAAATATTCGATAGTATTGTATTATTATTATTTCCAAAGTATCATATTTATAGAAACAAATAAAAGTTTACTTTTATAAAGATAAAAAGGAGATAAATATGCAAAAATTAAAAATAATTAATTTTAACAACATTAAATTGACTTTAATAACGTTTAGCTTGTTTTTTACTCAACTCCATGCAAAAGAAATTACCTTATGTCACGAAGATAATGACTCTTTCCCTTGGATTTTAGCTAATGAAAAAGGCTTAAGTCATATCGAATTAAGACTTGTCGAAAAAAAATTGCCAGATCTTAAATTCAAAATCCAAGCAATGCCTTGGAAGAGATGTTTAGAAGAATTAAAAGAAAACAAATTTGATGGAGCATTTGCTGCTAGCTATAAAGCAGACAGGTTACAAAATGGAACTTATCCAGGTATTCCTGTGAACGCAAAAGAAGGCGTTCCTGACGAATCAAAAAGGCTGCATATTTCCGAATATGCTTTGTATGTAAAAAAAGGTTCCGCAATAATATGGGATGGGAAAAAAATTACTGGAGCAAAAAAAGTAGGAGCACAAAGTGGATTTTCAATATTGGAATTATTAAAGAAACAAAAGGAAGAAAAAAATATTGAATTTCTTGACGATTCAGCAAAAAATTCAGTGGCCTTACTAACAAAAGTGGCAAACGGCAATTTAGACGCCGCTGCTGTCATAGTTATGCAAGCAGAACATGCAATTAAGTCAAACAAAGAACTGTCTGCACTTGAGAAAATTAATCCTCCCTTAGAGAAAAAACCGTATTTTTTAATCCTCTCGCATAAATTTGTTACAGACAATGCAGAACAAGCAAAAAAAATATGGGATTCAGTTGCTGCAGTAAGAGAATCAGCTGAATTTAAAAATAAAATGAAAGAAGCTTTTAAGTAGAACTTTTTTCCAACAATTTTTTAGCTATATCATTCCCGGCTAACCAGCTTCCTGTCCATGCATTTTGAAAATTAAACCCGCCAGTAATTCCGTCTACATCAAGAATTTCTCCAGCAAAATACAATCCTTTAACAAGTTTACTTTCCAGTGTACGAAAATCTATTTCTTCTCGGCTAACTCCTCCTGCTGTAACAAATTCTTCTTTAAAAACTCCTTTTCCATTAACAAATAATTTTGTTGCAGTTACTGCTTTTGCAATATCCATAATACTTTTTTTATTTAAATCCGCATATATTAAGTTTTCATCTATATTTAAATAAAGTAATAATGAATCCCAAAATCTTTTGCTAAATGAAAAAGGGTTTTCGTTCACTATTTTCTTTTTGGGATGAATTTTCTTAATTTTTTCAATATTTAAAATGGCTTTTTCGAAAGAAAGACCTTGTTCCCAATTAACAATTAATTCAGCTTTATAATTTGTCTGAAAAAGTTCTCTTGCAGCAAATGCTGATAATTTTAATACGGCAGGTCCACTAAGCCCCCAATGCGTTATTAAACAAGGCCCTTTCTGGTGAAAAACTTTTTCACCTACTTTTAAATCCAACTGCACATTTTGAAAACTTGTTCCAGATAATTCTTTAATTAAAGGATTTGAAATTTCAAAAGTAAATAGTGATGGAACAGGAGAAACTAAATTATGTCCCAATATTTCAGCTAATTTTACTCCAAAAGGAGCGCTACCAGTTGCAATTAAGATTTTTTTACTAATAAATTTATCTCCAGATTTTGTTTCAAGGAAAAATAAATCTGAGGCATTTTTTTTAATATCAACCACAAGAGAATTTTTCTTAAGCGAAATAGATAATTGACTTGCAGTTCTTTCTAAACAATCAATAATTGTTTGAGAGTTATTTGAAGTTGGAAACATTCTTCCATCATCTTCGGCTTTTAAAGTAACACCATGTTCAGCAAACCAATTTACCGTATCTTTTGGCTGGAATTTATGAAAAGGTCCTAAGAGTTCTTTTTGCCCTCTTGGATAATTTTGGACTAATAATTTGGCTTCAAATTGATGATGGGTAACATTACAACGCCCACCGCCAGATACTTTTACTTTGGTTAAAACCCTATTAGTAGCTTCTAAGATCAAAATCTTAGGTTTTGGGTCAGACTCGCATTTTTCAGCGCAGGAAATAGCTCCAAAAAAACCAGCTGCCCCACCACCAATTAC
Source organism: Pigmentibacter sp. JX0631 (assembly GCF_029873255.1). Classification (NCBI taxonomy): domain Bacteria; kingdom Pseudomonadati; phylum Bdellovibrionota; class Oligoflexia; order Silvanigrellales; family Silvanigrellaceae; genus Pigmentibacter; species Pigmentibacter sp. JX0631. The sequence goes on along the minus strand of NZ_CP123622.1, from coordinate 2,276,253 downwards.
AATTAAATCAAACTCTTGCATGATGCTCCTTCGAAGACGAATTAGAAACCCTCAATACTTAAAATATATTCATACCAAGAGCGAAGAAAAAAACCTATATTTTTTAACTATTTGAAATTATTAAAATAAATACAAAATAAAGTTAAGCAAAGCAATCAACCAACAAAAATAATTTATTTCATCGAATTTATGTAACAAAATATTAGAAATTGATTGATTTTTTATGACAATAAAATGAAGAAAAGAAGAAGTATCTATTATCAATAAAGATTTTATTTCATACCAATATTAATTATTAATGACATTAAATATACTTTTTGCTACTTTTTTTCAGGCTAGTACCTTATTCTAGCATACCTTTAAAAGGAAAATAATTATGAGACAATGGGAAATATGGCGAGTAGATTTATCAAAAATTACCGATCCAGTAACTTTAACTCAATTTTCAGAAGATAAAAATGATTTTACTTACTGTGTAGTTGTTACAGGACAAAATTTTTTAGATACTTATCACGCACCAACTATTTTACCTATTCTACTGAATAGTACAGGTAACTACTCTGCTATTTCTATTGATGGCAATAAAGAAACTGGTTTATTTTGCGAATCTTATATAACTTGTGATCATATCCTAACAATACAAAAAAATATTTTTACTAGAAAAATAGGAACTGTTCCTGAAAATTTACGAAACAAAATTCAAAAACGCCTGTTTTCTTACTTTATGGAATAATTCTATTCCATAAAGTAATTTTTTTCTCAAATTCATAGCTACCTAAACTTTAAAATTTCAATATCATAATACCAAAATTTTCTTTTCTGCATTTGAATTAAAAATAATATCCTATATAATTAAGGAATCTTCATAAAAGCTTTGATCTTTTAATATAGGATTACCTTATGAATTATGATGAAGCAGTTAAAGCGCATTCCAGTTGGAAAGTAAAACTTGTAAATTACCTAAAAAATCCTGATAATTCTTTAAAATCTGATGATATTTGTAAAGACAACTTATGTGACTTAGGAAAATGGATTTACTCAATGGAAAATAAATTTTCAAGTAATAATAATTTTAAAAAATTAAAAACCATTCATGCTGATTTTCATTCAGAAGCAGGAAATATTGTTTCTCGAATTCATAATGGTGAAAAATTCTCAGAAGACGAAATTATAGGAAAAAATTCCAAATTTAATACTTTATCACAACAAGTAATTGCCGCTTTAATGTCTATCCAGCATTTACTTGTATAAAACTAATATTTTTTATATGTTTCTTTAACCTTTACTGCTGTAACAAAAGCAATAAACATAATAATTGCAGTTATAAGAACGATTAGCAAATAATTGAAATTAAACAAAACATAAGATAATAATGCAGGTGTTAAACCACCAACAATTGCATAAGGAATGTTGTAAGATAAAGACAATGCAGTTGATCTAATTTTTATGTCAAATATTTCAGCAAATAGTGTACTTGATGAACCTACGTAAAAACCAAAGAAAATAGAAAGAAAAGTCATATATAGATAAATATATAAGTCAGTATTTTCAGTTTTTAATATATAAAATAAAGGGCCAAAAAATAAAATAATTGCAGCTGAAGATAAGATTATTACTTTTTTTCTTCCTACTTTATCTGACAAATATCCACCTAGTATGATGCAAACAGCAAAAACTATCATAAAAGTACCATTAATAAACAAAGCAAAATCACTTGATTTATTCATAAATTTTTCTAAAAATGTAGGATTCCAAATATATACTAATTGATAAAAATAAGCATAAGCAACAACCATTAAAACAACTGAAAGTACAACTTTTAAAACATCTTTTTTTACCAAAAGCGAGAGAAATTTCTTCGGTGTGATTTTCCCTAATTCTTTTTTTTGACTGGTATATGCAGTACTTTCTTTTAACATAAGTCTTATAAAAATGACGACTAAGTTTAAGAGAAATCCAATAAAAAAGCTAATTCTCCAACCATAAGTATACAATGTATTGTTTGATTCAAAGTAGTGAATAATTGCTAAAGTAATAAATGAACTTAAAAGAATTCCAATTGCAGTACTAGAAGGAACAGTACTAGTGTATAAACCTCGTTTATTTTTTGGACTCATTTCAGAAATATAACAAAGAGAAGTTGTATATTCACCTGCAATAGAAAAACCTTGAATAAATCTAAGAATAGAAAGTAAAATAGCTGCTGAAAAACCTATTTGCTCGTGTGTAGGAATTAAACAGATCAACAAACTAGGAATTGCCATAAGCGATTGAGAAGTGATCAAGGTCATTCTTCTGCCAATTTTATCTCCTAAATATCCAAAAAAAATTGCCCCAAAAGGTCTTGCTAAAAAACCAATTGCAAAAATTAAAAAAACATAAATGATGCTTTTTTTTTCATTTACATCAGGAAAAAAAAGTTTAGATAAAACTGGGGTTAAATAGGCATAAGCTAAAAAACTATACCATTCAACAACATTCCCAATTCCGCTTCCCAGAACAGTAAGAAAAATATTAGATGTTGATTTTAACTTAAAACTTACCATTTATTCCTCCAATAATTTTAAATAAATATATTTTACCATTTCTTTTCTTTTACTTAATTAAATATTGTCAAAAGTTATTTAAAAGTTTAAACTCCAGCGCAACCTAGAAGTAGTATTTGTTTCTGTTACGTTTTAATTATGAGGTTAAAAATGGTAAACGAAGATCGTTTCTTAGTTCGAAAAGTAGCTGTTTTAGGCTCTGGGGTTATGGGATCACAAATTGCTGCGCATCTAGCAAATGCCAATGTCGACGTGGTATTATTTGATCTTCCAGGAAAGGATGGCAATCTAAACGCCGTTGTGCAAAAATCACTTGCCTTTTTGCAAAAGCTAGAACCAACTCCTTTTTCAGTAAAATCAAAAGTAAATTATATTACTCCAGCAAATTATGAAACAAATTTAGATTTATTAGAAAATTGCGATCTTATTATTGAAGCAATTAGCGAACGAATGGATTGGAAGAAAGATTTATATCAAAAAGTTTCTTCCCACATTGCAAAACATGCAATTTTTGCAACAAATACTTCTGGTCTTTCAATTAATTCTCTGGCTGAAGCTTTGCCAAATCATCTGCGCCAAAATTTTTGTGGAATTCATTTTTTTAATCCTCCAAGATATATGACATTAGTAGAAATTATTCCCCAAAATTCTACTAATGCAAAAATATTAGATCAATTAGAAACATTTTTAACAACTACTTTAGGCAAAGGAGTTGTTCGTGCGAAAGACACACCAAATTTTATCGCAAATCGAATTGGTGTTTTTTCTATGTTAGCTACGATGTATCATACAGAACAATTTAAATTAGGTTTTGATACAGTCGATGCTCTTACAGGAACTGCAATAGGTAGAGCAAAAAGTGCTACATACAGAACACTTGATGTTGTTGGAATTGATACATTAGCACATGTCATAAAAACCATGGGAGATACACTTCCTAATGATCCTTGGCATAATTTCTTTAAAGTACCAAACTGGATTCAAGCTCTAATTTCTAAAGGGGCTATTGGACAAAAGGTAGGGGCTGGTGTTTATAAAAAAGAAGGAAAAGAAATCCAAGTAATCGATTTAGAAAAACAAGGATATCGAACAAGTAATCAAGAACTCGACTCAAGCATCCAAGAAATTTTAAAAATAAAAGATCCTACAGAGAAATTTAAACAAATTATTAAATCAACTCATCCACAAGCCCAATTTCTTTGGGCTATATTTCGTGATTTATTTCATTACTGCGCTGTTCATTTAGAAGATATTTGTGAAAATGCAAGAGATCTCGACCTAGCTGTACGTTGGGGTTACGGTTGGACTTTTGGACCATTTGAAACATGGCAAGCTGCTGGTTGGAAAATGATTACAGAAGCTATTCAAAGCGATATTTCAGCAGGAAAAGCTTTAACAAAAACTCCATTACCGACATGGGTAACTGATAGTAACAGAGTAGCCGTTCACTTTTCAGAAGGAAGTTACGCACCCTCAACTAATGCAAATGCTCCAAGAAGACAACTTCCCGTTTACTTAAGACAATACTATCCTGAAAAAGTTTTAGGTGAAAAACATAGTTATGGAGATACAGTTTTTGAAAATGAAGGAGTTCGTCTCTGGACAAAAGATGATGAAATTGGAATACTTTCATTTAAAAGTAAAATGCACGCTGTTGGTTCAGATGTATTAGATGGAGTGATTGAATCTGTAAAAATTGCAGAGCAAAAATTAAAAGGTTTAGTGGTTTGGCAAACAGAACCTCCTTTTAGTGCAGGCGCAAATCTGACACAAGTTACTCAAGCTCTACAAAGTAACAATTTTTCAATCTTAGAAAAAATGGTGAAGCGTTTTCAAGAAGCTTCAATGACACTAAAACATTCTCTTGTTCCTACAGTAGCAGCTGTACAAGGCTTAGCTTTAGGCGGTGGCTGTGAATTTGTTATGCATTGTAGTAAAGCTGTTGCAGCTTTAGAAACATACATGGGACTTGTAGAAGTTGGGGTCGGGTTATTGCCTGCTGGTGGTGGTTGTAAAGAATTCGCTTTACGAGCTGCAAAAGATGCGAAAGGTGGAAACATCTTTCCATTCTTACAAAAATATTTTGAAAACATTGCAATGGCAAAAGTATCCCGAAGTGCAGAAGATGCAAAAGAACTTGGTTATTTACGCCCATCAGATACCATTGTCTTTAATCCAAATGAACTTTTATATGTTGCAATAGCAGAAGCAAAAGCAATGTATGAAACAGGATACAGGCCACCTTTAAAATCAAAAGATATTATCGTAACAGGAAAGGGTGGAATTGCTACTTTCAAAGCTGCATTAGTAAATATGCAAGCAGGTGGTTTTATTTCAGAGCATGATTTTAATATTGGATCTAAAGTAGCAACAATTCTTGCTGGTGGAGAAATAGAACAAGGTAACAGCGTTTCTGATGAATGGTTACTAGAATTAGAATATCGTTTCTTTATCGAACTGCTCAAAACCGAAAAAACACAACAAAGAATCGAATACATGTTAAAAAATGGAAAACCTCTCAGAAACTAAAAAGGAGTCTGTTCATGTCAAAACAAGTTCAAGATGCTTATATTTGTACAGCAATTAGAACACCTGTCGGCAAAGCGCCACGTGGAGTCTTTAAATTGACAAGACCTGACGACTTACTTGCCCATTGTTTAAAAGGTTTGTTAATTAAAAATCCAGAAATGGATCCTGCTGAAATTAGCGATGTAATAGTTGGCTGCGCAATGCCAGAAGCAGAACAAGGAATGAATGTTGCGCGTATTGCATTATTACTTGCGAAATATCCACACGCAGTACCAGGAATGACAATCAACAGATTTTGTTCTTCAGGTATTCAAGCTGTAGCAATGGCTGCGGATCGCATTCGCATGGGCGAAGCTGATTTAATGGTTGCTGCTGGTACAGAAAGCATGAGCCTCATCCCTATGATGGGCCATAAAGTTGTTATGAATCCTGCGATATTTAAAGATGAAAATATTGGAATTGCTTTTGGCATGGGAATGACTGCTGAAAAGGTAGCAGATAAATGGAAAATTTCGCGTGAAGATCAAGATGCCTTTGCTTATGAAAGTCATCGACGTGCCATTGAGGCTATCAAAAAAGGTGAGTTTAACGATGAAATTTTACCGTTTACCACCACAGAAGCGCTTCCTGGCAGAATTGGAGAAATTCTCACCAATAACAAAGTCATTACAACGGATGAAGGTCCAAGAGCGGACACAACAATGGAAGCTCTAGCAAAATTGCGCCCCGTTTTTGCCGCAAGAGGAAGTGTTACTGCAGGAAATAGTTCACAAATGAGTGATGGAGCTGGAGCTGTCCTACTGGCTAGTGAAAGGGCAATCAAAAAATATCATCTCCAACCTATTGCAAGATTTGTTTCTTTTGCCGTAGCAGGAGTACCTCCTGAAATCATGGGAATCGGTCCCAAAGAAGCATTACCAAAAGCACTAAAACAAGCTGGACTAAAACAAAGTAACATAGATTGGATTGAATTAAACGAGGCTTTTGCCGCTCAAAGCCTTGCTGTTATTAGAGATCTAGAGCTTGATCCTAAAATAGTTAATCCTTTAGGTGGTGCTATTGCATTAGGACATCCTTTGGGAGCAACTGGCGCTATCCGTACAGCAACAATTCTTCATGGCATGCGCAGACATAAAAAGAAGTACGGTGTCGTTACCATGTGTATTGGAACAGGAATGGGAGCAGCAGGAATATTAGAAATGGTTTAAAATATTCCCTTTTAATAAGAACTCTTCATAAAAAAAATAAACCACCTTCTTCTTTTTAAGAAAAATGTGGTTTTTTTCCTTTTCTAAAATCAATAAAATTTTAGCCAATCAGTCAATTAATTCATTTACATAATTTACTTCATCTTTTTGTCATCAAATTGGCATGAATGTTGCTTTGCAAAAAGTGGCAGAACTTTTTGCCAAAAAGAAGGAGTTATTATGCTTTGTCATCTAAGTAAATTCATAAAAAAATACTTCCTATTCAGTTTTCTATTTCCTTCTTCCTCAGCTTTAGCTAGTGACTTTTACATGGCCTGTTACTATTATGACACAAATAGAGGTGAAAATAGTAATAATCCTAGTTTAATGCGTCCAAGCACAGCAATACCAGGAGCAGCTAGCAATTATTTTTGGGCAACCAACGTAACAAATAATGAATATGTAAAATTGCAAGGAAAAATTGTTGATGGTTTCTTTTATGCTGAAGACAAAAGTTATGAAGAAGCTAAAGCAGAATGCTTAAATGCAATTAATAAAGGAACTTTTTTCTGGCGCTCAAAAAAGAGTTACAAACTTTATGACATTAAAGCTAGTATTTCTAATTATAATGCTTATGAATATCCAATCCGTTTTTTAAAAGATGACAATAAAAAAGGAAAAATTAAACAAGTAGTTTTATTTGGTGATAGTCTTTCCGATACCGGAAATTTAAAAAGATGGATGAAAGTCATGCCAGCTTATCCTTTTTGGTATGGCAGATTTTCCGATGGCTTTATTTGGAATGATTATCTAAAAAGAATCGCTCACTTACCAATTCTAAATTTTGCTTTTGGTGGTGCTAAAACAGAAGGTAACAATAATTTCTACGTCAAAGACTTTTTAGAATACCTCCGCGCAGCAGGAAGAAATTTAGTAACTGGAAGCTCTAGGGACTATGTAAATAACTATGTAAATAATTATTTAACTGATAATTCTTATGCCAATAAATCTTTTAGAATAACTAATCCTGATGAAACACTTTTTATTATCTGGGTTGGAGCTAATGACTATATCTCTAAATTTGAACAAACTGTTTATTCCGAAGACTTTTTTAAATATCCTGATGGCATAAATGGATCAAGAACAATTTCAGAAAGAGCTGTAAATAATATAACTGAACAAATAAATACTTTGATATCCAGAGGGGCAAAAAACTTTCTTGTTATAAATTTACCAGATTTTGGAAAGACACCAATAACTTTGAATGTAAAATATGATCCAAATTTAGATGATATTAATGATAAAAGAGAATTTTCACAAAATATATCTGAAGTAATAAAATATTATAATGCTTATTTAACTAATTCCTTAAATAATTTAAGACAAAGCACAAATGGAAATGCAAATATTAACTTATTAGATTTTTATAAAGACTTTAATTTATTATTAGAAGGAAAAAATATTTATACTCAAGAAAATTTTGATTATGGATTTACAAATCTGGATTCAAAATATGAAATTCCAAATGAACCAGGCAAATATATTCAGGACTATTGTTACAAAGGCAGTTACCTTGATGCAGCAAAAAATGCGTTAAAAACAAATCATGACGCTTATCTAAGTGGATTAAGTAAATCCTGTAAAAATAGCGAAAAAGAAGTAAATCAATTCGCTATCTTTTGGAATTCTCCACACCCAACAAGTTATGCCCATTGCTGGATATCTTTCCTAGTATTAAATAAACTAGAAGACTTACAATTATTGCCAAATTATGAGTTTTCAGATTTATCCGCAGTAAAAAATTATTGTCAAAAACAAATTAATCTTTAAAATGCATTCTCTCTAATATTTTAGAGAGAATTTTTTTCTCAAAATTAAATTCTATTCGAAAAATTCCTACCAAATTTAAATGCAAGAAAGTCACCTTATGCTAAATATTGAAATCAAAAATCTAGAAAAAAACGATCTAAATGGATTAATTCCACTTTGTGATATTTTGGGTTTCGAAGGTTCGCTCAAAAATTTAGAATCCCGCTTTTTTGACTTGATTGATTTTCCAGCACATCAAGTAAGAATTGCTAGAGATTTAAAAAGTTCTACATTAATTGGATTCATTCATTTTTTTGAGGCACCCTCCCTACTCACCTGTAAAACTATTGAAATAGGCGGACTTGCTGTATTACCAGAATTCAGAAGGCAAGGAACAGCGACAAAATTAATGCTTGAAGTTGAAAAATGGGCCAAAATTAAAAACTGTGCTTCGATACTATTAGCAACCCAAATTTTGCGCAAAGAATCCATTAAATTCTATGAAGAACTTGGGTATTTTAAGGAATTTCAAACCTATTTTATGCGAAAAAATCTTTCTCTAGATTAAACAAAAAAGCTCTATTATTAAAATAGAGCTTTTCATTTCCAAAGAAGTTCGCTAATAGCTTTAAGCCAGTTGCAAGCTTATTTAGGTTTTCCAGGTAAGGACGGTTCTGGATTTGGTACTGTTGGCAATTTAGGTTCTGTTGTAGGAACACTTGGAAGAGTAACAGGTACGCTCGGATTATTAGCAGGTAAGCCCCCAATAGGTTCTTGCTTAACTCCTTCAGTTACAGGAGCGGAAAGCGATTTTTCCAATTGATTTTTGAGCTCATATTTATCATGAGTCTTTTTCCAAGATAAAGATATTGCTAATACAAAAAATAGAACTCCACAAATCCATGTTGCCCTAACGATAAGTTTGACACCACCTGTTGCACCAAAAAAGCCGGTTGTGTTACCTCCTCCAAAGGCTCCACCTAAACCGCCTTCATTTCCTTGCTGAAGAGCAATAATCAGGATAATTAAAACTAAGGCATCTATGATTAAAAGAGTTGTCAGAAGAGTTGAAATCATCTTAGTATCCTCAGTATAGAAAAGGCTGTATGCCTTACTCTCAAGAAGGATAGGTATTGCACAGCAATAAAGATTTCTCAAGTTCGTTTCACAAAGTGGGTTTATTAAATGACACGCATGACCAAGAAAAAAGAAGTTTCCGAAGCTAAAGCAGAGAAAAGCACAAAAACAAAAGCTGCCACATCGAAAGCTAGTAAAGCTTCTGGAAAAGCGGAATCCTCTGCTGTAAAAACTAAAAAAACAGAGAGTCCCAAAGCTGTTAAGCAAGAAAAAACAGTGAAAAAGCCCGCTGCTCCAAAGGTAGCTGAAAAAACTGCTGCAAAAAAAGAAAAAGCAGCTCCCAAAAAAGTAGAAAAAGTAACTAAAGTAGAGACCTCTCGCCCGGTAAAACCAACACCTGCAAAAAAAGAGTCTCCAGTAGCTGTAAAAGCTAAGGTAGTTAAAGAAGTTGCGTATCATCCTCAAGAAACCTTATTTCCTGAACTAGCAATTGCTGTCAGTGAAAAAGAAATCTTGCCAAATGAACCCAAAAAACAAGCTACCGATCAGCATTTTCCTATCATTGCAACAGAACAAAAAATTGAAATTTTGCAAGCTAGTAGTGAACCTGTCCCTGCTTATTTCATCCCAGAAGTTTCAGAACAAAATAAAAAAGTTATCAAATATGAAAACATCATAGCAAATGACTTCATTATTGAAGCTCTAAAAAAAGCAGGCCACAAAGAACCTAACGAAACATTGCAAAAAGCTCTTTCTGCTACCTTAAGAGGCTCCGATGTTTTAATTATAAAACCAAAATTAAAAGAAAGTTTTTTGGTTGGTTCTGTAGCAAGTGCTGCTAAAATTCTTGCAGAAAGTCTTCCGAAAGGAAATATTCAAGCACCTTCAGTTCTATTTCTGTGCAATTCAGATAACAAATGTGAAGAGATTTATACTTTAAGTAAACATCTGTTAAAAAGCTTAGGTATATCTTTAGCAAAAGCAATTGAGTCAGAAAATGAATTATCGTCAAACGAATCATTTGATGTCCTACTTGCTACCCCTAAAACTTTGCATAAATTCATTCAAAATAAAACGTTAAAATTAAAGCAAGTTGGTTTATGTGTTTGTTACGATACTCATGGTTTTACTCAAGAAGAATCACTTTCTGATTTGGAAAAAATACTTGGAGAACTACCTGCAGAAAGAACTCAGAAAGTAATTATTGCCAATGAAAATGCACCAAATGTGCGGGAATTGGCTTTTAAATTTATGGAAGAGCCTGAGTACGTCAATACATTACCTTCACAAGTTAAGGAAAGAAACCCTAAGCAGTTTGCGCATAGCTTACAAGCTGTCCAAAAATTTCAAGTCTTACTTGGCCATTTAAAAACCCACAAGCCAAGTTGTACGGCAATATTTGCAAATACTAAAACTGTAGCAGAATGGATTGCATTTAAACTCCATGGTAACGGAATTAAAGTAGAACTTGTTACAAGTCCGTTAAATCTTTCGAAACGAAAAAATCTTGTAAAAGCAATCCATTCAGGTGAAGTAAACGCAATTGTAACTACCGATGTCTTATCAAAAAACTTGGGTATTAAAGAACTAAATTGCATTTACAATTTTGACTTGCCAAACTCACCTGAGCAATTCATGGAACGACTTTCAAGAATTGAAGGCACAAAAAATCCAATAGCTGTTTCATTCATTTGTGAAGACTATGGTTTTAATATTAAAGCTATTGAAACTTCTTTAGGCTTTAAACTCCATATTGCAACACCTGATAAAAATTATTTTAATTTAAAGGATACTTCTGAATATCCTCTAGAAGCTAGCGGTAAAGTAAAAAGAATTGGTGTTTCCTACGAGCAAGAAATTGTCGCTACTCCTGTGGAAGAAAGCATGCCAAGCGAATCTTTCCGCACAGCCCTCAAAAAAGAAGATACAGTTCCAACAGAATCTTTCCCAAAAGTTGGCAAAAAAATTCATTTGGAAAGCATTGCCCAAAAAGAATCCGCAACTTCGTCAGCTTCAGTTGCATCATCCGCTACAACTTCAGCGTCACAAACCAAACTTTATCCGCGGCCTGAAAGTGAACAAAGAGATGAAGCTAAAACTCAAGCGTTTCAACAAAAGCCGTTTGATGCCAACAGAAAAAGTAACTATCAGCAGGCAAGTAAACAAACGGATGGCAGCTTGAATCGCCAAGCAGATAAATTTGCAAGAAGGGACGAAAGAGCGAAAGAAGCAATCGATGCAGCACGGATGGCAGCTAAAGCAGCTTCTGATAAACGCAAAGATCGTGGAACTCAAAAAACAACAAATCCTCCAAAACGTCCAAGCCTCATGAATATTATGGTTTCACTCGTTCAAGATGCTGTTCAATCAGCAGCTTTTGCAGCTAAAGAATCAGTTGCCCAAAATATTCAAGAAAATCTTCCTACTTTATCAAATGTTTTAGACAGGTTTAATATATTGAAAAAACCTCTTAAACCAGGTGATGAAGACAAAAAAAATCCGCAATAAATTCTTTTAAAAGCTCAATTTTTTAATATTATTATTCTTTAATTGAGCTTCTTTTCTTATCCAAATAAATTCAATAAATAATTATTCTACTAAATATATTAAATATTTAATGCATAAAATATAGATCTTGAAATTTAACAAAAATTTATCTACTGTAAAAAAAATTAGAAAAAGGAAAAAATATGCGCATCAAAAAAGTTTCAGCCAAATTTATATTACTTATATTTTTGTTTTCAATATTTCCAAGTTTACATGCAAAGAAATTATATCTAAATAGGAAAAATAATATTGTGATAGAAGACACATCTAAACCTTTTAGTAGCTATACTTGGCTTGTTGCACATAATGCATATTCTAACGACAATATTTTTTCGAATCAATATGGATTACCGGTAAGTGAACTTTTAAAGTATGGTGTTAGAGGTCTCATGTTAGATCTATATGATTATGAAAATAGCATTTATCTATGCCATAAAAGTTGTTACTTTAGCAACTATGGAAAATTTTTTGAAACAGTCAGTTACTCAGTAATTCCTTTTTTGCGCAATAACCCAAGAGAAGTTGTTACTATCTTTTTAGAGGATCATAGTAGCAGATCAATGCTCGAGCAAGAACTTGCAAAAATTCAAGGATTAGAAGAATTTTTATTTAATCCAAGCGTTTGGGCAGAATACAAACAATGGCCTAGTTTAGAAGAGTTGATTCAAAAAAATCAACGTTTAGTTATTATAACTGATAATAAAAGAAATTCAGGTTACTACGAAATAAATGGAAAAGAAATCCATTTAATCTTTGGACCTGATTTAACAGTAGAAAATTATTGGAGCTTAGGAGATACCTATCTTTCGCACAATTATGCCTGTGTGAGTCGTTGGCCAGAAATACCTTTAAGTACAAAAAAAAGCAGTTACTTTTATAATCAATGGGAGAGACTGGTTGTCATGAACCAATTTCATGGTATTCCATTCTATCCGCACTCAACTTCTGATAATAAATTTAAAGCCCTTTTTACCCGTGAACAAAAATATTGTCTTCCTGAAACAGAAAAAATGCCTAATTATGTCGCTGTAGATAACGTTACTAGTGGTGATGCAAAGGAATATGTCCAATGGTTAAATTCTGGAGGTATTCTATTTTACAAGGATTTAACTTTTGATACTGAAAATTTAATTTGTGGTTTTTCTATTGTTGAATCAGGAAGCAGTGATTTAAATAAGTTTCGTTGCGATCAACCCATTCGATCTATAAAAATCAATCGCTTAAAAGAAGGAACAATAATTAGAATATTCGACAAAAGCTATAAATTTCAAAACTCAGAATATGTAGAACTTACGATGAAGAAAGATATGTCTGATACTGAAGAGTTCAAAATTGATTTAGAAAATTATAACTTTGAAAATTCATATTATAAATATATCTACTATGGGAAAAAATTAGATAAAAAAACATTCCAGAAAATTGAAGTTATTGTTAGTTATGCTCAGGAAAAAAAGTTATAATAATATCTATAAAATTATACACTTAAATAAGTTTATTTTACAATTTTTTGATATGTTTTATTTCAATTATCTTATCATGAGTAAATAACTTCAGAAATATTTATTTATTAAGAATTAATTAGTAAATCATCGCACAAGCCCACATTTCAATAAAAATTAAATTTGTTAGATTAAAATAGTCATCATAAAAGAAGAGAAAGGAGATGATAATGGAGAATGTAACCTTAAAAAGGAAGTTAAGTTCTTATGTATCAGATAAAGGGTATTTAAAGCATGTCCCCGATGACATATTGTTTGAAGTGTTATTAGCATGGGAGAATTGGACAGGTTCTAGTAAGGAATTTTATGGTACTTTAGGTTTTACTCATGCCCAAATGGCATCTTTAATTGGTAAAGCAAAAAGGTTAAAAAGAGAAGGTCACTTTAGTGACGAAGATTTTAAACAAATAAAGATATCAACGGAACAAAATTTAAATTCAGAACATGCAACAGTAACAACATCTGTATGTGGTGCTGCAGAGTTAGTGTTACCAGGTGGTAAATTGATTCGATTTTCAAACATAGATTTTTTATTGGATTATTTAAAGAAAAGCGCATGATTAATTTTAATAGAAGAACAAAGATATATGTAAATAAGAGTCCCACGGATATGCGAGAATCGTATGATGGGTTATTTAATCGCGCAAAAAATGTTCTTCGTAAGGATCCTTTTTCGGGACATTTATTTTTATTTATAAATAAGAAAAGGTCTTCTTGTAAGTGCCTTTATTATGATGGTACTGGACTCGTAATCATATCCAAAAGGCTAGAAAAAGGTTTATTTTCAAGAATAAATCCGAGGTATAAAAAAGAAATTATTCTTACTCAAGCTGAATTTAGTTTATTTTTTGAAGGAACAGATCTAAAAAAAGATTTGTTGAAAGTCCTGCAGAAATTAGAAAATACATAACCAAATCAAACACTTGAAATTTAATGAACTAGGTGTTATCTTGCGCGAATGGAAAAAAATCTATTCGAAAAAATTACCGCGAATGATCTTTTAAAATTCAATAGCAAACAGCTGATTGAATTCTTTGAAAATCAAAAGAAATATACTGAGAAAATATTAAATTCTCATAATGAATTTATTCAAAAACACAATCTCATTCTTGAAGAACGAGATAGCTTAAAAAAGCATAATAAAGAGTTACTGGATAAAATTGTTGAAGTTGAGGGGCAACTTGTATTACTTAGACGAAGGATATTTAGAGAAAAATCTGAAAGGATTGTAAAAGATAAAAATACTTCGGAACCATCTGATAATATAAAGAAAAACAGCTCAAAAAAACGTGCCAAAGAAATTAAAAGACTTCCATCTGAGCGATATCCTGAAGCAGAAATAATTGAAGAACATGTAGAATTTAAGGAACTGCCTATTTGCAACTGCTGTGGTTCACAAATGCGTGATTCTGGAATGACTGAAGATAGTGAGTTTTTAACAACAGAGCCAAAAGATTACTACATAATAAAACAAAAGCGACATAAATACCGGTGTACCAAATGTCATGGAGATATTAAGACTGCTCCTACTCCTAAAAAAATAATACCAAGTTCAGTTTATAGTGACGAAATGATAGTCGATGTTGCAATGACAAAGTACTGTGATCTCATCCCTATTGAAAGATACAGTTCAATAGCAGGGCGTGAAGGCTTTGTGGATTTACCACCCAATAGTTTAATAGGTACGACACATAAACTAGCCGAATATGTTGAACTGGCATATAATAAAGTAAAGGAAGAAATATTATCTTCAAACGTATTACATGCGGATGAAACCCCTCACCGCATGTTAGAAGGAGATGAAAAAAAGAGCTGGTATTTATGGGGATTTTCCAACAAACAAAGCTCATACTTTGAAATCAGGAATACCAGATCAGGCGATGTCGCTTCTGAGATTCTTGGCAAATCTAAGTGTGAATATTTAGTCAGTGACATTTATTCCGGTTACGTTAAATCAACAACAGAAGTAAATAAAAAGCGAGAGAATAAAAATATTCCATTAATTAAAAATATTTATTGCAATGCGCATAGTCGTCGCAAATTCATGGAAGCTGAAAAATTCCCTGAAAGTAAATTCTTCATTGAACAGTATCATGAAATTTATAGGTTAGAATCAGATGGAAAAAAAGATCCTCAACTACTGCAAAAAAATAGAAATCAAATGAAAGCACTCTTTGAAGACATGAAGATAATAGGAAAAAAATTGTTACAAGGAGTTTCTGCTCAAAGTACACTAGCAATCGCTATAAACTATTTTTTAAAAAACTATGAAGGGCTTACAAGATTTATCGAAAATATTGAATTGCCCATTGATAATAATCACCAAGAAAGACAACTTAGAAGTCCTGTTATAGGAAGAAAAACTTGGTATGGAACTCATTCAAAACAAGGTGCAAAAACAGCATCTATTATGTTTACTCTTGTAGAGTCTTGTAAATTAAATGGAATAAATCCTAGAGAATATTTTTCAATGCTTGTTAAGGATATTCATGCTGGGAAAAACGTCTTTACCCCAAAAGAATTTAATAATATAGACAGCGGATAAAGAAACAATTCTTATTCATTTATCAAATTACGTAAATAAATCACTATAAATTAAATTATAAAATTAAGTTACTGCATTGACGTTTACTCGGCAATGTGTGAAGGTTCGACGATTTACATTAATTAGGGTGTGTTCTCAAATTTTTACCCAAATGAAAGAGAATCATAAGTAAATCATAGAAGAAAAGTTACTTTTTTCTTATCGTAACGAGCTGGAATGCTTTTAAATTGTTTTAATCTAGCAAATAAATTCTCAATTAAATGCCTTATTTTGTATAAATAGAAGCCGAACTCTTCATTTATTTTATCAATAGTATTTTTCTTCTTATGAATCACAGCTTGAATTCCATTTTCTTTCAATCGCTTTCTAATTTTTTCTACATGATAAGCTCTGTCTGCAATTAATACTTCTACATTTCAATTTAGCTTTTTCCAAAAAATAGCTTACCAAGAATTTCTTGTTGATTTATAAAATGTCATAGCATTCATTTTTTAAGAAAAAAAAGAATACTGCGTTTAAATAAAACCCACTTTTTAACAAGAGGAAACGCAGCATGAAACTTAGATTACAGCATTCCTTTCAAGAGTTGAAGAGATTAATGAAAAAATCTTCAAGAAGAGAAATCATTTTTCGGTTACAAATGCTTATCATGAAAGTTAAAGGAGAAACGATAAGAAAAAAACAGATTTTTTCTTAATTTCGAAAGAAACTATTGTTACTTTTAATAAGTAAAATAAAATTCTTTTATAAATACTTCTAAAGTGATATCCTACAAAAAAATCATTATTAAAAATGGTAGTCATTTTTAATTCTATAAAATTATAGTAAAAGTTAATTTAATCTAAAAATATTGTATCGATAATTTGTTTACAAACCAATTTTTAAAAACTAATATTAATCATTCTAAATTTCTTATAATTTAGAAAATATAAATTTTCAATAAAATAGAATAAATATTAAAACATTTTTAATAATATTTTTTACATTTATAGGAGTTTATTATGAAATAAAATTAACACCACTTATTTATTATTAAGATTGATTTAAAAGATTCATAGAATAAAAAACAAGAAATGAATCGTTTGTAAATACCTCTCCCAGAACATCTATCGAACTTTATATTCTCGCTGTATGAGTGGTTGTCGTTAGAATATTTAATTAATTTTTTTACCTATTTGTTTACTTATAATATTACAGGAGTTAATTATGCAAGAAAATCATTATGACTTATTTGATATTAAGATTGAATTAAAAGAATTTACAGAATACAATCTTTCAAGATATGGAAATGAAATGTTTAAAACTGTTTATCGATGTCGACCTGAGAACAGTTATCGAACTTTATGTAGACATGGTGGTTGTCGTTATTAATTATACCAATTAAGATTTGAAAATATGTATTTAGAAAAAGAACTTGTACTTTCTTGCAAAAAAATAGAAAATCAATTTCTTTATTGAAGGGATTTTGGATGTCGTTTGAATAGTACCAGATTCAATTAGCAATTTCAATTGGTTTCAATTGATTACCTATTTAAACTAAGAGATTTAGAATATACTTTTTCATCGTATGAAAGTGTTTTTTACTTATTGAAAGTTTGATTTGAGTATGCTAATTAGAATTTATTCTAGCCAATTTTTGTTTAGTAAACTGATCGCAGTATGCACGATAAACAAATAGTTCTGAGTGATTTAATTCTTAACCGCTATTAAATCATGTTTAGCAGCAAAGGTTATTTCATTGAGACAGGAGAAGATTTAAATCAGTTTACTAAATTTTAGCTATAGCTAGTTTTCAGATTAAATCAAACAAAATAATTCAATATGCTTTTTGAAGAATTATTAAAGATAATAATAAATTAGTAAAAAATATTAGAATATCTGTAATTAAGTTTCTTGCTTTTATTATTTACTATTACTTTTCTTAAGAAGAAAATATTAAACAATTTTAAAAATACAGAGAGAAAATTGAGAAATAGCTTAGTTATAAGTATTATATAAATCAGTAAGATAGAGAAAGTTTGTTATTTTTTCACAAAAATTATTCAACAAATTAGAACTAATACTATAATTTTCTTAATTACAAAATTTTATTTAAAATTAGCGCTATTTAAATTTTTATTTAGTAAAATAGATATTTAATTTGATGATATTTCAATTTTAATTATTACATATATACTTGAGGTAGTAATATTGTACAAACAAAAAATGTTTTATATGTTAAGAAGACCTATTTTTCCAGTTACTTATTTTATAGGCTATATTAATAGTAGAGAAGATATTTTAGAATATCTACCATCACAAAGTTACTATAATGTATTTAAGGAGGCATTACTTATAGCTAGTAAAGATTTATACGATAGTTTAATTCTATATGAAGAAAAAAAAATTCTTAATAATAAAAAAATTGAACAATTACGATCTGGTATATTGAAATATTATTCAAGAGCATCTTCAAGAACTACACCTTTTGGATATTTCGCTTCTGTACAGTTTAACAAATTAAATATTTATGAAAAAAATTTATCTATTGATAAATACGTTAAATCAGTAAGACCAGATATGGAATGACTCTTTGAAATTATAAAGTCTGTTGAAAATTCTGTAAGTTTAAATCATCTTTCAAATATTAAAATCAAAATAAATCCATCACTTTTTATAAATGGTAAAAGATTAAAATTAAATATATCTTCAAAATTAATTATAAAAGAAAATAATAAAACTTCAATAAACGATGAAATTTCTATTATATACAATGATTTATCAAAATTTTGCTACGAAAAACTTAATAAATTCTTTGAATTTAAAAAATTTATTATTGAAGTGAGAATATTTTTTAATATTAGTGATGTATGTATTATTGAAAAATACTTAAAAAATTTAATAAGTACTGGTATAATAATCACTGAACTTCAACCCAATTTATTATCAAATGATATTTTTTCTGAATTTATAGAAAAATTATTAAATTTGAACTCAAATGATTTTCTGCCACACTCACTTATTAATATAAAAGAAAAGATAAATAATTATAAAAATATTTCAATAGGATATGTAGGTAAATTATTAAAAGACATTTATAACGATATGAATAAAATTTATTCGACTAAAAATCTTTTACAAGTAGATATTTTGAATAAAAAAGATGATAATTTTATCCTCAATGATGAAGTAATTAGTGATTTGAAGAATTTAATAGAATTTTTATATTGGTTAGCGCCAAAGCAAAGAGGCCTTGATGAGATAAGGGATTTCCATATGGAGTTCTTGACTGTTTACGGAAATGCGAGAGAAGTTCCTATTTTAGAATTGTTAGATGAAGAAATAGGCCTAGGGGCTCCATATGGTTATAGACATCCTAAGTCAAGAAGAAAGTTTATATCTAATAAAAACTTTGATGAGAAAATGAATGAATTTATTTTGAATAAAATTTCTCAAAGCTTAATTTCTAAAAAGAACTCTGTAGTTATTGAGAAAAAAGAATTAGAAAAATACGAATTTTATAAAGAAAAAGACTTTTATCCTTCTGATGCAGTTGAGCTATATGCAAATGTATATGGAAGAAAAAATAGTTCAAAAAAAACTTTAGTTATTTCAAATATAGTCGGAAGCCAAGGCGCATGTCAAACATTTGGAAGATTTTCTTCTCTTTTTAGTAATGAAGAAAAAAATGAAATTAAAAGTTATATTAACGAATTACAAAAAAGAAACCCGGATATAATATATTGTGAATTAGTTTATATGCCAAAAAATTTTAGAGACGCAAATATTATAATCTGTAATTCTTTCTGGAATTATCAATTACATATGGATAATAATATTTTTGGTAGCAACCAATTAAATATTTCCGATATTGTAGTTTGTGCAAATTCTGAAAGATTATATTTTAAATCAATTCAATATCAGAAAGAAGTAAGATTTTTAAGTTCACATGTTTTTAATCATGAGAACAGCCCTAATCCAATTCGTTTTATGATAGATCTTGGATTTGAACAACATTCAATTTTTTCTTATTTTAAATTAGATATTTTAGAAAAAATGATATATATACCTAGAATTGAGTATAGTAATATTATTATACACCCGCAGACATGGAAATTTAACAAATATTCTATCAATTTTAATGAAGAAAACTTTTTAAGTAACTTTAAAAAATGGGCAGAAACATGGAATGTGCCAAATCTAGTATATATGGTAGAGTTTGACAATAAAATTTTGCTAAATTTGAAGGATCCTATTCATTTAAAGGAGATTCATAAAGAGTTTCTAAGAAAAGAGAAAATACTTCTTCAAGAATCTTTTATTGAATTACAGGATAATATTTATAATGAAGAAATAGTTGTACCATTTATTTTAGAAAATAATAAAGAAAAACAAAATATAGAAATAAGACCAAAACCAATTTTTGATCAAAAATTAAGATTTAATTTTCCAGGAGAAGATTGGTTGTATATGAAAATTTTTGTTAAAGAAAGTAGAGAAAATGAGTTTTTATCAGAGAAATTAGAAAATGTATTTTTACAGCAGGGAATAGATATAAATAATTATATTTGGTTTTTTATTAGATATTTTGATGAAAAAAACCACATCAGACTAAGAATTAAAAATTGTAATTCTTTTTACAATATTTATAAAAATATTGGAGATATATTCAGAAATTTAAACTTAAATGGATTTATTAATTATGCTACAATTGAGACTTATGAACCCGAAGTTGAAAGATACGGAGGACAAAAACTAATTGAACTTGCTGAAAATATATTTATGTCCGATAGTATCCTAGTATTAAATATTATTAAAAATATTCCAAAAATTCAAAATGAATTTTCCTTGGTTTTAATATCTTCCTTATGCATAATATCAATGCTAGATTCATTTGAAATGAATCATGAAAATAAAATAGAATTTTTAAAAAAATTAACAAATAAAGAAAAATATATTGATGAATTTAGATTAATAAGAAAAAAAGTTATTTCTTTATTTATAAATAATAATTTTATTTGGCATTATGATTTTTGTTTTAGTTCAATTTCAAAATATATAGAAATTAGAAATCAAAAAATATATGAGTATAATGTTATTATGAATACTTGTATATCAAGTAATGAATTATATAATTCAAAAGATGAAATAATAACTAGCTTTATTCATATGCACTGCAATAGATTATTTGGCACGAGTAATGAATTAGAAAATAAGTCTATTTCTTATGCTCTTCACATTCTAAATAGTCTAAGTTTCCATTTAAAAAAATAGATATATTTATTTTATTGTTTTTAATTATATGTTTATAAGAGGTAATTTTAATGTGATGAATGACTTAATTTTAAATTTTGCGGAAAAGATATGTTGTTTTGATTTTGATAAACTTGAAAATTCAACTAATTACAATAATAATATCCCATGGGAAAAATATACCCTCTCTTTAGGGTATCCCTCATTGGTATTGTTTTATAGCCAATTAAACAAACTATTTCCCTCAAGTAAATGGAGAAATATTTCACATAAGTATATCGAAAAATCTTTGAATTATATAAATGAAGGAATAACAACAGATATATCAATGTTTTCAGGATTTACTGGATTGTGCTATTCAATTTGGGTAGCATCTAATGAAGGAAAAAACTATAATGTGTTATTAGGAGAACTAGATAAACATTTTTTTAAAATTCTTGATATTAAGTTAAAATCAGTTTTGCCAAAAAAAAATTTTAATACTATAGATTATGATCCAATTCTAGGCCTTAGTGGAATTCTACGTTATACTTTATTAAGAAAAGAAAATCCAAAATTTTTAGAATATACTATTAAAATTATTAATATATTAAATACATCAATTAATTATGTTGAATTAAATGGTTTTTTTGTACCAAAATTTTATATAAGACCTGAGGATCATTTTACGGAAGAAGATAAAATAAGTTTTCCTAATGGATCCTTTAATATAGGAATGGCTCATGGAGTAAGTTCAATTTTAGCTGTTCTAAGTTTAGCTAAGATTAATGGTATTGAAGTATCAAATACTAATGAAACAATTGTTTCTTTATCAAATTGGATTTTAAAAAATAGGATGTATGATGAATACGGTACTTATTGGCCTGGGATAATTAGAATAGAAGATGAGATAAATTCAGATAATATTTTTAAAAGTTATCAAATAAAAAGACAAGCATGGTGCTATGGAACTCCAGGAACTTCTATGGCTTTACTTTTAGCATCTAAAGCTCTATCGGATTCTAATATATCTACTATATCAATTAATTCATTTTTGAATATTTTTAGTCGCCCTGAATCTGAATGGGTGTGCACTTCGCCTACATTTTGTCACGGGTATGCAGGAATTTTACAAATAGCAAAAAGATTTTACCAAGAATCTAATGAAATTAAATTATTGAAATACATAAAATCATTAGAAAATAGTATTTTAACATTTTACTCAATAGAGAATCAATTTTTATTTAATAACATAGAATATAATCTCCAAAAAGCTCATATTGTAAAAGATGTAGGTTTAATTAATGGTGCTATTGGAGTAATATTAAGTTTAATTGATATTGAACATCAGGAAATGTGCTTTTGGGATCAGCCATTTCTATTATCGTAAAAATATTAGGGTGCGTTCTCAAATTTTTACCCAAATGAAATTGAACCCTAAGTAAATCATAGAAGAAAAGTTATTTTTTTTCTTATTGTAACGTGTTGCAATGCATCTTAATTGCTTTAATCTAGCAAATAAATTCTCAATTAAATGTCTTATTTTGTATAATTAGATTTCGAATCTCTTCATTTATTTTATCAATAGTATTTTTCTTCATAGGAATCACAGCTTGAATTCCATTTTCTTTCAATCGCTTTCTAATTTTTTTCTACATGATAAGCTCTGTCTGCAATTTACTTCTGCCTTGCTAACTTCTATAATTTGATTCGCTATTTTAATGTCATGCACTTGTCCTTCACCCAAAACAAAGTTGATAGGCTTGCCGCATGAATCAGAAATCATATTAATTTTACTTGAATTACCACCAACTGTTCTTCCAATACATTCTATTTTTGTGTTTGAAGAATTGACTGAATGTTGATGTACTTTAACGATAGTGGAATTAAAAAAGTTCCACTTATTATCTAATTCTCCAAGAATTTTTATGAATAAATTTTGCCAAATACCTTGTTTTGACCAACGATTAAATTTATAAATTATAGTTGAATGTAAACCAAACTCTGTTGGAAGATCTTTCCAAGAAGCTCCTGTTCGTAACTTCCTAAAGACTGCTTCCATAAAAATCATTATTTTTTTGAAAAGTGAATTTTACATTCTTATATTATTATTGCTAGCCTCGACCATATTTGATCCGTTATCATTATTCTTAACATGTTCTCTCGCTTTCGTTAGATCTGGTAATCCAACTTTCGCGGGAAACATGCCAAATATCAAGTTTTCTTCAATATTTGAGAACACACCCTAATTTCTTTTGTTAATTGTTTTAATATTTTTATTAAAATAGAAATTCCAAAAAAATATTTTTATTTAAATTTGATTTTAAATTTAATAAGTAAACTATAAACACATGGAACAACAACTAATGTTAAAAGTGTAGATGAGATAAGTCCACCTGTAACAGTAACTCCTAAGTTGGAATCTAATTCATGCCCTGCTCCAGTTCCAAATATTAATGGAATCATTCCAGCAATCATTGTGAGAGATGTCATTAAAATAGGGCGTAGACGTACAACTGCAGCTTCAAGTAGAGCTTTATCGACATTTATTCCTTCCGCAATTTTTTGTTGCGCAAATTCAATAAGCAAAATAGCATTTTTTGTTACGAGACCTAAAAGTAATATAAGACCGATCATGGCATAAATTGTAAAGGATTGTCCTGTAATTAAAATTGCTAAAAATGCACCAGAGAAAGAAAGAGGAATACTAAATAAAATAGCTAATGGAGCTTTAAAGTTTTCAAATTGTGCACTTAACACAATGAAAATAAAAGCTAACGCTAATAATAATACTTTACTTACTACTCTGATTAATTCATCTAATAATTCTGATTGTCCACTATAATAAGTGTCTACTGATTTTGGTTTTGTTTCAGCAATATATTTGTTTATATTTGTCATTATTTTTCCAAGATCTTTTCCAAAATAATCAGCAGTAATAGTTACATTTTTAATACCATTGATATGTTTTATTTTTGGTTCAATAAGGATTTTCTCTATATTTGCAATTGAACTTAATAATACCGGATCTCCTTTTTCAGAAAAAATGAAAATTCCTGCTAAGCTATTAAGGGTTTGCGCTTTTTTTGTTGGTATTAAAATTTTAATATCAAAATACCTTCCATCAGCATAATAATCCCCAACTTTTTCTCCTTTATATAAAAGCAGTAAAGTTTCGGCAATATTGCTTGGAGATACTCCTAGTGAAGCTGCTTTAATAAAATCTGGTATAACTTTGTATTCATACGCTTCATCACTTACAGAACTTTCTGGAATTCCAATATCTTGGATATTTGTAATGTATTGCAAAACTTTTTTTGAATATTCATACAGTGCATGTGAATCTGTTGAATGTAATTCAAGGTTTATTGCATTGTTATATCCGTTTCCACCAATTTTTTCATTTGGATTTCGTATAAATTTGGCTGCAGATTCATTTAATCTTTGAGTAAATTCACTTGTCGAATAATTTCTCTTTTTAGAATCTAATAACTTAATTGTAAAACTAATTGACGAAGCTGAGTCATTATTACTTCCAACATTCATAATGACATCTGTTGTCCCTTGGTAAGTAAGAATATGATCTCTTATTTCTTTTCCACGCATAATTGCTTCTTCCAAAGGTGTTCCTTGTGCCAATCGAAAAGAAAAATAACTTATACTTTCATCTTCAGTTGGTACAAATTTTGTAGGGACAAATATAAGTAAAAATATGCTCAAGATAAAAATTAAAATTCCAACAAATAGTGTTGTTTTTTTCTTTTTCAATGAATAATTTAATATCTTCAGGTAATTATTTTGGAAAACTTGAAAATAATGGTCAAACTTAATTTGCCATTTTATTTCATTTGAATTTAAGGTTTGATTAGCAACTAGCTTACTACTCAGCATGGGAACCACAGTAAAAGCTACAAACAACGAAATAAGTACAGCAACAGATACCGTCATTCCAAATTCATAAAAATACCGCCCAATAATTCCTTCCATATAAATAACCGGAACAAAAACCGCAGCAATCGCTAAAGTTACAGAAATTGCTGCAAGGCCTATTTCTTGAGAACCGTCGATTGCAGCAGCTATTCTTGATTTACCCATTAACTTATGTCGATGAATATTTTCTATCACTACGATAGCATCATCAACTAAAATTCCAATTGAAAGAGTTAATCCAAGAAGCGTCATGGAATTTAATGTAAAACCTAAGTAATTGATTATAGCCAAAGTACCAATTATTGATGTTGGAATTGCAATAGAACAAATAAATGTATTTCGCCAATCATGTAAGAAAAGATAAACTACAAAAATTGCTAGAAGTGAACCTATAATAATATGAAACCAGACATTTTTATATGTCTCATAAATATAATTAGAATTATCAATATTTATGGAGATGTTCAATTTATCTTTATTAACTTTATTTAAATTTTCAATTAATTTTTTTAATTGTTTAGCTGATTCAATGATATTTCCTTTTGATTCCTTAGTAATTTCAATTACAATACTTTTCTTGCCATTCACTTCACTGTAGTTAGTTAACTCTGCGTGTGTATCTTGGATACTTGCAAAATCTTCTACTCTAATTAGCGGCTTATCTTTTTGCGCAATCGGAATTTTTGCAATGGTGTCTAATGAACTAGGAATTGTATTAGTAACGATACTAAATTGCGAATGTGAATTTCGCAGAACTCCGCTAGGTTTATTTACAATTTGCGAATTAATTTCTTTTTTTATTTGATTGGGATTTAAATGCAAGGCATTTAATATAGAAGGATTTAAGTTAATATGAATTTCTCTATCAATAGTTCCTGAAATATTAACTTGCCCTACTCCACTAATTCTTTGCAGTAAAGGTTTTAATTCTTTGTTAACATAGGTTGATAAATCTTGTTCTGACATTTTTTCACTTGTAATATTAATACTCATAAAAGAATTGTCATTTTCATTTATTCTTTTTACAAAAGGTTTTTCAGCATCTTTTGGAAACTCAATTGATCCTATTTCATTTCTTACATCAGCTGTAGCCTTATCAATATCCACATCCAAATGAAATTCAAGAAGTACAAATGCATAATCTTGGCTTGCTGAACCTTTAATTTTTTTCAAACCAGGTAACCTTTTAAACGCTTCTTCCATAGGATTAAGTAACAAATGTTCAGCAGTTTTTGCGTTCATTCCCTTGTAAGTTACACTAACTGAAACATACGGAATATCGACATTTGGTTCCCTATCAATTCCAATATTTGCAAATGCAAGCAAACCAAAAATAATGACGACTATGTTTAACATTGAGGAAAAATAGGGACGTTTCACCGATAAAGTTGAAAGAAACATTTTTAATCTCTTTTTTTTAGGGGTTAAGCTTTATTTCTAAATAAACACCAGGAATAATTTTTTCACTGACACTAAGAATTTCCGCATACACATCAAAAGTTTTTGAAGAGGAATCAATGACCGAGACAACTCTTTTAATTTCAGCTTCACCATAAGCTTTTGAAATAGGCTCTTGAAATTTAAACTTCATTCCTGTCTTAAATTTACTAAAGTAAGTAACTGGAATTTGTGCATAAATTTTGTAATTTTTTGCTTCAGTTATTTGAAATATAGCTGTTCCTGCAGTAACATAGTCACCCACTGATTTTTCAACTTTAGTAATTATTCCTTCAAAAGGGGAAGCAATTTTAGTTGATTTTAATATATATTCTTTTCCTTCCAAACTGGCTTTTGCTGATTGATATTCAAGCTCTTTTGTTTTTAAGGTGTTATTTTCTTTTTCTAAAGTAGCTGTGTTTATGATACCACTACTAAATTGTTTTTCTAATCTTTCAACAGTCTTTTGTTGTTGTTCAAGGGCTAATTTTTTTAAATCAACATCAATTTTTGCAGTTTTAACATCTATTAATGCATTGTTATCTTCAAGCGAAGCTAGAATTTGGCCTTGTTTTACTATATTTCCAGCTCGATAGTAAATATTCGTAATTCTGCCATTGGTTAAAAAACTTAGCGCACTTTGATTTTCTGCTTTAAATATTGCAGGAATAATAGGAACGATATTATTATCTGAAGTAATATTTTTTACTTCAGTAGTTTTTTGATTTTGAGCTTCAAGGTTATCTTTTTTTGCAACAGTAGCATTGGATTGAATTGGTTCTGAATTATTTGCTTGTTTACTTTCGGGAGAATTATTTTTAGATTCTTCTTTTTTATTATCTGCCTGTAAATTTATAGATTCCTCAGGTGGTAATGTTGCTTTCTCGCCTTTTTTTGTACAAAAGACAAATAAATTTGAGAAAATAAGCATAAATACAGAAATAATTATTTTTTTATTAATCATTTTATCAACCTTGTATTAGAATATGATGGAATTGTTCCTATTGCTGATTGTAATTTAAGCCAATTGTAATCAATATCACCTCTTATTTTTGCTAAAGATATTTTTGCGTTTAAAAGTTCATTTTGACTTTTTATTAGTTCTGAAGCGGTTAAATTTCCTGTTTTATATTTCACTAAAGAAAATTTATAGGAGTCGGAATAAATTTCTGAAAGTTTTATGAGTTGTGGCAAAATTTGAAGATTATTTTTCAAAGAGTTGTAACTAATTTTTACTTCCTCACTAATGTCAAATATTTTATCCTCATAATTTACTTTATTTTTTGTTTCTTTATTTTTTAATGAGCTTCTTTCGGCTAAATTTAAACCGCCATCCCAAATACTCCAAGTCATGGATATGCCAAAAGTAAGACCATTAGTAGAAGAACCTGAATTACTTAGGTTAGAATTGCTATTTAAACCGTTTTCATTATTAAATGTTTCCGTGTTTAAGTAGCTTGAAAATGCAGATATTTCAGGAAAAAATTTAAAGGTATTTTTTGTAATTTCTTCTTTGCTGGCAAGTAAGTTTTTTTCTAAACTTTTTAGATCTGGCCTATTATTTTTACTTTCTTCAAGCAAAACATTTAGTTCCTTTAATGATATTTTTTGCTTTTCAAAAAATGAATACTCTAAAGGCTTTAAAGATATTTCAGTTTGTTCACTTAACTTCAATACTTTTTTTAGGTTTTCTATTTTATTTGAATACTCTATTTGAGATTTGCTTACTTCTATTTCTACTGAGTCTTTGTTGGCTTGTGATAAAAGTAAATCTACCTTATCTTTACTAGCATCTCCGGTTTCAAACAGAACGCTTGTTTCTTTATATTGAATTGCGGCATTTTCAAAAGTTGTTTTTTTTATTTCAAGATCATTTAATGCTTGCTGTGCATCTAAAAAAGATTGTGCAGCACTTATTCTGGCGTTGATTTTTTGAAAATTATAGTCATATGCGGCAGCATCTTTTTTTGCCTCGAGTTCTTTCATTTTATAATAGTTTTTCCATATATTTGATATTGGCTGAGTTATTTTTAAGGTAACTGAAGAACTTCTGTCATTATCTTGAGTTGAATTTAAATTCATAGCATCGCGTTTGGGATACCAAGTTGTATCAGCAGATGCATCAAGCGTAGGGCCATATTGAAAGTAGGATAGAGAATGTTGAAAATTGGTTGAATTAAATTCGTTTAAAGAACTTTTTAATTGCAAAGAATTTTTTTCAGCAATTTCCATAGCTGAATTTAAATCAATTTGCAGAGTAGGCAATACAATTTTCTTTTCTAAGGCAAAAATTTGATAATTATATGATACTGCTATTATCAAAAATATCATTACATTATTGTTAATAAATTTCATACGATATTTGAATCCTAAAAAAATTGTAAATTATGATAAAATTATTATTAAATAGATTAATTAATCTATTAACATTAGATAATTAACTGAACATTTAATATATTGCAATCAAACTAGAATAAAATATATTTCATGTTCGATATTAGTCCTATAAAAAATGTAAATTATGATAAAATTATCAATAATTAGATAATAAATCTTCGCACAAGCCCACATTTCAATAAAATTAAATTTGCTAGATTAAAATAATCATCATAAAAGTGTAGAAAGGAGATGATAATGGAGAATGTAACCTTAAAAAGGAAGTTAAGTTCTTATGTATCAGATAAAGGGTATTTAAAGCATGTCCTCGATGAGGTATTGTTTGAAGAATTACTAGCATAAGAGAATTGGACTGGTTTAAGTAAAGAATTTTATGCAACTTAAGGGTTTACTCATGCAAAAATGGTATCTTTAATTGCTAAAGCAAAGAAGTTAAAAAGAGAAGGTCACTTTAGTGATGAAGATTTTAAACAAATAAAGGTATCAACGGAACAAAACTTAAGTTCAGAACATACAAAGGTAACAACATCAGTATGTGGAGCTGTAGAGTTAGTGTTACCCGGTGGTAAATTGATTCGATTTTCGAACATAGATTTTTTATTGGATTATTTAAAGAAAAGCGCATGATTAATTTTAATAGAAGATCAAAGATATATAGTCCCACAGATATGCGAGAATCTTATGATGGGTTATTTAATCGTGCAAAAAATGTTCTTCATAAGGATCCTTTTTCGGGACATTTATTTTTATTTATAAATAAGAAAAGATCTTCTTGTAAGTGCCTTTATTATGATAGTACTGGACTCGTGGTTATATTCAAAAGGCTTGAAAAAGGGTTATTTTCAAGAATAAATCCGAGGTATAAAAAAGAAATTATTCTTACTCAAGCAGAATTTAGTTTATTTTTTGAAGGAACAGATCTAAACAAAAGATTTGTTGAAAGTCCTGCAGAAATTAGAAAATATATAACTAAATCAAACACTTGAAATTTAATAATTTAGGTGCTATCTTGCACGAATGGAAAAAAATCTATTCGAAAAAATTACGGCGAATGATCTTTTAAAATTCAATCGCAAACAGCTAATTGAATTCTTTGAAAATAAAAAGAAATATGCTGAAAAAATATTAAATTCTAACAATGAATTTATTCAAAAACACAACCTCATCCTTGAAGAGCGAGATAGCTTAAAAATCAAAATAAAGAATTACTGGATAAAATCGTAGAAGTTGATGGGTAACTTCTACTACTTAGACGAAGGATATTTAGAGAAAAATCTGAAAGGTTTGTAAAAGATAAAAATACTTCAGAAACATCTGTTAATATAAAAAAAACGGCTCAAAAAAACGTGCCAATGAAATTAAAAGACTTACATCTGAAAGATATCCCGAAGCATAAATAATTGAAGAGCATGTAGAATTTAAGGAACTGCCTATTTGCAATTGCTGCGGTTCACAAATGCGTGATTCTGGAATGAGTGAAGATAGTTAGTTTTTAACAACAGAGCCAAAAGATTACTACATAATAAAACAAAAGCGACGTAAATCGTCGAATCTTCCTTTTCTTTACCCACAAAACTTATTGAAATCAAATTGTAGTTTTTGATAAGAGTACAATACTATAATATAGTTACCCACCTTAACTAACAAGGAGGTGGGTGTGATTCACACAAATGCAATGTCAACATGGATAAATTTGGAATTTTTGAATGTTGATTTTGATGACAAAAGTCTTGATGAAAGATTTAGAAAAATAAGCGTTGGATTAGCTGAACAGTCTGAAAAAAATATATCCAGTAGTTTTGATTTATGGAAAGAAATAAAAGCATAATATCGTTTTTTTCTAAAGAAAAGATTACAGCAGAAAAAATATTACAACCGCATAAAATGCAAACTGTTGACAGGATAAAAGAATGCTCAAGGGTTCTTCTAATACAAGATACTTTAATTTTGAACTATCCTAACAGACCACAAACAAAAAACTTAGGTCTTTGCTCAAAGCATTATTCATCATTTACTCAAGCTAAAGGCTTAATATCTCATGAGCTATTAGCAGTAAGTGATAAAGGTGTCCCTCTTGGAATTCTTGGGCAAAAATTTGTTGATCGTAAAACTTTTAAAGAAAATGGGCGACTCACAAAACAACAATATCAGAGATTACCTATTGAAAAAAAGAAAGTATTAAATGGATTGAACTTATCAAATAATGCACTACTTATGATTTTGGTAACACACAAACTATCCATGTAGCAGACAGAGAAGGAGATATTTATGAACTTTACAGAGATTGTTTAGATTGGAATGAAAATTTTTTAATAAGAGCTTCCCACAACCGCACAATAAACAAAAAAAGCAATCGCAGTGAATCTGATGAAAAACTCTTTGAGGTTTTAGAAATTTGTCGTTCAAAAGGTATTGTAAATATTCAAGTGGCAAGTTCACAGGTCGGAAGAAAATATCGTGAAGCAAAGTTATGGATAGTCTATAAAGTATTTTCGATGCCTCCTCCACCTAATAGAACGAAAAATAATTGCAACAATAATATGTCAATCCTTAAGATAACAGCAATTATGGCAGTTGAAAAAAATCCACCGGAAGGAGAATCACAATTATGTTGGATTTTATTAACAAATTTACCAGTAAATTCATTCGAAGAAGCTGTGGATAAAGTAAAATTATATTCCATGCGTTGGAATATAGAGTTGTTACATAAAATCATAAAATCGGGATTCAATTTTGAAAAAGCACAACTTCGGGATACAAATAATTTAAAAAAATATGCTGTATTAACTTTTATTTTATCTTGGAGAATATTTTGGATAACAAGATACTTTGAACAAGAAAAAGAAAAAAGTTGTGAAAATGTTCTTAGTGAATACGAATGGAAAGTTTTATATAAAAAATTCAACAGGAATAAACCAATTCAAATTATACCACCTAGTATTAAAAATATTTATATTTGGATAGCGAAACTTGATGGATTTATCGGTAGAAAAGGTGATGGAAATCCAGGAATAGTATCTATGTGGAGAGGTTGGGCTAGATTTATGGAATTATTAGATGACTACAAATTATTTTGTGGGTAAAGAAAAGGAAGGTTCGACGATTTACATTCTATTAGACAATTAATATAAATTCTATTCAACTTGTTAATTGAATCTAGTGGTATTCAAACAGCATCCAAAGTCCGATCTACAAGGGGACTGCTTGTCCATGTTCTTGGAAAGTTTGCATACCTTTTTAAATACATGTTCTTTTTCTAAATACACTTTATCCTTTATCAACTCTTAACTTGTATATTGATTAATCAATAGAATCTAATCAATTCTATTAGTAGAGATTAAGGGCTTGCACCCTCTTAACCAATGCTTTGACATCGAATGCCAGTCTTGATTCTTAACCTCTCTTTGTTGTGAGTAAGTACCTAACAGATGACTCTAGGAACATGCCTCGTATTTTAAAACAAGTATGGATAATTCTCACATTTTAATAATATATATTGGAAGTTTCCATTAAGAAAATTATTTATAATGAAGCCAATGTCGGTAAAGAAAAAATAAATTTTTTTGGAAAACCAAATCTATTGCTATAAAAAATAATATTAAAAGTACATTTACAAAATGTCATGAAGTTAAATAAAACTTATTATATCGTTTGCCAAGGGACTTGTTTTTATGAACAAATACTCTTTAAAATATTACGTGATTTAAATATTTTTGTTCAAATCGAACATCCAAATAAAGTTAGAACATTTGCAAAATCACTAGGTAAATTAGCAAAAACAGATAAAATAGATGCAAAGATTTTATTTGAATACGGTCTACGCATGAACCCTGAAGAAACAGTTTGTCTTAAAACAGAATCAGAAATTAATATAACCAATTTCGTTAAAATATGTGATGAACTTTTAAAAAAAATGCGGCAAGAGTCTTATAGACAAGAAAGTTACGAACTAAAATTGTCGGAAAATCAATAAAAAGTCATATTCAACGGCTTACAAAATAACTTGCTGAAATAAATGAATAAGTATCTTGCTACTACAAAAACAATGCAGAGATAAAAAAAATAGATTTATTAACATCAGTTCCAGGAATTGGGATATTGTCGCAACCCATTTTGTAGTCTATTTTCCTGAACTTGGTAAACTAAATCGTCAGAAAATTTTAGCACTTGCTGGCGTCGCTCCTTTTAATCGAGAAAGCGGTCGATTTAAAGGCAAAAGAAATATCCAAGGAGGACTAGTCAAAAGAAGAATAATTTATATGTCTGCAATTGCTTCATTAAAATGAAATAAAAAAATTTTTATGATTGTCTTAAATTAAAAGGAAAACAAAAAAAATTAACTATTGTTGCTATCATAAGAAAATTATTAATAATTCTGAGCTCTTTTAAAACTAGAAAAAAGGATGGACTAAAAAAGATTCGGTTATGCCTAAAATGAAAATTGATATTCACTCTTGATAAATTTCATTAAATATTATAGCATATCATATATTTCTCAATACAAAAATTCAGAACAGATTAAAGATATAAATTCTAGTATAGAATTAATTTCTCATTTTTTTGCATTACTACATTATTAATCCAATTAAAATAAGGAAAAATTAACGTGCTTAATGATTTTTTATTTTTACAACTTTTATATATTTCTGATGACTCATGAAGATTAAAATCCAATCCATGAGTTATTCCTATTAAGAAATTCTTTTCTTTCAAATTAATAAATTGCGGACCACCAGAATCACCTACACATGTCTGTCCTTCATTAACATTTTTTATTTCCATAATTAAAAAAGTATCTTTGATCTCTCTAACTTTTTCTGAATCGATAAATCCATCAATCTTAGCTTTATTGAATCTTATTAAATCATATTCTAGATATTCAATATTTGAAGAAATTTTTGCTATTGA
Organism: Pigmentibacter sp. JX0631; assembly: GCF_029873255.1. Taxonomy (NCBI): domain Bacteria; kingdom Pseudomonadati; phylum Bdellovibrionota; class Oligoflexia; order Silvanigrellales; family Silvanigrellaceae; genus Pigmentibacter; species Pigmentibacter sp. JX0631. The sequence goes on along the minus strand of NZ_CP123622.1, from coordinate 2,242,631 downwards.
TGAATAAGCATATCTTTTTTTATTATTTTGGAATAGAGGATAATCAGTAATATTTCCATATCCAAAAGATAAAATTTTTTGCTCATAATCTACTTTCTCAGAAATTTCAGCTATTTTTAACCCATACAATTCTAAATTTTCATTAAATTCAACTAAAGCCAGATCTGCAAATGAGATATTATTTATGCTATTATTATCATAAGCTAATATATATGTAGGATGTGGATATATTTTTTCTGAACGTACAATTTCATTACCTAAGTTATTAAGATATGAAAACTCATATGTTTTTTGCAGTTTTCGATTATAAACACAATGAGCAGCTGTTAATATATAATTTCTACTTATTACTACACCTGAACATCGACTAAAAGAATTATTACCATCATGAGAGATTAATTCTACAGTTGAATCAGAATTTTTAAATTCTTTTGATACTATTTTACCATTATAAATATAATTTTCACTTACTACTTTTTTATTTTTATCACTATAAATAAAATAATTTTTATTAATCCTACTATTATCAAAACACGAAGTTATTAAAATAAAAATTATAAACAAAAAACAAAAATTAAATATTTTCATTGAAGATTCCATGCAAATATAAAAAACAGGATTGAAGAAGTAACTCCAATTTATTAATTAATTATTGCTTAAAAAAGTAACATAGGAACTACCAATGGATTGGCAGAACCAACTCATCACCGTTTACATTACTTCCTGCAAAATCCTTTCTCAATTTTCTTCCTACATTTTTTTAAAAATTAGTGCTAACTCAAATCCTACATTTACTGATGAAGAAACCCTCACTATTTATATCTTTGAAATTTTAAATGAACTTAAAAATATAAAATCCATTTTCAATTTAAAAAAACTTCCTCAGTGAATGGTTTCCTAATTTACCTTCTTAAAAAGGATTTTTATTCAGACTTAATAATTTAAATCATCTTTTTCCTGAACTTTCTAAATTCATTTTACAAAATAAAAAGTTCAAACTAAATTCAGATTCTACTAAGCCTTTCTTTCTAATTGACTCTTTACCAATTGTCTTAGCAAAGGGGTTTAGAGCTCACAAATGTAATACAGCTAAAGAAATTTCTTCAGTTGGATTTTGCTCTTCCAAAAATCCTTATTATTTTGAATTAAAACTTCATCTTACTGCTTTGTTTAAAAATAACCGCCTTGCATCTCCTCTCTCAATGAAAATAACCCGCGCTGCGAAACATGATTTAACAGCGGTTAAAAATGATCTATTAAATTTTAATCATTCAGAACTATTTGCTGATCGTGCATACTGCGATCAATCTACTAAACAAAAATTGGCTTGAAAAAATTCTAACTTGCATACCCAAATTAAACTTTCAATAAGTAAAAAAACTCTTTCATACGATGAAAAAGTATATTCTAAATCTGTTAGTTTAATTAGACAATCAATAGAAATTCTATTCAACTGACTAATTGAATCTAGTGGTATTCAAACAGCATCCAAAGTACGATCAACAAAGGGGTTGCTTGTCCATGTTTTCGGAAGATTTTCTGCATGCTTTTTTAAGTATATGTTCTTTTTCTAAATATAGACTCTCAACTCTTAACTAGCATTAATTATTAATGTAATTATTATCAAAACAAAGAGTAGATGAAATATCTATAAAATAATCTTACCAAGTTGTTGAAGGACCTCCTCGATAATAGATCCAGTTATTTACACAGTAGTTGAATCTTTTCCAACCGTCAGGAATTCTGTTAACATTGTTTTCCATGCAAACCTCAAATGCCCTAGCACTAGATCTATATCTTTCTTGTTTAGTATCATTTTCATCATCTAATTTAAAAGAGCTATTAGGATCAAATAAAAAACAATCTAAGTTACTCTTGCAGATATATTCTTCAGAAGTTGAATTCAATTCTTGTGATAAACTTTTAAATTCTATCTGAAATATCTTCAATTCCTTTAAATTCATATCTTTTGAAATTACTTTTATTTCACCAACTTTTTTTCCACTTTTATCAACATTTGCTTTACATAAATTTGTATCACAAAATTTAGATGAAAAATCTAAATCGTTTTGCTTAAATTCGTGTTCAGTATTTTCAAAAAAATCCGGTAAAAGTGTCATCTTTTTTTCTTCTGCAAAAGCAGATAAAGATGATAGTAGTATTGTAGATAAAAGCATTTTTTTCATAAAACCATCCCTATTTAAATATAGCTAAAACATTTTAGCATTTTTATTATTTCATTAAAATAAATTTTGATCAAATATAAATTATAACATTGTTTATAGATATTTTAAGACATTTTAATAATTTTTATTAATTATTTATAATTTTTAAATTAATTAGCAATAGAGTAAAAATATTTTAAATAGAATACCAAATTTTTAAGTCTAAATTTAAAGCATTTTTATTTTCAATAAATTTCCTATCTGAAAATTTAATATAAGTATTTAAATAAATTATGCTTTGGACCCCATTTGAGTTGACACATGACTAATGAGAATTTTGATACTGTACAGGACTCAACATTGCAAGTCCTGAATGAGGTGCGAGATGATTATAATCATAAAACCATTCTTCTAAATGTCCTAAAACTCAATCAGCAGAATTACAATCATTGACATAAACATAATCTCTTTTAAATGTTCCAACAAATGCTTCAGCCATACCGTTACTTGAAGGGCTATAAGGAGCGGTGTAACACGGTTTTAAGCCAAGATTCCTTGCTAAATTTTGTACGGATTTATCTCGATAAATTGAACCTCTATCTGTGAGCCACTCAATTTGTCTAGGGGTTCTAATTTTATTAAATCTTTTTTCCACAGAATTAATCATTAATACTTGTATATCTCTTCCTCATAATGGTTCTTTTGTAGCAACATAACTTATTGCTCCTCTATCTCTACAATCCAAAGAAAAAGCAACATATACTGTTTCATCATTAAAACACATAATTTCAAAAGCATCTGAACACCAATGCGTGTTTGAATGTAACGTTATTATTTTACCAGTTCCAGTATGGGATTTTCTTTGAATCTCATTTTTTGGTAATAACAAACCATTTATTTTTATTATTCTATATATTCTTTTTTTATTAACTTTTCTATTATTACCATGAAAAATATTATTGACCATAGCTGTTATTATTTTATAACCATATGTTGATCTTGTTTCGATAGTATTTCTTATCATTGGCAATAAAATACTAGCTTCATCCTTTAAATAATTTCTCATAAAGACGACCTTGTCTCTGCTCTTATATATTGATTGTCTTGATATTTTTAGGCTTTTAGTTACCTTTGATACTGAGTATTTCTTATGACTTAGGATCTCTTTTGCTGTTTTAACAAGGCTCTTTCTTGGCTCTTTTTTTCATAATCTCAATAGCATCAGTTAAGATGGAGTTATCTATAGTTTAATTAGATACCGCTTTCTCAAAATGTTTATTCCGCTTCTTAAGTCTTTCATTTTCTGCAAGTATTTCTTGAATATTTGATGGTATACTTGATGAATTAGCTTCTTTATCACTCATGCAGAGGCTCCTCTTCCAGTTATATAAGGTCACTTGGTGAACCTGATATTTACGCGATATTACAGATAAACTCAAGCTAGAATTAAAATGCTCTTCTAATATTAACCGTTTTTCTTCGTATCCATACCTCTTTCTTGTTTCCTTTAACTTATCCATTTGTTCACCTTTCTATAGTTGAAAGTGACAACTTCAAATGGGGGGCAGGATCAGATACTTTTAATAATTATCTTTATAGTAGAATGTTTTTGATTTTTTTTCAAAACTAAATTTAGAATAATAAAAAATATAATTAATATTTTAATATCGAAAAATATTCTTTTATGGAATCAATTTTATTAAAAATTATCGATAATCTCTTTGCGCTGGCTTACAGTATTCAAACTCTAATTGCTCTGTAATTCTTTCAGGTACTTTATTCTCACCATTTGTTACCCAACAAGCAATGTGGCAGAATTCTTTGTCGTTTCTTTGTGGATCACCTTTTTCTGTTTGATACTCTTCCCGAAAGTGAGAACCACATGATTCTTCTCTTGCTAAAGCGTCACGGCACATTAATTCTGCAAGTTCAAAATAGTCTGAAATTCTATTTGCCTTTTCTAATTCTTGATTCAATGTACTTGCAGTTGCTGGTAATTTTAAATCATTCCAAAAGGCTGCTTTAATTTTTGGAATTTCTTCTAATGCATGCAGTAATTTTTCTTTAGTTCTTGCCATTGAACATGCATTCCACATTAGTTTCCCTAATTGTTCGTGAAAACTATCGGCTAAGGTGTTCCCCTTGATTTTTAATAGCTTTTCTATCCTTTGGGTATTTTCATTAACATAACTACTAACATCAACTTTATTTTGTTTCATAGGTTCCATATTAGTATTGGCCAAATAATTTCCTAAAGTGACAGGCAAAATAAAGTAACCATCAACTAAGCCTTGCAACAAAGCATTGGCACCTAAGCGATTCGCTCCATGTTCACTAAAATTTGCTTCCCCTAAGACAAACAAACCAGGAATATTCGACATTAAGTTATAATCTACCCACAAACCACCCATAGTATAATGAATTGCGGGATAAATTTTCATAGGTACTTTATAGGGATCATCACCTACAATTTTTTCATACATTTGAAACAAGTTACCATATTTATCTTCTAAAGATTTTTTGCCTTGAGTATGAATTTTATCTTTAAAGTCTAAATAAACAGCAAGACCTGACTGTCCTATTCCAAAGCCATCATCACAAATTCTTTTTACAGCACGTGAAGCCACATCCCTTGGAACTAAGTTTCCAAAATTTGGGTAAATGCGCTCTAAAAAATAATCTCTGTCGGTTTCTGCAATTTCTATGGGAGAGCGCTTATCATTTGCTAGGCGAGGAACCCATATTCTTCCATCGTTCCTTAATGATTCTGACATCAGCGTTAATTTAGATTGTTCGCTACCAGCAATCGGAATGCAAGTTGGATGAATTTGCGTAAAACAAGGGTTTGCAAAACCAGCTCCTCTTTTATACGCACGCCAAATTGCACTTGCATTCGAAGGTTTGGCGTTGGTTGATAAATAAAATAAATTTGCATAACCACCTGTTGCAAGAACAACCGCATCTGCACAATAACTTTCAATTTCACCTGTTACTAAATCACGCACCACAATACCGCGTGCTTTATTATTAATAACTATGAGATCGAGCATTTCTTTGCGATAATGTACTCTTAAATTTTTCTCTGCAACTTGCCGCATCATTCCCTGATAAGCACCAAGTAACAATTGTTGTCCTGTTTGGCCTTTTGCATAAAAGGTGCGTTGTACTTGCGTTCCACCAAAGGAACGATTGTCTAACATTCCTCCGTATTCCCTGGCAAAAGGAACTCCAGATGCAACACAATGATCAATTACTTTTCCTGACAATTGCGCAAGTCTATAAACCCCAGCTTCCCGCGCACGATAATCTCCACCTTTGACTGTGTCATAAAAAAAGCGATAAACGGAGTCACCATCATTTTTATAATTTTTACTTGCATTAATACCACCCTGTGCGGCAATTGAATGCGCGCGCCTAGGAGAATCTTGTAGACAAAGTGCAGTTACTTTATATCCTGCTTCAGCCAAAGAAGAGGCTGCAGATGCACCTCCCAATCCAGTACCAACGACAAGTACTGAAAACTTTTTGCGATTGGCAGGATTAACCAATTTGCTTTCAAAAACCTGTTTGTTCCATTTGTCTTCTAAATGTCCACTAGGTACATGATTCTTTAACATAAAAAATTCCTAATTTTTAGGACAACAATTTTGTTATCATATTATTTAATAACCAAATGGGAAATGTCTATTTCATTCCCTAGATGGTTTTATAAAATAAAAGAAAATAAAGCAATTTTGAGATTTATTATCAATAAATCTCAAAATTGGGTAGCACTAAAAAATTTAATAATTTTTAAAAAAATTATTAAGATTATAAGGATAAAATTGTATTTATTTGAAACTCTATTAACTTCAAAATCGTAAATGAAACTGTCAGAATGGAAAGACTAAATATTACTTGTATTTTAATATTATCAAATTTTATTTTATAAGTAATTTAATTTTAAAATTTTATCAATGTGGCTATATTTTTTTTACTGCAATCAAATAAGTTTACTATATTCTTTTTCTGCATTATTTTGATATTGGGCTTCAATATTTGGCGCAAAAGGAAATGCAGCCTGCTGTCTATGAATTTGAAAACAATCAATTAAGCTTTGAATAACTTGTAAAAGTCTTTTAAATTCAAATTCAGGATTTTTTAACCAATCAACAGAGTAGACTTTTTCTAAGTTCCAACCTTCTTGAATTAATATTTTATCCCGCACTACAAGTTTGTCAGTCAAAATTTGTGTAGAATGAGAAATGCATTCATCACACTCAATACCTAATAAAATTTCATTTTCAATCATGGGATGATAAACAACCAAATCAATAAAAATATTGTTGTAACCATACATTTCAGTTACTTTATAACCCTCTTGAATTAACTTTTCTTTTACAAATAAAGCAAATTCCGAGGCTTTCAATTGCTCATTAGCTGTTGATTTAAATGATTTTAAAATATGAAATGCTTTGTCAAATTGCTGATTAGCCATTGCCTTTAAATATTTTAAAAATCTTCCCCAAATACAAAAATTATAATTCTCGCTATATGATGAATCGTTTGTTTCTATTAAATACAAAGGAAAAGGATTAAATAAAACAAATTTTTCACCTGTTAAAGCTAATATAGAGCTTAAACTTTTCTTAATATTAACATCTTTAAATGGGTGAAGCATAGCTTGATAATCTAGTTTTCCATTTTGCAGAACATTTCCTGGAACAAAAATGACCGTATTGTATTTTGTTGGTTGAAACTCATGGATAGTAATAATTTTAATTCTCTCTCTTAAATTTATTCTAGAAATCTGTTTTTGAATACAAAAATATAATTTTTCAAAGAAATATTCTTTATAATATAACAATTGCTCTAAAGAAACAGTAACAATCACAAAAGAGGAGGAATCTTGTTCAAGTATTTTTTCACTTAACCATTGAACAATTTCATTAATTTCAAAAAAACACTCTTCATGATATTTACCTACTTGGTAATGAATTTCAATATATTCAAAATTTTGAGTACTTAAAATTGGAAGTGGTCTGCATGATAAAGCTAATTCCCCTGAATAAAAAGCATGATTTAGAAAAGTCCACAGAGGTTCATGCTTTGTTTCTAAATATGCTGTGAGTTTCAGACTTATCTGTTCTTTTAATAATTGATTATATGAAGATTTATTTGTAAAACTTTGTTCCGTAAAAGATTTCTTCGTACTTAACAAATTAGATTCTAATCTTGAATCATAATCTAGTTTTATTAATTTTTTTCCTCGAAAAATTGCAGGTATAAATTTATCCAAATTTGTCTGATCTTTTAGATCGACAATAACTAAATCAAACATACAATGTTCATAAGGCAAATATTTAGAAACTAAATTTGTAGTTAACAACCAACATGATTTTAAAGATCTAAATAATTTACTTTCCTCAGAATTAAACGTCGCACTTTCTCTTGATAATAACTTACTTAACATTTGTTTATATAATTTATGTTCCTTAATATTTTTGAAAGGAAATTGTTCGTGACTTTCATAGTAATTATATAAATTAGCTTTTAAATACTCGTTAGCTTCCAGATATTCAAGCGACAAATTTTCAAGATACTCTCGTCCATATAATTTTAAAGAAGGATTATATGATAAAATATCATTGAACCAGCCAATAACTACTGATGCATAGACTACTTCTTTCCATTGCACTTGATAATTAGACAAGCTTTCAATAATTTCGATATCTAAATTAACTAATTGATATTTATCCTGTAAATTGTTTATTATATTATTATACTGATGAATAAAATCTATATCATCCATTCTATCAATAAGTACATTAATAAAACTTATTTTCTTCTCAATACTTCCTAAATTTACTTTTTCAACTTGAATAAACTGAGAAAGCTTTTGCCATTCTGATTCAATATTTTCATCACATTCATGCACCTGTTTATGAATTTCATCTAATTCACGAAACAGTTGAATTTTATTTTTATAGCTATAGTATGATTCAGTTAATTCCAAAAAATGCTCTTCAGAAATACATTCTTTTGCTGAATTAAAAAGTTCATGCATTTTTTCTAACTCTGAACAAATTTTTTGAATTTTATTAAAACATATTTCTGAATTTAAGGGTTCAGAAAATACATTATATTTTATTTTCTGAATATGCTGTTCAAGTTTACTACACAGAATTAAATAATTTTTATAGTCTAAAAATATTTTTATATTTCCATCCCAATTAGGAAAGATTTGTTTTGCTTTTCTTTTCAATGCCCAATATTTCTTATTAAACCAATTAGTATAAGGAGATAAATTACTAAAATATTCTATAATTTCTTCCACAGTTGCAATATCTGGTTCTTCTTTAATTTGCGAAAAACTATTTTTTAAAGTATTAATTTCTTCTAATAGTTCTATTATTTCAATTTTAAAACTTTGCAAATCAATTAAAAAATTTACCTTATTTTCCCATAGCAAGCGATAGTCATAAGAAATATCAAAATAGTCTTTAAAATTTTCAAGAAAAATAAAATATTGAGACAGGTTTTCTTCCAAAACATGCTGCCTAAGAAATTGACTATATTTATATTCAATATAAGCCTTCGTTCCTTTTAAATTATTTATATTACTTTTAATTTCTTGCAATTCATCAAATATTTTTTTATTTTTTAATGTCCTAGTTAATTTAAATCGCCAAGGGCTATCTAAATTATTATTTAGCCGATTATAAAAATATTGTATACCGTTAATATCATCTAAAATACTAGCTAATTTATTCCATTCTATAAATCCAAACTTTTGGTACACATTATTATCAAAAAGCTCTTTCTTTGCGAAAAAAACTTTGTGTAATATCTCAAAATTAGCCAATCCACTTTTTAAATGCTTTTCATGCAAAATTCTAGTTAGCTCATTTATTTCAAATTTAGTTTTTTTAAGAAAATCTAGAGAGTCAAAAAATTTTTCTTTATTAATTTCTCCATGAACCTCAGTATATTGCTCAAAAATATTATCATATACATCAAACTTGTTTTCAGTATTTGACGAAATTTTTGCTAATTTATTTTTTAATCCTAAATTTGACAGTTGCAAATAAATATCATTTAAGTTCTTATTATTTTCTGAAACAAACAAAATATTTTTTCCTTCTAGCATATAGAATGCTAGAATATTAATTAAATTTCTTTCAATATCAAGACCTAAAATACTTTCAAGGCGTATGATATCATTTATTTCAATATTTTGGAGTATTTGAAGAATATTTTGCTCAGCCTGATAAGGTAAAATATTCGAATTAATATTATCTAAAAATGAAGCAGCATGGTAGTCTTCAATATTTCGATCTGATTTTTCATTTATCCTATTAACTATATTTTTTATAAATGTATTTTCACTATAATTTTTTAGTATATGATTAAAATCCTGATGAATGGACAAATAGTCTTGTTCAAAAACATCGAGAAAAATAAAATCATAAATAGAAAATTGGCTTGATAAATATTCGTCTTCAAATTTTACATCATATTTATATTTCAAAAATTGAATATCAATATTACTCATTCTTAATTTTTCGATTAAGTAATGCAAAGCATAATTTGCTGATGTAAATGTTTTTTCTTCATTTATTTTAATATTAAATGTATAATCAAGATAATAAAGCAGTACTTTACTAAAAGTAAAAGTTTTTTCTTTTAAAACAACGATAAATCTATTTTCACCATCCTTTTTTAAATAAACTGGTATTTTAAAAATAGGAGCATTCGTGTTGTTTATTGGACTTTTCCATTCTACAAAAGGTCCCAGTAGAAATAAGCCAGGACTATGATCGACAGATTCCGATAAAAAACTAAGATGGCAAAAATAATTTAATCGTTGGTAGAGGTTTATTTTTGAACTACAATCTTGATCTGTAATTTTTAATATAGAATTTAAATCTATTGTTCGAGTATTTAATAACTGATCAAATTCCTTTGAACTCCAGCGAAAAACCTGATTTGCAAATGGATCATTTTGACTATGAATTCCACATAATGTTTCTTCTGAAGATAAATTAACACTTCTCTGTTCATTTGGTTCATAAAAAATTGACTTATTCTTTAAAGTAAAACCTTCTAACTCATCTTTACTTTTAAGAAGCTGTCTTTTCATTTGAATTTGATTCAGCATGTTTTTTATCAAGCCCCTCTAGCATAGTCATTTCAGTGGACAGACCAAGGGATAATTGAACATTTTTTTATGAGATACAATCATTTCAGCTTTATTTATTTTTTCCTTAAAGAAGAATGGCCTACTTTAATTTTATACTAAAGCAGACCTTCGATCATACACTTCATTAAACGGCATAATTTCTATCAATTTATTTAAAAACAGCCGCTTGCACTTGAGCAATATGTTTTTTCCGGAGGAGAAACATGGCAAGTCTCGATTGCCCAATGCCGCCACCTATCGATAACGGCAATTCATCTTTTAATAATTTAGAATGAAAGTATAAGGCCGATCGCTCTTGGCAATCTAACAGTTTCAATTGTCTTTGCAAAGCTTCTGCATCTACTCGGATTCCCATTGAAGAAAGTTCAAAAGAACTTTGGAGTTCAGGATTCCAAACTAAAATATCACCATTTAAACCTTTGTAACCTTTTTCCGTAATGGAGCTCCAGTCATCGTAATCAGGTGCTCTACCATCGTGTGGAAGTCCGTTTTTTAATTTCCCGCCAATCCCAATTAAAAATACTGCTCCATACTTACGACAAATTTCAATTTCTCGTTCTACTGGCAACAAGTGAGGATACATGTCGATCAATTCTTCTGTATGAACAAATTTAATGTTCTCTGGTAAAATAGGGGTAGTAGTAGAAAACTTTTGCGAAAAAACAATTTCAGTTGTTTTTATTGCTGCGTAAATCTTTTCTACGATTTGTTTTAAGTAACTTAAGTTTCTTTGTTCTTTACTAACTACACGTTCCCAATCCCATTGATCTACATAAGCAGAGTGGGTGGCATCAATTTTATCAAACGGGCGAATTGCACGCATGTCAGTATATAATCCTTCACCAATGGTAAAATCATATGTTTTCAACATTATACGTTTCCATTTTGCCAGAGATTGAACAACTTCAATCGTTTTACTTTGACTAAATTCAGGAATTTTAAAAGAAACTGGTAATTCAACACCGTTTAAATCATCGTTTATTCCTGTTCCTGCTTCAACAAAAAGCGGTGCTGAAACTTTTTGTAAATTTAACGATTCAGCAAGCTGATCGGCAAAAAAAGTTTTTACAAAATGTAAGTGTTTTTCAACTGTTTTTAATTCCGCAGCTGAAATAGAAGAAATAGAGCTAGTAATTGAGCTAAATGACATAAATCACCTCAAATAAAATAGGGTTAGAAAAATTCAGAAAATAAATAGAAAAATAATTTTTCTGAAAAATATATTAAATTTTTATAAAAATGGGATTAATTATTATTATAATTATTATTAAGATTGGTATTATTAGAATTGCAATTATTAGAAGAAGAAACAAGTGTTGATAACATTATTTCTTGAGAAGCAAGGTCAAAAGCTTCTCCTATTTTGGGAATAAATAGACTTTCTAATTTCATTGCAATTCACCTTTTATGAAGGGTTACAGATATTCGTAACTTTCCTAGCTTATTTGATCAAAAAAAAACTGTCAACGACAAAGGCTGATTTGTTCCCATTTTAATTATCTTTTCTTTTAAATTTCATGAGAAAGTTAGTATTGCTAGATGAGGGGTCTAAATATAGATTCCCACCATTTCTTCTAACAAATTGATATGACTGAGTTAATCCTAGACCCAAATTCTTAAAATCTTTCGTTGTATAAAAGGGCTCAAATATACTTACTCTTTTATCTATAGGTATTGGTGTACCATTATCCATAATTGAGAGAATAATATCACTATTCCCTTCAGCATATATTGTAATTTTTATGCATGGATCTGTGATATTTTCTGTTGCTTCTATGGCATTATGAATAAGATTTACTACAGCCTTAGTAATTTCTTCTTTTTTAATTGTCACTAATTCTTCACTTTCAGGTATTGTCATTTCTACTTTAATTTTTGTTGTATTCAATTCATTTTCACAGAATTTAAGTGCCGTATTCAGCACATTAGATAATTTACAATCTGCTTTAATTAAATCATTACTTTGGAGCGATAACCCCTTTAATTTTGCCACAATTTGAGATATTTTAAGACCCTTTTTTTTCATTTCTACCAGAGTATGAATTACTTTTTCTTTGTTACTTAGTTTTTCTATTTCATTATTATTAATTATTGAGTCAATTCCCAAGAATATATACGCTAGTGGATTATTAATTTCATGCGCTACTGAACCTGCCATTCTAGCTAAACTTTGAATATTGCTTTCCAGAAATTTTTCTTCTTGCTTATATTTATCAACGGTTTCATCAATTAATGCGCCAATATATCCCTGAAAATAACCATTGTTATCAATCTTTTCTATTGCATTAATTTTAAACCATATAAATTGACCTTCCTTATTTTCACTAACTAAATCTATGTTTTTAAAAGATTTTCTTTTATTCATTACTGCTCTTAAATGTATTTTTAATTCATTTGGTGCATTACTTGAGAAGAGTTGTTCCAATTTTAAAAACTTAAAATTTTCATTATTCTTCCCTAATTTTTCATATATTTTTTTTGAAATATAAACAAGATTTCCTGATTTATCCGTCTCCCAAAAACAATCAAAGGTAACATCTAATAAATCATGAAATTTAATATCTTGTAAAACAGCTTTTCTTTCTAGTAACTTTATATCTTCAGAATATTTTCTTATTTTATTTGCTAAAGCAAAAGAATAATATATCACTTCAAAAACAAAAGAAGTATATAATACAAATTTGTAAATATTTTTTACTTGTAGATCATAGGTTAAATTTATCGAATAAATAAAATAAGATAACAAAAGAAGAAGCAATATTTTCAAATAGTCTTTGGCAAAGATATTTTCATATTTAAAGGATATTAGTGTTATAATAAAAAACACTAAAGGAAATACTCTGAATAAGTAAACTACCAAAATATTTGCTAGTTGCAAATTAAATATAGATAATAAAACTAAAAAACAAGGATATGCCATAAAGTAAAAAATAAATTTTGAGACTTTAGGCATATTTTTTCTTAACTTTAATGAATTATTTAAAAATAGTGATATTGAAATAAAAAGCAAAATATGACTTAAAATAAAGTTTACTGTATAGAATAATTCACTTTTATATATATAAAAATTTTTTGCAACTTCAGCAGTAGTTAATATAAAATAAATCACTGATAGAAGATAAAAATTGTATAAATAGTAATTTTTTCTTTTAAAGTAGACAGAAAAAACTATTGAATAAACTAAAAAAACCAATAATATTCCAAAAATAAAAATAGCATAAGTAGCTATCTGTTCGCCACTAAAAAAATCATTCGTTAATATTCTATTTAAGAAAAAAGAGCTTTCTACCAATCCATAAATTCCTTTCAATTACAAATACTTATTATTTTCGTAAGGGGATTTAGTTTCTTTATTATTTTTTAAAAAGTTTAAATTTTAAGTAAAATACACCGAAAATAATGGGAAAGAACTTTAGTTTGAGTTAAGGGAGAACTATGCCTTCCATATTAATCGTTGATGACGAACCTATAATATGCCAATTTTTATCTTTAAAATATAAAAAAGAAGGCTTTGATACCTTAACCGCTAAAAATGGGAAAGAAGCTCTTTCTATCTGCAAACAATCTCAGCCTGATGTAATTTTAACAGATATGCGAATGCCCGTAAGCACTGGGTACCAATTATTGGAAGAATTAAAGAATTTTGAAGACTACAAGCCAGTTATTGTCTGTATGTCTGCCTACGCTGATCTTTCTTTAGAAGAAACTTTCGATCTAGGGGGTACTGCTTTATTTAATAAGCCTTTTGCTATCGATGATATTGTAGGTGCTACAAAAAAATTTCTAGAAGAAAAAGGAATTCAATCAGCAAGTCAATATGCGCATACAGAATATATTCATGAACAACAAATTTCATTGCTATCAGAAATATCTCCAGGAATTATTCATAATATTAATAATCATATCGCATATATTTCAGGTTCTACTTATCTTCTTAAAAAGTATCTTGAAGACGAAATAGTAAATCAACCTCAAAATACAGCCCTACAAAATGCATTAAAATATTCTGAAAAAATTGTTTCACATTCTGAAATGATTACTAAAATTATTAAAAGCATTAAAATGCTAGCATATCCCAATACTAAAAGAATAAATAAAGAAAAAAGTAATTTGTTAAATATTTTAGAAAATACAAAATATTTGCTCGAAGACAATCTTAAAATAAATGATATTAAAATACAAATTAATTGCGATAAAGAAATAACTATTAATTGTTTACCAGAATTACTAATCCAAGTTTTTATCAATTTAATAAAAAATTCATGTGAATCTATAGCAGAACAAAATCTTCCTGAGCGATGGATTGTAATAGATTGCTGGACCGAAAACAAAGTTGTTCAAATTTCAGTTACTGACAGCGGGAAAAGACTGCCAATAGAAATGCAAGAGCAACTTATGAAGCCATTTTATACTACAAAAAATAGAGAAAAAGGAATAGGGCTAGGTTTGAGTATTAGTAAAAAATTATTAGAAATTCAATATGGAAGTATTCTTTACGATTCATTTAGTGAGAATGCAAGATTTATAGTTATTCTTCCTCTTACAGAATAGCTTTAAATTTAAGTATTACTTTTCAATTAATTACATTCATTCTTCATCTTTTTCTCTCAACTTTTCTAGTACTGAAAAATCTTCAAGAGTAGTGGTGTCACCTTTAATTGAACCTGTTGTGGCAAGTTCTCGAAGAAGTCGGCGCATGATTTTTCCACTTCGAGTTTTAGGTAACGCTTCAGTAAAACGAATTTCATCTGGTCTAGCAAGACTGCCTATTTCTTTCACAATAAAATTTGAAATATCATCTTTCAAGTATTTATTTACAGTAACTGATTTTTTTAAAGTAACAAAAGCAACGATACCCTGTCCTTTAATTTGATCAGGTCTCCCCACTACAGCACATTCTGCAATACAAGGATGATGAACAGCGGCACTTTCAATTTCCATAGTCCCTAAGCGATGTCCGCTTACATTAATGACATCATCAACCCTCCCCATGATCCAAAAATAGCCATCTTTGTCTTGATGCGCACCATCACCTGTAAAGTAATGTCCTGCAATTTCATTCCAATATGTATTTTTATATCTTTCATGATCTCCGTAAATTGTTCTTGCCATGTATGGCCAAGGTTTTTTAATACAGAGATAACCACCTTCTGAACCTTTGGATTTTGTCCCATCTTTTTTAAGAATTACGGGCTCAATTCCAAAAAATGGGAGAGTAGCACTGCCAGGTTTAGTTGGAGTTACTCCCGGCAAAGGCGCAATCATGGTTGCACCTGTTTCTGTTTGCCACCAAGTATCAACAATAGGACATTTTTTCTTGCCGATAATTTCATAATACCAAATCCAAGCTTCTGGATTGATAGGTTCACCAACAGTACCTAGTAACCTTAAACTTGAAAGATCATGTCTTAAGGGATATTCATTTCCAAGGCGAATAAATGCACGAATTGCTGTTGGCGCTGTGTATAAAATTGTTAATTTATGATTGGAAATCATTTTCCAAAAACGATCTGGCTCAGGAAATGTTGGAGCACCTTCATACATGAAAATTGTAGCTCCGTTACTTAATGGTCCATAAACAACATACGAATGTCCAGTTATCCAACCTACGTCTGCAGTGCACCAATAAATGTCTGAATCTTTAATATCGAAAATATATTTTGCTGTTACTGTAGCCCCTAATAAATATCCAGCGGTTGTATGTAAGAGTCCTTTCGGTTTTCCAGTTGTTCCGCTTGTATATAAAATAAATGCAGGATGCTCAGAAGGTACTGGAACTGGCTCACAATAATTTTGTTGTTTCGTAAGAAGATCATGCCACCAAAGATCACGACCTTTTTTCATGTTTACATTTTCATTTGTTCTTTTAACTACGAGAACATTTTGAATACTTGGGGTATCTTTTAAAATTTCGTCAGCCATGTCTTTCATTTTTACTGTACTGCCTTTTCGAAAACCTCCATCAGCAGTAATCAATAATTTACAATTTGAATCCTGAATTCTATCCCGCAAAGAATTACTACTAAATCCACCAAAAACAACAGTATGCACAAGACCTAAACGAACACATGCAAGCATTGCAATCACAGCTTCAGGAACTAACGGCATATAGATTGCTACTTTATCTCCAGTTTCAAGACCTAAACTTTTTAACCCATTCGCACATCTAGAAACTTCCATTAGCAATTGTTGGTAAGTTATTGTTCTTACATCTCCAGGTTCACCTTCCCAAATTATTGCAGCTTTATTATTTTTATTACTAAATACATGTCTATCTAAACAATTATAAGAAATATTTAAAGTACCACCAACAAACCATTCAGCTTTACAATCTTTCCATTTATGAATAGCTCGCCATTTTTTAAAAAAAATTAAATGCTTTGTAGCCATTCCTTCCCAAAATTTCTGCGGATTTTTAATGGACGCATTATACATTCTTTTATATGTTGAAAAATCTTTTATAATATAATCTTCTGCAAAAGATTTAGATGGTAAAAATTTTCTATTTTCCGTTAGCAGTGAATCAATAGAAACCTCACCAATCTCTTTTTGAGCCATTATTCCTCCCGATTAACGGCATTCCAAAATAATCTCAGTTTATCAATTGCCTTTTCGAAATCACTTTCTGAAACAGATAATACAAACCGACAATAACTCGAAATGCCTGTCCATTCAGCACCATTAATAAGTAAACCCGTTAAATTAAATAAAACTTCATGCACATTATCACCGGTTATTGTAACATTTTCTGTCTTATTGTTAAGTTTTATAGAGGCACTTTTTCCAATTAGTTTTGTAGGTTTTGCTATGATAAATAATCCACCCTTTGAATCGAGTGGTTCCCATCCATGCATGGAAAGAATATGGCTTAATTTTTCGGCTCTCTCTTTCAAAAAAGTTGCTTGCTCTTGGAAGTGATGATTAACTTCATCGATCTGATTATTTAAACAATAAAAGATTTTTTTAATAGCATATTTAATTGTCTTAGGAAGAGGATATTGTATACTGCGTGCAAAAGCATTTTTAGCTGTACTAGAATTTGTAAATGCATATCCTATTCGCAATCCACCTGCAGATAATTCTTTTGATAATCCTCCTAATAAGACAAACTTTAAATTTGGAGCATAATTTTTAAGAATAGAAGATATGTCAAATAATGTTTCTTTTTTTAGAAATTCTAATTGAGAAAAAATTGTATCTAAAATAACTGTCGCTTGATATTTTTCAGCAACTTTAAATATTTCAATAATTTCTTGCTTTGAATATTTTGCACCAGTAGGATTTACAATTGGCATATTTAAAAATATCCAACTTTTCTTTTTTTCAGTACTTAATATTTCTTTTAACTTTATAGCTTGGATTTTATATTGATGCTCTATTTTAGTTTTTAATTGCAATACATTTACACCAAAATAAAGCGCTGTAGCTTCAAAATAACCATAATTTCCAGTAGGGATTATCAAAGATTCATTTTCTGAGGCACAATATTCTGCTATATTAGCAAATAATGCAGACACCCCATTTGCTAAATGCAAAGAATAGTTTTCTAGTTCCTGAAAACCATAACGATAGGAAATATTTTCTTTTATTTCTGATTCAGACAATTGTTCAGAATTAGAAATATTTTGTCGAACAAAACATTCAAATATTGCTGCTTTTACAAAATTTGCGGTTGGAAAACAATTTTCGCCATAATCTAATCTTACAACTTTTGAATCTATTACATGGAATGAATTTTTAATGGCAGGATGTTTTGCAATATTCTTGTAATTTTTCGAGAAAGGTACAAATTTTTGTTGAAAATCTTTTTCTTCTTCTTTTGGCAAGCGAAGCGAATTTGTTACTCCTCTTTTATTATTTTTTACATGAAAACCTAATAAATCAACTAAAATGGTATTATAAAATTCTTGTAGCACAACAGAAGTTCTGCTATAAGTTAACTCGGCAGCATTACACATTCCATTAATAAATGTTTCATTTTCACTAATTGAAAAAGTAACTTCTACGTCAGGATATATTCTATTATGAATTAAAGCACAAATTAATGTTACATGTTTTGGTAACTCTCTATCAAATAAATATTCAAATATTCCGTTACTTTTTGGATAACTAGAAAGGTCACAGCCGTTACTAAAATCAAATACTAATCTTGTTCCAAATTTTTCACTTGTCTCAATTAAACGCTTAAAAGAGTCTTGATTTTTAATTTCAAAATCACTTAATGAACAAACAACCAACTCTGGGTGAATTGTTTCAATTAATTTACAGACAAGCTCACATTGTTTTGGAGATTCTATTACAAATACTTCTTTATCTGAATTATGATAGTCGTTTTGAAGCCACTCTTGTGGTAATTCTTTTGCAATTTCTTTATCAATTATTGATTTTTTTATTGAATAGTTAGAAAAAATATTGCGTACAAATGCCACTCTAGAGGGAGCAATAAGAATACTTTTTGCTGTGATTGGAATTCTCCAATATGTACGGAAATACTCTGCTAAATTTCTTCTAAACGTTACATCTCCACGTATATCTTCATAGTCAAACGCTGATTGTGAACTTAATTTATCAGATAATCTTGCTAAAAAAGACAACTTTTCATCAACTAGTGATCTATCAGAGTAGGTCAAATCTAAACCACTTCTAGCATCTGAATATTCTTCTTTTTTTAATAGTCGCAAAACCTTTTTCATTTTATGACTATCTCTAATTTCTGCATCTAATACTTGTAATGAATGGAAAATTTTTCCACCGTTCTGCAGATAAGCGAAAGCTGTCCTTGCTGAAATACTATCAGTAGAATTTGGACCCATATAAAATTCAAATCGATATGAAGAATTTTTTTCAATATCTACCAATGGCTGTATTTCAGTATCACCTGCTTGTTCTATTTTTGTTTGCCACACCGTTGTTACTTTAAATCCCCGCCGAGTTAACAATCTTTCTAAAACTGCTTTTCCAGGTCGACCACCTAAATTCAATATAACTTTTCCAGATAATTTCATTACTTCTATAGATTCTTCAACAGCTCTTGCTATAAGCCCTAAACCAAATTGATCTTCTATATAACCTTGCTTTGCGCAGTAGTTACTTAATTCATAGAGAGCTTCATCAGTTGCTTCATCAGGTTTAATATTTGGAATAAGACTAGAATCTGGTGCTAAAACTTGCGGAATACAGCCTATTACTTTATCTAATTTAATTTGCTTTTCTAAACAATATTCTAATAAATCTGAATGATGAAATGTTACTCTTTCAAGAATTGATTTTCCTTCAGAATCTATGATAGGATTTCCTTGCATATCTAATGCATTTAAATATAAATTAATTCGCGCACATATTATAGCTTTTGGATTTATATCTAACCCATAAATCATGGTTGGTGAACATCTTTTAGCCAAAGCAATACTTATCCACCCATTACCACAACCTAATTCAGCTAATGTTCGATGATGAAACTCAGAAATAGGATATCTTGCTAACCCTTCAAAAAAAGTAAATGACCAATCTTCTGGTGTAAATATACTCGGAAGTTGTAATAAAATTAAAGTATTATTACTACTTTCGTCACCATCAGTAATTAATTTATCAATAGAAAAATGAAATGAAGAAATATTATCTTCATCTGAACTAGATTGAGTGAAATAATGAAATAATTCACTGAAAGCACAACGGGCTGCTTTTCTTGTTTGAGGGTCATCTAATTTTTCTAACAAAATTTTTAAATTTTCAAATGTTTGATTTGATGATTTTTTACAATTATTTAAAAATGATTTTAAATCAAAACTCCAACTATTCCGAC
The DNA here is from genome assembly GCF_029873255.1 of Pigmentibacter sp. JX0631. Taxonomy (NCBI): domain Bacteria; kingdom Pseudomonadati; phylum Bdellovibrionota; class Oligoflexia; order Silvanigrellales; family Silvanigrellaceae; genus Pigmentibacter; species Pigmentibacter sp. JX0631. The sequence goes on along the minus strand of NZ_CP123622.1, from coordinate 2,222,482 downwards.
TACCCTCTCCAGTTTTTTTCATGTCTTTTTCCTGTATTCTTTTTCTTCTAATATTTTAGCTAAATAACCAAGTGCAAAAATTGGTGGCAATAATGCAACTAGCATTGGTAATATTGCTCCACCACATATAAAATAGAACAATCTTCTTGTTATACTAGTTTCTATAGTATGACTAAAATTTGAATTTGGAAGATATTTATCAATTTTTATAAAAAATGATTGAACTATTGCACCACAAATGATCCAATAAAAAACAATCATAAATGGGAAAACATCATTAGGAAGATTAAGTTGCAAAAAATAATCTAAGGAAAACAGCATACTCAATAATAACCTCCGTGTTAAGCCCGAATATACATTTTTGTTAATATGACACAATCAAATATCATTTTCAAATTAACAACAATTATGAACATTCGGCATATTTTAAAATCACTATGAATGTTTAGTATATAAATTGTTACTCTGAAAAAATACCTGTATAAAGACTTTTTGAAAAGTCAGAAATTGACTCTGAAAGATAGTTTTATCGCAGTTTATTGATAGGGGAAAATATGAACAAAGTAAAATTTGCAAAATATGTCAGTTTAATTACATTTTTGGGAGGTACACAAATTGAAGCATTTGCCCAAAACGATGGAAGACCTGTTTATCAACAATCTCCAGATTATTCTGAAGGTATTTCACCTTTTGTAAATGCTCGTCCTCGTTCATTATCCGCTATGCGTTTATCTCCTTCTTCTTATCCTGATGAAGCAGAAATTTTCTGTAGTTATGAACAATGTATTTTAGGTTTAACAAGAGGAATTGTTCTTGGTGGAGATGCTTTTGGAATGGCTTATGCACCATTTAGACAATATTGGGATCCTAATTGGAAAGGCGGAAGTTTTTATTTAATCGATGCTTTTGGTGGATTCCAAATATTACGCGATGTCGACAATAAAATTTTTATGAACGCACAAATTGGATATCGTAGATTAAACTATGATAATAATGGAATAAGCATTACTAGCCAAGGAATTACTACAAAAATAAATTATTCTCAGACAATTACTTCTCTTTATACTCAAGGAATTTCATTTAGTGCATTTTTCTCTGGAAATGCTACGACAAATAATCAAAATTCAATTAGTAAAGATTCTAATTCGCATGGAACTTTTAATGATAATGCTAGTTACTTTTATAGACAGTCACAAAAGTATCCGACTTATCAAGTATCTCTTCCCGCTGATATAGAACTTGTGAATTGGAGCAGTCAGCAAACTGGTTTAAGTGCACCTATTAGACTCTATGCACATTTAGAACCATTTTATTTTCAAAATAATTTTAGTTTTAATTATAATAATGTTTCCTTACAAAAAACAGAACAAAACTTCGGAATAAGAATTGCTGCTACTGGTGGATTTGAATCTGCAGAAGGAACAAAATCGGGACGTTTTAGTTTACTTACAAGTTTAGGAATTGATGTATCTACTAGCACAGTTAATACTACTCAGTCTGGAAATTCCGATGCAGATCTTCCGCAACGTCAGTGGATTGCGCCATACATCAATCTTGGTGGAAGTTGGCAATTTTAAGAATACCAAACATAAAGCTTGAAAGACTCATAGCAATATGACAACCTTGTATATTACAGCATTGTGCAAAATGAAATGAAACATTCCACATATGTATCAATATCAGCTCAATGTTGTTCAGAGGATTTTGAGTACAAGAAAGGGTACCATATATGACAATATCTAATCTCTCCATTCATCGTATTATAGAAGGTAAAACAATATTAATTATTGGAGGGAGTGGATTTATAAGTAAAGTCTGGATATCCATGCTCTTAGAGTATATTCCAAAAATTAAAAAAGTTATAATTCTAGTAAGATCTGAAAAAGGAAAGTGTGGTTATACACGTTTTGAAGAAATTTATGCTAAATCACCCGTTTTTAGTAATTTAAGAAATATTTACGGCAGTGAACTAAGTAAACTAAAAAAAATAGAAGTTGTTACTGGAAATGTTTGTTGTGAAAATTTTAATTTGCCTAATAATATTTTAGAATCGTTACAAAATGAAGTTGATTTAGCAGTTAACTTTGCTGCTGATTTAAGATTTTTTGCTCCATTAGATCAAATGTTGAAATCCAATTCTGAAAGTACAAAAATTGTTGCTGATTTTATTTTGTCAACAAAAAAAGCAAAATTACTACATATATCGACTTGCTATGTTGCGGGTATGGCTGATGGAATTGTTCCCGAACAAGCCATAAAAGATATTTCTCCTAATGGAACAAATTTTTCTGCTGAAGAAGAAATAAAATGGGGTATTCAAGAAGCTCAAGCTATGCGATCAAGAAATGCTAGCGATAAAGAATTAGTTAAGATTGGTACTTTAAGAGCAGAACGTCTTGGCTGGCCTAATACATACACCTATACAAAAGGTTTAGGAGAAGCTGTTTTAAGTAACAGAATTCCAACAGAACGTTTAAGTATTTTTCGTCCCAGCATCGTTGAGTCTGCAGAAAAATATCCTTTCCCTGGTTGGAATGAAGATTTTAATGGCACAGCACCTTTTATTCAAATGTTTAGTACTAGATACAGACATATTGTAGCTAAGCCTAATCACAATTTAGATATTATTCCTGTTGATTATGTAGCAAAAGGATTAACAATTGTTGCCTCTGCTTTACTTGCTGGAAAACACTCACCTGTTTATCAAAGTTCAACTTCCTCAATTAATCCGTTGTCAGTTGCGTTAGCTTCAGAATATGTCTGTAACTATTTTAGACAAAATCAAAAAAAATCTCTATCTTACCTTCTTCTACCACCTTCAAAACCAAAATTTATAACTCCACAACACATTTTATCAGGCACAAATATCAATCGTATTGAAAAAACCGTTTCATTTCTCTTTGATAAAATAAAAGTTGATAAAAATTCAGCAAAAATTATTGCAAAATTTGGGATAGAGTCCGCCGTATCTACTATAAAAAGAAAAGCAAAAACAATTGATACAATAATGAAAGTATATAAACCTTTTATTTATGATTATAATTATACTTTTAAATCAGACAACTTATTAAATCACAGAGTAACAGAAGAAGAATTTTCATACACTCCTACTGATATAAAATGGGAAAAATATTGGAGTGAAGTTCACATTCCAGGATTAAATCAGTGGTGCCTTCCGCAATTAAAAGCTTTAACAAGTGGAAAAAAAGGAAACAAAAAATAAACAATTAATAATTCAAAATATTATTGTAGTTTATGACTCGCTTTCCATTGTTTCCACGTCCCATTGTATCCACCTTGCATATCTTTCGCATATAAATAAAAACTTTTTAAAAATTGATATCTATCGAGTTTTAAAGTTTTTTTGTTACCTTTCTTAAAATCTTGTAAATTATAAAAAGGTTCTATGGCAGATTGTCTTTTAATTATTTCTTGAAAAGAAACTTGATTAGCATTTTTCAACATATCATACATAGCTAAGAAAGTTGTTGTTCTCCCTTTACCTGCACGACAATGAAAGTGAACCCATTGTTCATCCTTTAAAGATTTATAAAAATTTAAAAAATCTTCCACATTATCATCTGTAGGTTTTGAGTGATCAGAAACCGTAATTCTATAATAACCAATTTTATTTTTTTCTGTTAATTCATCTTCACGCGATATACTTTGAATTTCTAATTTAACAAAATCAGATATTTTAAAATTGTTTATTTTATAATTTCTTGCAGTTGGTATAGCAATACGATCTTGAAATAAAAGTTCATTCAGTCTGACAGACTCATCAACTATTATATTATTTTTTAATTCACCTTTATTTGCCCAATTTAAAGGCGCTGTCCAAGTAACAGGATTACCATTGATAAAACCATGCGATTCTTGTCGCAAATCTACAACTACTAAATTTTCAGCAGTATTCATTTTAATCCAAGCCAATTGATTTTCAGAAAATTGCCCACTGCCTGAAGCTTTTAATTTATTTAATCCTCGATGATTTATACTTTGAACTTTTTCTAACATTTTCATTGTTCGAAAACTTTTAACTTCCCCTGTTGCACCAAAACTATCAATAACTAAAGTAGGTGTTGACTTACTGGAATTAAAATATCCTGGTAAGTTTGCCGCTTCTAATGATTTACAAATATTTTTTTTCTTCTCGGCATTTTTCCCACCAAAATATATAATGCGATTTTTATAGTAACTGTATATTTTATTATCATTATAAGCATCTAAGCCTTTGTGATTTCTAAAATACTCTGCCCAATGAAGTTCCCCATAGTTTTGAAAGGATGACAATTGCGTATCAAAACAATATTTTTGTTTGTCATCTCTAATATAAGACACAAGTGAAAGATAAGGATCATTAGTCATATCTGAAATAGTTTTAGGAAGATCATTCGGCTCTTTTTGCACACCTTTATCTTTGAGATAAACAAAATTATCGACTTGCATTGAATTCCAAAATTCATTTGGCTTTAAATTTGGACTTACCAGATAATAATTTTTGATTACCTTTGCTGTTATAGTAAAATCTGTCGAAAGATTATTGCGAAAGTATTCAATTATTTTTACTCGATGATGCCCATCTGCTATGTAAAATCCTGAGTCAGCTTTTGAACCTATTACGATATCTATTGGGTTCTTGCATAAGTAACTTTGATATTCAGAAGGTTTATTGGCAAAAAACTTAAAATTATGTTTTACATAATCCTCGGCAAAATTGAACTGGGTTGGTTTTAAATTCTCTAGTTTTATTTGACAAAATTGATCATCCTCAGTTGTATTATGACAAAGAGGGTAGTTTTTCTCTGACAAGGAAGGATCCGGTTGACATGAAAAAGTTTGGGAAAATGTTTTTACTTTGGGCTGAGAAACGCAACTTATTAAAATTAATGAATTAAATGAAAGACCACAAAAAATAAGTTGTTTATAAATTTTTTTATCCATTTAAAGCAAAACCCTATGCTAGCCAAATTTTTAAGGTAAGATGCACATAACCAACGATCAACAAAATCATATTGTCATTTTAAGATCAAGACTTAAATCAGTGTCCCAAAATCATTTTATTTTTAGGTAATCAAAATGAAATACTGTTTTAATCTATACTTCCACTTTTTTTTAATTTTGCATATTTACTCATATATATAGATCAAATAATATAACCAATGCAATAAAAGGAGGACTTTTTAGATGCTAGAAAAAGAAAATTCTAAATCATCGACACAATTTATTCCAACCAGTGAAAAAGAGATAATTAAATCTCCACCCATTGTTTCGTATACCGATCAAAGACTTTTTTTCCAAAAGTCAATAAGCTTTTTACTATTAATACCTTTTTGTTATTCCATCATATTTATCTTTAAATTTATTATGCAATACAAAATTGAAAATATAAAAAAAATTCGTACTCAATTTAAAGAAATTATAAAAGAAAATAAACCATTAGTAATTTGTGCTAATCACCTAACCTTTATTGATTCTTGTTTAATTATCTGGGCTCTTGCTCCAAATTATTGGTATCAATTTAATTACAAATATTTTTCATGGAATTTACCAGCTGGAGATTTTTTTGGAAAAAAATGGCATTTTCGGACGATTGCTTTTTTAGCTAAGTGTATTTTTATTCATAGAGATGCATCATCTTCACATCACAATGAAATTCTTTCAATTTGCAAAAATTTGTTGTTAAAAGGAGAAATTATTACTATTTTTCCTGAAGGAAAAAGAAGTAGGACTGGAAAATTTGAAGAAAAGCAAATGACCTATGGAGTTGGAAAAATCATTCAAAATGTTCCTAATTGTAGGGTTCTTTGCATTTATGTTAGAGGCGATAAGCAAGAAACTTACTCAAATTACCCACTAAAAAATTCAAATTTCTATATTGATTTAAAACTCATCCAACCTCAAACAAATTTAGAGGGTAGAGAGGGATGCGGAGAGATAGTGAATCAAATAGCGAAACAAATAAAGACACAAGAGAATGAATACTTCAATACTTATAAGTCAGGAATAATAAAATAAAATGAACTTTTTTAAGAAAAATATAAGTAATAGTGTGATTAATGTAAAAAGAAAAAAACTAGCTTTTGTCACTGGTGCTTCGAGTGGTATTGGATACGCATTTACAAATTTATTAGCCGAAAAAGGTTATGATATTATTATTGTTGCCAGAGATTTGCAAAAACTATCAGAATTAGAAGAAAATTTATCTAATAAATATGGTTCTAAAATTTATCCCCTTGCACTTGATCTTTCTAAACAAAATTGCACTGAAGTTATTGCTCAATTCTTAGAAAAACATAATTTATCTGTAGATTTATTAATAAATAATGCTGGTTTTGGAATACATGGAGGATTTCATGAAACTAATCTACAAAAAGAGCTAGATTTAGTTCAACTTCAAGTTAATACTACCCTTAGTATTACAAAACTTCTCTTACCAAATATGCAAAAAAATAAATTTGGATTTATCTTAAATGTAGGATCGGTTTATTCTTTTTCGCCTGTTCCTTATCAATCCGTTTATGGAGCTTGCAAATCTTTTATTCTTTCCTTTAGCTCATCAATTGCCCATGAAAATAAACAGTTTGGTATTAAAGTTTGTTGTTTATGTCCTGGAATTACTCAAACTGAATTTCGAGCGCGCTCAAAAATTCAAGAACTTTCAGATAAAAATATCATTGAAAAATCATCGGGCATGTCTGCCCGTGAAGTTGCTGAACAAGGCTTAAATTCGTTACTTAATGGAGAACTTGTTTGTATTCCAGGATTAACTAATCGTATTTTCGTTCAAATTGCGACTTACTTGCCCAGCTCTCTTTTTAGCTCTGTTCTTACTTTGATTAACCAAGTCAGGGGCGTCAATTCCAAACACTCCTAGTTTCATTTCCTCTTCAACAGGTAACACTTTACCTGGATTACAAATGTTTTTAGGATCTAAAGAATCTTTAATTGCTTTAATTGCTTTTAGACCAGTAGCAGAAACTTCAGACTCCATCCAAGGTGCGTGTTCATAACCGACAGCATGATGATGTGTTAAAGTAGCTCCGTTACGTAAGAAAGTATCTGTTATTAATTTTTTGTACCCATAATATTGTTCCAGCTCGTTACCTTCTTGCTGTTTAGTTGCGTATGTAAAGTAAAGACAAGCGCCTGTCTGATAAGTGTGAGAAATATGACAACCTATATAACCCATTTGCTTTCCGTTGTCGTCTTCAGCAAAACGCTTTTTCACTTCATCAATTGTTCTTTGATATACATTATGAAGTTTTGACCAAACCGCTGCTGTTTCTGCAACATCAACCATAACAGCATAGTCCATCATATAGTCACGAAGGTAAGGAACATTAAATTTATCTTTTGACCAAGTTTTACCAACACTTTTTCCTAATGAAAATGCTCTGTGTTTCTTTAAAATTTTTACAGCTTCACTAGATACAACTTGAGTATTTTTAAGATCACCTTCAAATCCAACAATCATAATACATGGTTTTTGATAGCCTGTTGCAAGCAAAAACTTTTTCACTTGTTTTTGAATGATAGCTTCAATTCCCTTTTTCGGAGTTTTCATATTAAAAGCTAGTTGAGATTCAAATTCATCTTGTAAACGAATCATGCTTGGAATCCAGTTTTTTTCCAAACATTCCCGGATAGCTTCAATTCCTTTTTCGAAGGAGGGAAAAATAAATCCGCGATAATCTTTAACTTCAGGTGCTTTATGCACTCGCATTGTAGCTTCAGTAATAACACCTAAAATACCTTCGGATCCTAAAACAAGTCTGTTTAAATCAGGACCTGCACTTGAAGCAGGAGTTGTTCTTGTTACTACTGTTCCTGTAGGTGTTACCATTTTTAAAGAAACAAGCATATCCTCTATTTTTCCGTAGGCATCGGATTGCATACCTGCAGAACGAGTTGCCAACCAACCACCCAAAGTAGAGTACTCGAATGAATCAGGATAATGCCCAAGTGACCAGCCTTTTGCATTGAGCTGCTCTTCCAAAATGGGACCTAAAGCTCCTGCCTGAATAACCGCTGTATTTGATTGAGTATCTATTGAAACCACACGATTCATTCTTTTCATATCTAATGAAACAATACAGCGTAAACCTTTACTTGTTATAGTCTGATCACGAGGATCAACCCCCCCAACAATATTAGTTCCGCCTCCAAATGGGACAACACAAACATTGTGGGAATGAGCCAGTTTAATTATATTTTCAACATCATCATGACTTTCAGGATAAAGAACAATATCAGGAGCTTTTTTTACAATGCCCTTGCGCGCATAAAATAGATCTCCATAAGACTTTCCATATGAATGCAAAAGTCTTTCATCTTCACTTGTAAATATTTGTTCTTTTTTCAATAATTGAGATATTTCTTGAAAAAAATCTTGATTTAAATTTAATTGAGGTAATTTTACTTGTTCACGTGTTACAGGTATTGCTGTTTTATCACTCGCATCTAAATTTAAAATACCACAAATCCAATTCCATAAATTTGGCTTATCGTCCATTGGAAAAGTTTTTTGAGGATCGCCCCAACCCCACCATTTCATCATAAAATATAACCTCATCATCAAAAGAAAAAATAAAGTTGAATATAAAAAATCTCAAACTTCTTAACTATTGTCAACTCTAATTATTTTGTTTATTTACTTTTTAAATATATTACAATGTATTTAAAATATATTAATTACTGAATTTATTCTGGTTTTAATTCAATTTCTTGAATTTTATTTATTACTTTTTGATTTGCAGGATCCAAAGTTAAAATATATTCACAAAGTTTTTTAGCTCTTTCAAATTCTTTCATTTCAAAAAAACAAAGAGCTTTATTAAACAAAACTTTAGTATCAGTAGGATAAGCTTTAATAGCCATATTATAGTATTTTAATGCTTCATCATAGCGATTTAGATCTTTTAGACAAATTCCCATTAAATTTATTAAGCTTCTATTATTTGGATCACTCAATAATGCTTTTTCAAAATAAATTGCAGCTTTCTCTAATTTTTTTTGATAAAAAAGTATTTTACCAAATTGCTCATTTAAATTTGTATATGCGATTCCATTGCTTGCCGCGGATTCCATAAATAATTCAGCTTCTTTAAATCTTTGTCTTTCAACTAAAAGAGAAGTAATTCTTTCAAAACGTAGCGGATTGCTTGGACTCAAGGTAACTGCTTTTTTAAAAACTTTTATAGCCTCTTCTATTTTATTCATATTGACATATATTTTTCCTAATTCATCATAAGATTGAACGTATACAGGATTTTTTTCAATTGCTTGTCGGCACATTGTTTCTGCTTTTTGATAATTTCTCATCATCCTGTAACAAATAGCAAGTCCAACACGAGCTCGACATGAATTAGGTAATTTTTTTAGTAAAAGTTCATATTTATTCAAAGCAATTGGATAGTCATCATTTTTGATCATTGATTTTGCTTCTTGAAACTTACTTTCTATACTATTTGGATTATTATAGCTTTGCATACAAATTGGTATTTTTTGAGCTAAAGCTTGAAAAGTAAATGGCTTCTTTAAAAATCCGTCTATCTCATATTCTGCTAACAAAGCAATGTTTTCTTTTGTTACACGTCCACTCATCATAAGAAAAGCAATTTTATTTAATTCATTAGAATCTCTTATTTCTTTTAATAAATCTACCCCATTTATAAGAGACATATCTAATTCACAAATTACAAAATCAATTTTTTTGTTTCTAATAATTTCACATGCTATTAAAGAACTTGTTGCTTGTGTTACATACTTAAATCCTAATGACTTTAATCCAGCAGAAACCGTAGTCCGAATGGCTTCACTTTCATCTACAATTAAAAAAGATAAATCTTCAGGAAGCTCAAGAACTAAAGTCATAAAAAAATTCCTTAAATAATAGCAAGTAACTTAATACAAATTCTCGTTAATCTTTTTAAAATAAAAAATTATATTTTCTAAATACTTATTTGTTAATTCATTATTTTTATAAAAAATAGCACCTAATATTTTTTTATCAAGATCTATTCTTTTACATATAGAATTTATTTCTATACTATTATATTCATTTAACTCAAATAATGCTGGATCTATTGATAAAATAAAATGTTCATCACTATCCATTTTTATTTTTCCATGCTCTATTCTTACAGCAAAACCTGTTTTTGAAATATCAATTAATGTGCATTCTAACACTCTAGTTATTTCTTTACTTTTAATTAATACTGGAATTCCACTTTTATATCTTTCAGAACTTCTTCTTTCCATTTCATTATTTTTTCCCATGGAAACTTAACCTTTAAGAAATTGTATTTAGAATTTTTATCCATCATTAATTGTATAAAAAAAAACAGAGCTTTTAAAGCTCTGTTTTTAATATAGTCAAATATTATTTTTAAAAACTATTACTCACCGTCTTTTAGCTTTTCAACTTTATTAAATTCAAGTTCAACCGGAGTAGCTCTACCAAAGACAGAAATAAGTAAACGAAGTTTCATTTTGTCAGGTTTTACTTCATCAATATCGCCAATAAAGTTAGTGAATGGACCTTCAATTACTTTTACTTTCTCACCTTTTTCAAATGCAGTAAGCGGCTTAGCCGGTGCAGCCTTAGTAGCTTCAGCAGCTTTATTAAATATACGACTGATTTCTTCATCAGGAACTGGTTTAGGATCTTGATTAGCCGCTGCACCAATAAAAGAAGAAATTTTTGGCGTATCTTTAACACATCCAAAAGTAGCTTTATGATCAGGATCCATTTGGACAAATAGATAACCAGGCATCATTTTTTGTTCTACTTTTTTCTTTTTTCCGCCTTCATCTATTTTTTCAACCGTCATGGTAGGAATTAGAATTTGACCAAAATAATCAGTCATTTTTAGCTTTTTAATGCGCTCTTCTAATGTTGCTTTTGCTTTTTTTTCCATCCCAGATTGGGTTAAAACGGCGTACCATTTAAATCTTTCATGTGTAAACGAATTTGTCTTTGCTGTAGTTTCTTGTTCACTCAATTTTGTATCCACCATAAATTTAAATTCCTTGATTTATCAAATTTGCTTAAGCTGCAGTATTCATAATTAAATTGATCGCTTTTAAAAATATCATATCAGCAAAAAACAACACAATGGAAGAAACAATGACAAGCGCAATAACAATGGCTGTTGTTTTTTGAGCTTCTTTTAAGGTTGGCCATGCAACGCGAGAAAGCTCATCACCAACATCAACAATAAATTCCTTTAATTTTTTATGTAAAATTAAACCAATTAATACAGATAAGGTTAGAACTGAAGCTACTATAATATTAACGATATGAAAATTACTGTTTTGAATACTCAATACACTGGAAACATCTTGAGGAAAATAATTTCTTCCTAAAAATCCCCATAAAGCATAAAAAATATACCAAAAATAAGCAGCAATAATACCATAAAATAGTGCTGCATAACGATAAGCCACTTGAGAAACTTCATTCATTTGGTTTTTATCTCCTATTGGGCTGAACCCAGTAACATTTCAAAAGCCCATTAAATGAACCTAGAGCTATCACGGTTTACTTATGATGGGCAAGCGAAAAACAGAGACCGCTAAGTCTTTCCACTACTTAATGAGATTTCTTCTAAATAGAGGGAAAACAAAGATGGGTCCACTGCCTATGACTTGCATTTGTCTTTTTATGACTTGCTTCACGATAACTAAAAAGGCATGGATGACTATAAGTATTTTCTCTTAAAATCTCAATATTCTCACTTGGAATGCCGGATATATAACCCTCTAGCGCCGCTAAAAGTTGTAAATCTGGAAAAATTTTCCCTGGAATGAGAATAGAATGCTGATTTTTAAATAAATTACTTTGCACAACATCCAAAAGAGAGGGATCTTGTTGAATATTTGTTAGTAAATTGTAAAGATCTAAATAGCTTATTGCATTGTTATATTTCGATGTCAGTGAGCTAAAATGCTGTTGAAAAGCAGTCGCAACATCACTGCCACATTCATAAGACACTCCAAAAATAGCTGGTGCAATATGAATATGTAGTTCATTAAGCAAATTACTTTTGGAAATTCCTAGCGCATTTGCCTCAACTATTAAACGTTCAATGGTATTTTGTATAATTCCCTGAGTTAATCCCTTCCAACCCGCATGAGCGATAGCTCCAATAAAATATTCAGCATTTTCAAAAACAAAAACAACAGCTAAACAATCCGCCGTGCGTATAGATAAATATTTTTTTCCTTGAAAAATAGGAGAAGTATTCCGCAACGGCGCTATAATATAATGCGCATCTGCTGCAGGAGAATTTTCAGAAGCTCGAGCAATAACGTTACTATGAAAAGCTTTCACCAAAAAAGAAGGTGTTAGAGCTTCGTGCAAAGAAAAGCGTACAGAACTTCTGCAGGAATTGATTTTAACTGCAAGGTGTTCATCATTTTGAAAAGGATTAAAAGATAGCTTTTCAACACTTGGACTAAATTTTTTTAGAAAAGCATCAGGAACATGCAATGAATAGTCATTTAAATCCAAATGTGATAAAAAAAGCATAAGAGTCCTTTAGTGGCTTAAAGAATGAATAAGAATTCCAGCCGCAACACTTACATTTAGAGAATCTACCGTTCCTTTTCCGCCTGGAATTTGGACGACATAGTCACAGTTTTTTAAGACTTCATTCCGCAAGCCTTTTTCTTCGTTCCCAAGAACTCCTACCCATGCTCTATCTATTGGTAAATCTTTTAAGTTACTAGAATTTTCACCTAAAGCAGTACCAACTATCCAAGCCCCAGCTTCCTTGATTTGTTGGAGAGCGCGGTTGATGTTTACAGCAGGAATAAGCGAGATGGAAAACGCCCCACCCGCGGCTGTTTTTAGTACAAGAGACGATATGTCAGCTTGTCTATCCGTTCCATAAACTATGAATTTTACACCAAAAAATGCCGCACTGCGAATTATTGCACCGAAATTTCTTGGATCTTGTATTTGGTCTAAAACTAGCCCTATACAACCATGTTGAGACTCTAGATTAGCCGATTTTATAACTTCTACTGCTTCAGATAAATACTGTATTGGATATTCAGGGATTTTTAAACATATACGTTGGTGATTAAGCTCTTCACCGGAATCCGCTATAGGCCATGTTTCTGTTGATTGATGGGGTACAATTTTAATACCTAATAATTGAGCAGATTCAACTGAAGGTTTTAGTTGGGAAGGTGCTTTATTAGATTTATCAACAATGATGTGCAGAGCATACTTTGAATTGTCTATTTCTTTTCCCTGTTGGTGCAAATTGCTTAAATAAGCTTCTACAGTTCTTCTACCCCAAATAAAAATTTCTTTTAATGGTTTTTTAAATGTTTTAAATAATTGATTTTGCTCATTTTTTTGAGGTCTGGAAGTTTTATCTCCGCCTTCAAATGAATTTCTGTCTTTCGCAAAATGCGGTTTTTGTCTTTCCCGATCTGAAGAATACTGTGATCTTTTTTCGCCACGATCAGAGGAACGCGGAGATCTCTTTTCACCACGGTCCGCTGCATACCTAGAAGTCCTTTCACCACGATCTGAGGTACGAGGCGATCTTTTTTCACCACGATCTGCTGCATATCTAGAAGTCCTTTCACCACGATCTGAGGTACGAGGTGATCTCTTTTCCTCGCGGTCTGCTGAATCTTCAGACCTATTCCGTGAATTCTTATCTCTTCCATTCGTTTTTATTGGTTTTTTTCCTCTATTACCAGAGTCTCTTTGTTTAAAATTCATGGTTTTTTCTTCTCACTTATTTAATAGAAAATGGCTCAAATCCATGAAAAACCTATGCCACAGAAAAAGACAAATTCAAAGCCAGAAAGATCTTAGATCACAATTTAATCAACCATTGAACTTTTTTAGTTTTTGTTTTTTTTACTTTATGCTTGCACTATGATAAGGCTTATGCTAGCAAAATGGTTCCTATGATTTGAGAGGATTTGTGACATGAGTAAAAGAACATTTCAACCAAGTAATAAAGTTCGTAAACGCAAACACGGTTTCCGTGCTCGCATGGCTACAAAAAATGGCCGCAACGTAATCAAACGTCGTCGTACCAAAGGACGCACTAGACTCGCTGCAACTGTTTACGCTAAGTAATACTATAGATTAACTCCTAAAAGGCGCTTCGTGCGCCTTTTTTGTTAAACATATAATAATGCAGAAAAAAAAATACCACTACATATTGGCTTTTGGCTCCAATTTAGGAGACAGAATAGATAACTTATCAAAATCTTTAAAGCTTTTAGAAAAACATGTCACAGTTTTAGAACAAAGTCGGTGGAGAGAAACCCTTCCCCTGACTCACCCTGTTTATAATACAGATAATCATGAATTCTATATTAATTTTGTGGCTCATGTCGAAACAAGCTTAAACCCGATAGAACTTTATCGAGTCATAATTGAAATTGAAGATATAATTGGACATCCTAGAGAACGGAGATGGATGCCAAGAGCTTTAGATATCGATATCTTATTCTGTGCTCATTCAAGTAATAGTTTACCTTTTTGTTCATTAAAACCATGTATATATTATAAGTCTCCCGATTTTCATGTTCCTCACACAGAATATTTTAAAAGAGATTTTTGGCAAGATATGGTTGAAAATGAAATGCAAATTTCAAAAGAAACTATATTAAAGCATTTTAATCTTTTATAGACGATTTTAATTTTTATGAAGTCATGGTATTGCTGATTGAATTTGCAATGTTCTCTTACAGGAAAAATATCTCCTGTTTTTTAAAGGTCATTAGATGAGTTTTTTACAAAAAGATAATAGAAAAAAAGTAGTTTTTTTAGGAACACCAAAAATTGCAGCTGAAGCTCTTAAAATTCTGTTGCAGTACGATCAATTTATTAAAATCATATTAGTTGTCAGTCAACCTCCCGCAAGATCAACTAGAAATGGAAGCGAAACTCCTTCTCCTGTGCATCAAACTGCTTTAGAAAAAGGAATTCCAGTTTTGACCCCTACCAACGCTAAAGAAGAAGCTTTTATTGAAGATCTAAAACTACTTGAACCTGATTTATGTATTACTGCTGCTTATGGTAACTACTTGCCAAAAAGTTTTTTAGAAATACCTAAGTTTGGCACATTAAATATCCATCCAAGCTTGTTACCTTTGTATCGAGGAGCGGCTCCAGTTCAAAGAACTATTGAAAATGGAGATAAATTAACAGGAGTAACAATTCTATTATCAGTAGCAGCAATGGATGCTGGCCCTATTCTAGCTCAAGAAGAAATTCCTTTAGATCCTGAAATAAAAAGTGGCGACTTACTTGAATTATTGTTTGCTAAAGGCTCTCATTTATTAGGAAAAACACTACCTAATTATTTTGCTGGAAAAACTGTAGGAAAAGAACAAAATCATGAAATGGCTTCAAAAGCTGATAAAATAAAACCCGAGGAAGGTTTATTAGACTTTTGTTTACCTGCTATCACTTTGCACAATAAAGTTAGAGCTTTTTCTGGTTGGCCAGGAACTAAAGCAAAGTTTTTAATAAATAGTGATATTATTGAAATTAAAATAATAACAACTAAAGTAAAAGAAAATAACTTGAAATTAAAACAAGGAGAGTTAATTTTTTCGCAAAACTCTTTATTTATTTGCTGTGGTGATTTAAATTTGTTAGAAGTAACAGAACTACAACTACCAGGAAAAAAAGTTGTCCCAACCAAAGATTTTCAAAATGGTGTAAAAGGCAAGCTTTTTAAATTAAATACTTGAAATTATTTCTTTTATTGATTTAAAGTATTTAGCAATTGAGAAACGTTAGAGGTTTTGTTTCTCATGTGATAGAGCGGTTTACCATAAAAGGTGAGGTACAACTCGACTATTCTTATATTTTAAAGGAAATAGCAATGGACAGCAAACTCAATTCCTTCTTGCAAAATTTAAAAAATATAAACTCTGAAAAAATTGTTGAAACTTTAAAAAAGAATCAAGAAAATCTAAACCCAAGTGCAATGCTAGGAATGGCGAAAAAAGCTGTTCATCAAGCACGTTCTTTTTCAAAGGAAGAAATTCAATTTTTACTTGGAAAAGTAAATGACGTAGGTCATAAAACTAATCTTGAAATAGAAAAAAACATTTCTAAACTAGTAAATAAAATATTAGAAGGTCAAGCAGAAGAAAATATTACAAATGAAATTCGTACTGAAATAATGAGTATGTTGGTTGAACACAATAATGGTAAAAATATTTTACCTATAGTTAAATATGTTAATTCAGTTGTTGTCCATAATGCACCAACTAATATTGAATCATTTATGAATTTCAGAAAAAACATAGCACAAACATTGATAAATGATGCAAAAAAAAGAATTTCTGAGAAAAATGTAATTGACGCTCAAATTGTTCATGAACAACCAGAAAAAAAAATTAGTAGTAAAAAAGAAAGACATAAAAAAGAAATTTAATATATAGGGTATTATGGAAGACAGTCTTGAATTAAGTAACAATAATGAAGATAATAATATAATTAAATCTACTTTTGATCAATTAAAGACAAAAGTAGAGGCTATCTTGTTTGTTGCCGACACTCCGCTTGAAGCAGGGGAAATCCGCAATTGGATTGGTGAAGTATCATTAGCAGATATTCGGATGGCTATTCGAGCTTTGGCATTTGAATATGAAGATAGAGCTTTTGAAATATTTGAAAAGGATAATAAGTACCAGATTAAAACAAGAAATGAATACTTAAATTTAATTAAAAAACAATATACTGGAAAAGCACGTTCACTAAGTAAGAATGCCTTAGAAACTTTGGCTATTATCGCATACCGCCAACCTATCACCCGAGCACAAATAAATGCTTTAAGACAAGTAGACAGTTCATCAATTGTGCAAACTTTAAAAGAAAAAGATCTCATCTATGCCTCTGGCACAAGAAAAGAAGTGGGGAACCCTTTGGAATTTAGAACTACAGCAAAATTTTTGGAAGTATTTGGCTTAAATGGCTTAAATGAATTGCCTAGCTTAAGGTCTTTGCAAATGAATATTGATGACCAAAAAAAAGCTGCTTTAGCGTTAAACGCTATTGAAACCTCTAATGAGAATGAAAATAAAGTAGTAAATTCTTCTGAAATTGGTTTTACCTCTCCAGATGACTCACAAGGATAATCAATTATTTCACAATAGATGTAATTATCTTAACAGAAGACAAAACTGCTGGTATTATTTTATTTAAACACATTAGCTTCTTTCGAGAAGCAAAGTCGTTTTTTTATTTTATCTGGAGGAATTATGAGTTTTTTTGATAGCTTAGGGCGTTTTTTTTCAAGCATTTTTGGCCTTGCTCAAGGCAAAACAGAAAGAGCAACAGATAAACTTGTGACATCAAGTGCTGATGCTATTCGATCTCAATTTAGAAAAACAAAAGAAGATTGGAGCAAAGATTACCAAGAAATGCGTGAAGCTGTAGCCGAATTAATACGTATAAGAGAAATGAAGTCAGAAGAAGTAAAAAAAATATCTAAAGAAAGCGAAGAGCTACAACAAAAAATGGCTGGCGCAATTGAACTTTACAAGAAAAACCCCGATGAAAGATATAAGACGGCATATGCTCAATTGGCAGAAAAATCAGATAAAAATGAAGTCAGAGTAAAAGAACTAGAAAACGAAATTGACGAGCAACAACAAGCAATAGAGCGTTATAAAGTTCGTTTAATTGAATTACAAAATCAAATTGATTCTCTTAATAAAGAAGAAGCAGAAACCGTAGCAGATATCATCAGCTCACAAAAAATAAAAGAATTAAATGATAGACTTACTGGTTTGTCAGTTGACTCTTCATCTAAAAATTTAGAAGCAATAAGAAATGCAAGACAAAAATCAAAGGCAGTGGCTAAACTTTCAACTGAATTAACTGGAGCTGAAAAAGTTGATTTAGATAAAGAATTACAGGCAGCTGGTTCTCGCTCAAAACATTTATCCGCTTTTGATGATGCGATAGGTGGAAACACAAAGATTAAAAATGATCCTTTTGCTTCATTACCACAAGCTAATTCTAATCAAGCAATAGAAGTTGAAGCGAAAAAAGTAAACTCTGGAGTTTAATATGCAGAAGCTGGTTGATGATGAAGAATTTTCTATTTCTTCTGATAGCAACATATGTTTTGTTACTTTAAATAGTAAATCAACTAAAAATGCTATTAGTTTTAGAATGGCTAAATTAATGCAAGATATATGTTCACCCATAAACGGAGGAACAACATATTTTGAAAAATTTATCGTTGAACAATCCTGCCAGCTTATTATTTTAAATTCTGAAGTTAAAGGTATTTTTTCAAGTGGTGGAAACTTAATTGAGCTTACAAAATTTTCTGCTGAATATGGAAATTTATATACTTCAGCTATCTATAAATTTTGTTCTTTACTTCACCAAACAAGTGCCATATCAATCTCCGTCTTAACTGGCCCTGCATATGGAGGAGGGGCTGAACTAGCTTTAGCAACCGACTTTCGCTGGGGAGTAGGAAAAACTTATGCTCTCCATTTTACTCAAGCGCAATTTGGATTACCCACTGGTTGGGGTGGAATGTTGCGGTTAGCAGAATTATGCCCTCAACTAAATCAAAGAAAAATAGCTACCTATTTAATTACTAAAACTGTTATGAATAGTAAACAATTGATTCAAAATGGATTAGTAGACAAAGAATTTTCTACTAAAAAAGCTTGTTTTAACAAAATTAAACAGTGGTCATTACAATTCCAAAATTGTCCTAAAAATTTAAAAGAAGGATTATTCGCAAGGCAAAATATTTTTAATTATGATGCATTAGAAGAATATGACAAAGAATTTTTTAGGAAACATTTTTTAACAGAAGAACATAAAAATAAAATTAATTTATTTTTAACAAGCAGAAAAAAAAGAAAATGAAAAAAATAAACATAGCTCTTGTCACTTTATTTTTACTTCCAGCTTGCGGTTTTAAAGCTCCACCAGATGCTTTTTTTGCAACATCACCTAGTAATGTCCAGCAAGAAGTTGAAGCAAGAAAACCAAAAATAGAAGCAAAAGATAAAGAAAAAAAGGATGAAAAATAAATCACGAAAAGTCTTAATTATTTTTTTTGAAAATTTCTTTCTAAAATAGATTTAACTTCTGAATAATTAATTAACAGATGTTCCATTTAAATTTTTAATTGCATTTATAATTTCTTTTGTACAAAAATCATCAGCATCATTATTATCTTTTACACCAGAAGTAAAAATAGATTTGACATCATTATGAATATGAAAATTATGATTGCTAGAAAAAGGATTTGCACTTACGTACCAATTGAAATTAATATTATAACTAGCAGAATAGTTTTCTTCACCAGTTTTAACCCCATTCTTAGAATCAGGATTTGTAGATCCATCTAGTTTATGTCTAACTATTTGACAAGTAATAGGAATTGTTATGCTACCTGCAGTTTGTTCTGAAGATAAATATGTATTAGCAATATTTCCTCTTGTCACAAAATATTCGTTATATTGAGTCCAAAAAAGAATACAGTTACCATTAAAAGGATTTCTCATTTGACAACCTGAAGCAACATTTGTCTTTTCACTACGAAAATTTGAATTTAGTTTTCCGTTTAAAAAACTTTCAACTTCAATTGCATATGAATTGCTTGATAATTGAAAAGATAATAAAGAACCTAAAAATAGTATTTTTTTCATATATAACTCCTAACATATTGAAAAAAAGTGAATACAAAAATAGAAAATTTATATATTACATTATTATTCCAATATCAATAAAAAAATATTTATAATTTTTTATATACTAGTAAATTTCATATATTACTTAACTTAATAAAAAATAATGTGATATATAATAATTTAAAACATGTTCATTTATTAATTAATCTAAATAGTTTAAGAATCAAAAAAATATCTTTTAATTTATTAACTCTATGAGTTTTATTAGATCCTCAATTTTTAAGTAATTTATAAACTAAAATATTTTCGTATTTAAATTCTTAAGAAAATTTAACTAAATAAAATATTAATATTTATAGTACAAATTAAATTTAATTTTTATTCAATCCAAACATATAAAAATTTTAACTATTTAATTAATAAAAAGTTTAAATTTATAGATATTAAAAACCAAATGACTTTCAAAATGAGTCTTGTTCTAGTTGATTTAAAATCCATCCAAGATGAGTGAAGAAAATAAAACCTTGTCATCTATCTTTTAGTCTACTGAGAATAAAAAGTTCTTTATGAAATCTATAATTTAAAAGTTAGACGAGTCACTCTAATACTATAATAATTTCATTATCTTAATACAGAAAAAAGATATTGACAAAAATATATAATTTATATAATTTTGTCTAAATATACTCTTTCTGAGCATATTTGTTTCAAAAAAGGCTATAATATTATGAGATTACCTATTTTCAAATTAGAAGAATATCTATCTGAGCGGGAATTTAATTGTGAAATCATGTTTTCTGGATCAGATATGGAAACATATCACATGCATGAACTTTTAAGCTTAGCTTCAACAGAAACTCTTGAATTATGGAATTCCTTAAAACTATCGTACACACACCCTAAAGGTCATCCTCTACTTTTGGAAGAAATAAATAAACGGTATAATTTATCATCGAGTGTTGATAATATTTGCACCTTTAATGGTGCTGAAGAAGGTATTTTTGCAGCATTTACTAATATACTTACAAAAGATGATCATGCTATTGTTTTTTCTCCATGTTATCAATCACTAAAAGACTTACCAAACCATCTTTGTGAAGTTAGTGAACTTCCTATAGAATTTTTGAATGGACAGTGTTCATTTAATTTAGATATTTTACCAACACTAATCAAAAAAAATACAAAACTTATAATAATCAATTTCCCCCATAACCCCACAGGTCATATTATATCGAAGAATGAATTAAATCATGTTATTGATATTGCCAGAAAACATAATCTCTATATTTTCTCTGATGAAGTTTATAGAGGACTTGAAATTAACAAAGCGGATCAACTCCCTCCTGTTGCTAGTATCTATGAAAAAGGAATAAGCCTTGGAGTTCTTTCTAAATCTTATGGCCTCCCTGGATTGCGTATAGGTTGGTTAGCATCTCAAGATAAACAATTAATGACCAAATTATCTCAATTTAAACACTATTTAACTATATGCAATGGAGCTCCTAGCGAAATATTAGCAATTATTGCCCTCCAAAATGAAGATATAATTTATTCTAGGAATAAAAAAATAATAGAAAAAAATTTAACCTTACTAAGAAATTTCTTTCTAAATAAAAAAGAAATATTTGAATGGTTTGAACCAAAAGGAGGATGTATAGCTTATCCAAAATTAAAGCTAAATATTTCTGCTTATGATTTTTGCGAACAGTTCAGTCAAAGACAAAAAGTACAGCTTTTACCTGGAGATGTTTTTGATCATGATAAAAATCATTTTCGCGTTGGTTTTGGCAGATTAAACATGCCTGAAGCAATAAAAAGATTTGAAAATTTTTTAATTAATATATAACAAAGAAAAGTAATGAAAATAATAACCCAAGAAGATATAGTAAAAAAATTAAATATTAATGATTTACTTTTTGAATTAAAAAAATCATTTATTTATTATTCTGAAAAAAAAATAATTTGTGCTCCAATAACCCAAACTCATTTTTCAGAAAAAAATGCAGATATTCATATAAAATCTGGTTACTTAAAAGATGATAAATACTATTATGTAAAAATTGCTTCTGGTTTTCCAGATAATTATTTAAAAAATATTTCTCCAAGCCAAGGAGTCATTATTGCCTTAAATACTAGCACAGGAATTCCTGAAGTTTTAATAAAGGATGATGGTTTTATTACAGATACAAGAACAGCATTATCAGCTACACTTTGTGCCAAATTTTTTGCAAGTGATAAAATTGAATCACTTGGAATAATGGGAAATGGAATTCAAGCATACTTAAATGCAAAATACCTAAAATTTATTTTCCCAGAATTGAAAAATTTATATATATATGGAAGAAATATAGAAAAACTAAAAAATATTCAACAAAAATTTGTCGACTTAGGATGCGCTGTAAATTTAACAGATGATCCAAATGTTGTATTGATGAATAATAAGATTATTATTTGTACCACCAGTTCAAAGGAACCATATTTATTTCCAGAGCATATTATTCCTGGAACAGTAATTATTGCTTTAGGAGCTGATGATGGAATTAAGCAAGAACTTTCCTCTTCAGTGATTTTCCAAGCAAAAAATGTTTTTGTTGATTCATTAGATCAATGTTTGAAGTATGGAGAATTAAGCCACGCAGTTAAACAAAAGCCTGAAATTCAATCCAAAGTTCTAGAGTTAGGTGATATTTTCGCTAAAAATGAATCTTATATTAGTAAAGCAGGTTATACAGTAATTGATTTAACCGGACTCGCTGCGCAAGATATTATGATGTCACGATATATTTTGAATGAATTATAAATACTATATTGACTTAATTTTGACATATAAAAAAAACTAGATAAATTTTAATTAAAAAAATATAATATAAAAATATTAAATGAAACTAAGATACTTTTAACTGAAGGTTAGTAAATGTTTCAAAATATCAAAAAATTTGCTAATAATTTTGACTTTCCTATTGCGGTGTTTGACCTGAAGAAATACATACTAAAAACTTCAAATTTTGCATTCGATGCTGGAAATCAATATGAAAGTAAAGAAATTCAAAAAATTTTTCATAAAATAGATATTTTAAAGTACATAAATGAAAATTTAAGTAAGTTTGAGTATGAATGGGTTTTAAATAAAAGAAAAAATATCCCATTTGAATTTTTTATATCAAAAATAAAATCTAATGAGTTATTAATTTATGGCATTAATTTGCTACGAGTTAAAGAACAAGAATATATTATGAAAGCATTTTCAAAAATGCAAAAAGAAAATGAACTTTTGAAAGAAAAAATAGAATTAGAAGCTCTTGGGATGGCAACGACAATTCAAAAATCTTTATTACCAACAAGTCCAGTTCACAATGCGCATTTTTCTATAGCTTCATTTTATAAATCGGCGTTGCATGTTGGTGGTGATTGGTTCAATTTTTTTTTAGAAGATAGAACTGCTAACATTTATATTGGCGATATAACTGGTCATGGCTTTGCTCCTGCACTATTAACTGCTGTAATTTCTGGAATATTTGAAAAACATTGTATGTTAGCAATTAATGAAAATAAAAAATTTGATTCCCCTGCTGTAATTTTAAAGGATTTTAATGAAACACTTCTAAAAATGAGTAAACAATCTTTTATGATGACTATGCTTTCTTTAGTGATATCAAAAGATGAAATGAATGTTTATACTTACTCAGCAGCACATAATTTTCCATTTGTTATTAAACGCAGTAACTTACAAAATAATATGCCTCTAACAATAGAAGCTTTACCAAATTCAGGTAAAATTCTTGGTAGTGAAAAAGATCTCTTTTTTAAAGGTCAATTAAAAGGAATCCAAAGTTCGGACATCATATTTGCTTATACTGATGGGCTTATTGAAGGTCTTTCAAAAGGTGAACAGATTGGAACAAAAAAAATTAAAGAAATATTAAAAAAACATTTTTCTGTTGAATATTTAAATTTAAATGATGTAATGCAAAATGTTAAAAACGAAGTATTAGACCTGTTAGATTCTAGAGTTTTAGAAGATGATATTTCTGCAATTGCGATAGAAATTTTGTAGTTGCAGAAATACCAATTTAAATAAAAAATTAATTTATAGTTCCTACATGCTCTAAAAAAGATCTTCCCCTATGATCAGAACTCATAGCTTCTATTCTCGTTCTATTAATTAAAGTAGGATACTTATTTTGAATGATAATTCCTGCAATAAATAATGATTCTTTATTTGGCTTATAATGGCCTGACTGGTTTGTAATTGAGATAATATAATTTCTGCCAAAGTAACTTCCTATATTAATGACTCCAGCAGCAATAGTCTTTTGATAATCACAAAGACCCCCATGCGAACAAATTTCCGTTTTACCATTTTGAGTAAAATTTGTTACTATATTTCTTCTTTCCACAACTCTTCCAAACCTATCACGCCAAATTTGTGTTTCATTTTTCCTGTTATCTTCATATCCAATTCTAATTTCACCATTTGGAAGGATAACAAAACGATATAAACCTGGTTCCCTAATATCTTCTAATTTAAAAATAGTAGGTATCATGACATTAAAACCTAAATCTTTTGAATCTCCTAATGGTAAGTAACTTGTTGTCGACCATTTTTGAGCTTTCGTAGCTAAAACTACAGGATCGGAATTATTTATTATTTCATTTATTGTCATATTTTCAAAAGAAAATCTTGCTTTATCAAAATTTGTATTATCTAAATCACAGTTCCACAAACTTGTATTATTAAAAATTGTTTGATCAAATTTCGCCCAACTTAATACAGATCCAGTTAAGTTAACATTTCTTAAAATAGCATTATTAAAATTAGCTCCACTCAAATCGGCATTCGAAAGATCACTAGCATTCAACGTTTGATAACTAAAATCTCTATTTCTAAAGTCTTTTGCCCTTTTTGCAGGTTCAATTACTGGCGTAACTGGTATGCTTCTCGCAGTTGCGTGACTTGCTGCAACGCCTGATGCTCCTGCACCTACACGACTTCCTACACCAGCTGCCAATCCTCCACCTACACGACTTCCTGCACCAGCTGCCAATCCTCCACCTACACGGCTTCCTGCAACACCTGTCGTTCCTATTGGAATTGAAGTAGCAGTTGCTACTAATGGTACTGCCGTAGCACTTGGACGCTCTCCAGCAATTCCACGACTTTGTATTTCACTTTTTACAACGGCTTCAATTCTGAGAACTTCTTGATCACCAAGAGGTCTAGGAATGCTTGTAGCTCGCATAGAGGGGCTTCCTGAACCGCTACCGCGACAAAAACTGCAAAATATTTTTTCATAGTCTGCGTTTTTTGGATCCAAAAGAACCTGAAGTAGGTTTGTACTCGCCTTCACCATTAATATATCTGGGCAAGCAGAAAGAATGAGATCAGGCGAAATTCTATTGAATATTTTTTGTCTTTCATAGACATTTCTTACTGAATATAAATAGGATTCAAACATTATTATTTTGATAAAATCTTTTCTGTCGTAGTATTTATCTAAGTAATACCCTTTATGATCAGAAACATCACTTAAATTGTAATTTACCACATAATTATCACGAAAATATGTTTCTCTAGCAATAGCTCTAGCTTGAGTAACTCTGCGTAAAGTTGAATCACCTTCTGAAACTAGATTATATCCGTGATTACTAAAAAATGATATTTTTTTATCTGCACGAAACTGTCTTGTTGCGGAATGATAACCACCATGCGCAGTGATCAATAATTCTTTTGATTTTATTAAATTTCTGTTGTTTTTATCATACAAGACATATTTAATATAAGTATCAGTTTCTTCTTTATTTATTCCAATTGATTTTAAAATCTCATTATCATTCATAAATCTCTTTTCCTAAATTAAGTAATAAAAAATAATTTCGAAGTATTATTAATACATATTTTATTTTATAAATTTGATGAATATATTATTACTTAGCAATTAAAAATATCTTTATATTTTTCAGATTTTTATGTAACAAATTTGTTTATTACTTTATTACCTTATTACTTTATTTTAAATTAATAATATTTGCACTTTAATTAAAAGTACATTAAAAAAATTATGTAACTCTAATTAACTTACTGGAAATGGAGATATTAAAGATGAATCAAAATAATATTTGGCCCAAAAATAGGATTTGTAATTTATTTAATATTACACATCCTATCATTCAAGCTGGCATGGTTTGGGTAAGTGGGGGTAAATTAGCAGCAGCAGCAGCAAATACAGGATGCCTAGGATTAATAGGTGCTGGCAGTATGCAACCCGATGTCCTTAAACAGCATATAATAAAAGCAAAACAGTTAACAAATCATTCTCTAGGCGTAAATATTCCTTTGCTATATGATAAAACTCAAAGTCAAATCGAAGTAGCACTTTCTGCAGGAATTAAAATTTTTTTTACCAGTGCGGGTTCCCCTAAAACTTGGACTCCTATCCTAAAAAAAGAAGGTTGCATTGTCGTCCATGTAGTTAGCAATCCTGAATTGGCATTGAAATGTCAAAATGCAGGTGTAGATGCTGTAGTCGTTGAAGGATTCGAAGCTGGAGGACACAATGGCCGCGATGAATTAACAACCTTCGTCTTATTACAACAAATGCGTAAAATTTTAAATATTCCTGTTATCGCTGCCGGCGGAATAGGTACCGGTGAAGCTATTTTAGCTTGTTTCGCCTTAGGTGCAGAAGGAGTACAAATAGGAACAGCTTTTGCAGCCACTGAAGAAAGTTCTGCTCATAATAATTTTAAAACAGCAATGTGCCAAGCCAAATTTAATTCTACTTTTTTAAGAATGAAAAAATTAGTTCCTGTAAGATTATTGGAAAATGAATTTTCTAAAAAAATAGCTTTAGCTGAAGATGAGTGTGCTGACAAAGAAAAATTGGCACACCTATTAGGTAAAGGACGAGCAAAAGAAGGCATGCTCAATGGGAATTTGGCTGAAGGTGAGCTTGAAGTTGGTCAAATTGTTTCAGAAATAAATGAAATTTTAAATTGTAACAAATTAGTCTCTAAAATTATTTCCGAGTATCTTGAAGCAAAAAATAAATTATTTTTAAATTAATATTTTACAAAAAAATATAAAAAATTTCTTTATATTTAATTAAATATATATATTGACTATTTATTTAATTATAAATTGATAAAAAAAATTCTAAAGACTTTAATCATTACTTCGATTAATTATCATAATTTTGACGCAGTCAAAATAGTTGCAGTAAGTGAATTTAATTTCAATTTACTTAGCAATGGACAGGGTTCTAGGAGGTGACTTTTTATGGGTTTTCGTATTGCTACAAATGTGCAATCTTTAAATGCGCAACGTAATTTAACAATTAGTAACGAGATGAATAACCAATCCATGGAAAAGTTGTCATCTGGTTTTAGAATTAATAAAGCTTCTGATGACGCTGCTGGTCTTGCTATTAGTGATAAGTTAAGAGCTGACTATCGCTCTCTTATTATGGCTAGAAGAAATGCTAATGATGGTGTTTCATTAATTCAAACTGCCGAAGGTGGTTTGAATGAAATTGGTAACATTTTATCAAGACTTCGTGAGCTTTCTATTCAAGGAGCAAGTGATACCATAGGTAACACTGAACGGGGTTTTTTAAATAAAGAATTTAGCCAACTAAAAGATGAGATCAACCGTATATCTAAAACTACTGAATTTAACGGAACGCTTTTGTTAGTTGGAAATCAAGATGACATAGATGAGGAAATTACTAAAAGATCAAATAAATTTCCACTTGAATTACAAGTTGGTAAAAACTATTTTGAATCAGCTGATAGTTTAGATAATATAAATCCAACAAATATTATTAGAATTGATTTTAGCAATGTTAATGCCTCTGTGAATCCCGATGGTTTAAATTTAGGTACATCAGAAGAAGATGATATAACAAGTGTTTCTTCAAAAGAAATGTCACAAAAATCTATTAGTATAATAGATGAAGCAATCACCAAAGTTTCATCCTATCGTTCTACTATGGGTGCAATTCAAAGCCGCCTAAATTCAACAATTACTCAATTAAGTATTCAAGCGGAAAATAATGCTGCTACAAATAGTCGAATTCGTGATACTGATTTTGCTGAAGAAACTGCTAAACTAGCGCAATCAAACATTTTAAAACAATCTGGTGTTTCTGTATTATCTCAATCTAATCAAATTCCAATGCTTGCGTTACGTCTGTTAGGTTAATAATTTTTCAAAGCCAGTGTTACGTTTTTGGGGATCAATTATTTTCTTGAATAAGATAAGAATAATTTAAAAGAAAAGGCTTCATCCCCAAAATAAGACGTAAAAGGGCTTTTTTTCATAAGCAAAAAATAAAGAAATTTTAGGATAACCAAGGACGGCCAAAAGATCTTTCGGTTGTCCTTGATGTATTTCAGGAATACCAATATCAAAACTATAGCCCTCATTCTTTAGTGCTAATTTAGATTTTCCACAAATTTGGTTACATATTTCACTTGTTACGTCTTTAATATCTGCATCTGAGACCTTTGCATCTTCTGGAGACATAAATACTGCCCTAGTTATAGCAGTGGCAGATTCTAATTCCATACAAAAAGCCATTGTTCCTTTACCTGTATCACGTGACAGGTTCATTCTACCAGCCACTACAATTTTTAAATTTGTGTTTTCACCAACAACAGGCTTTAAAAATGTTGGCTCTGTTCTTGTATTGGTTTTCACAATTTCTTTTGTGGATTTAATAAAAGCATTCAATACTTTTACATCAAAAATAGCAGCTTCCGTAGCAAGAAAATCTTTTAAACTCTTTGGTTGGCCACCAGTTGCAGGTTTATTTCCATAGGAAGATGAATTTGAAGAATAGGAAGCGCTAGAACCAGAGCCTCCCCCAGATTTTGCAAGTTTTGTTAAATTATCAAGTTTAGCATTAATTTGCTCAAACTCAGTTTTAGTTTCTAAAACATGTTCCTTTAATTTTGCGATATCTTTTTTTAGTTCTTTTTGTTCGCCCAAGACATTTTTTTGGGTTTCAATGAGTTCCATTATTTTATCAATAATATCCTCATAATACCTATCAAGCTTTTTTTCCAACGGATTTTGGGCAGACATCCTGTTTTCATTCCCTCATCCTAAGAGAGAGCTAATACAATTAACTGACATCTCTAGCTATCGATAAGACATGTTAAAATCTGTAGAAGTCTTAAGGGGGAAAAATGACACTATCTATATTTAAAAACATAATAGTTGTTGACGATGATCCTGATGTCCTGTCGCAAATGGAAAAAATTTTCCAAAAAATTGGAAAAATTAATTACAAAGGTTTTTTGGGAGCAGAGCAGGCATTAAAAGAATTAGAAACAAATGCTACTATATTTGATATAATATTTGTAGATGTCAGAATGCCTGTTTTTTCTGGTATTGCGCTTGTGCAATATATTAAAACTCATGAGAATAAAAAAATTCGAGATTGTTTTTGTGTACCAATCGTGGGAAGCATTGGAAAAGAAGATAAAGCAATTATTTCTGAGTTTTATTTTTATGAAACTTTAACGAAACCAGTTGCAGAAAAAGACTTTATCAAAAGATTAGAAGAGTTAGAAGAACAAGAGAAAAATCCAGAAAGTGATAGAAACTTTCAAAAGGAATTTAATAACTCTTTACTTACTAAAAATTATAAAAAAGCTGAAGAAATTCTACTCCCCAGATTAAAAAAAGAACCTAACTCTCTTCGTTTTTTAACTCTTTATGCTGAATTGCTTCTAAGAGCACAAGATCTAAAAAAATCTGAAGAATTTTTGAATAAAATTTTAAAAATTGATCCTAATCACATTCCCGCTTTAAACTTAATTTCAAAAGTTCATATTAAGAATAATAAATTTGACGATGCTATGAAAGCATTAGAAAAAGCAAAACTATTAAGTCCTCACAACGTTGATAGATTACTTGTAATTGGAGAATTAAATTTAGGGAATGGTGAAGCAGAAAAAGCTGAAGAAAATTTTAAAAATGTCTTAAAATTGAATCCAACCGATGACAGAGCTTCCTTTGGTTTAGGAAGAGCACTTGCAACACAAGGAAGAACTGAAGAAAGTAAAAAAGTATTAGCAAATCTTAAAAAAGGTTCAGAATTGGCAAGTTTTTTTAATAATAAAGGCGTTTTGTTAGTAAAAGCGGGCAAATTTAATGAAGGAGTTTCTCTTTATAAAAATGCAATAAAAGTATTAGATATGCCTGATAAAGAATACTTACTGCTTTATAATATTGCGTTAGCTTATTCAAAATTAGGAGATAAAGTAAAAGCAATAGAACACGCGAAAAAGTCCGTTGAAAAAGCTCCACCAAATTATTTGAAATCTAAAACATTACTAGAAAAACTGGAAAAAGAAGGAGCATCGCCTGCCGCACCTGCAGCACAAGCCAAAAGCGCAACAACTGCAGCTACCGCAAGCACTACTGGTAAAGATACTCCTAAATGTTTATTAACCGGAGATCAAATGTCGTTCATCATGGGTGGTTTTGATGATGGAGTTAAACCTGCACCTGCTACACCTGCTGGCGAAGAAGAATTTATTTCATTTGGTATAAATTGAACATAAATAAATTTTTTACTATCCTTAGAATCATTTAATTGAAGAAACTTTTCAATTCTTACTTTAGCTAATTCTGCTATATTATTTATGCTTACATTCTTATTTATCAAATTACTTATTTTTTCACTTGATTGAACTAAAATAAATTGTCTATTTCCATTGTCTTCAATATTTTTTTCCAAAACAGCTTGCGCCGTTGTTCCTGATCCTGCAAAAAAATCAAGAATAATATCGTTTGTATTTGGTAAAGTACAAATACTAATTATTCTTTTAATTAAAGCAACAGATTTTGGCATATCAAATTTACCATATTCTAATATTTTTTTTAAATCTCTCGAACCAGATGCTTTTAAATCACTCCATAGATCACTTCCTAATATATAATTATTTGGAGGAATAAAATGCTCAGGTTTTCCAAGTTTACTTAACCGTAATAGATCAAATTTTACTTTTTCATTAATATTTTTTTTATACCATTTCCATATTTCTTCTTGGGAAAGATCTTCACTATTTTTCTTTTTGCAATCAGATAATATTTTTTTATAATTTTCTATAGCTTGAAAACTTCTTTCCTTAGACCAACGCCACTGCCCTGCTTTTGGTGTAATTCCAAATAATTCATACCTCAAATTTGGTCTATTTGTTCCTCGCCAATGATTATTCCAAGAGCCATAACACTTTAAATTATTTTTATTTAACAATTCAAATTTTTTAATTCTCGTTTCTTTATTTTTGCTATAAAATAAAATATATTCATGTCCAATAGATAAATTTCTTGCTGTAGAAAATTGCGCTTGAACATTTTTTATTCCACGTGGAACAACAATACAATTTCTAAAATTTTCACAACCAAAAATTTCATCCATTAGCAATCTTAAATAATGAACTTCATTATCATCAATACTTATAAATATAAAACCATCATTTGCAAGCAATCTATAAGCAAGATCTAATCGAGGTCTCATCATATCACACCAAGAATTATGATTACCAAAATTATCATTATATATAAATTTTTGTTTTGTATTGTACGGAGGATCTATATATATTAATTTAATTTTGTTGGTGTATAAAGACGAAAGAGCTTGTAATACTGGAAGATTATCTCCTTCAATTAAATAATTATTCCTATTTAAATTAAGTGAAAAATTATTTAGAGGAGATTCAATCCAAAATTCACTCATTTAAATACTCTATGAGCTTATCTAATTTATAAATTTCATCTTCTAATACTCTTCCTCCAGCTACAAAAGCGTGCCCACCTCCAGCAAAATTCTGCGCAAAATAATTCCCTAAATGTTTAGTTGAATTTTTCGGTTTATTCCAAGGATTTATTCCACAGGAAATAGATGAGCTTCCTTTATTATAATTTGGAAAAACATGTAGAGCATATTCTGATTCTGGAAATAATAAATATGGGAGAAATCTTGCCATACCTGAAAATTCTTTCGCCTCTAGAAAATTAGAGTAAGCAACTTTTGATATTTGCTGTGTTACTTTTTTATAAATTCTGTATTGCTTATAAAATAGTAACTCTTCATTTTTTATGATGGCATCATAAATATAATCACTATCAAATAGTTCTTCAACAGATGGACTTTTAATAATTTGTCTTACAAGTTTTTTATATAAAGCAACTTTATCAATAACTGAATGACTAGGACTAAATAATGTTTGTAACTTTACAGCTTGTGATGAATAATCATGTGCAGCATCACTGGTGACATACAAAGCACCATCAATTATTTCTGCTAGATCAATAAACTCTTCATATTCTTTTAATATTTTAATAGGAAAAGATAATTCATGATGATGAGTGCGCAGTAGCCCTGGAGTACTTATAGCTTGTGTATCCCACTTTGTTATAACATTGGGGATAATTTCAGATGTATTTTTTTCATTTAAAAAAGGAAAACTAGAACCTGTGGGATGATGATCAATCCAATAACATTCAGGTATTTGCTTTTCATTAGCTAATTTTTTTTCAAGAGTTTGTTTAGTTGAAAAAAACTTATTATTTAGAAAGGCCGGATGTAATGAAAAATCAAGAATAGCACAGGGCCATTTAATTTCCCGCAGACTCCACTCCCCTAGTGAAGATACATGATTCACTGGATTTATTTCAATATTCCAACCAAATTTTGCATATTTTTCATGAATATATTTTGAAAATAATGCTGCAGCTATTCCACCATCAGCATCTGAATGACTATAAATTGTATAAGTAAGGTCTTTGGACATATGTAACCTTATAACAAATTAATAGCGCGAAAAAGATTTATGAAAAAATAAAAGTAAAAATCTAAAATACCGGTTATTAATAAAATTAAAAACACAATATATATAAACATCTGCTTTTCTTGCGCTTTACGCGATAGATCATAAGATAAATTATTTATTAATATCTTCCATCCAGACGAACCAGGAAATGGTAGTATATTTAAGGCTCCGATAACAATATTTGAAAAACATATATAAGATAATATCATTCTTGATAATATTTCTGGACTAGAGTAATCCGCACCTTGGGAAATTGTTATATTGCCCATAAATTTTAATATTACTGTGCATATTAATGCTATAAGAAAATTAATTAATATCCCAGAAGAATATACTAAATTTATATCACTTTTTATTTTTTTAAAATACCTAGTTTCAATACTAAATTGCTTTGGCCAACCAATAACTAATGGAGAGTTTGCAAATATCAGAATAAAAGGAATCACTACTGTTCCAAATAATTCAATATGTGGCAAAGGATTCAATGTTGCCATTTGCGACGTTTGCGCAGAAGTGTCACCTTTTTTTCTTGCAACAATAGCTATTGCTGCTTGAGACATAGTTATTGCAATCAAAAAACCTAAATATTTAAGCATTGCTGTAGGTAGAGAAAACCTTGAATCCAGATACAAAAATTCCATTCTAATTTACTTTCATGTTAACTTGTTAATTTTTATATACCCGTTTTTTCATTAATTTTCTTTTTGATAAACCAGACAATAATTAATGTTATAATTGCTATTCCTAGTACAGCAAATATTCCATATTGTCCTTTTTTCACATAATGATCGAGTAAATTTAAATCACTTAATTGACGTTCGCCCCAAAATCCTAAGTAAACCCAGACTGGAACACTAATTAAAGCTGCAAATCCATCAGTTAATAAAAATTTAAGATAAGAGACCTGACGTGTAATCCCTGTCACAACAAAAATAGGGGATCGCAATCCAGGCATAAATCGAGCTGCAAAAATAAGCCAAAACCCATGTTTTGCAAATTTTTCTTGGATCCAAGAATATCTTTTTTCAGTCACTATTTTTGAAAAAAATCTAACTTTTAACAGTTTTTTACCATATATTCTTCCTAAGAAAAACATAGTGCTATCACCTATTAAAACTCCTGCCATAGAAATCAGAAGCATGATATGCACTTCGTTACAATCATTTAAGGCCTGTAAAAATGAGCCATCTACATTGCAAGCTACGGAAGATATTACGCCACCCGCAACCAGTGTAATATCTTCAGGAATTGGTAGGCCAAATCCACACAATAGAAGGACCCCAAAAACTGCAATTGAACCGTAAGTTGTAAAAAAATCGATTAAACTATCTAACACAATTACCACTCTCCAAAAGCACTAAAAAAAAGCCTAGTATATTCATTTAGCCGATACTCCAAAAGCCTGCAAATTTTATTCCACTAAACTATCACTTTAAGACATTTTTGTTCTTTAAATTTATTTTATTAACTTTTTTTAGCTGTCTTATAAGCTTGACTTGCTTATTTTCTCTCATTCCTCAATTTTGACACCCTCTATCCCACCACATAATTCAATTTATTTATCTACTTAACTCTTTTAAAGGATACACCCTCAAAAAGAAGTAGAAACAAATTGACCTGTTTTCAAAAAGTTTAGTTGACACAAGAAAATAGGTGCTTATGTTTCTGGAAAGCAGGGAAAGGAAGCTTCCTGATTTCAGGCTCATACATAACAGCCTAAAAACACAAATCTTTTCCCTAAGCATTTAAAACAAAATGATCAATTTTTATCCTTTTTTGGAGGTTCTAGTATGAGTAAAATAATTGGTATCGACTTGGGAACAACCAACTCGGTTGTGGCTGTTATGGAAAATGGTCAAGCAAAAGTCATTACAAATCAAGAAGGTGAACGCACAACTCCCTCAGTTGTAGCTTACACACGCGATGGCGAATTTATTGTTGGGCGTGCAGCTCGCAACCAAGCAGTAACAAATCCACGTAACACTATTTACTCAGCAAAACGCTTTATCGGTAGCCACTTCTCCGAACGCTCAGAAGAAGCTACAAAAATGCCATATTTAGTAAAAAAAGGCGCAAGTGATAAAGTTTTATTTGAAATTGGTGGAAAAGACATGGCTCCACCTGAAATTTCAGCAAAAGTTCTGCAAAAATTAAAAGAAGCTGCAGAAAGTTACCTTGGCCAAAGCGTAACTAAAGCTGTTATTACAGTTCCAGCATATTTTAATGACTCCCAACGCCAAGCTACAAAAGATGCAGGTAAAATTGCAGGTCTTGAAGTACTACGGATCATCAACGAGCCTACAGCAGCTGCACTTGCGTATGGTTTAGACAAAAAAACAAACCAAAAAATAGCTGTTTATGACTTTGGTGGCGGTACATTCGATGTTTCTGTTCTTGAAGTAGGCGACAACGTTGTTGAAGTTCTTTCCACAAATGGAGACACACACCTTGGTGGTGACAACGTTGATGAACGTTTAATTGAATTTCTAGTTGCTGAGTTCAAAAAACAAACTTCTATTGATGTGTCTAAAGACCCAATGGCGATGCAACGTTTAAAAGAAGCTGCAGAAAAAGCAAAAATTGAACTTTCTGGACAAACTAAAGTAGACATCAATCTACCATACTTAACAGCAGATCAAACAGGACCAAAACACCTTGCTGTAAGCTTGATGCGCTCCCAATTTGAACAAATGATCATGGACATCATTGATAGAACAATCGAGCCATGCCGCGCAGCTTTACGTGACGCTAACCTTTCTGTTGAACAAATAGATGAAGTTGTAATGGTTGGTGGTTCTACACGTATTCCTTTAGTTGGTGACAAAGTAAAAGCTTTCTTCAAGAAAGAACCAAACCGCACAGTGAACCCTGACGAAGTTGTCGCTGTTGGTGCAGCGGTACAAGCTGGCGTTCTCGGCGGTGAAGTAAAAGACGTTCTATTACTTGATGTTACTCCTTTAAGTTTAGGTATTGAAACACTTGGTGGCGTATTTACTAAACTTATTGAACGCAACAGCACTATTCCAAAACGTGCAAGCCAAATTTTCTCGACAGCAGCCGATAACCAAACAAGCGTGGAAATTGGTGTATTCCAAGGTGAACGCGAAATGGCTCGTGACAACCGCCGTCTTGGACAATTTAACTTAACTGAAATCCCAGCTGCACCACGTGGTGTTCCGCAAATCGAAGTAACATTTGATATTGACGCTAACGGTATTCTAAATGTTTCAGCAAAAGATCTTGGAACAAGTAAAGAACAAAAAATTACTGTTTCTAACTCTGGCGGACTTTCTGAAGCAGAAATCAAACGCATGATGGAAGAAGCAGAGCGCCATGCTGCAGAAGACAAAGCACGTCGTGAAGCTATTGATAGTCGCAACAAGTTAGATAGTATTATCTTCCAAACTGAAAAGAATTTAAAAGAAAATGGCGACAAACTTCCAGCTGATATGAAGGCTTCTTTAGAAACAGAATTAACAAGCGCGCGTTCTGTACTCGAAACAAAGAGCGAAGACAAAGCAGCTTTAGAAGCAGCAATTGCTTCTCTTGAAGCGAAAGCCCATAAATTGGCAGAAGAAATGTATAAAAATGCCGGCGCACAAGGCGCTCAACCAGGCGCAAACCCAGGAACTGGTGCAGGCGGACAACAACAAGGTAACAATCAAAACAATTCTAAAAACAAAGATGGAGTTGTTGACGCTGAGTTTGAATCCAATAACTAATTTGCAATTTTGAAACTTAAAAATTTACCCTTTATTTTATTTAAATTTTAAAATAAAGGGTTTTTTTATTTGTTTAAATAAAATATTTAAAAATTAAAATTCGATAACTTTGTAAAATATTTTAATATTTTAACTTAATTTATTAGTATAATTTACTGCATAATTATAAAGATCTAGCCAAAATAAATTAAAAATATCGTATACTTTATCAATTAAAAAACAAGATTTATTAAACTCTTCAGAATTCAATTGATAATTATTTATATAATTAATATTTGCTTTATAAAGTTCACTTATTGCTCTACCTGATTCCAGTTCAAAATGATGTTGACCAAAGTAAACATATTTATTTCCAGTAACTAAACTCAATTCTTCAGCAATAGAAGAAAAAGCTTTAAAAAGAATATTACCATTTCTTTCTACTGATTCTAAAATAATATATTTCTCGATTGGAATAGCATTATAAAGTAAACCAACAAGTTCATAAAAACATTTTCGTGAATTGACATTATTTGAATTCCAAATCGTGGTTAGTGACTCTGAAAATTTTTGGAGAAAGTAACGGAATAAAAGATAATTTTCCTAAAGGGGGTTTCGTATTATCATTTAAAAAAGAAATGAGGGGATGATTTCTATAAATGATGTTTAATTTTTCAAATTTTTCATTTATACGCTGCATATATTACCTCCAAAAATTTTTATTACTTTAAAATAATATTTTATTTATTACCAAAAATCTTGGAGTCTAAAAAATGTCACTGCTAAAATTAGAATTTCAATTAAACCAAGGTGGAGTTTTATCACGAATTTCTTTTATCCATGGCATCTCAGGGAAATGTTTTGGATGATAACCTGTTGCTAAGTAGATATTTTTAAATCCTAATTGATAAATTTCTTTTGCAATATCTTCTCCCTTTT
Source organism: Pigmentibacter sp. JX0631 (assembly GCF_029873255.1). NCBI lineage: Bacteria > Pseudomonadati > Bdellovibrionota > Oligoflexia > Silvanigrellales > Silvanigrellaceae > Pigmentibacter > Pigmentibacter sp. JX0631. The sequence goes on along the minus strand of NZ_CP123622.1, from coordinate 2,185,331 downwards.
TGTTTCCTGATAAGGAAGAATCTATATAAATATTTATATCTTTACTAAATTTATGCATTTGCATAAAAAAAGATTCGGGGTCTTGAAAACAAACTATACATTTATCTTTTGCTGTTAATTTCCATAAGTCATGCATGAAAATATCATCATCAATTAAAACAGCAAAAACTTCTGAATCATTTGTAACACTATAGTCTTTTACTTTATCAGAAAAATTTGAATTTTTAGATATTCCTTTTTCAACAAAAATAGGTAATAAATAGACTAAACATTTTGGTATCAATTTAATTCCACATTTTTCACAATCTATTTGTAACGTTGAATCATCAAATTTACTTGAAACTAAGACAGATTGATCAGGTATATTTAATTTTCTTAATATTGAAACTCCATTTTCAGATGAATTCATAAATTCATAGTCGCACAAAACAAACAAATTTTTGTTTAAATTCTTTTTTATGTCATCGTACCAAGTAAAAAAAGCACTAGGATTTATAAAATGTTGTAATGTAATATTAGCATCGCTAAGACTCTTAAATTTTTCTTTCCAAGTACTATGAATTGATTCATCATCGTCTAACACTACAACTAAAGAATTTTCAGGGATACTTAATTTGGGCAAAAACCAAGCAGGGGAAATTGCTTTTGCAAAACTCATTGATACTGTAGTCCCATAATTTTCTTGCGATTGAATAGAAAAATCACCTCCCCAATTTTTAATTAATTTGTTAGCATGAGAAAGACCAAGACCTGTGCCACCTTTTTTATTATATGTGCGTCCTTCCTCTATTAATTTCGGAAGAATATTTTCTGGAATCCCTTTCCCAGTATCCTTAAGTTTCAATTGAATTTTACCCTCTAATACTGATAATGAAAGTGTAACTTTCCCTTCATTTTCAATTGCTTCAAAAGAATTGTTGATTAAATTAGATAACATTCTTTTAAATTCATTTGGCTGAACTTTTGCAAATGTATTATATGCATTATGACTGTGTTCAAATTCAATTTTAATACTACTATTAAAAGTATATTGCATTCTTTTTTCTGAGATTAAAGATTCAACTAGACTAGAAATGAGTTGGATACTTTCTTCTTCTTCTGAAAGTACTTTATTTTCAGATTGAAAAATGTTTTGCTGTTTTTTTACTAAATTATTTGCAATATCTTGAATTCGATATATAGCATTTCGCGCTAATATTCTTTTATCTTCGGGTAACTCATTTATTACATTTAAAAAAACATTTAGAGCGGCAAGTGGTGAGCGAATATCATGGGCTACTTGAGCTAGCTTCATAAACTCTGCCTGTTGTTTTTCTCTTTCTGCAGTTGCTATTTTTATTCTTAATTCATCAATTTTTTCAGCTACCTGAAAAATTTCTTCTAGTAAAAATGAACCTTTACTTCTTGATGTTTGGACATATTCAAATAAATTACTAACTGGTTTAATAATATATTTTTTTAAAATTAATCCATTTATATAAAAGGCAATACAAACAAATATAAGTAAGAAAATTAATGCTATTAAAAAAGAATAAAGTAATTGTTCATTTTTATCACGTTTTATTTCATACGGAATAACAAAATTGTTATTTTTAATTATTCTAATACCATTTAAAATAGCTCCATTTTTTATTTCAAATTGATAACAATTACTACAATGATTCCAACTTGCATCTAAATTACTAATTTTTTTTAGTACGGCTGCAAAATTAAAAAAAACATGCAAATAGGCTTTGCATCTACCAATTGTAGGATTTATTGTATTATTCAAATAGCAGAGTTCTAAAATTAAGTATGTATCACTTTCTTTTCCAACAGAAGAAAGAAAATTATTACTATGATCAAAAAGTTTATAACCAATTAACTCTTTACTAACATACATGTTGAAATTTTTTAGAAGCTCAATTTCTAACAAATTTCGCGAGGTTTCACCAGCATGTAAGTAACTTAAAAAAGGACTAGAGTAAGAAAGTAGTAAAATTTTTTGAAAAGTTTCATTTACATAAGTTCCATAAATTTTTTCTTTCTTTTCTTTTAAAAGATTATTATTTGTTTCTTTATACTGAAAATATAAAAGAAGAATAACTCCTGTTAAAATAACAAAAATTATAATAATAATGCTTAACGAAAGCGCATTGATATAGTTTATAATTCTATTAAAGTTTAGTTTTGTATTTCTACTTTTATTTTCTGCCATAATTCCGAAATTTTTTGAAACTCGTTACTACTTGGTCTACCATGCCACTGTAACTTATCATAACTTTTATCAAAAAATGAATTATTAACTTGTAAATAGAGCGGATCAATTTTTTTCTCAAATTCTTGTAGAGAACCATATGGTGACATTCTAAAGTCATGTGCAATAATTTTTGTATTCATTTCTTTGTCGGCTAAAATTTTCATTACACAAGAAGTTTTAGGATTTTTATCGAGTGAAGCTATAAGATCTCCACCTATATATGAAACCTTTGGGTGATGCATAAATTTATATTTTGGATTTTTTTTAATAATTTCGTATGAATTTCCAATCCAAGCATGCAGCAGTACAATATTTTCATCTTTGTAAAAATTAGCAATATCATTGCTTAAAATAACATCTACATTGGTAAAAAGTTTTTTAAACCGTAGTACAGCTTCTTCAAAAGAAACTTGCTCACCTAATTTAGAAACCAATTTCATAGGCTCAATTGGATTATCTAAAATAATAATTTTTTTATTTTTTAGCTTTTGAAAAATAACTTCTAAAGGTAAGTCAGGACCAATTGTTAATTTTTCAGAATTATACAAAAAACCTGCAGCCTCAATGGCAAAAATACCTACATTTTTTGGCAAATTTTTAGCAAAACCTGAATTAGACACACTTTCGGCATATTTTTTTCGAATATCCGAGATATCTATTCCTTTATTTGCAACTTTTTGCGCAACTAAATTATACGTGCTTTGGGGAAATATAACTATCGAATATTCCTGTTCGTGAAATCTTTTTAAAAATTCATCGATAGAATAAAATTCATCGTAAGATATTTTTGCTCCACACTTTAGCTCTAATTCAGAAACAATTTCGGAATTAAAATATCCCCACCATGATAATATATTTACTGCAAAAGCATTTTTCTGATATGTTGTTAAAGTTAAACTCATTAGAACTACTTTTATTAAATAAGTGAAAAAAACTTGCATAAAAGATCAATTTTTACTTAACAAATCTAATTTTGTTCTTTCCCATAGTTTTATAATTTTTAAATATTCTTCCTCAGTAGGCCTAGTCGTCCACTGTAAATTTTGAAGCGTATTTTTAAAAAAATAGTTGTTTACTTCTAAATACAAGTCACTCGCAATATTTTTATTTTTTGTTAATATCCCATAGGGAGAAAGACGAAAATCATTAGAAACTATTTTTGTATTGATCTCTTTCCCAGCCAATGCTTTTACTACACACTCTGTTTCTGCTTTTGTATTCAATGCGGCAATAAGATCTGCACCTAAATATGAAATAGCAGGGTGATGAATAAACTTTAATTTAGGATTGTTTTTAATTTGGGCATAAGCGTTTCCTAGCCAAGCTTGTGCTAACACAATATCTTTATCGTTGCTAAAATTAGCCAAATCATTAGAAACAATAATTTCCACATCTGCAAAAAGATCTTGAAACTTAGCATTAATATTGCTTGGAAACTGATAATTAGGAGAAATAAATTTCATTGGTTCAATAGGATTATCAATCACTATTACTTTTTTTCCTTTTGCTTTCCTAAAAATTTCCTGCAAAGAGTCTGTTGGTGAAATACTAATTTTATCTGCATTATATAAAAATCCAGCGGCTTCTATGGCAAAAATAGCAACATTTTTAGGTAAATTTTGATTGAAAATAGACTGAGAAATGAAAGGATGTTGAGTTTTTTTTATCTCTTCTAAACTGACTCCTTTATTGTTTGCTTTTTTTGCTATAAAGTTATAACCTGTTTGAGCAAAAATTGCGATAGAATATGATTGTTCATTCATTCTTTTTATAAATTCATGCGTTGTATAATATTCATCATATGATACCTTGGTCTTACATTTATCTTCTAAAAAACTAACCAATTCTTTATTAAAGTAACCCCACCAAGCTATGATATTGACAGAAGCTTTAGAGGTATTAGTCAAACCCAAAGACATTACTACACCTATATTACAAACGAGACTTAAAATTTTCATAAACATTAATAATCCGGTAAAATAAAAATAAATGAGGTCATACCTCACTTAAAAAGTTTGCTTTGTTAGCTCTAACAAACAATTTATAGATTATTAAGTATTTTAGATTACCTTTATTTTATTTTTTTTCAGAAGAGAACCAATAAATGAATAGAGTTTATTTTTTTACTTTGTTAAATGAATTGGAATATGCAGAAACACTGTTGTTCCCACATTTTCTTCTGATTGAATAAACAATTTTCCTCCCCATTTTTCAATGGTTAATTTTGCATAATACAAACCCAACCCAAAACCAGCATGGGTGAAATGTTCTTTTCCAATACTAACCCCAAAGTTGCCAATTTTATTTAAATCTTCAACTTTTATACCTTTCCCATGGTCTTTAACTGCAATAACATTAAAATTATCTTCACTTTTTGAAAGATTAATAAAAATTTGGGCATTTTTATTCTGGGAAGCTTCATAAGCATTGTTTATTATATTTGATAAAATTCTTGTTAATTCAATCGGACACATTTTTGCTGGAGAAAGATTCTCAATTTGAACTGAAAATTTTATTTTTAAATCTTTATAAAGTTTTTCAGTTTTTTCAACAATAATTTCTTCAATTACTTTTTTAGTATTGCAAAAATATTGTTTTGTTATTGTACTGCTTTTGCTAAGATTCACTAAAATTAGTTCATCTATTATACTTGAAATTCTTTCTATCTGGTTTGTAATTATTTTGGCTTGTGATTGCTCTAGTTCTTTTTCAGTCTCTTTGAATAATATTCTAAGAATAGTAATTGGACCTCTAATATCATGGGATAATTTAGAAGAAAGTAAATATTTAACTTTCTCAATTTCGTATTTATTTATTTCTCTTTCTTGCAATATATTAACTTGACATAGATTTTTTAATTTTTCATTTGCTATATAATATTCTTTCACTATTTCTTCAACTTCTTGTAATACAGGATTTATTTTTTCTTCTGGATTACTAGCACTAACATTGAAATAAACTTTTTTTAATGTTTTTGTAAGATAAATCGAAAATTTTAATGATACTATATTTAAACTAATTAATATAAAATAAAAAATGATTGCTTCACGGGAAAGTTTAAATATACTTATTTTCTCAAATTCAATAGATAATACAAAAAAAGTATAAATAACTAGTGCCGTTAAAACTCCTGAAATTGGGAATAGACACCTTAAACTAAAAAAAGTTGAAAAATTTTCCTTTCTAAAATCTAGTAAATCTTTCACTTTAATAAAACTTATTGCAATTAAAAAAACTCCCAAACTCCAAGTATATTCATAGTATGTCTGAGGCCCATTTTGATTAAATACTTGTTCATATCTTATGACTAAATCTCCAAAAGCCATCAAAACTATACCAGCTAAAAAAATCAATTGATTTAATTTTTTCACGATAAATGAAAGCGAGATTGATACAGCAACCACTACAATTTCAATAAGAGAAAAAATAGTGCAGAGTAACTGCACTATTTTATCCGCAGAACTCGAGTTTAAATAGGGAATTAAAACATAATGTAAAGAAATAAATCCAAATATTATGGCAAAAATTATTGTTAAAACATGAATATAATAACTTTTAATTTTTATATACATTTTTTTAACCAGAATGTATAAAATAGCAAGAAAAGAGATATCATACATTAAAATAGATAGTTTAAATGTTAGTAAACTCTCTTTATCAGGAAATACTATAGTTAACATGTAAATAAAGTCAGCTATAAGCAAAGATGTTATAAAAAAAACTAACGCAATATATATACTCGACGTTTTATTCCCACATTTGTGATATTTTTTAAGCATTATTGTCGAAATTATTATTAATAAAGAAAGCTCTGTAATTCCCTCATGAATTCCAAAAACAATGTTTGTAGGTTGATTAAAAGATTTAATAATAACAATAGGTATAATACAATAAATAAAAAAGAAAACGAATTTGCTATTTTTAATTATATTTTTCATATAAATTCTTTTCTAAATCCAAATTTTTTTAAAAGATTTTCTTTGTATTTTAAGTGCCAAAACTTTAAAGTATGCTTTTTTTCTTTAATTGAATTATCGTCTTCTAAAGAATCATAAGATACATCAATTTCAATATTAGGATCATTAAAACCTGATCTAAAAAAAATTCTTTTAAATCTTTCATTTTTATTTTTTGAAATTTGACTTACATTTTCACTAAAACTATTTTCATGACAAAAAACTAATCCCTCATAATGAAAATCTAAGGAAAAATGTACTAACTTTTTAAATAGCTTTGCCCCATTAATTTCTCCTGCAGAGGTCGATCTGACAATAACTTCTCCTATATAAAATAATTTTTTCGGCTCAAATCCTTGCATTCTAAATTTTTCAGCAACGTTCCCAAATGAACTGGAAAGATTTGCAAATGAACCTCCTGCTGCAATTCCAAGAATCTGATTTTCTTTTTGAATTGTGATAAAAACAGAGCTTGGATCTTCCAAGTAATTTTGCAAGTAGCTCAATTCATATTCAAAATTTCCTACATAAAGATAAGGAAAATCTCGAAAATAGACTATTCTTAAAGCTGCAAAGTAGTGCAGCATTTTCTTTTTTTCTTCATACTGAAAATGATAGATATATTTATATTCTGGCATACAAGACTCTTTATATTTAATAACTAAAATAAGTCATTTTAAACAGACTCTTCCAAAGAGTAACAAAATATCATTTTTTATTAATTAGCAAGAATATTGATATATAAATTTTAATTTTATTACAATTACAAATATTTATATTTTTTAATGGTTATCTAAATATATAGTAGCAAATTTTTTAACACACTTTTTAGATTTAAATTTTTAATACTTTTTCCTAGTTTAATTTTTTAACCATAAATAATTAAATATACTTGTTACTATAAATTAAAAAACACATTGTTTTGATTTTAGTTTAGTAATTACTTAGAATATACTATTTAGAGATTAAATTCATAAATTAGATTGATTAAAAACAAAATACATTGTAGTCTAAAAAATAAAACAAGGAAAAATAAAATGAAAAAATATATATCGTATATAAAAAAGTCTTTTACTATTATTTTTATACTTTCAACTTCTGCGCATGCTCAGAGTTCAGAAAGTCATGAATCTGCCAAGACAAATGTTTTTTGCTCGACCCAAGATGCAAAATGGGAATGGCTTAAAGAAAATGGAACTTTAGTTGAAATTACTGGTAAATGGGTCTCTTATTTTAAAGATTATGATGGGCGGTATTTATATCTGAAATATTTTGAAGTGGATGGAGGAGCAGAAAAAATCTCCTCGTTACGAAATCAATGCATATCAAAATTTGGCAATAATTATTCCTATGCTCAACCTGCTGATAGCAGATTTGATCGCTGGTATCTACTAGGAACAAAAAATGGAGTAGCAGCGCCAGGTCATTTTTTTATGAAATACGCATGTAAATATTGCTTTTATCGTAACACGGGGAATTTTGAAAAAGATCATCTAGCTTTATCAAATGTAGATTTAAGAGAATTTATTGAAAAGTATTTTGAAAAATATTATTGATTTATTTTCTTTTCTTCTTCTATTGTTTCAAGCTCCAAATTAATGACGTTATCTAAAGTAATTGTAGCTTCACTATTAATAATATTTTTTTCTAAAATTCCATAAGTTACACCAAAATTTTCAAAACAATTATTTAATAAATCACCATTTTTTGCATATATTGAACTATTTCCAGAAAATGTCAATCCACCATGACTGCCAATAAAATTAGAAACAACAACATAGCACTCAAATTCTTTTGCCAATAAAGCAAAATGATTTAAGTCAAAACTGTAATAACCTCCTTTTATAAATGCACCTAAAATAAGATATGCATCTATTTGTAAAAATTTTAACTTTGTAGTTATATCTAGTGAATAGCAATCATAACTAATTGCAATACCAAAATTCCAATCATGAATTTTAAATACACAAGTTTTTTCGCCAAAATTAAATATTTCTTTTTCTTCAGCATCTAAAAGCTGCTTATCATAAATTTGTATAAGTTCACCAAACTCATTTATGATCAAAGCACTATTATAAATTTTTGAACCTTTTTGAATACAGCAACCAACTATTGCTGCAATTTTACAATTTTTACAAGTATTGAATAAAAAATTTAATCCACTTCCATCTTCAGAAAAAACACCTCGTCCTTCATCAATTAATTTTAAATCATAACCACAAATTGCTAATTCAGGAAAAAGTACCAATTGGACATTTTTTTGCGCAGATTCCTCTAATATAGTGCAAATTTTTTTTACATTATAGCCTAAATTACCTGCTAATGGCGAGAATTGTGCCGTAGCTACATGAATTTTATTTTTCACTATATTTAGTTCCAATTTAACTACTAAAACCAGAAATTAAAAAACCTAGCCCAACTAAGCTAAATACAATACTTAAATACCAAAATCTTTTTCTTTTAATAAGTATTGCAAATGCAGTCATACCAATAGCAACTTGAAACAATGTAACACATCTTGAGAATGAAATATGCTTTAATAAATGCATTTCAGACAATACTTCTTTTTCTTTTGCAATTTTTGATATTTCATTAATTTCATTTTTATATGATTCAATTTTATTTAATATTTTTTCATCGCTATAGTGAGGATTAATTGTTTTTAAGATTTCTAACTTTGTTTCTGCAACATTCATTTTTATGCTTTTAGCTTGATAGTAAGACCATTGATCTGAGGATTTCATTTGCTCAACAATTGATTCATTTGAATGATAACCAGCGAGCAAAGATGCCGTTGCTGCAAATATTGCATAAATTGCCGATGTTATCGCATAAGTCATCACTCTCTTTTCATTTGATTTATGCATAGCTTCATGCCTTATGTGTTCTTTTACGCTTTCAGTATGATCTTCTGGTGATTCCATAAATTACCCTATTTAAGTTTTTAATAGTATATATTATTTTTCATAATTTTTAAATTTTTCAGATATTACTTTTTCTCTTATTTTAGAAACTTCATCCCAAAACTTATTTGCTAAATTTTTATTATTTGCATAATAACTTTTACTAAATATCAAGTAATAATTTTTTGTAGTTATTGGAATAGATAATTTTTTTATCCCACTTATGTTATTTTTTTTTAAGAAATTATCTACTATTATAGATTGTCCAACAAATGCTGAAATTCTTTTATTTATAAGTTTTTTAATCATCATTTCTAATGTACTACTTTCTTCATAAGGTATTTTAAATTCCTTTAAAGTTCCTATAACAGCATGACCTCGTAATACACCAATACTTTCTTTATTATTTACTAAATTGTTTTTTCTCCATTCTATTAAAGAATCACTTAGGGTATAAAAGTTATTCGATAATTTTATCAATCTTAAACCCTCAAGTAAATTACTATTTTTTATCGGGTATTCAGCAACCTCTGCCCTTTCTTTTGTATAAGAAAAGATAAATGCTCCGTCGATTTTTCCTCTTTTTAAACTATCGAATATTCTAGATATAGGTTCTCTAACAAAAATTACATTAATTTTTAAATTTTTGGCCGCTTCATTGACAATATCAACAGTAATACCAGGGGGATTAAAAACAAGATCACCATGCCCAACTTGTAAAGGAGAAGTATCATTATCAGGATAACATAATTTAATACTTTGTGCTTTCAATGCTATACTATAGTTAGTAATTACTAGAAAAAGAAAATATTTTAAAAATTTATGCATTAAATTTCCTTAATTATTTTTATTTATATATACTTACTATACTTTTCATACATTTTTTTCATTTTATTTTCGTTTTGATTTATTTTTTTTATATTTTCCCATATTTTATCAATGTCCTGCTTTGGTATTTTAGACTCTTTAGAAAATGGAATAAAATAAGATTTCATAACATATGGTACTTCATTTACTTTCACTTTGTTTTTGACATTTTTTATTTTATTTATTTTATTTTGAAAGGCAATATAAGCGACCACTGACCCTATTTTATCACGTAACATTTTTTGAACATTGACGATATCGCTTTTACCGATATCCAAATTTTCTTTATATATTTCCTCTAACTCTTTAAAAACGGAATACCCTCTAGAAACCCTTACGGGTATTGGTAAATTTTTTTTGTTTCCATCAAATTCATATTTCTCGTTTCTTTGTGTAATTACTAGATAGCCACCGCAATATAATTTATAATCTGAACTGCATGGTTTCTTTTCATTTTTCCCTGATTGGGGAGGATAATTTAAAAATTCAGCACGTTCTTCCGTATATGAGGCATTAATTGTACCATCATAAATTCCTTTTTTTGCTGAATCTAAGCATCTTGCCCATGGCATGACATCAATCTCATATTTATATTTTTCTTTTAAAATAGGATCTTTTAATGCTTCATCGATAATTTCTATCTCTATTCCTTTTAAAGAACCTTCGCTAATAATTATGTAAGGAATTTGTTCGTTTTCATCCGCACATATTTTAATAATTTTTCCATAAGAAAAAAGTGAATAACAAAAAAGAAAAGAAATAAAATTTGTTTTTAGTATAATTAAAATATTTTTAATACTCATAAGTCTGTATACTTCTTAAAAATAGAATTTAATATTTTTTTATTATCATTAATTGTTTGTAAATTCTTCCAGATAGATTTTCTTATTTTTTCATCTAGAGAAGAAAATTTTGAAAACCCTAAATAATATGATTTTTTTGTATAACTTTTTTTATGCACTTTAATTAATTTCAAAAGATCATAATTATCTTCAAATTTAACAGAATAAAATCTATCTGCATATGAAGTATATGCAATTACAGAACCAGATTTATCACGCAACATTTTTTTTAAATTCACGTTATCACTCTTTCCAATTTCTAAATTATCTTTCAATATTCCTTCCAGCTCTGAATTTATAGAGTAACCTCTTGCAACTCGAATTGGATATGGAAGATCAGTAACTATTCCAGAATATTGTGGTCTAAAAGTTTTCAAAGTAATAACTAAATATCCTCCGCAATAAAATTTTAGTTTAGAACTACATGGTTGCTTTTCTTTCTCCCCCGAGTCCTCTGGAAATTGAATATATTGTGTTCTTTCTTGATTATATGAAATATTTAAGACAGCATCGACTTGCCCTTTTTTAACCATATCTAAACAACGATTCCATGGCATTGGTTGAATTTTTACTGTAAATATATTTAGTTCTTTAGAAAGTATAATTGCTTTTTGAATTATATCAATCAATATCCCCGTAGGATTTTCTTGATTAGCAATCAAAAATGGTTGATCATCATTATCATCTGAACAAATCCGAATTTCATTACCAAGTGAATAAATAAAAGGCATATAAAATACAATAATACTAAAAATTAAAATTTTAGAGATATTTATAAATGAAGCCATTTTTAACCTTACACCTAAGTACTGTTATTTTAGGACATCTAAGATACTTTATCTAATTTTGTTATGTCTAAATTTTGATATATTAAAATACAGTGTTGGGTGAAAACTGTATAATATTTCTTTCACCCCATTTACTAATTAAATTCATAGCAAGTTCGCTGACTTCTTGATTTGAACTATGTGTCAAACGAAGAATAATATGAGGAAAGATTGGATCTATTGATCCTTCAATAACTTCTAAAGCATAAATCTGCTGAACAGCATTTTCCGAATTTAAATAACTTAACAATCTTTCTTGATTCCAGTTTTTAGGAAAATTAGCTACAAGATCCGCTAACTGATGACAATTCTTGGTACATTCACCTTCAGCAAAAAAAATCAATTCAATTTTTTCTAGTAATTTATCATCATATTTAGAAGGGATAAGTACTTTAGAGTTCATTGAAAAACTATCGTTACCTCCTTGAGACCAATCAATTAAATAATTACTACCCAGAAAAGCCTTATTTTCTAATAAATTTTCAGCCAAATTTATTTGCAAATTGTGAATAGGTAAATTTAGAGCCAATTCAAATATTTTTAATTTATTATAAGTTGCAATACTCATAACAAAAAAAGTAGTAACAATAGGTAGTACAACATATTTCAGTTTTGAAACTCTTTTTTCAGAAAGATAAAAAAAGCTTACCGATAAAGCGAAGACTGCTATCACTACTTCATAAAAAGTTATAAATGAAAATAAATAACAAATTATGTAGAAAAAAATTACCCAGCTTAAAAAACCTGATAATGACAGAGCTAATATTGAGCTTAATGTAAATATTGATGAAATTCTAAGTCCGTCAGCAATCCCACCAATCACTTCAAAGTCATTATTTTTTTTAAAAATAGTTAGTAAAAATATAATTAAAAAACTAAAAGAAAATGGAAAAATAACCTTTAAGAAAAATTTAAGACGCAATTTTATAGGTAAAGAATCAAAAAAGTACCAGGTTTTATCTTTTTTAGGTGCTATATTCCATTCATAAAAGAATAATAGTAAAAAGAGAAAAGGAAGAAAATTCCATATTCCTCCGTAAAATATTCCAATTCCTGTTCCTAAAAAACAAATAAGTATAAAAGCCCAGTATTGCTTCAATAAAAATTTAGTAATGGAGCTCATGTTTTTGCCCCTTCCTTTTCATAGATCCTAATTATTTCCTCAAAAGAGGTTTTATGCTTTTCTTTAACTGTATCTAAAGAATCTTGTAAAATAACTTCACCCATTCGCAACAAAATTATTCCTGTTGCATAACGTTCAATATCTTCAATCATATTTGTTGCTACAATCACTTGAGCACCAGTAGCAAAAGTGTATTTATCTAAATTTTTAAAAATCGCCCTTCTTGAATCATTATCAAGATCATTTGTTACTTCATCTAATAAAATAATTTTTGGCGCCCTTGGGAGGCTTAGTAATAATCTTAATCTTACTTGCTCACCTCTTGACATTCTTTCAATTTTTTTATCTAAAGGGATAATGAGATCTTTTAATAGTTCTGTTTCAATTTCAGTATCCCATACAGGAGATATTTTTTTCATTAAATTAAAATGATCATTAGCTGTTAATGATTTAAATAGTTCAATACCCCATGATAGCAAATGTATTTCAGATTTTATTGTTTCATAATTCAAAAAAGTATTTTTCCCATGATACAAAATACTCCCAGCACTTGGTTGATCTAGACCTGCAATAAGCTTAAGCAGTGAAGATTTCCCAGCACCATTGTGTCCAACAAGTGCTGTAATGCCAGGAGAATTGATGTGTAGTGCTGGAATATTAAGCCTTTTAACTCCGTTCCTACTGTAAAGGAGTAGATTTTGAACATCAATCATTGTTTTGGTTCACCTCACCCCAACATTCTTCAATTAATATATTGAATCTTTCTTTATCAATACTTAATTCTTTTGCGTGATTTACAACATTAACTAAGCCAGTTTTTATCAATTCTACTTTTTGTTCTATTGTTAAGGAAACTATACTTTCCGAAACAAAAGCACCAACCCCTCTTCGAATAATAATGAATTTTTCAACTTCCAAAATTTTTAAGGCTTTTTGAATAGTAAGAGAGTTTACTTCTATCATTTCAGATATTTCACGTACAGATGGGAGAGGAGTGCCTGCAAGTATTGACCCTGATAAAATTTGATTACGCATTTGTTCAACTATTTGTGCATACAGGGGAGTTGAAGAATGCGGATTTACTTGAAGCCTCATTAGTAGGCAAACTCCTCTTAGGTGATATACATCTCTATATAAGTAGATCACATCGGTTGAAAAAGCAAGATTATTAGGAATAGGGATTTAAAAAAGGATAGGTTGTTTATTATTGAATATTTTAAAAAATTTGTAAATTCTAGAAAAAAAAATAAACCTCAAAATTTAGAATTGAGTTAAGTCAGAAGACTATTTCAGAGATATTGATTGTAATTTCAATCCTTAAAAAGTGTTAACTTTTAATTCATAAATCTTTGAATATGATATCATCAGATACTATTGTTTGATATTTAATTTTACCATTTTGTATAAAAAATGAATCTGAACCTACTGCATGATTTATTCCATTAATTTTAGCATGCCAAGTTATATAAACAAGTTGATCAAGTATCACTGGAGGATTTATTATATGTTCATCAGCTGCACCAAAAATAGTGAATAATTTTTCAAACAATTTCCCAATTTCATTTTTACCTTTAAAAACTTTTCCATTCACAATAACTTGAGCATCAGGTGTATAATCTAAAAGAATCGTTTTTACGTCTTTTTTTCCCCATGAGTCTATATGCTTATTCCAAACTTCATCACTGGCAATAAATTTTCTTTTCTTATAACCATTAGCTGCTCTATTAAAACTATCGCCGGTGTTCAAACGCTCATTAGTTACATTCCAAAATTCTAGCGGATCAAAGGAAGAGTAGCTGCTGTTCAGGCGTTTACAGTCTTGAAAATACCAATTCAAAATTGGTTTATTACTTAATGGATAAATGTTTTCATAAATTTCAAATTTAACTCCTTTAGAGTGTCTCGATGAAAGAAAAACATAGCTCTTTCCTGAATTTTTTTGACCAAAATATTGGATAAATGAACTTGTAGAATACTCGCTTTTATTTTTAAAGTAATGATTTATAGTCATTCCTTCTGAACTAAATTGTATAATATTATTTTCTTTATAAAATGGATTCATATTGATAGAAGAACTAATAAATAAGTCAGGTAAATTTGATTTAAAATATTCCACTATATCTTTATTATTTATAGTAAAACTCGTTATAGTGATTGATGCTCCTCTAGAAACTCCTGTAAATGTTTCATAGTTTAGAAGTAAATCATCATTATTACAAGAAAGATACCTTTCTGAAGCAAAAATATTTGTAGGAAAAAATATCATATAAAATATGGTTAACAAAAAATATTTATTACTTTTCATACACTCTCCTCTATTGTTTTTAAGAACAAAGCTCATTTATTACTAATTAAAATATTTGTCAATTAAATAAACAAATTATGTTACTTAAATTAATTTTAATATTTCCTTTAATTTATTTGGAAATCTCTTTAAATTAATAGAAAATTCTATGAAATAATTATTTCAATTCAGACGAAAGACTAATTCGAATGTATTTTGAAAAAATTTAATTATTAAGCAATATAAAAATTATTTATATTACTTAATTTAAAATTTATCTTCTTTAGAGCAGTTATAGTAATAAACTCAGCTTACCTAATTTTTCTTGCTATATTTTTTTTTAATATTCTTATAACTAGATTTATAGCTTTTATTAATCGTTAACAATATCTAATAAAATTTTATCTAAAGGTAGGTTTTCTAAATCATCAAAGGTTTTGGTATCGCAAATGTCAAATTTAGCACCTACTGACAGAAGCTCATCGTCTAATTTTTTAAGGAACTCAGAAGCCTGTTTGTCATTACCTACTTGAATAAAAGAAATTCCCAATTCATTATCACTTTCTAACTTTTTAGAAGTATTAACTATTAAATTAGCAAGAGCTTTTTGCCCTTGAATTCCATCAGAAGGTTCTCCATCTGTTATTACAATTATGGATGTTGGCAATTCTGAATGCACAAAATGTTGATTAAAAACTTCTGTTAGAACTGGAATAAAATCTGTACCACCCATTGGGGCATAGTCCGAAAAGACAGAATCAATATTATCAGGAGTAGCATTTAAAAACTTTTGAAAAGATCTATTAAAAAGATAAATATCTAAACCATCTTTGTCATATTCAAAACATTTGTTAGCTAAAGCTTTTACAGACTCTTTTACATAATCCCATTTGCTAGTCAATATCTTAGCACTTACTGAGTCCGACATTGATCCCGATCTATCAATTACTAAGACATAGTTTCTTAATTTTAAATCCTTTTTTTCCATTTAAATACTCCTTATTTAAATAAATGTTCTACTGTTTTTGGCGAAGTTTTTTTATCCTCTGTTTCAGATTCAAAAAACAAATTTTCAAACGCTAAATTATCATTCATTTTATCTATGTGTTTTTTTTCTTTACCAGTTTTTAGAAGATTATCATCAAATTTAGCATTATTTTCTAACACATTTTCAGATTTATAAATAGCAAATGAAGTTAAAAAGCTTTGCTGTTCTCCTGTTTTCAATCTTTCAATTTCAGAGTTTATCAAACTTATTTTTGAAAATATTTCAGTTTTAGAAATTTCATGTGAATATGACTGCTTAAAATTATCATACTCAAGTTGCACATTATTATTTTTCTCTACAAGTATTTGTAAGGCATCATTGTATTCAATAATTTGTTTATCTATAACCTGAATTTCATTTTGAAACTTTTCTAACTCTATAGAGTGTTTAATATACTCACTTTTTAAAATACTTGCCGAATTTTTATTATATTTAATTAGCAATTCATTCATGATTTCTTGGGTATTTTTAGTTTTTCTTAGTAAATTTTCCTTTCTAGTATTCAATTGTTCCCTTTTTTTATAAATTTCTTGTATATTATTTTCAATCAAACTAAGAATAGAGTTCCATTCTTTAGAAATTTTTCCCAGATCTTTCTTTAAATTATTAACTTGGTCACTAGTACCAGTTTTTAAACTGCCTGTTTCTTGAATAAAATCTTTTTGGGATTTATTTTTATGATTAATTTTTTGCTTGTTTTTTTCGTTATACTTTAATAAAAATTTTAAAATAATAACAAATAAAATAATCAATAGGATGAGTAAAAAAGCAAATTTCAGGTTATAAACTCCTAAGAAAGTAAATCACACATTCATCTAAATATATTTATACTTCTTTTAATAACAACCGTCAATTAACGATAACATTTTATACTTAAAAGTTTTTAGATATTACTAGCTCAAATTATAAAAAAATTTCATCACTGTTCAATAAATTCATAGATTCTGTTGTCTATCCAATATTTAGGAAAAAATGGAATAAATCCTTCAACAAATCCTAAATGTCCACCATTTTTTGTAATTTCAAGTTTTACCGAATCATTTATTTCATTAACTTTAGGTATATTTTCTTGCATAAGAAAAGGATCATCTTTTGCATGAACTATCAAAGTATTTACTTTAATTTTTTTAATAAATTGGCGTGAACTTGATTTTTCATAGTAATCAAAAACATCTTTAAAACCATTTATTTTCGCAGTAATTAAGTTATCAAATTCCCAAAAACTTTTTATATTTTTTTCATTGTAAGTAAAATTATGTTGCAAAAAAATTGATTTTTTTCTTTCCAAACTTTGCTTTAAACATTTTAATAACCACCATTCATAGGCTCTGGAAAAACCTTTACCCAAAGCATCAGCAGATCCTGCCAATTCAAATGGAACAGAAACTGCAATCGCTTTTGCAATGAATCCCGAAAGCTCACTTTCAGCTAACCATTTTAATAAGACATTAGCCCCCAATGAAAAGCCGACAAGATAAATTTTTTGTTCGGCTGTTACCTCACTAATTAGTTTTTTTACCACAGAGTTTAAATCACCAATTTCTCCTGCATGATATGATTTTAATTTTACGTTTGTTTCTCCATCGCAGCCCCTAAAGTTTAGACAAACTGCATTATAATTTTTATTCATCGCAATTTTCATCATTCTTTGAATATATGGAGACTGGGAAGATCCTTCTAAGCCATGTAAAAAAAGAATAATTGGTCTTTTGGGATCATAATTCTGACTCCAATCCAAACTTAAAAAGTCTCCATCATCCAATTGAATTCTTTCTCTTTTTAAAATGATTTTTTTACGAGCCGAAAAAACAACAGGATAGAGAGTTTGTAAATGCCGATTTTTAAGCCACCAAGCAGCTTTAAATTTATACATTTTATTTACTTTCTGATTCATTAAAAAAACTCCTTAGAAAGAAATACTTTCAGCAATATATTTATTACTTCAAAATAAAGTTAAACAAATTTTTTATCTTTGTGAAAGAAAAATATTTATTTTTTAAAATATATTAAGAAAATTTAAAAGAATTATTTTTTAAATAAATTACATTAATGAATAATTAGTTAGCAACTTGAGAACGCCATACTTGGTCAACAAAATAATATTTTCTTGCTTTTTCATATCCACCATTTTCTTTCCATTGTTTTAAGAAAGAATTAAATTTAGATATTAATACTGTATCATCTTTTTTAGCTGCTATAGAAAAACTTTCAGCCACAACTTTAGTTGGTAAAATAATAAATTTATTTTTATTTCCCTTGTCCATTAGATCAACATAAGTTGTATCAGAAACAAAAGCATTAGCTCTCCCTTGCATGACAGCTAGAACTAAATCAGCATCTTGATCAAATTTTAAAATTTGCGCTTTTTTTAATGTTTTGGATAAATAAATATCACTTGTATAACCTGTTTTTACAGCAATTTTTAATCCAACTTTATCTAAAGAATTAAGATCTTTAAACTCATTTTTATTTTTTTCATTGTTCTTTATGGCAATACTTAACCCACTTGTAAAAGTAGAATCACTGAAAAGAACCATCGCTTTACGTTCTGCTGTAACAGTCATACCCGCAGCTATTATGTCACATTTAGCGGAAATTAGTGCGGGAATAATACCATCAAAACTAATTTGAATCATTTTAAGTTCTACTGAAAGAGTTTTAGCAAATTCTTTCATCATTTCTACATCAAATCCTATCCAGTCGCCTTTTTGTGTTTTCATTTCAAAAGGCAGGAAACCAGCATCAGAACAAACTTTTAAAACTTTTTCTGTTTTAATTTTTTGTAAACTTACATCTTCTTTTTTATTTTCATCGGAATTTGCAGCAAAAGCATTTAAATGAAAAGAGGGAATTGTTGAGAGTAGAAAAAAAGCGTGCAGAAACAACTTTCTAAAACTTGCGTTCATTTTGAATCCCCTTAATCAGAAGCAATTGCCAAAATGCCTTAAAACAAAAATGATTTTGTAGTGATAGTCTATCAACAAACGAGAACTTAATACATAAGCTTAGAATTGAGGTCAAGTGAAACCTGCCAATAGATTAAACATATTGAAATTTTTGAAAAAATTATCAAATTATTCATCACTATTTTCTATATCATTTAGACTTTCATCAGATTCTATTCCTGACGGAACTGAATCATTTGCTTTATTCTCTATCTCTTTATCATTTACTTTTTCGCTCTTATCAATTTGTGATTGATCTTCTATAGAAGAATTTTGTTGATTTTGCTCTTCAATAGTCTTTTGCGTAACTTCTGGCTCAATAAATTGTGGTAAATTCTCTTTTTTAGTTGAAAACCCTAAATTTATTTGTTTAATATCAAGCTTTTCTTTTCGAGAAGCGATATGCATTTCCATAATATTATTTGAAATTTGTCTGTATCTTTGTAGAAAAAACTGAGTTAATTTTTTCTTTTCTAAACTTTGATTCCACTTCCTAGGAGATGGCAAGATTGCAATAAGCGCAACACACTGTGAAGGAGTTAATTTAGCTGCATCGATTTTAAAATACTTTTGTGCGGCATTTTCTAATCCGTAAGTATTTGGTCCAAATTCAACAATATTAAGATACCATTCAATTTGTTTATCTTTTGCTATAGTCGCATCTAACAAAACAGCGCCAATTAATTCTCTGGTTTTTCTGATGTAGCTTCTATCTCTTGAAAGAAATGCATTTTTAACTAATTGTTGCGTAATTGTTGAACCACCGCGTTTTTGTTTAGTTGTTCTGCTTTTATCTTTTACAATTTTTTGAATGCTTTCAATATCAATTCCATTATGTTGATAAAATTTTCCATCTTCAGAAGCAATTAAAGCTGCTTTACAAGCATTTGGAATTTCTTTTTTATTAACCCAAGTTTTTGAAAAAAGCCCTACTATTGGTCCTGTAATCCGAAAAAATCGGGTTTGTCCATCATCTCTATAAGGGAAATAAACTAAAAAACCTAAATGCAAAACAAAAACCCAAGGAATAAACCAGATAAAAAAGAAGAAAATAGCAACTAAAGGTAACTGTAAAAACCAAAAATAAAAAGAAAAAATTCTCATAGTTATCCTTGCTAAAACCAAAGAATGATTGCATGATAGGGCTGCGAAATAACAATAACTGCTTAATAATTAAGGGAAGTTTTTATGTTACTGCCACAGTTAAAACCTCTTCATATCACAAATAACTCCCACCCTAATAATCAACCCCAAGATCTTGCAATAATTGTAATTGACGAACAAGATATAGAAAAGGGACAGTTAAAATCTAAAACTATTTTATCACTTGATAATGAAATGGGTGGCACCATTTCTAATTTAATTGCATTAGGTGATTTTGAAGGCAAATGGCTTCAAACCTCAACCTCACTAGTTTTGAATCAAAAATTTGCTAAAAGAATTTTGTTAGTTGGAGCGGGGAATAAATTAAATTATTTGCCAGCAAGATCTAGACAAATTGGAATAAAATGCGCTGAGACTGCATTAAATTTAAAAGCTGCAACAGTTCATTTTTATTGCACCTCACAACTTTGTAGTTCAAAAGAATTGATTGCCCAAAGTCGTCTTGGTTTCAATATGGGTATGTATAAATATCCTAATTCAAATATGAAAGAAGAAGCAAAAATAGAACTTGAAAAACCTATCCAACTAAATTTTGTTCATACAGCACAAAATTTACAAGACTCATTTGAAGAAGCAAAGCACATTGAAGATTCGATAAATTTTTGTCGCTTACTCCAAGATTCCCCTCCAAATGTTGCAACTCCTAAATTTATAGCTCATCAAGCCATTGAACAAGCAAAAAAAGTAGGTTTAAAAGTTGAGGTTTGGGGGGCTGAAAAACTACGTGAAAAAGGTTTTAATGCAATGCTAGCGGTTTCAAATGGAAGCGCTAATGAACCACAATTTGTTGTAATTGAGTATTCACCAGAAAAGTTTGAAAAGTCTATTGCCTTTGTTGGAAAAGGACTAACCATGGACACAGGTGGTTATTCAATAAAAACACCTTCTACTAGCCAAGAAGGCATGAAGTATGACATGTCGGGTGCTGCAGTTACTTTAAGCTCCATTTTAGCAATTGCTAAATTAAAACTTCCTATTAAAGTTTATGCAGTTGCTGCTTTGTGTGAAAATATGATCGATGCACATTCTTACAGAGTTGGCGATGTAATTACATCATATTCTGGGAAAACTATTGAAATATTAAATACCGATGCTGAAGGCCGAGTTGTCCTTAGTGACGCTTTATATTTCGCAGCTAAGGATTTAAACCCAAACTATATTGTTGAGTTTTCTACTCTCACAGGAGCGATGATCACTACTTTTGGGCATATAGGAGCAGGTGTTTTTGCATTTCATCCAGAACTTGAAAAAATTATTATGACAGCTTCCGATGCTACTGGCGAAAGAGCTTACCCTCTGCCTATTTGGGATGAAGTTATTGATGATGTTAAAGGATCTATTTCAGATATTATAAATATTGGAAATACTAGAGGCTCTGCAGGAAGCATGGTTGGTGCTGCTTTTTTAAATGAATTTACTAATAACATTCCTTTTGCACACATTGATATAGCTGGTGTAGCTAACGATAATCTTTCTATTGGGTATATTCGTAAGCATAGCTCAGGTTACGGCGTTCAATTAGTTACAGAAATTGCTCGAATTTTAGCAAAATAGTCTTTTTTCAAAGCAAAACAAAAAATACAATTTCCACCCAAAAAAACCCAGACTGGAGAAAAAATCTCTGGTCTGGGTTTTTGGCGTTTTGAGAAAAACTCTCTTAACGTTTTGAGAATTGGAAACGAGCACGCGCAGAACGTAAACCATATTTCTTACGCTCTTTGATACGGTCATCGCGAGTAATAAGACTTGCAGGTTTAAGAATTGAACGGAATTCCGGATTTAAGTTTAACAGAGCATTTGTAATGCCATGACGAATAGCACCAGCTTGTCCTGATAACCCACCGCCGATAACTCTTACATTGATATCAACTTTACCCAAAGTTTGAGTCAAGTTTAACGGTTGTTCAACAACCATGCGAGAAGTTGGACGTTTAAAGTAGTCTTCAAGAGAACGGTGATTGATTGTAATGGTACCTTTACCATCTTTAACCAAATAAACACGAGCGATAGATGTCTTACGTTTACCTACGCCAGATATGTATTTAACTGCCATTTTAGGCTCCCTCATTTTGATCGCTTATTAGTTTTTAAGTGTACGTTCAGGTAATGCTTGCGGATTTTGAGCAGCATGTGGATGCTCTTTGCCAACATATACTTTAAGATGGCGGTAGCATTCACTGCCCAAACGGTTATGTGGAAGCATTCCCTTCACAGCAAGCTCTAATAAACGCTCAGGATTGGTTGCACGTACTTCAGCAGCATTTTGGGTTTTAATACCACCAAAAAAGCCTGTATGACGGTGATAAAGCTTAGTAAGTTCTTTATTGGAAGATAAAACAACTTTTTCAGCATTTATTACAATAACATTATCACCCATATCCATGTGAGGTGTAAATGTAGGTTTGTGCTTACCACGCAAAATATAAGCGATTTGGCTTGCTAAGCGTCCTAGGGTTTTGCCTTCAGCATCAACGATATACCATTTCTTCTGAATCTCAGAAGCTTTGGCAGAGTATGTAGTATTCATTTCTAATCTCCACTAACAATTAAGAATTTAACTAATAAATTCAACAAGTTACGTTATTTCTGCGAGTATCTTTTTGTTGCTTAACTTACTTGTCTTGGGCGTTGTCACAACGCATACAAATAAAAAATAACAATTTCAACCGCTTATGCCACCACACAAAAAGGCGTGGAGTTCCTTCAGAAGCAGTGACACAATTTAGCATTAAGAGTAGAATAGTGCTGTATGATTAATAACTTAACACTAGCAGGACTCTTCGCGCAAAAATTTGCCGCAGATTTTGCTTTATAACGGGAAGATTCATCGTGGTCAACAAAGAAAATCCAAATCAATTCATAAATTTCAATCCATATCAGGAATGTCTGCAGTTCATCGTAAAAACATCATATTGCCTTATAGATGGAGGCGAATCCCAATTTATTGATTTTATTCACTTAGAACAAACTCAGCAAAAAAATAGGGGTGATATTGCCTACAAAGAAATTATAAAAGAATTCGATTTTGCTTTAGGAATTCCATTAGCTAGACAGTATACAAGCTTTTTAATGTTCAAAGATTTTTATAATCAATATTGTGCACTTTTAAAAGAAATAAAAAAAATTCTCATTCACAATGCTAAAAAAGGTATCAATAATATTAATGAAATTCCTTCCGCAACGGTAAAGTGTTCTAGAGCCTTAATGTTTATTGAACAAATAGAAAAAGAAATAAATTTAGATTTCAATTTAGACTACATTTTTTTAGAAATAAACAAAATTATATTTTCTAATTTAGCACTCAGAAAAGAAGATTTATTTGCGCCATTGACATACTGGCAAGAAGATACCATAAATGCTGGTTTTTATCTTATTTTAAATAAACTAGAAACTATTGCAAATGCATATTTTTATTTTTTAAATTTAAAAGATGAAAAATTTCGCTTTAATTTAATTTTGCTAAAAGAAAATTTGATGAATTATTCTACTGATGAAACATATGAAAAAAGTATATTTTTAGCGAAGCTTTTAAAAATAATTGTTTTAAACCATGAAAAAGCAAAACAAGAAATTCAAGTAAATGAAAAATTTTATGAAAATCAGGTTTTTATAGAAAGATTAGGACATCAATTATCTAGAAAAAATGAAGATTCATTAAATATTAAAAGCTTGCAAAAGAAAATGACAGAACAAAACAGTAATAAAATATCATTTAATGACTTAATTGATGAAGAAATTCATAATTTAAATCAAGCAATAAGTAAAGAAAATATTACACGTGCTCGACTAGAAATGCGCTTAAATGATACAGAATATCCTTTAAGTGTAGCATATCGAGAATATGTCAAGTCAACTCTTCAGTTTCTTGAAGAGTAGAAGCATCATCAAAAAATTTTAAACCTTTTGAAATTTCTATGTCCGCAAACATAGATGTTTGCAAAACATTCACATGATTAGCTTTACATAATTCTAAAAGAGCCATAATTAACACAATCAATTCATATCTCGACAAGCACTCGCTAAATAGAAATTTTAAAGTTACAGAATCACTTTCAGATAATTTCTGTTTGATAAATTCCATTTTTTGTTGAATTGTGATTTTTTGAGCCCGGACAATAACTTTAGGAGTAGATTTATTTGTAAACTTTAATAAAACTTTTTCAAACGCTATAATAAGGTCGAAAGGATTGCCTTTAATTGGATGCTCAAAAACCGAAAACTCTTCTTCACGTCTTTTGTGTTCTGCCGTTGGAAAATGTTCTTGCGCTATAGTATTCAATTGCTGTAAAACTTCTGAAGCTTTTTTATATGCCTCAAATTCGAGCAATTGTTGAACCAAATCTTTTCTAGGATCTTCTTCAGCTACTTGAGCCAAATTTTCTGCTTCAGATTGAGACTTATTTTGCAAAACTGGCACTAATAAATTTGCCTTTATTTCAATCAGTTGTGCAGCCATAGCCAAATATTCACCTGCTGTGAGAAAATCCAGTTCTGGAACTTGTTTTAAAAAACCAAGATATTGTTCAGTGATCATTGCGATAGGAATATTAAAGATGTTCAACTCTTGCGCCTTTATTAGATGCAAAAGAAGATCAAGAGGACCATCAAAACTTTCTAACCGTAGATGCATTTAATTATACCATTTCTTTCCTTATTTTCATGTTCTCCAAATTAAGATACATGAAGAGTGTTGCTAAGAATTAAACCTTAGGCAAAGAAGATGTAAAGTCATTTAATACATAGTAAATTAAAATTAATGCAAATATCAAATTTGCTCTACTTTTTTGCTAAACATCACGAAGGGAAGATTTTGCAAAAATACAAATTTCTTTTAATAGGCTTAGGTTTTTTTTGGATTGCAGCTTGGAGTATTTTTGGCAGCATTTTAGCTGTTTTAATTCAGCAAATTACAATTAGTCAAATTCCAACTTCCGAATTTATGCAAAACCAAAGAACCTTGTTAAAATCAGCTCATGCCCATATGAATGTAATGGGTTATAGTGCTATTTTACTCGGATTGTCTCTAAATATTATTCTTCCTTACTTTTCTAAAAAATTGTTAAAAATTATTATAATTACCTTTCTTACATCAATACCAATATTTGGCACTGGCCTTATTCTAGAAGCATTTAATCCAGATCAAATAGGAAAAATATCATATGCTACGGCTATTTCTGCAACTGGTGGAGGACTGTATATTTTAGCAATGTTTATTTGGTCAAGCTTATTTTTATTTAGATACTTGAAGAAAAATGGTTCCCATGAATAAAATTAATCAATACAATAGACTTGTTTTTTTAACTAGATTAAGTGCTATAGGCGATGTTTTAATTGCTGCAAACAGCGTATTTTGTTTAATAGAAAATAATTATTTTCCAGTTTTTATAACTTCTCCTAGTAACAAAGATATCGCATTAAAAATTAAAAACTTGCAGGCATTTATTTGTTTCGAAAAAAATAAAACTCCATCCTTCTTTTTACAAGGCAAAGAAGTTCTTCCAGAAAACTTTCTATCCTATATTTTATCAATAAAAACAATTTCTAATGCAATATATATTGATTTACAAAACACAAATAGAAGTAAAAGAGTATTTAAATACCTAAAAGAAAAATTAAATATTGGATTAGAGAAAAAATATATCATAGAAAAATATTCATTTTATAGAATACTTTTGGTTCTATTATCTTTCTTTTATTTCAAACAAAAAACTGGACTTGTACCTAAAAATTTTATCAGAATAAAAAGCTTGCAAAAAAATCTTTTACAAAAAATTATTTTAAATGATCAAGAAAACTTTTTAGATACATATAATTTTTCACCTTTTTTACCTGCTAATTATTTTTTTCCAAAAGAAATGCAATATATTTGCCTTTTCCCTGGTGCGAGTAGCTTTATTAAAATGTGGCCAAAAGAAAACTTTCGTTTTTTAATTGAAAAAATAAAAAACGAAACTAATTTATCTATAATATTATGCGGATCCATAAATGAACAATACTTAGGGGAATATCTTGACTTTCCTAAATCTAGTAGAGTCATAAATATGGTTAGTAAAACAGAATTATCTGAAACTTTAGATATTATTGCGAATGCTAAATTTGTTGTAACTAATGATTCTTTTGCTGCACATGCTGCCGATAATTTTAATGTACCAGGTACCGTAATTTTTGGTGCTACTTCACCACAATTTGGTTTCGTACCATTAAGTAAAGATATCAAATTTGAATATTTAAATTTAAATTGCAGTCCATGCAGTAGACATGGTAAAAAAAGTAATTGTAGATTTAAAAATTTAAAATGTTTAAAAGAAATTGATCCTAATAATGTTTTTACGCATATTTTATTAATAATAAATCAAAGAAATTTACCACATTAATCATAAGGTATTGATATTTAAAATTGATAAAACGGTAATATTTTTGCTTAAATATAAACAAAAAAACAATTAATTTTGAAAATAAAATTGCTTCACGCCTTAAATGTGAGTATCTTTTCCAAATAGGGGAAGCTTGGTGAAAATCCAACACTGTGCCGCAACGGTAATCAAAATAAATGAAAGTCCGAATACCTATTTTTATTTTCTCTCGAGCAAGAGGTAACACATGAATTATTCTGATGACATTCAAGAAAGAATACATTTTTCAGAAACAAGGATGATAAAATGCGTATTTCCCGACACAACTAATCATTATAATACTTTATTTGGAGGAACTGCATTAAACTGGATGGATGAAGTTGCTTTTATCACTGCAACTCGTTTTTCAAGAAAAAAAATGGTTACTGTTTCTTTAGATAAAACTGATTTTCAAAAACCAATACCAGCTGGAACTTTTGCTGATATTTATGGAATTGTTACTTATGTTGGAACAAAAAGTGTAAAAGTTGAAGTTAAAATTTATGTTGAACAAATGTATACAAATAAAAGGGAAGTTGCAGTTAGTGGTATTTTTACAATGGTTGCTATCGATGAAAAAGGTAAAACGACTCCAGTAATTTAAAGTTTCAAAATTTAATAATTTAATCTAAAATAAATTTGAGCAATTTAAATACTAAACTGCTCGGAAGGAATTTTTTTAAAAGAAGCAGGCTATGAATAAAACTTTAAAATATGAATTTTCTTCTGATATTTATAAAAATATTATTGAAGCCAAATATTGTCATGATAAAATTATTGAAAAAACTGGAAAAGTGGAAAAAGAAACTTTTCAAGAGGCGATCGAAAGAGTCGCTCATGAAGTTAATAAATACGACACAAAATATTATTCTATTATGAAAAATAAAACTATAGAATATATTTGCAAAAAAGATTTTAGCCCTGCTGGAGGCATATGGCGTGGAGCGGGTAATATTAATCGTAAAGTTTCTTTTGTAAATTGCACAACTCAAGAACCAGTTAATGATTCTATTGAAGACATTTTTGGCGAATCACTAAAAAATTGGAGTAGAATTGCATCATATGGCCAAGGTAACGGCATTGATATCTCAGGTTTAAGACCAAGAGGCGCACAAACTAATAATTGCGCAAAAACAAGCACAGGTGCTGTAAGTTTTCTCACAGTATATGATTCAGCGATGCAAATTATAGGAGCAGAAAATAGAAGAGGAGCCACTAAACCAGATATTTGGATTTATCATCCTGATAGCCCCGAATTTATTTCTTGTAAATCCGATATTACAAAACTTTCTTCCCAAAATATTTCTGTAAAAGTTGATAATGAATTTATGGACGCAGTTGCAGAAAATAAAAAGATAAATTTAATTTGGGAAAGGAAAAATCAAAAAATTAAAGTAGGAAAAAGAATATTACTAGATAATTCTCCAGGCCCAGAAATTTCAATTCAAAAATCAGTTTTAGCAAATGATTTATTCAATCAAATTGCACTTCAAGCCTGGAAAACAGGAGAGCCAGGAATAGAATTTTGGGATTCAAGCGAATATTGGTCTAATAGTAACTATCACCCAAATAAAAAATATCACATTGTTTCAACTAATGGATGCTCTGAACAAAAGTTAGATCCATATAATACTTGTGTCTTGTCTTCAATAAATTTTTACAACATGCCTTTATATAGTGAGAAATGGGAAGACTGGTTAATAGAAAGAGTTGAATTTGGAATTAGATTTTTAGATAATGTTATTTTAGCAGAATATAATGAAAATAGATCACCGCATCCTGTTCAACGTGATAAATTAAAATCTATGACTAGAATTGGTCTCGGTTTCACAGGACTTTATGATTGGTTTATAAAAAATAAAGTAAGATATTGTTCAAAAGAAAGTATAGAAATAGTTTCTAATATAATGCGTGTTTTTTCCGAAACAGCTTACAGAACTTCAATTAATTTAGGTAAAGAACGTGGAAATTTCACTGAATTCTCGTCACAGTGGTTTTTAAAAAGTCCTTTTATTCAAAGACTTATTAAATTAACAAATCTAAAAGAAAGTGATTTTTCTTCAATGCGGCACGTATGTTGCCTTTCAATAGCTCCCACTGGTACTTTATCAATGGTTGTAAGCGCTGGAGGTAGTGGCTGCGAACCCGCATTTGCTCCTTATCATGAAAGAAAAGAACGTGTTTTAACAGGTGAATATAGATCTCACTTTATTTATGATAATTGTGTTTTAAATGAATTAAAAAGAAAAAATATTGAACCAACTAAAGAAAATATTGATGAACTTATAAAATCAGAAGAATGGGTTTTTGCAGCATGGGATAAAATTCCTGAGAAAAATATAAATTCTATAGATAAAATAAACTTATTAGCAGAAATTTATAAATATATTGATAGTGGTATTTCAGTTACTTATAACTTACCTAGTACTGCTACCATTGATGATGTAAAAAATATCTATTTTAATGCTTGGGAAAAAAATTTGAAGTCCGTTACAGTATATCGAGATAAAAGTAGAGAAGGAGTATTAAATAATATTGATTCTTCTAATCAAAGTAAAATATCTAAATTTGCGACCTTTAAAAGACCAGAACTACTTGATTGTGATATCCATTATATAAAGGTAGCAGCACAAAATTGGGTAGTTCTTATTGGTCTACTTGATGGTAATCCTTATGAAGTATTCTGCGGAGTATATAAGAAAAAAATAATTTCTCAAGATCATCAAACAGGTAAAATATTTAAAAATAAAAAAGGTATTTACTTTTTAGAAATTATTAATGAAAGTAAAAAATTGCAAAAAATAAATATTAAAGAAAATTTTGAAAACAATGGTTGTGAAAATGCAATCACTCGCCTTGTTTCTCTTAATTTAAGGCACGGTATTGATATAAAATTTATTGAACAGCAACTGCAAAAATCAGAAGGAGATTTGACAACCTTTGCAAAAGCAATTTGCCGGGTGCTAAAAAAATATATCCCAGAAGGAAGTAAATTGATTAGTGAAAATTGTCCTAATTGCCAAAAAGATACTCTTATTCATCAAGCTGGCTGTATTACTTGTAATTCTTGTGGCTGGAGTCGTTGCTAAATAATTTAACTTTACAAAGTTGGATAAAATTATTACTTCAATTATGGTAAGCAGAAATCTATTTTTTTAGAAATTTAAAAATGTATTCTATTAATTTTATTTTATTTTCAATCCAAAAAATAATATTGACATTACATATTTTTTTTCTTAGTTAATTAGAGGACTTTTTTTAATTAGGTGAAAAATGAAAAATCTATATTGTAAATTTATTGTTGCACTGGTGTTTATCTATTTGCATTGCTCTGCATTTGCTTGCATAAATTCTCTGGGAGCAATAGAGTTAAGTAATTCCGAAATTGAATGCATTGATCATTCAGGTTCTGTCAAACTTATTAACATAAAAATAAAAAAGAACTATATTAATAGTGGTAAAAGTAATTTTCAAAATGTTTTCGTTGAGAGCATAAATAGCTCAGGTTCTTTCACAGCTGATAACTTAACAGCAGAAATATTTAATGGTTCTGGAGCATTTTATGGAGATAAAATTAATATAAAAAATATTAATAACTCTGGCACTTTTGTATCAAAAAAATTAATCTGTGATGACTATAAAGGAAGTGGAAACTTTAAAGGATACAATGTTTTATTAAATAATTTTACAAATGATGGAGCTGTTAGATTTGAAGAAAATTCTGTCATAAATGGAAAAATATATGTTAAAGGATATTTTTATGCAGAAAATTCAACATTTAATAAGGCAATATTTGTCGAATCAAACAAAGTTAAAATTACAAATAAAACAAAAACTAAAGAAATTATTATTAAAAAATCGAGTTTCAGTTTTTTCAATAAAAAATATGTGTACATTGATAATAGCACAGTCAATGGTGACATTTTATTTGAAGATGGAAATGGTACAGTTATTCTTGAGAACAATGGAAAGTTAAATGGCAAAATTTATGGTGGCATACTTAAAAAACTGTAACTTTTGAATTCTAAATTAAAATGCATTTCTTTTTTTAGCATTAGATTTTATTAAAAAATAAATTCCTGATTATCCTAGACTACTATATATTTTTCCTACTAAAATTATGCCAAATAATTTTCAACTTCAAGACGGCAAAGTAAAATCAATATATCTTGTTCCATCAAATACAAAAGACGAAATATTTATCTATTTTGCGAAAGAAGAAGTATTATATGGTAACTGTATATTAAAAGAAAATTTTGGTAATTTGTCTTATGCTAATTTGGATGAATATCCTAAAAAATTAAAAAAGTTAAATTTAAAATATCTTATATAATCTCTGGTCATGACACTCCTATTCATGAAGGATCTGGATTAATCGATCATTATTTATTGCTCCTAGAAAAATGAATTATAAATAATTATTTGTCAAATATTTGACATAAAATAAAGATATTAATCATTTCATATATATTTAAATAAAAAGGAATATATATGAAAAATTTTAACTTTTTTATTATCATAGCACTATTTTTTCTTGCTCAAAAAAATTCTTTTGCTTTTACCGAAATTCAAGAATGCTTTCGATGGGTTCTTGGAAGTGACATTACAAAAAAACTAGACTCAGTCAACTCAAAAGAAAGTAAGAAATTGATAATTGAAAATGCAAAAAAAAATAGCTCACAAATTACTACAAAAAAATTAGACGCGTGTTTAACTTTATTTAGTGACTATCAAGATCCGAAAGATCCAAACAAATTATTGGGAAATCCAATGTCAAAGGCTGTTTGCTGTAACTGTAGCGGATGGTGCGCTGCCGGATGGATTTTAGTAGCTTATTGCTCTACTTGTGTATCCATAAATGGTGGCGAAGGATGTTGTAGTAGCTGCAAAATGCCAGCTGGACCAGGGCAAAGCTGTAACTAGTTAGTTAAACTAAAGGTAATAAATTTTTGCCCATTATTTTTTTTATTAGAATTAATAATATTAACGAATAATTTGCAATTATAATTCGCATCAAAAAAATATTTTTTAATTTATTTTTTTTGTAATTTAAAAAAATAGAATATTAAAAAATTAATTAAATAACAAAAATTAATATAATATTTAAAAATGTGTAAATAAATTTAATTTTAATTAACAATATAATAAATTTAATTAAAATTATTTAGTAAACTTTATGAATTAAAATTTATCTTCAATTCCCTCTTTACAAGGAAAAATATTTAAGACATTATTCAAATAATTAAAACAAAAAGAGGTTAATCTTGCAAAAAATAAATAGCCAATTAGAAGGTGAAAACCTTTATATAATAAATAGAATTATTGAAAATAATTTAAATTTTGAAGAAAGCAAATTTGAAAATTCACACAAAGAAATTTTAAATAAAAAAAATATTTTTTCCAAACTTTTAATTAATTGTGTCAGATATTCTGAAAAAAATGCTGTAACATATAATGATGTCAATTATACCTATGAAGATTTTCTTAAATATATCTTAAATATTAAAAGACGCTTAAACAAAATAATTTCTAGTAATAAACAAATTATAGCTGTTTATTTGGAAAACCCTCTTGACATAATTACTAGCATATGGGGAATAATATCGTTTGGATCGTCTTACCTACCTCTATCTATAGAGTATCCTGATAATAGAATAAAATATATGCTTGAGAATAGTAATGTAACAAATATTATTACGTCTAAAAAATTATCCAAAAAGATAGGTAGTTTGGTCAATTCAGTAGAAAATATAATTTTAAGTGAATCATTTTCAGATAACTTTGCAGAAAAATTTGAAATAAATCATTTACTAGAACCCAATAATATAAAAAGTGAAGACTTATGCTATGTCATTTACACATCCGGAAGTACAGGCAATCCAAAAGGAGTTATGATAAATCATGAGAATATTTTAAATCAGATGGATTGGTTAGAAAAAAATCAAAGTATTAATAGTAATTCAATAATACTTCAAAAAACTCCAATAAGTTTTGATGCTGCACAATGGGAAATATTATCTTTGGCTTGTGGCTCACAAGTTGTTCTGACTGACTCGTATAGTTACATGGATCCTGCAAAAATAATATCTTATATTAATAAGCATAAAATAAATACTTTACAATGTGTCCCAACTCTTCTCCAAGGATTGCTAGATACAAAAGAATTAAAATCATGTAATACTTTAAAACATCTTTTCGTAGGTGGAGAAGCTTTAAATAAATCACTGATTTCTAAAGCATCAAAAGAAATTCAATTTTGCAATTTTATAAATCTGTATGGCCCTACAGAATGTACCATAAATTCTTCAGCGCTTAATATAAATATTAAAAAATTAGACACCTATGAAAATATAATTTCAATAGGTAAACCTATTTCAAATATGTATTACTATGTATTGGATAAAAACTTAGAAATCACCCCAATAGGAGAAATTGGAGAACTTTATATTGCTGGAAAAGGAGTAGGTCAAGGATATTTAAACAACTTAATGACTACTAATGAAAGATTTTTATCAAATCCTTTTTCAATGACTAAAGATGACAAAATTCTTTATAAAACTGGAGATTTGGTAAGACTAATAGACGATGGATCATATTTATACTGCGGCAGAGCTGATAATCAAATAAAGCTAAGAGGGTATAGAATAGAGTTGGATGAAATTAAAGCTACAATTGAAATGAATCAATGGATTAAACATGCTGCAGTAATTGTTAAAAATGAAAAACAATACAATAGTGATTATCTAATAGCATTTATTGAATTAAATACCAATGAAGCTGTTTTAATGGATCAAGGAAAATTTTCACCTCATCACATTAGTAAAGAAAATAAACACCAGGTTTTAATGCAATTAGCAGAAAATGGGATTCATAGTAAAAATGATCTAGAATTAAAAAGCGCATATTCCTTAAACTATAAAACTCCAACTGAAGAAATGATGCAATTTACTTTTTCAAGAAAAAGTTACCGGTATTTTGATGGAAATATTCTGAATAATGAAAGTATTTTTAAATTGATTTCTGATTTTCAGACTGCAAAAAATTCCGTTAAAAAATTTATTTCTGATTTGTCATTTGATAACTTCAGTGAAATTCTTAGATATTTTGGTAAATATAAAAGCTCCGAAAGACTTTTACCAAAATATTCTTACGCTTCCCCTGGAGCTCTTTATGCGACTCAAATGTACTTGGAATGCAATAATTTAAGCTTTATTAATAATGGATGCTATTACTATCATCCTGTAGATCATAAACTCTTTAATTTTTGTAATATTCATTCCGGAAAAGAAAATTATTTAAAAATCCATTTTATCGGTAAAAAATCTGCAATAGAAAATGTTTATCAACTAAATGTTTCAGAGGTATTAGAGTTTGAAACGGGGCATATATTAGGAGTATTTGATAAAATATTGCCTAAATTTGGACTTGAAATTACAAATACTGAGTATGATCCTAATATACTAAATACCTTAAATTTAAATACAGACTATATCTATTTAGGATCGTATCAAGTAACTTCAAACAATAATTTAGATAAATTTAAAGATATTGAAGTTTATTTTCAAAATCAAAATAATTATTTCAAACAACTTGAAACTGGCCTATACGAAATAAAACAAAATAAACTAAACAAAGTATCTAGTGATTATGTTTTAGAAAATGAAGTTATTGCTATTAATCAAATTGTTTATCAAAGATCACAATTTGGAATTAGTTTAATTAATAAAAAGTCTAGCTGGCACCAATACATTGATTTAGGTAGATATTTACAACATCTTCAAATGAATGATATCAATATTGGATTAATGTCCTCTGGCTATAGTTCTAAATCTGGACATAGTTTACCAACGGCTCTTAAATTAGAAAAAATATTAGGTCTTAGTAAAGAAAGTGCATCATATTTTTGTCTCGGTGGTTCGATAAGTCTTGAGCAAAAAAAAGATATGGGAATGAAAGAAGACTCAGTTCATATGCAAGGTCCTATCGAAATTATTTTAGAAGATCTCAAAAAGAAATTACCTAATTTCATGATTCCAAATAAAATAGTTACTTTAGAGAAAATTCCTCTGACAGCAAACGGTAAAATAGATACTGAGTATTTAAAGACAATAGATATAGATATAAAATCAACAAGCATTATAAAACCAAGAAGTGATCTTGAAGAAATTATATATCAAATATGGATTGACGAACTTAAAATAAAAGAGTTTTCAGTAACAGATAATTTTTTCTTATTGGGTGGAAATTCAATAACAATTATTAAAATACTAAAAAGATTAAAAAATGAATTTAATATCGATATTCCAATTCAATCATTTTTTGAATATAAAAGCATTGATAAATTAACTGAATTTATTAAATCCAGAAACATAAAAACATTAAATAGAATTATTAATTTAAATGAAAAAGAAGAAAATGAATCAATTTTTTGCTGGCCTGGGTTGGGTGGATTTTGTTTAAATTTAAAAAATTTAAGTAAATCAATAAAATCAGAGTGTACATTTTATGGTATACAATCATATGGATTGAATGAAAATGAAAAGCCATATAATTCTATAGAAGAAATGAGCAAAAAAGATCTGGAATTAATAAAGAAAATTAAACCTACTGGGCCATATAAGCTTTGGGGTTATTCTTTTGGCGCTCAACTGGCATATGAAACTTGTTACTTGTTAGAAAGCTTAGGAGAAGAAGTATCTGAAGTTGTATTAATAGCTCCAGGGATGCCTAGTATAAAAAATTCAGTACTTGATTCAAATACACTTGGAGAAATAGCTTCTTTCAAAAATAAAAAATTTATTGCAATTTTATTTTCTGTATTCTTTGGCAAAGTTAATACGCCATTATTAGAAATATGTATAAATAATTGCTATAATGAAGAACTATTTATTAATTTTATTTTAACTAATAATAATGCTTTTGATTATCAAATGGCAAAACGGATAGTAGAATTAGTAAAATCAACATATAATTTTATTTCGACAAACAAATTAACAAATAAAATTATTAAAGCTCCTATCAAAATTTTCTTAACACAAGGTGACAATATTTCTAATTTTGAAAGAGATTTATTACATTTGAAAGATAATATTATTATTAAAAATATACCATTAGATCATTATTCCATTCTTCAAGAAGAAAATTTTAATTTTTAACTTGAAGAAACAAAAAAAAAATACTACAAATGAACTACAATTAACTAAAAAGTTTGGTGAAACATGCCGCATATTATAATAAAACATTTTCCCTCAAGTAGCAAAGAGCAGAGGGACAAAATTACTTTAGATATCATTCAAACAATTTCAAGAAATTTAAATTGCTCTGAAAATGTTATTTCAATTTCATTTGAAGAAATAGAGAAAGAAAATTGGTTTAAAGAAGTTTACAAACCGGAAATTATAGAAAAAAAAAATTTACTACACAAACAGCCAAATTATTAATGAAAGAGGTAAAATATGTTGAAAATAAAAAAACATCCTTTGCTTAAATACAGTGAAGAAGTACTTGATGCATTGCAAAATCAAAAGCCAGTTGTTGGAGTTGAATCTACTGTAATTGCGCATGGTCTACCCTTTCCTGAAAATTTAATAACTGCCCAAAAAATCGAAAACGTAATTCGTGAATCAGGAAGTATTCCAGCAACTATCAGTCTTAAAAACGGTCATTTTTTAATTGGAATGAATAATGAAGAATTAGAGCAATTCGCTTCGACTAAAGGAATTCCAAAAGTTAGTAGCAGAGATATTCCAGTTATCTTAGCAAATAAAGGTCTTGGCGCGACAACAGTAGCTTCTTCACTGGTTGCATGTGATTTAGCTGAAATTCCATTTTTTGCTTCTGCCGGAATTGGAGGAGTACATAGAGGAGCGGAAACTAGTATGGATATTTCAGCAGATTTAATTCAATTTACCCGATCAAAAGTTGCTGTTGTCTGTGCTGGCGCGAAAAATATTTTAGACTTAAATCTAACTATGGAATATTTAGAAACACAATGCATTCCAATTATTTCTTATAAATCCGATGATTTTCCTGCATTTTATTGCATATCTAGTGGAATAAAAAGCCCGCACAGAATCGATGATGAAGAAGTGATAGCAAAAATTATTGAAAAGCATTGGGAATTAGGAAATAAAAGTTCTGTAGTAATAACAAGCCCAATAAATACTGAAGATGCTATTGCAAGAGAAGAGGTTGAAGACATAATTAATAAAGCAATGATTGCAGCAGAACACGCAGGAATTAAAGGACCAATGGCTACTCCTTATTTAATGAAAGCTGTTGCTCAAGCGACTGCAGGAAAAACCGTAAAAGCAAATATGTCTGTATTAATTAGTACTGCAGAATTAGCTGGAAAATTAGCAAAAGCACATATGAATTATTTACAAAATCAAATGTTAAATTAATATTTAGCAATTTAAATGAGAATGACATATATGAATAATGGAGTTATCTTTGATTTAGATGGAACACTAATCGATACCCCTGCAGGAATTGTTGAAGGATTTTTATATTCTTTAAAATGTTTAAATTATAGTGATGTAAGTGTTCTAGATATTAGAAATACAATAGGACTTCCTCTAGAAAAGGCATTTGCATCACTTCTTAATGTTGAATTAGGAAATGAACTTATTTCTTTAGCAATTAAAAACTACCACAAAGCATTTAATGAAATAGTTTTGCCCAAAGCTAAAAACCTTATTTTTCCAGGTGTTGTGGAAGGACTTACCAACTTAAAAGAGCGTGGATATATATTGGCAATTGCTACTAGTAAATATTTAAAAAGTGCAAATAATTTACTATCTGCTGCAGAGTTACTTAATTATTTTGAATTAATAGTTGGAGCAGATCTCGTCAAACAGCCAAAACCTCATCCAGAAATGGGTTTACTTGTTATCGAAAAATTACAGTTAGAACCCAAAAATTCTTTTATGATTGGCGATACTACGCATGATTTACTTATGGCAAAAGATGCTGGACTACGTAGCTTAGGTGTAACCTATGGGATTCATGATAAAAGCAAATTAGAAACCGCAGAGCCTGAACTTATTTCTGATAATTTTAATTCAGTAATTCAATATATACTAAAACAAAACTTACGGAAATAAAATGAAAAGTACTCTTTCACCTTCATGGATTCTTGGATTACTTGCTGGCGTTGTTCTTACTTTGATGATTAATTTTAATAGTCATTTAGCAAAAATAACTTCTCCTCTATTTGCTTCTTGGACAGCCCACGGAATAGGAACGCTAACTGCTATTCTTATTATATACTTAAATTCTATTGTTAATAAAATTGAAAAAGAGCCTCTGAAGAAGATTCCTCTCTGGAGTTACTTTGGAGGAATTCCGGGGGCTTTCACAGTAATTTTAGCAGTAATTGCAGTTAATACAACTTTAGGTCTTTCTGGTACTTTATCCTTAATGCTAGTTGGGCAAATTATTTTTGGAATTTTTTCAGACCTCTTTGGATTATTTGGCACGACTAAAAAATCTGTAAATTTAAAAGATTTTTTCGTTATATTCCTCATTTTAACAGGAAGTTGGCTCATTATTAATTTTAGGACTTAAGCAATGACATATTTTATATTCCTTGCTATATTAAATGGTATTATAATTGGTACAAGTAGATCTATTAATGGAAAATTAAGTTTTTATGTTGGACCGCTAAAGGCTTCTTTTTGGAATCATTTAGGTGGTTTTTTATTTTTAAGCCTTCTCCTTTATTTCTTAGATAGCTACAAATATTTTTATACGACCATAATACCTTTATTATATTTATTAGGCGGAGTTTTTGGAGCTTTATTTGTAACATTAAATAGCTATGTATTTACGAAAATGGGAGCAGTAAAAACAGCTTTACTTGTCATAAGTGGACAAATGATTTCTAGCGTTTTGCTAGACTTTAATTTCAAAAATAAAATCTCTATTTTTGCACAAATTATTGGTATCATATTAATTATAACAGGAATTTATTTATCCAAATTAGAAAAATTACCTTTTTTAAAGCAAAGTTTAAAAATCAAATAAACATATAGGAAGTAGCTATGGAAAATATAATTAATATTAATAGTAACAGAAGTTTAAAAACGGTTCCAGATCTACTTAATGACATCTCAAATCATATTGAATTTAATGGACACTTATCTAATCATAATAAACATGCTGTAGTTGCTCTTGCTAGACTTTCAGCAGACATAAATTTAATAAATAAATTTTATTTTGAATATATTGAATGTACGACATATGGTTGTGGATTAGAACCACCAAAAATTTCAAGGCATCATATAACTAAACAAAATTGGAAAGAATATTTAGGAAAAAGGACAAGTTATACTTCTTATTATGAATTTTTTAAATCTGAAATTGAAATACATGGATTAAATAGAGTTCTTTCTGAATATTTACCACATTTACTCCCTGGTTGGGTTAGCTCATTAACTCATGCAGCAATCCATTTAGGTTGGGGTTTAGACATTAAAAATAAATGTATGATCACTGAAGGACTAGCCTACTTGTGCTTTTCATTTATATCATGCCATCCTGAAAAAGTTTTAAAAGAAGAGTCTGAAGTTTTTAATTCTCCAATAAATTCTTTTTTAAATATCCTAGATGAAATTGATAAAGATCCTCTACAATTTAAAAATTACATTGATTCCATATTAAAAAAAGAAGAGGAAGAAAACAATTTTAATTTCCATCCCGAGTTAAAACGTTCAGGAACACAATTAAGAATAGCGACAGTTCTTAAGTATGGTCATCCGTTAATTTATTCAGAACAAGCATGGATAAGTAATTTATCAACGGAAGAATCATGGAATGAATTATTTTACTTAACTACCTTAATTTATCTTCACTATTCATGCAATTTTGTAGTTCTCCATCTTTTAACTTCTCTTCATGCATTAAAAGAAATTGCTTTCTATTTAAATAAAGAAGAAGAGCAAGAGTGTTTAAAAAATTATTGGATTGGTATGAATTGTATTCTATTTGCTATGGTGACAATGCCAAACAAAAATGAATTTAATCAATTAATTGATAAATATTGCAATAAATTTGATGATTTTAGCGATAATAATATTTCTAAATATTGGAAAAATATTATAGAAAGTGCCTATGTTGAAAAAGAAGAACATAATCCTAAAATGGTATATGTTTTAAAAAAAATTTGGGAAGAGTCAGGGTATAAAACAATATATAGAATTGCAGCAAACCAATTTACAACTACTCCTGGGCTTCCTGAATCTTTCAAACTGATGCCAAATGAAAGCTAAGGTTTAATTTAGCAGTAATCAGTAGAAAAAGGATTATTTTGACAATACTCTATTTGGATTATTATAGTAACAAGAAAATTCTTAATAATTTTATACTATATTTTCACAATTTATTTTTTAAGGATGTTGTTAAAAGTGTCTTATAATCATAGCAAATAAGTTGTTCCTAAAGCAATTGCTGTAGAATACATATTTTTATTATTTGATGCTGAGCCATTTGATGAATAGCTTTTATTTTCAAATTCATAGCCATAATTAAATGAAGAAAATAATGTAAATGAATTTTCTATAGCTATATAATCTATTCTTAATTGACCATCTACTGAATAAGCTGGATCTGTTTTTGAATAACCATTTGAATTTCCATTATAGTAATAATTATATGTTTTCTTTGCAACATAATAAAATTCCCCTTTTAAGGAAATTGCTAATTTAGGGTTGAAAAATTTTTGCCCTTGGAGAAAAATACT